>CAVRWD010000001.1:0-443563 GCA_963724905.1 uncultured Solirubrobacterales bacterium
GCCTGGGCCGCCGCCCAGGCCGCCCCGCAGCTGCGGATTGGCTATGTGCAGACCGGCGGCGGCGCCCTGCCGGGGTCACTGTCGCGAGGGGTGCGAGACCTGCGGGAGCGGGAGCTCTTCTGCGGTCACTTCACCGCCGGCCCGGCGTACGGGGGAGAGCTGGAGGCGATCAGCGTCGCCGGCGCCCTCGACGCGGCGGCCGGGCTTGGCTGGGAGGCGGTCATCGCGGGACCCGGCCCCGGGATCCTCGGCTCGGAGACCCGCTACGGCCATGGCGCGATGGCGGCTCTGGACAGCGCCCATGCGGCCCTGGCCCTGGGGATGCCGGCACTGCTGTCGCCGCGTTTCTCGGGAGCCGACCCGCGTCCCCGCCACCGTGGGGTGAGCCACCACACGGCGACCGTGCTGGAGATGTTGCTGGGGAGAGTCGAGGTACCGGTCCCCGAGGACGAGCTGACCGTCGGCCCGGCCCTCGAGCCGCTGCTGGGTTCGAGGCGCCACGGGCTTCTCGCCAGCCGGTCGACCTCAACGGCTATGCCGACAGCGGGCTGCCGACGAAGGTGATGGGCCGGACTCTGGACGAAGACCCGCTCTTCTTCGCCGCGGCGCTTGCCTCGGGCTCGGCGCTTGGCGGGACAGCGCGGGCGGGTAGGACTCCAGGATGAAGCGGACGTCATCCCGCACTACCCACGAGGGCGAGATGGTCAGCGTCCGGATCGACGAGTTCGAATACGACGACGGCGAGACCGCGGAGCGCGAGATCGTCGCCCATCCGGGAGCGGTGGCGATCGTCGCCCACGACAACAAGCGCCTATTCATGGTCCGCCAGCCGCGCGAGCCGGTGGGCGAGGAGGCGCTGCTCGAGCTGCCGGCTGGAAAGCTGGATGAGGAAGGTGAGACGCCCCTGCAGTGCGCGAAGCGGGAGCTGGTCGAGGAGGTGGGGATCCAGGCGGCCGAGTGGCGGGAGCTGAAGACGTACTACACGAGCCCGGGCTTCAGCGATGAGCAGGTGCACCTGTTTGTCGCCACCGACCTGACCCGGGTCGACCCGCAGCCCTCCGAGGGCGAGCGGATCGAGATCGTCGAGGTTCCGCTCGCAGAGCTCGACGACGCGATCGAAGCCTGCGCCGACGCCAAGTCGCTGGTCGGGCTGCTGCTCTGGCGTAGCGAACTTCGCTGAATCGATTGCGGCGGCCTTTGGCCGCCTGACATGCATGTGCCGCTCCACTGCGTTTCGCGGCCCGGCATAACTGTTGCGAGGCAAGGGGAACGCCGCGGCCCGCAGAACGTGGGGCCATGAACCCAGTTACCGTCGAAGAGCGTGCGGGCACAACATCTGAGGCCGACGCCCGCTTTGAGGGCCTCGTCCTGGACTTTCTCGCCTACCTTGAGCTGGAGCGCGGGCTTTCGCGCAACACGCTCAACGCCTACCGCACCGACCTCCTGCAGTACGGCAGCTTCCTCGCCCGGCGCGATGGCGACGCCCTGGCGGTGGGGCCGGGGGACGTCTCTGAGTTCCTCGCCGAGCTCGCGACCGGAAACGGACGGCCGCCCTGCTCCGCGTCGACGATTCACCGCAAGGCCGCCTGCCTTCGCTCCTTCTATAAGCACCTGCGCCGAGAGGAGCTCGTCGTCGAGGACCCGACGGCGGCGCTCAGCGCCCCTCGCCGGGCCCGCAAGCTTCCCCATGTCCTCAACTATGCAGAGATCCAGCACCTGCTCGCCGCCCCACGAGGCAGCGAGCCGACCGCGCTGCGCGACCGCGCCCTGCTCGAGGTGATGTATGCGTGTGGGCTGCGGGCCTCGGAGACGATCGGCCTCGAGCTCTCGCAGCTGGACCTGCGGCGTGGATTCCTGCGCGCTCACGGCAAGGGGTCCAAGGAGCGTCTGGTGCCGCTGGGCACAAAGGCGGTGGCGGCGGTCAACGGCTATTTGCGGGTGCGCCCGCAGCTGGTCGGCGCGCGGCCCGAGCCGAAGCTGTTCGTCAACTTTCGAGGTGGGCCCCTGACCCGCCAGGGCCTCTACAAGATCGTCCAGAAGCACGCCCGGGCGGCGGGGCTCGAGGGCAAGATGAGCCCGCACACCCTGCGCCACAGCTTCGCCACGCACCTGCTGGCCGGGGGCTGCGACCTGCGGGCCGTGCAGGAGATGCTTGGGCACGCCGACGTCTCGACCACTCAGATGTACACCCACCTCTCCGGCGATCAGCTCAAGGAGGCCTATTTCAAGGCCCATCCGCGAGCCGTGAACAAAAAAAAAAAAAAAAAAAAAAAAAAAAAAAAAAAAAAAAAAAACCTCCTGATAGAACCGGTCCGGTGGGACGACGCCGGCTTGCCTGCTTCGCGCTGCCCGCGCTGCTGATCGCCGGCGCGGGCTGCGGCAACGAGCGCAATCAGCCCACCGGCCTGCAGCAGCTGGGCGAGCAGATCTCGCTGGTCAACTTCAGTGCCCCCGGAGGCGACGTCAGCTTCGGCCGCCCGTCGACGTGGATCGTGAGCGGGGGAGCGCTGCCGAAGGTGGCACAGATCTCATCCGGCAGCGCGGTCGCCACAGTCTTTGCCTATCCACGCAGCGACCTGCCCCAGGACGCTGCCGGCGCCGAGGCATCACGCAAGCGGTTGATCAGCTCGCTGCGCAAGCGCTCGCCGTCGTTCGAGGTGCAGAGCAGCCGCGTCCGCGAGGTGGGCGGCTCGATCGCTGTCGAGATCGTCGGCCGCGGGAAGGTCGCCGGGGAGCAGGTTCGGACGAAAAGCGTGCACGTCTACAAGGGGACGGCGGAGTACGTGATCGACGCCTACGCCCGGCCGAAGCTCTTCCGGCGCGCGGAGACCGAGGCATTCAATCCGCTGCTGGCGACGATCCGGCTCGGTGGTTTTCCCGAGGGCCCGGTCACCGGCGGCGTAGCGGCGGAGGGTTAGCGGCGCCTCATGCCCGAGCTGCCCGAGGTGGAGACGATCCGCCGCCAGCTCGAGCCGCGCATCCGCGGGGCCCGGATCGAGCGGCTGGAAGTCCTCGATCCGCGTTGGACGCAGCCGGTTGAGCCGCGCGAGGTCGAAAGCCAGGTCAGCGGTCGGACAATCGAGGCGCTGCGCCGGCGCGGCAAGTACCTGTTGCTCGATCTGGAGGGCGGGACAACCCTGATCATGCACCTGCGGATGACCGGCAACCTGATCCTGCTCGAGGAGGGAGTTCGGGTTGCGGCGGTCGACGAGGACGAGCCCAGCGCCGAGGACCGCTTACCTGCGGGCGAGCTTCGATCTCGGCGATGGCCGCGAGCTGCGCTTCAGCGACGCGCGCCGCTTTGGAGAGGCATTCCTGGTCCCGACAGCGGCCGTCGAGGCCCGCTTCGAGGGCCGGGTCGGAATCGAGCCGCTCTCGGACCAGTTCACGGGGGAGGTGATCGAGGCGCTGGCGGCGGGGCGGCGGGCGCCGCTGAAGTCATTCCTGCTCGACCAGGCGGGGATCGCCGGGGTGGGAAACATCTACGCCGACGAGGCTCTCTGGAGGGCGGAGCTTCATCCGCTCTCGCCGGCGGGCTCGATGCGCGGCGAGCACGCCGAGGCGCTGCGGGAGGGCGTGATCGGGGCGCTGCAGGCCGGATTGGAAGGCGGGGGCGCCTCGATCGATGACTACCGGGACTCGCGCGGAGAGCGTGGATCGATGCAGGACGAGTTCCTGGTCCACCGGCGCGAAGGCGAGCCCTGCCGGCGCTGCGGGCGGGAGATCAAGCGCATTGTCGTCTCGGGGCGCTCGACCTACTTCTGCCCCGGGTGCCAGGTGCGGCTTCGCAGGCGACCGCGGCGCAGAGGCCGCGGTCGCCCGGTCAGCTAGCGATTCTCAGCCCTTGAGCTTCAGCTTGAAGGTCTTGCGGGCGCCGTTCTCGGTGTTGCGGATCTTCGCCTTGACCTTCAGCTTGCCCTTGCGGTTGACGGCCTTCTTGGCCTTGCTGGTCAGCTTGACCTTGACGTTCTTGGTCTGGCCGGGGTTGATCGAGTACTTCTTCTTCTTTTTGCTGACCTTCTTGGAGATCGTCGCCACACGGCCGAGAGCGTTTGCTCCCGCGGTCAGCGCGACAGTGCCGGCACAGTCGATGGTCGCCGCGGCCGGCAGGTCGCACTCGACCGGGATGATCGCCTTGCCGTTCTTGACCTTGGCCGATTTCGGCAGGTCCACTCCGACCTTGCCGCCGAAGATGTCCGGCGGGCGGCACTCGAGAGGCGGCGTGTTGGTGAAGCGCAGGTTGTCGACGAAGACGGCCGAGTCGTAGATGTGGTCGCTGGCGTCGAAGATCGACAGGTACAGCGTGTGCGTCCCGGGGGTGACCACGGTCTTGGTGGTGACGAGGGCTGACGCCGCGTCGTAGGTGGTGCCGGCGGCGTTTGCCTCGCTGACTGCGGTCGGCCCGATGCTGTTGATCGAGATCTGGGTCCCGCGGGCCGCGAAGTCGAGCGGCGCGGTGCTCTCCTGCCCCGAAGCGGTCCAGGTCGTCTGGTCGAGCTCGGCGATGAAGCGGTCGTTGAACGAGGTGCCGACGAACTCGGGGAACTCCTCCGAGAGGAAGCGATAGTCGAGGTTGAGGCAGTTGGTGCCCCCGGGAACGTTGAAGGTCACCGAGACGGTGGTGGGGTCGTTGGCGTTGCCGCGGGCCGGAGGCTCATAGTTCTGGTCATCGCCGCTGCTGGTTTCGGTATTGGGGGTCTCGGCCAGCGCCGAGTCGCCGGTGGTGAGGATCGTGTAGCTGCCGGCGGCGGTGGGGAAGCCCGCGAGGGGGGTGTCGGAGCTCGCGTTCGCGAACGGGTTCGTGTCCACGCCGCTCTCGGGAGAGACGTCGAGGCCTGTGCCGATCTCGGACGAGTTGGCGAAGGCACCGACGAGCGTGTTCGGGTCGTTGGTGCCGGTGATCGTCGCCCCGGCGGAGGGGGCGGCGGTCGCCGCGAGGGCCATGCAGCCCGAGAGCATCAGTAGCAGCCTGCGAAAGCGTGAGGCTGAGGTGGCAACTGGTCGCGAACTGCGGTTCATCTGAATCCCCTTCGCGTGTAGATCCCCCGGACGGTGCCGCAACGCTATCTGTGTGGGGGGCCGTGATGCAAGCTCGCTGGACGAGCTTTGGAATCCGCATACTGTCGGCGTGATCGCGCCTCCGCACGGCTTCACGATCGGACACTGGAGCGACGCTCGCGCCCGCACGGGGTGTACGGCGGTGATCGCGCCCCCCGGAGCCCGCGGCGGCGTCGACGTTCGCGGCGGAGGGCCGGGGACGCGCGAGACCGATGTCGTCGGGCCGCTCGCGGGTGCGCACGAGGTGACGGCGGTGATGCTCGCCGGGGGGAGCGCCTTCGGGCTCGCGGCGGCCGACGGGGCCGCTCGCTGGCTGGAGGAGAACGGGCGCGGCTACCGCACTCCTGGCGGGCTGGTGCCGATCGTGCCCGCCGCGGTCGTCTATGACCTCGTCGAGGGGGATCCGGCGGTGCGCCCTCGGGCCGAGGACGGATACGCGGCATGCGAGGCGGCGGCCGAGGGCGTGCCGCAGCGCGGCCGGGTGGGCGCCGGATCGGGGACCGCGGTGGCGAAGCTGTTGGGCCGGGATGGGGCGACCGCCGCCGGGATCGGCTACGCGGCGGCGCGCAGCGGCCGCGGTGAGACCGTGGCAGCGCTCGCGGTCGCCAACGGGTTCGGCGACGTGGTCGGGGAGGACGGGTCGGTGCTCGCGGGGCCGCGGGACGAGGACGGGGAGATGGAGCTCACCGCGGAGCTGATCGCCGCGATGGAGGGCCCGCCCGACTGGACGAAGGTCGAGGAGCGCAACACGACCCTGGTCTGCCTGATGACAGACGCGCCGCTGACGGCTCCCGGCTGCGCTCGAGTCGCGCGGATGGCGAGCGGCGGCGTGGCCCGGGCCGTGAATCCAACCTTCTCCGACGTCGACGGCGACGTGGTGTTCTGCCTCGCCTCGGGGGAAGGCGAGGCGGACCGCTTCACCTCGCTTGCGGTGGGGACGATCGCGGCCAGCGTCACCGCCGAGGCGATTCGCGACGCGGTTCGCTCGGCTGCCTGAGTCCGTCCGCTCCGGGCGGGAGGCTGAAAGGCCGTGGCCGGCAACTACAAGACCGAGGCAGTGGTCCTGCGCAGCATCCGCTTCGGCGAGGCGGATCGGATCCTTCACCTGTACAGCGCCGGGCGAGGGCGGATCGGCGCGATCGCCAAGGGGTCGCGGCGCCCGCGCTCGCGCTTCGGCGGGCGCTTGGAGCCGTTCTTCCGCCTCAATCTCGTCCTGCTACGAGGGCCGCGGCGAGCTGGCGACGGTCACCGCGGCCTCGACCGTCGATGGCTATCCGCGGCTGCGCACGGGGGGAGCGACGCTGTCGGCGGCGGCGCGGGCCTGCGACGCGGTGCTGCGGCTGCTCGACGAGGCGCAGCCCAACGCCGCCGCCTACAACCTGCTCTGCCGCTACCTGGCGCTGCTCGACGAGCCGGGACATGACGCCGGCCTGGCGGAGGCGCTTTCCTTCCGGCTGAAGCTGGCGCTGGCGGCCGGGTTCGCGCCCGAGCTCGGCTCCTGCGCGCGCTGCGGGGAGGCCGATCACCTGACCGGGTTCTCCGGCGCCGCGGGCGGGGTGGTGTGCGCGAGCTGTGAGGCGGGGGGCTTCGACCTCTCGCCGGAGGCGCATCGGTTCATGGTCGACGGGCTCGCCCGGCCGCTCTCCGAGGCGCCGGCCGCCGAGGCGAGGGCGCTGCGCCAGGCTGAGCGGGCGGTATCCGAGACGCTTGAGCACCACGCTCACGTGCGCCTTCGGGCCGCAGCCTAGAATCGCGGCGAGGAGGCTCTGACCGACTTGCCGACCACCACAAGATCGCTTCAAGAGCGCGTCGAGGCGTGGGAGGAGGAGTACCTGTCCGAGGCGGCGACCCGTTCCTATCCGGCGACGCGGGCGGTTGATGAGGACGACAGCCCGCTGCGGACGCCGTTTCAGCGCGACCGCGACCGGATCGTGCACTCGAAGGCATTTCGGCGCCTCAAGCACAAGACCCAGGTCTTCATCGCGCCGGAGGGGGATCACTACCGCACCCGGCTCACGCACACGCTTGAGGCCTCGGGGATATCGCGCACGGTGGCGAGGGCGCTGGGGCTCAACGAGGACCTCACCGAGGCGATCGGGCTCGGCCACGACCTCGGGCATCCGCCTTTCGGCCACATCGGCGAGGAGGAGCTCGACGAGGCGCTGCGCGAGCAATGCGGGAGCGGCTTCAAGCACAACCTCCACTCGCTGCGGGTGGTCGATGTCCTCGAACGCGACGGGCAGGGGTTGAACCTGACCGAGCAGGTTCGCGACGGGATCCTCAACCACACAGGCCCCGAGAAGCCGGCGACGCTGGAGGGGCGGATCGTGCGGCTGGTCGATCGGGTCGCCTACATAAACCACGACATCGACGACGCGCTGCGGGCGGGGATCCTGCGGTCGGAGGACCTGCCGGCCGAGGAGATCGAGCTGCTGGGGCCGACCGGGCCGAGGCGGATCGACACCCTGGTCCGCGACATCGTCGAGCGCTCCGCCGAGAGCGGCGACATCGTGCAGAGCGATGAGATCGGCGGCGCGATGCTGAGGCTGCGCAAGTTCATGTTCGATCGGGTCTATCTGGGGCCGGAGGCGCGGCGCGAGGTCGAGCGGGTGCAGCGCACGCTGCGGGGGCTGTTCGACCACTACATGGGGAGTGAGGACGAGGTCCCGGTGATTGATCCGGGCGCGGACCACTGCCAGCGCGTTACCGACTACGTCGCCGGGATGACCGATCGCTACTGCATCTCCCGCTTCCGCGAACTCACGATTCCGGAGGAGTCACAGTTCTGATCTCCTGATTTTTGCGCGCTGACTGAACGGTCGGTCATTGAAGTATTGGCGATGCGCTCCGAAGCGGGCGCTCATACGTTGGGTTGGTCCCCTGAATTGGGTTGGCAGGGGGTCGATGTCCAAGTAGGAGGAGAGGCTCAATGCGAAAGCTGCTGCTTTCATCGCTGGTGTCGCTGCGGCGATCGGCATGTCGGGTTGCGAGTTTGTGCCCGGTTTCAACAACGGTGCAGATCAAGCTCGACGGCACCGTCGTTGGTGAGATGCACGCCCAGTCGGGGGGAGCGAATGGAGTCCTGGTGACGCTCTACCCGAACATCACCGAGGGGGCGATCCGCACCATGCATGACACGGGCAGGTTCCCGATTGACGGCCACAATCCGCCGCATGCGTGGAATTGCATCGGCAGGCCGGAAGGGCGAGACGCGTGCACGCTGCGCTGGCTGGACACGTTCAACGGGACCGCCGAGTGGGAGCGGGCGACCGCCGACGAGGAGGGCGGTGACTTCCACGATGCGCTGACGTCGATCCAGCATCGTGGCGCCGATTGCCTCGCGGTTCACATTGATACCCCAGGTTGGGGCGACGATGAGAACTGGACCTGGCGGCATCGGTCGGACAACAGTTGCCACTAGCAGTTCGATAAGAATCGATCGGGAGGCGGCGCCTGCGGGCGCCGTTTCTCGTTCTGCGCGGATTCTGTCTCGGACCGTGGAGCACTCACGCCTCGCCGGGCGGTACCGTCGGCGCGTGAGCCGCTTCTCTCCCGAGAGCGTCGACCGGGTCCGCCAGGCGGCCGACATGGTCGAGGTGGTGAGCGCCCATACCGACCTGCGCCAGCAGGGCGGGCGCTGGGTGGGGCTGTGCCCGTTCCACGAGGAGCGCACGCCCTCGTTCTCGGTCAATGCCGTCGACAAGCTGTACTACTGCTTCGGCTGTGAGGCGGGGGGCGACGTGTTCCGCTTCCTGCAGGAGAAGGAGGGGCTCGAGTTCCCCGAGGCGGTCGAGGTGCTGGCGGAGCGCTACGGGGTGGAGCTGGAGCGCGAGCAGGAGGACCCGAAGCGCGAAGCGGCGCGCAAGCGGCGCGACCGGTTGCGGCAGCTGCTCGACCGCACAGGGGCCTTCTACGCGAGCTTTCTGTGGGAGTCGGGGGAGGCGGCCAAGGCGCGCGACTACCTGGCCGAGCGCGGGCTCGGCGAGGAGGTGCTGCGCGACTTTGGGATCGGCTACGCGCCGAGCGCCTGGGACCAGGTGCTGACGCGGGGCCAGAGGGCGGGGTTCAGCATCGATGAGCTGCGCGCGGCGGGCCTGGTTCAGAAGGGTCGGGGAGGGGGCGTGTACGACCGCTTCCGCGAGCGGATCACCTTCCCGGTCCGCGACGAGCGCGGGCGGGTGATCGGGTTCGGTGCGCGGGCGATGCGCTCAGACCAGGGCGCGAAATACATCAACTCGGCCGAAGGCGAGCTGTATCGAAAGAGCGAGACCCTTTACGGAGTCGATCGCGCGCGGGGAGCGATCGCGAAGGCGGGGCGGGCGGTCGTGGTCGAGGGATATACGGACGTGCTGGCGCTGCACCAAGCCGGGATCGAGGAGGCGGTCGGGGTGATGGGGACGGCGATCACCGAGGAGCAGGTGGCGATGCTCTCGCGGCAGGTGAAGGAGGTGGTGCTGGCACTGGACGCCGACAGCGCCGGCCAGGAGGCGATGCTGCGGGCGCAGCGCAAGGCCGAGGGCCGGCAGATGCGGCTGCGGGTGGCGGCGATGCCGGAGGGCGAGGACCCGGCGCAGCTGGTCGCCGAGGAAGGGGGAGCGGAGCGCTTCGCGGGGCTGGTGGAAGGGGCGCTGGAGCTGCCGGAGTTTCAGGTCGGGCTGGTGCTGGAGGGTGCCGATGGGAGCTCGCCGATCGAGCGTGATCGGGCGCTGGCCGAGGTGGCGGCGGTGCTGGGCGAGATGGGGGAGAGCGTCAGCCGCGATGAGCTTGTGCGCAAGGTCGCCGAGCGACTCGACGTCGATCCGGCGATGGTGATCGGGCGGATGGCGAGCGCGCGGGCGCGGGCGGAATCGGGGGATAAAGGGGGAGCGGGAGCGGCGGTCGAGCCGGCGCTGACCTCGCGCGAGAGGCGCGAGCGGGCGCTGCTGGCGATGTGCATCGCAGACCCGAAGGCGGGGAGGGAGATCTTGGGGCGCCTGACGCCCGAGCATTTGTCCTCGCCGCAGGCCGGGAGGGCGGCCGAGTGGCTGCGGGCGCATCTCGACATGCCGCTGGAAGGGCTGCCGCGCGAGGACGAGGAGGTGGTGGCGCTGGTCACGCAGCTGGTGATGACTGCGCAGAGCGAGCCCGCGTCAGGGGACGCGATGGAGATGAACTTCCTGCTGCTGGAGAGGCGGCGGCTCGACGACGAGATCGCCGCTGCGACGGAGAAGGGCGATCACGCGCGGGCCGCCGAGCTTCACCGCGATCGAGCGGCTCTGGGGGAGCGGATCATGCGCCCCGAGCGGGCTGCTTAGCCGAACACACGTTCGCTTGTTCCATCCGACCCGGATGGCAGGATTTCCGCATGAACAAGCGGTTTCTAGAGGATTGCCTGGCCAGGGAATGCCTGGAGAAGATCGGTCGGAAATCGGGAAGCATGTCCCGTCGCCGTTCGCTACTGGCTGCAAGCGCTACGGATTCGACGCTCCGCGACTGGCGGCATCTCGCCGAACGGCAGCTGCCGCTGCAAGAAAGGACGGACAAAGACGAAACCGTGCTCGAATGTTCTCGGCATGGCCTGACCACGCATGTCCTTGAGTCACGCGGCTACTTCCGGTGCAAGCGGTGTCGTTCCGAGGCGGTGAGTAAGCGACGCCGCGCCGTGAAGTCAACCTTGGTGAATGAGGCGGGCGGGAAATGCGTCATTTGTGGCTATGACCGCTTCCCGGCAGCGCTGCAGTTTCACCATCTCGACCCTGAGACGAAGGAGTTTGGTCTAAGCCGTTTCGGGATCTCCCGCTCGATGTCGAGGGCACGAGCCGAGGCGGCACGATGCGTGCTTCTGTGCGCAACCTGCCATGCGGAGATCGAGGCCGGTTCGTGGAGCTGCCGATAAAGTTGACGTCAGCGATCGGGCTTGCGATGTGACATGAATGGTTATCACTTGAAGTAAGCCGTTCATGCGATCGGGGATAGCTCAACTGGTAGAGCGACTGGCTGTTAACCAGAGGTTGTGGGTTCGAGTCCCACCCCCGGAGTTGACCGCGACTTGTCGCGGCTCTATCATTTCAGGCTTTCGCGAGCTTCTCCACCAGCTTCGCCCCTCGAACCGCCCCGTCGTTCTCCCGGCGCCAAGCCGCGAGTTCCCCCGCTCGCCGCTTGAACCTCGGATCACCGAGTAGCCGCCGAACCGTCCAGCGCAGCGGCGCCGGCCGGCACAGCCGCCAGGAGAGCGAGAGCCCCGCTCCGGCCCACGCCACCCGGACCGCGTTCTCGGCCATGTCGCCGGCGATCGGCGAGCAGAGCACCGGAACCCCAGCACCCAGCGCCCGCACCGTCGTCCCGTGCCCTCCGTGGCAGATCACCAGATCCGCCTGCGCCAGCACCTGGCTGTAGCTCACCCAGTCGACCAGCACCGCGTTTTCGGGCACATCGATCGGATCCCTCGGGCGCATCAGGTTCGTCGTCGCCACCACCCGCACCGGTTCCTCCGCGAGCCCAGCCAGTGCCGCCCTCACCAGCCGCGCATCCAGATCCTTCGCCGTGCTTGGCGCCACCAGCACCAGCGGCGCGTCCCCGGGCGGCAGCTCGATGTCGGGATGCGGCACCTCGAAGTCCATCGGCCCGGTGACGAAAACGCTTCTTGGCCACGGACGCTGGTACTCGAGCTGCGGGAACGTCGCGACCAGCGCCAGCCTCTCGCTGATCCCGCCGTGAAACCGCTCGATCGGCGCCAGCCCGATCGCCTCTCGCTGCTCGTTGAGCTCCGCCCGTCCCTGCCGCAGGCCCATCCTGCAGCAGCGGCCCCCAGGCACTCCAGAGCGCCCGCCCAGCCGCCGTGCGCGGAGCCCTCGCCCCGCTGGCGAAGAACGGCATCCCGGCGGGCGTCTCGGGATATGGGTGCGGGATCAACGTCGCCCACGGCACCCCGACCTTCTCCGCCGCAAGCGCCGGCGCGAGCGTGAGGATGTCGCTGACCACCGCGTCGGGCTTCCACTCCTCGAGGAAGGGGAGGAGCGTCCGCGCCGCCGCCGCTGCACTCACGTCCCCCGACCCCGCGGCCGGCGGCGGGAACACCGTGTACTGCTCCGCGGCAACGAACTCCAGCCCCAGCTCCTCGACCGGCTCCCGCCAGCGCTCCCAGCTCTCGACCACCACCTCATGCCCGCGGCCCGCAAGCGCTCGCGCCAGCGAGATCGCCGGGAACGCATGCCCGGCGTCACCGAAGGCGGCGACCATCACCCGCACTGATCCACCTCAGCCTCCGGCCGTCTGAAACATCCCGTTCGCGACCGCCCGCGAGCAGTCAGCGGCCGGCGCCAGCCGCTATCCCTTGGGCAGTGCCACGGCATCGCGACACCGCGAAGCGGCTCCGCACGGCCGTCGAGCTGCTTCCCCATCACACCCGCGAGGCGATGCTGCAGGGAATCGAGGCCAACCCGATCATCGTCGGCGGCTACACCGACGGCGACGGCGGCGTCTGCCCGATGCTCGCCGCGCACCGCAGCGGCGGCCGCACCAGCTTTGCCAGCTTCGCCCTCGCCTGGGACGCATTCACCGGCGCCGGAAAGCGCCCCCGGCGCGCCAGCCGCCGCGAGATCCGCGCCCTGCGCACCTACCTCGAGATGAGCTTGCTCGAGGACGACACCCAGATCGGGACCGGCGGGACTCTCGCCGAGGCGGCTGACCAGATCCGCGCCGAGCGCCGCGAGATCGCCGCCCGCTCCCCACGCCCAACAACCGAGACCCGACCGCGCCCCGGCGACCCGGCCCGCAGCCGAGAGCTGCGCGCCCGCCGGCGCTGGTCCTGGCTGCGCCCGGCCCGCCGCTACGACGTCTACCAAGCCACCCTCGCGGCGGCTTCCGGGCAGATGGCCGAGCAGCGAGTCGACGACCTGCTCGCCGAGCGCGAGACCACGCCTGCCCACAGCTAGCTCCACGCCTCGCCCCTAGGGCGAGTCCAGGTCACCGGGGCGGGCGAAGACAATCTCCGGGATCAGGCAGTTCGGCGAGGTGCGCAGCAGCAGCCTCACCGCCTCGGCGATGTCCTCGGGACGGATCATCTTCTCGGCCTCGATCTGCTTCTTGACGAAGTCGGTCATCGCCGTATCGACGAAGCCCGGCGCCAGCGCCGTCACCTGAATCCCGGCCTCGCCGAGCTCCTTCTGAGTTCCCACGCTGAAGTTGATCACCGCCGCCTTCGTGGCGGCGTATACCGAAAGCCACGCCTGTCCCGACTTGCCGGCGATCGACGCTGTGTTGACGATCAGCGCCTTGCCGTGCTCGGCGCCCGCCTCGCGCAGCATCGGCAGCGCCTCCCGCGTCGCGATCACGATCGCCCGCAGGTTGACGTCGAGCTGCAGGTCGAGGTGCTTGGTCTTGATCGAGTCCATCGGCTGCCCGACGCCGATCCCGGCGTTGTTGACCAGCACGTCCAGGCGCCCGTACTTCTCCCGGTGCGCGGCGACGAGATTCACGACGTCCTCCTCTTCCTGCATCTGCGCCGGCACGGCCTCGACCTCGAAGCCCGCCTCCCGCAGCGTCTCCCCGGCAGGCTCGAGCTTGCTCGGCCGCCGCGAGGAGATCGTCAGCCCGTAGCCGTCCTCGCCCAGCGCCCGCGCGATCGCGAACCCGATCCCACTCGATCCTCCGGTAACCAATGCCGCGCGGTCGGCCAACCTTCCTCCTAGCTCGCTGGACGGGTGCGGACCCTATAGGCACAGGACCGACGCCTGCCCGCAGGGAAACGGCCGAAGGGGGAGCCTCAATAACATTGCTGCGTGCGCATTTCCTGGGTCGCCAAACTCGCAGGGCCGCTTTGCCTTGCCGTCCTTCTGATCGCTGCCTGCGGCGGGTCAGACGACTCCGATTCCGGCTACCAGGACCGTCCGGCGCCACCCGCAAGCAGCTTCCCGGCCACCCAGGGCCGCAGCCTCGCCCAGCTGCTCGAGGATGAGGCGACGAACACGACCCTCGTCGTCACCCCGACCGAGCGAGTCTTCTACAAAGGCGAGAACCGCTTCGGGTTCGGCGTCTTCACCCGCAGCGCCAAGGAGCAGATCGGCGACGCGGAGATCGCCCTCTACGCAGCCAAGGCCCCGCCGCCCGGCTCGGCCCCGCAGTCAAGCGGCGCGCAGGGCCAGGCCGGGCTCGAGTTCGCGCTCGGCGGCCGCGCCCGCGGCCCATATCCGGCCAAGGTCCTCACCCTCGAGACCGAGGCGCCCTTCACGGCCAAGACGACGGCCGACGATCCGGACTCCGGCAAGGTCGTCTACACGACCGACATCGATTTCCCCAGCAACGGCGAGTGGCGGATCGCGGCGATGATTCGCAACGGCGACGAGCTGGAGGCCACCCTGCTGCCGAGCGCCGTCGTCGGCCAGTTCACGACGATCCCCCGCGTCGGCGAGCGGCCCCCTGCGATCAACACCCCGACCCGCGAGTCGGTCGGCGGCAACCTGGAAGAGCTCACCACGCGGATCCCGCCGGAGACGATGAACGACTCAGACTTCGCAGAGGTACTGGGGAAAAAGCCAGTCGCCCTCTTGTTTGCGACCCCCCAATTCTGCGAGAGTCGGGTCTGCGGCCCGGTCGTCGATGTCGCCGAGCAGGTCAAGGAGGACTACGAGGACCAGGTCGAGTTCATCCACATGGAGATCTACAACGACAACGATCCCGGCAAGGGCGTGCGCCCCCAGGTGCGCGACTTCAACCTCCCCAGCGAGCCCTGGCTCTTCGTGATCGACCGCAACGGCAGGATCAGCACGGAGATCGAGGGCGCGTTCGGCGTCGGGGAGCTGACCGAGGCCGTGAAGGAAGTGGCAGGGAGCTGAGCGAGGAAGTCGACACCGAGCTGATCGAGTCCTTCGCCGGCGAGGCGAGGCGGCGCTGCGACGTGATCGTCGCCGGCCTTGAGACCGGCACCACCGATTTCGAGGCGCTGCGGGCCGAGTCGCACGCGCTGAAGGGGACGGCCGCGGTGGTGCAGCTGCAAAGGCTTGCCGAGCTCGCAGGCCTGATGGAGTCCGACCTCGCCGAGGCGGCGAAGACCGGGCAGCTGCGCGAGAACCGCGCCCACCAGATTTCCGACGCTGCGAAGGCTCTCGCCGAAGGCGCCGAGGCGGCGGCCAAGGAAGAGGAAGAGCCGCCCGACGTGGGCCGCTCCCTCGCTCAGCTCTTCAGCGCCTGACCCGGCAGGCTGCGGTGCACAGAAGGCGCCAGCTTTAGAGGCGGTCCGTGCCGATTTTGCCCAGCTGCGTGCTCATGCAAAGCGCGCAGATGGCGATATATCGCTGGT
This sequence comes from uncultured Solirubrobacterales bacterium, assembly GCA_963724905.1. GTDB lineage: Bacteria > Actinomycetota > Thermoleophilia > Solirubrobacterales > 70-9 > Mayfieldus. The sequence goes on from CAVRWD010000001.1 coordinate 15,335, forward strand.
GAACGCCTCCTGGGCACGTAATCCCGCGCACAGCCACGCCCTTCGCTGGCTGATCGTGCCCCTGCTCGCGATCCTTCTCCTGCTCGCGCTCGCGCCCCAGGCTTCCGCGTTTCGGGCGTTCAGCGAGCGCTTCGCGGTCACCGACCGGGGCGATCTGCAGATGATCGGCAATACAGCGATGACCTGCCCCATCGCCGCCCCGGGCTGCGCTGCCGGCCGCGCCGGGACCGGCACCCCCGCGGAGAACAACAACAACGGATACGCCATGGAGTACGTGGACGTCGACGGTGACGCGACGACCTTCAGCTCCAGCAGCGCCGACTTGACGCTTCCCGCCGGAGCGACGGTGCTCTTCGCGGGGCTCTACTGGGGCGGAGAGTCGAGCGCCACGGACCCAGAGCGCGGTGCCGTGAAGCTCGACACCCCCGGGCCCGGCGGCTACTCGGACCTGACCGCCCAGGTGCTCGACACCGAGGGGCAGCTCTACCACGCCTTCGAGGACGTGACCGCGCAGGTCGCCGCGGCCGGTAGCGGCACCTACACGGTCGCCAACTTGCGGGGCAATCCGGGGATCAACAACATGTTTGGCGGCTGGTCCCTTGTCATCGCCTATCAGGACTCCGCCTCCCCGCGGCAGAACATCATCGTCTTCGACGGTCTTCAGCGGGCCACCGTCTTCGGCGGTGTGTCGATTCCCGTCTCCGGCCTCACCACCCCGGACTCAGGCCCGGTGAACACGAGCTTCGGCTTCGTCTCCTATGAGTCCGATGCCGGCGCACCGGACGAGACCGTCACCTTGGACGGGACCACGATCTCCGATTCCCTCAACCCCGCCAACAACGTGATGAACTCATCGATCACCCGGCGCGGGACTCGGATCAGCGCCAAGAACCCCGACTACGTCAACCAGCTCGGGTATGACGTCGACCTTTTGGCGGCGGACGGAATCCTGACACCGGGGTCGACGTCCGCCACCGTAGAGATCGAAACGGCCGGTGACGTCATCGATCCCGGCGTTCTCGCGTTTGTGACCGAGTCGGAGACCGATCCGCCGGAGACGTCGATCGCCGGGCCGTCGCTGACCAACGACCCCACGCCGAGCTTCGATCTGATCTCAGACGAGCCGGGCTCCACCTTCGAGTGCCGGATCGACGGCGGCACCTGGGCGGCCTGCGACTCGCCGCACACGACCTCCAGCCTCTCCGACGGCCCCCACACGCTCGAGGCTCGCGCCACCGACCTCGCCGGAAACGTCGACCCGACCCCGGCGAGCCACAGCCTTCATGGTCGACACGGTGCGTCCCGACACCACGATCGTCGAGGGCCCGTTCGGCGTCATCGGCGATTCCACCCCGACTTTCAGCTTCGTGGGCAGCGAGCCCGGATCGACCTTTCAGTGCCGGATCGACGGCGGCGTGTGGTTCTCATGCGGCTCCCCCTACACCACCCCCGAGCTCGTCGATGGCACCCACACCCTCGAGGTCCGGGCCGTTGACGCCGCCGGCAACATCGACCTGGTTCCGGCGGGCCGCACCTTCACGATCGATGCCGACCTGAGCTCGCTTCGGGACAGCCTCGTCGACGAGGGCTCCTGTCAGCGGGTGGGCTCCGGGCTGGGGAGCAGGCGCTTGAAGGTCCCCGGAATCGGCAGGATTCGAGTGCGCATCGTCAACGCCCTGGTGCTGGCCGACGACCCGCTCCGGGTCTCGGTGCAGGGCTCGCGCCGGGCGAGCAAGCGCATGCACGCACTGCGCTATCAGCTCGACGACCAGCGGCTGCGCGGCGCCCTGCTCCGCGGTGCCGGCCGCAAGCAGTCGCTCCTCTTGATTGGGCCGAGGGCGCTCGCGCGGGTGGGGGCCCATGTCCTGCGGCTGCGCCTGAAGCCCCGGCACGGGCGTGCCCGCTCCGCGAGGCTGCGTCTGCAGACCGTCGGCTGCGACGCCGTGTTCCGGGCCTACCAGCGCCGCAGTCCCGGCGGCAGCACTTTGAGGCTGCGGCTGGACGCCCGCGAGTCGATCGGCGCAGCCTCATTCAAGGTGCCCGCCCGCATGTTGCCCAAGCACGTCGTGGGCATGAGGGCCGGAAGGCTTCGCCTCGTGGCGAGGATGCTCGGCCGGAGGGGCTGGACACTCAGGTTCAGCGGCAGCCCCGGAGCCGGAGTTGTCCTGCAGAAAGCCTCGACCCCGAGCGTCGTCGTCCGCGGCGGCAGCGTGGCAGTCAACGGCCTCCCTGCCGGGACCGGCATCGTTGAGGTGCAGTTGCGCACTCGTCGCCCGACCCGGCCCAGGGCGCTGCTGAAGCCCGGCCGCGCCGCCCGCCTCAGGGCGCAGATAGCAGGGGAGAGCCCCCAGCTCTTCGCCTACAAACTGCGCGGCAAGCCCCGCTAGACCCGGCCCGATGAGGTTTCGGCGCCGCGGCGGCCCGCTACGCTCGCGTCGACCGGGGCCGGTAGCTCAGTTGGTCAGAGCAGCGGACTCATAATCCGTCGGTCGGAGGTTCGAATCCTCCCCGGCCCATCGCTCTACGGTGTGCGGTGCGACCCGCAGCTGCATGACGCTTAGGCCGAGTGCTCGCGGGCGAGGCGATCGAGCACCTTCGCGAGCCCGTCGGGATCCTCGACCATCGGGAAGTGGCCGGTCTGGATCTCGATCGGCTCGATGCCGAGCACCTCGCGGGCCATGTAGCGCTCGAACTCCGGCTCGAAGAACTCGTCCTCGCGGGCATAGATGAGCGCGGTCGGGACGTCGGGATGCCCATCGAGCGGGTAGGTAGCCGCCGCGGCGCCGGGCAGCAGCCGGTCGGCCAGCGCCCGGGCGGTCTCCGGAGGCAGGCGGCCGTACATAGCGTCGATCGCAGCCTCTGGTTCCCAGGTCATCGAGCCGTCCTCTGAGGTGGGCGGAAAGGGGAAGCCGTCGCGGAAGGGCTTCGGAGCGCCCTCCGGTGCGAATTGGGCGAGCCGCGGGCACAGGTGCACGAGCAGTGCGCCGGGGTTCTCGTGGGTCGCAAACGCCGCGTAGCCCGAGCAACCCGAATGCCCGACGATGACGACAGGGCTGCTGACGCCGTCGAGAGCGTCGAGCGCCGGCTGGACACGCTCCTCGAAGCTGGCAACGGAATCGTGGAGGAGTAGCTCCGGCGCCAGAACCTCGTGGCCGCGCTCCCGCAGCGGCCCGAGTAGCGGATCCCACGACGACGCGTCGTGCCAGTTCCCGTGCATCAGGCAGAAAGTGACCACGTGCGAGGCCTATCACGGGCTCAGGGATTAGGCAATGCGGCGACGCCTGCCGCGACAGCCGCGGAGCTACGATCGTCCTATGGCGGCGGAATCGGATGAGCTGACGCTCGAGTTGGAGCGCGTCGTCGCCGCGCCTCCCGAGGTGGCCTTCTCCGCCTGCAGCGACGCGAGCCAGCTCCAGAAGTGGTGGGGCCCGGAGGGCTTCAAGATCGCGAGGCTCGACTTCGAGCCCCAGGTCGGGAAGAGCTATCGGATCGAGATGCAGCCGCCAGAGGGCGAGGCCTTCTATCTGGTCGGCGAGTTCCGCGAGGTAGAGCCGCCAAAGAGACTGGCGTTTAGCTTCGTCTGGGAGGACCCGGACCCCGACGACGTCGAGAACGTAGCCGCCCTTTCGTTTCGAGACCTCGGCGACTCGACCGAGGTGTCGCTATCGCAACGCCCGTTCAGGACCGAGACTCGTCACGCGCTTCACCGCGACGGCTGGAGCAATTCCTTCGACAAGCTCGAGCGACTGCTCTCGAAGCCGGGTTAGACGAGCCGGCTGGTTGGCCGCCGCCGGCTCGGTGACGTTCGCCCGCGTCAGCTCGCGCAGCTGCTCGCCGAGCTCGGCGCGAATGTGCGGTCGGAGGTTGCCCAAGTGGGCAACTGTTGGGCAACAATCCACCCATAAACAGCCGCAAATCTGTGACCGGCGAATTCATTGGTTTCCCCGCCATAAGCGGGAACGCCCGACTCGCCGCAAGTAGCCGCAAGCCCTAGGTCAGCCTCATAATCCGTCGGTCGGAGGTTCGAATCCTCCCCGGCCCATTCCGAGGCGACGGTTCCCGCTTGACACGCTTCCGCCTCCTGCGAAAGGATCTGGCTGGGTATTCGACGGGAGCCGTATGACCAGGTTGTCGGGCCAGGTTCAAACCGATCAGCTGGCCTCACTCCAAGGAATGAAGCTGTCCCCCGAGGACTCTCCTGCGGGCGAAACCAATCCTGCGGAAGTCGGGTGGTACCCAAACGCCTACGGCTGGACGCGTCTTCAATATTGGGACGGTGAGCGATGGACGCAGCGCTATCGCACAACAGCCGGGGAAGAGCAGGAACCCGGAGAGGAACAAGATGCCGGGGAGGAAGAAGAGCGCTCGGGGGAGTCGCCCACGGCTCGAGACATGCCCGTCCTCGAAGCTCATGGTCTCTTCTGGCAGCCAACCAAGGTGATCGTGAGGGTGCCCAAAGAACCAGTGCGGCTCAACCCCGTTGGCATCGGTCTCGCTTTTCTCGGTGCCGCGTTGATGATCGTCGGGGTGTTCCTGCCGAGGGTCGAAAGCCGGCAATTTTTCAGTGTCCCCGACAACACCCTCATTCAGTCGGTAGACGGCTGGATATTCGCCGCGCTAGCGGTCCTTATCTCGGTTGCGGTCTATGCGTCAATTCGCCGCCGCGGGCGAACCTACGCGGCGCTTGTACTGGCTGTGCTCGCTCTAGGTATCGCGACCTATGACGGGACCGGGGAGCGTCTCGAGCTTTCATCGCTTAACCCTGCAGCCGCGGCGGCGGTTGGCGCGCCAGCCGAGAAAGTCAGTCCCGGAACGGGGCTGTACGCAGCCGGTGCCGGCAGCGGGCTAGCGGCTCTTGGCGGCCTTCTCCTGACTGGCATCGGTTCTCGAGCACGCAAGCGACTTACCCGCTGGGCAGGGGGCCGTCCTTGGACGGCCGTGAAGGATTTGCGGCCAATCGGTGCCGTCAGGCACGGAGGGCGAGCATCGGCAACGCCCGAACCGGGCTCCTGATCTCGTCGGCCCGAGGTTCGATTCCTCCCCGGCCGCCTGTATTCTCGCCCTGTGCTCGGCATCCACGAGACGATCATGTTGATCCTGCTGCTGGTGGTCGTGGTGGGATATCTGGTTGACCGCTTCGTCCCGGCCCGCGACGGCGCCGAGCGGAAGCGCCAGCGGCAGGGCGAATCGCCCTGATCAGTTCTTCGCGCTCCAGCTGATCCAACGCTCCGGCCGCAGGGCCAGCAGCGGCCCCGGCGGGGGCTCGGCGTATTGCTCGTACTTCCGTGCCAGCGCCTCGAGAGCCGCAGCCGCGTCCTCGGCCGCAACGATCTCGACCTTGCCCAGCGCCTGCACCCAGGCCAGCTGCTCCCAGTCGTCGGAGTAGCGATCGACGGTCAGCGCCGCCCTCGGGTCGCGGCGCAGAAACCTCAACCGGGCCAGCTCCTCGCCCTCGACGCTTTTCGGCTTGCGATCGACGGCACTCCAGATCCTTCCCTCCGCCAGCGCGAAGGTGACCGGCAGAACGCGCGGGCCGCCCTCCGAATCGAGCATTCCCAGGTGCCCGACCCTCGCCTGCTCCAGAAGCTCGAGGGCCCATCGAGGCGGCTCTGTAGCTTTGGACGAACTCACCGCATCCGAGGATAGGAGCAGCACGATGGACGTTGGGATCGGACTTCCGAATGCAGTGCCAGGGACTTCCGGCGGCGAGCTGATCGAATGGGCGAGCGCCGCCGAAGATGCCGGCTTCTCCTCCCTCGGGACGATCGACCGGGTCACCTACCCGAACTACGAGCCGATCAGCGTCCTGGCCGCCGCCGCGGCGGTCACCGAGCGGATCAAGCTTGCGACCTCGATCCTGCTCGGCCCGCTGCGCGTCAACGCGGCGCTGCTCGCCAAGCAGGCGCTCTCGGTGGACGCTCTCGCGCGGCGGCGGGCGGATGGTGCTCGGGATCGCGCCGGGTATGCGCGAGGACGACTACTCGATCAGCGATGTCAAGCCGTCAGAGCGAGGGGACTGGATGGACGCCGCCCTCCCCGAGATCAAGCGAGTCTGGAACGGGGAGGGGGACGACGAGGCGAAGGTCGGACCGCGCCCGCAGGGTGACGGCCCGAGCTTGATCCTCGGCGGCAGCGTCGACGCCGCATTCGAGCGCGCCGCCAAGCACGGTGACGGCTGGATCATGGGCGGTGGCACCCCCGACATGTTCGCCGAGGGCGCCGAGAAGCTCGACGCCGCCTGGAGCGCCGAGGGGCGCGACGGAGAGCCTCGCAAGATGTCACTCGCCTACTTCTCGCTCGGCGACGATGCGGAGGCGAACGCGGACGCCTACCTGCTCGACTACTACGCCTGGCTCGGCGACGAGGTGAGCAAGGGGATAGCCGGCAGCGCCGCCAAGGACGCCGAGACGGTGCAGGGATACATCTCCGCCTTTGAGAGCGCCGGCTGCGAGGAGCTGATCATGTTCCCCTGCGCCAGCGACCCCGCCCAGGTCTCGCTGCTGGCCGAGGCGGCCGACCTTGGCTGAGCTCGCGCACGGCTAATCGCGCTCCCGTAGATCCGTCCAGTTCCGCAAAGAGCGGCAATTGCGCGTGACACCATGGCTAGTGGCAAGGCGCACGCACAGTGGGCGAGCAAAGAGATCCCGAACGCTACGCGGAGTTGCTCCTGCTCCTGGATGGGGCGGCAGCGGCGCGCGGCGTGCTGGAGGGAATCCTCGAAGACGGGCTGGAGACGGTCGAGGTCGACGAGATGGAGTCGGCGCTCGAGCCCCTTGTGGCGATGGGGCGAGTGCCCTCAGGGGGCTGCGTCACCGGCGGCCAGGGCCGCCCGTTCCACATGCTCGCCCCGGCCGAGGCCCAGGCGGCCTCGCAGGAGTTTCGCGCCGGCACCGTCACCGTCGATTTCTCCGGCGAGGAGTACGACGACCTCGACCGCGTGATCGGCGGCCAGATCCTGCTCCAGCTCGAGGACGAAGGCGAGCCCGGCTTTGAGCTCGTCCGCTTCGGCCGGCTCGAGGAGCTGGTCTCCTACAACGCCGAGTGGGAGGTGGCGACGGTCCCCGGATGTGGGGGCGTGCTGGCCCGGCTCGACCTCGAGTTCGACCGCCCGCACCGCTTCTCCCTGCGCTTGCTCTTCGACGTCACCTCGCACCAGTGGGCGCTGAGGGCGATGGAGCTGACCGGCAGCTGCCGGATCGAGGTCCGAAAGGACGGCGAGAGCCGCCGGGTGAACGTTCGGGCGCCGCGCTCGGCGCAGCTGATGAGCGCGCTGACCGTGGTGCGGATGCTCGATCCGCTGGCAAACGTCTATGAGGACTACGACCTCGACGAGGCCGGCATCGGAGCCGAGCTCGACGCCGCGTTCGGCGCCGAGTCGGGCGCCAAGCGCCACGCGCCCGATAGCCGTCCAGCCGGGGTCAAGCTTCGGCGCGGCGCTGCCGAAACAACCGACATGCTTGGCAACGAAACCGCTGAAGTTCGCAAGGACCTCAACGAGCTGCAGCGCAAGATCGACGATTTTCGCCGCGAGCTCGGCATCGTGATGGACGCCGCTCCGCGACAGAAGAGCGCCACTCGACGAGGGTTCCGCCGCTCCCTGCGCGGCGTGCGCCGGGATCGCCGCCAGGCGACCGTCGCCTGAGCGACCCGCCTGGTACCCACAACCCAGTATTTGCATGGGGGCCGATCGGGTCGATATGACCCCATGCTCGCCGCACTGATCGCACTTGCCGTCGTGATGCTGATCTGGGTGCTCGTCACCTGGGATGAGGCCGACGAGCAGCCGGTCGAGCGCCAGCGTCACGTGTAGCGGCCAACGGCCTCGCGTCGAATTGACTCCGTAGCCTGGGGAGTCATGGACGTCTTGCTCCTCGCTGCGCAGGTGGACAGCGCACTGGGGGAGTCGACACAGGATCACCTGCTGGCCGCGCGCCACACGCAGGCGATGTCGTTCATCTTCCACATCCCGCTGGTCTGCTTCGGGATCGCATTTCCGGCGATGGTCCTCTTCACCGAGGGCCTCTGGCTTCGAACCGGCGACCCGCTCTACAAGGCGCTCGCGAAGCGCTGGTCGAAGGTGATGCTGATCTTCTTCGCCGTCGGGGTGGTCAGCGGGACGATCCTCTCCTTCGAGTTCGGCCTCCTGTGGCCGAACTTCACCGCCACTTTCGGCGAGGTGTTCGGCCTCGGCTTCACTCTCGAGGGCTTCTCGTTCTTCATCGAGGCGATCTTCATCGCCATCTACGTCTACGGCTGGGACCGGCTCTCGCCCCGGCGCCACTTCCTCTGCGGGATCCCGATCGTGATCACCGGGCTGCTCGGCTCGCTGTTCGTGATCTCGGTCAACGCCTGGATGAACAACCCGACCGGCTTTGACCTCGTCGGGGGCGAGGTCACCAATGTCGATCCCTGGGCCGCCCTGTTCAACTCCCAGCTCGCTTTCGAGCTCACCCACATGTACTTCGCCGGCTACATCGTCGCCGGCTTTCTGGTCGCCGCCGTCTACGCCCGCGCCTGGCTGCGCGGCGATCGCAGCCGCTACAACCGCGTCGCCCTGATCGTCCCTCTCACCTTCGCCGCGCTGGTCACACCGGCGCAGCTGATCGTCGGCGACTGGGCGGCGCGCACGGTGACCAAGGACCAGCCGGTGAAGCTGGCCGCCTTCGAGGGCCTGCCGAAGACCGAGCGGGGTGCCCCGTTCCACATCGGCGGGATCTACGAGGACGGTGAGGTCAAGTACGGGATCGAGATCCCGAAGCTGCTCTCGGTTCTCGCCGACCACGACCCGGATGGAGAGGTCAAGGGCCTGAACATCGTCCCCGAGCGCGACCAGCCACCGATCAACGTCACCCGGCTTTCCTTTCAGGCCATGGTCTTCATCGGAACCGGCCTGGCGCTGATCACCGCCGCCTTCCTCTTTGCCTGGTATCGCCATCGGCGCCTGCCCCGCTCGAAGTGGTTCTTCCGAGCCCTGATCGCCGCCGGGCCCCTGTCGGTGGTCGCCCTGCTTGCGGGCTGGATCACGACCGAGGTCGGGCGCCAGCCCTGGGTCGTCTACGAGGTGATGCGCACCGAGCAGGCGGTCACCGATGCGGGCGGCCTGCAGGTCGTCTTCTGGGGGCTGCTGGCCGTCTACCTCTCGCTGCTCGGTGCCGTGATCTGGCTGCTGCGCCGCCTGGCCCGGACCTCGCCGCAGCAAGAGCTCGAGGGACCACCGCGTGGAGGCGGCGGGCTGATGCTGCCGGAGATCTGCCTTGCCCTGATCATCGCCGGGATCACTGCCTACGCGGTACTCGGCGGGGCCGACTTCGGCGCCGGCTTCTGGGACCTGACGGCCGGCGGCGCGGAGCGGGGGGGACGGGTGCGGGGGATGGTCCAGCACTCGATGAGCCCCGTCTGGGAGGCAAACCACGTCTGGCTGATCTTCGTCCTGGTCGTGATGTGGACCTGCTTCCCGGTCGCCTTCGGATCGATCTTCTCGACCCTCTACGTGCCGCTTGTTCATCGCGACGGCGGGGATCATCTTCCGGGGGACCGCCTTTGCCCTTCGCGGCGCAGGCGGCGACGATCGGCGAGGCGCGGTTCCTCGGAGCTTTCTTTGCCTCCTCCTCGGTCCTCGTGCCCGTTCTGCCTCGGGGCCTGCCTGGGAGCGATCGGCGCCGGCGCAGGTGCCGGTGGGCAACGCGAGCGGGGACCCGATCAGCTCCTGGCTCAACCCGACCGGGATCCTGGTGGGGTCGCTCGCGGTGATCACCGGCGCCTACCTCTCGGCCGTCTACCTGGCCGGCGACTCGGTCCGGGCGGGATTGCCCGACATGGCCCGCGCTTTTCGCGCCCGGGCGCTGATCGCCGGGCCTCGCCGCCGGCGCGCTCGCGATCGGCGGCCTGCTGGTGCTGCGCGAGGACTCCCGCTCGCTCTTTGACGGGCTCACTTCGGGAGGCGGCCTGGCCTTCGTGATCGCCTCCGCGATCGCCGGCGCGCTGACGCTGGGGCTGGTCTGGAGCGAGCGCTACGAGATCGCCCGCTTCAGCGCCGCCGCCGCGGTTGCCTGCGTGACGATCGGCTGGGCCTTCGCCCAGTCCCCGTACCTGCTTCCCGACCAGCTCACCCTCGAGCAGGCGGCGGCGGGCGACGCGACGCTGACCGCGACCCTGATCGCGCATCGGAGCGGGAATGCTGGTGCTGATCCCTCCCTCTACCTGCTCTACTCGCTGACCCTCAAAGGGCAGGCTCGGCCAGGAGTTCGAGCCCCTGGACCAGCGCTTTCGGCCGCTCTCGGCCGGCGACCCGGAAGGCGGAGCGGTGAGCCGGGGCGGAAGGCTGCGCTGCTCGGGCTCGCATTCGCCCTCGGGGTCGGGCTGATGGTCCCGTTCGAGGAATGGTACACCCGGGTGCTCGGGGTGGCGTTCCTGCTCGCCTTCATCGTCGGCGGCGCCTTCGCGATCGCCGAGCCGGGCTTTCTCTCCGCCGAGGACGACTAGAGATAACCTGCCACCATCCGCGGCCGATGAAGCCCCGTCGGTTGACTGGCCTCATGTGTCTTGAGCCTCGCTGCTTATGGCAGCCGGCTGCGGGAGCGACGACTCGGCCTCGCCGGAGGAGTTCCGCAGCCAGGCGAGCGAGGTCTGCCGCGACGTCGAGCGGCAGCTGGACAAGATCCAGGAGACGCTGCCGACGACCGCCGAGCAGGCCGAGAAACAGGCCGAGGCGGTGTCGACGTCTCCGATCAGGCGCTCGGCAACCTGCGCCAGATCGACGCTCCCGGAGGAGCTTCAGAGCGCTTACGACCGTACCTGTCCGAGCGCGAGCAGGCGATCGGCTTCATCGAGGAGGCGCGCGACGCCGCCAACGCCAAGGACTCCGACGCCTATGAGGCCGCGAAGCGGCAGCTCGCCGACGGCCAGCCGACACGGCGGCCAGCTGGCGCTGAGGCTCGGGCTCGAGCGCCTGCAGCCGGCCCGTCAGTCCCGAACTAGCCTACCGGCGCGACAGCCAGGCGAAGCCGAGCGCCGATCGAGGTTGAAGACGCTGGCCAGCCGCAGGCCGAGCTTCGCGCCGGGCCGGCTGATCGCCGGCGACTGCGCCCAGAGCGCGTCGGTGGCGATCTCGGTGCCGCGCAGCCAGGCCAGCGCCCACCAGTCCTGCGGCGTCGCCGCGGCGCTCGGCGACCGCGTGGGCGGCGGCGAAGGTGAGCCAGATCGGGCCGCAGCGGCGGAACAGGTGGGTGGCGTCCTCGGAGGGCTCGTCGTGGCCGAGCACCCGCAGGGTCGCCTCCGGCGCGGCGATCGCCGCCGACCCGAGCAGCAGGTCGAAGACGATCATGTTGCGGTTGGTCTGGCGCAGCGCCTCCTCGGCCGTCACGTGGCGCCATCCAACCACACGGACCGGGTGCCGTGGCGGCTGCATCAGGCGAGGCGGAAGGGAAAGCGCCGAGCGAGGGCGAATCTGACGCGCCGTGACCCGGACCGCGACAAGGGCTCGGCCACAGCGCAAGAGCCTCTCCGCCTACATCACCGAGCGCTTCGACGAGTTCTCGCGCTCGCAGAAGGACGTCGCCCGCTACATCGTCGACCACCTCGACGAGGCGGCCTTCCTCACCGCCGAGGAGCTCGCGCGCCGCGCGAGCACCTCCTCCTCGACCGTCGTGCGCTTCTCCCAGGCGCTCGGCTTCGACGGCTATCCCGAGCTTCAGCAGGCGGCGATCGAGGAGTACCGCAACGCGCACCGGCGCGCCCGACGGCCAGCGCCACGCCGAGCGGGTCCGCTGTTCGCCTTCGACCACTCCGAGTTCGAGGCCTCGCTGGGCACCGACCACGCGAACCTCGAGGAGACCGCGCGCAGCCTCACCCGCGAGCAGATCGAGGCCTCGGTCACCGCGCTCGCCACCGCCCACCGCGTGGTGATCGTCGGCGTCGACCAGATGGCCTTCTTCGCCAGCTACCTGCGCCACATGCTCAGCCTGCTCGACATCCGGGCCGAGATCGTCGCCAGCACCGGCGGCGAGTCGCTGCAGCGGCTCGGCCGCATCGACGAGGACACGCTCGTGATCGCGCTCTCCGCCGGCCGCGCCCACCCGCTGCTGCTGCGGGCGATGAAGCTGGCCCTGCACCGCCGCGCCCGCACCCTGGCGATCTCCGACGCCACGCTCTCCGAGGTCGGCGAGCACGCCGAGCTGACCCTCTACTACTCCTCCAACAGCCCCTCCTTCGCCCGCTCCAACACCGCCCTGATGGCGCTCGTCCAGGCCCTCGCCCACGGCGTCTACGCCCGCGACGAGGCGGCGCACCGCGACCGCATCCGCGCCTACAAGCTGAAGTAACGACTTCTCCCGATCACGCACCCGAGCCAGTGAAGGACCCGCTTCGGCGGGTCCTTCGCTTTGGACAGCACGTGGCACCGGCACGACGAGGTGGAGCCGCGGACCCGGGTCCCGTCGCCGCGCCTTCTATATTGGGCCGATGACCGAGCGGGCGACATTCCGCGTCAAGACCGGCCTCGCCGAGATGCTGAAGGGCGGGGTGATCATGGACGTGACCACGCCGAGCAGGCGCGGATCGCCGAGGAGACCGGCGCCTGCGCGGTGATGGCGCTGGAGCGCGTGCCCGGCCGACATCCGCGCCCAGGGCGGCGTCGCCCGGATGGCGCCGACCCGGCCAAGATCGAGGAGATCCAGGAGGCGGTGACGATCCCGGTGATGGCGAAGGCGCGGATCGGCCACTTCGCCGAGGCCCAGGTGCTGCAGGCGCTCGAGGTCGACTACATCGACGAGTCCGAGGTCCTGACCCCGGCCGACGAGCACAACCACATCGACAAGTTCGCCTTCGAGATGCCGTTCGTCTGCGGCGCCACCAACCTCGGCGAGGCGCTGCGCCGGATCGGCGAGGGGGCGGCGATGATCCGCTCCAAGGGCGAGGCGGGCACCGGCAACATCGTCGAGGCGGTTCGCCACATGCGCGAGATCACCACCGGCATCAAGCGGCTCTGCCAGCCTCGGCCCCGAGGAGCTCGCCGCGCGCCGCGAAGGAGCAGCGAGCGCCGCTCGAGGTGGTGCGCGAGGTCGCCGCCGCGGGGCTGGCTGCCGGTGCCGCTGTTCTGCGCCGGCGGCATCGCGACGCCCGCCGACGCGGCGCTGATGATGCAGCTCGGGCGCCGAGGGCAACTTCGTCGGCTCGGGGATCTTCAAGAGCGCCGATCCCGAGCGCCGCGCCCGCGCGATCGTCGAGGCGACGACCCACTTCGAGGACCCGCAGCGCGTCGCCGCCGCGATCGGCCGAGCTCGGCGAGGCGATGCCGGGCCTCGAGATCGCGGCGCTGGCCGCCGCAGACGCGCTAGCTGCAGGACCGCGGTGGTGAGCGCGCCGGACCGCCGCTGCGGGTCGGCGTGCTCGCGATCCAGGGCGACTTCGCCGCCCACGCGCGGATGCTGCGGCGAGCTCGGCGCCGAGGCGACGCGAGGTTCGCGAGCCCGGCGATCTCGACGACCTCGACGGCCTCGTGATCCCCGGCGGCGAGAGCACGACGATCACGATGGGGATGCGAGGCGGCCGGGCTCGACGAGGCGATCCGCGCCCACCACGCGAGCCGGGCGTGCCGATCCTCGGCACCTGCGCGGGGATGATCGTCTGCGACGACGCGCCACCTCGGCCTGATCGACGCGACCGCCCGCCGCAACGCCTTCGGCCGCCAGCTGCAGAGCTTCGAGACCGACCTCGAGGTCGAGGGCCTCGGCGCCGAGCCGCTGCGCGCCGTCTTCATCCGCGCCCCCTGGGTCGAGCGCCACGGCGCCGGGGTCGAGGTGCTGGCCGAGCTGCGAGGGCCATCCGGTGGCGATCCGCGACGGGATCGGTCCTCGCCTGCGCCTTTCACCCCGAGCTGACCGATGACGCCGCGCGTCCACGCGCTGTTCATGGCGATGGTGACCGAGCGCGGCGAACGCCGAGCGGGCGGAGGAGCGCCGATGAGGGACCCGCGGGTCCAGAACCTGGCCCGGATCCTGGTCGGCTACTCGACCAAGGTGAAGGAGGGCGAGATCGTCTCGATCGACGGCGAGAGCGCCGGCCGAGCCGCTGCTCGCCGCGATCTACGAGGAGGTGCTGAAGGCCGGGGCGCACCCGATCGTCAACATGACGCCTCGAGGGGCAGGCGGCGACCTACTTCAAGCACGCCGTCAGAAGCCCAGCTCGACTGGGTCTCGCCGGTCTCCGAGTGGCTGGTCGGAGAACGCCGACGTGCGGATCGCCGTCGGCGCGAGCGACCAACACGCGCGAGCTCTCCGCGGTTCCGCCGGAGCGCCAGACGCGGCGCCAGACGGCGATGGGCGAGCTGATGGCGCGGGCGATGGAGCGCAGCGCCGAGGGCTCGTTCCGCTGGTGCTACACGCTCTTCCCGACCACCGCCTACGCGTCGGAGGCGCGAGATGAGCCTGCGCCGACTACGAGGACTTCTACTTCGGCGCCTGCCTGGCCGACCGACGGCGACCCGCTGACCGCCTGGGAGCGCGCCTCGGCGGAGACGCAGCGGCTCGCCGAGTGGATCGAGGGCCGCGAGGAGGTCCACGTCACGGCCCCGGGGACCGACATCCGGCTCGGCATCGCCGGGCGGACGTTCATTCCCTGCGTCGGGCGACCACAACATGCCCGACGGCGAGTTCTTCACCGGCCCGATCGAGGACTCGGTCGAGGGCGAGGTCACCTTCCACCTGCCGGCGGTGATCGCGCGGCCGCGAGGTCTCCGGGGTCAGGCTGCGCTTCGAGGCGGGCAAGGTGGTCGACGCCAGCGCCGAGCGCGGCGAGGAGTACCTGATCAAGCTGCTCGACACCGACGACGGCGCCCGCCGCCTCGGCGAGCTCGGGATCGGCACCAACTACGGGATCGACCGCGGCACCCGCGAGGTGCTGCTGGACGAGAAGATCGGCGGCACCGTGCACATGGCGCGTCGGCCGCTCCTACCCCGAGACCGGCGGGGTCAACGAGTCCGCGGTCCACACGGACCTGGTCTGCGACCTGCGCCAGGGCGGCCGCGATCGAGGTCGACGGCGAGGAGCTGCAGGAGGACGGGAAGTTCGCGTCTAGGGACGTGAATCAAAGTGCGGCCGCCTTCGGCGGCCTGACATGCATCGTGCCGCTCCACTTCGTTTCGCGGCTTTACTGGTTCGGCAGCGGCGAGCCGGCCAGCGACGAAGAACCAGACCCCCATCGAGACGATCGGCCAGCACGACCGAGGAGACGATCACGGTCTCCAGCACGGTCGGGTTGCGCCTGCGGCGCGGTCGCTGTCGCGCATGCTCTTCAGCCAGGCGGGGCGGATCGGCGTCCACGGTGTTGGTTCCGGTGATGCGGACGTAGAGCTGGTTCAGGCGGCTCGAGCAGCCAGGAGATGATCAGGATCGAGATGACGATCCCGAACAGCACCACCATGTAGGGGCCGCCGCGAGGGCGACTGGCCCTCGGAGACCTGGGAGCCGATCCAGACCCAGCCGAGCGGGATCGCGGTCCACATCGAGAGCGCCGCGACGAGCATCAGCGACGACCAGCAGCGTGGCCGCCAGGCTGCGTCCGGCGCGGCGTGGGGCAGCTGTCTGGTGGGCATCCCGTCCATACAATCGCACGTTATGTCAGGTCACTCTAAATGGTCGTCGATCAAGCACCGAAAAGCGGCCGCGGACGCCAAGCGCGGCCAGCAGTTCACAAAGCTCGCGCGGGCGATCACCGTCGCCGCGCGCGAGGGCGGGGGAGACCCGGACGCCAACCCGACCCTGGCGACCGCGGTGCAGAAGGCCCGCGACGCCTCGATGCCGAAGGACAACATCCAGCGGGCGATCGACCGCGGGACCGGGGCGGGGGCCGACGCGGCGGCGATCGAGCGCGTCGTCTTCGAGGGCTACGGCCCGGGCGGCGCGGCGATCCTGGTCGAGGCGCTGACCGACAACCGCAACCGCACCAGCGCCGAGGTGCGGCATGCGTTCACCAAGCACGGCGGCAACCTCGGCGAGCCGGGCTCGGTCGCCTGGATCTTCGAGAAGCGCGGCGTCATGGTGGTCGACGGCGAGCGCTACGGCGAGGACGACCTGATCGCGGCGATCGACGCCGGCGCCGAGGACGTGCAGGAGGACGGCGACCTGCTGAAGGTGATCGCCGACCCCTCGAGCCTGTGCCGCCGTCCGCGAGGCGCTCGAGGCCGCGGGGGTCGAGGTCCAGTCCTCCGACCTGGCGATGGAGCCCAAGAACCGGTCGAGGTCGACGAGTCCGAGGCGCCGGCCGCTGCTGCGGCTGCTCGACGCGCTCGAGGAGCACGACGACGTCAACGAGGTTCACGCCAACTTCGACATCCCCCAGGACCTGCTCGAGAAGGCAGCGGCCTAGAGCCGCTCAGTCGTCGTCGTCGCCTGGGTCCCCCGGGCTGACGCCGCCGGAGGAGCCTTCGCCGGAGGAGGTACCCGCCCGAGCCACTGCTCGGCGACTCGCCGCCGGTCGACTCGAGGCCGGCGTCCTCCTGCGCTTGCGCAAGCTCCGCGGCGACTACGTCTTGCTGATTGGGGATCTCGAGCCGCTGCTCGAGGATCGGGATCGCCTCCTCCGGCTGACCGTTGAGCCGCAGGCCCTTCCGAGATTGAAGAGCGCATAGGCATAGGTGATGTCGTCGGTGGCGCCGGCGGATTCGAAGGCGTCCACCGCTTGCTGCAGCGTCGCGATCGCCTCCGCGTAGTCGCCGGCGCTGAGAAGGGCGAAGCCCTGGTCGTTGAGCTCGGCCCCGCTCGGCGGCTCGGGCTCCGGCTCGGGCGTTGGCGTCTCCTCCTCGGGCGGCGGCTCCTCCTCCTGGGCCGGCGGATTCTGAGCCTGCCCGTCGCGGGCCGGCTCGTCGTCGCCCCCGCCGCTGATTGCGGCTACGGCGATCGCGCCGACCGCAAGCGCGGCGAGCAGCGCCGCAATTGCCGCCGGGCGTCGTGACCCTTTTCCGTCGTCCGGTTGGCTGCGCTCGGGATAGGGAGCTGCCTCGGTTGGCGGGACGGCCGCGCCAGCCGTTTCCGCGGAGGACGCAGCCGCCGAGTCCGCGGTTCCCACGGGCACCGGCGCCGCGACCGGCATCGTCGCCGTCTGTTCGGGGTCCGCGACCAGAGCGGTGGCCTCGTCGCCGAGCGCCGCGGACAGCCGGCCGGCCAGCTCTCCCGCGCTCGCGGGGCGCCGGGATGGGTCGCGGGCCAGCCCGTCGCGAAGCACGGCCGCGGCGGCGGCGGGGGCCTCCGGCCAGGCTTCGGTCAGGTCCCGGGGATCACCGGTGACGATCTCGGTCGGGGTCATGCCGGCCTGCGCCTTCTCGCCGCTGAGCGCCTCGAAGGCGACGGCGGCGAGCGAGTAGATGTCGGCTGAAGGGTCGTCGGGCGCGCTCTCCAGCCGCTCGGGGGCGATGTAGGAAAGCGTCCCGATCACATCGCTCGTGGTCGTGATGCTGGTCGCGTCAGTCGCCGTGGCGATCCCAAGGTCTGCGAGCTTTGCCGTGCCGTCGGCGCCGATCAGCACGTTGGAGGGCTTGACGTCGCGGTGGATCACGCCCGCGACGTGGGCGTGGTCGAGCGCCGACCCGATCTGGGTGACGATCGCCGCCACGAGCTCGGGTGACAGTGGCCCCTGCCGGATCTCGTCCTTCAGCGACTCGCCCTCGACGTACTCCATCACGATCAGCAGCGAGTCCTCGTCGGTGGTCGAGTCGTAGATCGAGACCACGTTGGGATGGTTGAGCGAGGCGCCCGAGCCGCGCCTCGCGGCGAAAGCGGGCCAAGACGTCTTCGCGGGCTGGAAGTGTGAATGCGCTTGACCGCCACCTGGCGGCCGAGGCGCTCGTCCTCGGCAAGGACGACGCTCGCCATACCGCCCGCTCCCAGCGGCTTGATCACCCGGTAGCGCCCGGCGAGTGTCTGCGCGTCCTCTGCCCGCGGCGGCGACATCTCGCAAAGGGTTCCACAGCCGGCAAGCCGGTACGCAAAGAGGCATCCGAGGCCGGGCGCAGAATCCCTCGTCATGAAGGTCGTCATGGGAGTCGATCCCGGCGCGGCCAACCTCGGCTTCGGCGTCGTGCGCGTCGAGGGCGCTCATATGGTCGCCCTCGACGGTGGGGTGATCGAGACCGCGCCGAGCGAGGCCCCCGAGAAGCGGCTCACCCGCATCCATAAAGCACTTTCGGAGCTGATCGAGTGGCACGAGCCAAAGGCCGTGGCCATCGAGGACCTCTACTTCGGGAAGAACGTCGGCTCGGCGATGTCCGTAGGCCAGGCCTACGGGGTCGCGCTGCTGGCCGCCGGCCAGCGCGGCGTGAGCTGCTTCGCCTACACGCCGCAGGTGATCAAGCAGGCCGTATGCGGCAGCGGCGGGGCCGGAAAGAAGCAGGTCATCCGAATGGTCGCGACCCTGCTCAGCCTCCCTGAGCCACCCAACGACCATGCCGCCGACGCCCTCGCGGTGGCTATCTGCCATGCGAGCGGTGCCCGGGACGAGATCTCTGTCAAGCGGATGCCGAAGGCTTCAGAACCCCAGCCGGCCACCGGCGCGGAGAGCCTGAACGGATGATCGCCGCCGTCCGCGGCGAGGTCCTGGTCAGGCGTCCTGACCACGTCGTCGTCGATGCCGGAGGGGTCGGGTACAGGCTCGCGGTCTCCGCCGAGACGCTCAAGTCGGTGCCGGCGACGGGACGGGAGGCGTTCCTGCACGCGGAGCTGATCGCGCGCGACGACTCGCTCGCTCTCTACGGCTTTGCCTCCGAGGAGGAGCGCGACCTGTTCGGCCAGCTGATCTCGGTCAGCGGGGTCGGCCCGAAGGTCGCGATCGCGGTTCTCAGCGGCGGCGCCTCGCGCGAGCTCCTGCGCGCGATAGCCGCCGGCGACGCGAAGCGCTTCCAGGCGGTTCCGGGAATCGGCAAGCGGACCGCGGAGCGGATCATCGTCGAGCTGCGCGAGAAGGTCGCCGGCGAGCTCGAGGAGGCGATCGCGACCGGCGCCGAGCAGGGCGGCGATCCGCGTTCGCTGGCCCGCGACGGCCTCGTCAACCTCGGCTACGCGCCCGCTGAGGCCGAGGAGCTGCTCGCCGGCGCCGAGAGCGAGGAGCCCGAGGAGCTGATCGCCGAGGCGCTGCGGCGTGCCGGCGAGGCGAGGTCGGCAGCATGAGCGAGCTCCCCGAGATCGACGGCTCGCGGATTTCGATCGGCCGTCCCGGCGGAGACCCCGCGGCCCCCGGAAGCGAAGCTGAGGAGGCCACGGGCATAGATGTCCATGACGCGCATGCCGTGGGAGCCGACGACGAGCTCGACCGTTCGCTGCGGCCGGCCGAGGCTGGCCGACTTCGTCAACCAGGCCCAGGTCACCGACCAGCTGGCGATCTTCATCGAGGCGGCAAAGCGCCGCGGCGAGCCGCTCGACCACGTCCTGCTCGCCGGCCCGCCTGGCCTCGGCAAGACGTCGCTTGCCTGCATCGTCGCCGCCGAGCTCGGCGTCCCGCTCGTGCAGACCGCCGGACCGGCGCTGGAGCGAAAGGCCGACGTCGCTGCCTTCCTCACCGCGCTGGAGCCGAACAGCGTCTTCTTCATCGACGAGATCCACCGGCTCGGCCGCGCGGTCGAGGAGACCCTCTATCCCGCGATGGAGGACTCCCAGCTTCCCGTCGTCCTCGGCCAGGGCGTCGGTGCCCGCACCGTCACCCTGCCGCTGCCCCCCTTCACCCTGATCGGGGCGACGACCCGCAGCGGCCTGCTGACCACGCCGCTGCGCGACCGCTTCGGGGTCGCCCACCGGCTCGAGCACTACTCGCCCGAGGACCTGGCACAGATCGTCGAGCGGTCGGCGGCGATCCTGGAGATCGAGGTCGAGCCCTCCGGCGCGGTGGCGATCGCCGAGCGCTCGCGCGGCACGCCGCAGGGTGGCCAACCGGCTGC
Organism: uncultured Solirubrobacterales bacterium; assembly: GCA_963724905.1. Taxonomy (GTDB): domain Bacteria; phylum Actinomycetota; class Thermoleophilia; order Solirubrobacterales; family 70-9; genus Mayfieldus. Next base: position 35,254 of record CAVRWD010000001.1, read on the forward strand.
TGAAGCGGGTGCGCGACTTCGCCCAGGTCAAGGAAGAGGGCCGGATCACCGCCGACGTGGCCGCGGCGGCGCTGGAGATGCTCGAGGTCGACCTCGCGGGCCTCGACCGCAGCGACCGGATGCTGCTGGACACGATCGCGACCAAGTTCTCCGGCGGCCCCGTGGGCCTGTCGACGCTCGCGGTGGCGATCGGCGAGGAGGAGGACACGGTCGAGGACGTCCTCGAGCCCTATCTGCTCCAGCAGGGCCTGCTGAAGCGGACCCCTCGCGGGCGCGTGCTCACGCAGCGAGCCTTCGAGCACCTCGACATTCCTGTGCCTGAGGGCGCAGGGACCCTCTTCTAACGGTCCTCTAAAGGGTCTGCCGACGGCAATTTGTAGCCTGTTTGAGGCATGCCGTTCTTCATCTGTCCCAATTGCGGAAACCGCGAAGTGAGCGTCGATCGCAACGCCGGCTTCAGCGGCCGCCCCAAGGGCTGCTCGAAGTGCGGGTTCGGTTTTCTGTTCGAGCTTCTCGACGACTACTACCCGGCCCCCAACGCGGCCTTCTTCGTCTGCGACAAGGAGGGGCGCGTGATCGGGGCGGGGCGTGGCAGCTTCGAGCTCACCGGCCTCGCCGAGGACCAGGTGATGGGGCGTCCCGTCAAGGAGGTCCTCGGGCTTCAGTTCGTCCAGGAGGACGACGGCGATGACGCCGGAGGCGGCGAAGAGGCCGACCACAACGGCGACGGGTTCGCCGACCCGATCGAGACCTCGCTCGAGTGGGGCGTGCGCTCGCTTGGAAAGCGGGTCTCGGTCAACGCCGAGGGGGACCTCCCCGCGGACGCGGTTGCCGACGTCTTTCCCGGCTACGACGAGGACGGCGGCCTGCTGATCGTTCTCACGCCCGAGTCTTAGGCCGATGCTGAGCCGCCGGAGGCACGACTAGTGGGCGCCCGCCGCCGCAACCTGCTCGTGCTGCTGTTGGTGATCGGCTTTGTCGCCGCCTCGGCGTTCGTCATCGCGACCAAGAAGACCCAGCTCGGGCTCGACCTGCGCGGCGGCGTCGAGCTGATCTACCAGGGCCGGCCGACTCCGCAGCAGCCGGAGGTGACCGGAGAGGCGATCGAGCGCTCGATCGACATCATCCGCGAGCGCGTCGACGCCTTCGGCGTCGCCGAGCCGGAGATCTCGCGCCTCGGCACCGACCAGATCAGCGTCGGGCTTCCCGACGTTCAGAACGCGGAGACGGCCGAGAACGAGGTCGGCACGACCGCGCAGCTCTACTTCTATGACTGGGAGCCGAACCTCCTCGGCCCGGCAAAGGAGATCTCCGGCACCCCGGGGGTCGCCCCGCCCGGCGACGCGTTGACCGCGCTGCAGGAGCAATGGCAGGAGGCCGGGCGCGACCCGAACACACCCGAGAACCAGCAGCTGATCGGCTACGGGGCCTTCCCGACCGCTTATGAAGCAGCGCTCTTCGCCTCCAAGCAGCCCCGGGTGGACGACTGTCCGAAGTGCACCGCGGAGGACCGCTACTACCTCTTCGAGCGCGCGCCGCCCAACGACCTGATCGCCGGGCCGGAGAGCCGGCGCCAGGACCTCTTCGTCAGCCCGACGGGGGAGACGCGTCCACGCAATGGCGTCGTTCTTCAGGTCCCGAAGGGAGTCCTGGTCATCGCCGAGCAGCCGACTGACTCGGAGGGCGTGTCGATCCCGATCGAGGAGGCCGAGCCGGGCTGGTTCGTGATCAAGGATCGCCCGGCACTGGCGGGGACCGACATCACCAACCCAGAGCAGGGATTCGATCCCCAGACCAACGCTCCCGAACGTCGCGTTCGAGTTTACCGACACCGGCGCGGACCAGTTCGAGGACGTCACCCGCGAGATCGCCCAGCGCGGCCAGGCCAACTATCTGGGCACCGGCGCCGACGGCGCAATTTCTCCGGCCACTTCGCGATCGTGCTCGACAACGTCTCCGTGTCACGGCCGATCATCGACTTCGGCGAGAACCCGGACGGGATCGGCGGCGGTTCCGGCGGGGCCCAGATCTCGGGGATCAGCGCCGAAGAGGGCCAGAACCTCGCCAAGCTGCTGAAGATCGGCGCCCTGCCGATCAACCTGCAGCTGATCAGCCAGAGCGAGGTCTCCGCGACCCTGGGCCAGCAGGCGCTCGACGAGGGGCTGAAGGCCGGCGTCATCGGCCTGATCCTGGTCCTGCTCTTCCTGATCGCCTTCTACCGCTTCCTCGGCGTCGTCGCCAGCATCGCGCTGATCGCCTACGGGGTGATCTTCTTCGCGCTGATCAAGCTGATCCCGATCACCCTGACGCTGCCGGGGATCGCCGGCCTCATTCTCACGATCGGGGTCGCCGCCGACTCCAACATCGTCATCTTCGAGCGCATCAAGGAAGAGGTGCGCGCGGGGCGCTCGATGGGCGCCTCGATCGCCGCCGGCTACCGGCGCGGCATCGCGACGATCATCGACGCGAACGTGATCACGCTCCTGACCGCGTTCATCCTCTTCGTGCTCGCCACCGCCGGCGTCAAGGGCTTCGCCTTCGCCCTCGGCGTCGGCACGATCGTCTCGCTGCTGACCGCGGTCGTCTTCACCCAGGCGCTGCTGGGCACGATGGGGCACTCGCGCTTCCTGCGCTCGCCCTCGATGCTCGGCGCCGGGCCGCAGCGCGCACGCTGGCACTTCGACTTCATGGGGGCGAGCCGCTGGTTCTTCTCGATGTCGGGCGTGATCCTGCTGATCGGCTCGGTCTCGCTGGCGACCAAGCAGCTCAACCTCGGCATCGACTTCGAGTCCGGCACCCGGATCAAGGCTGCGCCTGGTGCAGGCGACCGACGAGGAAGAGGTGCGCGCCACCCTCGAGGAGGCCGGGGTCACCGACGCCGAGGTGCAGCAGCTCGACGACCCGGTCTTCGGCGAGAACACCTTCCAGATCCAGAGCCGGGACCTGCAGCCCGGCCAGGTGCAGGAGGTCCGCAGCGCGCTTCAGTCCGAATACCAGATCGAGCCAGGACGGCTTCGAGAACCAGAGCGTCGGCCCGACCTTCGGCGAGACGGTGGCCCGCAACGCCGCCACCGCGGTCTTCTTCAGCCTGCTGCTGATCTGCGGCTACGTCGCGCTGCGCTTCCAGCCCAAGTTCGCGATCCCGGTGATGATCGCGGTCTTCCACGACATCCTGATCACGGGCGGCGTCTACTCGCTGTTCGGGCGCGAGGTGACCAGCGGCACCGTCGCGGCGTTCCTCACCATCCTCGGCTACTCGCTCTACGACACGATCATCGTCTTCGACCGAATACGCGAGAACATGCCGCGGATGCCGCGGGCGGCGTTCTCGCAGATCGTCAACCGCTCGATGAGCGAGGTGCTCACCCGGTCGCTGATCGCCGGCCTCTCGACGATCATCGGCGTCGCCTGCCTGCTGCTGTTCGGCGGCGCCACCCTGCAGGACTTCGCCTTCGCGATGCTGATCGGGATCGCGTCGGGAACCTATTCCTCGATCTTCATCGCCTCGCCGGTGCTCACGGCCTGGAAGGAGCGCGAGCCCGAGTACCGGGCGCGCCGCGAGCGGATCGAGGCGGCGCATGGGCGAGGTCCCGCCCTTCCTGGAGGAGGTCCCGGTGACGAAGCTGCCCGAGGCTCCCGAGGACGAGGTGGCGCCCGAGCCCGAGGAGGCGCCGGAGCCGGAGCCGGTCGCCGAGCCGCAGGCGACCCCGGCCTCGAAGGGCGAGGGCCGCCGCTCACAGGCCGAGATCCTCGCCGAGGCCGGCCTCGGCCGCCCGCCGATGGGCGGGGACGGAGCGGACGGGGATGGCGACGGGGACGGGCGAGCAGGTGGCGCCCGCGGATCGTCGGCGCGGTCCGATGGCGAGCGCGGACGGCGAGACGAGCCGCGAATCCAAGCGCCGGCGCCAGCGCGGCCGCCGCCGCAAGCACGGGAGGAATAGGTGATGGCCCTTCTCGTCTGGTTCATGACCGGCATCGCGCTCTGGCACTTCACCGTCTTCGTGCCCGACCGCTTCTGGCAGGGGATCGTCGGCGCCTTCCTCGGCGCGGTGGTCGGGGCGATCGTCTCCGGGGCCGCTTGCCCAAGTCGCGATCGGCAGCGGCATCGGCGAGACCGATCTTCGCGACGGTGATCTACGCGTTGCCGGGCACCCTGCTCGGGCTGGCGCTGGTCTACGCGATCGGCATGCGGGGCAGAGCGGGTCTAGCGCCAGCGCATTCCTGCCGAGATTGCCCTAAGCGAGGGAGGAATTCCGTCCATCCGCGTGCTTAGCCTCGCAGCGTGGCCGAGTCTGCCCACGCCCATGCGCTATTCCGCCGAGCCGTACTCCTATGCCGAGGCTCGGGCGCTGGCCGACGAGCTGGGGGTGAGCGAGCCGGTCGCCGTGACCCTGGTCCGGCGCGGCTACCGGACGTCGCCGAGCGGCGCGCAGCTTCCTCGCCGCCGACGAGACCCACGACCCGCTGCGCTTCGAGGCGATGGCCGAGGTGGTCGAGATGCTGCTGCGCGGCGGCCGCGGACGGGCGGCGGATCACAGTGCACGGCGACTACGACGTCGACGGCGTCTGCTCGACCACGATCCTGGTCTCGGCCCTGCGCGAGCTGGGGGCCAGTGCGACTGGTACATCCCCGACCGCCTCGGGGACGGCTACGGGCTCAGCGACAAGGGGGTGCGAGGCTCGCCGAGCGCGGGACCGAGGTGCTGATCACCGCCGACTGCGGGATCACCTGCGCGCGCAGGTCGCAGCTGGCCAGCGAGCTGGGGATGCGAGGTCGTCGTCACCGACCACCACGCGCCCGCCGAGCGAACTGCCCGATTGCCCGATCCTGCATCCGCGGGTATCCGGCTATCCGTTCGCCGAGCTCTGCGGGACCGGCGTCGCCTACAAGCTCGCCTGCGCCCTGCGGCCGCCGCGAGAGCTGGGGCGAGGACGCCGCCGAGGCCGACCTCGACCTGGTCGCCCTGGCGACGGTCGCCGACGTGGTGCCGCTGGTGGGCGAGAACCGCTCCCTGGTGCGGCGCGGGCTGGTCGTCGCCGGCGGGCGCGGCGCCCCGGCTGCGGGCCCTGATCGCTGCCTCGGGCAGCGAGCCGGAGACTCTCGACGAGAGTGACTTCGGCTTCCGCCTCGCGCCGCGGATCAACGCCGCCGGGCGTCTCTACCGCGCCGACGCCGGCGTCGAGCTGTTCCTCACCGACGACGCCGGGCGCGCCGAGGAGATCGCCGCCGAGCTCGACCGGGTCAACCACGAGCGCCGCGAGGCCGAGCGCGAGGTCGAGACGGGCGCCGAGGCTGCGCTGCGCGAGCTCCCGAGGATCTGCGCGAGGCACCGGCACTGGTGATCGCCGGGAGGGACTGGCACCCGGGGGTGGTCGGGATCGTCGCCTCGCGCCTCGCCGAACGCCACTGGCGCCCGGTGATCCTTCTCTCCTTCGACGCCGAGGGCCGCGGGCGCGGGTCGGGCCGCAGCATCCCCGGCTTCGACCTGCTCGGTGGGCTGCAGGCGTGCGCCGAGCACCTGACCGCTTCGGTGGCCACCGTGCCGCCGCCGGCCTGGAGCTCGATGCCACGGCGCCTGGACGGCTTTCGCGACGCCTTCGTCGCCCATGCCCGCGAGCACCTCGGCCCGGAGGAGCTGCGCGCAGCGAGCGCATCGACGCGCTGGTCGGGGGCGACGGCCTCGGCCTCGAGCTCGCCGAGGAGCTCCAGCAGCTGGGCCCGTTCGGGGCCGGCAACCCCGGCGTGCAGCTGCTCGTGCCTTCGGCGCGCGTGGCGACGTCGCCGATGGGCGACGGCAAGCACTCGCGGTTCAGCCTCCGCAGCGGCGGCGCCCGCGCCCTCGGGGTCGCGTTCGGCCGCTCCTCGCTTCCGCGTGACCGACGGAGAGCCCCGTCGACGCCGCCGTGCGGCTGGAGGTCAACCAGTGGAACGGCGCGGTCGAGCCGCGCGTGGTGCTGCGCGAGCTCTACCCGCTCGACACCCGAGGCGAGGCCGACGGGGAGCCGCTGCAGACCGCTGCCTGCGAGGACGCGGAGTGGTGGCGGCGCTTCGAGGCCGAGCTCGGCGCTCCGCTGGGGCGCCAGCCGCTCCGGGCCTCGACGGCCGCCGAGCGGCGGCGAGCGGAGGCGGTGCGGTCGCGCTCCGCGATCGCGACCATGGCCGAGCTGGTCTCCAGCGGCGAGTCGGTGCTCGCCCTCTGCGCCGATGCGCTCGCGGCGGGCGGAGCTCGCCGCCGGCGCGGCCGGCCTCTCACGCTTCGGCGGCGGCACGGCGACCGTCGCTTGCGGGCGCTGCGGCGACGAGAGAGGCGGAGCGCTCGCCGAGCGCCGCGGGGCCTTGCCCTGGCCGACTTCGCCGCTCTGGAGCTCGCACCCGAGACGGCCTGCGGCTTCGATCACCTCGTGCTCGTCGACCCGCCGCCTTCGCCCCGACTGCAGCGCGCTCGCCGCGCTCGGGCCCGGTGAGGGCGCCTCCTACCTGCACAGCGCCTGGGGCGAGCAGGAGCGCGGCTTCGCGATGCGGGTGCTCGAGGAGGAGCTGGGAATGCGGCGGCCGCTGCGGGCCGTCTTCCGGGGGCTGCACAAGGCCGGCGCGCGCGAGGGGGAGGAGCTGAGAGATGCGCTCGCGGGCAGCGGCGAGCACCTCCAGGGCCCCGAGCTGGCGGCGCGCTGCGTGCGGGTGCTGGACGAGCTGGAGCTGATCGTCTGGCACGCGGCAGTCGCGAACGCAGCCTCAGGGTCGTATCCTCGGAGCACACCGATCTGGGCCGCTCGAGCGCGTTTCGCGCCTACAGCGCCCGCTTCGAGGAGGGCAAGAAATACCTCGCAAGCCGAAACAGCGGTAAAGGCACGACAGCCGCCAAGCCCGAGGGCGGTCGGCCGAGCTGCCCCGGCAATGGCGGCAGCGCCCCGGCGGACCGCAGCGGCCACACCAAGGTCGGCGCACCCGCCGAGGCCGGACCGGCGGCGCCCGCGGACCGGCCTAGCCTCGGGCTCAGCGCCGAGCAGCGCCGGCTTCTCGGCGACCTCTTCGCCGTGATCGGCGAGCACGAGGACGAGTCGGCGAGCCCGATCGACCGCGACGCCGTGCAGCGCGCCTTCGCCTTCGCGTGCGAGCGCCACGCCGACCAGATGCGCAAGTCCGGCGACGAGTTCATCACCCACCCAATCGGGGTCGCCCAGATCTGCGCCGGGATGCGGCTCGACACCGAGACGCTGTGCGCGGCGCTGCTGCACGACACGGTCGAGGACACCAGCGCCAGCCTGGAAGAAATCGAGGGGGACTTCGACCCCGAGGTCGCCCAGCTCGTCGACGGGGTGACGAAGCTGACCGGGATCACCTTCGAGAGCCGCGACGAGCGCCAGGCCGAGAACTACCGCAAGATGATGGTCGCGGTCGCCAGCGACGTCCGCGTGATCCTGATCAAGCTCGCCGACCGGCTGCACAACATGCGCACCCTGTCGGCGTTGGCGAAGCAGAAGCAGATCTCAAAGGCGCGCGAGACGCTGGAGATCTATGCGCCGCTCGCGCACCGGCTGGGGATCCACGCGATCAAGTGGGAGCTCGAGGACCTCGCCTTCGCGACCCTTCACCCGCGCAAGTACGAGGAGATCAAGAAGCTGGTCTCCCAGCAGCGGCTGGAGCGCGAGCGCTACGTCGAGGATGCCGGCGAGTTCCTCACCACCGAGCTGGAGAAGGTCGGCATCACGGCCGAAATTTCAGGCCGGGCCAAGCACTTCTACTCGATCTACAACAAGATGACGAGCAAGGGGCGTGAGTTCAACGAGATCTTCGACCTCACCGCGATGCGGGTGCTGGTCGGCTCGGTCAAGGACTGCTACGGGACGATCGGGGTCATCCACTCGATCTGGAAGCCGCTGCCGGGCCGCTTCAAGGACTTCGTCGCGATGCCGAAGGCCAACATGTACCAGGCGCTGCACACGACGGTGATCGGGCCCGAGGGCAGGCCGCTGGAGATCCAGATCCGCACCGGTCAGATGCACCAGATCGCCGAGTACGGGATCGCCGCCCACGTCACATACAAGGAGGGCCACTCCGCGGATGCCGAGCGGGAGAAGATGACCTGGCTTCGGCACCTGGTCGAGTCCGAGGGCGATCAGGATCCGGAGGAGTTCCTGGACTCGCTGAAGGTCGACCTGTTCGAGGACGAGGTCTTCGTCTTCACGCCCAAGGGCGAGGTGAAGAACCTCTCCGCCGGCTCGACGCCGCTCGACTTCGCCTACGCCGTGCACACCGACGTCGGCCACCGCTGCGTCGGCGCCAAGGTCAACGGCAAGCTCGTCCCGCTGCACTACACGCTGCGCAGCGGCGACATCGTCGAGGTCCTCACCTCAAAGCAGGAGCGCGGGCCCTCGCGCGACTGGCTGAAGCTCGTGCGCACGAGCCGCGCCCGCAACAAGATCCGCGCCTGGTACAAGCGCTCCCGCCGCGAGGACGCCGAGCGCCACGGCCGCGAGCAGCTGCAGCAGGCACTTCGCAACCGCGGTCTTCCCTCGCAGAAGGTGGCGCCGTCGGACCTGCTCGCCGACGTGATTCGCGAGATGGGATTCCGCAAGGCCGACGACTTCTACATCGCGCTGGGCCAGGGCAAGGTCTCCTCGCGGATCGTCGCCAACAAGCTGATGCAGCGGCTGAAGGCGGGCGAGTCGGTCGACCAGGACCCCACCGTCGACGACCTGATCTCCGACCGCGACGACGAGCGCCGCCGTACCCGCGAGGCCTCCAACTACGGGATCACGGTCAAGGGGGTCGAGGACGTGGCGGTGCGGCTCGCGAAGTGCTGCCGTCCGGTGCCCGGCGACGACATCGCCGGCTATGTGTCGCTGGGGCGGGGGATCACGATCCATCGCAAGGACTGCAAGAACGTCGTCGCGCTGCGCAAGTCGCCGGAGCGCTTCGTAGACGTCAGCTGGGACGGGGAGAACGAGGCCTCCTACCGGGTCGAGCTGCAGGTAGACGCCTACGACCGCACTCGCCTGCTCGAGGACCTCTCGCGTGCCTTCGCCGAGGCGGGCATCAACATCCTCGAGGCGACCTGCTCCACCAAGCACCCAATGGTCAAGAACCGCTTCGTGGTCGAGGTCGGCGACACCCAGCAGCTCAAGCAGTGCGTCTCGCGGCTGCGCAACATCGATTCGGTCTTCGACGCTTACCGCGTCACGCCGACCAACTGAGGAAACGTGGGCGCCAAAGGCGACTACGTCCGTGGCTGGATCGAGGCGTGGAACCGCGGCGAGATCGAGGCGCTGATCGCGGATGCAGGCCCCGATGTCGAGTGGGTCGTCACCCGTGAGCATCCCGATGCCAAGACCCATCGCGGGGTCGAAGCGGTCGGTGCCTACCTGCGTGACTGGATTTCGACCATGCCGGACCTGCGAATCGAGATCGCCGAGCTCGAAGAGACCGCCGACAAGGTGCTGGTCGTTCTGCTGCTGACCGGCACAGGAGCCGGTAGTGGAGCAACGACGGAGGTGCGTACAGCGATGATCAGCACTTTCCGGGACGGAGTACCCGTGCGCACCGAAGAGTTCCTCGACGTCGACAGGGCACGGCAAACGCTGGCGGCCGGTTAGGCCAGCCCGGCGTCGCGCTTTGCCTGCTGGGGGTCGAGGTAGAAGCGCATCTCGACCACCCTGTCGGCATCGATTTCGACCATCAGCGCGGTTGCCTGCGGCACCTCGGTGCCCGAATCGCGCATCCGCGCAGTCGAGGCGGTGACCAAGAGTGCCCTCTCGCCACCGGGGTCGAGGATCTCCTCGGGTACGACGCGCCAGCTGTCCCAGGGCTCGAGCCAGGTGCGCCAGCCGGCGCGTAGCCCTTCGATCCCCTTGTACTCCTGTTCCATCACTTTGACCCCGGCGGAATCCGGGGTTATGAACCTGGTCACCACCAGAGGGTCGAAGAGATGCTCGTTGCGGGCCCACAGCTCGTCGTCCTCGATCGCCTTGGCGAGGTCGACCGCTCCCTCGCTGATCGAGTCAGCGAAGATCGACAGCGCTATCTCTATGGCGCGTTCGGACACCGGGCGAAGCTAGCGCGATCGCTCAAGCGCCGCCCGGATCGCGTCCCGGGCTTCGTCGCGCTCCGCGTCTGACTCGTACTTGGCCCGCGGCCAGAAGAACCCGCGCAGCCCGTCCTTGGGCACCCGCGGCACCACGTGGGTGTGAAGGTGGGGGACGCTCTGGCTGACGACGTTGTTGATCGCCACGAAGCTGCCTGGCTTTCCCATCGCCTCGGGGATCACGCGTGAGAGCAGCTGCACGGTTGAGAAGTAGGGCTCCAACTGCCCCGGTGGAAGGTCGGCCAGGGTCTCGTGGTGCTCACGGGGAACCAGCAGGCAGTGGCCGGGAAACAGCGGCCTGTGATCGAGGAAGGCGACCGCGTGCTGCTCGTCCAGCACCACGGCCGCTTCCTGCTCGCCGGCCAGGATGCGGCAGAAGAGGCAGTCCTCGACGCCCGGATCAGGCAACGACGGTCAGGGCCCCGGGCTCGACCCGCAGGTTGGCCTCTGTCCGCTCGCCGATGAAGTCGCCGTCGACCTGCATCTGGAATGGCCGCGGCGCGCCGTCCCCGAGGGTCGAGAGCGAGCTGACCCGGGCCGAGCCGATGCCGCTGAGCTGCTCGATCTGGCGGTGATCGGCGGCACTCAGGCGCTGACCCAACAAGCGAGGGATCAGCGTCATCACGTCGCGCTGGGTGCCGCGGCGCAGCACCGCGATCGCCAGAGCGCCGTCGTCCAGCCCCACCCCTTCGCAGACGCGGACCGGCCGCGACGCGAAGTAGGTGTAGGGATCGGAGTTCTGCACCAGCGCGGTGATGCCCTCGCTCTGCTGGCCATCCGCCTCGACCCGTAGCTGGACCGGGTTGCGCAGGTACTGGCGATAGAAGCTCGAGAGCGCAGCCCAGGAGTAGTAGTAGGGCCCGGCGGTCGCCTTGAGCCCGGGGCGGGCGTCGACCCGCCGGGTGACGCTTGCGTCGAGACCCATCCCGCAGGAAAAGACGAAGTAGCGACCGTCGACGCTGCCGAGGTCGATGCGCCGGGGGCGGAAGTCGTCGGCGAGCTTGAGCAGGTGCTCGGTCGCATCGACGACGTCGTTGGGGATCCCCAGGGTGCGGCAGACGACGTTGGTCGAGCCTCCGGGCAGCACGGAGACCGGAACGTCGGTGCCTGCGAGGCCGTTGGCGACCTCGTTCAGGGTCCCGTCGCCGCCGAAGGCGACGACCACGTCATAGCCACCGTCGCGGGCCTCCCGGCCGAGCTCGGTCGCGTGGTTCTGGGCCCGGGTGGAGACGGCCTCGACCTCATATCGGCCCTGAAGCGCGTAGACGACGAGGTTCTTGAGGCGATCGGAGACCGTCGTCGCATACGGGTTGACGATCACCAGCATCCGCTTCTTCGCCGAGCCGGGGGCGGTGCGCAGCGCCTGCTCGGTGGGGCCCGGTGCGGCGGGCGGCGCCGGCGGGGTCTGGGTCGAAGCCGGTGTCACCCGCTGAGCCTAGCCCTCGCCGCCGTCCCCATCGGCGCCGGTGGCCTCGAAGCGGACGACGTCGCCGTCGGCGACCTCCCGCACCCGGCCCGCGTTCACGAGCAGGTCGAGGTGCCCGATCACCTCGGAGAGGGTGAGGAAGGCCTGGGTGACGGCGACGTTGCCCCACAGCTTCAGCGCCAGCTCATACCCGGTCCGTGGCTGCTCGGCGACCAGGCCGTAGAGCTTCTGCGAACGGCGCTCGTGCAGGGCAAGGCGCTCGTCGATCAGCGCGGCGTGGTCTGTGATCGGGTCCCCGTGTCCGGAGAGGACGATCTCGGCCGGCATCTCGCGCGTTTGGCGCAGCGAGTCGATGTAGCTCACGAGCGCCTGGGTGCGCTCGCTGGAGCCGTCGAGGGGACGGCTGATCAGCGGGTTGGAGGAGATGTGGCCGATCAGATGATCGGCGGCGAGCAGGATCTTCCGCTCCTCATCCCAGAAGACCGTGTCCGAGGGGCTGTGGCCCGGCCGGTGCAGCACCTGAAGGGTGCGGTCGCGCAGCGCCAGGTCCTCGCCATCGCGCAGCGGGCGGGTGACGTTCGCCTTCGCTCCCCAGCCGCGAAAGCTTCGCGAGACGCTCTGCAGCGCGTAGACGACGTTCTCGGGAATCCCATGGCGGCGCATCAGATCGCCGGCGAACTCGTCCTCGCGCTCGGCGTCCTCGCCGAAGTTGGCGAGCCGGTGGACCGCAACGTCGATCGCGGCGACCTCGGCGCCGGAATGCTCGACGATGATCTCGACCAGCCCTAGGTGGTCGATGTGCTGGTGGGTGAGGATCACCAGCTCGAGGTCCTCGATCGCGTGCCCGCGCTCGGCGAGCTGGCGCTGCAGCTCGTCCAGCGCCTTGCCCGAGTTGGGGCCGGTGTCGACGAGGGTCAACGGCTGGTCCTCGATCAGATAGCAGTTGACCCGACCGACCGCGAACGGCGTGGGGATGCGCAGGTTGTGGATGCCGGCCTCGCGCGCCCGCTCCAGCGCCTGCTCGGATGTCAGCGTCACGACCGGATCAGCTCCAGCATCTGATCGCGCTTTTGCTCCATGTCCTCACGTGACTCGAGCGACTCGAGGTTGAGCCGCAGCAGCGGCTCGGTGTTGGAAGGGCGGACGTTGAAGTGCCAGCGGTCATAGTCGACGGAGATCCCGTCGAGCGTTGTGACCTCGCCGTCGGAGTAGCGCTCCTCGATTTCGCTCCATCTTCGCCTGCTGGTCTGAGACCTCGGAGTTGATCTCGCCGGAGATGAAGTAGCGGGAGCGGAACTCGGACATCAGCTCGCCGAGGGTCTTTCCTTCGCGGGAGAGCAGCTCGAGCACCAGCAGGGCCGGGATCGTGCCCGAGTCCGCACACCAGAACTCGCGGAAGTAGTAGTGGCCCGACACCTCGCCTCCGAAGGCCGCGCGCTCCTCCCGCATCCGCGCCTTGAAGAAGGCATGGCCGACCCGGCTCAGCGCCGTGGTCCCACCGGCCGCCGCCACCGTGTCGGGCACGGCCCGGCTGGAGCGCGGGTCATAGAGGATCGTCGCGCCGGGCTCCTTCGCAAGGGCGGCGCGGGCGAGCAGCGCGCAGACGAAGTCCCCGTCGCAGAAGACGCCCTTCTCGTCGATGAAGAAGCAGCGGTCGGCGTCGCCGTCCCAGGCGATCCCGAGGTCGGCGCCCTCGGCGCGGACCCGCTCGATGATCAGGCGCCGGTTCTTCTCCAGCAGCGGGTTGGGCTCGTGGTCGGGGAACTCGCCGTCGGGCTCGAAGTAGAGCGGCACAAGGTCGAGCCCCATTCGCTTCAGGATCGGCCCGACCATCGGGCCGGCCATCCCGTTGGCCCCGTCGACGACCACACGCATCGGCTTCACGGCGGCTGCGTCGATGAAAGAGGCGGCGCGCTCGTGAAACTGGTCCCAGATCTCGACGTCCTCGACCTCGCCGCCGCCAGGCCCGGCGCCCATGCCCGCTTCGATCTGGCGCTGCACGTCGCCGATCCCGGCGTCGCCGGAGAGCGCCAGCGCCCCCTCGCGCACCAGCTTCACGCCCGTATAGGCCTTCGGGTTGTGCGAGGCGGTGACCATCGCGCCGCCGTCGAGCTCGCGCGAGCCGACCAGCTCGTAGAGCATCTCCGTGGCGACCATTCCGGCGTCGAGCACCGAGGCGCCCTCCTCGACCAGGCCGTCGCGCAATGCCGCGCTCATCGCCGGGGCTGTGAGGCGCATGTCGCGCCCCAGGCCCACGCGCAACTCGGCCGGCTGCTTGCCGCGCAGGTCCGCGAGCACATGGGCAAAGGCGCGGCCGACCGCGTGGGCGGTGGTCTCGTCCATCTCCTCGCCGTAGAGGCCGCGGATGTCGTAGGCCTTGAAGATGCTCGCTGGCGCGAGCACTTCCTCAGTCAAAGGTTCCTCGCAGCGCCTCGTAGCTCTGCTGCGGCGTCTGCGGCATCACGCGCGTGTCGGCGAGCACGGGCATGAAGTTGGTGTCCCCGCCCCAGCGCGGGACCACGTGCATGTGGATGTGGTTCTCGAAGCCCGCCCCGGCGATCCGTCCCTGGTTGAAGCCGACGTTGTAGCCGTGCGGAGAGTAGGCACCTTCTAGGCCGCGCATCGCGGTCTGTCCCAGGGCCATCATCTCGGCCACCGTGTCGGCATCGAGGTCCTGAAGCGCCCCGATGTGCTCGTAGGGGGCGACCATCAGGTGCCCGTTGGTGTAGGGGAAGAGGTTGAGGATCACGAAGCAGCGCTCGCCGCGGTGGACGATCAGGTTTCCCTCGTCATCGTCGGCGGCCGGCTTGGCGCAGAAGATGCACTCGTCCTCGTTGTCCTTGGCTGCGTCTTTCACGTACTCGAGGCGCCATGGCGCCCAGATGCGGTAGTTGGCCACAGGCCGCTGATCCTAGAGAGGCGTTCCGGATATCGAAATGAACTCCGCGCCGGGTCTCTCCGTAGTCGGTGGCAATGAGGCGCACGCTCCTCATCGCTTCCCTGGCCGCGGCCTTCGTGGGCGCGGGGTGCATGGACGACGAATCGAGCGCCGGCGGGTCGATGGGGTCAGAGCAGGCAGGGACCGCGACGCAGGCGGGCACCGCGGAGGAGAGCAAGGGCGCCGACGCAAAGCTTGCCGTCCGCAAGCAGCGGCCCGCCGGAATCAAGGTCAAGACCGCCGACAGCCAGTTCGGGTCGGTGCTGTTCAGCGGCAGCGACCGCGCGATCTACTACTTCGACAAGGAGGGCGGCAAGACGCCGGAGTGCTACGGCGCCTGCGCACAGGCGTGGCCCCCGGTGCTGACCAAGGGCAAGCCGAAGGCGCGCGGGGCCGTGAAGCAGGGCCTGCTCGGCACGGTGAAGCGCAGCAACGGCAAGAAGCAGGTCACCTACGACGGCCACCCTCTCTACTTCTACGTCAGCGACCCCAAGGGCGTCGTGGAGTGCCACAACATCTTCGAGTTCGGCGGCCTCTGGCTGGCGGTGCTGCCGGGCGGCGGCACCCCGCCGACCTGAGCCTGACCTTCCGCGGCTCGGCCTAGAGCCAGCCGCGGCTGCGGAAGTAGGCGAGCATGCCGACCAGCACCACCAGCATGCCGCCGCACACCGCGTAGAAGTCCTCCGCGTCGCCTTCGCCGGGGACCCCGACGTTCATGCCCCAGATGCTGGCGATCAGGGTCAGCGGCAGAACGATGACGCTGATCGCGGTGAGCACCCTCAGGATGTCGTTGACGCGGTGTGAGATCACTGACTCGTTCGACTCCTCCAGCGCCTCGACGACCTCCTTGTAGTTCTCGAGCATGTCCCAGATCCGCTCGTGCGCGTCGACGATGTCGTCGAAGTAGATCTCGAGGTCGAGGTCCTCGGCCAGGTAGCGGTGCTTGACCTTCTCCAGGTCTCGCAGCACCGGGCGCTGCGGGCGGATCACCTTGCGAAAGTTGATGATCTCCTGCTTGGCATTGGAGATGTCGCGAACGATCTCCTCCGAGCGGCCCACGAAGATCTCCTCCTCCAGCGCGTCGAGCTTGTTGCCGATCTTGCGCAGCATCGGGAAGCAGTAGTCGAAGCTGTCGTCGACGACCCGGTAGAGCAGGTAGCCGGCGCCGCGCGAGAACAGCTGCTCTCGCATCTCCTCCTTGGAGCGGCAGCGCTCGAACAGATACTCGACCGGCTGCAGGGCCTGGTTGGGGATCGTGATCAGATAGCCCGGCCCGACGAAGAGGTCGAGCTCTCCGGTGCCGAGGCGGCCGACCGAGGGGTCGAAGATCGGGAAGTGCAGGACGATGAACAGGTAGTCGTCGTAGACGTCGATCTTCGGCCGCTGGTTGCGCGAGAGGACGTCCTCGAGGTCGAGGGCGTGAAAGTCGAAGTGCTCTTCCAGCCAGGCGCGCTCGGGAGCGCCGGGCTCCTCGATGTTGATCCAGCGAAGGCCCTCGCCGTCGATCTGCTCGACGTGGGGGCTCTGGCGCTCAGGCTGCGCGGCGGAGGAGAGCTGACCCGACCGTGCGCGAGTGCGCCTTAGTGGCTTCGGGAGGTTCGGCATCGGGATTGCTCATCTTCTCGCTCGCGGTGGTCATAACCGGTGCGACTAGCTTAATAGGCCACTGTCGCGACCAGGCACCAACCCGACCACCGGAGGATGAAGATGGAGCTGCGCGCGGGGAACACTTGGAATAGACCGCGACGTGCCGGTCAGCCACCGGAAGTTGTGACACGGGTGTGAAACCCGGCCGAAGGCGCTGAAACCGCTGGTATAGTCGCCGTCACACATCAAGAGGAGTGGAGGGACTGGCCCGTCGAAGCTCCGGCAACCCCCCCGACCTACATACGGGGAAGGTGCCAAATCCAGCAGGCAAAAAGAAAGCTTGCGAGATGTGGAAGTCCGATCCGGACCTCTGCCTCTCGAGGCGGAGGTTTTTTCGTTTCGGATGGCGATCAAAGAGCTGAAATGCAAAGAGTGCGGTGCGGGGTATCCGCTCGATGCCCGCTTCGTCTGTGAGCAGTGCTTCGGCCCGCTCGAGGTCTCCTACGACTTCTCCGGAATCGACGCGGCCGAGGCGAAGCGCAAGATTCAGGCTGGCTCGCACGGGATCTGGCGCTACGCGGACTTCCTTCCCTTCGAAGCGCGACCCCACGATCCCCTGGAGCCAGGGCTCACGCCGCTGATCCGCGCCGACAAGCTCGCCGAGCGGATCGGCGCCGACGCCGAGATCTGGGTAAAGAACGACGCCGCCAACCCGACCCACTCCTTCAAGGACCGGGTGGTGGCGGTCGCCATCGCCAAGGCGCAGGAGCTGGGCTTCGAGACCGTGGCCTGCGCCTCGACCGGCAACCTCGCCAATTCCGTTGCCGCCCATGCCGCGGCGGCGGGCCTGGAGTCCTACGTCTTCGTCCCCTCCGACCTCGAGGAGCAGAAGCTCCTCGCCACCGGCGTCTACGGCACCAACCTGGTCGGCGTGCGGGGCACCTACGACGACGTCAACCGCCTCTGTACCCAGCTCGCCGAGACCCGGCCCTGGGCGTTCGTGAACGTCAACCTGCGCCCCTACTACTCGGAGGGATCGAAGACGCTCGCCTTCGAGACGATCGAGCAGCTCGGCTGGGAGCTTCCGAGTCGAGTCGTGTGCCCGATCGCATCCGGATCGCTGTTCACCAAGATCGCGCGTGGGATCGAGCAGTGGAAGGAGGTTGGGCTGGTCGACGGTGCGCTGCCGGCGTTCAACGGCGCCCAGGCCGAGGGCTGCGATCCGGTGGCGTCGGCGTTTGAGGCCGGCTGGGAGATCTGCAAGCCGCAGAAGCCCGACACGATCGCCAAGAGCCTGGCGATCGGCGACCCGGCGGACGGCGTCTACGCGCTGGAGCTCGCGCGCCGAAGCGGCGGCGGGGTCGATGCCGTCAGCGACGATGAGATCCGCGACGGGATCCGCCTGCTCGCCGAGACGACCGGGATCTTCACCGAGACGGCGGGTGGGGTGACGGCGGCGGTGCTCGCGCGGCTCGCCGAGCGGGGGGAGATCGGCTCCGGGGAGAGGGTCGTCGTCTACATCACCGGGGAGGGGCTCAAGACCCTCGATGCGACGAGGGATAGGTTTGAGATGTATGAGATCGACCCCCAGCTTGAGAGCTTCGAGTCCGAGGTGACCGAGAAGGTGGGCGTCTGATGGCGGTCAAGGTCAAGATCCCGACCCAGCTCCGAGCCGCCACTGGCGGCGAGGGGGAGCTCGAGGTCGAGGGGTCGACGGTGGGAGAGGCGCTCGATGCGGTCTTCGACCAGCACGACGGCCTTCGCGACCGGATCACCCAGGACGGGGATTTGCGCCGCTTCGTCAACGTCTACGTCTCCGGCGAGGACATCCGCTTTCAGGAGGGGCTGGAGACCCCGATCACCGAAGGCGACGAAGTAACGATCCTGCCCGCCGTCGCCGGCGGCTGAGCCTGTGCTCGACCACGTAGTGGTCCGGGTCAGCGACCTAGAGACGTCTCGCGCGTTCTATTCGAAGGCCCTGGTTCCGCTGGGATACGAGGAGTTGCTGAGCTATCCCGGCTTCATCGGCTTCGGGGCAGGGGGAAAGCCCGACTTCTGGCTTCGAGAGGGCACGCCGGGAGATGGGGTGCACGTGGCTTTCGGCACCGACAGGGAGACGGTCGACCGCTTTCACGAGGCTGCACTGGCGGCCGGCGCCCGCGACAACGGAGGGCCAGGCGTGCGCGAGATCTACCACCCGAACTACTACGGCGCTTTCGTGCTCGACCCCGACGGCCACAACATCGAGGCCGTCTGCCACCAGCCGGCATGACCGGCGTGAGTACCGTCGCGATCCTCTGCGGCGGCCGCGGAACGAGGCTTCGCGAGAAGACCGAGTCGATGCCGAAGGCGCTGGTCGAAATCGGCGGCCGGCCGATCCTCTGGCACGTGATCCAGATCTATGCCGCCCAGGGGTGCAGGCGCTTCGTGCTGCTCACCGGCTACCTGGGGGAGATGGTCGAGGAGTTCGCAGCTGCCGAGAGCTGGCCGGAGGGTGTGCAGGTGAGTTGCGCCGACACCGGCGCCGACACGCCGACAGGGGGGAGGCTGAAGCTCGCCGCCGATCGGATCGGCGATGGCACCTTCTTCGCCACATACGCAGACGGGGTCGCCGACATCGACCTCGGGGCGCTGGCCGAGTTTCATCGCGCCCACGGCGACCCGGCAACCGTCACGGTGGTGAGACCAAACCTCCAATTCGGGATCGCGCATATGGACGGCGACTCCAGGGTCACCGGCTTCGCGGAGAAGCCCAGGTCCGACCACTGGATAAACGGCGGCTTCTTCTGCTTTGAGCCGGCGGCGCTCGAGTACATGGCCGAAGACAGCGTGCTGGAGCGCGAGCCGCTGGAGCGCCTTGCGGGCGAGGGTCGGCTGCACGGCTTTCGCCACGAGGGATTCTGGGACTGCATGGACACCTACAAGGACGCGGTCATGCTCAACGACCTCTGGAGCGGGGGAGACGCGCCGTGGAAGGTCTGGGCCTAGTGGGGTCGCCCTTCGTCACCGATCGGCGATGAGTGCCAGTGATCCGGTGCTGGTCACCGGCGGCCACGGGTTCGCCGCCTCCTGGCTGGTCAAGGCGCTGCTGGAGAATGGGGACCGGGTGCGGGTGCTCGACCGGCCCGGCCCAAGGCTGACCGACGTCGGGACGCCGCGGCCTTCGGCGCTCGATCTGCACGGCATCGCCGCCGAGGTCGAGGTTGTGGAAGCCGATCTGCGCGAGCCGGAAGGGGTCTCGCGATCGGTCTCCGGCTGCGGGACCGTGTTTCATCTTGCGGCGCAGACGATCGTCGGCAACGCTCAGGCCGCGCCGCGCGGACACATTCGAGGTCAACGTGTTGGGGACCTGGAACGTGCTCGAAGCCTGCCGGGAGCAGGGGGTGGGCCGGGTCGTCTTTGCCTCTTCAGACAAGGCATACGGCGCAAGCGAGGAGCTTCCCTATCGCGAGGACTTCCCCCTGCGAGCCGCGCACGTCTACGACGCCAGCAAGGCAGCGGCCGACATTCTCGCGCGCAGCTTCTGGCACAGCTACGGGGTTCCGGTCGCCGTCACCCGCTTCGCGAACATCTACGGCGGAGGCGACCTCAACTTCACCCGCCTCATCCCGGAGGCGGTTAGCGCGGTGCTTGACGGGCGAGCACCGGTAATCCGCTCCGACGGCTCGCCGCAGCGCGACTTCCTCTACGTCGAGGACGCGGCCGCCGCCTACCTTGCGATCGCCGAGGCCCTCGACCAGGATGGCGCGCGCGGAGAGGCTTTCAACGCCGGCGGGGATCGGCCTCATTCGGTCGCCGAAGTCGTGGGGCTGATCGCCGAGCTGGCCGGTGGAGGGCTGGAGCCCGACGTCCGCGGCTCCGGGAACCCGGACGGCGAGATCGACCGCCAATACGTCGACAGCTCGAAGCTGCGCGAGGCGACGGGGTGGGGGCCCGAGGTCGACCTCGAGAAGGACTGAGGCGCACGATCGAGTGGTACCGCGAGCACCCGGAGGCGCGGGCGCCGGCGACCAGCGGCCGACACCCATAAATTGCGGCGGCTTCGCCGCCTGACATGCCTCTGCCGCTCCACTTCGTTTCGCGGCTGAGAAACTAGGAACCATGTGCGGACGCTTCACAGTCACGACCAAGGACACGAAGAAGGTCGCCGACCGCTTCGAGGTCGAGCTGGAGAAGGCGCTGGGCTCGAAGACGATGGAGTCGGCCGGGGGGCGCTACAACGTCGCGCCCTCCCAGGAGGTGCTCACGGTGCGCTCCTCGCCCGAGGAAGAGGAGGCGGACAAGGGCGAGCGCGAGGCGCGGATGATGCGCTGGGGCCTGGTCCCGCGCTGGGCCAAAGACCTCAAGGTCGGCTACAAGATGATCAACGCGAAGACCGAGCGGCTGCTGGAGAGCCGTGCCTATGCGCCGCTGGTCGGCAAGTTCCGCCACCGCTGCCTGATCGTCGCCGACGGCTTCTATGAGTGGCTGAAGTCCGAGGACCCCAAGCAGCCGCGCCAGCCCTTCCGCTTCACCGTCGACGACGGCGAGCCCTTCGCATTCGCGGGGATCTGCACCCGCAAGGAGTGGGAGGACGACTGGCTCTACAGCTGCACCATCATCACCACCCAGCCCAACGAGGTCGTGGCGCGAGTCCACGACCGCATGCCGGTGATCCTGCCCACCCCCGAGGCGGAAGCCGCCTGGCTGAGTACCGACCTCAGCGCCGAGGACGCGGTCCAGATGTGCGTGCCGCTCGACGCCGACCGAGTGCAGAGCGCGCCCGCCAACCCAAAGCTGAACAAGGTCGGCAAGGGGATCGAGGGACCGGAGCTCCTGGTGGTCCCGGCTTGAACGGGAGCGAGGTCCAGCGCGTCACCTCCGATTCCCCGTTCGAGCGCCGCTTCGGCTTCAGCCGCGCGGTGCGCAGCGGGCAGCGGGTGACGGTGTCGGGCACGGCGCCGATCTGGCCCGACGGTTCCTGCGACAGCGACGCGGGGGTGCAGGCACGACGCTGCCTGCAGATCATCGAGGGGGCGCTGGGCGAGATCGGAGCGGAGCTGGGGAGCGTCGTTCGCACCCGCATGTTCATCGTCGATGTCGCCGACTCCGATGCGGTGGGCGAGGTGCATGGCGAGGTGTTCGGCGAAATTGCGCCGGCGGCGACGATGGTTGTGGTCGCCGGGCTTCTCGACTCGCGCTGGAAGGTCGAGATCGAGGCCGAGGCGCAGCTCCCCGGATAGGTGCCGAAGGGCGCCCGAGAGCCGATGCCGAGCGGGCTGCGTCCGATGAAGGCGCGGCTCGCCGAGATGCCCGCCGATGAGGGTCGCTACGGCTTCGAGATCAAGTGGGACGGGGTGCGGGCGCTGGTCTACGCCACGGGAGGAAAGGTGCGGGTGCAGAGCCGCACCGGGCGCGCCATCAGCGCCCAATTTCCCGAAGCGCTGAAGGTGACCGAGGCGATCGGGCGCCGCCAGGCGGTCCTCGACGGCGAGCTGGTCGCCTTCGACGATGACGGTCGCCCGAGCTTCCAGGTCCTGCAGGGCCGCATCCACCTCGCCTCCCCGGCGTTGGTTGCCGAGCGCATGCGAGCGATCCCGGTGACCCTGGTTCTCTTCGACCTGCTGCACCTGAGCGGGCGCAGCACCCGCGAGCTGCCATACGAAGAGCGGCGCGGGCTGCTGGAGGGGCTCGGCCTCGAGGGCTCCGGTCGTCAGGTTCCCGGTTTCCACGTTGGGGAAGGCAGCGCCCTGCTCGCGGCCAGCAAGAGGCAGGGCCTAGAGGGAGTCGTCGCCAAGCGGCTCGGCAGCGCCTATGAGCCGGGCGGGCGCGGCGGGTCCTGGTTGAAGATCAAGAACCTGCGCAGCCAGGAGGTCGTGATCGGGGGCTGGCTACCGGGCAAGGGACGGCGCAGCGGCACGATCGGGGCGCTGCTGGCCGGCTACTACGAGGGGGAGGAGCTGCGCTTTGCGGGCAAGGTGGGGACCGGCTTTCGCGAGGCGGACCTGAAGCTGCTCTCGGAGCGTCTGGGAGCTCTGCGCCGGGATGAGAGCCCGTTCTCCGGCCGCCAACCCGAGCGCGCCGCGATCTTCGCCGAGCCGAAGCTGGTGGCGGAGGTCGACTTTGGCGAGTGGACGCGGGAGGGAACGATGCGCCACCCCGCCTACAAGGGGCTGCGCGAGGACAAGCCGGCGCGCGAGGTGGTGCGCGAGGAGCCGGCCGGAGGCTAGCTCTCGGCCTCGGTCTTGAGGCCCTCGGCGGCGCTGCGGGTCAGAAGCTCTTTCACCTTGCCCTCGACCGGGCCGCGCAGCAGCATTCCGAGGACCCGCCCGGGGTCGGTGCGCAGCCCGTAGGTGGCGCGGGTCCTGTCTTCGCCGAGGTCCTCGAAGTCCCACCAGCCGGTCAATGACTTCGCGTCGCCCTTCTCCTGCTCCCAGCGGATCCCCTGCGGCGGGTCGTAGCTGAAGCGGACCTCCGACTTCACCTTCTTCACCATCGCGTCGGACTCCGTGTAGACGAGCTCCGAGCGCCCCTCGTCGTCGCGGGAGATCGTCTCCACCTCCTCCAGGGTGCCCTGCCACTTCGGGGCGCCCTCGACGTCGGCGGCGATCTCGTAGCAGCGCTCCCGCGGCGCCGCGATCTCCACCGTCCAGCTCGCTTCCAGGGTTCCCATCGCGACGAGCCTATCTCGGCCCCGAGGGCTGGCGCTAGCCTCAATCGGATGGCTCGCTTCAACAACGCCGGGCTCGACCATGTGGCGATCGCGGTCTCAGACCTTGATCGCTCGCAGCGCTTCTACGAGGAGGTGCTGGGCCTGGAGCGCGAGCACGCGGAGTGGGACGTGCCGATCGTCCTTGCCGCTGAGGGCACCGGGCTGGCGCTCTTTCACCGCGACCTTCACCCGTCCTCGACTCCGGACGACGTCGAGCCACCCGCCCTTCGCATCCTGCACATCGCATTCCGGCTCGACCGCGCCGGGTTCGACGAGGCGCGATCGGCGCTCGCGGAGCAAGAGATCGACGCCCACTTCTCCGACCACGGGATCAGCCACTCGATCTACTTCGCCGATCCCGACGGGCATCAGATCGAGCTGACGACCTACGAGGTCTAGCGGCCGCCCGTCGCTGCGGTTAGGCTGGCGGCATCGGCTGCTTCGTCGCCCTATTCGCTCTGATCTCGCCGCGCCTGGCGCTGGTGGTCGTGTGGCTGTTCAGCAACTGGCTCGATAGGGCCTACGACGACTGGGTGGTGCCGCTGCTCGGCTTCTTCCTGCTGCCTTGGACGACGCTCGCCTATGCGGCGATGTGGGTGTCTGGCGGCAGAGAGGTGACGGGCTTCGAATGGTTCATCGTCGTCCTCGCCTTCATTGCCGACATCTCGTCGACGCTCGGCGGCTCCAGGGCTCGCGGTTACGACCGCGACTGACGGTCGGGCTGCCGGGCTCGTGACCGATCGGCGCTAGGCGGCGAACCGCTGGACGGCCCGCGCGCGGCGCTTCTCCGCCTCGACCTCGCGGTCCTTCGGCGGAGCCGAGGTCACCAGGGCGTCGAGCAGCTTGCGCGTTGCCGCGGTGACCTCCTCGACAGCAAGGTCAAAGGCCTCGGTGTTGGCCTGCGAAGGCTTGCTGGAGCCGCTGATCTTGCGCACGTACTGAAGCGCTGCGTCCCCGATCTCCTGCTCGCTCGCCGGCGGGTCGAAGTTGTGAAGGGTGCGGATATTTCGGCACATGAGGGCAGCGTAGCGAGCGGGCGACTATTCGATCACGTAGCGGCGCGCCAGCGAGCCCGCCACTCCGGGGCCTCCCAGCCTTCGCTGACGTAGATCGTCTCGCGCACGATTAGGTCGTCTTGCAGCTCAAGAATGCTGACCCCGAAGCTGGGGTCCCCGCCGTCATAGCCGATCGAGAGTTCGACGATCCAAAGGTCATCGTGGCCGCGAATCTCTCGAAACTCGACCTTGGTGTCGGCCGGGTATTCGCTCCTCCATTCGCGCATGTTCTCGACGCCGACGAAACGCTCCCCCGACTGAGGAAACTCGAGAACCGCGTCGTCGCGGTACATCTCGTGCGACGTCTCCGGATCACCGCTGGAAAAATGCAGCTCGAGCATTGCCCGGATCTTCGCGGCGTCCATCAGCGCGCCCGGCAGGATTCGAACCTGCGGCCTCCGCCTCCGGAGGGCGGCGCTCTATCCAGCTGAGCTACGGGCGCTGACGGCTCAGTCTACGCTTGCCCGGTGGACCTCTCCCTGGCCTTTCTGGGCACCGGTGGATCGGTGCCGACCGCGCGCCGCGCCACCGCCTGCCTGCTGGTGATGCGCGGCGGCGATCGCCTGATGTTCGACTGTGGCGAGGGATCGCAGCGCCAGATGCACCGCTCCCTGGGCCTGGTCCAGCTCGACGAGATCTACATCACCCACCTGCATGCCGACCACTACCTCGGGCTGCCGGGGCTGCTCAAGACCTATGACCTGCAGGGCCGCGAGGCGCCGCTCTCGATCTACGGCCCGCCGGGATTGCGTGACCTGTTCGCGGCCTTGCGCAGGATCATGGGCAAGACGCGCTATGAGATCGACACCATCGAGCTGGCTCCCGAGGAGGCCGTTGCACACGACGGGTACGAGGTGCGGGCTTTTGGGGTCGAGCACCGGATGACCGCCTTCGGCTACCGGCTCGCCGAGGAGGACCGCCCCGGGCGCTTCGACAAGGAGGCGGCCGAGCGGCTCGGCGTGCCCGAGGGGCCCGGCTTCGCCGCCCTCCAGCGCGGTGAAGAGGTCAAGGGCTCAGACGGCGTAGTGCAACCGGGAGACGTGCTCGGGGAGGCACGGCCGAGCCGAGCCGTCGTGATCACCGGCGACAGCGCGCCCTGCGTCGCGACGGCGGAGGCCGCGAAGGGAGCACAGGTGCTCGTCCACGACGGCAGCTTCGCCGAGGAGGAGGCCCAGCGCGCGGCCGAGACCGGTCACTCGACCGCCGGCCAGGCGGCCGCTCTGGCCCGCGAGGCGGAGGTGAAGATGCTCGCCCTCGTGCACGTCTCCTCGCGCTACAACGTCGGCCAGGTGCTGGAGGAGGCGCGAGCCGTCTATGAGCCGACGATCGCGCCGCGCGACTTCGACCTGGTCGAGATCCCCTTCCCGGAGCGCGGCGATCCGCTGCTGGTCCCGAATGGGGCCCGGGAGCGTCGCGAAGCCCCGGAGCCGGACTCGGCGGAGGCGGCTCCGCCAGCTTGACACGGTTGCCTGAGGGGAGGACGATCCCAGCATGGAGCTCAGAGAACGGAGTCTCGGGCGACGCGCAATCCGGCTCTCCGGCGTTGCCGCCATCGCTCTCTGCACGAGTCTCGTGCTCGCCGTGTCGGCATCGGCAAAGCTGGCCGAATACACGGCGCCGGTTCCGGCCCCGCCGGGCGATAACTCCTGGATCGACTTCAAGCTCAAGCTGAAGAAGAACAAGCAGACGAAGAAGTTCCGGCCCGTGGCGATAAAGAAGGTCTGGGTCAATTTCCTGATCGCGGACTGCTCGGATGGGAGTCGGTCTCAGGTCTCGTTCAAGTTTCCAGATCTGATCCCGGTGTCGAACCGGCAGTTCTCCCTCTCCGACACCCAGGGCGATTCGACTTTTGAGTTCAGCGGTCGGATCCCGCGTAACGGCCCCCCCACGGGCAAAATCCAATTCGCTTTTCAAAGCGGCGGCCCCGCGAATCCTCAATGCGACTCCGGCTCGCTGAGCTGGACGGCGAAAAGGCTTCCGCCGGGAACCCTGTAGCGGGAGCTTGACAAAGCGGCGCCGCTGAGCAATTTGCGGTCATTCCGCGGACGAGATCCGCAGGGGCCCCTGCTAGCCTGAGGCGCGTCAGTCAGTTCCTTTAACCCGGTCCAGAGAGGCCAGGAAGGGGCAAGGTTGGTTCTCAAGAGCGTGCTCGAGCGCGACGAGTTGCGGCGAACCCTGGTCCGCATCTCGCACGAGATCTCGGAGCGAAACCCCGGTCCCGAGGGGCTGGCCCTGGTCGGGATCCACACCCGCGGCGCGGTGCTGGCCCAGCGCCTGCACGCGCTGGTCGGCGAGCAGACCGGCTCCGAGGTGCCGCTCGGGGACATCGACATCTCCTTCTACCGCGACGACGTCGGCGACCGCGGCCCGGAAGCCCAGCCGCAGGTGCACGCCTCTCACCTCGACTTCGACCTCTCCGGCCGCACCATCGTGCTGGTCGACGACGTCCTTTTCACCGGCCGCACCGTGCGGGCGGCCATCGACGCCCTCTTCGACTACGGCAGGCCGGCGCGGGTGCAGCTCGCGGTGCTCTGCGACCGCGGCCACCGCGAGCTTCCGATCCGCCCCGACTACGTCGGCAAGAACCTGCCGACGGCGCGCGAGGAGCGGGTCAACGTGCGCCTGGAGGAGACCGACGGCGTCGACGAGGTGACGATCTCCCCGGACGCCGAGGAGCCCGAGGCGCTGGTCGCCGAGGAAGACAACGAACGGGAGGGGAGCCGATGAAGCACCTGCTGTCGATCGAGACGCTGAGCCGGGCCGACATCGAGTCGATACTCGAGCGGGCTGCAAGCTTCGCCGAGGTGGGCAGGCGGGACATCAAGAAGGTCCCGACCCTGCGAGGGCGCACGGTGGTCAACCTCTTCTTCGAGTCCAGCACCCGCACCAGCTCCTCCTTCGAGCTGGCGGCGAAGCGGCTCTCCGCCGACGTCGTCTCGATCAAGTCGGCCGGCTCCGCGGTGGACAAGGGCGAGTCGCTCAAGGACACCGTCGCAACGCTCTCCGCCTACGACCCGGCGGTGATCGTGATCCGCTCGCCTCACGCCGGGGCGGCGAACCTGGTCTCGCGCTGGACCGAGGCCTCGGTCGTAAACGCCGGCGACGGCAAGCACGAGCACCCCAGTCAGGCCCTGCTCGACCTCTACACGCTGCGCCAGCACCTCGGCGAGCTCGACGGCCGAAAGATCTGGATCGTCGGCGACGTCCTGCACAGTCGCGTCGCCCGCTCCAACCTGATCGCCTTCCGCGAGATGGGCGCCGAGGTCACCGTCTGCGGGCCGCCGACCCTGATCCCGCGCGGCGTCAGCGAGGAGCTCGGCTGCAAGGTCTCCTACACGCTGGACGGCCTCGAGGAGGCTGACGTCGTCTACGCGCTTCGCATGCAGCGCGAGCGGATGGGGGAGAGCTTCGTCCCCTCGCTTCGCGAGTACGCCGCCCGCTACCAGGTCGACGCCCGACGCCTCGGGCCGCGCCAGCTGCTCATGCACCCGGGGCCCGTCAACCGCGGCGTCGAGCTCTCCGGCGAGGTGATCGACTCGCCGCGCTCGCTGATCACCGAGCAGGTCGAGAGCGGGCTGGTCGTGCGGATGGCGATTCTCTATGAGCTGCTGGCGGGCTCGGACCGCCCGCGCTCCGCCGCCGCCGGCGAGCCGCTGCCCGACCCGACGGAGATCGGACAGCCGGCATGAGCAGGCCGATCTCGGAGGCGCTCAGCGCTCGCGAGGGAGAGGCGACCGAGTTGGTCTTGCGCAATGCAAGCGTGCTCGATCCTCGAGCCGGCATCGAGGGCCCCCATGACGTGGTGATCCGCGACGGGCGGGTGGCAGAGCTCGCCGGGCCTGGTTCAGCGAAGGCGGATTCGGCGGAGGTCGTCGAAGCCGAGGGGCTGCATGCCTTCCCCGCCTTCTTCGATCCGCACGTGCATCTGCGAACCCCCGGCCGCGAAGATGAGGAGGACATCGAGACCGGCACCCGCGCTGCGGCGGCCGGCGGCTACTGCGGCATCCTCGCGATGGCCAACACCGAGCCCCCGGTCTGCACCGCTGCCGACATCGGGTCGCTGCGCGAGCGCGCCGAGCGTGAGGCATCGGTCCCGGTCGGCTTCCTTGCCACGGTGACCCAGGGGATGCGCGGTGAGGAGCTGACCGAGATGGCAGAGCTTCGCGACGCCGGGGCAGTCGGGTTCTCCGACGACGGCCTTCCGCTGCGAAGCGCCCGCGTCCTGCGGCGGGCGCTGCAGTACCAGCGCCTCTGCGGCGGCGTGATCGCGCTGCACGAGGAGGACCCCGAGCTCTCCGGCGACGGCGTCATGCATGAAGGGCCGGCGTCGGCGGTGCTCGGCATGGCAGGGATCCCCTCGGTGTCGGAGTCGACGATGATCGCCCGCGACTGCGCCCTGGCCGGGTACGAGGATGCGCGGATCCACGTCCAGCACCTCTCCGCCCGCGAGTCGGTGGAGGCGATACGCGCCGCCAAGGCCTCCGGCGTGCAGGTGAGCTGCGAGGCGACCCCCCATCACCTCGCTCTCACCGACGAGGTCGTGCGCAGCCTCGACGCTGCCTTCAAGATGAACCCGCCCCTGCGCTCGGCCGCCGACCGCGAAGCGCTGATCGAGGGGCTGCGCGACGGGACGATCGACTCCATCGCCACCGATCATGCGCCCCATTCTCCGGACGAGAAGGAGGTTCCCTTCGAGGCGGCGGCGATGGGCGTGACCGGCCTGGAGACGGCGTTCTCGGTGCTGCACACCGAGCTCGTGACGCCGGGGACGATCGACCTCGCCCTGCTGGTCGAGAAGCTCGGCGCCGGCGCAACGCTCTTCGACCTCGACCGCCCCAGCCTCGAGCCGGGCAGCGAGGCCAACGTCGCCCTCTGCGACCTCGGCGCGCAGTGGACCGTCGGCGAAGACGGATACGAGAGCCGCTCGCAGAACAGCTGCTTTTCCGGGCGCGAACTGACCGGGCGGGTGCTGATGACTGTCGCTGCGGGCCAGGTCGCCTACCGGCTGCGCAGCTTCTCGATGGGAGTGGCGGCATGAGCGCTCCGAAGCTCGACCGCGAGCGGGCGGCGCTGGTCGTTGTCGACGTCCAGGAAGCCTTCCGCAAGGCGATCCCATCTTTCGAGCAGGTCGCCGGATCGGTGGCCAGGCTCGTCCAGGGCGCCGAGGCGATGGGGGTGCCGGTCATCGTCACCGAGCAGTACCCCAAGGGGCTCGGGGAGACCGTTCCCGAGGTCGCTGAGCACCTGCCCGACGGCACCGAGCCGGCCGAGAAGCTGCGCTTCTCCGCCGTCGAAGCGGACGACTTTGACCTCGGCGGCCGCGACCAGGCCATCGTCTGCGGGATCGAGGCCCACGTCTGCGTGAACCAGACGGTCCTCGACCTGATCGACGACGAGGTCGAGGTGCACGTGGTCGGCGACGCGGTCGGCTCGCGCACGGCGGAGAACCGCGAGCTGGGGCTGCACAAGGCGGAGCAGTCCGGAGCGGTGCTGACCAGCGTCGAGACAGCGCTCTTCGAGTTGCTGCGCGGCTCCGACGCGGCCGAGTTCAAAGAGGTCCAGGCGCTGGTCAAGTGAGCTCTCCCGGCTACGTTCTGCTCGAGGACGGGACCCGCTTCGACGGCGAGCTCTGCGGCGCCGCGGAGGCGGTCACCGGCGAGGTGGTCTTCAACACCTCGATGACCGGCTACCAGGAGGCGGTCACCGACCCCTCCTACGCCGGGCAGATCATCACCTTCACCTATCCGCTGATCGGCAACTACGGCGTCTCGGCCGACGCGATGGAGTCCGACCAGGTCCAGGCCCGGGCGGTGGTGATGCGCGACGCCCACAACGGCGAGGACGTCGCCACCGCGGAGGGGGGCTGGCTCGACTGGCTGGCCGATTGCGGGGTGGCGGCGATCAGCGGCGTAGACACGCGGGCGCTCGTGCGCCACATCCGCGACGCGCGGCGCGATGCGGGGCGGGATCTTCCCCGCCAACGCGCCGGAGGCGCAGGCTTTGGAGGAGGTGCGTGCGGAGCCCTCGATGGACGGCGCCGACCTCGCGCGCGAGGTGACCCCCGCGGAGCCGCTGCGCTTCGAGGGCTCGGGGCCGCACGTGGTCGGGATCGACACCGGGATCAAGCTGTCGATTGTTCGTCAGCTGCGGGAGCGCGACTGCCGGCTGACCCTGCTGCCCTGCACGAGCTCGGCCGATGAGGTGCTTGAAGAAGACCCCGACCTGGTGTTCCTCGCCAACGGGCCCGGCGACCCGGCGGCACTGGACTACGTGGTCTCCAACGTCCGCGAGCTGGTCGGAAAGCGGCCGGTGTTCGGGATCTGCCTCGGCCATCAGTTGCTCTGCCGGGCGGTTGGGCTCGAGACCTACAAGCTGCCCTTCGGCCACCGCGGCGCCAACCACCCGGTCAAGGACCTCGAGTCCGGGCGCATCGACATCACCTCGCAGAACCACGGCTTCGCGGTCAGCGGCCCGCAAGGCGAGCCGACGATCGAGGCCGACGAGCCGGTGCGCTGGGAGACCGACTTCGGCGCCGCCGAGCTCTCGCACCTGAACCTCTATGACCGCACGGTCGAGGGACTGGTCCTGCGCGACGTCCCCGGCGCCACGGTCCAGTACCACCCGGAGGCCGGGCCCGGACCGCATGATGCCCGCTACCTGTTCGACCGCTTCCTGGAGCTGGCGGCTGCATGAGTGATTCGCTGTCCGAGACCCAGCGGAGCAATCTCGCGCTCGGGGAACGGGTCGTGGCGGTGTACCGCAGCGAGGGCCCCTGGGGCGTGCACAAGCACTTCGACGAGTTCTTTGCGCCGGATTTCGTCTGGACCCCGGCCGTCAGCCGAGCTCGGCGATCAGGTCTACACCGGAAGGGCCGGCTTCCAGCAGTGGGTCACCGACATGGAGGCCGTGGCGACCGAGTTCATCCAGACCGATATCGAGCTCTTCGCGGTCGGGGAGCGGCACGTTCTGGTGCTCGGCCAGATGAAGCTGGTCGGCCGCGAGAGTGGCGCCGGTTTCGACGACGGAGTACGGCTCCCTATACGAGATGGACGGCAACCGCGCGAGCTCCGGGCGCGCATTCCTCTCCCACGCCGAGGCCCGGCGGGCGATCGAGACCGAGAGCGGGGTCACGGTCGATGCCTAGGCGCGACGACATCCACAAGATCCTGCTGATCGGGTCGGGCCGATCGTGATCGGGCAGGCGGCCGAGTTCGACTACTCCGGCGTTCAGGCCTGCAAGGTGCTGCTCGCCGACGGCTATGAGGTCGTGCTCGTGAACTCCAACCCGGCGACGATCATGACCGACCCCGAGTTCGCCACCTCGACCTACGTCGAGCCGCTGCTGCCCGGTCCGGTGGCGAAGATCATCGAGAAGGAGCGCCCCGACGCGCTGTTGCCGACCCTTGGGGGGCAGACGGCCCTCAACCTGGCGATGGCGCTGCACCAGGACGGCACCCTGGAGCGCTTCGGCGTCGAGCTGATCGGCGCCGACCACGAGGCGATCCGGCGCGCCGAGGACCGCGAGGTCTTCCGCGACACGATGCAGGAGGCCGGGCTGCGGGTGCCGTGGTCGCTGATCGTCGAGAACGTCGGCGAGGCCGAGGCGGCGCTTGCCGACGGGCGCATCAAGCTGCCGGCGATCGTGCGGCCTGCCTTCACCCTCGGCGGCGAGGGCGGCGGGGTGGGAGAAACCGATACCGAGCTGCGCCAGGTCGTCTCCGAGGGCCTTGCCGCGAGCCCGATCAACCAGGTCCTGGTCGAGGAGTCGGTGCTCGGCTGGGGCGAGTTCGAGCTCGAGGTGATGCGGGACAAGAACGACAACGTGGTGATCATCTGCTCGATCGAGAACGTCGACCCGATGGGGGTGCACACCGGCGACTCGGTCACCGTTGCCCCGGCCCAGACCCTCACCGACGCGCTCTACCAGGAGCTCCGCGACCAGGCGATCCGCGTGATCCGCGCGGTCGGCGTCGAGACCGGCGGCTCCAACATCCAGTTCGGCGTCGACCCCGCCAGCGGCGAGATCGTCGTGATCGAGATGAACCCGCGGGTCTCGCGCTCCTCGGCGCTGGCCTCCAAGGCCACCGGATTCCCGATCGCGAAGATGGCGGCCAAGCTTGCGGTCGGCTACGCGCTGGAGGAGATCCCCAACGACATCACCCGGGCGACCCCGGCATCGTTTGAGCCGACCATCGACTACGTGGTGACCAAGGTGCCGCGCTTTGCCTTCGAGAAGTTCCCCGGCGCATCGGGGCGGCTCTCCACCCACATGAAGAGCGTCGGCGAGGCGATGGCGATCGGCCGCACCTTCCGCGAGTCCTTCGCCAAGGCGATGCGCTCGCGCGAGCTCGACTCAGAGCCCGACTTCCCCGCCGCCGACGAGGAGCTGCTGGAGAGCCTGGAGTCGCCCTCGCCGGATCGATTCGACACGGTGCTGGAGGCCTTCCGGCGCGGGATCGGGGTCGAGCAGGTGCACGAGCGCTCGCTGGTCGACCTCTGGTTCCTGCGCGAGCTTCAGGTTCTGGCCACCGAAGGCGACGGGACCGAGGGGCTCGCCCGCACCTACAAGGCGGTCGACACCTGCGCGGCCGAGTTCGAGGCCGCGACGCCCTACTACTACTCCGCCCACGAGCGACCGGGCGTCGACGGCAGGGCGGCTTCGGAGGTGCGGCGCGGGGAGCGCGACTCGGTCGTGATCCTGGGCGCCGGGCCGAACCGGATCGGGCAGGGAATCGAGTTCGACTACTGCTGCGTGCACGCGGCGATGACGGCCCGCGAGCTGGGCCGCGACGCGGTGATGGTCAATTGCAACCCGGAGACCGTCTCTACCGACTACGACACCTCCGACCGCCTCTACTTCGAGCCCCTGACCGCCGAGGACGTGCTGGCGGTGGTCGAGCAGGAGAGCCCCGAGGGGGTGATCGTCCAGTTCGGCGGCCAGACGCCGCTGCGCCTCGCCAAGGCGCTGGAGGACGCCGGGGTGACGCTGCTCGGCACGCCCGTCGACGCGATCGACCTCGCCGAGGACCGGGGGCGCTTCGGGGCGCTGCTGGGGCGGCTGGGGATCAAGCACCCGCCCTACGGCACCGCGCTCTCCGCCGACGAGGCGACCGTGATCGCGGAGCGGGTCGGCTTCCCGCTGCTGGTGCGCCCCTCCTACGTTCTCGGCGGCCGCGCGATGGAGATCTGCTACTCGCCCGAGGCGCTGTCCGCCTACCTGGAGGCCAACGTGAAGGCCGACCAGGAGCACCCGCTGCTTCTCGACCGCTTCCTGGAGAACGCGATCGAGGTCGACGTCGATGCGCTCGCCGACGGCACCGAGGTCCACGTCGCCGGGATCATGCAGCACGTCGAGGAGGCGGGGGTGCACTCCGGCGACTCGGCCTGCGTGATCCCGCCGATGAGCCTCGGCGCGGAGATGCTCGACGAGATCCGCGAGACGACCCGCCAGATTGCGCTGGAGCTGGGCGTGATCGGGCTGATCAATATCCAGTACGGCGTGGCCGGGGGAGAGCTGCACGTGATCGAGGCGAACCCGCGCGCCTCGCGCACGGTGCCCTTCGTCTCCAAGGCGATCGGCGCGCCGCTGGCCAAGCTCGCCTGTCGGCTGATGCTCGGCGA
Organism: uncultured Solirubrobacterales bacterium; assembly: GCA_963724905.1. GTDB lineage: Bacteria > Actinomycetota > Thermoleophilia > Solirubrobacterales > 70-9 > Mayfieldus. The sequence goes on from CAVRWD010000001.1 coordinate 68,654, forward strand.
GCCGCTTGCCGATCAGGAGCTGCCGCGCAAGGCCGGGGACCACGTGAGCGTCAAGGAAGCCGTCCTTCCCTTCGCCCGCTTCGCCGGCGCCGACACCGTGCTCGGCCCGGAGATGAAGAGCACGGGGGAGGTGATGGGGGTCGCGGCGGACTTCCCGACCGCCTTCGGCAAGGCGCAGGCCGCCGCCGGGGTCTCGCTGCCGCTCGAGGGAACCGTCTTCATCACCGTCACCGACACCGACAAGCCCGCCGCGACCCAGCTCGCGGCCCGCTTCTGCGACCTCGGCTTTCGGATCGTCGCCACCGCCGGCACCGCGCAGGCGATCTCGGCGATGGGGGTGCCCGTGACCACGATCAACAAGATCGCCGAGGGCTCGCCCCACGTCGTCGACTGGATCCGCAACGGCGAGGTCGACCTGGTGATCAACACCCCGACCGGCTCCGGCGCGCGCGCCGACGGCATCGAGATCCGCAGCGCCGCCGTACGCAAGAACCTTCCTTGCCTGACCACGATGACCGGCGCCTCCGCCGCCGCCCGGGCGATCTCCGCCCAGCGCGAGAGCGAGGCGGAGGTGCTGTCATTGCAGGAGCTTCACGCCCTCTCGGCGGCTCGGGAGTCGGCCGAGGCGGAAGCGTGAGCGGCAACGGCTCCGGCCCCGACCGGGTGCCGGCGCCGTTCGGGCGCCGCGCCCTGGAGGTCGTCGACAACCATGCCTCCGGCGGCTACCGGGTCTTCTCCCTGCGCGATCCAGACGGCCCCGCTCCCCGGGCAGGCCAGTTCTACATGCTGGCCGCCGTCGATCGATGGGCGCTGCGCGAGGAGCGCCCCTTCCTTCCCCGTGCCTTCTCGGTCGCCGAGGCGGTGGACGATGAGCGGGGGCCTGCGGCTCGACTTTCTCGTCGACGACGTCGGCCCCGGGACCGGGAGGCTGGCGGGGCTGGAGGAGGGCGAGCGGGTCTGGGTGAACGGACCGCTGGGGCGCCCGTTCTCGAGTCTGACCGACCTCGCCCCCGACGCCGCGGGGGCGATCCTTGTCGGGGGCGGGATCGGCATCGCGCCGCTGGCGATCCTGCGCGGCCAGCTCGCCGAGCGCGGCGTCGCGACCCGGGTCCTGCTCGGCTTCCGCGACCGCGAGCACGCCGGAGGGCTCGACGACCTCTTCGCCTGCTGTGAGGTGCGGCTGGCGTCGGAGGACGGGCACGCCGGGCACAAGGGCTACGTGACCGACCTGCTGGCGGTGCTGCTGGAGGGCGACGACGCGCCCGGTGCGGCGGTTTACGCCTGCGGCCCGCCGGCGATGCTGGAGGCGGTGCGCCTGATGTGCGCCGATGCCGGGGTCGCCTGCGAGCTGGCGATGGAGTCCCCGATGGCGTGCGGCTTCGGCGCCTGCTTCGGCTGCGCGGTGCCGCTGGCCGAGGGCGGCTACATGCGCCTCTGCGTCGACGGCCCCGTGGTGGCCGGGGATCAGATCGAGACCGCGCTGGTGGCGGGGGCGGGGCATAGGTGACCGCCGACCTCTCCACAGACCTGTGCGGGATCGAGCTCGATCACCCCGTGATCAACGGCTCCGGGACCTTCGACGCGATCGCCGCGCGGCGCGCCTTCGGCGAGTCGCTGGATCGCGATTTCCCCTTCGCGGCCTTCGTCTCGAAGACGATCACACCGGCGCCGCGGGCCGGAAACCCGCCGCCGAGGCTCTGGGAGACGCCGGCGGGAATGATCAACTCGATCGGGCTGCCCAACAAGGGCCTGGAGGGCTTTCTGGGGCGTGACCTGCCGGCGCTGGCGCGCCTGCCGGTGCCGCTGATTGTCTCGGTGATGGGAAAGAGCCACGACGAGTTCGCCGAGCTGGTCAGGGGGGTGGGGGGCAGGCCCGAGGTCGCGGCCCTGGAGCTAAACGTGTCCTGTCCCAACGTCGAGTCGGGGCTGATCGTCGGCGAGCAGCCGGCCGAGACGCGCTCGCTGCTGGAAGCGCTTCGCCCCCTCACCCAGCTGCCGCTGATCGTGAAGCTGACCCCCAACGTCGGCGACCCCGCCGCGGTTGCGACCGCGGCGCAGGAGGGTGGAGCCGACGCGGTGTCGCTGATCAACACCCTGAAGGCGACCGCGCTCGACCCGGCGACTCTTCGCCCCTGGCTCGGGGCGGGGAGCGGGGGCCTCTCGGGGCCGGCGGTGCGCCCGGTGGCGCTTCAGCAGGTGCGGGCGGTCGCCGAGGCAGTCGCCATTCCGGTGATCGGGATGGGGGGCATCGGGTGCGGGGCGGATGGGCTCGCCTTCATCGCCGCGGGAGCGGACCTGATCGCGGTCGGGACCGAGAACTTCCGCGATCCGGCAGCCGGCTGGAGGGTTCGGATGGAGTTGGAGGCCGAGCTGGGACGGCGGGGATTTGCCTCTCTGTCGGAAGTCCGCGGAGCGGGCCTCCGCGAGGTCCTCTGAACCTCAACTCGAGGTCGAGCTGAATTTTCCGCGAAATGGACAGGACCCCCTTGCACGGCGTCGGGGCGGGCATATAATCGCCGCCGCATGGCGCCCCCAGTAAAGACGTCCGTCGCGGCCCCGGAGCGATCCTTGGACCAGCGGATGGAGGCGCTCAAGCGCGCCAACGACATCCGCTCCGCTCGCGCGAAGCTGAAGAAGGACCTCAAGGGGGGCAAGACGAGCATCCAGTCGCTGCTCCTCGACCCGCCCGAATACGTTGAGACGGCGAAGGTCTTCGACATGCTGCTCGCGGTGCCGAAGTACGGCCGCGTGAAGACGAACCGGATCCTCAACCAGTGCCGGATCTCCCCGTCGAAGACGATCGGCGGCCTCTCCGAGCGCCAGCGCGCCGAGCTGGTCGCCCAGCTTCGCCGCTAGTCGTTCAGCACCCTTCCGCGCGTCGACTGCCGGCTCGACTGCACCCAGGCGGCGAAGTCCTCGATCGAGTCGATGACGGCCTCAAAGCGGATCGAGCTGAAGTAGTCGAACGTGTGCAGCGCTCCGGGCAGCTCGGCGTAGACGACGGGAGATGAGGAGACGCTGCTCAGCTTCTCGACGAAGCGGCGGGCCCCCTGCACCGGCACCACCGTGTCCCGATCTCCGTGGGCGACGAAGAACGGTGGCGCGTCCGGCCCGACATAGGCCCCGGGGGAAGTGGGCGGCGGTTCGGGGATGCGCCGGCCGCCGAAGTAGCCGCCGAGCGCGATCGCGCCCGCAACCGAGGTGTCGGTGGACTCGAAACCGGGTTGAAATACGGGCTCGTCAGGCGTCAGGGCTGCCGTCGAGGTCAGATGAGCCCCGGCGGAGCTGCCGGCGACGAAGATCACCGACGCGTCGACGCCGTACTCGGGCCCGTGCTCGCGCACCCAGGCGATCACCGCCTTGGCGTCGGTCACCTGATCGGTGAAGCTCGCGGGCGGGCTGTAGCGATAGTTGGCGCTCACGCAGACCCAGCCGCGGCTCGCCAGACGGTAGAGAAGGGGGAGCGCCTGGCGGCTCTTGCGGCCGCTGACGAAGCTGCCGCCGTGAAGGTGGATCAGCACCGGGCCCCGCTGCTCGGAGCGGTGGCGGTAGAGGTCAAGCGTGTTCCTCGTCCCTGCTTCCCCGTAGCTGATCTCCGCAACGCGCTCGACGTCGCGGCGCCTGGCGAAGAGCCCGAAAACGATGCGGCCGATCGGCGGCTTTCGGGTCGGCATGGGAGCGGCGATCGAGCTGCGCCACCCGGCACCGAGGCCCACTCCCATCGCCCGCTCGACCGTTGCGGCCGTTCGCAGCGCACGCCTGACAACGAGGGAGATCCCGGCCACTATCGCCACGGCGAGCACGAGCAAGGCCCAGGCGCCTCCGGAGCCGAGGTCGCCCTGGGCGACGACCAAGGAGGTCGAGGCGAGCAGCACGATGAGGCAGAGAAACGGCAGCTCGTTGACCAGCAGTCCCAACCGGTGGGCGAGAAAGGCCAGCGCCTTCGGCCTGCGAGGCGGTGCCAGCGCGAAAAGGGTGCCCAGCGCCATCACCGCGACGGTTATGAGGTATCCAATCGGCAGAGGAGCACCCTAGCCAGCGGCAACCGCCGGCCCGGCGGCGATTCACTTCGACCGGCGGGCCGGTAAGGATCTACGCCACGTGTCCAAGGCCTTCGTCATCACCGGGCCAAGCGGGGTCGGCAAGGGGACGCTGATCTCCAAGCTCCTTGAGCGGATCCCGGAGCTGCAGCTCTCGACCTCCGCGACCACCCGCGCGCCGCGCGAGGGCGAGGCCGACGGCCGCGAGTATCACTTCCTCTCCGCGGAGGAGTTCGACCGCCGGGTCGAGGCGGGTGAGTTCCTCGAGTTCGCCACCTACAGCGGCAACCGCTACGGGACGCTGCGCTCGGAGATCGAGCGGCACCTTGCCGAGGGGCACTCAGTGGTATTGGAGATCGAGGTCCAGGGGGCGCGGCAGGTGCGGGCTGCGATGCCGGAGTCGGTGCAGATCTTCATCGCGCCCCCGGCGCCGGCAGCCCTCCGTGAACGTTTGCTGCAACGGGGCAAGGACAGCGCCGAGGCGATCGACGCCCGGCTTGCCGTCGCGGCGCAGGAATTGGCGGCAAAGGACGAGTTCGCCCACCAGGTGGTCAACGATGAACTGGATCGTGCGGCGGATGAGCTGGAGAGGGTCGTGCGCGCCGACCTCGTAGACTCTGACCAATGATCTATCCACGCGTCGACTCTCTGCTCGATCACACCGACTCCCATTACGCGGCCGTCGTCGTCGCCGCCAAGCGTGCTCGGCAGATCAACAGCTACTACCACAACATCGGCGAAGGCAGCTTCGGCGAGTACCCGCCGCCGATGGTGGACACCCAGACCGGCAAGAACTACCTCTCGATCGCGCTTGAAGAGCTGGCGACCGGGAAGCTCAGCTTCGAGTACCGGGCCTAGCCGCAGGTAAGCACCGATGGCACGGGTCCTGCTCGGGGTCAGCGGGGGCATCGCCGCCTACAAGGCGCTGGAGCTTGCGCGCCTTGCGACCAAGGCCGGCCACGGCGTGCGCGTCCTGATGACCGAGAGCGCGCAGCGCTTTGTCGGCGCGGCATCGTTCGAGGGGATCGTCGGCGCCCCGGTCCTGGTCTCCGAGTTCGAGCGCGATCCGTTGCGGGGCACCTTCCCCGGCGATCTTGCGCCCGACCACGACCCGATCGGGCACCTTGAGGTGGTTGCGAACGCCGACGCCTTTCTGGTCGCGCCGGCGTCGGCGAACACGGTCGCCAAGCTGGCGGCGGGGATTGCCGACTCGATGCTCACGACCGCGTTTTTGGCCTGCACGGCTCCGCGCCTCGTCGCACCCGCGATGAACGACCGCATGTACTCCGACATGGCCACACAGGCCAACCTGGAGACGTTGCGCGAGCGCGGTATCGAGGTGATCGATCCCGAGGAGGGCGCGCTCGCCTCGCGCGGCGAGCAGGGGATGGGGCGCCTGCCCGAGCCAGAGCAGCTGCTCGCCCGCCTGGAGGCCGTGCTTCCGGCCGGCGAGAGGCCGTGGGACGGGATGCGGGTCCTGGTCACAGCCGGCGGGACCCGGGAGGCGATCGACCCGGTGCGCTTCATCGGCAACCGCTCCAGCGGGCGTATGGGGCTTGCCCTTGCCGCCGCCGCAAAGCGGCGCGGGGCGGAGGTGACCCTGATCGCGGCCAACGTCGCGCTGCCGGAAGCGGCGGGGGTACGGCGCATCGACGTCGCCAGCGCCAGCGAGCTTGGGGCAGCCCTGGAGCAGGAGTTCGGACGCACCCAGGTCCTGCTGATGGCGGCGGCGCCGGCCGACTTCCGGCCCGAGCGTCCCGCCGACGACAAGATCAAGCGCAAGGGCAGCGGCCTCGACCTTCACCTGGAGCCGACCGAGGACATCCTCGCCGAGCTTTCCACAAAGCGGGTCGCCGGCCAGACGATCGTCGGGTTTGCCGCCGAGCACGGGGTCGGGGGGCCCGGCCGCGCCCGCGACAAGCTGGTCAGAAAGGGCGCCGACATGATCGTGCTCAACGACGTCTCCGATCCCGAGATCGGCTTCGAGAGCGAGCGAAACGCAGTGACTCTGATCGAGCCCGACGAGGAGCACGAGCTCGAGGCCGACTCCAAGGATGCGATCGCCGATCGGATCCTCGACCAGGTCCAGCAACTGCGCGATCGTGCCCGCGAGAGCTCACGCGCGGACGGCGCCTGAGACCGCGGAGCGCTCCCTACACTTGGCCTGATGGCCGAGTCGACCTACACGCTCTACCGCAAGGGGATGGAGCTGCTGGAGGACGGGAGCTTTGAAGAGGCGACCGAGCCGCTCGCCGAGGCGGCCCGGCGGGCGCCGGAGAAGAGCTCTGTGCGCGAGGCTCTGGGGCGCGCCTACTTTCGAAACCGCCAGTTCGCCGAGGCCGCGGCCGAGTTCGAGGCGGTGGTCGAGACGCACCCCGTCAACGACTACGCGCACTTTTGCCTCGGGCGCGCGCTCAGCCTCACCGGAGAGAGGGAGCGCGCTCGCCACCACCTCGCCCTGGCATCGAACCTGCAGCCCCAGCGACGCGACTACCGCGTCTACCGCGAGCAGTTAACCGAGAATTGAGGGCGCTGGTCCAGCGGGTGAGCCAGGCCGCGGTCGACGTCGAGGGCGAGCGGGTCTCCCAAATCGGGCCGGGCATCGTCGTCCTGCTGGGGATCCGTCACGGCGACGCCCCGGAGCAGGCCGACAAGCTGGCGGCAAAGGTACGGGCGCTGCGGATCTTCGACGACGACGAGGGGCGGATGAACGAGCCCTTGGGCGAACGCGAGGCGCTCTGCGTGAGCCAGTTCACTCTCTACGGCGACGCCCGGCGTGGCAACCGGCCCAGCTACACGGACGCGGCGCCATCCGAGCAGGCCGAGCCGCTCTATGAGCGCTTTTGCGACGCACTTGGAGCCAAGCGAGGCGTCTTCGGCGCCTGCATGGGCGTAGCCCTGGTCAACGACGGGCCGGTGACGCTGCTGCTCGAAGCCTGAGCGAAGCGCCGCACCCGAGCCCAGATTCGGCGCTTGGCTCAGGCATGGTGCGCGGCTATACTGGCTGCACGCTTTTCCACGTCCCCGATGTGTCGAGAAGTGGGCTCGGGCCCACTTTTTTTTCGGCCCGCAGCGGGACGATTCCCACCTGATGCACGACCTTCAACGACATATCGAGGAGCGCCTGGCGGCGCTTGACCCAAGCATCGAGCTGATCGCGCTCGAGCACCCCAGCCCCGACGGCCTGCGTCTCTACATCGACCACCCCGAAGGGGTGGACCTGGGGCTGTGCGAGCGCGTCACCGAAGGCCTGCGCGAGTTGCTGATCGACTACTCGCTCGAGGTCTCCTCGCCAGGCTTCGAGCGCCCGCTGACCAAGCCCGAGCACTTCCAGCGCTTTCGCGGCAAGCGGGTCAAGGTGCGCACCGGCCGGGCACTGGAGGGGCGCCGCAACTTCACCGGCACGATCGCCGACGCCGACGCGAGCGGCGTCTCAGTCGACCTAGGCGATCGCTCCGTGACCATCCCGCACGAGCGCATCTACCGCTCCAACCTCGTGCCCGAACTCAAGGAGGAGACCCGGTGACCAAGGAGATCGTCGAAGCGGTCCACGCGCTCGAGCAGGAGAAGGGCATCGCGGCCGACAAGCTGATGGATGCGCTCGAGGACGCGCTTCTGTCGGCCTACAAGAAGACGCCGGGCGCGGCCAAGTACGCGCGGGTCGACCTCGACCACGAGACCGCCGACTTCCGGGTCTTCGAGCTGATCCTTCCCCCCGAGCTGGAGGAGAAGCTGCTCGAGCAGGCGGCCGAGGAGGAGGCCACGATCGACCCCGAGACGGGAGAGATGCGCGAGCCCGAGGAGCCGGAGCTGACACCGGAGCTGCTCGACCCCTACGAGAGCCAGATCAAGTCCAACGACGTCACCCCCGAAGACTTCGGCCGCATCGCCGCGCAGACCGCCAAGCAGGTGATCCTGCAGCGGATTCGCGAGGCCGAGCGCCAGATGATGTACGACGAGTACCACGACCGGGTCGGCGAGCTGATCACCGGGATCATCCAGCAGTCAGACAAGCGCTACACGCTGGTGCAGCTGCGCGAGCGAGTCGAGGCGCTGCTGCCCAAGTCCGAGCAGGTCTACAACGAGCGCTATGACCACGGCATGCGGGTGAAGGCCGTGATCACCGACGTCTCCGACGCCGCCAAGGGCCCGAGCATCGTCGTCTCGCGCCGCAACCCGGACCTGATCCGCAAGCTGTTCGAGCTCGAGGTGCCCGAGATCGCCGACAAGCTGGTGGAGATCGTCGGCGTCGCCCGCGAGCCGGGATACCGGTCCAAGATCGCGGTCATCTCCCATGCCGACGGCGTCGACCCGGTGGGGGCCTGCGTCGGCCCCCGCGGGTCGCGCGTGCGCATGGTCGTCTCCGAGCTGCGGGGTGAGAAGATCGACATCATTCCCCACAATGACGAGCCGGCCCGCTTCGTCGCCAAGGCGCTCTCACCGGCACGGGTCCGCGAGGTCTTGGTCGACGACGATGACCAGCAGGCGACGGTGATCGTCCCCGACGACCAGCTGTCGCTCGCGATCGGCCGCGACGGCCAAAACGCCCGTCTCGCCGCCCGCCTTACCGGCTGGCGCGTCGACATCAAGTCGGAGACCGACTTCTCGCGCGAGGACAGCGACATCGAGTACGAGGGCGAAGAGGAAGCCGACGGCCGCTGCATGGCGATCCTCTCCAACGGCCGCCGCTGCCCCAATGCCGTGATCGGCGGATCCGCCTACTGCGGCCTGCCCCAGCACCAGGCTCTGGCCCGCTTCGACACCAACGAGGTCGCGGTCCTTTCCGGGCTCGCCGACGACGAGGTGGCGACGCTGGCCAACACGGACTCCGAAGACGGCGCGGTGACTCCGATCGTCGAGCGCGCCAGCGCCGCGTTCCAGGAGGCCGAAGCCGAGAAGGCGGCCAGCGAGGAGGCAGAGGCCGTCGAGGAAGAGGTGGCTGAGGAAGCGGCTGCTGAGGAAGGGGCTGCCGCCGAGGGAGTCGAGGCGCCCGCCGAGGCAGGGTCCGACGGCGGCGACCCGACCGCGGGGGCCGAGGGAGAGGGCGACGCTGACGAGGATGAGGCAGCTGACGAGGATGGCGCAGAGGAAGGCGACGCCGAAGAGGAGCTGGAGGAAGTCGAGCAGGACGCCGAGGAGCTCGAGCAGGACGCCGACCAGGCCGCCGAGGAGGTCGAGGAGGCCTCCGAGAAGGCGGATTCCGAGGCCGAAGACCTGGAGGAAGTAGCCGAGAAGCAGGAGGGCGGAGAAGTCCCCGAGCCGGTGGAGGAACGCAGCGAGTAGATGGCGCGCAAGCGGGTTCACGAGATTGCAAAGGCGCAAGGGCTGACCAGCAAGGAGGTCCTGGCGGCGCTGAAAGCGGCCGGCATCGAGGCGACTGCCGCGGCGTCGAGCGTCGAGGAGGGGGACGCGCTGAAGGCGCTTGCCGGCAGTGGAGGCGACGGCGCGAGCGCCGCGCCCGCCAAGACCGCGACCAAGGCAAAGCCGAAGGCGCAGGCGAAAGCAGCTGGCACACCGGCAAAGGGCGACGGCAAGGCGGCCGCGACGCCGAAGGCAGCGGCCAAGGCTCCGGCCGGAAAGGGCGACGGCGGGGGAGCGGCAGCCGCGGGCGCCGGCAAGCGCCGGCGCCGGGTCGTGATCGACTCACAGGCTTCGCGTCGCGATGACATGCGCCAGGCGCCGCCACAGCGACCGCCGCGGCGCCGCGGCGGCCGTCGGCGACGCCCGCTGCTCGAGCCGCCTAAGGCCCCGGTCGAGGTAGCCGAGCCGGAGGCGGTCAAGGTCCCATCCGGCGTCACGGTGCGTGAGGTCGGTGAGCTCCTGGGGCTCGGCAGCGCCGAGGTGATCAAGAAGCTGATGACGATGGGGGAGATGGCGACACTCACCCAGACGCTCAGCGACGAGACCGTGCGGGCGATCGCCGACGAGTTCGACCGCAAGATCGAGATCGTCACCGCCGCCGAGGAGGAGCCCGATGAGCCCCAATTCGAGGACTCAGAAGCCGACCTGAGCGAGCGGCCGCCGGTAGTCGCCGTGATGGGGCACGTCGATCACGGCAAGACCTCGCTGCTGGACGCGATCCGCGAGGCGGAGGTGGTCGCCGGCGAGGCCGGCGGGATCACCCAGCACATCGGCGCCTATCAGGTCCACCACGGCGACAAGACGATCACCTTCCTTGACACCCCCGGACACGAGGCTTTCACCGCGATGCGCGCCCGCGGCGCCCAGGTCACCGACCTGGCGGTGATCGTGGTCGCGGCCGACGACGGCGTGATGCCGCAGACGCTGGAGGCGATCGATCACGCTCGGGCCGCCGATGTCCCGATCCTCGTTGCGGTCAACAAGATCGACCGCCCCGAGGCGCAGCCGGACCGGGTTCGAACCGAGCTCGCCAGCCACGACCTCAATCCCGAGGAGTGGGGAGGCGAGACCGTTTACGTCGACGTCTCGGCGAAGACGAGGGAGGGCCTGGACAACCTGCTCGACATGGTCGTCCTGGTCTCGGACCTGGAGGAGCTGGGGGCCAACCCCGATGCCTCGGCCTCGGGCACCGTGATCGAGTCAAATCTCGATCCGGGCCGCGGCCCCGTGGTCAGTGTCCTCGTGCAGCGGGGGACGCTGAAGGTCGGTGACTCGCTCGTCGCCGGCCCGCGGTGGGGCAAGGTGCGCGCGATGCAGGACTTCATGGGAGACCGCGTCCAGGAAGCGCTCCCGGGGATGCCGGTCGAGGTGCTCGGCTTTGACGGTGTCGCTGACGCCGGCGAGTTCGCCCAGGTGGTCGAGAACGACCGCCGCGCCCGCGAGATCGCCGGCGAGAAGGCGAACCGCCTCAAGACCGAGGCCCTGGCCCGGCGCCAGGCACGCAAGGTGACGCTGGAGGAGGTCTTCGCCAAAGCGCAGGAGGGCGAGATCAAGGAGCTCAACCTCGTGCTCAAGGCCGACGTCGCCGGCTCGCTGGAGGCGCTCCAGGACGAGATCGCCAAGCTGCCCCAGGAGCAGGTCCCGATCAACATCATCCACGCGCAGACCGGGGGCATCAACGAGTCCGACGTCATGCTGGCCGCCGCCTCCGACGCGGTGATCATCGGCTTCAACGTCCGCCCGCTCGCCGAGGCCCGCCGCACCGCCGCCCAGGAGGGCATCGACATCCGCACCTACTCGGTGATCTACAAGGTCACCGAGGAGCTGCGGGCGGCGATGGAGGGCATGCTGGAGCCCGAGGAGGTCGAGGAGACGATCGGCGAGGCCGTGATCAAGCAGACCTTCAAGGCCTCGCGCGTCGGCCGCATCGCCGGCTGCCTGGTCACCGACGGCAAGGTCGCCCGCGATGCGCAGGTGCGCCTGATCCGCGACGGCACCGTGGTGTGGACCGGCCGCCTCGGCTCGCTGCGCCGCTTCAAGGACGACGTCAACGAGGTCGAGGAGGGCCAGGAGTGCGGGATCGTGCTCGAAGGCTACGCCGACGTCAAGGAAGAGGACGTGCTGGAGTTCTTCCGGACCAAGCAGGTGGAGCAGACCCTCGAGTAGGCGCCTGGTTCGCCGCCTTGTCCTCTTTCATCTGCCTGATCGAGCTGCACCTGCACTACGGCGACTCGCACGACCTGAAGGGCAAGCGCAAGGAGCTGCAGTCGCTGAAGACGCAGCTGCGCCAGCGCTTCGGGGCTTCTGTCGCCGAGATCGACGGCCAGGACAAGTGGCAGCGCTCGACGATTCTCTGCGCCTTGGTCGGGGGCGGCGAGGTGGAGGGCCGCGCCGACGCCCTGCAGCGCTTTGCCGAGGCCAGATGTCCCGACGGCTGCAGCGTCGATCGGGACCTGCTCAGCCTCAACGACATACGTGGCTGAGCGCCTGCGAGGCGGCCGATTGCCGTCTGTATAGTCGCGCGGCGATGCCCTCCGCCCGAATGCGGCGCATCAACGAGATGCTGAAGGAGGTCGTCGGGGCGGCCATTTCGAGCGACCTCAACGATCCCCGGATCGGATTCGTCACCGTGACATCCGTCGAGACATCCCCCGACCTGAGCGCCGCGCGCGTCTACGTCAGCGTGCTCGGCTCGGTCGAGGAGCGCGATGCGACCCTGGCCGGCCTTGCCTCCTCGCACGGGGTGGTCCAGGCGCGGATCGCGAGGGAGACGCGGATGAAGCGCACCCCGACCCTGACTTTCCACTACGACGACACAATCGAGAAGGGCATGCGGATCTCCAAGCTGCTCGACTCCGATCCGTGAGTAGCACCGTCGGGACCGAGATCGAGGCCGTCGCGGGGGAGATTCGCTCCGCCGACCGCTTTCTGCTCACGACCCACGAAGGGCCGGACGGCGACGCCCTGGGGTCGCTGCTGGCGATGCACCAGATTCTCGGCAGCCTCGGCAAGGACTCGGTGATGTTCCTGGGCGCGAAGGAGTTCCCGCTCCCGATCGAGTACCGCTTCCTGCCCTTGGAGGAGGTCTTTCACGAGCCGCCGGCCGACATGGCCGACCGCGTCGTCGTCTTTCTCGACTGCGGGAACATCGACCGCATGCCGCTCGACTTCCTGCGCGACGACGGCGTGCGGATGATCAACATCGACCATCACCACGACAACACTCGCTTCGGGGACGCCAACCTCGTCGACGTCGAGGCCTCCTCGACCGCGGAGATCGTCTTTGGGCTTGCCCGCCAGCTCGAGGTCGAGCTGACTCCGGAGATGGCCTCGGCACTGTACGTCGGCCTGGTTACCGACACCGGCCGCTTCTCCTACGAGAACACCGACGCCGACACCCACCGCATCGCCGCCGACCTGATCGAGGCCGGGGTCGACGTCAACGACACCTACCGGCGCCTCTACGAGCACGTTCCGCTGGAGAAGCTGCGCCTGATCGCCCGGGCGCTGGAGGCGATCGAGCAGCCCTGCGAAGGGTTGGCGATCACCTACATCACCGAGGCCGACTACGAGCAGACAGGCTCCGGCGAGGAGATGACCGAGGGGATCATCGACTTCCTGCGGGCGCTGGACGGCGTCGAGGTGGCGGCTGTGATCCGCGAGCTGGGCAGCCGCGGCAAGGCCGCGCGCAAGGTGAGCCTGCGCGCAAGCGGCGACGTCGACGTCTCCGCGATCGCCCGCGAGCACGGAGGGGGCGGGCACGTGCGCGCCGCCGGCTTCTCGTCCGAGCTGGAGAAGGACAAGATCGTGCAGCTCCTCTGCACCCAGTTTCCGGCCCGCCCGGGCTGACGATGTCCCCGGCGGCCGAGCGCGCCGCGGTGCTGGTCTGCGACAAGCCGGCGGGAATCACCTCGCACGACCTCGTCGCCGGCGTGAGGCGCGAGAGGAAGGTGAAGGCGGGTCACGCGGGGACCCTGGACCCGTTCGCGACCGGGCTGCTGCTGGTCCTGCTCGGCCGCGCCACTCGCCTGCAGCGCTACCTGCTGACGCTGCCGAAGACCTATCGCGCCACCGCACGGCTGGGGTGGCGCTCGAGCACCGGCGACCCGGAGGGTGAGCTGACCGAGACGGGCAAGGTCCCCGAGAGCCTTGAGCTGCCGACGGGGCGGGTGCGCCAGCGGGTGCCGATGACCTCAGCGGTCAGGGTCGGAGGCGAGCGGCTCTACCGCAAGGCGCAGCGGGGAGAGACGATCGAGACCCCGGAGCGAGAGATCGAGGTACAGCGGGCCGAGCTGCTGGAGGCGGACGCCGCCACGGCTAGCTATGAGATCGAGTGCGGCTCGGGCACCTACATCCGGACGTTGATCGAAACGCTCGGCGACGCCTACTGTGAGAGCCTGCGGCGGGTGGCGATCGGTTCGATCAGAGTCGAGGACTCGGGGGCGGAGATGACGCCAAACGAGGCGCTCCGCTTCATGCCCGAGTACCGCCTCGGCGAGGACGAAGCCAGGGCGGTGTCACACGGACAGAGGATCGCTCCTCGCTCTTCATTGCTCGATGCTGGGGCTTCGGCGCAAGAGGAAGGGAAAGGCGGCGATGAGCGATCGGTTCGCCTCACCGTCGGCGACGAACTCCTCGCGGTCGCTCGGCTCGAAGACGCGACCTTGAAGCCGGAAGTCGTCCTCGCATGACGATCTCGGTCACCAAGCTGCCCGACGCCGAGCCCCGCAAGCGCCATGTCGCGATCGGGACCTTCGATGGGGTCCACGTCGGCCATCGGGCGGTGATCGATGACGCCGACACGGTGCTCACCTTCGACCCGCACCCGCTCGAGGTGCTGCACCCGCCGGCGGCCCCGAAGCTGATCATGCCGTTCAAGGTCAAGCGCGACGTGATCGACGGCCTCGGCGTCGACGAGCTGGTGGTGATCCCCTTCGACAAGGAGTTCTCCGAGATCCCCGCAGAGGGCTTTGTCGAGCAGGTGCTGGTGGAGAGGCTCGGCGCCGAGGAGGTGTCGGTGGGGGAGAACTTCCGCTTCGGCGCCAAGGCCAAGGGCGACCCGAAGATGCTGGAGGGGCGCAGCGAGTTCTCGACCAGGGTGGTTCCGTTGGTCGAAGTCGACGGCGAGACCGTGTCCTCTACCCGGATCCGTGCCCTCGTCGCGGCGGGCGAGATCGAGGAGGCCCGGCGTTGCCTGGGAGCGCCGTTCATGCTCGAGGGAACGGTGGTCGAGGGCGACAAGCGCGGCCGCGAGCTCGGCTTTCCGACCGCCAACCTGATCCCCGATGACGACTTGGTGTCACCAGGCCACGGCGTCTACGCCGCCTTCGCAAATGGGCTGGCCTCGGCGGTCAACATCGGCGTGCGCCCGACCTTCGAGAGCGGGCGAGGGGTGCTGATCGAGGCCTACCTGATCGACCACGACGAGGACCTTTACGGACAGAACCTGCGCATCGCGTTCGTCTCCCGGTTGCGCGGCGAGCGCCGCTTTCCAAGCGCCGAAGAGCTGATCGCTCAGATGCACCGCGACGTCGAGGAGGCCCGAGAGGTCTGTGCTAGCTTCCAGCCGTCCTAGAGGCCTGCGGGCCTCTAGACTTTTTTTGTCATGACCCTGACCCAGGAACGCAAAGCGGAAGTGATCGGCAAGTACGGGCGCTCGCCCGGCGACACCGGGTCCGCCGAGGTCCAGATCGCGCTGATCACCGAGCGCGTCAACCACCTCACCGAGCACTTGCGCGGCAACCCCAAGGACCACCACTCGCGCCGCGGGCTGCTGATGCTGGTCGGCAAGCGCCGCCGCCTGCTGCGCTATCTGGAGCGCAGCGACCTGGAGCGCTACCGCGCCCTGGTCGGCGAGCTCGGCATCCGGCGCTAGCCGATGATTGAAGCCGGCGAGCCGGCGCCCGACTTCACGCTCTCCAACCACAAGGGCGAGCAAGTTTCTCTCGCCGATTTGCGTGGACAGAAGACGATGCTGGTCTTCTATCCGGGCGACTTCAGCCCCACCTGCACCGATCAGCTCTCGATCTACCAGGAGGTCCTGGGCGATATCGAGGAGGCAGGAGTGCAGCTGCTGGGGGTGAGCGTCGACTCGAGCTGGACCCACAACGCCTTCCGCAAGAAGCTGGGCCTCGACATCCCCCTGCTGGCCGACTTTCATCCCAAGGGGAAGATGAGCGCCGCATACGGCGCCTACCTCGAGGACTGGGGGACGACCAACCGCTCCCTGGTCCTGATCGACGAAGAGGGCGTCGTGCGCTGGGTTCACGAGTCTCCGACCCCGCTGGAGATCCCCGGCGCCAACCTGATCTTCGACGCGGTCGGGAAGGCCTGAGGGCGTGTGCCGCGTTTGTCCCGCATACGGTGCATAAAGCGGCACACGAGCTGACCAGCGCCCCGGTTCCCGCCGCAGGGCCCCGGGACCACGCACGGGGAATGGGGGAGGAGCTGATCGCCTACGCCGACCTGGGTTGCCCGCATTGTGCGGCGGCGTGGGAGCGGATCGTCGCGCTGCCGGCGCGGATCGTCTTTCGCCACTTCCCGGTCGCCGGCAAGCACCCGCGCTCGCCCGCCCTTCATGCAGCGGCTGAGGCGGCCGGGGCGCAGGGCTCGTTCTTCGAGATGGTCGACTCGCTGTACGCGGATCGCGGGCGCGTCGATGACCCGCACCTGTGGCGGCGGGTCGAGCAGCTGGGCCTCGACCTCGATCGCTTCGAGGCCGAGCGGCGCTCGCAGGCCGTCGCGGATCGCGTGCGAGCGGATTTCGAGTCTGGCATCCGCGCGGGGGTGACGGGCACGCCTGCTCTGTTTCGCGAGGCTCAGCGGGTCGATCTCGACGACCTCTGAATCGATTCCCAAGGGACGGTCTGTGTAACATCGCCCCCGACAGAGAACGACAGTTCTTAAGCGAAAGGGCCGCCAACCGGGCGGCCGGAGGTAAAAATCTAGATGAGTATGTTTGACGTGAGCCGTGTCTCGGTGGATGTCGGCGAGAGCGAGATCTCCTTCGAGACAGGCAAGCTCGCAAAGCAAGCGGGTGGCTCGGTGATCGTGCGCGCCGGCGAGACGATGGTCCTCTGCACGGCGACGAAGGGCAACCTGCGCGACGTCGATTTCCTTCCCCTCACCGTCGACGTCGAGGAGCGGATGTACGCCGCGGGCAAGATCCCCGGCTCGTTCTTCCGGCGCGAAGGCCGCTCGGGTGAGAAGGCGACGCTGACGGCGCGGATGATCGACCGCCCAATCCGTCCCCTGTTCCCCAAGGGCTGGCACTTCGAGACCCAGCTGGTTGCCCAGCCGATGTCGGTGGACCACGTCCACCCCTACGACATCCTGGCGATGAACGGCGCCTCGGCGGCGCTGGCGATTTCCGAGATTCCGGTTGGCGCCCACGTCGGCGCGGTGCGAATCGGAAAGCTCGACGGCGACTTCGTCGTCAACCCCGACGAGGAGAGCCTCGATGAGCTGGACCTCGACCTGATCGTCGCCGGAACCGACGAGGCGATTCTGATGGTCGAGGCGGGCGCCGACGGCGTCAGCGAGGCTGAGATCCTCGACGCCCTCGACATCGCCCATGCCGAGATCAAGAAGATCGTCGCCTCGATCGAGGAGCTGCGCGGCAAGGCCGGCAAGGAGAAGATCGAGGTCGAGGCTCCGCAGATCGACGAGAGCCTGTCGGATGAGATTCGCTCCTCGCACGGGTCCAAGCTCGACGAGGCGACCCAGATCGAGGCCAAGCTCGATCGCCAAGCGGCGATCGATGCGGTCGAGGTAGAGGTCCAGGAGCAGTACGCCTCCAGCGGAGACGAGGAGGAAGGCCTCGGGCGCAGCCAGGAGGTCGCAGCGGCCTTCGCGGCACTGGAGAAGGACATCATCCGCAAGCGCATCGCGGTCGACAAGAAGCGGCCCGACGGCCGCGCCCAGGACGAGATCCGTGCGATCGAAACCGAGGTCGACCTGGCGCCCCGCGTGCACGGGTCAGGCCTGTTCACCCGCGGCGAGACCCAGATCCTCTCCAACGTGGCCCTGGGCACCAGCCGCATGGACATGCGCCTCGACACGCTCGGGCTGGCGACCACGAAGCGCTTCTGGCACCACTACAACTTCCCGCCCTTCTCGGTCGGGGAGGCCGGCTTCATGCGCGGCCCCAAGCGCCGTGACATCGGCCACGGGGCGCTCGCCGAGCGGGCGCTGGTGCCGACGATTCCCGACGAGGAGAGCTTCCCCTACGTGATCCGGGTCGTCTCCGAGACCCTGGAGTCGAACGGGTCATCCTCGATGGGGTCTGTCTGTGCCTCCTCGATGGCCCTCCAGGCCGCCGGAGTTCCGGTCACCGCGCCGGTCGCCGGCGTCGCCATGGGGCTGATCAAGGAGGGCGACGACTACGTCGTGCTGACCGACATCGCCGGCGTCGAGGACCACCTCGGCGACATGGACTTCAAGGTCGCCGGCACAGCGGACGGGATCACCGCCCTGCAGATGGACATCAAGATCACCGGCGTCACCTTCGACATCCTGCGCGACGCGCTCGAGCAGGCCCGAAAGGGGCGCCTGTTCATCCTCGACAAGATGGCCGAGACGATCCCCGGACCACGCGAGGAGATGTCTCCCTACGCGCCGCGGATCGAGTCGATCCAGATCGACCCCGAGAAGATCGGCGCGGTCATCGGCAAGGGCGGGGAGACGATCCGCGCCCTCTGCGAGGAGTTCGAGGCCGAAATCGACGTCGACGACGACGGGACGGTGAAGGTCTACGCGACCACAGGCGAGCTGGTCGATGCCTGCGTCGCCCGGATCGAGTCGATGACCAAGGAGGCCGAGGTCGGGGACCGCTACAACGCCGCGAAGGTCGTAAAGACGACCACCTTCGGCGCCTTCATCGAGTTGACCAAGGGCACCGACGGCCTGCTGCACATCTCCAACGTCAAGCCCGGCGAGCGGGTGGAGACGGTGGATGACGTGCTCAAGTCCGGCCAGGAGCTCGACGTCACCGTTGTCGAGGTCGACCGCGAGCGGGGGCGGATTGGCCTGCGGCTCTCCGACGACCCCTCGGTGGAGGGCAAGTCGCCGGAGGAGCTGGTGTCGGTGGGCACGGGCAGCGACGGCGGCGGGCGCGGGGGCGACCGGCGGCCGCGGCGCGATGGCGAGCGCGGCGGTGGGCGCGGGCGCGAGCGCAGCAGGCGTGAACGCTAGGGCGCGACCGCACTCGCGGACGTGAGCATCGCTCAGATAACCGAGCTCGACTCAGGGGTCAGGGTCGTCACCGAGGAGGTGCCGGGCGTGCGCTCGGTCGCCCTCGGCCTCTGGGTGAGGACCGGGTCGCGTGACGAGACGCCCAAGCAGGCGGGCGTCTCGCACTTCCTCGAGCACATGCTGTTCAAGGGAACCGAGCGGCACTCGGCGATCGAGATCTCCGAGACCTTTGACGGCCTCGGCGCAGCGGTCAACGCGGCGACCGGCAAGGAGACCACACACCTGCACGCGCGCTTCCTCGACGAGCACACAGAGGACGCGTTCGAGCTGCTCTCGGAGATGCTGCTCGGCCCCACCTACGCCGAGGTCGACTCCGAGCGCGAGGTGGTGCTGGAAGAGATCGCGATGTACGAGGACGAGCCCATGGACAGGGTCCACGACTTCCTCGCCGAGGCGGTCTTCGGCGAGCATCCACTGGGCCGGCGGGTGCTCGGTACCGCAGACGTGATCGCCTCGATCCCGGTGCCCGATATCAACGCCTACCACGACTCTCGCTACGTGGGCTCGAACCTCGTCGTGTCCGCGGCGGGTCACGTCGATCACGAGGCGATCTGCGCCCTGGCGGAGCGCTTCGTGGTCCCAAAGAGCGTCCCGGAGGCGAAGTCAAACGGCGCCGCGGCGGCGACCGAGCCGCGCCTGCGCTTCCACCAGAAGGACACCGAGCAGTACCACATCTGCTTCGGCGCGCCGGGCCTCACCCGAGAGGACGAGCGCCGCTTCGCGCTCGCGGTCCTTGACTCGATCTTCGGCGGCGCCACCTCCTCACGGCTGTTCGTCGAGGTGCGTGAGAAGCGCGGGCTCGCCTACTCCGTCGGCTCCTACAGCGACCAGTACACCGACCTCGGGCTCGTCGCAACCTACGTCGGCACCCGCGAGGACAACGTCGAGGAGGCCTGCGGCCTGATCGCCACCGAGCTGGAGCGCCTGCGCTCGGCTCCCGTCTCCGACGAGGAGCTGCGACGCAGCAAGGAGCACGTCAAGGGCCGGGTGGTGCTCTCCTCGGAGTCGACCGCGACCCGGATGACGCGCAACGCACGCGCGATCCTCTTCGGCCTGCCGCTGTATGAGCTCGACGAGATGCTGGCCAAGGTGGAAGCGGTGACGATCGAGGACATCACCGCGCTGAGCGACGAGCTCTATGACCAGCAGCGGCTCTCCGCCGCTTGCATCGGGCGCTCGGAGGATCTCTTCCGCAAGGCCGCGGGGAGCGTCGCCGAGTCGCTGGCAACGGCGTGATCAAGGTCGTCGTCTCCGGTGCGGCTGGGCGCATGGGGCAGGCGGTCTGCGAGGCGGTCGAGGGCTCCGAGGACACCGAGCTGGCCGCGAAGGTCGACCCGCAGCTCGACGCCGAGTCTGGAAGGGTCACTCGATGGTGCTGACGTGGTTGTCGACTTCACGACCCCTGAGGCGGCGCCCGCGAACGTACGGGCCTGCCTGGACGCGGGGGTGCACGCGGTCGTCGGGCACCACCGGGTTCGAGGTCGATGCCCTTCGGGCCGCGGTCGAGGGCGCCGAAGGCGATGCCAACTGCTTCGTCGCTCCCAACTTCGCGATCGGAGCGGTGCTGATGATGCGGCTTGCTCGCGAGGTCGCCCCGCACATGCCCGAGTGCGAGATCGTCGAGCTGCATCACGACCAGAAGCTGGACGCTCCATCGGGGACCGCGAAGCGGACCGCGGAGCTGATCTCCGAAGCGGGGGGCAGGGTCCACGAGCCGATTCACTCGCTGCGGCTTCCCGGGCTCGTCGCCCACCAGGAGGTCGTCTTCGGCGGCGAGGGGCAGACGCTCTCGATTCGCCACGACTCCATCGACCGCCGCTCCTTCATGCCCGGCGTGCTGCTTGCGGTGCGCAGGGTGGGGGAGCTGCCGCAGCGATTCACGGTCGGGCTCGAGCATCTGCTCTAGACCCGGACCCCCGGTCATTGAGCAATAGGATCGACGCATGACCGACCTCGCCCGCATGGACGCAACCGCGCAGGCGGCGCTGGTCCGCTCCGGCGAGGTCAGCGCGGAGGAGCTGGTCGAGGCGGCGATCGCCCGGATCGAGCAACTAAACCCGGAGCTCAACGCGGTGATCCACCCCCTGTTCGAGAAGGGGATGGAGGCGGCGCGCGGCGATCTTCCCGATGCCCCATTCCGCGGTGTCCCGTTCCTGCTCAAGGACCTGGCGGCGAACTCGGCCGGAGACCCGATGCACGAGGGGATGAAGCACCTGCGCGACATCGGCTGGACCGAGAAGGAGGACACCGAGCTGGTTCGCCGCTTCCGCGCCGCCGGGCTCGTGATCCTCGGTCACACCAACACCCCGGAGCTGGGGATCCTGCCGACGACCGAGCCCGAGACGTATGGCGCCACCCGCAACCCGTGGGACACGGAGCGCTCGCCCGGCGGCTCAAGCGGCGGCTCGGCCGCCGCCGTGGCTGCGGGAATGGTGCCGGTCGCGCACGGCAATGACGGCGGCGGCTCGATCCGGATCCCGGCCGCAGCCTGCGGGCTGGTCGGACTCAAGCCCTCGCGCGGCAGGGTCAGCCTGGCGCCCCACTTCGGCGACATCATGACCGGCTTGGTCGCCGAGCACGTCGTGACCCGGTCGGTGCGCGACTGCGCCGCGATCCTCGACCTGACCCAGGGCATCGCACCCGGCGACCCCTACGCGGCCCCGACGCCGCTGCGGTCTTACAGGGAGGAGGTCGGTGCCGATCCCGGCAGCTTGCGGGTCGGCTTGGCGACGGCCCCGCCGGGCGGCCAGTTCGAGGTCCATCCCGATTGCGTCGCGGGCGCGGAGGCCGCGGGAGCGCAGCTGGAGTCGCTCGGCCACTCCGTAGAGGCCTCGTACCCCGCTTCGCTTGATGACCCCGCCTACACGGAGCGCTTCATCCAGCGCTGGACCGCCGGGGTGGCCTGGAACCTCGACTACTGGTCGCGGCGCACCGGGGCCGAGGTGACCGAGGAGGGGGTGGAGGGCCTCACCTGGGCGCTGGCGGAGATGGGACGCTCCTTCAGCGGCGCCGAGTACCTGTCGGCGCTCGAGTACCAGCAGCGCTCCGCGCGCGACGCCGCGGCCTGGTGGGAAGAGGGCTTCGACCTGCTGCTGACCCCGACCATGGGCGAGCCCCCGACCGAGCTGGGAGCCTTCGCGCCCGAGCCTGGCAACCCGGCTTCGCCGATTTTCCGCTCCATCCCCACAGCGGGCTTCACCGCCTACTGGAACGCGACCGGCCAGCCGGCGATCTCGTTGCCGCTTCACCAAAGCCCCGAGGGGCTGCCGATCGGGGTGCAACTGGTCGCCGCCTACGGCCGCGAGGACCTGCTCTTCCGGGTCGCCGCCCAGCTCGAGGAGGCACATCCCTGGGCTGAGCGCGTGCCGCAGGGCATCGCCTCCGCCGCCCCTCCGGCTCTGAGCTGAGCGGTACCCTGGCGCGCATGAGCATGACTGAGATTCGCGGCGTCATCACGGCGATGGCGACGCCCTTTCATGAGGACGGCGGGCTCGACGCGGGCGGTGCCCGCAAGTTGGCGCGCCACCTGGTCGAGAACGGCTCCCACGGGCTGGTGATCGCCGGCACCACGGGCGAAGCGCCGACGCTCTCAGACGACGAGAAGCTGACCCTGCTGCGCACGGTGCGCGAGGAGCTCGGCGAGGAGGCGATGCTGATCCTCGGCACCGGCTCCAACGACACCCTGCACACGGTCGAGCTGACAAAGGTCGCCGCCGAGGCGGGCGCCGACGCGGCGATCGTCGTGACCCCCTACTACAACAAGCCCAACCGGGCCGGCCTGCTCGCGCATTACAACGCCGTGTCGGAGGTTGGCCTGCCGATCGTCCTCTACAACATCCCCTCGCGGACAGCGCTCAACATCGAGCCCGATCTGCTCGCCGAGCTGGGGCGGCTGCCGAACATCGTCGCCGTGAAGCAGGCAAACGACGATGAGCTCGGCCCGATCGAGGGCCTCGACGTGATCGCCGGCAACGACAACGTCTTCTGCCGCACGCTCGAGTTCGGTGGGGCCGGGGGAATCCTCGTCGCCTCCCACCTTGTCGGCCCGCAGATGCGCAGGATGTGGGATGCGGCGCAGGAGGGCGACCTCGACACCGCCCGCGAGATCGATGCCGAACTGCAGCCGATCTACGAGGCGACCACGGTGACCGCCAACCCGATTCCCGTCAAAGCCGCCTTGCAGATGCTCGGCGTGATCGAGTCCGACGCCCTGCGGCTGCCGATGGTCCCCGCCGATGAGGATCAGCGGGCGGCGATCCGGCCGGCGCTCGAGCAGGCGGGAATTCTGGCAGCGGCAGGTTGAGCGGCACCCTGAAAATCCTCCCCCTCGGTGGGCTGGGGGAGATCGGCAAGAACATGACCGTGGTCGAGTACGACGGCCGCATCGTCGTCGTCGACACCGGGCTGATGTTCCCGACCGCGGAGATGCTCGGCATCGACCTGGTGCTGCCGGATTTCTCCTACCTGCGTGAGCGCTCCGGCGACATCGAGGCGATCGTGCTTACTCACGGCCACGAGGACCACGTCGGGGCGCTGCCATACGTGCTGCGCGAGCTCGGCTACCCACCGGTGATCTACGGCGGCCTGCTGACGATCGGCCTGGTGCGCTCAAAGCTCGACGAGCACAAGCTCGGCGACGCGCCGCTGGAGGAGCTGGAGGCGGGGGAGAAGGTCGACCTCGGCCCGTTCGAGCTCGAGTTGATTCATCTCTCACACTCGATCCCCGACATGCGCGCGGTGCTGCTGACGACGGAGGTCGGCTCGGTCCTGATGACAGGCGACTACAAGTTCGACCAGACCCCCGTCGATGGCCGCCCGGCAGACATGTCGCGTCTGGCCGAGGTCGGTCGCGATGGGCTGATGCTGCTCTGTGGCGATTCGACCAACGCCGACCGCCCGGGGGTTGCGCCCTCGGAGTCGAGCGTCGGGCCGGCGCTGCTGGATACCTTCTCGCGCGCGCCTGGGCGGATCATCGTCACCAGCTTTGCCTCCAACGTGCACCGGGTGCAGCAGGTGATTGACGCCGCGGTGCAGCTCGACCGCAAGGTGGCGCTGGTCGGGCGCTCGATGCGCAAGAACTTCAACATCGCATCGAACCTTGGGATCGCAAACGCGCCGTCGGGGTTGTTCATCCAGCCGAAGGAGATCGAGAACTTCCCCGACGACAAGGTGATCGCAATCTCGACCGGCAGCCAGGGGGAGCCGCTCTCGGCGCTGCGCCGCATGGCCCACAACGACCATCGCGACGTCGAGCTGCACTCCGGCGACACCGTGGTCTTCTCGGCCACCCCGATCCCGGGCAACGAGCGCGCGGTGAACGAGACCGTCGACAGGATCTTCCAGATCGGGGCCTCCGTCGTCACTGCTCGCGACGCTCCCATTCATGCTTCCGGCCACGGCTGGCAGGAGGAGATGAAGCTGATGCTCAACCTGACCAAGCCGCGCTACGTGCTGCCGGTCCACGGAGACCACAAGCGCCTGCGGCTGCACGCCGAGCTCGCGGAGGCAGTCGGCATCGACCCCGGAAACATCTTCCAGGGCGCAAACGGCCGGGCCCTGGAGCTGGATGGGTCCGGGGCGCGGCTCGGCGAGGACATCGGCGCCGGGATGATCTTCGTCGACGGCGTCGACATCGGGGAGCCCGACGACGTGGCGCTGCGCGACCGGCGGATGATCTCCGCCGACGGCATCTTCATCGTCGTCGCGACGATCTCATCCGACGATGGCTCGATGGTGGCGCCGCCCGAGGTGATCTTCCGCGGCGTGGCGTTCCTGGAGGAGGCAGACGGGCTGGTGGAGGAGCTGCGCGACGTCGTCGAGGACTCGCTCGCGGAGGGGGCCCGACACGATGTCCAGGAGCTTGATCTGCTGCAGGAGGACCTCCACGACGACATCGCCGAGTTCGTCTACGAGAAGCTGCGCCGCCGGCCGATGGTGCTGCCGGTGGTCGTTGAGGTCTAGGCGCTAGAGCGCAGCGGCAGCGTCACCCTGAATCGGCGCCGCCGAGGAGGAGTCGCCGACGCTCACCCTGCCGCCGTGCGACTGCGCCACCGCGCGCACGATCGCCAGCCCGAGCCCGGTGCCGCCGGCGCCGGAGACATCGGCCGGTCCGTTGCCGCGGGTGAAGCGATCGAAGATCTGATCGCGGGCCCCCTCGGGGATGCCGGGGCCGTCGTCGGTGACCTCGACCACGGCAGTGCCGCCGTCGGAGTCCAGGCGCATGCGGACGATCGAGCCGCCGGGGGTGTGACGGACGGCGTTGTCGAGCAGGTTGACGACCATTCGGTGAAGCTCGTCGGGGTTTCCGCGCACCGGGACCCGATTGCCGTTCTCGACCTCGAGGCGATGGCCGTCGGCCACGGGGCTGACCTCTGCGACGGCGTTGCCGGCGATCTCGGCGAGGTCGCAGTCACTGCGCTCGCCGACCCTGCCGGCATCGGCGCGCGCGAGCAGCAGCAGGTCTCCGACCAGCCGGTTCATCCTCCGCGAGGAGCGCAGCGCAGAGTCGATCATCTCGCGGCTCTCGCCGGGATCCGGCTGCCCGAGCGAGGCCTGCAGGAGCTCGAGATTGGCGATCACGCTGGTGAGTGGGGTGCGCAGCTCGTGCGAGGCGTCGGCGACGAACTCGCGCTGCTGGCTCATCGCCCGCTCCCGCTCGGTGCGCGCCGCGTCGAGGGAGCGCAGCATCTGCTCCAGCGTTCGCGCCAGCTCGCCGACCTCGTCGTCGACATCGGTCTGCGGCATGTGCCGCGAGGGGTCGCGGGTGTCGGCGACCTCGCCCGCGGCGGCGGTCAGAGAGGAGATCGGGCGCATCGCCCGCCCGGCGATCGCGTAGCCGATCAGGCCGGCGAGCAGCACGCCACCGATGACGCCGGAGCCGATCACCAGCCACATGCGCCGGATCGTCGAGTTGACCTGCTCCTCGCTGCGCGCGTACTCGATGTAGCCGGCGACGCCGCCGCTGGCGGCGCTGACGATGCGGCCGGTGATCACCCGCAGGTCGCCCCGGTTGTTGACCCCCGGCACCGGAGCCCCGAGGTCGGGAGCGTTTCGGGTCTGGTCGATCAGCCGCCCGGAGGAGTCGAAGACCCTGACCACCGCATCGTTGGGCAGCGCGAAGTCGTCGAGCTCTGGACCGGTGACCACGGGGCCGCCGATCGCCGTCTCCTCGATCTCGACCTCGGAGGCAAGGATGCGGACCGCGTCGTTCATCTCGTCGTTGAAGTCGTCGCGGATCCGCTCACTGACCAGGTTCCCGATGACGGCGGCGAAGATCAGCAGGATCACGAGGGTCAGCCCGGCACAGGCGGCGGTCACTCGCCAGCGGACCGGCCACGACTTGGGGTCCCAGGGCCGGCGCGGCCGCGTCACGTTCGCTGCATCGCCCGGCGCCAACGTCGTCACCCGCTCTTCAGCAGGTAGCCGGCGCCGCGCTTTGTGTGCAGCAGCCGTGGCTCGCCGCCGGCCTCGAGCTTGCGCCGCAGGTTGGAGATGAAGACGTCGATCGTGTTGGTCGCCGCGGCCGGGTCATAGCCCCAGACGTCGTCGAGGAGGCGTTCGCGGGAGACCACGAGGCGCTGGTTTCGCATCAGGTACTCGAGCAGCTCGAACTCGCGGTTGGTGAGCTCGATCTCGCGTTCGCCGCGCATCACCTCGCGGCTGTCCGGATTGAGCGTCAGGTCGCCGAGCCGCAGCGAGGCCGAGCCGCGCGGGGGCCGGCGCCGCAGGAGAGCCCGGATCCGGGCCAGGAACTCCTGGCGCTCGAACGGCTTGACCAGGTAGTCGTCGGCGCCGCTGTCGAGGCCGGTGACGCGGTCGTCGGTCTCGGTGCGCGCGGTGAGGATCAGGATCGGCACGTCGCCGTCGGCCCGCAGGCGACGGCAGACCTCGATCCCGTCGAGGCGCGGCAGGCCGAGGTCGAGGACCACGAGGTCGGGGATGAACTCCGCCGCGGTGTCGAGGGCCTCGACGCCGTCGCCGGCCGTGCGCACGTCATAACCCTCGTGGCGCAGGGAGCGGCGCAGCACGTCGGTGATCTCGGTGTCGTCCTCGACCACCAGCACGCGGCCGCTGAGCACTTGCTCTTCGCTTCCCATCGGATTCGATGTTAGAGCGGTGCCGAAGCCGCAGAGGGATGATTTATGGCTTCTTTATGCGGTTTGCGGGCTCAGGAGGGGGTGTCGGCCAGGCAGGAGAGGGGTGCTGGGCCAGGCGTCGAATTGAACCCTGATGTCAGCCCGGAGAAAGCGCCGCAAAAAGCCCGCGCGCAGGCGTAGTGGCGGCCGCTCCCGCGGGCAGGCAAAGTCGCGCCCGGTGGCCAAGCGCCGAGCCAGGTCGGCGCCGCGCCTGAGCCGCGAGCAACTGGAGAAGCTCGAGCAGCGCCAGCTTGACGTGGTCGGGCTGAGCCTGATCGCGATCGGGGCCTACTTCGCCTTCGTCCTCTGGATGGGCTGGGACGGAGGGCGGGTCGGCTCCGGGGTCGAGGAGGGCCTCACCTACGTCTTCGGCAAGGTCGCCTACGTGGCGCCGCTGGTCATGTTCGGCGCCGGCGCGATCCTGATCGCAAAGCCGTTCCTGCCCGCGATCCGCCCCCTGCGCACCGGCGGGATCTGCATCGTCGCCGGGCTGCTTCTGGCCTTTGCCGCCCAGACCGCGCACCTGGGTCCTGACGAGCTGCGCGGCGAGTACTTCGACCCCTCCTGGTTTCCCCAGCACGGAGGGCTGGTAGGGGAGGGCCTCTACTGGTCCACCTCGACCCTGTTTCAGCGCATCGGCGCCCACATCGTCGCCGCGCTGCTGATCGTCGCCGGGGCGCTGCTTCTCACCGGCATGTCGATCGCGACCTTCATGAGCGGCACGGGTAAGGCGATCACGCGCGCCCGCTCGACCGGCGCCGAGATGGCCCGCACCGTGGCCCAGACCTCCTGGAATCGCGAGGAGGCTGCCGCCGACGCGCCGACCCAGGTCGCGGCGACCGACGTGATGAGCGAGTACCCCGACGAGGACATGGAGCCGACCGTGCGGGTGGTCGAGTTCGACCAGGACCCCGACCCGGAGCCCGAGGTGCCCGAATCGGAGGCGCCGACGGGCGAGCTCGAGGCGCTGACGCTCGACGGTGAGGATTCCGAGGACGAGGCGGAGGTGGTCGAGGCCGAGCCGGGCGCAGAGCCCCAGTCGCCTGACCCGCGGGAGGTCGCAGCCGAGGCAGCGCGTACTCCGATGGGCGAGAAGCGCGGCGCCACGATCTCCGATGAGATCGCCTACAAGGCGCCGCCGGACAAGTTGCTGGAGAAGGGCAAGGCCGACAAGGGCCCCGATCCGCGCGACCAGGAGGCTGTTGGCGACGAAGCTGACCGAGACCCTGGGCCACTTCGGCGTCGAGGCCAAGATCGTCGGCATCGTCAGCGGCCCGCACGTCTCCCGCTTTGAGTTGCGCCTCGCCCCGGGCACGAAGGTCAAGAAGGTCACCGAGCTGGCCAACGACCTCGCCTATGCGCTCGCCTCGACCGACATCCGCATCCTGGCGCCGATCCCCGGCAAGCAGGCGGTCGGCGTCGAGGTTCCCAACGCGCGCCGGCGCCTGGTCCGCCTCGGCGACATCTACCAGGGGCGCCCGGCCAAGGCCTCGCCGCTGGTCGGCTGGCTGGGCAAGGACATCGCCGGAAACGCCGTCTGGACCGACCTTCAGAAGATGCCCCACGTCCTGGTCGCCGGCACCACAGGCTCGGGAAAGTCGGGCTGCATCAACGCGATCCTCAGCTCGATCCTGATGAGTGCCTCGCCGAACGAGGTGCGGATGGTGCTCGTCGACCCCAAGCGGGTCGAGCTCAACCACTACGAGAACATCCCCCACCTGCTGACGCCGATGGTGACCTCGCCGCGGCTGGCGGCCAACGTGCTCGCCAACCTGATCGGCGAGATGGAGAACCGCTACGGAATCATGGCCGAGGCGCGGGTTCGCAACCTGACCGAGCTCAACCGCGCCCGCAAGCGGGCCGGCGAGGCGCCGCTGCCGCACGTGCTCTGCGTGATCGACGAGCTCGCCGACCTGATGATGGTCGCCCCGGCCGAGGTCGAGGACTCGATCATTCGCCTGGCCCAGAAGTCGCGCGCCACCGGCATCCATCTCGTCCTGGCGACCCAGCGACCCTCGACCGACATCATCACCGGCACGATCAAGGTCAACATCCCGGCCCGGATCGCCTTCGCCGTCTCCTCGCAGACCGACTCGCGGGTGATCCTCGACCAGGGCGGGGCGGAGGCGCTGCTCGGCCAGGGCGACATGCTCTTCCGTGCCGCGGGCACGTCGAAGATGCAGCGCATCCAGGGTGCCTTCGTGACCGAGGAGGAGATCGCGCGCATCACCACGCACTGGTCAAAGCAGGGCGAGCCCGAGTTCGCCGACGAGCTGCTCGAGGCGCGGGTCGAGCCCGAGGGGGAGTCGGAGGAGGGCGACTTCGACCCCGACCAGGACGACCTGCTCGACGACGCGATTCACCTCGTCGTGCAGACTCAGACCGCTTCGGTCTCGATGCTGCAGCGCCGCCTGCGGGTCGGCTACACGCGTGCCGGCCGCCTCGTCGACATGCTCGAGCGGCGCGGAGTGATCTCCGGCTATGAGGGATCGAAGCCGCGCCAGGTGCTGATCAGCGAGGCCGACCTCGCACGGGTCACGGGTCCCGCGCCCGAGGGACCGCCCGAGGATGGCGCCGGGCAGGAACCCGAGCCGGTCGCCAGCTCACCCGACGACGCCTGACGGCGCTGGGCGCCGCATCCCGTCCCAAGTCGTTTACCTGCAGCCCGCAGCGCCGAGGTAGGACAATCTCAGCGTGGATACTGAGATTGGACGCACCCTGCGCGAGGCGCGTATTCGCCGCAAGATCGACCTCGCCGAGATCGAGGAGCAGATCAAGATCCGCGTGCGCTACCTGCGGGCGCTGGAGAACGAGGAGTGGGACATGCTTCCCGGCCCCACCTACACGCGCAGCTTCATCCGCACCTATGCGTCCTTTCTCGGCCTCGACGGCGAGCGCCTCGCCGACGACTACCGCCGCCAGGAGGATGCCCGGCTCGCCGAGCCGGGCGCGGGCCGCGAGCCCGTCGGTGGACTTCCGCCGCTGCCGGGGGACGGCGAACGGCGCGTCGGCGCCGGCATGGTGGGCGGGATCGCGGCGGCAATCCTGATCGCGGCGATCCTCGTGCTCGGGATCACCTCCGACGACGGGGGAGAGGAGCCCGCAGCCGATGCTCCCGCCGGGGAGGCAGCGGCCCGATCAAGGCCAGGGCGGCCAGCCCGCAGAGCCCAACGCGAACCGGGTCTCGATCAGGCTCACCGCGACGGCCGAGGTCTGGGTCTGCGCGATCGCCTCCGACGGCGCCCCGGTGATCGACGGGCAGATCCTCGCGGCTGGCGCCGAGCAGGGGCCGTTTCGCTCGCGGCGCTTCGATCTCGCATTTGGCAACGGCAGCATCGACGTCGACGTCAACGGCGAGCCGCTTGCGGTCGAGGAGACCCCGAGCCCGGTCGGCTACCGGGTGACTCCGCAGGGCGCCCGAGAGCTTGCCGAGGGCACGAGGCCGGACTGCACGTGAGCGAGACAACATGCCCGGCTCGGGCTGCCGATGAGCGTCCGGGCGGGAATCGTGGTCACGGGCACCGAGGTGCTCAACGGGCGCGTCGTCGATCGCAACGGCCCCTGGATATCGGAGCGATTGGCCGAGCTCGGGGTCGAGGTCGCGAGCATCCTCTGCGTCGGCGACCGCCCCGCCGACCTGGAGTCGGCGCTGCGCTACATGGACGGCGAGCGGATCGACCTTGTCGTCACCTCGGGCGGCCTCGGGCCCACGGCAGACGACCTGACCGCGGAGGTGGTGGCGAAGTTCACCGGCCGCGAGCTGGTGCTCGACGAGGGCATGGAGGAGAAGATAGCCCGCATCCTGCGCGGCTTCGCGGCCCGGCTGCGCCTCGACGAGGACGCATTGATGGCGGCGAACCGCAAGCAGGCGATGGTGCCGCAGGGAGCGACGGCGATCGACCCCGCCGGGACCGCGCCGGGGCTCGTAGTTCCGGCGGAGAACCTGACGGTGATCGTGCTGCCGGGGCCGCCGCGCGAGCTGCAGTCGATGTGGGAGTCGGCGATCGCCACCGACGCGGCGCGGCAGGTGCTGTCGAGGGCAACGCCGTTTATGGGCTACACCCTGCGGATGATCGGGATCCCGGAGTCCGAGATCGCCAAGAGCCTGCGCGAGATCGAGGACGGGGGGACTTATCGGCGCTCGAGGTCACGACCTGCCTGCGACGGGGAGAGATCGAGGTCGACGTGCGCTTCCGCGAGGGGGCCGAGGAGGCGGCCGAAGTCGTGCGGCGGGGTCTTGCCGAGCGCCATGAGCGCTTCCTGTTCAGCGAGGACGGGACCACGATCGACGAGCTTGTCGCCGGCCTTCTACAGGGGCGGCGCCTCGGGCTGGCGGAGTCCTGCTCCGGCGGGCTGCTGGCGGCGCGGATCACCAAGGTCCCCGGCGCCTCGCGCTACATGGCCGGAAGCGTCGTCGCCTACTCCAACGCGGCCAAGGCGGCGCTGCTCGGGGTCGACCCGGGCCTGATCGACGAGCACGGCGCGGTCTCGCCGCCCGTGGCCGAGGCGATGGCGCGAGGGGCGCTGGAGCGCTTCGAGGCCGACGTCGCGGTCTCGGTGACCGGGATCGCCGGCCCCGACGGCGGCAGCGAGGAAAAGCCGGTCGGCTACGTCTGCTTCTACGCCGTCACCGCCGACGGCAGCGGGATCGCGCGCGACCCCGTGATCCCCGGCAACCGCGAGGACATCCGCGAGCGCTCGGCGCTGGTGGGGATGCACATGCTGCGCATACTGCTCGGCGGCGGAGAGCCGCCGCTGTAGGTCCCGGGGCGGGGCTTTGTCGACGACGCCGCAGGCGGGCGAGGAACGCGGCTGTAGGGTCCGCCCCGATGGGCGCGGAGCCGCAGCCATTCGAGGTCGAGATTCTTGAGGAGGCCTGGGCCGACCTGCGCGAGCGGCTGTCGCGCACTCGCTGGCCGGAGCAGCCGGGTGGCGGGTTATTCCCGCATAGCGGGAACAAAGCGCCGCAAGGCTGGGATCTCGGTGTCGACCTCGACTACCTGCGGGAGCTGTGCGCGTACTGGAGCGACGGCTATGACTCCGCTCGCCTGCCCGCGTTGATGAATCGGCTCGCGAACTTCCACCGGGCGGGGCTCCACTTCATGCACGCGCGCGGCGAGGGCGGCCCGCAGGAGGGCGGCGACCGCCTGCCGCTGCTCCTGCTCCACGGTTGGCCGGGCGGGCCGATCGAGTACCTGGACGTGATCCCGCGCCTCACCGAGGCCGGCCATGAGGTCGCCGTGCCGTCGCTGCCCGGATACGGGTGGTCCGAGGATCCCGGGCGAGCCGCTCAACATCGCCGCCGTCGCCGAGCGCCTGCGCGGCCTCGCCGAGGGGGGCCTGGGCTGGGAGCGCTACGGGGTCGTCGGCGGTGACTGGGGGGCGCCGATCGCGGCCCGGCTCGCCTTCGACTCGCCGCAGGTGGCGGCGCTCTACGTCTTCACCCCCGGGACCTTGCCTCCATCGGCGCAGCTCGCCGAACCGCCACTTTCGGAGGCCGAGGGGGCTTTCATCGAGGAGGGCATGCGCTGGCGTCGTCGCGAGGGCCATCACATGCTGATCCAGTCCACCGTCCCCGACATCGTCGCCGTCGGTCTCACGGACTCTCCTGCCGGCCTAGCCGCCTATCTGCTGGAGAAGTACCGCCGCTGGAGCGACAGCGACAGCGACGTCGAGCGGCGCTTCTCAAAGGACCAGCTCTGCGACTACCTGACGATGTACTGGGCGACCGGCACGATCGCCTCCTCGATGCGCCTGTACTGGGGCGAGCGCTCCGATCGCTGGCGGCCGGCGGAGGGGGAGACGATCGAGGTGCCGGCGGCGGCCGGCGTCTTCCCGGCGGAGATCATCAACCCGCCGCGCGAGTGGACGGCGCGCCTGCTCACCGACCTTCGGCGCTGGACCGAGATGCCTCGCGGTGGCCATTTCGCCGCCCACGAGGAGCCGGAACTGCTGGCCGACGACGTGCTGGCGTTCCTGGATGAGCTCTAGCTCAGGAACGCGAGCGCGCGGCGGGCGACCAGGTCGGGCTTCTCGTTGGCGATGAAGTGCCCGGCGTCGGGCACCAGCTCGATGTGCAGATCGTCCGCGTGCGCTTCGCCGCCGTCCAGGAGCTCGGGTGAGACGAAGAGGTCCCGCTGCCCAAACAGCAGCAGGGTGGGGACCGAGAGCCGCTCGGATCGGTAGGGGCTGCGCGGCGCCTGCGCGACGGCACGCAGGTAGTAGCGGTAAAGCGATGCCGTGGCCTCGGCCCGGGCGGGATCGCGCAGGCGCTCGAGATAGACCTCGGCGCCCTCCGGAAACGGGTCCTCGACGTTTCCGTGGCTCGACATCCAGGTCACGATCCGCGCCCGATTGCGAAAGGCGGGGGCCGACCACCGGCAGCGCGTTGGCGGCCGCGTACCAGCTGCGCCATGCCTGCAGCAGCAGCCTCGGCTTGACGGCGGCCCAAGGATGCGGGCTGTTGAGCACCATCATGCGATCGATGCGCTCGGGGCACCGAGTCCGAGCAGGAAGCTGGTGAAGCCGCCCCAGTCGTGGCCGATGACGCTGGCGCTCTCGATCTCCAGCGCGTCGAGCAGGGCGACCTGGTCGGCGGCGAAGGTCTCGGGGTCATAGCCGCCGCCGGGGGCCTCGGTCCAGCCGAAGCCGCGCAGGTCGGGCGCGATGAGGCGGAACTGCGGCGCCAGCCGCTCGATCACCTTGCGCCACATGTACCAGTGCTGCGGCCAGCCGTGCAGCAGCAGGACCGGAGGACCGTCGCCGGCCTCGGCGACGTGAACCCGCAGGCCGTCGGCGTCGACGTAGCGGTGCTCGATTCCCTCCACCTCTGGGATCTGGTGGAGCCGGTGACTCGCTTGCGCGGTCGGTCCGCCAGCAGTCAAGACACCCACCAGCCTCTTGCCTCGCAATCGGCGGCCGCGCCGCCTCTGCTCGACACCATCATTACCGCGAGTCTATTTCGTGCCGCTAACGGCGCAATCCCGCGAGTGCATCGTGCGCAAGGTCCGCGTAGCTTGGGAGCGATGGCGAAGGAGCGGCTGAAGTCCCCGCGGGCACGACTGTTCGTGGCGCTGGACCTGCCCGAGGCCGTTCGCGAGGCGATCGTGGGCTGGCAGCGCGCGGAGTTGACCGACGAGGCCTGCGGGTGGTCGCGCCGCAGAACCTTCACATCACCCTCGCCTTCCTTGACTATCATGCCTGAGAAGGCGATCGGCTCGGTGGCCGAGATCGTGCACGCGATCGGCTGCCGCGCCGCGGATCGAGCTCGAGCGCGGAGCCGGCGCGAAAGCCGAGAGGGCGCCCGCGGGTGTTCGCGCTCGCCGCGCAATCGGAAGCGCCGTGGCGCTGCAGGCGGAGCTGGAGCGGGAGCTGGTCTCGCGGCGCCTCTATAAGCCCGAGAAGCGCCCTTTCTGGCCCATTGACCGTGGCGCGGGTAAAGCCCGAGCGGCGCGGCTCGAAGCGGCCGGCGCGGGTAGCCAGGCTCCCCGGGCCGCTTCCGGACGCGCTTCTGCGAGCCCTTCGGTGCGTCCGGATCACGCTCTACCGTTCGACGCTCAGGCCGCAGGGCGCCGAGTACGCGCCCCTGGCGCAGGTCGCGCTGCCCGCGGCAGAAGACGATGAGGTGAAAGAAGAGATGGCAGAGAACAAAGCAGCTTTGAAGGCTTCGAAAGGACGACAAGGCTCGGCAAAGGACGCCAAGGCCAAGGACGCGGCGCTCGACGCCGCCGTGACCCAGATCGAGCGCCAGTTCGGCGCCGGCTCGGTGATGAAGCTCGGCGACGACGCCGCCGTGCCGGTGGAGGCGATTCCGACCGGGGCGCTCTCGCTCGACCTGGCGCTCGGCGTCGGCGGCGTGCCGCGCGGCCGGATCGTCGAGATCTTCGGCCCCGAGTCCTCGGGCAAGACGACGCTGATCTACCACATCATCGCCGAGGCCCAGAAGAACGGCGGGATCTGCGCCTTCGTCGACGCCGAGCACGCGATCGACCCGATCTACGCGCGCCGGATCGGCGTCGACACCGACGAGCTGCTGGTCTCCCAGCCCGACTACGGCGAGCAGGCGCTGGAGATCGTCGACGTGCTGGTGCGCTCCGGCGCCGTCGACATCGTCGCGGTCGACTCGGTGGCGGCGCTGACGCCGCGGGCCGAGCTCGAGGGGCAGATGGGGGAGACCCAGGTCGGCCTGCAGGCCCGCCTGATGTCGCAGGCGCTGCGCAAGCTGGCCGGCAACCTCAACCGCGCCAACACGGTCTGCCTGTTCACGAACCAGATCCGCGAGAAGATCGGGGTCCAGTTCGGCAGCCCGGAGACCCAGCCCGGCGGCCGGGCGCTGAAGTTCTACTGCTCCCAGCGCCTCGACCTGCGCCGCATCGAGACCCTCAAGGAGGGAACCGAGGCGGTCGGCAACCGGGTCCGCGTCAAGGTTGTCAAGAACAAGGTCGCGGCGCCGTTCCGCCAGGCCGAGTTCGACGTCGATTACGGGGACGGCATCTCCAAGCAGGGATGCCTGATCGACCTCGGGCTCGAGCACGACCTGGTCCAGAAGTCGGGCTCCTTCTTCTCCTACGGCGAGCTGCGGCTCGGCCAGGGGCGCAACAACTCCAAGCAGTTCCTGCGCGAGAACCCGAAGCTCGCCGAGGAGATCGAGACCAAGATCCTCGAGAAGGTGGGCGCCGAGCCGAGGCCGCGGCAGCGGCACCCCCGACATCGCGCCGGTCGAGGAGACAAAGGCCGAGGCGAAGCCGGAGCCGGCCCAGGCGGAGCGGCCCAGAAGAAGACACAGGCCAAGAAGGCGGCCTGAGAAGGGGGCTGGGAGAGTGAGCGACGAGCCACTCTCACTGGCCCTTCAAGCGCTGGGTCGCAAGGAACGCACTGTCGCCGAGATGGGCAGTTGGCTTCGCGCCCGCGGGATCGGCGAGGTCGAGGTCGAGGAGGTGGTCGACCGGCTGGTCTCGACCGGGGTGCTCGATGACACCCGCTACGCGCAGCGCTACGCGGAGGACAAGCGAGAGCTGAAGCGCTGGGGCAGCGAGCGGATCAGGGCGGCGCTGCAGGACCGAGGCATCCGCGAGGAGGACATCGTCGAGGCGCTCGGCTCAGGCGGGGGAGAGGTGGAGATCGAGCAGGCGGTGCAGCTGCTGCGCGACCGAGGCGAGACGCTCGCCGATGCCCTGGAGCGCCAGCGCGCCCTGGGGGTGTTGGCGCGCCGCGGCTATGACTCGGAGACCGCCTACGAGGCGATCCGCCGCGCTCGGCACTCCTGATGGGGGATCGCTGGGCTCCCTACGGCGCCGCGGCTGGTGGGATGGCAATCGCGCTGTTTCTCGCCGCAGCGCTGGTGGTCGGCGATCAGCCGGCCTTCGACGCCTCAGGCGCCGAGTTCGCCGCCCACCTTGAGCAGAAGCAAACCCGGATCCAGGTCGCCTGCGCGCTCTACGCGCTGATGGCGCCGTTCCTGATCTGGTTTCTGGCCACGGTGGTCTCGCTCACCGGAGCCGGTCCGGCAGGCGCCCAGCGAGCGAGCCGCGTGGCATTCGGCTGCGGGCTGGCGTTCCTGACCCTCTTCCTGGCCGACGTGACCACGCTGGCCGTCGGCGCGCTGCGACCCGAGAACCTCGCCGCGGCGCCTGAGCTGGCCACGGCGCTGCGGGACTTCGAGTGGATGGCGATCGGTATGGCCACGCCGCTCGGAGTCCGTGCTCCTTGCCGCCCTCGCGGTGATCGCGCTGCGCGACGAGAATGGTCTGGCCACGCTGGCTCGGCCGGCTCGCCGCGGTAGCGGCGCCCGTCTACCTGCTGCGGATCGGGACTCTCTTCACCGCTGAGGGAGCCTTCGCCGCCGATGGGCTGCTCGGATTCTGGCTGCCGGTGGTTGCGATCGCCGCCTGGGTGTCCGCCGCGAGCCTCGTTGCGCTGACGGTGCGACCTCGCGCGCGTCAGTCGCCCTCGATCTGACGCCGGAACGACTCCGCCGGCTCCACGCTTGCGCCCAGAGCCCGCGCGTGATCGCTGAGCCAGCGATCGGAGGTGACGACGCGAATCGTGCCCGGCTCGGGATCGGCGGCGATGCGGCGCGCTATCTCGTCATCGGCCGAGTTCGGACGCGGCCGCGGCGCGTGCGCCACCTCGACCACCGAGGAGGAGATCGGCGGCCTGGGCGGCTGCTCGAAGACGACTGTGACGTCGTCTCCGCTGCTCGCCGACCAGCGCTCCAGCAGGTCGACGAGGCGCAGCATCGCCGCGTGCCGGTCGCGCCACCAGCCGTCCGGGCGGGTGCCGATCACGTTCATGCCGTCGACCAGCAGCCTCATCGGGCCAGGGTACGGCCTCGCCTCGCTGGCCACCGTCACGGGCCCGAGCGCTCGACCGCATTCGCCGGGTAGCGCGACGGATAGGATTTCGCGGACCTTGGCCACCGGCACGACATATGTCCTCGCGTCCATGAACGGGACCGCGTTCTACGTCCTCGGGGGCTGCCTGACGGTCCTCGCGCTCGTGGTGACGGCAATCGGCCTGCGCAGCTCGGAGAAGTTCCCCGAGCAAGGCTGCGATGCGGGCCGGGCTCGGCCTTTTCGCGGTGCTGGTCGTCGGCACGGCCTACTTCGCGGTCGCCTACTCCGAGGACGAGCAGGCGCACCGGGAGGCGGAGCTGGCCGCCGAGGAGGCCGAGGAAGGCGCGACTGAGGTTCCGGCCGGGGGTGAGGTGCCGACTCCCGACGCCGCCGAGGCCGAGGGCACGCCGCCCGGCGAGCAGCCGTCCGGGGAGGCCACGCCGCCCGCGGGCTCGGGCCCTGGCGGGACGATCGAGCTGGCGGCCGACCCGAGCGCGCTCGCCTACGACAAGACGGAGATCTCCAGCATGCCCGGGCAGGTGACGATCAACTTCGACAACCCGGCACCGATCGACCACGACGTCGCGATCGAGCAGGATGGCCAGGAGGTCGCCAAGTCGGACCTGATCGCCGACGGACAGACGTCCCTGGCGGCGAACCTCGAGCCCGGTGAGTACGTCTTCTATTGCAGCGTGCCGGGCCACCGCGAGGCTGGCATGCAGGGCACTCTGAGCGTCAAGTAGCGCGCTACCCTCAGCCCGTGGGCAAGCGCTACCACGTCACCACCTTCGGGTGCCAGATGAACGTGCACGACTCCGAGCGCATGCGGGGGATGCTCGATTCGCTTGGCTATGAGGAGGCCGGGCAGCGCGACGAGGCCGACCTGATCCTCTTCAACACCTGCTCGATTCGCGAGTCCGCCGACAACCGCTTCATCGCCCACCTCGGCGAGGCGAAGCGGCTCAAGTCCGAGGACCCCGAGCGCGTGGTCGGGGTCGGGGGCTGCTGGGCGCAATCGGTAAAGCACGAGGTCTTCGACCGCTTCCCCTTCGTCGACGTCGCCTTCGGTCCCGGGCAGATCGGGCGCCTGGCCGAGTTCCTCACCTCCGACTCACTGACCGCCCAGGGCTACTTCGAGTTCGAGGACTTCTCCGGCCATCTGCCGGCCAAGCGGGAGCGCGACTTCCAGGCCTGGCTGCAGATCTCCCAGGGCTGCAACTGCGCCTGCTCCTACTGCATCGTCCCCTCGACGCGCGGGCCGAGAGCAGAGCCGCGAGCCCGGCGAGCTGCTGGCGGAGGTCGAGCGCCTGGCGGCGGACGGCGTCTGCGAGATCACCCTGCTGGGGCAGAACGTCAACAGCTACGGGCGCGACCTGCCGCGCGACTCGCCGCCTCACATTTGCCGAGCTCCTGGCCAGGGTCGACGCGGTCGACGGGGATCGAGCGCATCCGCTACACCAGCCCGCACCCGAAGGACATGCGCGAGGACGTGATCCGCGCCCACGCCGAGCTGCCGGCCCTCTGCGAGCACATCCACCTGCCGCTGCAGTCGGGCTCGAGCCCGATCCTGAAGGCGATGCGCCGTACCTACAACCGCGAGCGCTACATGAGCCGCGTGGCCCAGATCCGCGAGCAGGTGCCCGACTGCGCGCTGACCACCGACATCATCGTCGGCTTTCCCGGCGAGAGCGAGGACGACTTCCGCCAGACCCTGGAGGTCGTCGAGGAGGTCGGCTACGACGGGGCCTTCACCTTCGTCTTCTCGCCCCGCCGCGAGACCGAGGCGGCGACCCTCGGCGACCAGGTGGCCCACGCGGTCAAGAGCGAGCGGATGGAGCGCCTCGTGGAGCTCGTGCAGCGCCGTGCTCGCGAGCGCAGCCAGCGCTTCGTCGGGCGCACGATGGAGGTGCTGGTCGAGGGTCCGAGCCGCACCGACCCGGCCCGGCTGCGGGGCCGCACGCGCCACAACAAGACGGTCAACTTCGACGGAACGGCGGCGGCCGGGGAGCTGGTCGAGGTCGAGATCGCCGAGGCGACCTCGACCACCCTCGGGCGGACGCGAGCACGAGGATTCTCAGCGCGCCTGCTGATCGAGCGAGCCGACGGCTAGTGCGGGTCCTGGCGATATTCGGCCCCACCGCGGTAGGCAAGACCGCGGTGGCCGTGGCCGTCGCGGAGCTCCTGCGCGAGCGTGGCGAGGACCCGGTGGCGATCTCCTGCGACGCGATCCAGGTCTACAGGGGCCTCGAGGTGCTCAGCGGCGCGGCGAGCGCGGGGGAGCGTGACAGCTCGAGCACCGGCTCCTGGGCGTGGTACGGTCGGCGACGAGTTCAGCGCCGGGCGCTTCGCCGAGCTGGCCCACAGGGAGATCGACGCGCTGCTCGAGAGAGGGCAGGCGGCCGATCGTCGTCGGCGGCACGGGGCTCTACCTGCGAGCCGCCCTCAGCGACCTCGACCTGCGCCCACCGGTGCCGGACGAGATCCGGCGCGAGGTGGAGGCCGAGATCGCCGAGCAGGGTCCCGAGGCCCTGCACGCTGAGCTCGACCCCGATCTAGCCGCGACGATCCACCCAACGACCGCAAGCGGATCGCCCGCACGCTCGAGCTGCAGCGCGCCGGGCTGGAGCCGCCGCCCGCATCATGAGCGGGCGGAAGGCTGTGGACGGCGCGCCCTGCGCCACCCGACGCTGCTGGTCGGGCTCACGGTCGACCGCAAGAGCTCGCGACGGCGCATCGATGCCCGCGTCGACGCGATGGTCGAGCGAGGGCGCGCTCGAGGAGGTCGCCGCGGCCGATCGGAGGTGGCGCGTCGCGCACCGCGCGGGCGGCGATCGGCTTCGAGCAGCTGCTGCAGGGGCGACGTCGACGCCACAAAGCGGGCGCAGCGGAGCTTCGCCCGCCGGCAGCTGACCTGGATGCGGCGCATGGAGGGCGTGCGGACGATCGATCGCAGCGGGCGAAGCGACGAGGACTGGCGGCGGAAATAGTCTCGCTGCTGTGACGCGCCCCGCGGTTCGAGAAGTGGCAGGCGCTCGGCAACGACTACCTGATCGTCGAGGAGGCCGCGCTGCCCTGGGAGCTGACGCGCGGAGCGGGTGCAGGCGGCTCTGCGACCCGCACTTCGGGATCGGGTCCGACGGGGTGCTGCTGCTCACCCGGCTGCGAGGCGAGCCGGCCGTGGCGGAGCTGCGGATCTTCAACCCCGACGGCTCGGAGGCGGAGCTGTCGGGAAACGGCGCCCGCCAGGCGGCCCTCTACATCCACCGCCACGGCTGGACCGAGGCGGAGGAGTTCTCGATCCGCACCGCGGCCGGCGCCGTGTCGCCGACGATCACCTCGCCAGCGAACGGCGACGATGGCGATCGGCGCGCGCGAGCACCAGCTCGGAGGACTTTCCCTCCGGGGCTCCCGACGGCCGCGGCGAGCTACCGCCGCCGGCGGCGAGTGGGCCTTTCAGCACGTCTCGGTCGGAAACCCCCAGTGCGCGATCGAGGTCGTCGATGGGCTGGAGGAGCTCGACCTGGCCGCAATCGGGCCCGAGATCGAGCGCCACGAGCTCTTCCCCAACCGCACCAACGTCTCCTTCTTCGGTTCGACGGCGACCGGGTCCGCGCCCGCATCTTCGAGCGCGGGGTGGGGGAGACGCTCTCATCGGGCACCGGCGCCAGCGGGGCCGCGGTTGCGGCCCACCTGGCGGGCGCGCCGAGCCCGCTCACCGTGCAGCTCGACGGCGGCGAGCTGGAGGTGGAGATCTCCGAGCGGCTGGAGATCGAGCTCAGCGGCTGGGCGGAGCCGGTCTGCGCGGGAGAGCTGTCGGGTGAGATGGCGGCGGCGCTGGAGCAGATGTGAGCCTTGCGTAGGCTCCTGCGGCCATGGGGACCTCAGAAACTCAGAAGCGCGCCGCGACGGCGCCCTC
Organism: uncultured Solirubrobacterales bacterium; assembly: GCA_963724905.1. Lineage (GTDB taxonomy): Bacteria > Actinomycetota > Thermoleophilia > Solirubrobacterales > 70-9 > Mayfieldus. The sequence goes on from CAVRWD010000001.1 coordinate 109,692, forward strand.
GCGGCGGCTGGAGGCGATACCGCCGTACATGTTCGCCGAGCTGGAGCGGCGAGATCGCCGAGAAGCAGGAGGCGGGCATCGACGTGATCAGCCTCGGGATCGGCGATCCCGACGAGCCCACCTATCCGCACGTGGTCAAGGCGATGCAGGAGGCGGTCGCCGACCCCTCCAACCCACAGCTACCCCTCGCAATCGCGGGCGGGCCGAGTTTCGCGCCGCCTTCGCCGACTTCTACGACGAGCGCTTCGGGGTCGAGATCGATCCCGAGACCGAGGTGATCCCGGCGATCGGCGCCAAGGAGTGCATCTACAACCTCTGCTTCGCCTTCCTCGATCCCGGCGACGCCGCGCTTGCCTCGGATCCCGGCTATCCCGTCTACACGGGTGGGCCGATCCTCGCCGGGGCCGAGGCGGAGCTGCTGCCCCTGGTTCCAGACCTGAGCTTCGTGCCCGATCTCGCCGCCGTGCCGGGCGACGTCGCCGACCGCGCGCGCGCCTGATGTTCCTCAACTACCCCAACAACCCGACCGGGGCGGTGGTCCCGGAGGGCTTCTTCGAGCGGGTGGTCTCCTTCGCGCGCGAGAACCAGATCCTGGTCGTGCACGACAACGCCTACTCGGAGACCACGTTCGACGGCTACGTGGCGCCCAGCTTCCTCGCCACCCCCGGTGCGAAGGAGGTCGGGGTGGAGGTCTTCTCGCTTTCGAAGGGCTTCAACATGACCGGCTGGCGCTGCGCCGCGATCCTCGGCAACGCCGAGGCGGTCGAGACCTACTGGCGCCTGAAGACGAACATCGACTCCGGGCTCTTCGAGGCGGTGCAGCTCGCCGGCGCGGCGGCGCTCGAGGGCCCGAGCGGCCCGCTGTCGAGCGCATGAACGAGACCTACGCGCGCCGCCGCGACCTCGTGGTCGGGACCCTGCGCGACATCGGGGTCGACGTGACGCCCCCGAAGGGGACGATCTACGTCTGGGCGCCGGTTCCCGAGGGGCAGAGCTCGACCTCGTTCGCCGAGCTGGTGCTCGAGGAGGCCGCTGTGGTCGTCTCACCGGGCTCGATGTACGGGCCCAGCGGCGAGGGGTTCTTCCGCATCTCGCTGACCACGCCCGACGACCGCCTCGGCGAGGCGCTCGAGCGAATGCGCGAGCACCTCGCCTGAGTGGCTCAGCTCACCGGAATCGCCGTGCGTACTCGGCCGAGAATCGGATCGTGCGCACCAGAAAGCGGCTTGCCGCCGCGTTCTGGGCGATCACCCCGGACCAGTAGTTGAGCGCCTGGGTGTCGGCGGGCCGGCGCAGCATCGCCAGGTAGGCGCCCTGCGTTGGGGCCTGCCCGCGTCGCAGGGTGCGGTGCTCGCCGCTCTCTGAGATCGCGACCATCACCGCGGGGCGCCCCTTGCTTCTGACCTGGCCCGCCCAGTAGCTCACCTCGCTTGCGTTTGGCGTGCGATTCAGCGCACCCACGTAGAGCGCCCTGACGTAGTTCTCCACCGACATCGTGGGCAAGCCGTCGTTCTCTGCCCTCCGGGCTGTTGATCAGGCCGTTGGCGACAGTGGTCAGCGGCTTGTTGAGCCAGCTGCGCGCCCCACCGTCCGGGTGGCGATCGAACGCCGTGTAGTAGAGCCGCACGACCCCCAACAGCTCATGGTCGGCCTCTGCGGAGCGCAGGACGTTGTTCATCTGCTCGTCTCCGGGCTGACCATTCCACAGCGCGGCGATGTTCCAGGTCGCCTCCGGGCCGGTGATCGGACGCCCGTAGAAGTCCAGCGATTGCTGAGCCACGAAGGCGAGCTCGTTGCCAATCGGGGCGATGTCGGTGCTGAACAGCGACACCGGGTAGTAGTAGTCGTCGACTATGTCCCGATAGCCCTTTCCCTGGTCTGCGCAGGTCTTCGTGCCCCACTGCCGCATCATCGTCCCGTTGAGGTTCTCCGCCCCGCAGGCCATGCCAGGGGAGCCTGCCCGGTAAGTGGCGAGGAACGCCTGGTTGTTCTTGCGCACCCATGTCCGCCAGGCGCTGGCGATGGCCGAGTCCGTGCTCGCTGCGGTGCTGTCCCGGTAGACCTGGTAGTTGACGGTGTCGTCGACGTCGTAGCACTGCCCGTTCCAGAAGGTCCCGTCCTGGACCACCGCGCGGTTCCAGGCGTAGGACTTGACGGCGAGCGATCCGGCCTTCAGCGACTCCGCGTTCCAGCTGATGCCCCACTCCTGGGGCAGGACCCTGCGCACGTAGCTGTAGTAGTCGACCGTGTCGATCCGGTAGATCGCGCCTTGTGGGCTGTTGTTCGAGCGGCGGGCGACGCGGATGCTGCCGGGAGGCTGGGTGAGGCTTCCGTGGCCAGAGCACATCGTTGGAGCGGCGCTGACTGGTTGCGGAGGCTCGACGGAGCGCCCGCTTGGCGCGCCGGTGCGATCTCGCGTGCAGCCGCCCCATCGCCGCGCGGGGAACGCCGGCGAAGTAGCGATCCACCTGTGCCCCCCTCAACTCGACGCGGAGGAAACGACGGTCGCCGGCGGCGAGCGGAACCTCGCGCTCGAGCAGGCTGCCCGCCCGCGGGTGTCTCACCCGCAGGGTGGCAAGGGCGGACGGCCGATGCCCGAGCGCAAGGGTCAGTGAGGCCTGCCCGCGCTCGTCGGCGCGGACTCGCTCGCCACCGAGCGCTACGCTGGCGCCGGCCAGGGGCTGGCGCTCACGGTCGACGACCTTCAAAGCGAGCACGGCCGGCTCGGCCTCTGCGGCTTGGGCCGCGGCAGGAGCAGCCACACAGCAGGCCGTCAGGGCAATACCTGTGATCCACCGCGCCCTGCGGTTCATCAGAACCTCCTCGCGTACTCAGCCGAGCTGCGAATCGTGTGCACCAGGTAGTAGCTCGCCGCAGCGTTCTGGCGCAGCAGCGGCACCCAGTAATCGCGCGCTCCGCTGTCGGCGCCGCGGTGCAGCATCGCAACGTAGGCGGCCTGGGTCTCCGTCAGGCCTCGACGCAGGTTCTTGTGCTCGCTGCTCTCTGAGATCGCGACCATCACCGCCGGGCGGCCGTTGCTTCTGACCTGGCCCGCCCAGTAGCTGACCTCGCTTGCGCTTGCGTTGCGGTTCAGGGCCCCGACGTAAAGCGCCCTGACGTAATTCTCAGCCGACATCGTCGGCAGGCCCTTGTTCTTGCCCTCGCCACTGTTGATGAGCCCGCCTGCGACGGTGGTCAGTGACTTGTTAAGCCAACTGCGCGCCCCGCCGTCGGGATGGCGGTCAAAGGCCGTGTAGTAGAGGCGCATCACGCCATGAAGCTCGGCCTTGGCCTCGGCGCTTTGGAGCAGGCGATTGATCACGTCGCTGCCACCCTGCCCGTTCCAGAGGCCTGTCACGCCCCAGGCTGGTACGCCCTCGACCCAAAGGGTCAGCTCCCCGGGTGTGACCGGGCGCCCGAAGAAATCGGTGTGCTGAGTGGCGATGAACGACCACTCGTGCGTGAACGGCGCGACGTCAGACGGCGCGAGGAAGAAGTCCTGCCTGATGTCGCTCTTGGGGGTGATACGACTGCCGCGAGGAAACGAAGGATTGATGTTGCAGACCCCTGACGGCAGCGGGGGGCTCGCTGGCGGAGACTGGCAGTTGGGATTGCGCACCTCGTAGTGAAGGTGAACGCCACCTGTGCCGCTGTCGCCCATCTCCGCGATGTGCTGGCCCTTGCGGACCTGGGCTCCATTGCCGACCAGGGCCGAATCGAGATGCAGGTAGCGGGTCGTGTAGCCATTGCCGTGCACAACCTCGATGTAGAGGCCGGCGCCCACGCCACTCTGACGTCGCACGTAGGCCGTTCCTCTGTAGGACGCGAAGATGTCTGTGCCTCGGTCGGTATCACCGGGTCCATTGGTGATGTCGATCCCCGCGTGGCTCCGGCTGCCCCCGTCTCGGGGATCGCCGATGATGCCCTCGACAGTGCCGGTCGTCGGGTTGATCAGCGGCCAGGGTGGGCCGGCGAGGGCCGGCGCCGCAACCACCCAGGTGGAAGCCATCGTCGCGATTGCCAGAAGGAGCTTCGTCCACTTGCGCCGCATTTCCCTGTCCCTGCCTTTCGTCCGAGGTGTTCGTCCGCGCCCTTCTAACTGGGCGGCAGGGGGGAGGTCAAGTTAAGGCGCAGGTCACTGAATATTCAGTCAGTGCAGGAGGTTTTCCCTGACACGGGAGACCCGAGACGCGAACGGGCGCCCCGAAGGGCGCCCGGTCAGGACTCGCTTGTCGACGGGCTCTACTCGACGTCGACCTCGTCGACCATGCCCTTGACGACATGCGGGGGGCCGCCCTGGCGGTCGGCTGATGAAGCAGTAGAGGGCATACTTGCCCGGGCTTCAGGTTCAGCGTGACGAGCTGGCTCTCGCCGCCTTCGACGACGGCCGTGTCCTGTGTGCCCTTCTCGAACAGGGGCGGCTCGCCGCTCTGGCCGGCGGCCAGATTCGAGGAACTTCTCCGCGTCGGCGGCAGTCGCGTCGCCGGCGAACCTCGAGGCCAGGATGTGGTGCGGCTGGACGCCTGCTGTTGGTGAAGAGGATCTCGTTCTCGCCGGCCTCCAGGCCGCTGGCCTCGAAGCCATAGTCGATTGCTCGCACCTCGCCGCCATCGGCCTCCAGCTCCTCGTCGGATGCCTCGCCTGTGACATTGACGGAGTGCAACGTCTTCGGATCGGCGGCTCGTCGGCCGTGCTGACGCCGTAGTAGGTTCCCGGCTCAAGCACTTCGGTCACGACCTGGCTCTCGCCGGCGGCGGTAGTACCGACGCCACCCGCGGCGAAGAACCAATCGGGAAAGGCGCCTCCGCTCTGCCGAGGCGCGCGCCAAGAGCCTTCGCCAACTCGGCGGCCGAGCGGTCGCCCTCGACCCGGAGCAGCTGCAGGTCGGAGGTCTCCTCGCCGGTGTTCTCGACGGTGATCTCGGCAGTGCCCGCTTCAGCGCTGTCCGGCCCGGTCACCTTCGTGCCGTTGACCTTGAAGGTCAGTGACTGCGCATCGTCGTCGTCACCACCGCAGGCGGCGAGCAGGCCCGTCGCAAGCGCCACGGTGATAAAGGCGCCCGCGAGCGCCCGGAGTCGGTTGAGTGCGATCACTTGATGTCGACCGAGTCGACCATGCCCTTCTCCACATGCGGCGGGCCGCCCTGGCGGTCACTGATGAAGCAGAAGAACACGTACTTGCCGGGCTCTTCAAAATCGAGGGTGACGAGCTGGCTGCCGCCGCCCTCGACCACTGCCGTGTCCTCGCCGCTCTCCTCGTCAAACGGCGGCGGTCCGCTCTGGCTCGGCGGAGCCTTGAAGCGCTTCTCCGCGTCGGCGGCCGTTACGCCTTCGTTCAGCTTCGCGGCCAGGATGTGATGCGGCTGCGCGCCGGTGTTGGTGAAGAGGACCTCGTTCTCACCGACTTCCAACCCGTTGGTCTTGAAGCCGTAGTCGATCGTCTCCACCGTCGCGTCCGCCTCCAGCTCCTCGTCGGCAGCCTCACCGGTCACATCGAAGGAGTACAACGTCCCGGGTTCCGGCGGCGCACGGAGGGCGGTGGTGTTGAGTGCGAAATAGGTGCCCGGCTCGAGGACCTGGGTGACGACCTGACTCTCGCCACCTGCGGTCGTGCCGACGCCGCCGCCGCCGGTGATCCAGTCGGGGAAGGGTCCCCCGTTGAACACCGGGCTGACCCCGCGTATGAACTCCTGCTGGGAGCGGTCGCCCTGAACGCGGAAGAACTGCAGATCGCCGTCCTTCTTTCCGCTGTTGTCGAGCGTGAGCTCTGCTTCGCCGGTCTCGGCGCTGCTCGGCCCGGTCACATTCGTCCCGTTGACCTCGAATGTGAGCGACTGCGCCTCGTCGTCGTCGCCGCCGCAGGCGGCGAGCAGTCCCGCCGCAAGCGCCGCGGCTACGAGAGCGCCGGTCAGCGCTCGAAATCGGTCAAGTCTCATCAGGTGTCGCCTCCACAGGGGTTGAGATTGATTGGACCCCCCTCGGCGCGGCACATTAGCCGCTGTGGCGGCGAATCAACCGCCCTCGCGGCGTTTCTCCCAATATCGATTAAGGCCATGCCATTGCTGCTCGGGCGGAAGCGCCTGCACGAGAGCACGCTCGGTCTCTCGATCGCAGGTGGCCACGCGCTCGCGCATCCGTCGCTCGAACTCCTGCTCCGACAGCTCGCGGGCCAACTTCGCGGCGGTGCCGAGCTCGGCGCGGAAGCTCCGCAGGTGCTCATCAGGCTCGGGCAGCTCTCCGAAATGGGTGATCCCAAGGCTCTGAGGACCCCAGTCCTGCACCCGCTGCAGCGACTCGAGCCAGGCGTCAATGTCGATGTCGGGCGGGGGAGTCGGGGCGAGGACCAGCTCGCAGGGCTCGATTCGCACCCCGGCGACGTCGCCGACGAAGGCGCGGCCGCTATCGGCGTGCAGGAAGCTCACGTGGTGGGACGCGTGGCCGGGCGTGTAGGCGACCTCGAAGCCGTGCACAGACTCGCCGCCCGACAGCGGGCGAAGGCTCTCTTCGGGGACCGGGACGACCTCGCCCCACAGCTCCTGCATGCGCTCGCCGTACAGCCGCTCGGCGCTGCGAAGCAGCTTCTCTGGGTCGGCGAGGTGGGGAGCGCCGACCTCGTGCACGTAGACCTCCAGCTTCGGCCAGCGGCGAACCAGGGCGCCGGCGCCACCGGCGTGGTCGAGGTGGATGTGGGTGAGCAGCAGCGCGCGCGGCTCTTGGTCGCCGAGGGCCTGAAGCAGACTCCCGAGCGAGGACTCCGGCCCTGGGTCGATCAGCACGTCGTCGACCTGCCAGCAGCCGATCACCCGCTCGCGGCCGAGGTGGCGGACGTCGATCAGGCGCACGGCCGCGCCCCTCGCCGTTGATGGGCGCCGCACTAGGCCGGCGTGGGGGAGGGCAGCTTGCCCTCCGCGGCGAGCGTGTCGCGCAACCCCTGGTCGAGCCCGCGCGGCGAGTAGCCGAGCTGGGCGATCGCCTTGTCGTGCTTGGCCCAGAAGGTGACCCCGTCGGCGGAGCTGATCAGCTCCGAGAGGTTCGGCGGCTGACCCATCATCTTCCCGACCACGGGGCCGATCGGGGTAAGGGCCTTGAGCAGGGGGGTGGGCATTGCTCGCTTCGGCGCTTTCTTGCCGCTGACGCTGGCCAGCGTCTCGATCATTTCGCGCATGGTCGTGATCTGGCCGCCGAGCACGTAGGACTCACCGATCTCGCCCTTGTCGAGTGCCAGGAGCACCCCCTCGGCGACGTCGTCGACGTGGACCATGTTCATTCCCAGGTCCGGAAACGCGATCATCGGCATCCGGCCGGCCATGAACTGCTTCATCTGGGAGCCCACTGCGGAGTGGTCCCCGGGCCCGTAGACGCCTCCGGGCTGCACTATCACGCAGGGAAGCCGCTCCTCGTCGATCAACCGGTGCGCGATCTCGTGCGCTTGCACCTTTGTCTCCTCGTAGTAGGAGGTGTGGCTGCCCCCGGGATGGCGGTAGGTCTCATCGACGACTTCGCCGTGCGTGTTGCCGAAGGCGCCGATGGTTGAGATGTAGACGACCTTGGGGATCTTCTCCTCGAGCGCCGCGCGCAGCACGTTCTCGGTGCCGACCACGTTTGCCTCGTACATCTGGGGGTGCTCGCTCTTTGGAATCCCGACCTCGTAGACGGCGGCACCGTGGATCACCGCGTCGGCGCCCTTCATCCCGGTCGCGATCGCGGCCTTCTCGGAAAGACCGCCGGGCACGAGCACGCATCCGATGCGGCTGAGCTCGGTCGCCTTCTCGGGGCTGCGGGCTAGGCAGACGACTTCGTCGCCGCGCGCCCGCAGGTCGCGCGCAACGCGGCCGCCGATGAATCCGGTCGCGCCTGTCAGGAACACCCTCATCCCGGCCAGCCTATCCCTTCGCTCAGGCACGGGCAGGCGTGAAGCGACAGCCGATGCCGCCGTAAGATTGGGCATATGCAGCGATCGAGAAACGGACGCCTCGAGCAGACCCGCAACGGCCCCGCCGGCGCGGGCGTGTCGAACCCGCGGGCCGCTCAGCGTGCGCTCGCGATCGGCGTGCGTGCCGGGGCGGATGAGGAGCCGCTGGCGGAGCTGAAAGAGCTCCTGCGCACCGCGGGGGTCGCGGTGGCGGGCGAGATGATCCAGGGCCGCCCCGAGCCCGACCCCGATCGCTACTTCGGCGCCGGAAAGCTGACCGAGCTGAAGCGCCATGCGGCCGCCTCCGACGCCAACCTGATCGCCGTCGACGACGAGCTCGCCCCCCGGCAGGAGCGAAACCTCGAGGGGGCGCTGAACCTGCCGGTGATCGACCGCACGGCGATCATCCTCGACATCTTCGCCGACCACGCCCACAGCGCCGAGGGCAAGCTGCAGGTCGAGCTGGCCCAGCTCGAGTACAACCTCGCGCGCATGCGCGGCCTCTGGACCCACCTCGAGCGGCTCGGGGCGGGGAGGATCGACGGCGGAATCGGGACCAGGGGCCCGGGTGAGTCGCAGATCGAGACTGACCGCCGGCTCGCCCGCGACCGCATCGCGGCGCTGCGGCGGCGCCTGGTGCGCGTGCAGCAGACCCGCGACCTGATGCGGGCGAGGCGCAGCGGTGCCGCGGTCCCCTCGGTCGCCCTGGCCGGCTACACGAATGCCGGCAAGTCGACGCTGCTGAACGCGATCACGGGCTCGGGCGTCGACGTGGGCGAGCGGCTGTTCGAGACCCTCGACCCGACCACGCGCCGCTTCCGCCATCGCGGCCGTCCCTACCTGCTCACCGACACCGTCGGCTTCATCGAGAAGCTTCCCCACCAGCTGGTCGAGGCCTTCAAGGCGACGCTGGAGGAGACGGTGCTCTCGGACCTGATCCTGCACGTGGTCGACGCCTCGGCATCCGCGGAGCGCCGCGAGGCGACGATGGCGGCGGTCGACGCCGTGCTGGAGGAGATCGGCGCCGGCGAGGCGCCGCGCCTTCTGGTCTTCAACAAGGCCGACCTGCTCGACGATGACGAGCGGCGCGAGGCGACCCTGGGGCATCCAGACGCGATATTTGTTTCAGCCCAGGAGGGGGAGGGCATCGAGCTGCTGCGCGACCGCATCGAGGAGGCCTTCCAGGAGACCCTGCGCGAGGTCGAGCTGCTGGTCCCCTACAGCGAGGGCGCCAGGCTGCACGAGCTGCACGAGCTTGCCGGTGAGCTCGAGCGCACCGAGCGCGGCGACGGCGTGTTGGTACGCGCCAGGGTTCCGGCTGGCGAGCTTCACCGCTTCGAGGACCTGAGCGTCAACGGCCGCGAGGCCTAGGCGTGCAGCTGCGCTTCGCCCGCCTGCGCGACGAGGCGATCCTGCCCACCCGCGCCAATGATGGCGACGCGGGGCTCGACCTCTACGCGGCCCTGCCCGCCCACCTGGGGCCGGGCGAGCGCTGGAGCGTGCCCACCGGGGTCGCGGTGCAGATCCCCGAGGGACATGCCGGCCTGGTGCTGCCGCGCTCCGGGCTGGCCCGCGAGCACGGCATCTCGCTGGTCAACAGCCCCGGCCTGATCGACGCCGGATACCGCGGCGAGCTCACGGTGCTGCTGCTCAACACCGACCCGGCGGAGGTCTACCGGGTGAGCGCAGGGGACCGCATCGCCCAGCTGGTCGTGGTCGCGGTTGCGACGGCGGAGCCGGTCGATGCCGAGTCGCTTGCCGAGTCGGCCCGCGGTGACGGCGGCTTTGGGTCCAGCGGGCGCTGAGGCGAACCCTCAGCCAACTCCCCAGTGCCGAGCGAGGAACTGATCGAGTAACCGGTTCACCTCGGCGGGGCTGCGGCACTGAGGCTCGTGCCCCGACTTCGGCAAGAAAGCCGATTCGGCTCCAGCGATCCTCGCCAGCTGCTCGCCACAATGAATCGGGGTGACCTCGTCGCGGGCCCCGTGGATGACCAGGGTGGGGCAGGCCAGTGCGGACGCAAGCCGTTTTGCCTTGGCTTCGGTGAGGCTGGAGCCATGCACGGTCGCGATAATCACTTCCGGCGTGGTTTCCAGCCCCATTCCCATGAAGTGCTCGATCTCTTCGGCCGAATTGGGCTCCGTGAAGCACTTCGAGAAGAAGAACTGAAGAAACCCGGGCCAGTTCTCGATCCAGTAGTGGCGGTTCCACTTCGACCAGCCCGTGTACTGCACCCGCGGCTGATCGAACGTGTCGTAAGCCAGCGCCTGCGCCGGGTGCGGCGGCCCGAGGGGAAGATCGGGGGCAATGAACACCGCGGCTGAGACCCGCTCGCCACTGGTCGCGGCGAGGATCAGTCCCCAGGAGGCACCCAGCGAAACCGAGACGATCGCTGCCCGCTCGATGCCGACCTCGTCGAGCACGGTCAACGCGTCGTCCGCAAACCGCTGCTCCCCATAGGCGGAGGGGGACGCTGGGCGTTCGGAAGCCCCGTTACCGCGCCCGTCGAATGCGACGACTGTGTAGTGCCTGGCGAGATGGGGAACCTGGTGGCGCCAAAAGTCCGAGTGGACTATGGACCAGGTCGGCAGGAGGAGGATCGCCTGCGGACCGTTGCCAAAGACCTGGTAGTGGATCCGGGCCCCTCCGCTATCGACCAATCCCGCCGCCCTCGGTTCGGGGGTGCGAAGCACGGGCAGATCTTAGGAGTCGGGGGTAGAGCCGGAGCTTAGGTGAGGGGCCTCGGCGCTCAGTCGGGGACCATGTCGAAGCGGTCGGGATCGGGGCCGGTCCGACCCTCGGCGCCTTGATCCAGGTCGTCGAGCCGCGCAACGTTCTCGGCCCCGAGCTCGAAGTCGAAGAGCCTGAAGTTCTCCTCGATGCGCTCGGGGGTGGTCGACTTGGGAAATACGATGTGATCGCGCTCCAGATGCCAGCGCAGGACCACCTGGGCCGGCGTCCTGTCGAGCTGCTCGGCCACCTCTGTGACCACGCCGTCGTCGAGCACCTTGCCCTGCGCGATCGGCGACCAGGCCTCGGTGAGGATCCCCTGCCCCTGTCCGTAGCCGCTGACCTCGCGATTGAGGAAGTAGGGATGAAGCTCGATCTGGTTCACGGCCGGGGTGACCTCGGCCTCGTCCCCCAGCCGCCGTAGATGGTCGACCTGAAAGTTGGAGACGCCGATCGAGCGCGCGCGCCCGTCGGATTTGAACTCCTCCAGCGTCTTCCAGGTGGAGACGTAGTCGCCGTCGTAGAGGGTCGGCAGCGGCCAGTGGATGAGAAAGAGGTCGACGTAGTCGAACCCCAGCTCTGAGAGCGTCTCGTCGAAGGCGCGGCGCGCGTCGTCGGGCGCGTGATGGCCGTTGTTGAGCTTGCTGGTGACGAAGACGTCCTCGCGATCGAGGCCGGAGGCGCGAACCGCCTCGCCGACGCCCGCCTCGTTGCCGTACATCTCCGCCGTGTCGATGTGGCGGTAGCCGACCTCGAGCGCCCGGCTGACGGCCTCGGCGGTCTCCCCGGGATCGATCTGAAAGACCCCGAAGCCGAGCTGCGGGATCGTCTTGCCGTCGTTCAGCTCAAGGCTTGGGACAGTGGCCAACGCTTGGTCTCCTTCGAGAGAGGTTGCCCCTCCCGGGCGAGTCTAGACACGGCCGGTAGCCAGCCCGGCCGCGCCCCGGGCGCTCTCGTGAGCCGCGGCCTCCAGGGAGTCATCGAGTGGCGCCAGCTCGGGCTCTGAGCCCTCGCGCCTCGCCAGCGCCATCTCGACCAGGCGATCGGCGAGCCATGCGTTCTTGGGCAGCAGGGGACCGTGAAGGTAGGTGCCGATCAGGTTGCCGTCCCGCACCCCTTCGAGGCCGTCGCGGCCGTTGTTGCCAAAGCCCTTGACCACGCGGCCCAGGGGCTGGGCGCCCTGGCCGAGGTAGGTGCGCCCACCGTGATTCTCAAAGCCGGCGATCGTCTTAGGGCCGGTCCCAAGGTCGGCCTCGATCGCGACGTTGCCGATCAGCCGCTTGCCGGGCTCGCGGACCGTCTCCAGGTCGGCGAGGCCGAGGCCCTCGATGCGCTCGGAGCCGAGCTGATAGCTGTGGCCGAGCAACTGGTATCCGCCGCAGACGGCCAGGAGGACCGCTCCGTCGCCGAGGGCGGCGGCGAGGCCGTCGCGTTTTGAAGCAACGAGGTCGACGGCCACCATGCGCTGGTCGCGGTCCTGCCCGCCGCCGATATAGATCAGGTCGTGGGCCGCGGGGTCGATCGCGCTCTCCGGGCCCGGCTGCCGCGTAGGTAAAGGAGATCCCCCGCCACTCGCAGCGCCGGCGCAGGAAGAGGATGTTGCCGCGGTCGGCGTAGATGTTCATCTGCTCCGGATAGAGGGCGAGCAGGCGGAGCTCCATCTACCGACCTCCGCCTTCGAGCAGCACGACCACCGAGCCGGCGTGCATCTCGCTCTCCTCCAGCGTGCGGCGGCCGGCCGGCCGCAAACCGACTGCGCGGCCCTCGTCCTCGAGCTCAGCCGCCGTGAGCTTGCGGAGCCGGATGCTGTCGCGGGACTCCTCCAGAGAGCCGCCCGGGGAGACTGTCTGCCGCAGCCGCTCGACCACCAGGGCGCCGTCTTCCTCGATCACGCCGAGCGGCAGGCTCGAGTAGACCCAGCCATCGATCTCGCGGACGTCGGGGATCGGCGGCGAGGCCGGGACCCCAACGGGGCAGTCCTCGACGATCGCGATCGCGGCCAGGCCTCCCGGCTTCAGGTGTGCGGCGATCGCCTCCAGGCAGCCGCGCCGCTGCGCCGAATCCGGCAGAAGCTGGAGAACCTGCATCGGGGCGAGGATGAGGCCGAAGTGCTCGCCCAGAGAGAACGCGGCGGCATCGGCGTGCTCGGCACGCGCGCGGGCGTCTTGGGTGCCCGCCCTGCGGCGCAGCTCCTCAACCAGCGCCGCGTCGCAGTCGAGCCCGGTCACGGTGTGTCCCTGCCGGGCCAGGTGAAGAGTGACCCTGCCGCAGCCACTGCCCAGCTCCAGAACCGGTCCCTCGCGGTCCTGCGCGAGCTGGCTCCAGAGCGAAAGGTCGGCTGTGTAGCCGCCGCACTCGACGTCCTGCCAGGCGACGGCGCTCGGTGAGCGCTGGGGCGCTCACTGCCAGAACTCCCGCGCGAGCCCGCGGTCGGCGAGCTTGTTTCGCAGCTCCAGCAGGGCGGTGTAGGTGGGGAGGGCGAAGAGGCGTCCGTCGGCGGCCGCGACCGCGGCCTGCAGGGAGCCTCCGATCCCCGGCTCGATCGCGATCGATTCGGGATCCCAGCCCGCGTACTTGAGCCGCAGGGCCATCTCCGCCGCCCTGGTGCCCGAGCAGGTCACACGCCTAACCGCGCCCGCCAGCAGCTCGAAGTCGGCGTCCCAGATCCAGGAGACGTCGCGCCCGTCGGCGATGCGGTCGTTGAGCGCCAGCCAGAGGTCGAGGCCCTCCTCGGGGCGCTCCAGCTTCAGGGTGCGCAGCACTTCGTTGGCGCCGGCCGGATTCTTGATCAGCAGGATCGAGACCGCCACCCCGTCGACTTCGATCGTCTCCACGCGACCGAAGACGGCCCGCATCGACTCCAGGCCGCGCCGTATCGAGTCGAGCCCGGCTCCCATCCGCAGCGCCGCGGCGATCGCCGCAAGGGCGTTGTAGACGTTGTAGAGGCCGGGTAGCGGCAGCTCCAGCTCGACCTCGCCCTCCGGGGTGCGCACCGTGACCCGCGAGCCGCGCATTCCCTGCAGCTCGATCTCGGTCGCGGCGACGTCGGGGGCCGGGCGCTGCGCTCCGCAGGACGGGCACGAGTAGTGGCCCAGGTGGCCGACGAAGGCGCGCTCGTACGCGTAGGGGTTCCCGCAGCGGCGGCAGTGCTTGGCGTCGTGGGCGTGCTGGAGCTCGGGTAGGGCGTGGCGCGCGTCCTCGACACCGAAGTAGGTGACGCCGGGACGGGGTCGCTCCTCGCGGTCGCGCCCGAGGTCGGCGATCAGCGGATCGTCGGCGTTGAGGACGAAGCTCGTCTCGCCGGCCCGCCGCTCGACCAGCTTGGCCCACTCGTCGGCAAGGGTCTCGAGCTCCCCGTAGCGGTCGAGCTGGTCGCGGAAAAGGTTGCCAAGCACGATCAACCGCGGGTCGAGCTGCTCGCTGACCCGCGGCAGCCAGGCCTCGTCGACCTCGAAGAGGCCCTCGGTGCCCTGCTGTTCGAGCAGGGCGGTGGCGACGCCCCAGGTCATGTTCGAGCCCGCCCGGTTGTGCACCGGCGCCCGCCCCTCCTCGGCGAGCACGGCGGAGATCATCGCGGCTGTGGTGGTCTTGCCGTTGGTCGCGCTGACGATGGTGCTGCCGCCGCTGAGGCCGGCCCGCAGCTCTTCGATCGCGGTGGGGGAGAGCCGCAGCAAAAGCCGGCCGGGGAGGGTCGTCCCGCCTCCGCGGCCGCTGGCGCGGCTGGCGGCGCCGACCGCCCGGGCGACGGCGACCTTTGCGCCGAACAGAGGCCCGCTCAAGCGCCGGCGGGAGGCGCCAGCACCGAGAGTGCCCGCGGAAGGATGCGCAATGAGGCCGGCAGGTCGGTGAGATGGTCGCCGTCGGCGTAGACGGCGAACGGGCGGCTGGCGCTCAGCTCCAGTTGGGTAGAACGAATGACGCGTACCTCTTCGTTCTCTACGTGGGTGCCCTTGAACACCTTCGGCAGGTTACCCAGGAACCGCAGCTTGCCCACCTCGCCGACCATCACGACGTCGAACTCGCCGTCATCCAGGGATGCATCGGGTGCGATCAGCATCCCGCCGCCGAAGGAGCTGCTGTTGCAGGCCGCAACCGAGAAGCCGGTGAAGCGCAGGTTCTCCTCGCCGATCCGCAGCGTGAAGCGGGCCGGCTTCCAGGCGGCGAGGGCCCGCAGGGCGGCGTAGGCGTAGACGAGGCGGCCGCGAATCAGCCGCGCCTCGTTGGCGATCCGGTTGGCGTCGGAGTCAAAGCCGACGCTGGCGATGCCGAGGAAGCGCTTCCCGTTCGCCTCCCCGACGTCGATCGTGCGCTGGTTGCCGATCGCCAGCACAGCCGCCGCCTGCTCGGGCTCCTTGGGAATGCCGAGGACCCGCGCCAGGTCGTTGCCGCGCCCTGCGGGGACGATGCCGATCGGCACCTCGCTGCCCGCAAGCGCTCCGCCGACGATGCCGATCAGCCCGTCGCCGCTCATCACGACCGGCACCTCGCCCACGTCTGCAGCGCGCGAGAGCCTGCTCGACCGCATGCTCTGCACTGCGCGTCTTCTCCACCCGGAAGGCGACGTGACGCTTGTCGAGCTCGTCCGCCACCCGCGGCAGCAGGGCGCTCGCACGCCCGCCGCCGGCCGTCGGGTTCACCAACAGGACGAGTGGCCGATTGTCGAACTCCACGGCGCAAGCCTATGCGTCGGCAGGCCGGCCGGGCTAGCAACCGAGACGGGCGACAAAGTAGGTGCCCGTGCCGGCTTCGCCGGCGCTCACCGTCTCCAGCCCCTGCTTGCGAAAGCCGCGCTCGAGGACCTTTGGCGGCGTGTAGAACGGCGTTGCGGCGCCGGTGCTCGCGGCGACGATCGCGTGGCCGCCCGGCCGCAACACGCGAGCGATCTCGGCGAAGAACGGCGGCATGTTGAGCTGTGCGACGAGGTCGAAGGAGTCCTCGGGCCAGGGGAGCTCAGAGGCGTCGGCGACCTTGAAGGCGATTCGCCCCTCGGGATCGAGACCGACCTTGGCCTGCGCGAGGTGGATCATCTCCGGCGAGATGTCGACGCCGCGAAGGCGGGCGGTGGGGAACTCACGGGCCAGGAATAGCGTCCCCTCGCCCGTGCCGCAGCCGATATCGAGGACGCGCTCCGGATCGCCGTCGATGTGAGTGGCTGCGGCTGCGAGCGACGCCAGATACTCAGCCGATCCCGCGCCGGTGCGCTCGCCCCACCCCTGCGCGAGGGAGTCGAAGTAACCCCGCAACGGAGCTCGGACCAGAGGCCAGAGGAACGGCGCCCTGGCGACGAGGGCGTTGATTGCCCGGCCGATGATGCGCACCCGCGGTGGCGGTCCGCTGCTCACCGGCTGATGATCGCAAGCCAGTAGCCTGCGCTGCCGATGCGACGAAGAGCCTCTCTCCTTGCCATCGCCCTGACGGCGGCGCTGATCGCCGGCTGCGGCGGCGACGACTCCGAGGAGAGCCCGGACGGCGGGAGCCGGCAGGGCGCCGCGGGGTGCGAATCGGCGAGCGAGCCGCAGCCCCGCGAAGGCAACCTCTCGGCGCCGAAGCAGGCCGTCAAGCCCACCGACCAGCTGACCGCGGTCGTCGACACGAGCTGCGGGAGCTTTGAGATCGCACTCGACGCCCGCCGCGCTCCGAAGACCGTGAACTCGTTCGTCTACCTGTCCCGCGAGGGCTTCTACGACGGGCTCCCGTTCCATCGCATCTCGCCGGGCTTCGTGATCCAGGGCGGGGACCCGCTCGGCAACGGCACCGGGGGCCCTGGGTACTCGGTCGACGAGCCGCCGCCGGCCAACCTCGCCTACACCCGCGGCGTGGTTGCGATGGCGAAGAGCGAGGTCGAGCCGCCGGGCCGCTCCGGCAGCCAGTTCTACGTCGTGCTCGCCCCCGACGCCGGCCTCAGCCCCGACTTCGCGCTCGTCGGGAGGGTGGACCGCGGCTTCGACGTGGTCGAGCGGATCGGTCGCCTCGGCACGCCGAGCGAGCAGCCTCGTCAGACCGTCCTGATCGACCGAATCACGATCGAGCGCGGCTAGCCCGGGCTCGGCGGCAAGTGGGCGAGGCAGAGCGGCAGGCCGGGGAAATGCGCCTCGGGCGCCAGGTGTCGCTGGCGGCCGAGGAGGAGGGGGAGGGCCCGGTGGCCGTCCTTTGCCACGGGCTGACCGCGACTCGGCGCCAGGTCGTGCACGGCTCTCGGGTCCTGCCGCGGGCAGGGATGCGGGTGATCGCCTACGACGCCCGCGGGCACGGCGACTCCGACCCCGCCCCGCAGGGGTCGGGTTATGGATACCCGCATCTGGTCGAGGACCTCGAGTCGGTGCTCGACGAGACGGCCGCAGAGGCGCCGGCGCTTCTGGTCGGTCACTCGATGGGCGCCCACACGGTCGTCGCCCATGCGCTGGCGCAGCCGGAACGAGTCGCCGGGATGGTGGTGATCGGGCCGGTGAACGGCGACCCGATGGACCGGGAGTCGACGGACCGGGCGCTGCAGCGCTGGGACGCGCTCGCCGACGGGCTCGAGGGGGGAGGGGTGGACGGGTTTGTCGACGCGGTGGATCAGGGTCTTGACCCCGAGTGGCGGGAGACCATCCGCCGCTTCACCCGCGAGCGGATGCTGGCTCACCGCCATCCGGAGGCGGTCGTGCAGGCGCTGCGCGAGGTGCCGCGGTCGCGGCCCTTCGAGTCGCTGGACGAGCTCGACTTTCTCGACCTGCCGGCGCTCGTCGTCGCCAGCCACGACGTCGCCGACCCCGGGCATCCGTACGCGGTCGCGGAGGCCTACGCCCAGCACCTGCCGCGGGCGCAGCTGATCAGCGAGGAGGAAGGGGAGTCCCCGCTGGCCTGGCAGGGCGGGCGGCTCTCGCGCGAGATCGCCGCCTTCGCCGAGCAGGCCTCCGTCCGCGAGCGCCTCGGCGATGCTTAGCGAGGACGAGTAGCCGTATTTCCCGGCCGCTGGCTCTCTTTATGATCTGGCCATCGTGATCGACGATGGTGAAGCAGTCCACTACTCCGCGGTGCCACGCGGGGCGCCCGTCTACAGCTCCGACGAGCAGGAGGTGGGCAAGGTGGAGGTGATGCTCGACAACTACCGCGAGCACATCTTCGACGGCGTCGTGTTCAAGGACGGCGACGGGGTCGAGCGCTTCGCCGACGCACCCGAGGTCAGCCGCACGGCGGAGCGCGGCGTGACCCTGAAGGTGACCGCCGCGGAGGCCGCAGAGCTTCCCCCGCCGGATGAGAAGGGGAGCCCCAGCTTTGCCCCCACCCGGCCCCGCGGCCGCCTCGGCCGGATGTTCGGCGGCGGCTGGAAGCGTCGCTAGTCGGCCAGGCAGCGGTCGATCCAGCTACCCAGCCGCGGAATCACCTCCGGGTCGATCGCATGGCCCATCGGCGACTCGCGGTAGAGCAGCGGCAGGCCGGCATCCTCGATCGTCTTGCGGTCGCGGCGAGCGAACTCGACCGAGATGATCGGATCCTCCGATCCGTGAGCGAGCGCGACAGGGAGCTGCGGGCGGTCCGCGAAATGCGGCTCGAAGCGCTCTACGATCGGGATGAAGCCGCTGAGGGCAAGGATCCCGGCCGGAGGCGGGCGGCTCTCGGATAGCCCGAGCGCGTAGGACATCACCGCTCCCATCGAAAAGCCGCCGACGATGGTCCGCTCCCAGGGAACTCCGATCTGCTCCGGCAGTGCAGCGTGAAAGCGCTCCAGCAGGCCGAAGGTCTCCCAGAAGGTGTCGGGGTCCGGGTAGCCGACCCGGGGCACCGCGTACCAGTGCCAACCGCCCGGCGGGAGCTGTAGCGGGCCCTGCGGCGTGACCCCGACCAGCTCCCGGCGCGGATCGAGCGCCTCGAGGAGGGGGAGGAGGTCGAACATGTCGGTCCCCCGCCCGTGATGAAGCACGATCGCCCCCCGCGGCTCTGAGTCCGTGTGCCGGATCTCGTGCTCGAGCAGCTCGAGGTCAGACATCGGTCACCGCTCCGGACTTCGTTGGGCTGCCATCGACCATGGACGCTATCCGGCGCGACGTCGTGCGGTTTGGCGGCGACCGGTGATTTTGCGCGTCGCGCCAAGTCTCAATTGCTGAAATGAACCGTCAAGCGCCCAACGAGAGGAGCTGAAGATGTTTGCCGACACCAAGGCCTACAGCGGCATCGCCGTCAAAGACCTTTCAGAAGCCCGCAGGTTCTATGGCGATGCGCTGGGCATTCGCACCTCCGAGGAGTACGGCCTCATGTGGCTGCACCTCGCGGGTGGCCGCGACACCCTCATCTACGAGCAGGATGATGCCTCCCCCGCGAGCTTCACGGTCCTCAACTTCCAGGTCGACGACATCGACGCGGCGGTCGACGCCCTGCGCGAGGCCGAGGTCGAGATGGAGCGATACGAAGGCTTCGAGCAGGACGAGCGCGGAATCTTTCGCGAGGAGGGCCCCTACATCGCCTGGTTCAAGGACCCGTCGGGGAACGTGCTCTCGGTGCTTCAGGAGAAGTGAGGGTGGCCGTGCGTCTCCTGTGCCTTATAACCGTGGTTACGTAAACCTGAGCCAGAAGGCCTGCCTGAGGACCCTATGACCCCTCAGGTCGCTGGACCCCTGCTACTCGTGAGGAAACGGGCGCTCGACCACGTAATCGGCCTTACCCGCCTGCAGCCAGCGCGACAGTCGCGCGCCCTCCTCGGGCTCGTCGATGCGCACGTGGCCCTGAATGCACTGGCCGACCTCGACCAGCGCCGCCTCGGAGACGAGCTTTGTCTCCGGGCGTTCGCCCGGATGGCGCTCCTCCTCCGTCCTGTGCTCGTGATGTTCGAAGGCCTCCGCGACCCAGTTGGCCCAGGACTCGGCACTCGGCTCCACGTAAGGCGTCGAGACGACGTCGATTGCGATCATCCCGTCGCCCTGCGGAGTTCCGACGATCGCGGCGCCGGTCGGGATTCCCTCGATTCCGCCGATTCTGAAGCGCCGCGGCACGTAAACCGTCGGCGTGTCGCTCTTTTTGTAGGCGGGCCGCTGCGTGAGCGTCAACGGCGCTGTGCCTTCGCGTCCCTCGGCTTCGGCGGTCATTCCCTGACCTTCGCTGCTCATACTGCGATTGTCGCCCCCAGCGGGCCGTGGCTGAAGACCTCTGGACGGATTACCGAATAATTGGTAGCTCAGGCACGGTACCGCCCGCGGTCTGCCGTGAACTGCTCAGGCCGGGATCCGCGGCCGACCGCTCCGCTTGACCTCGTCCCAGTAGCGACGCTCAAAGTCGTCCCAATCGACCGGGAACGGCGAAGGATCGTCTCCGGAGGGGCCTTTGGGGTGATCGTCGTTGACTTGCTCCCCACCGTCATCTGAGTCCGAGCGCTGGCGAAGCAGCATCGCGAGGGAGCTGGTCGTCATCACCGCCAGGGCGTATGCGCTGCCGTTGGCGAGCTCCGTCCCGGTATCCAGCGCCCAGATCAGCGAGGGGACGAAGGCAACCGAGCAGATGCAGGCCAGCAGGAGGACGACCGAACGGTTGCCCTCGCGACAGCCCCAGGCCCAAGCCCCCAGGATGAACAGCGGAGGAAAGACGTAGAGCATTGGTTCAGCCTAGCGCCGCCTAGCCCGGGTGCGGGACGTGCTCCCAGCCCTTCACCGTGTTGCCGTCGGGCGGGATCGGAGTCTGCTTCAGGATCCGCGCCAGGTGCACGACGTTGTGGGCCATCCAGGTCGAGGTCTTCCTTGTGTATGGGTGCTCCTGGCCGCCCGCCTCGATGAACGACGGGCCAGGGCCGGCGTCGCCGACCCAGTAGGTGTCGGCGTTGGGAGGAACCGCGAAGCCGAGGTGGGTGAGGTTGAAGAGCGTCGTTTCGGCGCAGGCATGGGCGCCGTCCTCGTTGCCGGTCACCACGACGCCGGCGACCTTGTTGTACATCGGGTACTGGCCCGCGTCGTTGGTCTCCTCGTAGGTGCCGTCGAGGCGCTCGATCACCATCTGGGCGACGCTGGAGCGGACCCCGAACCAGATCGACATAGCCATGATCAGGATGTCGGCAGCCTTCACCTTCTCGAGGATCTGCGGCCACTGGTCCCTCTCCCCCATGTCGGACACGACTCCAAATGGGATCTCGTAGTCGACCGGGCGGATCACCTCCGACTCGACACCTAGCTCGGCGAAGTGGGCTCGCACCATCTCGATCAGCGCCTCGGTGTTGGACGGCTCCGGCGACTTCTTGAGCGTGCAGTTGAGAAACAGCGCCGTTGGTTCCATGGCCTAGTCCTATCAGCGCCCCGGCCGACGGCCAAGCCTCGCTGATGCTGTCATTAGCATGCCGCCGCATGCGTGCCGCGATCAGACGGGCGCTCGACTCGCCGCCCCCTCGCGGGGCGGTCGTCGTCGTGGCGGTCGGGTTGCTGGTCTCGGTGGCGGCGATCCTGCTCTCGCGCGACCCCGGCGGGGTCGGCGAGGAGGTCCCCTTCCGGGCCGAGAACGAGCTCCCCGACTCGCCGACGGTGGCCCTGGGCGACGGCGGCAGCGTGAAGATCGTCGACAGCCTGATCTCGATCACCGCCGACAACGACTTCGGCGAGCGCCTCTACAAGATCGAGTCCTCGCTGCGGGCCAACGCGGGTGCTGGCGCCGAGATCAGCTCCGTCCGCTGCCAGATGCGGCTGCCGGACGACGTGAACATCGGCCAGAGCGATGGTCGTCGCGCCGTCTTCCCGCGCCCGCTCGAGGACACCGCCGACGACGCGATCAGGGAGGGCGCCGGGATCGACTTCGAGACCGACGACGCCGCGGTTGCGGGGATCGTCCTGCGAAACGCCTTCTTCAAGTACGTGATCGGCGGCGACCCGTCGCTTTCGTGGCCGAACCTCGCCGCCGGCCAGCACGTGCTGCTCTGGCGCTACTCCGAGCCGGTGCCGAAGACGCGGGACAACTTCGCCTACGTGCTGCTCGCCGACGGCGGCCAGCAGATCGACGTGCTCTGCACGGCGGAGACGGCCGGTCCCGCACCGCAGCGCGCCACGACGCGCACCACGGTGACGCTGCCGACGCTGCGCTAGCTTCGGCGCGCAGGTGCCTGGCGATCCCGCATCCGAGGTCGGCTTGTTCGCAGCGCTCTGGGCAGGGGTGGTGTCCTTCCTGTCCCCCTGCGTTCTGCCGCTGGTCCCCGGCTACCTGTCCGCCGTCACCGGCGTCTCCGTAAACGACCTCGAGAACGTCGAGCTGGCGCCAGGTGCTGGCCCCGAGCCTCTTGTTCGTGGCGAGCTTCTCGGCGATCTTCATCCTGCTCGGGCTGACCGCGACCGGGATCGGCTCGACCCTCAGCGACCCCGACACCAGGCGCACGATCGAGAAGGTCGCCGGCGCGCTGATCATCCTCATGGGCGTTCTCTTCGTCGCCGCGCCGTTCGTGCCGATGCTGAATCGCGAGTGGCACGTCGACGCGCTGCTGTCGCGGGCCGGCAAGGGCGGCCCGGTGGTGGCTGGAGCCGCCTTCGGAGTCGCCTGGACCCCGTGCATCGGGCCGACCCTGGGAGCGATCCTCACCGCCGCCTCATTGACCGACTCCGCGGGACGTGGCGCCTTTCTGCTCGCCGTGTACTCGGCCGGGCTCGCGATCCCGTTCCTGCTCACCGCGCTCGCCTTCTCGAGGATGACCTCGGCCTTCGCGGTGGTGAAGCGCTTCTACCCGGTGATCATCGTGACCGGCGGCCTGGTCCTGATCGCGATGGGGGTTCTGATCCTGACCGACGAGTTCTTCCGCCTCAACATCGAGGTCCAGGAGTGGATGCAGGACCTGGGGCTGGACTTCTGGAGCGACGGTTGGCGGTACCAGGGCGTGTCAGGCGGCGAAGCCGCCGCAAGCTACCGAGAGCCGCCCTTGTGGCGGCGGGAGGCGCCGATGATCAGCACCGGCGGCGTCGAGACCTGGATCGGGCTCTCGGTGGCGAAAGCGGGGCGCTGGGCCTTGTGCATCGTGTGCTGCGCGGTGGTGAGCTTCTTTGGGGCCATGACCCTTGGGTCGGCAGCCC
Organism: uncultured Solirubrobacterales bacterium; assembly: GCA_963724905.1. Lineage (GTDB taxonomy): Bacteria > Actinomycetota > Thermoleophilia > Solirubrobacterales > 70-9 > Mayfieldus. The sequence goes on from CAVRWD010000001.1 coordinate 132,338, forward strand.
GGACCGCGGCTTGAGCCGCAGCGGCGACGAAGACCGAGAAGCGCCGAGCCACGACCCCGAGTACTCGGTACGAGTCGGTTCCGACGCGGGTGATCAGCGCTCGAGCTCGATCGGCTCGCCGATCGCCTCGACCTCTTCGAGCTCCTCGCCGTCGACGTCGCGCGAGCAGACGATACGGAAGCGGCCGGTCCCGATCTCGGGGTCGGGCACGACCGGCAGCCCACGAATCTCCTCCCAACCGAGACGCTCGACCTCGAACGGGTTCATGCGCACCTCCGCAGCCGGAAACGGGCAGCCGGCGTTGTGCTGGTCGATCGCCTTTGAGATCGCCTCGAGGTTCTTCGATTCGGCCGAGCTCACCCGCCGAAGTCTAGGCTCGCTGGCGTCTATGGCGCCGCCTAACCTGAGCCAGGGTTGCCGATGAAACGGGTCATCGCTCACGTCGACATGGACGCCTTCTACGTCTCGGTGGAGCTGCTGCGCCGGCCGGAGCTGCGCGGCCAGCCGGTCGTGGTCGCGACCGGGACCGATCCCAGTGCTCGCGGCGTGGTCATGGCGGCCAGCTATGAAGCGCGCAAGTTCGGCGTCCACTCCGCCCTGCCGCTCGCGACCGCCCACCGGCGCTGCCCGCAGATGGTCCTCGTCCCCAGCGATCACGCCCGCTACCGGGAAGCCTCGCGACCGGTGATGGAGATCCTGCGCCGCTACAGCGACGCGGTCGAGGTCGCGGGCCTTGACGAGGCCTACCTCGACCTCTCCGGGTCCCCCGCCCCCAAGGCGCGCGCCCGCAAGATCAAGGCGGAGGTCAAGGCCGAGATCGGGCTCGTCTGCTCGGTCGGAATCGGCCCCAACAAGCTGGTCGCAAAGATCGCCTCCGACCTCGACAAGCCGGACGGCTTCTGCGTGCTCAGCTCGGAGCAGATGCTGGAGGCGGTCGGCGACCGCCCCGCGCGGCTGATCCCCGGCGTCGGCCCGAAGACCTACGAGCGCCTGCAGCGCGCGGGGGTGCGGACCGTCGCCCAGTTGGCAAATGCCGAGGACGCGCAGCTGGACGCCGCCCTGGGCCGAGGCGGGGCCGACCTGAGGAATCGGGCGCGGGGTATCGACGAGCGCCCGCTGGAGACCAGCCGGGTGCGCAAGTCCGAGAGTCGCGAGACGACCTTCGCCGCCAACGTCTCCGACATGGAGACGCTGCGCGAGACCCTGAGCCGGCTCGCCGCCTCGGTCTGCAAAGGCCTTGCGGGCGAGCAGACCAGCGGCCGCACGATCACGGTGAAGCTGCGCCTGGCGCCCTTCCGCACCCGCACCCGCTCGCGGACCCTGGCGCTGCCGACCTGCGACCCGGACATCGTCGCCGCAACGGCGCACGAGCTGCTCGAGCGCTTCGAGCTCGACGCGCCGGTGCGCCTGGTCGGGGTCGGGATCAGCTCCCTGCAGCGCGATGGCGAAGAGCCTGAGCCGAGCCCGTCGCCGGAGCTCTCGCTGCCGATCTAGCCTGCATATGTGGCATTCGCCACCTTCGACATGAAAAGATTGCGGCGATGGCAAGCGACCGGCTGACCGGACTCGACACCTCCTTCCTTCACCTGGAGCGCGGCGGAGCCCACATGCACGTCGCCTCGACGACGATCTTCGAGGGCCCGCCGCCGAGCCAGGAGGAGTTTCGCGACCACATCGCCTCCCGGCTACACCTCGTGCCGCGCTTCCGCCAGAAGGTCCGCTTCGTCCCCCTCGGCCAGGGGCGGCCGGTCTGGGTCGATGACCCGCACCTGAACCTCGACTACCACGTCCGCCGCACCGCCCTCCCTCCCCCCGGCTCCGAGGATCAGCTGCGGGTGCTGGCGGCGCGGGTCTTCTCCCAGCAGCTCGATCGCTCAAAGCCGCTCTGGGAGATGTGGCTGGTCGAGGGCCTGATGGAGGACCGCTTCGCGATCGTCGGCAAGTCGCATCACGCGCTTGTCGACGGCGTCTCGGGGATTGACATAACCACCGTCCTCTTCGACGCCTCTCCCGACCCCGCCGGCTCGGCCTCCGAGGGCCCGGAGTGGCTGCCCCGCCCGGAGCCCAACGGCGCCAAGCTGCTCACCGAAGCGCTGCTGGAGCGGGCGACCAGCCCGCGCGAGATCGTCCGCGGCGCCCGCGCCGTCGTGCGCGGGCCGCGGCGCATCGCCGGCGAACTGCGCGATCACCTTGCCGCCACGAGCAAGGTCCTGGGCGCCGGGCTCTCGGCCCCGCGCTCACCGCTTAACGTCGAGATCGGTCCCCATCGCCGATTCGCCTGGGCGAGCGCCGAGCTCGATGAGCTGAAGCGGATAAAGAACGAGCTCGGCGGGACCGTCAACGACGTCGTGCTCGCCGCCGTCACCGGTGCCCTGGCCCGCTACCTGCGCGCCCGCGGCCTCGACACCACAGAGCTCGAGCTGCGAGCCCTTGTCCCGGTCAGCGTCCGCGCCGAGGAGGAGCACGGGGCGCTCGGAAACAAGGTCGCCGCGATGATGGCCCCGCTCCCGGTCTGGTGTGAGAACCCAGCCGAGTGCCTGCACCTGATCAGCGACACGATGGGCGACCTGAAGGGCTCCAAGCAGGCAGTCGGCGCCGAGATCCTCACCGGCTTGACCGACTTCGCGCCGCCGACGATCGCATCCCAGGCCGCGCGGCTGCAGCCCGCACAGCGCTTCTTCAACCTCGTGGTCACAAACATCCCCGGCCCGCAGTTCCCCCTCTACCTGCTCGGCCGCGAGATGGTGGCCCTGTTCCCGATGGTGCCGCTGGCCCGAAACCAGGCCGTCTGCGTCGGGATCATGTCCTACAACGGGCAAGTCAACTTCGGGCTGATCGGCGACTACGACGCGATGCCGGACCTGGAGAGCCTTGCCCTCGACCTCGAGGCGGCGATGAACGACCTCTCCGCCGCCGCCCCAAAGCCCAAGGCCCGCAAGTCGGCCAAGAAGCGCGGGTCCAGGAAGAAGTCCAAGGCAGCGGGCAACGGCAAGCCGAGCGGCGACGGCGCCAAGGCGCCGGGCAGCGCGAAGGCCTAGGCGCCCGCCCCGCCCAGGGCGTCGCGGTGGTTAGTCCTTGCCCGGGCGAGGAGCGGCTCGCCGGCAAGCTCGAGCAGCAGCGCCAGGTCCTCCTCGCGGCCGCGGTCATAGCCCGAGCCGGACTCGGGGTCGCTGCGGCCGGGGTGCACGATCCACTCCGTCGTCCCCGCGGGCAGCCGTCCTAGCTTGAGTGCTTCGGCCAGAGCGCCCGGCAGTGCCGGCTCCGCTCTCGCTCCAAGCGCCCGACCGTGCGATCGACGGTCGCGATCCCACGCTCCCGCAGGCGCCGGCGATGGTCATCGCTCACCGAGCGCACCGGTACCGAGAGCTCGAGCGCCAGCTCCTCGACCGCCTGCCGCTATCGGCGACTTCGCGTGAGCATGGTGGTGACCGTCGATGTGGGCGGGCGGGCGGCCGAAGATGCGCTCGAACGCTTCCGCCTGGTGGCGCGGCTCCTCGGTGAGATTCTCGCCGCCGACTCTTCTTCCGCTATGCGGAAGAAAGTGCTCCCGTCCGGCAGCTCCAGATGCAGCCCAACCTCCACCCCGCTCGCGGCGATCGCCGGGTCGCAATCGGGCCGCAGGACCATCGCGCTCACCGCGTCGATCGCGCCGGCACGAGCGGCCTGCTCGATCCCGGCGTTGTAGCGCTCGCAGTAGCCCCAGTCATCAGCGGTGACGATCAGTCGCCCGGGCCGCTCGGGGGTCGCTGCCATCGACGAGATTGTCGCGCTCTAGCCTCTGGGGCCGATGATCCGCCCCGCCCACCCGACCGACGCCGAGGCGATCGCCTCGATCTACAACCGCGGCATCGAGGAGCGCCAGGCGACATTTCAGACCCGGCACCACGAGCCCGGCGAGCTGGAGCTGAAGAACGACCAGCGCGGCGGCCATCTTCTCGTCGCCGAAGTCGATGGCGAGGTGGCGGGCTGGGCGGGCTGGGTCGGCTACGACGACCCGGCCGACTACTACTCCGGGGTGGCCGAGTGCGCCGTCTACGTGGCTCCGGAAGCGCGCTCGAAGGGCGTCGGCCGGGAGCTTCTCGACGGCCTCGCCGCCGAGGCGGCGAAGGTCGGGATCCACAAGCTGCTGGCCAAGATCTTCACCACCAACGATGCGAGCATCGCCCTGTTTCGAAGCTGCGGCTTTCGCGAGGTGGGCACCCACATGCGCCACGGCCGGCTCGACGGCGAGTGGAAGGACGTGCTTTTGATGGAGCGGCTGCTAACCGAGGCCTAACAGCGAGCGGGTATGAGCCTCGCGCTGCGCGGGAAGCCCCCTACTGACCAACCAAGGAGAGGAAGCGCATGTCAACCCTCGCAATCATCCTGATCATCGTCGCTGCTCTGGTGGTGCTGTTCCTGGTCTTCCGGGTGGCGAATCAGGAACCAGGCGCAGCGTGAGCAGGGACGCCTGCAGACGGACGCCAAGCGCGACGACGCCGTGCATCACCGCGAGCAGGCAGCGGAGAGCCGTGCGGAGGCCAAGGTGACTGAGGAGCGGGCGCGCCGCAAGGCCACGGAGGCCGAGCTGCACGAGGAGCGTGCTCGCGCCGCGAGCAGGAAGTTGACGACGACCGCTAGCTAGCGCAAAAGCAGCGTCGCCGCGAAGCGCTCGTGGTCGTGCCTGTATAGCCAGTCGCCGAAGGCGAATCCGGCCTGGCTGGGATCGGCGTTGACGATCCCGGCGGTGATGCGGCTGCAGCGCGCCCGGGTTACGCAGCGTCACCCCGCGCACCCCGCCGCGCTTGGTGAAGCGCATCTTGGTGCGCACCTTGCCGGTCGCGACCGGGCCCTCCCGGCAGACGAGGCCGAACGCGGCCCGGGTGCCGCGGCGGGCGCCGGCGAGCAGGCGCATCTTCGGAACGTCGCGGGGCCGGACTCTGAAGAACATGTAGCCGGTGTGGCTGAGGCGGCGGACCAGGAAGCGGCTGGCGCGCAGCTTGCCCCTGCGCTTGACGTCGTCCCAGAGCGGGGCGTCGACGTACGGAAAGGCGCCGGGCGTCTGCCACTCGGCCGTGGCGAAGGCAAAGCGGGCGAACTCGCGCGCCAGGTCCTTGCCGCCGGCCCCCTTGCCGGCGCCGCGCGCCGCGGCCTTGATTCCGGCGGTGTAGGCGTCGACCGAGAATCCGGCCGGCTTCACGCTTCGTGCCCGCTCCCAGGCCGTGCGGACGACCGCCGGGCCGTAGCGCCCCGCGAGCCAGTGGTTGAGCACCGCGGTCCCGTAGATCTTGATGTTCTGCTTGGTGATCGGGACCTTCGAGCGCGTCGACCAGCGCTTGATGTAGCGCAGGTAGTCGTTGAGGTCCGGGTAGACGTAGTCCTCGATCCAGGTGGCGGTGGCTTCGTAGAACCAGAGGTCCTGCCCGATGTCGTAGCCGAACTGCAGCACGTGGTTGTACTCGTGCGCGAGCGTCACCTGAAGGTCGGCAAGCGGGACGGTGCCGGGGAAATCGACGGTCGAGTAGTCGTCGTCGACGACCAGGTAGCCGTGCTGGGAGCGCCCGGACTGGCCGAGGTCCGGGGCCGCGTATCCGAACAGCCCTCCCTGCAGGTTGACCAGGTAGATGTCGACCCTGGGGTCGCCGCCTCGAGCCCCGTCGGGCTGCGGCGCCTGCCATCCGAGGGTCCCGTTCTCGACCGTGTAGGCGGTCTCGGCCACCGCGGCAACCTGCTCGACGTAGTCGGGGATCGCGTTCGCGTTCGCATCTGCCGGGTCCGGTGCGTCGTCGCTGCTGCCGACGTAGTGGACGCAGAAATGGGCGCTGCAGGCGGGCGGCCGCTCCGGGGCGGTGTAGGCGCTGCCGTCGGGGTCGGGGTTGTCGGTCGGCCGCGCGAGAAGTGCCCTTGCCCGTTGGCGCTGGGAGGGCGAGAGGCGGTCCAGCGAGCGCGAGAGCGAGAGCAGGGTCGTGGTCGCCTGCCGCTGCACCAGTCGGCTGACGTCGCGCTGCTTCGGGGCATCGAGCAGGCGGGTGGCGCGCCGCAGGGCCTCGGCGGCCTTGCCTCCAGTGCCGGTCCGGTCACCCTGCGCCCCCAGGGCAGCGCTCGACGCTCCGGTGGTCAGCATCACGGCCGCCAGCAGGAGCGAGAGTACCGATCTGCCGGCGGGCTCGCATGCGACGACCAACTATAGGCACGCCGCGGCGCGTAGCCGCCAGGCGTCGATCAGGGTGGCGATACTTCATGTGTGCCGTCAACACCGCAGATCCGCCTGGGACTCGCCCAGCTCAATCCGACCGTCGGAGACATCGACGGCAATACGAGCAGGATCGACGAGTGGATCGTGCGTTCGCGCGAGGCCGGCGCCGACCTCGTCGTCTTTCCCGAGCTCTGCATTCCCGGCTATCCGGCCGAGGACCTCTACCTGAAGCGACATTTCGTCGCCGCGAACCGCCGTGCTGTCGACGAGCTCGCGTCGCGGGTCACCGGCATCGCGGCGCTGGTCGGATTTGCCGAGGCGGCCCAGGAGGGCCCCGACGGCGCGCCGGGGGTCCACAACTCGATCGCGCTGCTCGCCGACGGCGCCGTGCAGGCGGTCTATCGCAAGCAGCGGCTGCCCAACTACTCGGTCTTCGACGAGCGCCGCTACTTCACCCCAGGTGACTCAGCCAGTGACCCTGGACGTGGCCGGGGTGAAGGTCGGGCTGACGATCTGCGAGGACTGCTGGGTGGAGGGGCCGCCCGCCTCGGAGGAGGTCGCCGCGGGAGCGCAGCTGATCCTCAATCCCTCCGCCTCCCCCTACCACCGCGGCAAGGGCGCCGAGCGAGAGCGGATGTTCGCCCTGCGGGCCCAAGCGTACGGGGCAGCGTTTGCGTTTTGCAACCTGGTCGGCGGCCAGGACGAGCTCGTCTTCGACGGCCACAGCCTGCTCGTGGACGCCGGTGGCGCCATCGTCGCCCGGGCCTCGCAGTTCGAGGAGGAGCTGCTGCTCTGCGAGCTCGGAGGCCCCGAGCCCTGTTCTGTGGCCGCTCCGCTTGCCGACCTCGACGAGGTCTACTCGGCGCTGGTCCTGGGACTGCGCGACTACGTCCGCAAGAACGGTTTCGACCACGTCGGCCTGGGGCTCTCGGGCGGGATCGACTCGGCTCTGGTGGCGCTGATCGCGGTCGACGCGCTCGGCCCGGAGTCGGTCAGCTGCGTCGTCATGCCCTCCCCCCACTCCAGCGACGCGACCCAGGCGGACGCCCGGGCGATCGCACGCAGCATCGGGGCCGGGCTGGTCGAGATTCCGATCGAGCAGATGATGGACGGCTACGGCGAAGCGCTCGGCGACGCCCTGGCGCCGAGCGGCGACGGTGAGGGACCGGAAAGAGCGCGCCTGCTCACCGAGGAGAACCTGCAGGCGCGGATCCGCGGCAACCTGATGATGGCGCTGTCGAACCGCTACGGCTGGCTGGTCCTGACGACCGGGAACAAGAGCGAGATGTCAGTCGGCTACGCGACCCTTTACGGCGACATGGCGGGCGGCTTCGCGGTGATCAAGGACGTCCCCAAGACGCTCGTCTACGAGCTGGTCCGTCGCCGAAACGCAGCCGCCGGGGGCGGCCTGGTGCCGGAGTCGGCGATCGAGCGCCCACCCTCCGCCGAGCTGCGCCCCGAACAGCTCGACACCGACTCGCTGCCGCCCTACGAGACCCTCGACCGCATCCTCGAGGCCTACGTCGAGCGCGACGCAGGCCGCGAGGAGCTGATCGAAGATGGAATCGATCCGCAGCTCGTCGACGAGGTGATCCTTCTCGTCGACCGGGCCGAGTACAAGCGCCGCCAGGCCCCGCCGGGCATCCGAATCACCCCCCGAGCCCTGGGTCGCGACCGCCGCCTTCCGATCACCAACCGCTTCGGCGGCTAGCGGGGCTGCTCAGGAGGGCTTCTCGAACGGCCGCACGGCCACCGTCATCCGCGCCAGGGCGCAGAGGCGGCCACTGTCGTCGGTCGCCTCGGCGTCCCAGACCCAGCTCGTCTTGCCCTGGTGCCGGGCGCGAGCCGTGACGGTCACCGCCCCCGACTGCACCGAGCGCATCAGCGAGACGTCCAGCGACTGGCCCAGCGCCACGCCGCCGTCCATGATCACCTGCATCACGGTCGAGCGCGAGCAGAGCTCGTCGATCACCGACATGATCACGCCGCCGTGCAGGTAGCCGTAGGGCTGCTTCAGGTCGTCGCGGACCTCGACCCGGGCCTGGGCCTTCTCGGGATCGTTGCTGAGGTACTCGATCCCGATCAGGCCGCTGAACGGGGAGACGTCAGGCTCGTTGGCTGCCATCGCCTGCAGCCTATTGGCGCGATGAGCGCTCCGGAGCCTGGCCGCAGGAGGCCCGGGGCGACGAGGACGTGGACGACCACGAGCTCGAGCAACAGCCCGGCGGCGATGCCGAGGCCGAATTCCTTGACGAAGAGCAGCGGGCTGAAGGCAAGCGCGACCCCGCAGGCGATGCCGGTTCCGCAGGCGAGGGTCGCGGCCGGACCGAGAGCGGCCATCGCCTCCCCCGCCCGCTCCGTGATCGCAGATCCTTCCGTTCGCCGCGCTACGGCGGCGAGGGCGGCGAGCTGGGCGGCGCAGACCGACGCGACCAGGGCGGCGACCGCGGCCAGCGAGCCGAGCTGCAGGACGCCGGTCGAGGCGTAGTCGAGCGGCCCCTCGACCCCACCCTCCTGGACGGTGGCGACGAGAAGCCCCGCGGCGGCAGCGGCCGGCAGGGCGAAGACGAGGGTGCCGGCGATCGCGAGCCCGATCCGCAGCCCGGAGAAGGCCGCGAGCGTCGACCGTCGCAAGGGCCGCGGCGCCGATCGCGGCGCCGAGCTGGGCTGCTTCGATCTCCGGCGCCGACGCGGCGCCGAGCGCCGCGACCGCCAGCCCGTCGACCGGGGCCACCGAGAAGGCCAGCACCGCCACCGCTAGGGCTGCGATCGAGATCGAGATCGCGGCGCTCCAACCCAGCAGGCCGCCGGCCCCGCGCCAGAAGCGCGCTCCCGCGTGCTCCTTCGGAATCTCTGGGGGCTCGTCGACATCCCTCTGGGAGAAGCCCTCCCCCGCGCCGGCCGCGACCTGCGCCGCGGGTGCCGCGAGCAGCGAGCCCAGCGCTCCGCCCAGCCCGAGCGAGGCCAGGTAATCGACTCCGAGGACCGCCAGCGCCGCGAAAGGTGCTGCCCCCGCAAGCGCCGGCCAGCAGGAGGGCGCCCGAATCCGCGCCCGCCCTCGCCATCGCGCAGAGCTGCAAGGTGATCAGCACTCCACCCGCCACGGCCCCGACCAGCGCCAGCCAGGAGACGTCGAACGCTAGGCCGAGCAACTCCGACCCGAGCGCCGCGAGAGCCGAGGCGGCGCCGGAAGCCAGCAGGGCCGCTCCACCGGCACGCAGTCCCAGGGTCGCCACGGCGAGCAGGGCCACAAGCGGCAAGGCGAAGAGGAGCAGGTAGAGGTCGTCGACGGCGGCGTCCTTTGCTCCCCGTACCGATGCCGCCTCACCGCTGAATGAGAGCACCAGCAGGCCCGGGTCCAACCCCTGCTGGATGCGATCAATCGCCGAATCACGCTTCCGCCCACCGACGCTGAACCGCACGATCAGAAGCGTGGAGCGTGGCCCGCCCCTGTCTCGGCGCTCCCGCACGCCGGTGACTGCCGGGTTGGCGGAGAGCTGGGAGCGCATCGTCTGCACCGCGATCCGGAACGGCCCCGAGTCGACCGGCAGCTCGCCCGCCACCCGTATTTCGAGCGGCGCCTGCGGCGTCGCGTCGGTCGAGAGCGCGAGGCGGTCGGTCCAACCCGCGGCCAGGGCGGTGCCGAGCACCGCCACCGCAGCGAGGACGCCAACCGCGCGACCGGGCTCGCGGGCGGCGGTCCTGCGCAGTCGCTCTCCCACGGGCGCAACATATCCCCCATATCCGTCGCCTCGGGCGCCAACCTGCGTTGCTGGGCGTGGTGAGTGCGTACGCTTTTCGCATGCCGCTCACAGACGACCAGCGAGCGATGCTGCAGCTGCTGCTGCAGCGCGGCCAGAGCTATGACGACATCGGCTCGCTACTCGGCCTCGAGGTCGAGCAGGTCCGCTCGCGCGCCCGCACCGCGCTGACCGAGATCGGCGGCGAGGACCCCGATGCCGATGTTGGGCTCACCGACTACCTGCTCGGCCAGGCGGACCCGATCGGCCGCGCCGACGTCGCCCGCCGGCTGCAGAACGACTCGGGGACCCGCGACCTCGCCGAGCGGCTCACGACCCAGCTACGCGTGTTGGCTCCAGGCGCCGAGCTTCCCGACCTCGTGGGCGCCAACGCCGGAGCGGCGCGGCCCCGAAAGAAGGCCGCCCCGGCACCCGCCCCCGCGGCGACGCCGAAGCCGGCGACCGCGGCCGAGACGGCATCGGCGCCGAAGTCGGAGGGCGGGATCGCCTCCAGCCTTTCCGGCCGCCAGCGACAGCTGATCGCCGGGCTGATCGGCGGCGGCCTCTTGATCGTGGTGATCGTGCTCGCCGTGGCCGGGGTGTTCGGCGGTGGAGACGGCGACGATGACGTCGACCGCCGCCTCGGATGGAGGATCGAACCAGACGGCCAGCAACACGGCCAGCAACCTGACCCGGGCCGAGCTCACCCCGCAGGGCGGCGGGGACGCGCGGGGCGTCGCCGTATTCGTGCAGGTTCGCCAGCAGCCGGCGCTGCAGGTCAACGTGAACGGTCTCGAGCCGAGCGGCAACGGCGAGGGCTACGTGATCTGGCTGTTCGGAAGCCGCTCCCAGGCCTTCCCGCTCGTGCGCCAGTCGGTGGGAGAGAACGGCCGCCTGCGCGGAGTCGCCCCGATCCCCACGCAGCTGATCCAGGCGCTGCAGCAGAACCTCTTCGACTCGATCTCGATCTCGCTCGCCAGCGACTCGGAAGTCACCGCCGCCCTGCGCCAGGCGCGCCAGAGCCAGCGGCTCCCGCGCTACTCCGGCCAGACGGTCGCCCAGGGACCGATCGTCGGCCCGGGCTTCGCTGCCGCCGACGGCGGCTAGCCCACAGTCCCAGCTCCCGGGACGCCTCTGTCTCGCGACATATCATCCAGGCGTCGGACTTACTCGCAAACAACCACACTTCCAGCCGCCGTTTCGCTGCCAGCCGGAACTCGACCGCTTGCGGAAAGCTGCCAAGGAACGCGAGGCGACGCAGGCGGAGTGTCGGGATTGGCTGCTCGAAGCAACGCCGCTGGAAGAAGGTCGGACCCGGCTCAATCTCGCGCCTCGGGGTGAAGTCGAGCTTTCAGGTGCAGAACCACTCGCCAAGTACTTCTTCTCCGGCAGCATCGAGCGAATCTCTTCTGAGCAGGATCAGGTCACGTTCGAGGGCACTGTCTAGCTGATGTCGATGAGGACTAGTCAGCCCACCAGTCGCGCTGGCCCTCGACGTCCTCGCGCCGGGCATCGCCGAGACTCGGCGCGCCGATGACGATGATCTCGAGGGCCTCCGCCCCGGCCTCGTAGCCGCGCCATGTACCGGGCGGGACTCGCACCGCGTCCCATTGCTTGAGCTCGACGATCTCGTCGTCGAGCTTCATGCGTCCGCTCCCGCCCACGACCACGTACACCTCCTCCTGCTTGCTGTGCGTGTGGCCGTACGGAAAGCGATACCCGGGCGGGACGCGCTGGTAGCTCAGGCCGGATTGCTCGAGCTCGAGCGCCTCGGTCGCCAAGCGGAACTCCAGGTCCGGCGCGCCGTCGAACTTGGACCCGACGTCCTCCAGGTCCTCCTTGAGGTTCCTGAGCGTGAACGGCACGGCCGCAATCCTACGGTTTGGCTGGTCCGCGAACCGGTTACTTCTCGAGCGCCGCGGCGGTCACCGAATCGGCTGGAAAGATGAACTCGATCGCCAGCTCGGAAGTAGTCACATCGAACGGGGTGTCGAAGGTGGCGAACATGCCGAAGAACGAGAGCTCGACCCCCTCGGCACCGCGGAGCCTGACCGGCCCGAGCATCGTCCTGGGGCTCGGGCTGGCCGGCGGGGCGGGCGCCGGATAGCCGGTGATCTCCTCGATCAACGCGGCAAGCTGATCGTCGCCGGTGGTCGCGAGCTGCCGTCTGAGTCGATCGAGGAAGTGGGCCCGCACCTCGCCGAGGTTGATGATCCGGGCGGCCATTCCACGCGGGTGCAGGCTGATCCGCATGACGTTGGCGGGCGGTGCAAGCAGGGCGGGGTCGACTCCATGGGTCAGCACCTCCACGGCGGAGTTCGCAGCGACCAAGTTCCAAACGCGGTCGAAGGCAACGGCCGGATATGGCTCATGGGCTTTGAGAATGAGATCGAGCCCCGCTTGCAGAGGCGCCAATTCGGGGTCATCGAGCGAGCGCTCTGGGAACGCAGGAGCGTGGCCGGCGGCGAGCAGCAAAAGGTTTCGCTCCCGGAACGGAACCCCCAGGTGCTCGGCGAGTAGCAGAACCATCTCGGGGCTCGGCTTCGACCGGCCAGTCTCGACGAAGCTCAGATGTCTTGCCGAGATACCGGCGTCGAGCGCCAAGTCGAGCTGGGTACGCCGCCTGCGCCTGCGCCAATCGCGCAGTAGTGGCCCGACCCCAGGTTGGGAGCTCATCATCGCCATCTCCTGATTGGCCGACCCTAGCTGCGATCCGGTTGCACATCGATTACCTGAGAGGTAATTGACAGCACGACCTTCAGGCGGGAGCCTCCAGCCATGTCGCCCTCGGGAAGCGCCGCCATGAAGGCCGGTTCTCTCGGCCGCCTTGCTTACGGGCTCGCGGCGATGTTCGCGCCACGGTTCATGGCTGGACGCTACGCGCCGGCCGAACCAGAATCCGTCATGTCTCTGCGCGGCTTTGGTGGGCAATACATCGCGATCGCCGTCTTCACACTGCTCTCGACGCACTCACCCCATCTCGCCCGCCCGGCTCTGCTCCTCAATGTGGGAGTCGATGTCTGCGACGCGATGGCCGGCGGCTTCGAGGTCCGCGAGAAGGGGGTCGGCGATCCGATAGCGCTTGGCGGGGTGGCGCTCCCGGCCATCAATCTCGCCACTTGGCTCTGGGCGCTTCGCAAGCTCGAGCCCTAACTGAACGTTCCGCTGCCATCCGGCGTTGTCGCGGTCAGTCCGACGGCGATGAGTCTCGCAGTGATCTTCAGTCTGTATTCACACCGATCAACTGCGCTCGAGGAGAAGGACATGACCGCCACCTACACGTTCGACGTCTTTTCCAGCCTCGACGGCTACGGCGCCGCGGGCGCCGACTGGTCCGGCTACTGGGGAAAACAAGGCCCTGAGTTGCTCGAGCACCGCCTTGCCTTGTACGAGGCAGAGCAGCGGATGGTCCTCGGGGCCAACACGTATCGGGCATTTGCGCGGATGCTGGCCTCGAGCACCGAGGAGTCCGAAGTGCGTGACCCATGGGTAACGCGGATGAGGAGCTTGCCGGCAACGGTGGTTTCGACGACGCTGGAAGCCCCCCTTGACTGGCCCGACGCGACCCTCGTGAGCGGTGACGCCGTCGACGTCGTCGCCCGGCTCAAGGAGGAGTCCGAGGTGCCGTTGCGCTCGCACGGCAGCCTGTCGATGAACCGGGCGTTGATGGGCGCCGGCCTAGTCGACCGCGTGCAGGTGACCCTCTTCCCCGTCATCACCGGTCAGACCGGGCTGGACCCGATCTTCCAGGGTGCGCCCGACTTCGACCTGGAACTGGTCGAGAACAGGACGCTCGACGGTCACATCCAGGAGCTCACCTACCGACCCACCCTCCACTGACCCGGACAGCTAGCTCTGTGGTCCAGTTCGGCGGAAGAGCCAAGGCGGCGGCCCTAGCGTTGCTGGCCTTCGCGATGCTGATCGTGTCGCTGGACCAGTACATCGTCGTGGTGGCGCTGCCCGAGATCGGCCGCGAGCTGGACTCCACTTCGCAGACCCTGCAGGCAGTGATCAGCGCCTACGCCGTGGCCTCCGCCGGCATCGCCGCGATCGCGCTGGTGGCGCTGAACCTCCGGCCGGCACCGGTGGACCCGTCCGCCCCACCCTGCCCCCGCTCTTTGACGGCCCTGGCCCGCGGGCGTGCTGTCTAGGCGTAGGTTGCAGCGCTTTTCGCGGAGCGAGTGAATCAGCGCCGACACTGCCTCCGAATGGAAAAGCGAAGCTTCTCCCCCGCGCGTGATTAGCTGTCGCTCTGATGCCCAAGCGCTTACTGATCGCGGCCGGCGAGACAGCTGACAGCGCCGACGCGCTCCCTTTCGGAGTCCGAGAACTTATAGATACGGCCGATGAGGTCCTGGTTGTGACACCGGCACTTCCAACTCGGTTCGAATGGCTGGCTTCGGCAACTGACAAGGCGCGCGAGCAGGCCGACGAGCGCCTTCAGGCGGTCTTGGGCCAGATCGAGGAGCTCGGAACGGAGGCCAGCGGAGCCGTGGGGGCCGACGATCCACTCGTTGCATTCGAGGATGCCCTCGCCGCATTCCCGGCTGACCACATTCTCGTCGGGCTGCGCCCTCCGGACCACGCCGGTTGGCAGGAACGAGGTTTACTCGACGAGCTAATTCGTAGGTTTGGTACTCCCGTCACCGTCTTCTCGCTGCGCGAGTAACGCCTTCGACGAACAATGAGATACCTGCTCCTCGCGCAAAGCAGCAGCGCCACATCCTTGGCCACGGCCCGCGCAGACGACTCGCTAGCGATGGTCGAACAAGCGCCCGTAGGCGGTGATCGAGCCTAGATCGGCTCCTGCTGCCCGGAGTGAGGCCCAGAAAAGAGCTTGGTTTGCTGTCACGACAGGGCGCTCCAGGTCCTCCTCGAGCGCATTGATCACTCCTACAGCCCGAAAACCGTTTCCGCCGATCACGACCGCGTCTGCCTCGGCGGGCGTGTGCTCTCTCACCCAGTCATATAGATCGGCAGGCGTGATCCCGGCCTGGTCGCTCGGTAGCCCGCATGCGGCGGAATGGACGACGTCGAACCCGGCCGATTCGTAGTAGGCCCGCCCCAGCCCGTTGAGCTGCGCATCAAACCAGGGCGGATCGACGAGCGCGATCCGGGTCGCACCGAGGGCATGGAGCGCCTCCACGGCGGCGGCGCATGGCGCGACCACGGGAAGACCGCGCGTGCGCTGCTCAAGCCGCCGGATCATCTCCGCCTCGCCGTTCGCGCCGATCACGTAAGCGGAACTCGTGAAGCCATAGGCGATGGCGTGTAAGGGCGCGGCTGCGAGCAGCTCTGAGGCGTCGTCGATGTGCGGGGGCTCGGAGAAGGCGTGCACGGGCGCCAGCGAGATCGTCGGATCCATCCCGCCGCCGCCGGCCATCGCCCCTAGCCATTGGTCGATGTGGCGCCCGATCCGGGTCGCGAGCCACTGGCCGCTCGCGAGGGTAAGGAAAGTGTCGGACTCGGCCCAGAGGAACAGCATCGGGCGAAGGTCGCGGCGAAGGGCATCGTAGAACGCGTCCGCGGCTGCGGCAGCGCTCTTGTCCCCCCTTTGCGGCATGCTCATCATCAACCCTCTCCACCCCTGGGACTCGGGCACCGGGAACGGCGCCTGATAGGCAGCGATGACCTCGTCACCAGGGTCGTCGAGGCAAGTTGCCCGCATCAGCTCTCCGACCGGAAAGTCTTCCGTGCTCTCGACGAACTGCGAGTGCGAACCCAGGTCTCGCTCATCCACACCTCGCGAGGGTCGATCGCGGTATCGAGGATCACGATGCGGGCGATGCGGCGCGGATTGGCCAGGGCGAGCATCAGTCCGATCGGGCCACCGAAGTCGTGGAGCACCAGGCTCACATCGTGTAGATCGAGCTCCTCGAGCAGTGTGCCCGTCAACTCGACGTGTCGCTCGAAGATCGGCTGACTCCTGGCCGCGATTATCTCAGCGGCTACTCCTTCGCGTGAAAGCAGCAGCGCAATCGGCTCACCGGGCTAGCCGATCAGCGGGTTCATGATCCCGGCCGGGTCGAGGCTGCTCCTTGGCGGCCCGCAGGACCTCGAGGCCCGTGCTCGCCGACCTCGGCCTCCATGTAGGGGACGTGGTCGCGGCCGATCGCGTGGTGGTGGGTGATCGTGCCGCCGGCCGCGACGATCGCCTCGCAGGCGGCGGTCTTCACCCGCCGCCACTGCTCGATCTCCTCGCCGGGCAGGCGGCGGGCGACGAAGGTGAAGTAGAGCGAGGCCCCGTCCGGATAGGCGTGCGAGAGGTGGCAGAGGACGATCCCCGGCGTCCCCTGCGCCTCCAGCGCCCCGCGATCGCAGTCCGCACCGCCGCGTATAGATCCTGCAGGCGGCTCCAGGTGTGCGAGGTCTCGAGCGTCTCGACCATCGCCCCCGCGTCGATCAGGGTGTCGCGCAGGTAGGGCCCCTCGTAGCGGCCGCTGCTCCCAGGAGCCGCCCCGCCGCCTGGCCGAGGTAGACGGCGCCGCCGGCGCGCAGCTTGCGACGGCGAGCGGCGCCGCCGGGCGACCGCTCTGCCGCTCGCCCTCGAACCCGACGATCGACCAGGCAGCCGCCGCTGACCCCGCGCAGGCGAGGTAGCGGTCGAAGGCGCGCCGGAGACGCCGCTGGGGCCCGAGAGGGCCAGCGAAGAACCGCGTCTCCTCCTCGTCGGAGATCCGGATCACGTCCGGCAGCGCCTCCGTCCTGGGCGAGCGCGCGGACGATCTCGCAGCCGGCCTCGAAGCTCTCCGCGAACCAGGCCTCGTAGCGGCGCTCGCTCGGCGCCGGGCCGCACCCGCACGGTGACGTCCGGGATCACGCCGAGGACGCCCTCGCGAGCCGACGACCAGCTCGCGCAGCGACGGGCCCGGCGGCGGTGTGCGGGCGTCTCCAGGGTGCTCGATCTCGCCGGCGGGCGCGAGCAGCCGCAGCCGAGGTGACCAGCTCGTCGAAGCGCCCGTAAGCCGCTCGACGCCTGCCCGGCGGAGCGGGTGGCGGCGAAGCCGCCGATCGTCGCGTACTCGAACGACTGCGGGAAGTGGCCGAGGGTGAGCCCCTGCGCCGCCAGCGCCGCCTCCGCCTCCGGGCCGCGCAGGCCGGCGCCGAGGCGCGCGGTCAGCGAGCGTCCGGTCGACCTCGACGGCCCGCAGCCGCGCCAGGTCGAGGCTGATCAGGCGCGCGTGCTCGCCGCGCAGGGGCTCGACGCCGCCGACGACGCTGGTGCCGCCGCCGAACGGCACGACCGCGACGCCCTCGGCGGCGCAGACCTCGAGCACCGCGGCCGACCTCGCCGCCGTCGCCCGGCAGCACGACGGCGTCGGGGGCCGCCTCGAGGCTGCCCGAGCGGCAGCCGGCGAGGTCGGCGTAGCCCTTGCCGGCGGCGTGCCGCACCCGGTCCTCGTGCCCGCTCGAGCACGTGCTCCGCGCCGACCGCCTCCGACGATCGCGGCCGGGAGCGGCTCTGCGCGGGCGGCATCGTCGACCTCCTCGACCGACGCCGGCCGCTCCCATGGCTGCAGGTCGCCGAGCTCCTCGCGCAGCAGCGCCAGCGACTCGGGGTCGAGCTCGGCGTCGATCGCCGGGTCGCCCCAGCCCCACCACTTCGAGTCGCGGCGCGGCCGCGGCGCTCATCCGCTCGCCCTCCGGGCCACCAGGGCGCGCTCGATCCCCTCCAGCGCCTCGTCGAGCATCTGCGGCCGGCCCGCGCCGCATCATCGGCGAGCCGAGGCGCGAGAGGCCGCGCAGCGTCTGGCGCGCGGTCAGCGGCACCTCGGTGCCGCCGTCGGCGGGCCGCAGGCCGATCTCGGTCACCGAGCTGCGCAGGTGCTTGCTCGAAGGGCGTGTCCTCGAGCTGCTGCTCCCAGACGTAGCGCTCGTCCTCGGCCGAGCTGAGGCAGCGGTAGTCGGCGCGCACGCCGCGTCCCTCGCGCGGTCTCCAGGACCTTCGTCCACTGGCTGCGCTTGCCGGCCTTGGTCCGCTCGACGTTCTCGACCCGGCTCGTGCGCGGCCACCAGCGCGGCAGGTTGTAGGGGTCGGAGACGAGCGCCCAGACTTCGTCGGCGGGGCGTCGATCGTCCGGCGGCGGGTGACCTTGGGCATGGCACGTGGCGGCGCCGGAGGCGCCTAGCCGGCGAGGCGGCGCAGGTCGCGGACCAGCAGCAGGTGCTTGAGGTGGCTGACGGTCGCGGCGAGGTTCTCGAGGCTCTCCAGCGCCTCCTTGCGCCGCTGCGGGTTGCGCGAGCGCAGCGACGGCGCCGAGCAGCGCCTCGAGCAGGTTCGCCTCGCGGTCGGCGGAGGAGCGGAAGACGCGCAGGTTGCGCGCCGCGACCCCGAAGCGCGAGAGCTCGTTGGCGGCGCGGACGATCTCGCGGTCGGTCTCGTCGTAGACCGTCGTTGCCGTCGCGGCGCTCGGGCTGGATCACGCCGAAGTCCTCCAGCTCGCGCACGAGCTCCTCGCGGGCGCCGGTCTCCTCGATCACCTCGTCGAGGGTCAGGTAGGCGGTCGAGGTGTTGACGAGGATCGCCCGCCGCACCGGCTGCCGCCGGTCGGCCGGTCGCCGCCGAGGTCGATGTCGCGGCCCGCGGCGAGCTCCTGGCGGATCACCCGCAGGGGCAGGAACTCGTCGCGCTGCAGGCGCAGGATCGTGCGCAGGCGCTCGACGTCGGACTGGCTGTAGAGGCGGTAGCCGCCGGCCGTGCGCCGCGGCGTGAGCAGCTTCTGGTCCTCGAGGTAGCGGATCTTCGAGATCGAGATGTCGTCGAACTCGCTCTGCAGGATCTTGCAGACGGCGCCGATCGTCAGCGCCTTGCGCGGCCGCGTGGCCGAGTCCGGCAGCCCGTCCGCGGTCGCGCATCGCTGCCGGTTCTCTGCCTGGTCGCCATCTACTTCTCCAGGTAGCTGAGCTTGTACTTGCCGACCTGGATCTCGTCGCCGTCGTCGAGCCGGTGCGACTCGATGCGGCGCCGGTTCACGTAGGTGCCGTTGAGCGAGCCGAGGTCGTCGATGTAGAGGCCGTCGCGCCGCTTGACCAGCAGCGCGTGGTTGCGCGAGACGGTGACGTCGTCGAGGAAGACGCCGGCGTCGGGGCTGCGCCCGATGCTGACCCGGTCGTCGTCGATCGTGAAGCTCTCCCCCGCCCTGCCGCCTCCCGGCGCGGATCACCAGCGCGGCGCCGGCGCTGCTCGACCACCTGGTCGATGTCGACCGGCTGCATCTCGCCGGTGTCGTCGACCGTGTAGGTCATCGTCGTCGGCTCTTCGCCTCCCTCGGGCCGGGCACTCAGGTACGCACCGCACTTCTGGCAGTAGTTGGCGCCCTCCGGGTTGACGAAGCCGCACTCGGGGCAGTGGACCGCCATCGGCATCCCCCGCTTTAGGAGGCGTCCTTGGGCTCGCCCGCGCTCTGGGTCTTGCCCGCGAGGATCTCGGTCAGCTGGCGCACGTCGTCGCCGGAGATCAGCGAGTCGCCCCGCTCACGCTTCTGGCGCAGCCGGTTGACCAGCTCGGCCCGCAGGATGTCGATCTTGCCGTGCAGCACGCGCCGCCGGTAGGAGATCTCCTGCTCCTCCTCGGTGAGGCTTTCGATCAGCTCCTTCAGCTCCCGTCGTTGAGCGAGCCGAGATCGGGAAATGTTTCCTCCATGCGGGCCAGTATATGGCTGAAACCTCAAGCTTCAAGTGAGGGTTGAAGGTTTATGGAGAATGGGCGGGCGGTTGCGGCCCGCCTGCGCGGCTCGCGCAGCATCGCGCAGCCCGATCCGTGCGTAGAGCGCGGTCGCCAGCACCGCCATCACGAGGCCGAGGATCAGCAGCGCCGTCGGGCACCCAGCCGTCGAAGACCATGGCGAAGAAGATCGACGCCCATGATCGGGAAGACGGCGGCTCGGCCGACCCAGTTGATCTCGAGCGTCCACCCCGCGCCGCAGCGCCGAGCTGGGCGAGCACCAGGGTGATCAGCTCGCGCACCGCCAGCACCGCGAGCGCCCAGCGCGGCAGCAGCTCGAAGTGCCAGCAGACGACGGCGCCGCTGAGGATCGTCAGCCGGTCGACTACCGGGTCGAGCAGCGCGCCCATGCGGCTGTACTGGCCGGTCACCCGGGCCAGGAAGCCGTCGACGTAGTCGCCGGCCGCGATCAGCCAGTAGAGGGCCGCCGCCGACGCCGTGCGGCCGTCGCCGGACTCGAAGGCCAGGTAGAGGAAGACGGCAACGCCGCCAGGCGCGCGTAGCCGACCAGGTTGGGAATCGTCAGCGGGTGAAGCGGCTGCCCCGGCGGGTCGCGCTCGGGGCCGGCGCGGTGCGGTCGAGGCCGAGCAGCCTGCGCACGCGGCCCCTGCCGAACGGAGCGGCCGCCTTCGCCCCGCTCCATCACGAACTGCTCGAGCAGCTCGCGCGCCTTGTCGGCGGCCCCGGCGACCTCGAGCTTGTGCTCCTCGCCGCTGCGGCGCACCTGCGCCTCGACGATCCCTTCGGCGAGCCCACGGCGCCCGACCACCAGCCGCAGCGGGCAGCCGAGCAGCTCGGCGTCGGTGAGCTTCTCTCCCGGCCCACCCTCACGGTCGTCGTAGAGGACCTCGGCGCCGGCCTCGCGCAGCTCGTCGTAGATGCGGTCGGCGGCCTCGCGCTCGGGGTCGTCCGCCTTTGCCAGCGAGACGAGGTGGATGCCCCAGGGGGAGATCGCCGGCGGCCAGACGATCCCGCGATCGTCGGCGCCCTGCTCGATCGCCGCCGCCAGCACCCGCGCGGGGCCGATCCCGTAGCTGCCCATGACGATCGGCTGCTCCCGCCCGCTCTCGTCGAGGTAGTTGGCGCCCAAGCGGCTCGGAGTAGCGGGTGCCGAGCTTGAAAGATCCCGGCGACCTCGATCGCGCGCATCGATCTCGATCGGCGCGCCTCCGGGGCCCAGGTCGCCGGCCTGCACCTGGCGGATGTCGGCCTCCTCGAAGGAGAAGTCGCGGCCCGGCTCGACCCCGCGCAGGTGGGTGTCGGCCTTGTTGGCGCCACAGATCGAGTCCCTCCCCCTGGATCGCGGCGTCCTTGATCACCGGCACGCCGGCCCCGACCGGGCCGACGAATCCGGCCGGGCCGAGCTGCTCGGCGATCTCCTCCGGGTTGGCCGGCCGAAAGCCGGCCCCGAGCACGCTTGCGCAGCTTCAGCTCGTTGAGGCGGTGGTCTCCGCGCACCAGCGCCACGACCATGCCGCGCTCCTCGACGATCACCGGGAGCGCCTTCAGCAGCGCGCCCGGAGCGACGCCGAGCGCTCCCGCGACCTCCTCCACCGTGGTCTGGCCCGGGGTGCTCGACCTCCTCCGGCGCCGCCAGGGCCTCGGGCAGCTCGACCGGCTGCGGGTCGGCGACGGCGACCTCGACGTCGGCCGCATAGCCGGGCGCGAGGGCGATCTCGTTCTCGCCCGCCTCGCAGGGCGCCATGTAGTCGTGGGCGCCGAGGCCGCCCATCATCCCGACGTCGGACTCGACCCGGTGCCAGTGCAGGCCGCAGCGGTCGAAGATCCGGTCATAGGCGCCGATGAAGAGCTCATAGCTTCGCTCCAGCCCCTCGACGTCGCGGTCGAAGCTGTAGGCGTCCTTCATCACGAACTCCCGCGTTCGCAGGACGCCGGCGCGCGGCCGCGGCTCGTCTCGCTCCTTGGTCTGGAAGTGGTAGAGCAGCTTCGGCAGCTCGCGGTAGGAGCGGATCTCGTTGGCGACGTGGAAGGTGAGGTTCTCCTCGTGGGTCATCGCCAGGACGTAGTCGGTGCCCTTGCGGTCCTCGAGCTTGAGCAGCTCGTCGATCTCATAGCGCCCGGTCCGCTTCCAGAGCTCCGCCGGCTGCAGCACCGGCATCAGCATCTCCTGGGCGCCGATCGCGTCGAGCTCTGAGCGGATGATCGCCTCGACCTTGCGGTGCGCCCGCCAGCCGGCGGGGAGGAAGGTCCAGAGCCCCGCCGCCACCTGGCGCACCAGCCCGGCCCGCACCATCAGCCTGTGCGAGGCGGCCTCGGCGTCGGCTGGATCGTCCTTGAGGGTGGGCCAGAACAGCTCCGAGGCACGCGACATGGCGGGTACGGTACTTGCCGCGGGCGAGGTAGCCGTGGGCGATACTGGCCGAAGCGATTTGGCGCAGCAGGGGTTTCCAGAGTCGATGAGCGCAGCGCAAGTGCAGACCCGGTCGGGGGCGATTCGCGTCGCCCTGCTCGCCGTCGCGCTGGCGGCGCTCTCGCTCTGGGCGCTCGCCTCGCCCGCCCGCGCACCTGCCTCGGCGGACCAGTTCACGGTCCTCGACCCCACGCCGCAGCTTCTCAACGGGACCACGGCGGCGCGGCGGGCCGACATCCTCGATCGCCTTCAGGCGCTCGGCGTCGACTCGCTGCGGATCCAGGTCCAGTGGCGCTTCCTCGCGCCTCAGGCCGGCAACGAGGAAAAGCCGCCCGGGCTCGACGCCACCGACTCCGGCGAGTACACGCTGCAGAACTTCGAGATCCTCGACAGCATCGTGCGCGGGGCGACGCCAGCGCGGAATCGATCCGCTGCTCGTGCCGACCGGGCCGATCCCCGACTGGGCGAGCACCAGCGGCCGCGGGCCGCTCTTCGACCCCGACCCCGACGACTACGAGGACTTCGTGATCGCGCTGGGCCGCCGCTACGACGGGACCTGTGTGCCGCCGCGCTGCGTCGCGGGCGCCGCCGGCGAAGCACTGCCCCGGGTCGAGCAGTGGTCGGTCTACAACGAGCCCAACCTGAAGACCTTCCTGCGCCCGCAGCGCAACCCCGATGGGCGGACGGTCTCCGGGCGCATCTACCGGCGCCTGTTCCTGGCCGCGCAGCGCGGCCTCGCCGAGTCCGATCACGGGCGCGACCTGTTGCTGATCGGCGAGACCGCCCCCAGCCGCGGCAGTGCGTCCACCACCCCGCTGAACTTCCTGCGCCAGGTCTTCTGCCTGGACCGCGACTACGAGCCGCTGCGCAAGTGCACCCCGATCGAGGCCGACGGCTGGTCCCACCACCCCTACAACCCGCACATCCCACCCTGGGAGGAGCCAAAGCTGACCCGGCGCTCGATCATCTCGATCGGCTCGATCGACCGGCTGGTCGACGCGCTGCGACGCGTGTACCGGGCGGGCGGTACCACGCGCAGGCTGCCGGTCTTCGTCACCGAGTACGGGATCGAGAGCTACCCGCAGGAGGACCCGGGGGTGAGCCCGCAGCGCCAGGCGGAGTTCCTCGGCGCGCGCGGAGTTCCTGCTCTACCGCAATCCCTGGATCGAGTCCTTTGCCCAGTACCTGCTCGACGACGACCGCAACCCGGGCCAGCTGCTCTCCTTCCAGACCGGGCTGCGCTTTGCCAACGGCTTTCCCAAGCCCTCATATGACGCCTTCCCGCTCACCCTGGTGGCGCGGCAGAAGCGCGGCGGTGGGGTGCGGATCTGGGGTCACGTGCGCCCCGGCGACGAGCGGCAGCAGGTCGAGATCCGCGTTCGCGACGGTGACGACGGCGCCGGCAGGGAGCTGACCACCGTGCAGACCGACGCCGACGGCTATTTCGCCTTCTCGACCCGCTTCCGGCGCGGCCGCGAGTGGCAGGCGATCTGTGAGCTCGCCGCGGGCGCCGAGCTGCAGGGGCCCTTTGTGCGCTCTTACCGCTTCGATTAGGCGCCTCTCAAGGCTGCCGGGGTCTGTTGCCCGACAGGTCTGCTAGAAAGCCCGCTTCGCCCGCGGCCCCGGTCCACCCCAAGCACTGCGGGGGCCGAAACTTCTTGGCGAGAGGAAGGTTCTTTCTGCGATGCGCACACGCCGCTACACCCTCATGCTCGCCCTCCTGGTCACACTGGTCAGCTCCCTGGCCGCGGTGCCGGGAGCCTCGGGATCGCGCGGCCAGACCACGCTCTTCGACCTCGGAGGCGGGGTGCTCGACCTGCCCCAGGACCAGCGTGACGGCCAGCTCGAGCAGCTGCAGGAGTTCGGAGTCGACACGGTCCGCGTGATCGTCTCCTGGGAGCGCATCGCCCCGGAGGCCAACGCCTCCAACAAGCCCAACTTCAACGCCACCGACCCAGACGCCTATCCGGACATCAACTGGTCCGGCCTGGACGAGCTGATCAGGGGCGCCGAGTTGAGGGGCATGGACGTGCTCCTGACGCCGAGCACCCCGGTGCCGGACTGGGCCAGCACCTCCAGCGACGGCCTCACGAACCCCAACGCGAGCGAGTTTCAGCTGTTCATCCAGGCATTGGGCACTCGCTACAGCGGCAGCTTCTCCCCGCCCCGAACGCGCCGACAGACCCGCCGATCCCGGCGCTTCCGCGCGTTCGCCAGTGGTCGGTGCTCAACGAGCCCAACCTCCCCCTGTTCCTGAAGCCACAGTTCAAGGGCCGCAGGTCGGTCTCGGGACGGATCTACCGCGAGCTCTTTCTCTCCGCCCAGCGCGGCCTGGAGCAGACCGGACACGGCAGCGACCCGCTGCTGATCGGCGAGACCTCTCCGGGCCCGGGCCGCACCGGCACCGACGTGATCACCTTCATGCGCGGCGTCTTCTGCCTCAACGCCAAGTTCAAGCGCCAGGGCGGCTGCGAGAGGATCGACGCCGACGGCTGGGCGCAGCACCCTTACGACCCCGACAACGCTCCCTTCGAGGAGGACGACAGCCTGATCAACCTGGCGACGATTGGCGAGCTCACCCAGGCGCTCAACAAGGCCAAGCGCGCCGGGGCCGTGACCCGGCGGCTGCCGATCTACGTCACCGAGTACGGGGTCGAGAGCGTGCCCGACCGCAAGTTCGGCGTCAGCCAGCTGCGGCAGGCGGAGTACATCGGGATCTCCGAGTTCCTGATGTACCGAAACGGCCGCATCCGCACCTTCGGCCAGTACCTGATGCAGGACGACAAGGGCAACGCCCAGATCAACTTCCAGACCGGCCTGCGCTTCTCGAGCGGCGCCGAGAAGGCCGCCTATGACGCCTTCCCGATCGCGCTCGTCGCCCAGCGCGTCACCAAGGAGAAGAAGACGGTGAAGTTGTGGGGCCACGTTCGACCGACGAATTCCAGCGTCCAGGTCACCGTGCGAGCGAAGCCGGGCGGCGTCGTGAAGCGGATCCGGACCAACGCCAGCGGCTACTTCAAGTTCCGCACGCCTTTCCGCGAAGGGCGCCGGTACAGTGCCTCGACCCGTCTGCCCGACGGGACCGAGCTGACCGGTCCATTCGTGCGCACATACGTCTTCAAGTGAGATGCGGCGCCGCTGGCTTCTAGCCGCCGCTTTCGCGGTGGCCACGATCGCCGTGGCAGCTCTGGCCCTCGCCCGCGACGACGAGACGGTGATCGCTCAGCCTCCCGGCTTCCCGGAGAACCCCGAGGGGCGAAAGCCGATGATCTTCGACGTCAGCCTCGTGGCCAGCCCCGACCCGAGGGCGGCGATCAGCGAAGCCAACGCGCTGGGCGCCGACGCGATCCGGGTGCTGATCCCCTGGAGCCAGGTGGCGCCGATAACCGAGACGCCTGAGTTCGACCCAGCGGACCCTGCCGACCCCAACTACAGCTTCGAGTTCTACGACGATGCCCTGAGCAAGATCAACGCGCTCGGCATGAAGATCCTGCTCACGCCGACTGGGCCGGCACCCGAGTGGGCCGCGGAGCCGGGAAGCGCGGGGCTGATCGACCCCGACCCGCGCCAGTTCGGGCTCTTCGTGAGCGCACTGGCGAAGCGCTATGACGGCCGCTTCAGGGCCGGGAGCCCGGGCTCTCCGCAGCTGCCGAAGGTGAACATCTGGGCGATCTGGAACGAGCCCAACCTCTCGACCTTCCTGCAGCCGCAGGAGAAGGGCGGCGAGCCCTACTCGCCGCTGCTCTACCGCCGCCTCTATCTCGAGGCCCAGGAGGCGATCCACGACCAGCAGCCCGAGGCGCCGATCCTGATCGGCGAGACCGCCCCCACCGGAGGCGAGCAATCGATCGACCCACTGACCTTCACCCGCCAGGCGCTGTGCCTGGACGAGGAGTTCGAAGAGCTGCCCGGCTGTCCGCGGCCCGACGAGGACGTCGACGCCGTCGGCTGGTCCGCCCACCCATATCCGCTGGTCGGCCAGGCGCCCTTCACGCCGGTGACCAACGACAACTTCGTGACCATGAGCTCGCTTGCGGCGCTGCAGTCGACGCTCGATGGAGCCTCTGGCGCCGACGCGGTCGATTCCAACTTCCCGATCTACATCACCGAGTTCGGGGTCCAGAGCCGCCCCGACCCCAACGGGGTGACGCTTCAGCAGCAGGCGGCCTATATCGCGATCGCCGAGGAGTTCGCCTACGACAACCCCCGCGTCGTCTCCTTCGCCCAGTACCTGCTGCGCGACGACAGCCCGCTCAACGTGCCCGGGGAGAGCTTCGGCGGCTTCGAGTCGGGGCTGCGGTTCTACGACGGCGGCAAGAAGCCGGCCTACGACGCCTTCCGGCTGCCGCTCTCGGTGCAGCTGCTCGGCGACAAGATCTCGATCTGGGGCATCGTGCAGCCCCTGGCGCGCGAGACGACTGTGCGGATCCGTTCAAGAATCCCGGGCGGCCGGCGCAGGACCTGCAGACGCTGCAGACCGACGGGGCTGGCGTCTTCACCACCACCTACGGCGACTCTCCCGGGCGCCGCTGGCAGGTCGTCTGGACCTCACCCGAGGACGGCAAGACCTACCGCAGCCCCTGGATCCGCTCCTACAAGTTTGCGGCGCCGCAGTAGCGCCTAAGCGCGGGTGAAGCGGCGCCCGGCGGTCGGCGAGGCGTCCTCGTCGAGCAGGACCTTGTCCGACTCGCCGATCTCCGCCGCTGCCGCCTCCATCTGCGCGATGCGCTCCGGCGTCAGCTCGCCGGCGTTCTCCTCCTCGATCTTGGCCAGCCACTCGGCGCCCTCCTGGGCCTCGCTCTCGTCGGCGACGACCTTGCCGCGGTCCAGTGAGCGGTCGATCTCCTCGAACAGGGCGTTCACGAGCTGCTCCTGGGGAACCTTCCGCAGCGGCTTGCCCTGGCTGAAGATCAGGCCCTCGTTCTTGGCGCCGGTGATCCCGAAGTCCGCGTGCGACGCCTCGCCGATCCCGTTCACGGCGCAGCCGAGCACCGCGACCTCGATCGGCTCCTCGTAGCGCTCCAGGCGCTGCTCGATCTCGGCGACCACGGTGTCCATGTCGAACTGCAGCCGCCCGCAGGTCGGGCAGGCGATCAGCACCGGGCCGCGCTCGCGCAGATGCAGCGCCTTGAGGATCTCCCAGGCGACCTTGACCTCCTCCTCGGCGTGGAAGGTCGAGAGGCTGATCCGGATCGTGTCCCCGACGCCGTCGGCGAGCAGCGTGCCCAGGCCGACCGCCGACTTCAGCGAGCCCGACCACTTGGTCCCGGCCTCGGTGATCCCGAGGTGCAGCGGATAGGGGATCCGCTCCGAGAGCAGCCGGTTGGCGGCGATCGTGTTGGGGACGTTGGTCGACTTGATCGAGACCTTGAAGTTCTCGAAGTCCAGACTTTCCATCAGCTCGACGAACTCGACCGCCGCCTGGGTCAGCGCCTCGACCGGATCGGAGCGCTCGAGCTCGTGCAGGTGCTTGGGCAGCGAGCCGGAGTTGACGCCGATCCGCATCGGGACGTTGGCGGCGGTCGCCTTCGCGCCACCTCGGCGACCTTTTCGCGGCCGCCGATGTTGCCGGGGTTGAGGCGGATGCAGTCGGCGCCGGCGTCGATCGCCTTCAGCGCCAGGGTGTGGTTGAAGTGGATGTCGGCGATCACCGGGATCGGCGAGTCCTTGACGATCGTCTTCAGCGCCTCGACGTCGTCGTCGCGCGGCACCGCCACGCGCACGAGGTCCGCCCCCGCGTCGGCGACCGTGCGGATCTGCTCCATCGTCGCCTCGAGGTTGGCGGTCTCGGTCTTGGTCATCGTCTGCACGGCCACGGGGGCGCCGCCCCCGATCGGGACGTCGCGGACGAAGATCTGGCGCTTTGAGGCCACGCGGCAGAGGGTACCGGCGGGCCTTGTGAACCCTCGTGCGGTGCGGTACGAATAGCCGCGAGATCATGACCCTGAGGCATCAGAACAGCATTGCTGGTGCTCGCGGTTTCTCTGCTCTTCGGCGTTCTTTCCGCGCCTGCATTCGGCGCCTTTCACCTGATGAAGATCCGCGAGATCTCGGGCTCGGACCTCGGAGCCACAAACGACGCCTACGTACAGCTCCAGATGACGGCCTCGGGGCAGAGCCAGGTCGCCGGGCACACGCTCACGGTCTATGACGAGGACGGCATCGGAGGGCCCGCCGCGCCCTATACGTTCACCTTTCCCGGCAACGTTCAGTCCTCAGACAACCAGCGGACAATCCTGGTCGGCGACACCAACGTGTCGGGTAGAGATTTCACCTGGGAAATCTTGAGCACCGCCATCGGCGCTGGCAACTTCAGGGGCGCCGGGGCGCTCTGCTTTCCCGATGCCAGCCCCCCCGATTGTGTCTCCTGGGGCGGTTTCACCGGCGCCACCCTGCTCCCCGATGGAGCGACGCCGATCCCCGGCCCGCTGCCGATCACCTCGGCATTTCGGCGCAGCATCAGCCCCGGTTGCCCGACCCTCCTCGAGGCCTCGGATGACACCAACAACGGTGCGGCCGACTTCACCACGACCGCACGCGAGCCGCGCGGCAACTCCGTGACTCCAACCGAGAAGCTCTGTGACAGCACAGGACCAATTCAGACCCTGACCGCGAAAAGGAGGCAAGACGTCGACAAGGCAGCCGTGAAGCTGCGGCTCGACGAAGCGGGCACGGTGACGCTCAAGGGCAGGGTCAAGGTGCCCAACAATCCACGAGTCGCCCGATCGCTTGCGTTGGGAAGGGCGCTGAAGACGAAGAAGTCCACCAGATCGCTCATCGCAAACAAGAAGACGAAGATCAAGGTCAAGCTCACCAGGAAGGCGAAGAGGAAGGTGAAGGCGGCGATCGAGGAGTCGGGGCCGCGCAAGATCACTGTGACGGCGACCGCCAAGGACGCGCTGGGCAATCCGTCGACCAAGAAGGTTCGGTTCAAGCTCACCGACTAGCGAAGAGTGGCGGCAAGAGATAGATTCGTGGCCCTGCCGTGAGCCACCGACTCAGAACAACCATCGCCGCGCTCGCCGCCTGCATCGGTGCTGGGGCTTTCGCGGGCTCAGCTTCGGCGGAGATCAAGATCCGCCAGATCCACCCCGACAACATGGGCATGTTCTCGACCGGCGACTGGGTGGAATTGCAGCTGACGGCCAACGGCGACTCGACTGCAGGCAAACACATCATCACCTACAACTCGAGCGGGATGACCCCGAACACCGACTACACAATCCAAACCGATCCCGCCAACACGACTAGCCAGCGCACCTTTCTGGTCACAAACGGGGGCACGGTTGGTGGCGGGGTTGCCCCCGACGCAAATCGCAGGCTTGACGGGCGACCTGGACTTGATCGGCCAGGACGGCGCTGTCTGCCTGACTGGCCCACTCCCGACCCTGACACGGCTCGATTGTGTTGCCTACGGTGCCTTCATGGGTACCGGCTTTCCCACCGGCCCGCCAGCAGCGCCGACACAGTTCGGCGAAACGCTGGAGCGCACGATCACCCGTGGCTGCGCGA
Organism: uncultured Solirubrobacterales bacterium; assembly: GCA_963724905.1. Lineage (GTDB taxonomy): Bacteria > Actinomycetota > Thermoleophilia > Solirubrobacterales > 70-9 > Mayfieldus. The sequence continues at coordinate 161,860 of CAVRWD010000001.1, forward strand.
CTGCGATCGACGGTCCCGACGACAGCGACAACAGCGCCGCCGACTTTGCGTTGAGCACCAGGCAGCCTCGCAACAACGCCATTCAGCCCGTCGAGCAGACTTGCGCGAATGCCGGCGTGGGCGGCAACCCGAGCCTCAAGTGCCGGGGCAAGGAGGCGACGCTGAGGGGCACGGCGAGCAAGGACAATCTCAAGGGAACCGCGAAACGCGACGTGGTCGCCGCCGGGGGCGGCAACGACACGGTCAGTGGGCTGAAGGGCAACGACGTGGTCTGCGGCGAGGGCGGGAAGGACAAGCTGCGCGGCGGCAAGGGCAAGGACCTGCTCGTCGGAGGCGCGGGCGCCGACACCCTCGCCGGCGGGGCCAGCAAGGACACCCTGCTCGGGCAGGCGGGCAAGGACGTCTGCAAGGGCGGGCCGGCGACGGACAGCGCCAAGAAGTGTGAGACCGAGAAGAAGGTCTGGGACTAGGGCGAGAGCCGCTCGATGGCCCAGCCGTCATCCGCGCGGCTGTAGCGGAAGCGGTCGTGAAGGCGGGCCTCTCCCTGCTGCCAGAACTCGATCCACTCCGGGGCGATGCGGAAGCCGCCCCAGTGCGGCGGGCGCTCGATGTCGCGCCCCTCGAAAGCGCGCTGCGACGTCGTCGAGCCTGCCCTGAAGCTGCGCCCGGTTCTCCAAAAGCGAGCTCTGCTCCGAGGCCCAGGCGCCGAGCTGAGCCCCCCGGGGGCGGCTGGCGAAGTAGAGATCGGATTCGCTCTCCGGCAGGCGCGTGGCCTCCCCCGTGACGCGGACCTGGCGCCCCAGCTCCTTCCACCAGATCGCAAGCGAGGCCTTGGCGTTCGCCTCCAGGTCCCGCGCCTTGTTGCTTCGGTAGTCGGTATAGAAGTCAAAGCCCTCGGGGCCGAAAGCCTTGAGCAGGACGAAGCGCACGGCGGGCGCCCCGGATTCGTCAGCGGTCGCGAGCGCCATCGCCTCAGGCAGCTCGACCGATGCCTGGGCCTCCGTGAACCAGGCGGCGAACTGCTCCACCGGGTCGGCGGCGAGCTCGGCCCGGCGCAGCGAGCCCTCGTAGTCCTCCATCACCCCGCGGTCGCCGCGGGCAAGGTGCTCGCGGCCCGCCCAGGCCTCCAGCAGCCAGCCCAGGTGGTCGGAGCGCATGACGCGGTCGATCTCGAGCTCCGCCGCATCGGCCGGCCGCGGCGCGGCGCGCAGGTAGGCCGCGGCGGCAGTGCGCACCTGCTGGGCGCGAGGAAAGCGCTGCTTGCGGCGGATCGACTCGTAGATCAGGCCGGCTTCTGCGTCCAGCATCTCGACGCCGAGCTCGTTTGCGCCGCTCACCCAGTCCAGGCCACTCACCGCCGCTTCGCGATAGCGCGGCTCCTGGGTTGCCTCTGTGAGGCCGTGCAGAGCGATCATCGCCAGCGAGTCCTGGTGCACGGTGCGGATCTCATACGGCTCGACCACCGAGCCGCGCACGGGGTCATAGAGCAATGGCCAGGCGCCGTTCGGCATCCGGTTCTCGAGCAGCAGATCGCCGATCGAGCGCGCCGCCTCGCAGGCCTCCCGGTCGTCGCGGATGCGCGACAGCTGGGTCAGGGCGAGAAGCGCGAAGGCCTGGTCGGCAAAGCTCGGCAGGCGCTTGCGCGGCCCGCGGGCCGCATGGGTGACGAGGCCGCCCCGAGGCCGGCGCTCCTCGAGCAGCTGGGAGCGGCAATGGCCGAGGATCGCCTCTCCCTCCCCCAGCTCCGCCCTTGCCCCCGCCTCGGTGAGGCCCGTGACCAGCCATCCGAGCTCGGCGCTGGGCAGGCTTTCCAGGGCTCCGCGCCCGAGCCGCGTTCGCAGGGCCGCGACCAGCTCGCCGACCGCGCCGCCCCCGGCACGCGATTCCGCCCACAAGGCGAGGCCGAGGTCACCCGCGGTGAGCTCCTCTGCGCCCAGCTCGGAGAGCACGTGGCTGCGCAGGGCGCCGAGGTGGAGTGAGTGCTCGAAATCGTGCTCCTCGGCGCGCGACAGGCCGAGCTGGACGACCAGGGTGTGGCGCAGCGATCGCCCTTCGGGCCGGCTCTGGCCGGCTCTCAGCTCGGTGCAGAAGACCCCATCGGCGAGCTGCATCGAGGGCAGGCGCCGAAGCGCGAAGCCTTCCAGCTCGCGGACCTGCTGCATGCGGTCGGACTCGATTCGGCCGGCGATCACGCGTCGATCATTGCCGGAGGCGTGGATGACACGCCCCTAGGCTAGAAGACCCAGTCGTGATCGAGGGGGCCTAGGCGTCGCTGGTCGCGGCGGGCTCGAGGCTGCGCGCCTGCTCGGAATCGAGCTCGCGCGGCTCGCCGATGAAGAAGCCCTGCGCGTAGTCGACGCCGAGGCGCTTGAGCAGCTCCAGCGTCAAACCGTCCTCGACGCCCACCGCGGCGGTCTTGCGCCCCAGCTTCGCGGCGAGGTCGACGATGCAGCCCATCACGTGGTAGTCGTCGAGGCTGCGGGGAAGGTCACGGACGAACTCGCGGCCGACCTTGATGATCTGGGCCGGCAGGTGCTTTACGAACTGCAGCGACGCGAAGCCGATGCCGAAGTCGTCCACCGCCAGATCGCACCCGATCTGGGTGAGGCGGATCGCAAGGCCCTTGGCGGCCTCGAGGTCGGTTCCGGCGCTGTTCTCGGAGATCTCGAAGGTGATGTTGCCGGGCTGCAGGCCGTCGTCAACCGCCTTTTCGACCCGTTCGATCAGCCCCGGCTCGCTGAGCGAGTGGGCCGAGAGGTTGACCGAGACGTGGCGCCCCCGGCATGCGAGGTCGATCCCCTTGCCGATCATGATCGAGTCGATCTCGGACGCGAGCCCGAAGGCCTCGGCCGTGGCAAGGAAGGCGAAGGGTTGGATCAGCTGGCCGTCCGGGGTCTGGATGCGGACCAGCAGCTCCTCGCTGGCGACCGCGCCGGTGCGCAGGTCCTGGATCGGCTGTGAGAAGACGACCAGGCGATCGTGCTCGATTGCCGAGCGGACCTGCTCGACCGAGAGGGCCGGAGGACCGTCCACCTGCGCCGGGGTCACAGGCTCGGTCTGCTCAGGGGCCTGGTTCTGTGCCTCCATGGGCGCTTCTATCGTCAGCGAGGCCGCAACACGCGAGCTGGGAAAACGGACGCCCAGAAATGCCGTAATTGTGCCTAAGCAGATGTACGAGGGCTACGCCTGGGGCGCTGCCTAATCCGCGTAGAGGGCCTCGATCTCGCGCCTCGTACTTCTCGACGATCGGCTTGCGCTTCAGCTTCATCGTCGGCGTCAGCTCGTCGCCGCCCGGCTCCCATTCCGCGGCCAGGACGGTGAACTTCTTGATCTGCTCGACCCTGGACATCTTCGAGTTCGCCTCGTCGACGGCCTCCTGGACCGCGGCGACTGCCGCTCTCCTCGCCGGCCAGCTCGTCCGGCGACTTGCCCTCGAGGCCATTCTGGGAGGCCCAGATCGGCGCGTAGTCGGGGTCGAGGACGATCAGCGCGGTGTTGTAGGGGCGCCCGTCGCCGATCGCGATGCACTGGCCGATCAGCGGGCTCGCCGCCTTCAGCTTCGACTCGATGTTGGCCGGCGACATGTTCTTGCCGGCCGCGTTGATGATCAGCTCCTTCTTGCGGTCGACGATCTTCAGGTAGCCGTCCTCGTCGAGCTCGCCGATGTCGCCGGTCAGAAGCCAGCCGTCGGAGTCGATCGTCTCCGCGGTCTTCTCGGGCAGGTTGCGGTAGCCGGGCATCACCGAGTCGCCCTTCACCATCACCTCGCCGTCCTCGGCGAGCTGGATCTCGATCCCGGGGACCGGGGGCCCGACCGTTCCGAGCTTGACCTTCTCGGGCGGGTTGCAGGTGGCGACGCCGCAGGTCTCCGACATCCCCCAGAGCTCGCCGACCGGGATCCCGATCGCGTGGAAGAACTCGAGCACCTCGAGCGGGGTCGGCGCGGCGCCGACGTTGACGGCGACCGCCTCGTCGAGCCCCAGGGCTGCGCGCAGGCCCGAGAACATCGCCTCGTCGGCCTGCTCGGCCGCGGCGGCGATCTTCTCCGGGACCTCCTCGCCCGCCTGCTCGGCGCGCACCTTGGCCAGCGCCGCCTGCAGGCCCTGCTGCGCCGGCTCGCGCTGCTCCTCCGGCAGGCTGGCGATCTTGCCCTCGAGGCCCGCCTTCAGCTTCTCGAAGATCCGCGGCACGGCGAAGAACCAGGTCGGCTTCACCTGCGGCAGGAACTCGACGATCTTGCGCGGGTCGGGGCAGATGTGGACCGAGGGGCCCCGGACGACCGGCAGGTAGTAGTGGGCGCCGCGCTCGGCGATGTGCGCCGCGGGCAGCCAGGAGATCACCTTGGCGCCGCGCTCGGGGAACTCGATGATGTCCTCGACGCTGGTGGTCAGCGACATCAGGTTGCGATGGGTGAGCTGCACGCCCTTCGGCGGGCCGGTGGTGCCCGAGGTGTAGATCAGGGTGAGAAGGTCGTCGAGGCCGATCTCCCCGGCGGCGCCTTCGGCGTCGAAGTCGGGATCGGCCGACTCGATCTCCTCCAGCGTCGCGGTGCCGCCGTCGCCGTCGATCACGATCAGGTGCTCGAGATCGGGCAGCTCCGAGCGCGCCTGCCTGGAACTGCTCCAGGAAGGCGTTCTCGACGACCGCCACCTTGGCGGCCGGCGTCGCCGACCACATAGGCGATCTGCTCCGGCGAGGAGGTCTGGTAGATCGAGAAGGGAACCGCCCCCAGTGCCACCGCCCCCAGGTCGACGGGGATGAACTCGGGCCGGTTGTTGAGCATGATCGCCACGGTGTCGCCCTTGCCGACCCCGAGGCCGGCAAAGCCGCCGGCGATCGCGTCGACCCGCTTTCGCAGGTCGTTCCAGCTGATCGAGTAGTCGTCGGGGGCGAGGATCGCGTCGTCGTCGCCGAGGCGCTCGACCGTGCTCAGGAACGCCTCGTAGAGGTTCTTTGCCGGCGGCTCTACGCCGGGGCCGCCACTCGCGTAGCGCTCAGCTGTGCTGACTTCCATCGGGTCCCTCCTCCGCCGGGAACGCTACCGCAGGCGGCCCAAATTGCGAAGGAATCAGCGCTGGTCGAAGCCCTCGCCCGTGAGCCGGTCGATGTCGTTGCTGAGCCCGATCGCGAACAGCATGATCACCAGCACGAAGCCCAGCGCGCCGGCGCGCTCCATGACGCTGAACGGGACCGGCGAGCCGCGCACCTTCTCGACCAGGCTCCAGAAGATGTGGCCGCCGTCGAGGGGCAGGAACGGAAAGAGGTTGATCAACCCCAGCGAGAGGCTGACGATCGCGAGCAAGAAGAAGGCCTGGCGGGGGCCGAAGTCAATCGCCTGCTTGGTCACCTCGGTGGTGCCGACGATGCCCGAGACCTGCTCGCGCTGCTCGGGGTCGAAGATGCGCGCGATCACGCTCACCGTGGTCGAGCTCACGAACCACATCTGATCGAGGGCTATCTCCGCCGCCCCGATCGGCGAAGGGTCGACCGCGACCAGGCCGCCCTCGCGGAAGCGGAAGCCGAGGCGGTAGCGCTCGGTGTCGGGGTCATAGAAGGGCCGCGCCAGCAGGGCCTCCGTCTGCCCGTCGCGCTTGACCACGATCCGCGCCGGTGTCTCGGCGCGGCAGCCCGCTTGCGGCTCGCCGGCGCACTCGTGCGTGTTCACCTGGTCGGCGATCCGCTCCGCCTCGCCACCGAGGTCGGACCCGGTCACCCGGACGCCGTCCACGGCGACGATCCGGTCCCCGGGCTCCAGCACCCGCTCGGCGGGCGTGTCGGACTCGGTCTCCCCGACGACCAGCTTGGTGCCCTCCTGGACGCCGAAGGCGAGCACGAAGAGGAGCAGGAAGGCGAGCACGATGTTGACCGCCGGGCCGGCGCCGATCACGAAGATCCGCTTCCAGACCGGCTGGCGGTAGTAGCCGCGCGGGGCGACGTCTGGGGGCAGCTCCTCGTCGGGGTTCATGCCGCTGATCTTCACGAAGCCCCCCGCGGGGATTGCTCCGATCCCGTACTCGGTCTCGCCGCGCTTGATCGAGAAAATCTTGGGCGGGAAGAAGAGAAAGAAGCGCTCGACCCGCATGCCGACCCGCTTGGCGGCGGCGAAGTGGCCGGCCTCGTGAAGAACGACCAGCATCACGAAGCCGAGCGATCGCCAGGGCGTAGCTCACGCGGGGGCCAGCTCCTCGATCAGCCCATCGGCGCGCTCGCGGGCCAGCCCGTCGACCGCGAAGAGGTCCTCGAAGTGCGAGACCGGCTCCGCCGGCATCGCTTCGAGGGTGCGCTCGACCACCTCGGCGATTCCGGTGAAGGGGAGGCGCCGCTCGAGGAACGCCGCGACCGCGACCTCGTCGGCGGCGTTCAGCACGCAGGGGGCGGTGCCGCCCGCCTCTCCCGCCTCGCGCGCCAGCCGCAGGCAGGGGAAGCCGTCAAGGTCGGGAGACTCGAAGGTGAGCTGCCCTGCCTCGGCGAGGTCGAGCAGCGGCACCTCGGCGTCGGCGCGCTCGGGGAAGTGCAGGGCGTAGGAGATCGGCACCCGCATGTCGGGGTGGCCGAGGTGGGCCAGCGTGGCGCCGTCGTTGAGATGGATGAGCGAGTGGACGATCGACTGCGGGTGCACGACGACGTCGATCCGCTCGTAGGGAACGCCGAAGAAGTGGTGGGCCTCGATCATCTCGAAGCCCTTGTTCATCAGCGTCGCGGAGTCGATCGTGATCCGGCCCCCCATCTCCCAGGTCGGGTGGGCGAGGGCCTCCTCGGGCGTCACGGCGTCGAGATCGGTGCGTCCGCGGAAGGGCCCGCCCGATGCGGTGAGCACAAGCCTCTCGACCGTGCCCGGCGGCTCGGCGCGGATCAGCTGGAACAGCGCAGAGTGCTCGGAGTCGACCGGCAGCAGCTGGCGCCCCGGCGCCTCGGCGAGCGCCGTGACCAGCTCGCCGCCGATCACGAGGCTCTCCTTGTTGGCGAGGGCGACGTCGATGCCCTCGCTCAGGGCGACGATCGTCGGCCCGAGCCCGGCCGCGCCGACGATTCCGTTCAGGACCAGATCGGCGCCGGAGGCGGCGGTCAGCTCGCGGACCCCCTCCTCGCCGGCCAGGACCCTGCCGCTCCAGGCGCTGCTCGCCTGCGCGGCGGCCTCGGGGTCGGCGAGGGCGACCGCGGGCACGCCGTGCTCGCGCGCCTGCTCGAGGGTCTGCTCCCAGCTCGAGCCGGCTGCGAGGCCGACCACGGGCAGCTCCTCGCTGGCGGCGACGATCTCCAGCGCCTGGGTGCCGATCGAGCCGGTGGAGCCGAGGATGACGACCTTCTTCATCTCAGGAAGGGTAGATAGGCGCCGTGGCGCGGCTCAGGCCGCGGTCTCGAAGTCGAGCTGGCCGGGGTGCACCCTGACGCCTGGGCCGCGCCTGTTGCGCCGCTGCTCTATGGCGTCGGCGTAGGCGCCGTGGATCGAAGCCCGGGCCGTCGCCACGCTGACCCCATAGGCCTGGCGCATCGCCTGCGCGAGCGTGCGCTTGAACAGCCGTCCATGCCAGCTGCGGCCGCGGCGCCCGACCGCGATGTGGACCAGCTCGTGCAGCAGGCACTTCCTGCAGGTCGCCCCGTCCTGATGCCCGGATATGCGGTGACCGAGATGCGGCGCTCGTCAGGCACCGCGAAGCCGAGGTTGCGTCGCGGCCGCGCCGAGGCGCGGCGCACGGTCAGTCGAGGCGGGTCGGAGGCGAGCGGCGCCATCGCCGCCTCCAAACACGGGCAGAGCGCAGAGCCGGCCCAGCTCGCGATCGAGGTTGACGGTCGGCCACGTCGTAGTAGCCGGCCGGGCGCCGAGATGTCTTGCGCTTCGATCGTTGAATGACCGCAATCCTGCCGCTGGCAGCGGCGTCAGATCCGCGAGTCAGGCCCGACGAGTCAGATTCACGACGTTCAGGTCATTGCGTACACAGGTGGCCTATAGACCACCCAAGTACGCAATGAACCGGAATCAGCGCACAGATCAGTAGACGAACGCGACCGACAGGTAGTACCCGACCACGATCGTGAAGAGGACCGCGTCGAGGCGGTCGAGCAGGCCGCCGTGGGGGCCGAAGATGTTGCCGGTGTCCTTGATGCCGAGGTCGCGCTTGATCATCGACTCGAAGAGGTCGCCGAGCGGGGCGAGCGCCGCGACGCAGGCGCCGATGATCAGCGCGTCGATGCCCGGGAGCCAGTCCTGGTAGAGGCCGGCGAACCAGAAGCCCATCGTCCCGATCACGAAGCCGCCGATCAGGCCCTCGAGCGTCTTGTTCGGCGAGAGGCGCGGCGTGATCGGTGGCTGCCGAACATGCGCCCGGCCGCGTAGGCGGCGGTGTCGGTGACGAAGGTGCCGACGAGGACGTCGATCAGCAGCGCCGCCGCCGTGGTCGGGCAGGTCGCGCAGCAGCACGGCGTGCACGAGCGGCAGCCCGATCCAGATGACCCCGAGCACCGTCACCCCCATCGAGATCGTGATGCCCTCGCGATGTCTGGCGGGCGGCGCCGAGGACGAAGAGCAGCGGGAAGAAGGCGGTGGCGACCAGCAGGATCTGGAACGAGTCGCCGAAGTGGGCGGCGATGATCATCGCCGGCACCGCCGCGAAGCCGGCGACCTGGATCGGCCGCGAGTCTCGCGGTCATCAGGAAGAACTCGCGCAGCGCCGATCGACGCCGAGGCCGACCATCGCCACCGTGAAGACGACGCCCGCCCACGGCGGTGATCGCGATCGCGAAGACGATCCAGGGAATCGCGACCAGGACGCGGCTCAGCGTCTCGCCGGTCCCCGCGCCGGCGCCGCGTCTGCCGGCTCCTGCGGGCTGCGGGCGTCGCCTCGTGGGCGAAGGGCTCTCGACTCGTCTCAGCGAGCTCGGCGCCGCCGAAGATCGGCGTCCACCTCGCGGCTGTCGTCGCCGAAGACTGCGGTCGGCGTCGTCGAAGGCTCGGCGCGCGCCGTGCGTCGGACCCTCGCTCTCCGCGACTCCATGCCGCTACCGGGCCCCGAAGCGGCGCTGGCGCGCCTCGAACTCCGCGCAGCGCACTCCTCGAAGGCCTCGCGCGCCGAAGTCGGGCCAGAGCTCGTCGCGGAAGACGAGCTCCGAGTAGGCGCACTGCCAGAGCAGGTAGTTGGAGAGCCGCTGCTCGCCGCTGGTCCGGATCAGGAGGTCGGGATCGTGCATCTCGGGCGCGTAGAGGTGGCGCCGAACTCCTCCTCGTGCCACCCTCGAAAGCTTCGCGCCGCGTCGAGGATCTCCGCCCGGCCGCCGTAGTTGAAGGCGACGAACAGGGTGATCCGCTCGTTTGCCGGCGGTCGTCTCCTCGGCCCAGTCCATCTGCTCGGAGGTCCGCGGAGACGCCCTCGCGGCGGCCGATGAAGCGCATCCGCACGCCCTCCTCGTCCAGCTCCGGCGTCTCGGCGTCGATCCGCTCGCCGAACATCGCCATCAGGCCCTCGACCTCGTCCTGGCGGGCGCGACCAGTTCTCGGTCGAGAACGAGTAGACGGTCAGCTCCTCGACCCCGAGCTCGACCGCGTCGCGCAGCCGTCGCCTTGACGTCGTCGGCGCCCGCGCGGTGGCCCTCGATCGGCGGCAGCCCGCGCTGCTGCGCCCAGCGGCCGTTGCCGTCGGTGATGATCGCGACGTAGCGCGCAGCGGGCGCTGCCTCGGCGCCGCTCAGACTTCGAGGATCTCTTCTTCTTTGCCCTTGAGCAGGGCGTCGATCTCGCCGATCGCCTCGTCGGTGTGCTTCTGCAGCGCGGCCTCGGCGCGGCGCTCGTCGTCCTCGCCGGCGTCGCCCTCCTTCTTCAGCTCGCGCAGGTCGTGCATCACGTCGCGGCGGACGTTGCGGATCGCGACCCGGCCCTCCTCGGCGACGCCGTGGACGACCTTGACCATCTCCTTGCGCCGCTCCTCGGTCAGCTCGGGGATCTGCAGGCGGATCACGTTGCCGTCGTTGTTCGGCGTCAGGCCGACGTCGGACTCGAGGATCGCCTTCTCGATCGGCGCGATCGACGACTTGTCGTAGGGGGTCAGCGTGAGCAGCCGCGCGTCGGTGGTGGCGACGTTGGAGAGCTGGCTTGAGCGGCGTCTCGGCGCCGTAGTAGTCGACGATGATCCGGTCGAGCAGGTGCGGCGAGGCGCGGCCGGTGCGCACCGTCGCGAGCTCGCCGCGGGTCGACTCGACCGACTTGTGCATCCGCTCCTTCGGCGTCGGCGAGGAGCTCGTCGATCAGTCTCCGCTCATAGCGCTGCTCCTCCGCCGTCAGCCTGCGGCGAGCGTCGCTGGAGACCAGCGTGCCCACTCGCTCGCCGGAGACGATCCTATCTATGTTGCCGCTCGTCGGCCATGTTGAAGACGTAGATCGGCAGGTCGTTGTCCATGCACAGCGACAGCGCCGTCGAGTCCATCACCCGCAGGCCCTGCTCGATCGCCTCGCGGTGGGTGATCTCGGGGATGAACTTGGCGTCGGGGTTGGCGCCGGGATCGGCGTCGTAGACGCCCTCGACCCCGTTCTTGGCCATCAGGATCGCCTCGGCGTGGATCTCGAGCGCGCGCAGCGCCGCCGCGGTGTCGGTGGTGAAGAACGGGTTGCCGGTGCCGGCGGCGAAGATCACGACGCGGCCCTTCTCGAGGTGGCGCATCGCGCGGCGGCGGATGTAGGGCTCGGCGACCTCCTTGACGTCGATCGCCGACATCACCCGCGTGTGCTCGCCGAGCTTCTCCAGCGCGTCCTGGAGCGTCAGCGCGTTGAGGACCGTCGCCAGCATCCCCATGTAGTCGCCGGTCGCCCGGTCCATCCCCTCGGCCGCGCCCTGGAGGCCGCGGTAGATGTTGCCGGCGCCGACGACGAGCGCGACCTCGACCCCGCGGTCGCGCGACGTCGTTGATCTGCTCGGCGATGCGCTGCGACCTGCGTCGGCGTCGGTGCCGTACTCGAGCTCGCCCATCAGGGCCTCGCCCGAGAGCTTCAGCAGGACGCGGCCGAACTTGGGCTGCCGGGGCTGCCATCGTCGCCGCGGCCTCGGGCCGCTACTCCTCGCCGACCCGGAAGCGGGCGAAGCGGGCGATCCGCACGTTCTCGCCGGTCTTCGCGGCGATCTCCTGCGCGCAGCTCCTCGATCGTCTTGCCGTCGTGCTTGTCGGCGTTGACGTGGGGCTGGTCGAGCAGCGCGACCTCCTTCGCCCACTTCGCGAGCTGGCCCTCGACGATCTTCTCGACCACGTTCTCGGGCTTGCCCTCCTCGCTTGGCCTTCTGCTCGAAGACGCGGCGCTCGGCGTCGCGCTCCTCCTCGGGGATCTCGTCGGCGGAGACGTAGCTGCGGCGCGTCGCCGCGACGTGCAGCGCGACCTCGTAGGCGAACGCCTGGAAGTCCTCGTTGCGGGCGACGAAGTCGGTCTCGCACTGGACCTCGACCAGCGCGCCGACCCTGTGGTTGGCGTGGATGTAGGAGGCGACGACGCCCTCGTTGGTGCCGCGCCCGGCGCGCTTGGCGGCCGAGGCCTGGCCCTTGACGCGGAGGATCTCGATCGCCTTGTCGACGTCGCCGTCGGCCTCGGTCAGGGCCGCCTTGCAATCCATCATCGCCGCGCCGGTGCGGTCGCGGAGCGCCTTCACGTCTGCTGCGGACGATCGGCCATCGGCTCGCTCCGTCCTTCGGCTCCTCCGGCGGCGGCGCTGGCTCGGCGGCTGGGTCGCCGCGGCGGCTCGCGGCTCGGCGGCCGGGCCTCGGCGGCGGCTCGCCTGCGGCTGGCGGCCGCGGCTCCGGCTCCTGCGGCGGCTGCTCGGGCTGCGCCTGCGCCTGCGGCTGGCGGCCTGCGCGCCTTGGCCTGCTGCCGCCGCCTCGGCCTCGGCCGCGGCGGCGGCCTCCTCGGCCTCCTTGCGGGCCTTCTCTTCCTCCTCGCGCTTGCGCGCCCTCTTCCTCCTCGCGCGCGGCGCTCCTCCTCCTCGGCGCGGCGGCGCTCCTCCTCGGCGCGCCAGGCGCCTGCGCCCTCCTCGATCGCCTCGCCGATCGTGCGGACGATCAGGTCGCAGGAGCGGATCGCGTCGTCGTTGCCGGGGATCACGTAGTCGATCGGGCTCGGGTCGCAGTTGGTGTCGACGAGGCCGATGATCGGGATCCGCAGGCGGGCCGCCTCGCGGACGCGCGATCTCCTCGGTCTTCAGGTCGATGACGAAGACGGCGTCGGGCAGGCGCTCCATGTCGCGGACGCCGCCGAGGTTGAACTCGAGCTTCGCCAGCTCGGCCTGCATGCCCATCCGCTCCTTGGTCGGCAGCAGCTCGAGCTGGCCGCTCCTCCTGCAGCTCGGTGAGCTCGTGCAGGCGCTCGATCCGCTGGGAGATCGTGTTGAAGTTGGTCAGCAGGCCGCCGAGCCAGCGCGGTTGACGTACGGCATCCCGCGCTGTCGGCCCACTCCTCGACCGTGTCGCGGGCCTGCTTCTTGGTGCCGACGAAGAGCACCGTGCCGCCTCCGCTCGCGATCTCGCCGGCGAAGTCGCGGGCCTGGTCGAGCAGATCCTCGGTCTGCAGCAGGTCGATGATGTGGATCCCGTCGCGCTCGCCGTGGATGTAGCGGCGCATGCTCGGGTTCCAGCGGCGCGTCTGGTGGCCGAAGTGGACTCCGGCCTCCAGCAGCTCCTTGATGCCTACTTCGGCCATGGGTGCTTCCTTCCTTGTTGTTGGTGCTGCTCCCCGTCGCCTCTGCGGGACCGGTGCCGATGTCGCTCCGGCAGGACCCGCTTGCGGCGCGGGGGTCGAATTGCGGTTCCGGGAGTCTAGGGACAAGGGCCGACGGGCGCTGATGGCGCTGATCGGCCTATGCGCGACTAAAGCGCCATCACCTCTCCCGAGCGAGCTCCAGCGCCTCGCGAGGTCCGCCGGCAGCTCGCGACTCGAAGCTCAGCCGCTCGCCGCTGTGCGGGTGCGCGAAGGCAGCCGGTGAGCGTGCAGGAACTGGCGCTCGAGGCCGTGGCGGCCCGGCGCCGCCGTAGGTGGGGTCGCCGACCAGCGGATGGCCGATCGCGGCGAAGTGGGCGCGGATCTGGTGGGTGCGGCCGGTCTCCAGGCGAGCCTCGAGGTAGCTGTCCGCGGGCAGCAGCTCGAGCACCTCGAAGTGGGTGCGCGCCTCGCGCGGCGCCGGCCCCGGAGACGGCCATCCGGGTCGGCTGCGCGACGTCGCGGCCGATCGGCGCGTCGATCGTCCCCGTGCGCGAGCGCAGATGGCCGCTCGGCCAGCGCCAGGTAGACGCGCTCGACCTCGCGCGCGGCGACCTGCGCCGCGAGCGCCGCATGCGCCTCGTCGTTGCGGGCGACGACCAGCAGGCCGCAGGTGTCCTTGTCGAGGCGGTGCACGATGCCGGGCCGCTCCGGGTCGCCGCCGCCGAGCAGGTCGCCGAGCTGCGTCGACGAGGGTCGGGCCGGGGTGCGACGGGCGCCGGGTGGACGACCAGGCCGGCCGGCTTGTCGATCACCGCCAGCGCCTCGTCGTGGTGGACGACCCTCGCCGGGCGGACCTCGCTCACTCGGCGCTGGCTCCTCGGCCGCTCGCTCCATGAACGACGAGCGCCAGCCGGGCGACGCCGACCGTGATCGCGATGTCGGCGAGGTTGAACGCCGGCCAGGAGCGGAAGCTCGATGAAGTCGGTGACCGAGTCGATGCGGATGCGGTCGGCGAGGTTCCCGAACGCCCCGCCCGCCAGCAGCCCCATCGCGACCCACATCCCCGGCCGGTCGGCGTTGCGGGCGAAGAGGGCGCCGATCAGCCCGAGGGCGAACAGGGTGAGGGCGAGCAGGAGCGGTCGCTCCCGCCGCCGCGAGGCCGAAGGCGACGCCGTCGTTGTGGACATTGGTGAAGTCGAGGAAGGGGAGCACCTCGACGTCCTGGCCGGGCACGAGCTCCGACTCGATGCCGCCTTGCTGGCCTGGTCGACCGCGACGACGGCTCCCGCAAGGGCAAGCGCCAGGCGCCAGGACCGCGCCCCGGGCCCCGCCAGGCTCACGGGCTGAGGATCGCGCCGACGAGGATTCGCTGGACGATGAGCAGCACGATGATCGCCAGGATCGGGCTCAGGTCGATCGCCATCCCGCCGGGCCGCCGATCGGGTTGAGCAGGCGGCGGAAGATGTTCAGGTAGGGGTCGGTCGTCTCCTTGATGAAGTCGAGCAGCGGCCGTAGGGTGGCGCTGCGGGGGATGCGCGGGATCCACGACATCAGGATGCTGGCGAAGATCAGGATCATGTAGACGAGGAACAGCGCCTGGACGTAGTCGGCGATGTCGCCCTGAGATATGGCCAGCGGGATCGTCGTCACTCCCGCATCCTCGCAAGCGAGGCGCGCACCGCCGCCTCGAAGGCCTCGCGGACGTCCTCGTCCTCGAGCGCCTCCAGCCCGGCCTCGGTGCTGCCGCCCGGTGAGGCGACCGCCTCCCGAAGGGCGGCCGGGTGGTGATGGCGCAGGAGCTCCGCCGTGCCGGCGGCCGCGTCGACGACCATCGAGTGAGCGAGCTCGCGCTCGAGGCCGTCCGCGGCGCCGGCCTCGGCGATCGCCTCGATGACCAGCGCCAGGTAGGCGGGCGTGCAGCCCATCACCGCGGTCGCGGCGTCGAAGAGCTCGTCCTCGAGCTCGACCAGCCCGCCCCAGCAGCTGCAGCGACTCGCGCACCTCGGCGACGAGCCCATCGGAAGCTCGCCGGCGGCCGTGAAGACAGATCACTCCGCTGCGCAGCTCGACGCCGAGGTTGGGCATCGCCCGCAGGACGTTGGCGCTCGGGAAGGCATTGGCGACGGTGGAAAGCGACGTCGCTCCGAGCAGCGAGAGCACGGCCGGCGCCTGCTTTGCCTCGACGGCGACCATCTCAAGCGCCGCCGGCTTCACCGCCAGCACGAGCAGGTCGGCGCGCTCGGCCAGTTCGCGGTTGGAGTCAAGGGCCTCCCCCCCGACCTCGTCGGCGAGCGCCGACGCTCGGCCCGAGCCCGCGTCGGTGAACAGCATCTGATCGGGCCCGTCCTCGCCTCCGGCCCAGCCGCGGGCCATCGCGGCGGCCATGTTCCCGGATCCTGCGAAGCCGACGATCACGGGTCGCAGGGTATCCCGCGGCCCTAGCGCCTAGCTCTGGTTGAAGAAGCCCTTGTCGATCAGCCGCGCCTTCTCCTCCGCGGAGACCTCGACGTTGCGCGGCGTGAGCAGGAAGACCTTCTCGGCGATCCGCTGCATGCCGCCGTCGAGCGCGTAGGTGAGGCCGGATGCGAAATCGATCAGGCGCTTGGAGAGCTCGTGATCGGTGGTCTGAAGGTTGAGGATCACCGGGACCGTGCGCTTGAACTGGTCGGCGACCTGCTGGGCGTCGTTGAAGTTGCGCGGGATCACCAGGTGGACCTGGACGTCGGAGCCGCCGTTGCCGACCGGGCGCAGGACGCTGGTGCGGTTGCCGGACATCGGCTCGTCGTCGGCAAAGATGTCGTCGATCTCGTCGCGGCGCCGGCGGGCTGAGGAAAGCCGCCGCACCGGGGCCGGCTCGCGGCGGGTGTCGAACACGTCCTCGGACCCGGTCTCGGGCTCATAGCCCTGGTCGTAGTCGGGGCCGTAGTCGTGGTCCTCGGCGAGGCCGAAATAGACCAGCGCGCGATGCCATGTGTCTCTGATCGCCATATTCGAGCGTCTTCGGCTTTACATAGCCGATTCCTGCCCCCATTATGCCCCGCACCGTCGGTCGGCGCAAGTGTGTGCCGCGAAACGAAGTGGAGCGGCAGAGGCATGTCAGGCCGCGGAGCGCCGTACTAGGTGTAAAGGGTCGTTCCCAGCCGCACGATCGTCGCTCCCTCGGCTACGGCGACCTCCCAGTCCTGGCTCGTGCCCATCGAAAGGCGGGCCAGCCCGTGCTCGGCGGCGAGCTCGGCAAGTCGTGCGAAGTGGGGACGCGAGCGCTCCGGGTCCTCGGTGAAGGGCGGCATCGTCATCAGCCCGCCGACCCGGACCGGGCAGCGCTCGATGAACTGCTCCGAGCTCGGCGGGATCGACGCCTGACTTGCCCTCCTCGCCGGCGACGTTGACCTCGACCAGTACCTCGGTCTCCGGGTCGGCGTGGCGGCCGAGCTGCTCGAGAGCCGAGTCCGATGCGACCGAGTGGATCAGCCGGCAGACCGGCAGAAGCGACTTGACCTTGCGGCTCTGCAGGTTGCCGATGAAGTCCCACTCGAATGCGTCGGCCCAGCGCTCCTGCTTTTCCTCCATCTCCTGGAGCCGGTTCTCCCCCACCAGCCTCACCCCCGCCTCGGCAAGCGCGCCCATCTCTTCGGCCGGCACGTACTTGGTCGCCGCCAGCAGCTCGACCTCCGCTCCGGCGGTCTCTCGAACCCGCTCCAGGTTGGCGCGGATCTTCTCCGGCTCCAGTCCGTGAATCAGCTCCGCCATCAGCCGCCCTCGCCCCAGACCAATCCACCCTGGCGACCGCTGCTCTCGCCGTCGCGGCGGTGGGAGTAGAAGAGCTCCGGGTCACAGCTGGTGCAGAGGCCGGCGCTCTCGATCGATTGCACTCCGGCAGCCTGCAGCAACCGGCGCGCGACTTCCGGCAGGTCGAGCATGCGGCCGTCCGCAACACCTTCGCCGAGGTCCTCGAACCGGGCCAGGACCTCGGGGCCGACCTCGTAGCAGCACCGTCCGACTCCGGGGCCAATCGCGGCCGCTTCGGCACCCACCGCCTCCGCCCCACGGGCGACGATCCCGTCGGCGAGGCCGCGCCAGCCGCAGTGCAGCATCGCGACCCCGCCAGGGCCGGCGAGAGCGACGGGGAGGCAGTCGGCGACCAACACCAGCGGGGCGAGTCCCGCTGCGGCGGTGAAGTGGCCGTCGACCTCGGGCAGCGGGGTGCCGGGGCGGGCGTAGGGGCTCGGGTCCTGCGCGGCGGTGTGACCGAGCACCTCGGCGCCGTGGACCTGGCGCCCCATCAGCACCCGCTCGGGCGCCAGATCGAGGGCTGCGGCCAGCCGCCGGCGATTGGCGAGAACCGCATCGCGGTCGTCGCCCGTGAGGATGCCGAGGTTGAGGGTGTCGAAGGGCGGCTCGCTGACTCCGCCGGCCCGGGTCGAGAAGGCCGCCGTGGCGTTGGGCAGCTGAGCCCCGAGCCAGCGGACCCCCTCGTGCTCATGCCACTGCATCGCCGCCGTTGTCCGGCTGCTCGCCCATCGTGTCTCTTCCCTGGCCCGCGGCTTCGAGGGCGACGCGAAGCTCCTCTTCGCGGCCGCCAATCTCGCCATCGAGCTTTCTGCGCAGCGCCTCGGCGAGCCCCCGGCCCACCGCCGGCCCCTCCGGCACGCCGGCATCGATGAGCGCGGCACCATCGATCTCAAGCGCCACCCCGCGCCAGCGGCCCATGTAGTCGTCAAGCCACTCGGCTCCCATGGCCCGGCCCAGCACCAGCTCCTCGGGCCGGCAGTCCCGCGCCAGATCCACGGCCTCCGACGGCTTCGCCGGACGCGCCGCCGCCAGAGCAGATTCGCGGCCCTCAGGTCCGAGCGCCGCCCTCAGCATCGTCCGCGGGCGCGGCGCCTCGCTCCAGAGCGGCTTCGGCGAGCAGCTCCTCGGCCACGGGCAGCAGGTCCTCGGCGCCCGGGCGGGCGCGGACCAGGCCCCACCGGGCGGCCAGCAGCAGCCCTTTGGCGGCACTGGGCTCGCAGTGCCAGCCGCAATAGCTCGGTGGCACGACGGTCCGCGGAGACCGTCGTCGAGGTCGGCGTCGTCGATCAGCGCCGCGGTCTTGGCCTCGAGCTCGAAATCGAGGCGGCCCGCATAGCGAGCGGCGCGCAGCGCCCTGGTCGGGTCGTCGATGAAGGAGCCGTCGTGCAGCACCCGCAGCAGGCCGGATCGCAGGTCGGCGAGGCCCGAAAGCGGATCGATCAGCTCCTCATCCCCCTGCAGGGGCCAGGCGATCGCATTGATCGAGAAGTCGCGGCGCGGCAGATCCTCGGCCAGGGTGGCGGGCTCTACCTCCGGCAGCGCCCCGGGTGCGGGATAGGTCTCGGTCCTGGTGCTGGTCAGGTCGAGCTCCCAGTCGCCGAGCCGCGTCACAGCGGTCAGGAACGGCGCGTGCTCCAGCACCTCCCCGCCCAGGTTCCGCGCCACCGCAGCGGCGTCTCCCTCGACCGCCACGTCGAGTTGCGCCGGCCTGCGTTTGAGCAGCAAGTCGCGCACTGCGCCGCCGACCAGATAGAGCGGGACACCGCCCGCCGCCTCGCGCAGCTGGTCGAGCTGGGGGATCGCCGCGGCGATCGCGGCCCCGAGGTCGCTCTCGATCGGCCTTGAATTTGGCATGAACCCCTTTCCCTACCATGATCGTCTCGCCGGATGCCCGACGGACCTCCGAAGCCGAAGCCGCAGCCGCCCAGCGGCTGGCGGCGCCTCCGAGACCGCCTCGCGGCGTTGCTCTCGCCTTCCTGGTGGACGGAGCGAAAGCACCGGCCCGCCGTCCTCGCCGCGGTCATAGTGCTGATCGGCGTCGGCGCGGCGATCGCCTACGAGGACCTGAAGCGCCCGGGTGACATCAGCAACACCGAGGTCGCCTTCAATCCCGAGGAGGCGAAGCCGACAGAGAAGACGGTCAACTGGCCGATCTACGGCTACAACCAGGCCCGCACCCGCTACCTGGCGGCGAAGGGCATAAAGCCGCCCTTCAAGCGCCTCTGGAAGTACGGCGACAACCCGCTGCTCGAGTTCCCGCCGATCTTCGTGCGCGGGCGGCTCTATCTGCTCGACAACAACGGCCACGCGATCGCCCTGGACGCCGACAGCGGCAAGGTCGTGTGGAAGCGACGCATCGGGAGCCTCAACGCCTCCTCGCCGACCTACGCTCGCAATCGCCTCTTCGTCGTCAACCTCAGCCCTGGCCAGGTGCTGGCGCTGAACCCCCGCAACGGCAGGACCGAATGGAAGAAGGAGCTCGGCAGCCGCTCCGAGTCCTCCCCGGTGGTGGTCGGCGACCGCGTCTTCTTCGGCGACGAGGGAGGGACGCTTCACGCGGTTGACAGGCGCAATGGGAGCACCCGCTGGGACACGTCTCTGTGCGGTGCGATCAAGGCGGCGCCCGCCTACCGGCGCGGAGTCCTCTACGTCGGGGACTACGGCGGCTGCATGAGCGCGGTCAGCGCCAGGACGGGCAACGTCAAGTGGCAGTCGAGCTCCCAGGGCCTGGGCTTCGGGACCACCGGGGCCTTCTACTCGACCCCCGCGGTGGCCTTCGGCCGCGTCTACAGCGGCAACAACGACCACCGCGTCTACAGCTTCGACGCCGAGTCCGGCGAGGCGGCCTGGAGCCACTCAACCGGCGGCCAGGTGTACTCGGGCCCCGCGGTCGCCGACACCCCCAACACCGGCCCGACCGTCTACATCGGCTCCCTGGACGGGAACGCCTACGCGCTCAACGCGAAGACCGGCGAGACGCGCTGGTCGCGCTCGGTCGGCGGCCGCATCCTCGGCGCGCTGAGCGCGGTCGGCAACATCGTCTACGCCGGCACGTATGCGACGACGACCACCTATGGCTTCGCGCTGCGCAACGGCCGGACGGTGTTCAAGTACAGCACCGGCGGAGCCAACTCCCCCGCGGTCTCCGATGGCCGGCGCATCTACCTGACCGGCTACTCGAGCGTCACCGCCCTGCAGCCGCTGACCCGCAAGCAGATTCGCGGACGGGCGAAGCTGCGGCGCGAGAAGGCGGAGCGCAAGGCAAAGCGCCAGCGCCGGCGAGCGCAGGCAAAGCGCGAGCGAGCGGCTAGCGCTCGACCCTGACCGGGATGCCGGCGGCGGCGAGGTGCTCCTTGGCCTCGCCGACCCGGTAGGTGCCGTAATGGAAGATCGAGGCGCAGAGAACCGCGTCGGCGCCGCCTTCGGAGATCGCCGCAGAGAGGTGCTCGAGCTCGCCCGCTCCGCCTGAGGCGATCACCGGGACCGGAACCGCCTCGGTCACCGCCCGCGTGAGCTCGATGTCGTAGCCGTCGGTGGTCCCGTCGCGATCCATGCTGGTCAGCAGCACCTCCCCCGCCCCCCGCTCGACCGCCTCTTCAGCCCAGGCGACGGCCTCGCGATCCTCGACCAGATTGCGCCCCCCGTTTGCGTAGACGTCCCAGGCGGCATCGCCGAACCATCCCGGCGGCGCGTCGCAGGGGGATGAAGCACTGCCCGCCACCTCCTCAGCTCCGCTTCCGGGGGTGGCGGGGTCGGTGGCCCTTCGCTTGGCATCGATCGCGATCACGACGCACTGGGCGCCGAAGGTCTGCGCCAGCTCACCCAGCAGCTCGGGTCGCTCCAGGGCCGCCGAGTTGACCGAGACCTTGTCGGCTCCGGCGTCGAGCACCGCCTGCGCGTCGGCGACGGAGCGGATGCCGCCTCCGATCGTGAAGGGGATGAAGACATTGTCCGCGGTGCGCCGGGCCAGCTCGACGATCGTGTCGCGGGCCTCGTGGGAGGCTGTGATGTCGAGGAAGACGAGCTCGTCGGCGCCCTCGGCGTCATAGCGCTCGGCAAGCTCGACCGGGTCGCCCGCGTCGCGCAGGCCGACGAAGTTGGTGCCCTTGACGACGCGCCCGGCGTCGACGTCGAGGCAGGGGATGACGCGCTTGAGGACGATCCGAGCAGCGTAGCGGCGGCTAGGAGCCGGTCAGGGCCTTGCGAACGAGCTCGAAGACCCGCCGCTGCTCGCGGTCCGAGAGGTTCGAGCGCTTGCCCTTCGACTTGCGAAGCAGCTGTCCGAGGCGTTCGCGCTCGGCCGGGCTGAGGTTGCGGTACATGCGCCGCCCGTGGCCGTAGACCATCTTGCCGGTCTCATAGAGAGCGGCCCAGCGGACCGCGCGCCCGCGACGGATCAGCCCAATGACCGGGTTCGCCATGGGGCGAGTGTAGCCACGGGCCAGGCGCCGAAATCGTCTTGTTCAGGCGTCCAGGGCCGCCTGGCCCTCGGCGATGGAGAAGCGGCCCTCATAGAGCGCCTTGCCGACGATCACTCCGCCAAGGTTCGGAAGTGCTTCGGCGCAGAGCGCCCGCAGATGCTCGATCGAACCCACCCCGCCGGAGTAGATGAGCTCCGCGGAGGTCGCCGCCGCGGCTTCCCGCAGGCGCGCCAGGTCAGGTCCCTCCATGGTCCCGTCGACGTCGATCGGGGTGAAGACGAACCTCTCCACGCTTCTGCCCGACAGCGACGCGATCGCCTCCGCGGTTGCGACCTCCCCGCTCTCGGTCCACCCCTGCAGGGCGACCTGACCCCCGCGTGCGTCCACGGAGACGACGATCCGCTCGCCGTGGCGCTCCAGCGCCCCCTCCAGCATCTCGGGGTCGCGAAGCGCAGCCGTGCCGAGGACGACGCGCTGCGCACCGGCCTCGAGCGTCGCCGCGATCGACTCGGCATCGCGCAGCCCCCCACCAGCCTGGACCGGTGCCCCGGCCTCAGCGGCGATCCTCTCCACGGCCTCGAGGTTGAGCGGCCGGCCGCCCCGCGCGCCGTCGAGGTCGACGACGTGCAGGAACTGCGCCCCATCGGAGACCCAGCGCTTCGCCGCCTCGGCGGGGTCCTGGTCATAGACGGTCTCCTGCGCATAATCGCCGCGCGTGAGGCGCACCGCCTTCCCGTCGCGAATGTCGATCGCCGGATAGAGGATCACGCGGGCGCCTGCACCCCGGCGCAGACGGCGGCGAAGTTCGACAGCAGCCGCAGGCCGGCGGCGCTGGACTTCTCGGGGTGAAACTGGACCCCGTACAGCGACCCGCTCTGGGCGGCGCAAGCAAACCGCCCACCGTAGGCGGCCGTCCCGAGCACCTGGTCGTCTCGCGGATGCGGCGTGAACGAGTGCACGAAGTAGAAGGGCGTCTCGTCGGGGATCCCGTCGGTCAGCGCGCGACGGCTGCTCCCATCGCACCGGCGACCATCCGATGTGCGGGACCTTGAGCTCCTCCGCGCTCGAGCTCCCGGACCTCCCCATCCAGCAGGCCGAGGCCCTCCGCGCCGCCGAGCTCGGTGGTCGAGGAGAAGAGCAGCTGCAACCCCAGGCAGATGCCCAGCACCGGGGTTCCGGCCTCGAGGCGCTCGCCGATCAGCCGGTCGAGGTCGAGCTCGCGCACCCTCTGCATCGCCATCGGGAAAGCCCCGACGCCGGGCAGGATCAGCCCGTCGGCGGAGCGGATCCGCTCCGGATCCGCCGTCCTCTCCGCGTCTACCCCGACGTGCTCGAGGGCCTTCTCGACCGAGCGCAGGTTGCCCATCCCGTAGTCCAACACACAAATGCGGGCTGCCTCCTCGGCTTCGCGTCCGGGGGCCGCGCGGTCGGGTGTAATCCCCTCACTCACTGAGCGTTCCCTTGGTGCTCGGGACCCCGCTCTCGTCCGGATCGATCGACGCGGCCTCGCGCAGGGCGCGAGCGAAGGCCTTGAACGCGGCCTCGATCATGTGGTGGGCGTTGGTCCCCGAGCGCACCCAGAGGTGCAGGGTGATCTTGGCGCTGTTGGCGACGGCGCGGAAGAACTCCTCCGCCAGCTCGGTGTCGAAGCCGGCGATCGTCGTCGTCGGCAGGTCGGCGTCAAAGGCGCAGTAGGGCCGCCCTGAGAAATCGATCGCGCACTCGCCCAGCGACTCGTCCATCGGGACCAGTGCCGAGCCGTAACGCCGGATCCCGGCACGGTCCCCGAGCGCCTCGTCCAACGCTTGGCCGAGCACGATCCCGACGTCCTCCGTCGTGTGGTGGGCACCGGTCTCCAGGTCTCCGCTGGCCTCGACCTTCAATCCCAGCCGCCCGTGGCGGGCGAGGAGCTCGAGCATGTGGTCGAGGAACCCGACCCCGGTGGCGATCTGGGCCTCGCCGCCATCGAGATCGAGCTCGAGGCGGATCTCGGTCTCCTTGGTGATTCTCTGCTTGCTTGCGGTCCTGGCCATGGTCAGCTCCGAGCCCGCGCCGACTCGCCGTGGACGGGGAGGCCTTCCGCGCGGGCGAGGGTGTCCACGTATGGCGCGAGAGCTGCGGCGGCGGCGCCGGGCAAGCTTACATTCGCGATTCGGCGCCGGAACGCCGCCGGTCCCAAGGGCCCGGTGAACCTTCCCGCTCCTCCTGTCGGCAGCACGTGGTTGGAGCCGGCCGCGTAGTCACCGAAGGCTGTGGCGCTCTCGCGGCCGACGAAGACGCAGCCGGCGCTGCGCACCTGGGCGGCGAGGGCGTAGGCGTCTTCGCTCGCCAGCTGCAGGTGCTCGGGCGCGTATGCATTTGCAAGCTGCACCGCGTCGGCGAGGTCGGGAACGTGGACCAGCGCCAGCGCCGCGTCGGCGACGCTCGGCCGATCCGCCGCTGCCGCCTCGACCTGCTCCTGAATCCCGTCGAGGACGGCCTTCTCGACCGCGGCCGCGACCAGCGGGCTGTCGGCGCCGTGCTCAGCCTGCGCGCAGAGGTCCAGCGCCGCCCAATCGAGCTCGGTGTCGTGCCCGGCGATCAGCATCAGCTCCGAGGGCCCCGCGAGGCCATCGACCCCCACCCTCCCGTACGCCCAGCGCTTTGCCTCGCGGACCCAGGCGTTGCCGGGGCCGGCGACGACGTCCACTTTCTCGACCGTCTCGGTGCCGACGGCGAAGGCGACGATCGCCTGCGCCCCTCCGATCGCGTAGACCTCATCCACCTCACAGAGCGCGCAGGCCGCCAGGACGACCTCGTTCACGCGCCCGTCGGCGCCCGGCGGGCTGGCGACCGCGAGCCGGCCGACCCCCGCGGCACGCGCCGGCAGGCAGCACATCAGCACGCTGGAGGGATACGCGGCCCGGCCTCCGGGCGCGTAGACGCCGGCGGAGGCGACGGCGATGTCCTGCAGCACGACCGCATGGCCCTGGGGCAGCTCCACCTTGTGCGGCGTGTCGTCGACCTGCGCCTCGGCGACCGCGCGGATGTTGGCGGCGGCGACCTCCAGGGCCTCGCGGACCTCCGGGTCGAGCGACTCCAGCGCAGCTGATATCTCGCCCGCGTCGACCCGAAGGCTCGTCGGGGCAACCCCGTCGTAGCGCTCGCTGAGCCGCAGCAGAGCGGCGTCGCCGCCCTCGATCACCTCGCGGGCGATCGGCTCGACGTCGACCTCCGGCGCCGACTCGGCGGCCCAGGAACGGATCTCGGCGGCGAGCGGCCCCGCGGCTCCGCCCCATTCGAAGCTTCTAATCCTCATTTCGCGGCCTTCCCCAGCCGTTCCACGAGATCATCGAGCTCGGCGGCGCGAAGCTTGTGGGTGACCCGGTTTGCGACCAGCCGTGCCGTGCTGCGCACGATCTCCTCGCGCACCTCGAGCTTGTTCTCGGCCAGGGTGCGGCCGGTCGCAACCAGATCAACGATCCCGTCGGCGAGCCCGATCAGCGGCGCGAGCTCGACCGATCCCTTGACCTCGATCACCTCCGCCTGGCGCCCGGTGTGCTCGAAGTAGCTCTCGGCGATCCGCGGGTACTTGGTGGCGATCCGCATCGTGCCCAGCCGCCTCGCGGCCTCCCCCAGCCGGTCATCGCCCTCGCGCCCCGCGAGCACCATGCGGCACTCGCCGAAGCCGAGGTCGAGCAGCTCGTAGACGACGCGGTCGGCCTGCTCGAGCAGTACGTCCTTGCCGGTGATTCCGAGGTCCGCGGCGCCGGCCTCGACGTAAGTCGGCACGTCGGACGGCCGCATCGTGACCAGGGTGACGCCGCTGCCGTCGAAGATCATCGAGCGCGAGTCGCCCCGCAACCCGCCCGTGTCCAAGCCGGCGCGGTCGAGGACATCGAGGGTCTCCTCAAACAGGGCGCCGCGGGGGACCGCGAGCTTCAGCGGCCCGCCGGCCTGCGCGCCGGTTGTGCCGGCGACGCTTGCCGTGCTCATCGCTCCTCCCCCGCTCCGGCCTCGCGCGCGAGGCGCTCCTCCTCGGCCTGCGCGACGTGGACCCGCTCCAGGTAGAGCGAGAACCCGGCGGCGGGCAGGTCGCGGCCAAAGCGCCCGATCAAGCCGTCGTATCGGCCGCCGCCGCCGAGCACGTGGCCGAGGGCGGGGTCGTAGACCTCGAGGATCGCGCCGCTGTAGTAGCCGAGGTCGCGTAGCAGGCCGAGGTCGATCTGCACGCGGTCCGCCAGCCCACGCCGCTCGAGCTCGTCGAGGGTGCCGGTAAGGCGGGAGGTTGCCCGCTCCACGGCCTCGCCCCCGAGCTCGCGGGCCTGATCGAGCACCTCGCGCCCGCCTCGAAGCTGGGCCAGCGAGACCAGGGTCTCGCGCTGCTCATCGCCGACTCCGTCGATCCGATCGAGCTCCTCGCCCAGCCCGACCAAGTCGTGGGAGGCGAGCCGGTCCAGCAGCGCTTCGCGGTCTTCGTCCTCGATGCCGAGCTCCAAGAGAGCCTGGCGGTAGAGATCGGCATCGCCGAGGCCGATCACCGCGCGGCGCAGGCCGACCGAGTCGAGGGCCGCCTGGAGCACTTGCACGATCTCCGCGGTCCCCTCTGGGGCAGGCGGGCCGATCAGCTCGACGCCGGCCTGGGCGAACTCCCGCATCTGGCCGCGCTGCGGCCGAACCGCGCGGTAGGCGTTGGCGACATAGGAGAGCCGGAAGGGTGGCTCGTCGTCGCCGAAGCGGCCGCCGACCATGCGCGCGATCGGGATCGTCATGTCGGAGCGCAGGGCGAGAAGGTCGCCGCGCTCGTCGAAGAAGCGGTAAGCCGAGCCGGCGGTTCGGCCATCGCCGCGCTCCAGCACCTCGTCGTACTCGAGGGTCGGGGTCGCGACCTCGCCGTAGCCGAGCCCCGAGAAGGTCTGGAGCAGGGTCGCCTCGAGCGCTCGCAGCTCGCGCATCTCGTCCGGCAGAATGTCCCTGGTTCCAGGGGGAATCGGATGTCTCACGGCAGCCACCTTAGCCGGGCCCGGGCGAGGCCCTGCCCGGCTCGCTTGCAGGCGTCGCTAGGCGGGGACGCGCTCGGCGCTGACCCGCTCGATGTGCGCTCCCAGGGCGCGCAGGCGCTCGTCGATGCGCTCATAGCCGCGGTCGATCTGGCGCACGTTGCCGATCTCCGACACGCCGTCGGCCGCCAGCGCCGCGATGAGCAGCGCCATTCCCGCCCGGATGTCCGGGCTCTCGAGCCGCTCGCCATGAAGACGGCTCGGACCGTCGACGATCGCCCGGTGGGGATCGCAGAGCGTTATCCGAGCGCCCATCGAGACCAGCTTGTCGACGAAGAAGAGGCGGTTCTCGAACATCTTCTCGAAGATCAGCACGCTTCCCTCGGCCTGCGTGGCCAGCGCCAGCGCAATCGAGGTGAGGTCGGCGGGGAAGGCGGGCCAGGGGCCGTCCTCGATCTTGGGGATCGCGTCGCCGATGTCGTCCTGCACCCGCAGCCTCTGCTCCGGCGGGACGAGGATGTCGCCGGGCTCTTCGACCATCGACTGCAGGCCGAGGCGGCGGAACTGGCGCCTCACGTTGATCAGGTCCTCCGGGGCGGCGCCCCGGATCCGAAGCTCGCCTCCGGTCGCTGCGGCAAGGCCCATGAAGCTCGCGACCTCGATGTGATCTGGCGAGACCGAGTGCTCGGCTCCGTTCAGCGACTCCTGGCCGTGCACGGTCATCAGGTTGGACCCGATTCCCTCCACCTCGGCGCCCATCTTGCAGAGCAGACGGGCGAGATCCTGGACGTGCGGCTCGCAGGCCGCGTTGCGGATCGTCGTCGGCCCCGGGGTGAGCGCCGCCGCCATCAGCGCGTTCTCGGTGCCCATCACCGAGGGCTCGTCCATGAAGATCGAACAGGCCTTGAGCCCGCCGGGCGGCGCTTTGAGCTCGATCCAACGGTCCCCGCCGACGCTGGCCCCAAGCTCGCGAAATGCGTCCAGGTGCGCGTCGAGGCGGCGGCGCCCGATCACGTCGCCCCCGGGAGGTGGCATCCGCGCCTCGCCAAAGCGCGCCAGCAGCGGGCCGGCGAGCAGGAACGAGGCCCGGATCTTGCTTGCGAGACCTTCGTCGAGGGCGGGCTCGGAGACGTCGGCGGCACGCAGGCGGAGGCTGTTGTCGGCGACCCATCCCACCTCGACCCCCAGCCCCTCGAGCAGGGCCAGCTGGGCCTCGGTGTCGCGGATCCGCGGCACGTTGTCGAGCAGCACCTCCTCGTCGGTGAGCAGGCACGCGGCGATGATCGGCAGGGCGGCATTCTTGTTGCCTGCCGCCCGGATCTCACCGGAGAGCGGGACGCCGCCTTGTATTACAAATTTCTCCATCGAAATGCCCGCAAACGACGGATTTGAATGCGTTCGCCGACCCTCCTTGGCGGGCGCGACTAGGGTAACAGCGGCCTATGGACGCCAATTCACGCGACGACGCATGGCAGCTGTTCTGCGAGTGGACGGAGTCCGACTCGCTGCGCAAGCACGCGCTTGCGGTCGAGGCTGCGATGCGCGCCTACGCTCGCCGCTACGGCGAGGACGAGGAGCTCTGGGCGGTGACCGGTCTCGTCCATGACCTCGACTACGAGCGCTATCCGGATCTCAACAGCGGGCATCCGCGCTACGCGATCAAGGAGCTCGAGCAGCGTGGCTACCCGCAGGAGGTGGTCGACGCGGTCGCCGGGCACGCTGACTTCCTCGGCGTCCCGCGCGAGACGACGATGGCGAAGGGTCTTTATGCGGTCGATGAGATGTCGGGCTTCATCACCGCCTGCGCGCTGGTGCGACCGACCGGCATCGAGGGGATGAAGCCGAAGTCGGTGCGCAAGAAGATGAAGCAGCCGTCCTTCGCCGCCTCGGTTCCGCGCGAGCAGCTCCAGCGCGGCGCCGAAGAGCTCGGCGTGGAGATGAACGAGCACATACAGGTGGTGATCGACGCCCTGGCCGAGCACTCCGAAGAGCTCGGCCTCGGGCCTCGCGAGGGCGACGCGGCCGACGCTGCATGAGGCGCTGGCTGAAGGTATTGCTCGCGGCCCTCGCCGCGCTGGTGTTGCTGCTGGTGCTCAACGCCGTAGTGCTCGACCGCCAGACCAAGGGCGCCCGGGTGAATGTGGAAGGGGGCGAGATCGTGCGCCTGCCCGGCGGCGACCTGCAGGTTCTGGACGTGAATCCCAGCGGCCGGGATCCGATAGTGCTGCTCAATTGCTTCACCTGCTCGATCAACTGGTGGGACGAGGTGATCCCGGAGCTGGAGCGGGCCGGGCGTCGGGTGATCGCCATCGATCTGCTCGGACACGGGGGGTCGGAGAAGCCGAGCAGCGGCTATGCGATCGAGGAGCAGGCCCAGCTGGTGTCACAGGCCCTCGGGCAGCTTGGCGTCAAACAGGCGACCGTGGTCGGTCACTCGCTAGGCGGCGCGGTCGCGGTCGGGCTCGCGGAGCAGGCGCCTCAGCTCGTCGGCGGGGTCGTGATCGTCGACACCGAGCCCGACACGAGCTACGGAAAGCTCGGGCCGCTGGCTCGAGCCACGTTCACGCCGGTGATTGGGGAAGGCCTCTGGCGGGTGAAGATGGATTGGACGATCCGCAGCGGCCTCGAGGAGGCCTTCGCCCCCGAGTTCGAGGTCCCCGACCAGTTCGTCGACGACGTCGGGGAGCTGACCTACACGGCATACGACGATTCCAGCTCCGCGTTCGACTCCTACACAAGCGACTCGCCGCTGGACGAGCGCCTGCGCCCGCTCGGCAAGCCGCTGCTGGTGATGTTCGGAGCCGAGGAGCAGATCGTCGAGGACCCGCGCGAGGCGCTGAGCGCCTACGCCGGCGTCGATGGCGCGCAGACGGCCCTGATACCGGGAGCCGGGCACTCGCCCAACGTCGAGAAGCCTGAGGAGACGGCGCGCCTGATCCTGCGATTCGCCGATTCCGTCAAAGCCCCGGAGCCGACTACTGCCAGCGACCGCCCGCCTTCGCCCAATCGGCCATGTGCTCAACCGAGCAGAAATGGTCAGGGATCCGGTGCTCGCCGCGGTGGCGAACCAGAAGCACCTGGATCTCTCCCAGCTCGCTGCCGCAGTGAGAGCAGGGCCGCGGCGGGTTCTCAGGCTCCCTGAGCTTCCCGGGTTCCCAGTGCGCTCCCTGGATTGCCCAGGGCACGATGTGCTCGAGGCGGCAGAAGACGGCGCGGCGCTCGCCGGCGGGCTCGTAGGCGCGAAAGCCGTCCGACTCCTCGACACCCGTTCCGCACCAGGTGCAGGCTTCGGTGCCCGGCTTGCTCATGGGGCGAGGATAGGCCGAGGGGGCTCAGCGAGTGGTGAGGCTGAGCTGGAGGGTTCCCTGCAGGTCTCCGGCGGCGAACTGCCGCAGCGGGTCGAAAGTGGGTTGGGGGAAGATCTGGTTCAGGTTCAGGGCGCCGCCCTTGTTGATCCTGACCACGATCCCGTTGATGTTGACCACGTGCGCGTCGGGGTCGGCGCTGACGGTGGCATTGGAGGAATCGAGGTTGAAGCCGATGCCCTCACCCCTGTCGCCGCCAAGCGGGGGCTCGGGACCGGTCACCAAGAGATAGGTGGACACGTAGCCCTTGAGCAGGTTGTAGGAGACCTTCGGCTGTTCGAGGATCCTGGGGATCGGGGTCGCCTCGGAATTACAGGCTCCGATCACGCCAGCGCCTTGGCGCCGGTTCTCAAGCCGCAATCCGCCCGCCTGCTCGACGACGCCGTCATTCCCCTGCGGGCTCACGGTCCCGCCGCTGAGCGGGAAGACGTAGAAGGGCTTCGATTCGTCGCTGGTGTCCTTGATCCCGGGCGGAACCGCAGAGTTGCCGGAGACAAAGCTGATGCAGTGGTACTTGAGCTTCCAGGCCAGGTTGCCGGAGAAGTCTGCGGTCCTGGGATCGGGCGTGAGGCGAGCGCTCCCTCCCGTGACTTCCACGGTCTTCGGCTGCTCCTTGACCGACAGCGACCCGGCGCGCGCGCCGCGCAGCGAGTCGAGGCCGAGCTTGCGGTTGACTCGCTTCGCGGCCTTGGGTAGGAACCGCACCTTGATCCCGCGGATGCGGGCTCCGAAGCCGTCGCGGGCCACTTTCCCGCCCTTGAGGCTGAAGAGCTTGGTCGGTTTGTCCGCCAGCACCCCGTAGCGCCGGGTCCCCTTGCCCTTCAGCGATCCGCTCTCGCCCTCGCCGGGAAGGGTCGCGGTGAGCTGCCGGAAGTCGACTCGATCGCCGCTCTGCTTGAAGCGGATCTTGCCCTTCAGGTCGACCTCGCCGCGACCGGTCAGCGGGTTGATCGCGCCCTCGGTGATCTTGAACGCCCTCGGCGTCATCTTCACGCCGTTGCGGGCCAGCTGCTTGGAGAACCCACCCGAGATCCTGAGACGCAGGTTGCCGGTCTCGACATCGTCACCGGCGGCCGCCGCCGGGGACGCAACCACAAGTGCCGCCGCCATAGCAAGGGCGATGGCGAAGCAGAGGGCGATCAGCCCAGGCAAAGGGTGCTTGTCGGTGCGGGCGTGCATACGGTCCTCTAACTATCGACGCAAGCGCGGCGCTGCTCAATCACTGCCCATAGAACACGACCGGGCGGGCTGAATCCCGCTCTCGGGCAGGCGACGGACCGTTGTCCTACCGAACTTGCAGGGTGAGGCTGGCGCTGCTGTCACCCATCACGCAGACGGGGCGGCCGAAGCCGCCCCGTCGTAAACCAAACTTCGACTTCCCGCTAGCGAGTCGTCACCGTCAGCCGCGAAGTGCCAAACGGGTCACCACCGTCCAACGTCAGGTTGCCGGGGGCCCCACCGTCCGTGCAGTTGCCGACGCATGGGAACACTTCGTTCAGCACGCTGGCCGAATTCGGAGCCAACCGGACGATGCTCCCCGAGAGGGTGAACGTCCTGTTCGCCGGATCGATCGTGACCACCGCGTTGGTCGGATCGACGCTTTGGCCGACCGCCCTTCCCTTCGGTCCCGGCCCGCAGATAGAGCCTGCGGCACACGCGCGAAGCGACGATATTGACCTCCGACGAGATCGTCCTCGCGGTGATGTCGGTCGTGATCGCCTGCTGGGACAGCTCACCGTAGGGATTGCTGTTGCAGCCAGGGTCACTGGGCGGCGCACCGTTTTCGGACTTCCTGATCGTCAGACCGCCGGACGCCTCGCTCAGCCCCTCGGTTCCGTCGAGACTGATCTCGCCGTCCACGACCGGGAACCTGAAGATGGCCGGTCCGAGCGGGCCCAGCACCTCCTTGGTGGCCGGAGCAATTGGGGTGATTCCGTTACCAATTCCGCTCACGCAGTGGCCGAGCAGAAGCTTGGCACCAACCGAACCTCCTGCCTCGCCATTGGTATCAAGCAGATTCACCGGTGCGCTCGTCGTCTGCGCCGTGCCGCCGATGATCTTCACCGTCTCGGGCGTGTAGGACAGCTTGATGCTGCCGGCGTTGCCCTTCTTCAGCGAGTTGAGCTCGAGCCGCTTGTTGATCTTCTTCGCGGCTCCCTTGACGAACTTGACCTTGATCCCGGTCAGGCTCGCTCCGTAGCCGTTGCGATCGACCTTCGCCTTGGTGATCTTGAATAGCTTGCCGCTCTGGGCGCTTTTCACGCTGCCCGGAAGGGTCCCCTTCAGGTTGTTGTAGACGATCTTCTTCTTGCCCTTCTTGAACGACGATCGTCCCCAGGCGCAGGTCAGCCTTGCCGGTGATCGGATCGACGTCGCTGTTGAGCTTCTTGCTGATCTTGAAGCCCTTGGACTTCATCTTGACGCCGTTGCGCTTCAGCTGCTTCTTGAACGCGCCCTTGACCTTGAACTTGAAAGTGCTGGTAGCGATCGGGTCGCCGTCGGCGGCGCCGAACGCAGTGGGAGCAGACAAGAGCGCTATCAACATCGCCATGACGGCGACGACGCCGACCGCACGCCCGCGATCCCTCACGAATGACGTGACTGCCACAACCTCACCTCCATCGGATGAATAAGAACTCATGCTAGGACCGGAGCAATGCCCAGGCTCTCGCAACGGAAACCCGCTTGACCAAGCAATGTTGCACCACGGAATCCGAAATCCTGGCGGCTGGCCCGGATGGCCTGCCCAGCCTAGGCGCGTTCCTCACGCAGACGGGGCGGCCGAAGCCGCCCCGTCTTGAACTGAACTCTGGATTCGCTGCTAGCGGGTAGTCACGGTCAGCGTCGAGGTGCCGAAGATGTCGCCACCCATGAGCGTCGCGTTGCCGGGGTCGCCGCCGTCATCGCAGTTGCTGACGCACGGGAACACCCCG
Source organism: uncultured Solirubrobacterales bacterium (assembly GCA_963724905.1). Lineage (GTDB taxonomy): Bacteria > Actinomycetota > Thermoleophilia > Solirubrobacterales > 70-9 > Mayfieldus. The sequence continues at coordinate 194,017 of CAVRWD010000001.1, forward strand.
TTCAGCGTCTGCGCTGATACGGGAGCCAACTGGACGACGCTCCCGCTGAGGGTGAACGTCCGGTTCTTCGGACTGATCGTGATCACCGTGTTGGTCGGATCGATGTTCTGACCGACCGCCCTTCCCTTTGGTCCGGGCCCAGCGGTCGTGCCGGCCGGAGCCGGTGAGATGGCGATATTGACCTCCGAGGAAACTGTCCTCGCGGTGATGTCGGTGGTAATCGACTGCTGCGTCAGTTCACCGTCCAGCCCGTTGTTGCAAGGCGCCGAGGTGAAGTCCGTCTTCTGGATCTGGATTCCACCGCTGGTCTCGCTGAGACCCTCCGTGGCGTCGGGGCTTATCTCACCCGTGACGACGGGGAAGGTGAATCGCACCTGCACGTTCGGGAACGCACCGATGACCTCCTTTTGGGCCCCGCCGACTGGGAGGAACCCGTCTCCGGTCCCGTTCACGCAATGGCCGAGCAGGAGCTTTGCTCCCACCGAGCCTCCGAGCAGCGGCGCGCTGAGATTCGGGGCTGCGCTCAACGTCTGGGCCGTGCCGCCGATGATCTTCACCGTCTCCGGCTTGTACTCGAACGAGAAGCTGCCCGCCGATCCTGCGCGGAGCGAGTTCAGGTTGAGCCTGCGGTTGAGCTTCTTCGCCGCGCCCTTGACGAACGACATCTTGACCCCGTTGACCGCCGCGCCATAGCCCTGACGCTCCACCGAGGCTGGGGCGCTGAGCTTGAACAGCTTGCCGCTCTGGCTGCTCTTTGCGTTGCCAGGAACGCTGCCCTTCAAGTTGCTGTAGATGACCCTGTTCTTGCCCTTTTTGAAGACGATCTTGCCGAGACGCAGGTCGCCGCGCCCGGTGGTCGGATCGACATCGCTGGTCAGATTCCGGACGATGTTGAACCCCTTCGCGTTCATCTTCACGCCGTTGTTGCGCAGCTTCTTTTTGAACGCGCCGGAAAACTTGAGCACCATGCTGCTGTTGGCGATCGGATCGCCGTCCACGGCTCCGAACGCTGCGGGAGCAGACAGGAGCGATGCGGACATCGCCGCCACCACTGCAGCGACACCGACCGCACGCCCGCGGTCCCTCACGAATGACGTGACTGCCACAACCTCACCTCCATCGGACTGGAAAGTAAATTCATATCAGGGACCGGGGCAATTGCCCGGGCTCTGGCAATCGAAACCCCTCCCAGCACGCAATGTTGCGTACCCGGTATTCGGGGATTGGGCGGCGGCGCTCCTGACCAATGAGTCAGTTGAGCTTGGACGAGTCTCTCGGTCGGCCTAGTAGCACGAGCCCTTGCATCGGACATAGAACGAAGACGGGGCGGCCAATCGGCCGCCCCGTCTCCTGTCCGATGGTGGAGGTGCTCTAGCGCACCGTCACCGTGAATGTCGATGCTCCGAACAGGTCTCCGCCCTTGATGATGGCGGTGTTCGGGTCGTTGCGTCGTTGCAGGGGTTGCCGATCGGCAGCGGGGTTGATTCACACACGGGAAGATCCCGTTCAGCGAGTTCGCCGACGTCTCGCGTGAGCCTGACCTGCGTACCTGTGGTCGAGATCGTCCTGTTGACCGGGTCCGCCGTCACGACGGTGTTGGTCGTGTCCAGCGTCTGCCCGATCACCGTTCCCAGCGCGCCCGTGGGAGTGAAACCGGGAGGCGCGGCCACGACGTTGACCTGCGACTGGACGTCCTTCTCACCCAGCCTGACCACCTGGTCGGTCTGGCGGAGCTCGCCGGGGAATCCCCGGGCCCGCGCTGCCGTTGGTGCAGTCGCCGAAGCCGGCGCAGTCGCCGTTGACGACGAAATTCTTCACCAGCCTCACGCCGCCTGCCTGCTGATAGTTGCCGTCAGTCGGCCGCGGGCTGATCTCCCCGCTCACCACGGGCAGGAAGATCGTGGTGCCCGGGCCGCCCGGCTGTGTCGCCGGAGCGATCGGCTGGATTCCCGCCTCTCCAGTGCCTCCCGTCTCCGGCGGAACTCGCGATGCCGATCACACAGTGGCCAAGGGCCAGCTTGACCGCGGCCGGATATGGGCCCAGGTTCGGCAAACGGAGGGCCGGACTCGGGCGCGACGCCCCAGTCGTGCTCGCCGTACCGCCGAGGATCTTGACCGTCTCCGGCTGATAGGAGAGCGACATCTTCGCCGCATTCGCCGCCTTCAGCGAGTCGAGGTCGAGCTTGCGGTTGATCTTCTTCGCCGCCGCGGCCAGGAACTTGACCTTGATGCCGTTCAGGTTGGCACCAAAGCCGTTGCGGGTGGTCTTCGCCTTCTTCAGCTTGAACAGCTTGCCGCTCGAGCCCTTCACGGTCCCGGGGAGCTTGCCCTTGAGCTTGCCGTAGACGACCTTCTTGTTGCCCTTCTTGAAGACGACCTTCTTGAAGCTCAGATCGGCCTTGCCGGTCGTCGGGTCGACGTCGGACGAGCCGGCCTGCAGCTTCAGCTTCTTCGGCTTCATCTTCACGCCGTTGCGCTTCAACTGCTTCTTGAACGACTTCGAGAGCTTGAACTTCAGGGTGCTCGTGGCGATCGGATCGCCGTCCGCCGCACCCGCTCCCGGTGCCGCCAGAAGCGCCATCGACACGGCAAGCGCGATGGCGATGCTAAATGCACGTCCGCGATCTCTCGCGCTTGACGTGGTTGTCACAACACACCTCCAGTGAATTTCGTCGCGGGACTTGTCGCGAACGACGAGCGACGGGCTCCCGCTATGCTAAGGGGAACAGGGGAACTGTCCCTAAGAACCTAAAGGTCTACGAGAGTTGCGGCAAGTCCTCTGTGGTTCTCGGACAAACGTACGCCGCCCGCTTAGACGATTGGTCCTGCGCCCGAGCCCTCGGCCTGAGGGGTCAGGCAGGCGCCGCCACTGGACGATCTTGCCGTTCTCGATCACGAACGCCGTGCGGGCGAGGTTGCCGCTGCCCGGCCCGCAGCTCCCTCCCGGGCGCTCGGTGAGCCTGAAGGTCGCGGCGATGAAGCGGCCGGCGGGTCGCGCCCTGACCAGCTCCGCCCCGCAGGGCAGCGAGCGGTTGAAGGCGGTGATGTCGTCGCGAGTGCGCAGGGTGAGCGGCGCCGTGCCGTTCTGGGCGACGCTGGGAACGGCGAAGTAGTCGGAGGCCGCGGCGACGTCGCCCTCGGAAAGCGCTTCGGTCCAGCCCTCGATCACGGCCACCGACTCGTGTCCCTCGGCCTGGCCCTCGCGCGGTTCGGGGTCGTCGCCCGCCGCAGGAGGCGAGCAGCGCCGCGGCCAGGGTGGCGAGGAGGATCGGTCGCGCTCCCATCGTTCGATCATCGCAGGGGGGCGAAGCGAGCCGCCAGGCCCGAGCGCCAGCCTTCGAAGGCCCGCTTGACTGCGGCGACGATCTATACGAACATACGTTCGTATGACGGTGGCTTGCGTACTGGTTCGAAGGTTCTCCCTGCTGGCGGTGGTGGGAGACCGCGAGCAGCTGCTGCGCCGGCCGATCGCCCTCGCCCCGGAGCCGGGAGGAGTGCAGGTGCTGGGCGAGGTCAGCGGCGCCGCCGAGGCCCATGGGGTGCGGGCGGGGATGGCTCTCGGAGAGGCGCTGGCGCGCTGTCCCGGCCTCTCCCTGATTCCCCCCGACCCCGAGGCGGCGGCGGTGCTCTGGGAGCGGGCGCTTCGCGGGCTCGAGGGGATCGGGGCGGCGGTCGAGTCCGAGCGGGCCGGAGAGGCCTTCTTCGAAGCCGATGGGCTGCGCGGGCCTGCACGGCGGGCCGGGCGGTGCTCTGCGAAGGGCCCGGGAGGCGATCGCGATGCCGGCGCGGGCGGCGGCGGCGCCTTCCCGCTTCACCGCCTATGCGGCGGCGTCGCGGGCACGGGGCCCGCGGCGCGGGTCGAGGCGGGAGCTCGTCATCGCCGCCGATGCGGTCCGCGACTTCCTCTCCCCCCTCCCGGTCTCGCTGCTCGGGACGCGCCTGGACCCGGAGGGCGCGAGGGGCCATGAGCTGGTCGCCGTGCTGGAGCGGCTCGGGATAAAGACGCTGGGCATGCTCGCGGGGCTGCCCTCCGACGCGGTGGCCGACCGCTTCGGCGCTCTGGGGCAGAGGGCCAGGCGGATGGCCCGGGGAGATGACGAGCCGCTGCGTCCCCGCGATCTTCGGGTCCCGGTGACTGCCGTCGTCGAGCTGCCGGAGGCGGCGGCGCGGGCCGCAGCTGGAGCGGGCGCTGGCGCTGCTGGTCGACCGCCTGCTCGCCGACCCCGGACGCCGCGGGCGCATGGTTCGGGCGCTGCGGCTCGGTGCCCGTCTCGCGGGCGGAGGGGGCTGGCGCCGCGAGGTGGCGCTGCGGCAGGCGAGCGCCTCGCCGGAGCTGCTGCGGATAGCGCTCGCTCCGAGGCTGGTCGAGCTTCCCGGCCCCGCCTCCTCGCTGGTGCTCGAGGTGATCGCCCTGGGCCCCCCTACGGGTGAGCAGATGGAGCTGACCCGGCGCGAGGCCGAGCGGCGCCGCGCCCTGCTCGGCGAGGCCGTGCGCCAGGTGCGGGCGGCCGCCGGGCCGGGAGCGGTGCTGCGGGTGCTCGACGTCGACCCCGGGTCGCGGGTACCGGAGAGAAGGGCCTTCCTGACCCCGTTCCCCGGAGGCAGGGATGAGCCCTCCCCCGCGCCGCCTCTATGCCCCCCGCCCCGCGCGGGTGAGGACCGGCGCCGACGGGGTTCCGCTGGCGGTCGAGTCGGTCGGCGTCGAGTCGGTGCGCGAGGAGTGGCTGGTCGAGGACCGCTGGTGGACCCCGCGGCCGCTGCGCCGCCGCTACTTCGAGCTGGTCCTGGCTGACGGGCGCGACGTGGTCGTCTTCGAGGCCGAGGACTCGGCCTCGTGGTTTCTGCAGCGGGCCTGATGGGCTGCCTCCCCTCCCTACGTCGAGCTGCACTGCCACTCGGCCTTCTCGTTCCTCGACGGCGCCTCGGACCCCTCCGAGCTCGCCGCTGCCGCCGCCGATCTCGGCTATCCCGCTCTCGCTCTGACCGACCACGATGGGCTCTGGGGCTCGATGGAGTTCGCTCATGCGTGCAAGGGGTTCGGGGTGCGTCCCATCACCGGTGCTGAAGTGACAGTGACCGCTCGGCCGCGGGTCCTGTCACGGGCGGAAGAGGCGTTCCATCTCACACTCCTGGTCGAGGATGCGCACGGGTACAGCAACCTGTGCCGGCTCCTCACCGAAGCACACAGACACACCCGAGATGGAGCCACAGCGCGCAGCCGAGCAGCCGTGCGTTGCCCTGGAGGAGGTCGAGCGATCATGCGGAGGGGTTGGTCTGTCTCTCGGGGTGTGCGAGGCAGGGGGCACTGGCGGGGAGCTGGGAGCGGGGCCGGCTCGGGCAGGCGGAGGAGCTTGGCCGCAGGCTGCTGGCTGCGTTTGGCCGCGATCGGTTCCGGGTCGAGCTGCAGCGGCCGTTCTGGCGCCGCGACCGGGCCCGGAACCGCTGGCTGGCCTCGCTCGCCGAGCGGCTCGGAGTGCCGTGCGTCGCGACCGGCGAACGTCCACTGCCATGACGGCAGCCGGGTCCATCTCCAGGACGCCTTCGTGGCGGTGCGGCTCGGCGCCACGCTGGAGGCCTGCGAGCGGGCGCGGCGCGGCAACTCGGCGTCGGTGCTCGGCTCGCCGGCGGCGATCGCGGAGCGCTTTCGCGATCACCCCGAGGCGGTCGCCGAGAGCGTGCGGCTGGCGGAGCGGCTGCGCTTCGACCTCACCAGCGAGCTCGGCTACCGCTACCCCGGCGCCGAGGACCCGACCGCCGACCGGCGCCTGGCGGCGCTTTGCGGGGAGCTGTTCGGGCAGCGCTACGCGGGACGGCGCGAGGCCGAGGCCCGCTCGCGGCTGGAGGAGGAGCTGCGGATCATCCGCGCGCTGGGGCTGTCGGGCTTCTTCCTGCTGCACCGCGACATGCTCGAGCTGGCGCGCGAGGTCGCGGTCGAGGTGCGCGGCCCTCAGTCAGCGCGATCCGTCCTGCCGCCGGGGCGCGGGCGCGGCTCCAGCGTCAGCTCGATCGTCTGCTACCTGACCGGGCTCTCGCACGTCGACCCGGTCGAGGCGGGGCTGTTCGCGGGCCGCTTTCTCAACGAGGAGGTCAGCGCCGTGCCCGACATCGACCTCGACTTTCCGCGCGACATCCGCGAGAAGCTGATCCCGCGGGTGCACGAGCGCTACGGGGCCGATCGCTCGGCGCTGGTCGCCGCCTTCCCCACCTACCGTCCCAAGGGGGTGGTGCGTGACCTCGGCAAGGCGCTGGGGCTTCCGCCGGGCGAGATCGAGCGGGTGGCGCGGATCGCCGACTACTACGGGGGCTCGGAGGCGCTGGGGCGTGACGTGGAGGCGGCGCTCGGTCCCGAGCGGGCGGGGTCGGTGCGCTGGAGGCGGCTGGTCGAGATCGGCGGCGAGGCGCTGGGGCTGCCGCGCCATGCATCCCAGCACCCCGGCGGGATGGTGCTCTCGACCAGGCCGCTGATCGAGACCTGCCCGGTTGTGCCGGCGGCGATGGAGGGGCGCCAGATCGCGCAGTGGGACAAGGACTCCTGCGCCGACGCGGGGTTTCTGAAGATCGACCTGCTGGGGCTGGGGATGCTGTCGGCGGTCGAGCGCTGCGTGGAGCAGGTGGCGCGGTCGCGTGGCGAGCGCCTCGACCTCTCGCGCATACCGCTCGACGATCCCGACACGTACGCGGCGATCCAGCGCGCCGAGACGACCGGCGTCTTTCAGATCGAAAGCCGGGCGCAGATGCAGATGCTGCCGCGGACGCTCCCCCAGAACCTCGAGGACCTGACGGTGCAGGTGGCGCTGGTGCGGCCGGGGCCGATCCAGGGTGGCGCGATCCATCCCTACATCGAGCGCCGGCGCATGCTGCGCGAGGACCCCGGCTACGAGGTGCCCTACCAGCACCCGTCGCTGGAGCCGGTGCTGGAGGAGACGCTGGGCGCGATCGTCTTCCAGGAGCAGGTGATCGAGGTGGCGATGGCGCTGGCCGGCTTCAGCTCCGGCGAGGCGGAGGGGCTGCGCCGGGCGATGAGCCGCAAGCGCTCCGAGGCGGCGATCCTCGCCTACCGCGAGCGCTTCATCGAGGGAGCGATGCGGCGCGGGGCGAGCCGCGCGGTGGCGGAGAGCGTGTTCGCGCAGATCGAGGGCTTCTCGGGCTTTGGCTTTCCGAAGGCGCACTCGGCGGCCTTCGGGCTGCTCGCCTACCAGTCGGCCTGGCTGCGCGAGCACCGGGCGCCGGAGTTCCTCTGCGCGCTGCTCAACGAGCAGCCGATGGGCTTCTATCCGCCCGACGCGCTGGTGCACGAGGCGCAGCGGCGCGGGATCGAGGTGCTCGGCCCCGACGTCAACGAGAGCTGACGTGGAGTGCTCGGTCGAGCCGGTCGCTCGTCGCGAGGGCCGGCTGGCCGTTCGCATCGGCCTTGGGTACGTGAACGGCGTGGTCGCCGGCGAGATGGAGGCGATGGTCGCCGAGCGCGGGCGCGGTGGGCCGTACGAGGGGATCTCCTCGCTGAGCTCGCGCTCGGGGGCGGGGCGCGACGGGCTCGAGCGGCTCGCCTGGGCGGGAGCGCTGGACGAGCTCGAGCCGGGTGGGCGGCGGGAGGCGCTGTGGAGGCTGGGGACCCTGTCCGGCGGGCAGCGGGTCCCGGCCGGCACCCAGCTCGCGCTCGCGCTCGAGGCGCCGGCGGCTCCCGGACTCCCGCAGCTGGGCGCCTGGGACCGGATCCTCGCCGACTACCGCTCGACCGGGATGACGCTCGGAGACCACCCGATGAAGCTGCTGCGCGAGGACCTCGGGGAGAGGGTTGCGCTTGCCGTCGAGTTGGAGGAGATTCGGGACGGGAGCGCGGTCGAGGTGGCCGGGCTGGTCGTCGCCCGCCAGCGTCCCGCGACCGCGAAGGGGGTCGTGTTCATGCTGCTCGAGGACGAGACCGAGACGATCAACCTGGTCGTCCCTCCCCCGGTCTTCGAGCGCTTCCGGACCGAGGTGCGCACTGCGCCGCTGGTCAGGGCAGCCGGGCGGCTGGAGCGGCGCCAGGGGGCGACCAACGTCGTCGTCTCGCGCCTGGCGCGGCTGGAGCGCCCCGACCTGCCCCTGGCGGAGGTGCGGACGATCGAGCCGCCGATCGGGCGGGAGACGGGACGCCGCGGGCACGGCGACTGGGAGCCGGTCCCCGAGGAGCTGGCCGCGGTCGCGCCCGCGCCGCACAGCTTCGGGCGCCGTGCCTGAGATGCAAGAACGCCTGCAAATGGGGGCTTCTGTCCGCCCGGGGGCATAGGTTGCAGACCGTGATCGAGCGAAGCAGACAGCTCACCCGCCGGCTAGCGGACGCAGCCGATCTGATGATCGACTTCGCCACCCTCGGCGAGTACGGCCTCGAGCCCGTTGCGGAGCCCCTCCCCGAGTGCCGGGGCGGGAGGAGGCGCGCTGAGCGCCTGCCCCGTCACTCTCGGGGCTCCGCCCGGGTCTCGGTTCGCAGCTAGGCGCCTAGGGCACTCAGCGCACCCTTGTGCCGGCGCCTCGGTCGCCATGTCCTCGACCGCCTGCGAAGCGCTCGTAGAGGAAGAGCAGGATCATCGCTCCGATGATCGCTCCGATCAGTCCGCCGAGGTCGAACTTGTCCTCGTCGCCGATCCCGAGCAGCTCGGTGAAGATCAAAAAGCCGGCGAAGGCGCCGGCCAGGCCGAGCAGGATCGTCAGGACGAAACCCATCTCCTGCTTGCCCGGCAGCAGGGCCCTGGCGATGAAACCGGCCAGGGCGCCGAGAACCAGGGCTCCGATTATCTCTCCTACGTCCATTCGCCCTCCGTTTCGCTGGGTGCGTGGATTGAACCGCTTCCCTTCCGCGGGCCAGGTCAAACCTGACTCAGCGGATTGCCCCCGAGAAACGCGAGGCGCAATAAAAAGCCCCCGCCGTAGCGGGGGCTCAATGAAGAACCGGCGGCGACCTACTCTCCCAGGAGGTTGCCCTCCAAGTACCATCGGCGCTGAGGGGCTTAACTGCTCTGTTCGGAATGGGAAGAGGTGTTTCCCTCTCGCTATTCGCCACCGGAAATTTGCGAGACCGCACCCCGGTGGAGCTTGAAAACTGCACAAGGCCACGGGTAATAAATATCCGTCAAGCCCTCGACCCATTAGTACCGGTCGGCTGAGTGCATTGCTGCGCTTACACCGCCGGCCTATCAACCTGGTGGTCTACCAGGGGTCTTACTCCCTCAAGGGGATGGGAGAGCTCATCTCGAGGACGGCTTCCCGCTTAGATGCCTTCAGCGGTTATCCGTTCCGTGCGTAGCTAACCTGCAATGCCCTTGGCAGGACAGCAGATACACCAGAGGCACGTTCATCCCGGTCCTCTCGTACTAGGGATGACTCCTCTCAACTCTCCAACGCCCATGGCAGATAGGGACCGAACTGTCTCACGACGTTCTGAACCCAGCTCGCGTACCGCTTTAATGGGCGAACAGCCCAACCCTTGGGACCTACTCCAGCCCCAGGATGCGACGAGCCGACATCGAGGTGCCAAACCGGTTCGTCGATGTGGACTCTTGGAACCGATAAGCCTGTTATCCCCGGAGTACCTTTTATCCGTTGAGCGACGGCGCTTCCACTTGCAACCGCCGGATCACTAAGCCCAACTTTCGTTCCTGCTCGATCCGTCGGTCTCGCAGTCAAGCTCCCTTATTGCCTTTACACTCTGCGCACGATTTCCAACCGTGCTGAGGGAACCTTTGGGCGCCTCCGTTACACTTTAGGAGGCGACCGCCCCAGTCAAACTGCCCACCTGACACTGTTCACCGCCCGGATTACGGCGCGGTGTTAGAAGCCCAGAACTACCAAGGGTGGTATCTCAAGGTTGACTCCCCGGCAGCCGAAGCCACCGGTTCAAAGTCTCCCACCTATCCTGAGCGAGATATCCCAGACTCCAATATCAAGTTGCAGTAAAGGTTCACGGGGTCTTTCCGTCTAGCCACGGGTACTCGGCATCTTCACCGAGACTTTAATTTCACCGAGCCCCTCGTTGAGACAGCGTCCAAGTCGTTACGCCATTCGTGCAGGTCGGAACTTACCCGACAAGGAATTTCGCTACCTTAGGACCGTTATAGTTACGGCCGCCGTTTACCGGGGCTTAGCTTCACTGCTTCGCGCCGAAGCGCTAACAGGTCCGCGTAACCTTCCGGCACCGGGCAGGCGTCAGCCCCTATACGTCGTCTTGCGACTTAGCAGAGGCCTGTGTTTTTGGTAAACAGTCGGTTGGACCAATTCACTGCGGCCCCCTCAGGCTCCCTCCGTATGGAGTTCACCTTACCGGGGCGCCCCTTCTCCCGAAGTTACGGGACGATTTTGCCGAGTTCCTTAACGAGGGTTAGCTCGCTCACCTCAGTATGTTCTACTTGTCCACCTGTGTCGGTTATCGGTACGGGCACGCGTGTCCTGCCTAGAGGATTTTCTTGGAGGCATGGGATCGGGGACTGGCCGGCGGTCAAGCCAGCTGGCATCGCACCTCGCGTCAAAACGCCGCTCGCGGATTTCCCTACGAGCGACTGGCTACGTGCTTGCCCCAGGACGACCATCGCCTGGGTTCCCTTACCCTTCCCCGTCCCCCCATCGGTCATAACGGACACGACGTGGTACAGGAATATCAACCTGTTGGCCATCGGCTACGCCTTTCGGCCTCGCCTTAGGTCCCGACTAACCCTGAGCAGACGAACTTTACTCAGGAAACCTTGGACAATCGGTGGAGGGGATTCTCACCCCTCTTTCGTTACTCATGCCGGCATTCTCACTTCCAGCCTCCACGGGGGCTTACGCACCCGCTTCAGGCGGCACTGGAACGCTCTCCTACCGCGCATGCAGAGCCCGCAGGCCTACGCACCCATAGCTTCGGAGGCTAGCTTGAGCCCCGTTGAATTATCCGCGCCCGAACACTTGACCAGTGAGCTGTTACGCACTCTTTCAAGGGTGGCTGCTTCTAAGCCAACCTCTTGGTTGTCTCGGCATTCGGACATCGTTTCCCACTTAGCTAGCACTTAGGGTCCTTAGCTGATGGTCTGGGTTGTTCCCCTTTTGCGTACGAAGTTTATCCCCCGCACACTGACTCCCGAGTTAACCGTAACGGTCTTCGGAGTTTGCCTGAAGTCGGTAACCTGGTAGGGCCCCTAGTCCAAGCAGTGCTCTACGGCCGAAACGCAATTACTCGAGGCTATACCTAAATATATTTCGGAGAGAACCAGATATCTCTGAGCTTGATTAGCCTTTCACTCCGATCCACAGGTCATCCGCCCAGTTTTCAACCTAGGTCGGTTCGGCCCTCCACGAGGTCTTACCCCCGCTTCAGCCTGCCCATGGATAGCTCGCTCAGTTTCGGGTCTACCGCCAATGACTGTGTCGCCCTATTCAGACTCGCTTTCGCTGCGGCTCCGCTCATCGCTTAACCTCGCCATCGACGAGTAACTCGCCGGCTCGTTATGCAAAAAGCACGCCGTCACACCCGAAGGTGCTCCGACCACTTGTAGGCACGCGGTTTCAGGTACTATTTCACTCCCCTTCAGGGGTGCTTTTCACCTTTCCCTCACGGTACTAGTTCACTATCGGTCACCAGGGAGTACTTAGCCTTGGAGGGTGGTCCCCCCAGATTCAGACCGCGTTTCACGGGTGCGGTCCTACTCAGGAACATCGATCGGCAGGCCAGTGCGCTTTCGTCTACGGGACGATTGCCCTCTGTGGTGCGAGGTTCCACTCGCTTCGGCTAACACCTGATTTGGTAACTGCCGCCGAGCCAGGCACGGCTCGGGCACGAGTCCTACAACCCCCGACAGGCAACGCGTGCCCGCTTACACCTGTCAGGTTTAGGCTGATCCCCTTTCGCTCGCCACTACTCAGGGAGTCTCGGTTGATTTCCTTTCCTCGGGGTACTTAGATGTTTCAGTTCCCCCGCTTGCCTTCCAGCGGCTATGTATTCAACCGCTGGATGACGCCGCATTACCGGCGCCGGGTTTCCCCATTCGGAGATCCGCGGGTCAATGGCTGTTCAGCGTCTAACCGCGGCTTATCGCAGCCGTCCACGTCCTTCTTCGACTCCTGGTGCCAAGGCATCCACCGTGTGCCCTTGACATCTTGACGGTGAGACGGCCCGAACGCACGAAGCGATCGGGCCGCTATTACCCATAATTATTGGCCTTGTGCAGTTTTCAAGGTCCACCGAGGCGCACCGGCGGAGGACTTCCGCCGGCGGTCTCTCAAAACTGAGCAGCGTCGCGGCCGCATGAAGCGGCCGGTGAGCCCGGTCGACATCGGGATTGCTCCCTAGAAAGGAGGTGATCCAGCCGCAGCTTCCGCTACGGCTACCTTGTTACGACTTCACCCCAATCACGAGCCCCACCTTCGACGGCTCCCTCCCTGAGGGTTAGGCCACCGGCTTCGGGTGTTGCCCGCTTTCGTGGTGTGACGGGCGGTGTGTACAAGGCCCGGGAACGTATTCACCGCGGCATTGCTGATCCGCGATTACTAGCAACTCCACCTTCATGGAGGCGAGTTTCAGCCTCCAATCCGAACCGAGACGCGCTTTATGGGATTCGCTCCACCTCACGGTATTGCAACCCTCTGTACGCGCCAATGTAGCACGTGTGTAGCCCTGGACATAAGGGGCATGATGACTTGACGTCATCCCCACCTTCCTCCGGTTTGTCACCGGCAGTCTCCCATGAGTCCCCAACTGAATGCTGGCAACATGGAACGGGGGTTGCGCTCGTTGCGGGACTTAACCCAACATCTCACGACACGAGCTGACGACAGCCATGCACCACCTGTGATAGGTGTCCCGAAGGAAAACCGTGTTTCCACGGCGGTCACCTACATGTCAAGCCCAGGTAAGGTTCTTCGCGTTGCGTCGAATTAAACCACATGCTCCGCTGCTTGTGCGGGCCCCCGTCAATTCCTTTGAGTTTTAGCCTTGCGGCCGTACTCCCCAGGCGGGGCACTTAGTGCGTTAGCGACGGCACGGGAGGAGTCGACACCTCCCACACCTAGTGCCCATCGTTTACGGCGTGGACTACCAGGGTATCTAATCCTGTTCGCTCCCCACGCTTTCGCGCCTTAGCGTCAGTACCGTCCCAGCGAGCTGCCTTCGCTATTGGTGTTCCTCCTGATATCTGCGCATTCCACCGCTACACCAGGAATTCCACTCGCCTCTTCCGGACTCTAGCCCGACAGTATCCACCGGCATTCAAAGGTTGAGCCTTTGACTTTCACAGCGGACTTACCGGGCCGCCTACGCGCGCTTTACGCCCAATGATTCCGGACAACGCTTGCCCCCTACGTATTACCGCGGCTGCTGGCACGTAGTTAGCCGGGGCTTCTTCTGGAGGTACCGTCAATCCGACTCGGCTATTCACCGGCGGACCTTCGTCCCTCCTGAAAGAGGTTTACAACCCGAAGGCCGTCTTCCCTCACGCGGCGTTGCTGCGTCACGCTTTCGCGCATTGCGCAAGATTCCCCACTGCTGCCTCCCGTAGGAGTCTGGGCCGTGTCTCAGTCCCAGTGTGGCTGATCGTCCTCTCAGACCAGCTACCCATCGTTGCCTTGGTGGGCCGTTACCCCACCAACTAGCTAATGGGCCGCGGGCCCCTCCCGATGCGGAGGCCGAAGCTTCCTTTGATGAACACACTTGAGTGTGGACACCACATCCGGTATTAGCCCGAGTTTCCTCGGGTTGTCCCGGTCATCGGGGCAGGTTACCCACGTGTTACTCACCCGTTCGCGGCTTTGCCCCAGGGCAAGCCCTGGTTCGTCGCTCCACTTGCATGTGTTAAGCACGCCGCCAGCGTTCGTCCTGAGCCAGGATCAAACTCTCCATGAAAAGTGACTACAAAATGAAGAGTTGTCATGCCTGACATGGCCACCGCGTACACATACTCGGCGGCCGGCATGACGGGTTAATCAAGCACCACTCCGCACGCTGACGCGCCGAGCGGATCGGGCTCGAACATTCCCACGGGCACAAGGCCCGCGGGGGTGCACGCTGCTCAGTTTTCAAAGACCGCTGCGCCTCTGGCGGCGGGACTCGCCGCTGCGACGCCCAAGACGGCAGAGCGAGGCCTCGACCCGCCCAAGGCGACCGAGGAGTATAGCGCCGCCAGGCACGCCGCTCGACGTCGCCGAGCCTGCCCCGGCGTGCCGGCACGCCTCAGGACTCGATCCGCACGCCGCTTGTGGCGCCGCTTGCCGACCTGCAGCACCTTGCCGTCGAGGCCGTTCGCGGGCAGGTCGAGCTCGTCCGCCGTCGACGACCTCGCCGTCGAGCTTGCACCCCTCCCTGCTCGATCAGGCGCCGCGCCTCGCTGCGGCTGAGGCCGAACGCGTCGGCCAGCAGGGCCGGCAGGTGCACGCGGCCCGTTCGCCGGCACGGTCGCCTCCTCGATCTCCTCCGGCGGCTCGTGGCGCACATAGAGGCGGTCGAAGTGCTCCTCGGCCGCGGCCGCCGGCTCCGCCGTCGTGGAAGCGCTCGACGATCCGCCGCGCGAGCTCCCGCTTCGCCTCGTTCGGCTCGCCCTCGCGGCACTGCTCGAGGCCGAGCAGCAGCCGGTAGTACTCCGGCATCAGCTCGTCGGGGATCCGCATCAGCCGCCCGAACATCTCCTCGCGGCGGATCGGTGACGCCGACGTAGTTGCCGAGCGACTTGCTCATCCTCTGCACGCCGTCGATCCCGAGCAGGATCGGCATCGTGAGGATCGACTGCGGCGGCTTCCCGTAGGCGCCCTGGACGTCGCGGGCGAACAGCAGGTTGAACTTCTGGTCGGTCCCGCCCAGCTCGACGTCGGCGTCGACCGCCACCGAGTCATAGCCCTGCAGCAGCGGGTAGAGCAGCTCCAGCACCGAGATCGGCTGCCTCCGGCCTCCAGCCGCTGCTGGAAGTCGTCGCGCTCCAGCAGCCGGGCGACGGTGCCCTGCGCGAGCAGCGCCGAGCAGCTCCTCGGCCTCGCATCCGCAGCCACTCGCTGTTGAAGCGCACCTCGGTGCGCTCGCGGTCGAGGACCTTGAACGCCTGCTCCTGGTAGGTGCGCGGCGTTGGCGTCGATCTGCTCGGCGCCGAGCACCGGGCGCTGGGCCGAGCGCCCGCTCGGGTCGCCCACCCGGGCCGTGAAGTCGCCGATGATCAGCACGACCTGTGGCCGGCGTCCTGAAACTCGCGCAGCTTGCTGCAGCACCACCGTGTGGCCGAGGTGGATGTCGGGGGCGGTCGGGTCGATCCCCAGCTTGACCCGCAGCGGGCGGCCCTCGGCCAGCTGCTCCGCCAGCGCTCCCTCGGGCAGCACGTCGACGGCATTCGCCGCCAGACGCTCCGCCTGCGCCCGCGGGTCCGCCATGGGGCCAATGCTAGAGCTGCCGCCTCGGCTCGGCGGAGCGATGCTAGACTGCCCGACCGGCTTGGCGGCTACCGTTTACGCTGCTCTGGAGCGCGGCGTCGCGGTCACCCTGGCGCGGCGCCGACAGCGGCGACACCGGCCCCAGACCAGCGCGCGAGCTGATGGAACGAGGGCACAGAGCCGCGATCGAGGCGCCCAAGGCGCGAGACGACGGCAGCGTCGCCTCCCCGTGAGAGTCGAGCCGATCCCGGCTTCGCCGAGACCTCCGAGCTCGAGTTCGACTTCTCCGGGACTCGCCGGAGCCGACGCGACGACGCCGGCGCGAGCCCGACGCAGGACCCCCCGGCGACGCCGGCACCGGCCCCGGCCGCGCGGCGACCAGCCTCCGAGGTCCGCCGCCCGCGACCTCGCAGCGCCCGCGTCGACCGCGAGGTCCCGCCGGCCTGCCCCACGGACGGCCGCCGGGGCAACGGCGCGCGGCAACGGCAAGCCACCCGCCGACATCCTGCCCCCCGCTCCGCCAGCCCTCCCGGACGGCCGCGGCAAGCCGCGGCTGAAGAAGCTGCGCATGCTCTTCGTCCTCGCCGGCCTCGCGGCTGCTGGCCCTGGTCTCGACCGTCTTCGGGATGATGATGGCGGTCAGCCAGGACCTGCCGGCGATCTACAACTTCGCCCAGTACCGGGCCCCAAGAACACGCGTCGTCGTCGACGCCACCGGGCGAGCCGATCGGCACCCTGACGAGCAACCAGAACAAGATCCTGCTCGACTCCGGCGAGATCTCGCCGAACATCAAGAACGCGGTCGTCGCGATCGAGGACGCGCCGCTTCTACGAGCACAGCGGCGTCGACTTCCAGGGCATCGGCCGCGCCCTGGTCCAGGACATCCTCTCGCCTCAGCGCCAAGCAGGGCGCCTCGACGATCACCCAGCAGTTCGTCAAGAACGCGCTCGAGGCGCAGGGCAGCCGAACGGTGTTGCAGAAGTTCCGCGAGGCCGCGCTCGCCTACCAGCTCGAGCAGCACTGGGACAAGGACAAGATCCTCACCGAGTACCTCAACACCGATCTACTTCGGCCAGGGCGCCTACGGGATCGAGGCCGCCGCCCGCACCTACTTCGGCGAGAGCCACCCCGGCTGCGGCACCGAGGCCGAGCCCTGCGCCTCGGTGCTGCTCCCGCACGAGGCGGCGCTGCTCGCCGGGATGATCTCCTCGCCCTCCGCCTATGACCCGAAGGCCAATCCCCGAGGACGCGCCAAGGCGCGCCGCGACCTGGTCCTGCAGAGGATGCTCGAGCAGGGATACATCGACCGAGGAGCAGTACAACGACGGCGTCCGCAGCCGCGCTCCCGGCGCCCGACGACATCGAGCCCCCTCGATCGACTCCGAGGCGCCCTACTTCACCTCCTGGCTGCGCCAGCAGCTCGTCGACCAGCTACGGGCGCCGGCAAGGCCTTCTTCGGCGGCCTGAAGGTGAAGACGACGCTCGACCTCGAGCTGCAGGAGGCGGCCGAGGGACGCGTCTACAACCGCTACCTCGGCGGTCTCGCGCCGACCGCCGTCGGTGGTGGTGATCGACAACGAGACCGGCGGC
Source organism: uncultured Solirubrobacterales bacterium (assembly GCA_963724905.1). Classification (GTDB taxonomy): domain Bacteria; phylum Actinomycetota; class Thermoleophilia; order Solirubrobacterales; family 70-9; genus Mayfieldus. The sequence goes on from CAVRWD010000001.1 coordinate 210,962, forward strand.
GTCAAGGCGATGGTCGGCGGGCCCGACTATCGAGGAGGCAGCCGTTCAACCTGGCGACGCTAGGGCCACCGCCAGCCCGGCTCCTCGATCAAGCCGTTCACCCTGGTCGACGGCGCTCGAAGCAGGGCATCTCCCGTACGAGCGTCTACGAGCTCCGCAGCCGAAGGAGCTTCGCGTTCGGCGGGTGACGACGGCAGGAGCTTCGAGGTCAACAACTACGAGGACCAGTACCTCGGCTCGGCCTCGCTGATCAGCGCCACCCGTACTCCGACAACTCCGTCTATGCCGAGCTCGGGTTCAACCTCAGGAGACGCCTCGCAGAGCACCAAGTACATCGCCAGACGGCGCACCAGATGGGGATCCAGACTCCGACCTCTCGACCAACCCGGCGATGATCCTCGGCGGCCTGGAGATCGGCGTCACACCGCTCGAGATGGACCCACGCCTACAGCACCCTCGCCAACGACGGCGTACCGGGTGAGCGGCACCCTCGCCCCCGAGCCCGGCCGCGACCCGGTCTCCTTCACCGAGGTCGAGCGACCGAGGAGGGCGGCGATGAGAAGACGGTCGACGAGAACGACTCGATCAAGACCCGCGTCGCTCACGCCCGAGGTCGCCGGGACCGCCAAGCAGCTGCTCGGGAACGTCGTCAGCGGCGGCACCGGCACCAACGCCGCTCGGCGTCTCCGACGAGAGTGGGGCAAGACCGGCACCACCGACGACAACGGCGACGCCTGGTTCTGCGGCGCCACCGAGGCACGCGACCGCCTGCGTCTGGGTCGGCCACGCCGACGAGGTGATCCCGATGCGACCGAGTACGGCGGCGCGCCGGTGGACGGCGGCACCATCCCGGCCTTGATCTGGCGCGACGTGATGATCGCCTGGGAGGAGATCCGGGCCGCGAACGCGGCCGAGGCGGATGCGAAGGACGGCGACGACGAGCGAGACCGACTCCGATTCGGACTCCGACACCTACGTGCCACCGGCTCCCTCGGATACCGAGCCTACTCGGCGCCCGCCCCCGAGACCGACGGCGGCGGCTCCGGTGGCGGCGGCGCCAGCGGCAACGCCCCGGCCGCTCCCGCCCCCGAGGCAGCGCCCGCTGCCCCGGCGCCGAGCGGCGGCGGAGCCTCGACCGGCGGCGGCATCTCCCCCGGCTAGCCGGCGCTGCGGCCGGCTGCGGCCAGGCCCGCCCGATCGGCCGGCCAGGGCCGCGAGACGAAGCGGCTGCCGGCGGCGCAGAAGCGCCACGGGTTCTCCACCGCCTTGGTGATCCCGATCCGCGGCCCGGCCGCGACCGCGACTCGCGCCAGGCGCCGCCTCCGGGCAAGGACCTCGAACGGCGGCTCGGCGAGGCTGGCGCCGTTGTCGCCCAGCCCGACCCCGAGCGCCTCGGTGAGCTTGCCCGGCCCCGAGCAGAGCTCCTCGGGATCCTCGCGCCGCCGCCGGCGCCGCATCGCCTCCACTCCCGTCGGTCGGCTCCAGTGCCCGGATCAGCACCGCGGCGGCGTCGCCCTCCGGCTCGGCAACCGCGTTGAGCAGGCTGTGGATCCCGTAGGAGAGATAGACGTAGGCCCGTCCCGGAGGGCCGAACAGGACCTCGGTTCGCGCCGTGCGCCCGACGTAGGCGTGGCAGGCGGGGTCGTCGCGCTCATAGCTCTCGGTCTCGACGATCGTGCCGCCGCAGCCCCCGAACAGCAGCGTGCAGCCGATCAGATCGCGCGCCACCTCGTGCACCGAACGCGCGAAGAACTCCTCGCCGAGCCGCTCGCTCACCCCGACAGCGTAGTAGCGCCGATCGGCGTGCTCGCCGCGTCACGATCAGGGGCGCTGCCGGCTCAGCTCGGACTCGATGCCGCGCAGAGCCTCGCGCGCGGCGCCGATCTGCTCGCTGACCCGCGCCGACGCCGTCCCGCCCTCGATCCGCTTCGACTCCAGCCAGCTCTCCTCGCGCAGCACCTCGAAGTACTCCTCGTCGAGGTGCTCGGAGAACCCCCGCAGCTCATCGGCGTCAAGCTCGGACAGCGCCTTGCCCTGCTCCTCGCGCGTGGCGGACCAGCTCGCCGACGATCCCGTGCGCCTGGCGGAACGGCACCCCGCGCCGCACCAGCAGGTCGGCGATCTCGGTCGCGGCGAGCATCTCGTCGCCGGAGGCGGCCTCGAGCCGCTCGCGGTCGAAGCTGATCCCGGCCAGCATCCCCTCGGCGACCTCGAGGCAGAGCTCGACCGTGTCGACGGCGTCGAACAGCGGCTCCTTGTCCTCCTGCATGTCCTTGCCGTAGGTGAGCGGCAGCCCGTGCATCACGCCGGCGAGGGTCGCGTAGTCGGACGTGATCCGCGGCGACTTCGCGCGCAGCAGCTCCGCCGAGTCGGGGTTCTTCTTCTGCGGCATGATGCTCGACCCCGAGGAGAACGACTCGTCGAGCTCGCAGAAGCCGAACTCGCTGCTCGACCAGAGCACGATCTCCGAGCCGAGGCGGGAGAGGTGAATCGCGCAGCCCGTCGCGGCGGCCAGATAGTCGAGGACGAAGTCGCGGTTGGAGGCGCCGTCGATCGAGTTCGCGGATACGTCCTCAAAGCCAAGGTCGTCGGCGACCGCGCGGCGATCGATCTCCCAATTGACGCCCGCCAGCGCGCCCGACCCAAGCGGCATCACGCCGGCCATGCGCAGGGCGAACTGAAACCGCGCCACGTCGCGGTTGAGCATCCAGAAGTAGGCCATCAGGTGGTGCCCGAGATAGACGGGCTGGGCCCGCTGCAGGTGGGTGTAGCCGGGCATCGGCCATTCGCGGTGCGCGTCGGCAAGCTCCACCAGGCGGCCCATCAGCGCGTGCAGCAGCTCGATCGCCCGCAGCGAGTGCGACTGCACCGCCATCGCGACGTCAGTCGCGACCTGGTCGTTGCGCGAGCGGCCGGTGTGCAGCTTGCCCGCGACTTCGCCGACCAGCTCACCGAGCCGGCGCTCGATCGCCATGTGGATGTCCTCGTCGGACTCCTCGAAGCTGAAGTCGCCCCGCTCCATCTCCCCCGCGATTGCCTCCAACCCGCGATCGAGCTCGGAGAGCTCGGCGTCGGTCAGGACGCCGACCTCGCGCAGCGCCTGCACGTGGGCGCGCGACTGGTCGATGTCATAGGGGGCGAGGCGCCAGTCGTAGTCGATCGAGCGGTTGAGGCGCCAGAAGCGCGGGTCTGGGTCCTTGCGGAAGCGGGCCATGGGCGCGGGATTATGGACTTCGCCCGGCGCGATTCCGGCAGTCAGCGTGCGGCTGCCGCCTGAGGGCGAAGTGCGGCTAACCCGCCGAGGGCGACGAGGCGTCGGCGAGGACGGCAGCCAGCTGCTCGCAGACGCGATCCACCTGCCCCTCGCTCATCGCGGAGAAGAAGGGCAGCCCCAGGCACCTCGCCCCGGCGCGCTCGGCGACCGGGAACTGGCCCTCGTGGTAGCCGAGCTCGCGCAGGTGCGGGAACAGGTGCAGGCAGGGCAGGTAGGCCTTGGAGGGGATCCCGCGCCCCGCAAGGCCCTCGATCACGGCCTCGCGATCGGCCGCGTCGGGCAGCTGCACGACGTAGACGAACCAGCTGCGGCGCTCGCTGCCGCGCTCGAGCTCCGGGACCCGAAGCTCGTCTTCGCCGTCGCCGTGCTCGTCGACGAGCGGGGCAAGGCGCTCGCGATAGGACTCGGCGACCGCGTCGCGCATCCGCAACAGCTCGTCGATGCGCTCGATCTGCCCGATGCCCAGCGCACAGCCGAGCTCTGAGAGCCGGTAGTTGAATCCCAGCCGCTCGTGCTCGAGCGCGGCGCTGTCGGCGGCCCGGCCCTGGTTTCGCTCGCTGCGAAAGCGAGCCGCCTCATCGGCGTCGCGGGGCACGAGCATCCCGCCCTCGCCCGTGGTCATCTGCTTGTTCGGGTAGAAGCCGAAGACGGCGGGGTTTCCCCGCGCCCCGACCCGGCGCCCGTCGGAGTCGACTGCCCCGAGCGCCTCGCAGGCGTCCTCGAGGATGCCCAGGTCGTTCTGAGCGGCAAGCTCCTCCAGCTCTGACATCGCCGCCGGCCATCCGAGAATGTGGATCGGGAGGATCCCCGCCGTGCGCTCCCCCACCGCATCCGCGGCGGCCGCCGGGTCGAGGTTGAGCGTGAACGGGTCGACGTCGCAGAAGACCGGGTGGACCCGCTCATAGAGGAGGCAGTTGGCCGAGGCGACAAAGCTGAACGGGCTCGTGATCACCTCATCGCCCTCCCCCCAGCCCAGGGAGCGGACACCGAGGTGCAGGCCGGTGGTGCCACTGGAGACCGCAACCGCGTCCTTGACCCCGAGCCAGTCGGCGAACCGGCGCTCGAAGCGGTCCTGCATCGGCCCCATCGAGAGGCGCCCGGAGCGCAGCGCCTCGAGCAGCAACTCTTCCTCTCGCCCCCCGAGCTCGGGGCCGGAGAGCGGGATCGACTCGGCTTCGGTCACGAGCCCTTGGCGGGCTGGCCACTGAGCGCGTCGCTTCGCCGGCCGCTCTCGGGGCGTGGCTGAAAGGCGTATTCCAGGGACTCGACCAGCGCCTCCCAGGAAGCCTCGATGATGTTCTCCGAGACGCCGATCGAGCCCCACTCGCGCTCCCCGTCGGAGGAGTCGAGCAGCACCCGCGTCACCGCGCCGGTGCCGTGGTCCTCGTCGAGGATGCGGACCTTGTAATTGGTCAGCTCGATGTCGGCCAGGTGCGGATGGCGATCGGTGATCGCCTCCCGCAGAGCGCGGTCAAGCGCGTTTACGGGGCCGTTGCCCTCGGCGACGCGGACGTAGCGCTCCCCCTCGACCCAGATCTTGATCGTCGCCTCCGTCTGTACCCGCCCGTCCTCACGCTTCTCGGTCAGGACGCGAAAGCTCTCGAGCTTGAACAGGGGCTCGTACTCCTCTGCCTCGCGCCGCAGCAGCAGCTCGAAGGACGCGTCGGCAGCCTCGTAGTGATACCCGCGGTGCTCGCGCTCCTTGAGCCGCTCGACAGCCCGTTGCGCGGTCTCGGCGTCGACCTCGATACCCGCCCGCTCCGCTCGAGCTGAGGATCGTTCCCTTGCCGGAAAGCTCGGAGACGAGGATCTCGCGCCGGTTGCCCACCGAGCTGGGATCGAGGTGCTCGAACGTGCGGGCATCGGCGCTCACGCCGGCGGCGTGCAGCCCGGCCTTGTGGGCGAATGCGTTGCGTCCGACGTAGGCCTGATCGGGGTCCGGTGTGAGGTTGCAGATCTCGTCCAGGTAATGGGCGGTCTCGGTCAGGAGTGAGAGGCGCTCGGGGTCGACGACATCGAATCCCAACTTCAGCTGCAGGGCGGGAAGGATCGAGACCAGGTTGGCGTTCCCGCAGCGCTCCCCGTAGCCGTTGATCGTCCCCTGCACCAGGCGGGCCCCCTCGCGCACCGCGGCGAGCGAGTTGGCGACCCCGCACTCGGCATCGTTGTGGGTGTGGATTCCGACCTCGACCCTGCTCCCCAGCTCGCCCACCACGGCGGCCGTCGCCTCGGCCACCTGGTCGGGAAGGCTGGAGCCGTTGGTGTCGCAGAGGGTGACGTTCTCGGCCCCGGCCTCGGCGGCGGCGCGAATGCACTCGGTCGCATAGCCGGCGTCCTCGCGCCAGGCGTCAAAGAAGTGCTCGGCGTCGTAGATCACCCGCTTCTCGTGTGAGCGGCAATAGGCGACCGAGTCGGCGATCATCGCCAGGTTGTCCTCGCGCGAGACCTTGGTCACCTTTTCCAGGTGAAGGGCCCAGGTCTTTCCGACCAGGCAGATCGCGGGCGCAAAGCAACCCACCAAGATCTGCAGCGATGGATCGTCCTCGGCGGCCGTCTCCCTGTGCCGGGTCGTGCCGAAAGCGCAAACGGTCGCCTGCTCGAGCTGCAGCTCCGAGAGCAGCTCGAATAGCTCCGCCTCCTTCGGGTTGGAGCTTGGAAATCCAGCCTCGATGAAGTGCACTCCGAGCCGATCGAGCGCTTCGACGACGCGCAGCTTCTCGCGCGCCGAGAGCGACATGCCCTCACCGCCCATGCCGTCTCGCAAGGTCGTGTCGTAGAGCTTCACCTGTTGCATCTGATGCCTTCCTGTCTTCGGGGGATTCGGGCGGGAGGCCGGCCGGCCCCTTCGCGCGGGCGCGCTTGCCGCTGGTCGCTAGGCGACAGCGGCGGCGCTAATTCGCCCGATTGCCTCGAAAAAGCCCTGCATCAGCTGGTGACTTTACTCCCCTCGTCGACCGGCGCCGGCCGTTCGACGAAGTCGAGCCACTCGAGGTACTCCTCGGCGCGGCCGCAGAGAGCGTCCTCGTATTTCCCCTGCACGTGACGGGTGATCTCCCCCGGCTCGCCGATCGCGTGGTCGTCGATCTCGCGCACCGGCACCAGCTCGGCCGCGGTCCCCGTGAGGAAGATCTCCTCGGCGAGGTAGAGCTCCGCGCGGGCGACGTCGCGCTCGATGACCGTGTAGCCGAGGTCGCGCGCGATCTGGATCACCGACTTGCGGCTGATCCCGTCGAGGATCGACGCGGTGTGCGGCGGCGTCACCAAGGTGCCCTCGCGGACCAGGAAGACGTTCTCACCCGAGCCCTCGCAGACGAAGCCGCGCTCGTCGAGCAGGATGGCCTCCTCATACCCGGCATTCGCCGACTCGGTCTTGGCGAGGATCGAGTTCAGGTACTGGCCGGAGGCCTTGGAGTGCGGGATCAGGCCGGCCGGCGAGATGCGGCGCCAGGATGAGACCCTAGCGCGGATGCCCTTCTGCTTTCCCTCCTCGCCCAGATAGGCGCCCCAGGGCCAGACGGCGACCATCACGTCGATCGGGGCCGTGGGCGCGTAGAGGCCCATCTCCCCGTAGCCCCGGAACGCCAGCGGGCGGATGTAGCAGGAGCGCAGCCCGTTGCGCGCGATCAGCTCGTGCGTCGCGGTGCGGATCTGCTCGGCGCTGAACGGCAGCTCGAGGTAGTACATCTCGGCCGACTTCTCCAGGCGCTCGAGGTGCTCGCGATGACGGAAGACGGCCGGGCCGCGCTCGGTCTCATAGCAGCGGATGCCCTCGAAGACGCCGGAGCCGTAGTGAAGGCCGTGGCTGAGCACGTGCACCTTGGCCTCGTCCCAGGGGACGAACTCGCCGTTCAGCCAGATCAGCTCCGCCTTCTCCATGCCGGGCGAAGTATGCCCGATGAAAGCGCCGTCTCCGCGACTAATCTTGCCTGCGGGGGTTGCAAGCAAGCAAAGCCAACTTCGGAGGTCTCTCGTGCTCACCCGGCTGCGTTCCAAGCTCACCTACGCCAACCTGATGGCGACCTTTGCCGTCTTCCTGATGCTGACCGGCATCGGCTATGCGGTCGCCGCCCTGCCCAAGAAGAGCGTCGGGCCAAAGCAGATCAAGAACGGCGCCGTGCGCAGCAAGAAGATCAAGAAAAACGCCGTCAACGCGTCGAAGATCAAGAAGGGCGCGGTTGGGCGCTCGGAGATCGCCAGCGGCGCCGTGAACACAGGCAAGATCTCCAATCAGTCGGTGACCCGCTCGAAGATCGCCGACTCGGCGATTCCCCTGCTGGGCACGCTGCGCACGGGCCAGACCCTGCGCGGGGTCTTCAACCTCGGCGGCGCGCCCGGAGCGACCGGCAACGAGACCCATGACGGCGTCAGCTTCCAGTTCCCGCTCAACAACACTCCCACCGGCGGCTCGGCCAACGTGATCGACCTGGTCGCCAACCCCGGCGCCAGCACCGCGAGCTGCACCGGCGTGAGCGGCGGAAACGTGCAGACGCCGAATGCGGCCGGAGGCAACCTCTGCATCTACGTCACCGGGAAGACGAACCTCGCCCTGGCGACACCGGTCGAGCTGGAGAGCGTCTCGCGGCTCGGCTTCGGATTGGTTGCCAACTCGGGCGCACTGACGACGGAGTACGTGGCAACCGGTTTCTGGGCCGTGACTGCGCCCTAGGCGCTCGTTCGTCGGCGAGCTCGGACCTAGCCGAGCTCGCCGAGCACCGCCGCGGTCATCTCCTCGGTGCCGACCTCGACCTCCTGCGGGAGGTCGGACATCGGCGGGGTCTCGGCGCCGACCCGTGCCAGGTCGGGGGTGCGCAGCCCGCGCTGTAGGACGGCGTCGACCGCCGCCTCGATCGCAGCCGCCTGATCGGCGGCCTCGAACGCGTAGCGCAGCATCAGCGCGGCGGATAGAAAGGTGGCGAGCGGGTTCGCGATCCCCTGCCCGGCGATGTCGGGCGCCGAGCCGTGCACTGGCTCAAATAGACCTGGGCCCTCTCCCCCGAGACTGGCGGAGGGCAGCATTCCCAGCGAGCCGGTGAGCATCGCCGCCTCGTCGCTGAGGATGTCGCCGAAGAGGTTCTCGGTCACGACCACATCGAAGCTGGCCGGGCGCGAGACCAGCTGCATCGCCGCGTTGTCGACCAGCATGTGCTCGAGGGTCACGTCGTCGTACTCCTCCGCGATCCGGGTCACAACCTCGCGCCAGAGCCGCGACGTCTCGAGCACGTTGGCCTTGTCGACCGAGGTGACTCGCGGCCCCTCGCCACCGTTCGCGGCACGTTGGCGCGCCGCGTCGAAGGCGGTGCGAGCGATGCGCTCGACCTCGGCCACCGTGTAACGGCAGTCGTCGTGAGCGGCGTCGCCCTCGCGGCCGCTGTCGCCGAAGTAAATGCCCCCGGTCAGCTCCCGAACCACGAGCAGGTCGGTGCCCGCGATCAGCTCCTCGCGCAGCGGGCTCGCCGAGACCAGGGCGGGGCTGGGCCGCACAGGCCGCAGGTTGGCGTATAGGCCGAGGCCCTTGCGAAGACCGAGAAGCCCCTGCTCGGGGCGGGGAGCCGCGGGGTCGGTGCTGTCCCACTTCGGCCCGCCCACGGCGCCGAGCAGCACCGCATCAGCGGACCGGCAGGCATCCAGCACTTCGTCGGTCAGCGCCGTGCCGTTGGCGTCGATCGAGGAGCCACCAACCAGGTGCTCGGTGAACTCGAAGTCCCCAATCGACTCCAGCAGCCGGCGTGCCGCGGCGACGATCTCGGGCCCGATGCCGTCCCCCGGTAGCAGCACCACTTCCTTGCGGAGGTCCGCTGCGGTCATGCGGCGAGGCCTGCCGAGCTGAACTTCGACCGGATATGCGTCGCCGTACTGCTCATCGTTCCTCATCGCTCACGGCCGCTGCGCCTCGATGTTGAGGCGCACGTAGTCGAGGACCAGCGGCTCCCCCATGCCGGCGGCCACGGCATCCACGAAAGGCTCCTTGAGATCTTCCGGGAGCCGTGCGAGTTGCGGCCCGAGGGTGACGGTGGCGAGGAACGCCTTGGGCTCGGCGGGACGGGTGTCCTTTCGCTGCAGCCAGCAGCGCACGTCCTGGAAGCCCGCACTCGCAAGTCGCCCCTCGGTTTCCTCGGGGGTCGCGAAGTTCAAACCGCTCGACATCCCGGCGAAGTGCTCAGCAAAGCGTGGGTCGGCAGCCACCTCCGCGATGACCGCGACCAGGCTGGCCACGTTTCCATGCCCGCCGCACTGCGCGACGATCCGTCCACCAGGCCGCAGCGCGTCGAAGAGGCGCCGGAAGAGGTTCTCGTGGTCCGCGATCCAGTGAAAGACCGCGTTGGAGTAGACGAGGTCGAACTCCGCCTGCAGATCGAGCTCCGCGAGGTCACCGCTGCGCACCTCGGCGAGGTCGCCGATCTCCTCGCGAGCCTTGGCGACCATCGAGTCGGAGCCGTCGATTGCGACCACCCGGCCCCGCGGCAACCGCTCGAGCAGAAGCCTGGTGACCCGCCCGGATCCGCAGCCGGCGTCGAGCACGTCCTCGTCGCCGGCCAGCGCAAGGCGCCCGATGACCTCGCTCCCCCACTCGAACTGAGGGTCGGCGACACGGTCGTAGACCTCTGCGTCCCACTCGCGGGGGCCGGTGTGGGATAGCTCGACCATCAGGCTCTCCATCCGACCATCAGGCTCCCAGCCCGACTATCGCGCTCACAGACCTGTGGTGACGGGGCCGCGATCGGCCGCGCCCGATTCCTCGAACTCGTCGATCGCGGAATCGTCCTGAAGGGTGATGCCGATGTCGTCGAGGCCGTGCAGGAGGCGGTGCTTCACCTGCTCGTCGATCTCGAACCTGACCACTCCGCCCGCGTAGTCGACGGTCTGGTCGTCGACGTCGATGCGCGCTCTGCCCGCCTCTGCGATGCCGCGGCAGTGCTCCTCGGGGAGGATCACCGGCAGCAGTCCGATCTTCATGCAGTTGCCGTAGAAGATGTCGGCGAAGGAGGGCGCGACGATCGCCTCGAAGCCGAAGTCCTGCAGAGCCCAGGGCGCGTGCTCGCGCGAGGAGCCGCAGCCGAAGTTGCGACCGGTGACCAGGATCGGGTTGGGCTCGAGCTCGATCTCGCCGTCGCGGATCCAGTCGTAGAAGAGGAACTCGCCGAACCCGGTCCGCTCGATCCGCTTCAGGAACTGCTTCGGGATGATCTGGTCGGTGTCGACGTCGGCGCGGTCGAGGACCGAGACCTCGCCCTGGATGACGTCGAGGGCCTGCATCAGGCTCCCTTCCCGCCGGTCACGACGACGACGCCGGGAAGCATCACGGACGTGCGCACCTTGACCCCGCCGAAGCCGGCCTCGGTCAGGAACTGCGCCAGCTCGGCGCCGGTATAGGTTCGGACGCGGCTCGTGACGTAGAAGAGAAGCCCGCTCAGGGCGCCGATCTGGTGGCCGCGCTTGCCTTCTGCCGGCCGCTCCTGCTCGACGATCGCCATCGTTCCACCGTCCGCGAGCGCCTCGCGAATGCGCTCCAGCAGCTCGACATTTCGCTCCGGTTCGAAGTGGTGGCAGATCGAGTTCGCCATCGCGACGTCGTATCCGGAGCCGAGATCGCCCTCGAACATGTCGCCGGCCTGAAACGAGACCCGCTCGCCGCCTTCCTGCTCGGCCATGATCCGGCGGCCGATCTCGGCGGCTCCCTCGAGGTCTGAATACGGTCGCCTCGAGGCCCGAGTGGCGGCGGCACATCGCCAGCGAGAAGCCACCGTGGCCGCCCGCCACGTCGAGCAGACGGCTCGGGCTGCGCACGGGGATCTGCCGAACAACCTCGTCGCCGCGCAATTGGGAGAGCTCGAAGAGTCCCGCGCATGTAGCTCTCCCACCAGGGATCGCCCGGAGCTCGGTTGTGGAGGTCGCCGACCGGCTCGCCGCTGCGAACCACCTCCTCGAGCTGACCCATGTAACGCCACATGTCATAGGAGAAGGTGCCCAGCGTCTCCGTCATCGGCTCGGGGGCGCCGCTGACCAGGTGCTTGCGCGCCTGCCTCGCGTTGCGGTAGCGGTTGTCGCGTCGATCGAGATAGCCCATCGAGTGCAGCGCGACCAGCAGCGCGTCGACCCCGCGCGGATCGAGGTCGAGGCGCCGCGCCAACCCCTCCGCATCGTCCTCGCGCTCCTGCAGGGCGTCGAAGATCCCCAGCGAGACAGCGGCCATGATCGAGCGCGACATGATGTGGCCGTAATAGCCCTCGAAAAGGGGTCGCGGAACGATGCCGGCGAGAAGCGCGGCCGCCTCGACGGGGTTGTCGGCTCGCGTCGCGACCTTCATCTAGGCCCACTCTCGGATGTCGACGAAGTGGCCCTCGATCGCCGCCGCGGCGGCCATCCTCGGGCTGACCAGGTGGGTGCGCCCGCCCTTGCCCTGGCGACCCTCGAAGTTGCGGTTCGAGGTCGAGGCGCAGCGCTCACCCTCGGCAAGGATGTCGGGGTTCATCCCCAGGCACATCGAGCAGCCGGCGCTGCGCCACTCAAAGCCCGCCGAGCGGAAGACTTCGTGAAGGCCCTCTTCCTCCGCCTGGGCCTTGACCTGCTGGGAGCCCGGGCACCACCATCGCCCGCAGGCTGTCGGAGGCCTTGCGCCCGTCGACCAGCGACGCGGCCTCGCGCAGGTCGCCGATGCGGGAGTTGGTGCAGGAGCCGATGAAGACGCGGTCGAGGGGGATCTCGCGCATCGGGGTGCCCGGGCGCAGTGCCATGTACTCAAGCGCCCGCGTGGCGGTGTCACGATCGACCGGCGAGTCCAGAGCGCCGGGATCGGGCACCGAGTCGGTCACCTCGACCACCATGCCGGGGCTGGTGCCCCAGGTCACCATCGGCGCCAGGTCGGCTGCGTCGACCTCGACTTCGGAGTCGAAGCCCGCCCCAGCGTCGGTCGGCAGCTCGCGCCAGGCCTCGACCGCGGCGTCGAAGTCATCCGGCGCGCCGGGTCGTCCCCTGACCCACTCGAAGGTGGTCTCGTCGGGGGCGATCATCCCGGTCCGGCCGCCGCCCTCGATGGTCATGTTGCAGATCGTCAGCCTGCCCTCCATCGAGAGCGCCTCGATCGCCGGCCCCGCATACTCGACCGCATGGCCGGTCATCCCGCCGGTGCCGAGGCGGCCGATCGTCGCCAGGATCAGGTCCTTCGGGGTGACGCCGGCGCCGAGCTGGTTCGAGTAGGAGATCCGCATCGTCTTCGGGCGCCGCTGGACCAGGCACTGGGTCGCCAGGACGTGCTCGACCTCGGAAGTGCCGATCCCGAAGGCAATCGCCCCGAAGGCGCCGTGGGTGCCGGTGTGGCTGTCGCCGCAGACGATCGTCAGCCCGGGCTGGGTGACGCCGAGCTCGGGTCCGATCACGTGCACGATCCCCTGGCGGTCGGAGCCCAGCGAGTAGATCGGGATCCCGAACTGCTCGCAGTTTTGCTCCAACACCTCGACCTGCTTGCGGGAGAGCTCATCGGCGATCAGCCGTGCCGCCGCGGTGCCGTCGGTGGGGACGTTGTGGTCGGCGGTGGCGATCGTCTTGTCGGGCCGGCGCACGCCCCGTCCGGCGATTCGCAGCCCCTCGAAGGCCTGTGGGGAGGTGACCTCGTGGACGAGGTGCAGGTCGATGTAGATCAGGCCGTCGGAGACCTCGTGCGCCTCCCAGATCTTCTCGAACAGGCTCTTTGCCATCAGGACCTCCGCAGCCCGGCGGCGACGACGGCGAGAAAGCGGGTCTGACGCCCGCCTTCGTTCTCGAAGTGGTGCGGCAGGTCGGCGTCGAAGGTGACGCTATCCCCGGTCTCGAGCTCGTGCCGGGCGCCTTCGAGGACAAGGGTCAGCTCGCCCTCCAGCACGACCGCGGTCTCGCGGCTGCCGGGCTCGTGGATCGGCGGGTCGCCGGGGCCGCCGGTGCTCGACCCGCGCTTGAGGCTGTGCAGGGAGACGTCGGCGCGCTGGCCGGGCAGCGGCGGCGTCAGCTCCTCGAAGCGGTGGCCGTCGCGGCGAGTTGGTGCGGCGCTCTCCCTCACGGGTGATCACCGCGTGGGCGCTCTCGTCGAGGCGCAGCAGCTGCGAGAGGGTGAGCTCCAGGCCGGCGGCGATCTTCGCCGCCACGGCCAGGGTTGGGCTGGTCTCGCCGCGCTCCACCTGGGAGAGCATCGGCGCGCTGACCCCGCTGCGCTGCGCCAGGTCGCGCAGCGAGAGGTCCATCGCCTCGCGCAGCGAGCGCACCCGGGGGCCGATTGCGCCGAGCGTCTCGGGGGCGTCCGCCGCGGGCTGTCGTGCCGTGGTCGCCATACGTGCGTACGCTATCACGTACACCTGTATGGACGAGTCGGCCGGGCGGCTAGCGCTGCTGCCCGGTGGGCCGCACCAGGACCTCGTTGATGCTGACGCGCTGCGGCTGGCTGACCGCATAGAGGATCGCGTTGGCGATGTCGGAGGCCTCGAGCACCTCGCCGGTCTGATCGCGCATCTTCTCGATCGCCTCGACCACCACCGGATTCTCGTTATGGCCTTGGAGCTCGGTGGCGACGAAGCCCGGCTCGACCACGGAGACGCGGATCCCCGAGTGAAGGGCCTCCTGGCGCAGCGCCTCTGAGAAGCCGTTGACGCCCCACTTGGTGAGGTTGTAGACGCCGGACCCCATCGACGCCGTGCGCCCGGCGACCGAGGAGATGTTGACGATGTCCCCTCCCCCGGCCTCGCGGATCAGCGGCAGCGCGGCCTGGGTGCAGTAGAGAAGCCCGAGCAGGTTGACGTTCACCATCCGCCGCCACTCGTCGGTGTCGGCTCCCTCGATCGGGCCGAGCAGCATCACGCCGGCGTTGTTGACCAGGATGTCGAGCCCGCCCATCTGCTCCGCGGCGCCCTCGACGAACCCGCGCGCCGCCCCCTCGTCGCCGACGTCGACCTCGAAGGCGTGGGCGCTGCCGCCGTCGGCCTCGATCCGCTGCGCGAGGTCGTCGAGGCGCTCCTTGCGGCGCGCTCCCAGCGCCACCGTCGCGCCGGCGCCGGCGAGCGCCAGCGCGGTCGCCTCACCGATGCCCGACGAGGCCCCGGTGACAACGGCCTTGCGGTTCTCAAGCCCCTCGTTCATGCCCCGAAACCTAGTTGAAGGGTTCCGTCCGGACCTGTTGAAACCGTTTTGTGAGGGCTTGCTAACGCAAGCTTTGCCGAATTCTTGTATGAATCACACGGAATTTGCACGAAAACTCGGTATCCGCCTCTCTTCTCTCTGCTTAGGTGCCGCGCTTGGCGTCCAACCAAATGCTCCTCGTCCAACCTAGCCCCTATCGCCTCTTCCTCGCCTCGCTGGCAGTGACCCTGCTCGCTGGCCTGGCGTTCCTCGCCCCCAGCGCTTCCGCCGCCGGCTGTAGCTACGCGAGCAAGGCCCCCGCCCAGCTGAGCTCCTCGCAGCTGCAGAAGTCGACCCTCTGCATGATCAACGCCCAGCGCCATCGGCGCGGCCTCGGCTCCCTGCGCTCCCACGCAGGCCTGCGCAAGGCCGCCGCCCGTCACAGCAACGACATGGTGCGGCGCGACTACTTCTCCCATTACGGTCCCGGTGGCAGCTCGATCCAGACCCGGATCAGCGGCAGCGGCTATCTGCGCGGCGCCAGCCACTACACCTTCGGCGAGGTGATCGGGGGCGGCATGGCTCGCAGCGGCTCCCCGAAGAGCGTCGTCAGGGCCTGGATGCACAGCGGCCCGCACCGCGCGGCGATCCTGGACGGCTCCTTCAAGGACCTCGGCATCGGCGTCGCCCGCGGCTTCCCCGGCAGGGGCAAGCAGGGCGCCACCTTCACCGTCGATTTCGGCGGCCGGGGCTAAGTCCTGTTGGGCCGCGAAACGAAGTGGAGCGGCACATGCATGTCAGGCGGCCGAAGGCCGCCGCAAGTGATTCACTGTCCCGCCGCTGAGTTAAGGACCCGGCGTCGGCTCAGATGCGGCGTCAGCCGTAGCGGCCTCGGCCTCGCGGATCGCGGCGCCCTCGAGCGCGTTTCCGATCGCCCGCACGTAGGCACGTGCCGACGCCTCGAGGATGTCCGTCGCGACGCCCTGGCCGGTCGCCAGTCGCCCGGCTGCCTGGACCATCACCGTCACCTCACCGAGCGCGTCCTCGCCCCCGGTCACCGCGCCCACGTTGTACTGGCGCAGCTCGGCCTCGGTGCCCGCGGCCTCCTGGATCGCGCGGAAGATCGCGTCGACGGGCCCGTCGCCCGATGAGCGAGCGACCGACTCCTCGCCGTTGGGCATGCGAATCGCCACCTCGGCGGCGGGGGCCCGCTTGGACCCGGCCTCGACCTCGAACCAGGCCAGGGCGTAGGACTCGCTGCGCTCGCGCATCTCGTCGGAGACGATCGCCTCCAGGTCCAGCGCCGTCACCTGCTTCTTCTTGTCGGCGATCTCCTTGAAGCGCGTGAAGGCCTGGTTGAGCGCGTTGCCTTCGACCCGGAAGCCGAGCTGCTCGAGCGCGTCGCGCAGGGCATGGCGGCCGGAGTGCTTGCCGAGCACGATTGAGTTGGAGTCAAGCCCCACCTCGGTCGCGTCCATGATCTCGTAGGTGCGTGCGCTCCTTCAGCACCCCGTCCTGGTGGATGCCGGACTCATGGGCAAAGGCGTTTCGCCCGACCACGGCCTTGTTGGGCTGCACGGCGTAGCCGGTCAGGCGCGAGACCATGCGGCTCGTTCGGGCAATCTCGCGGGTCTCGATCCCGGTGTCGAGGCCGTGGACGTCGTTGCGCGTCCGCAGCAGCATCACGATCTCCTCCAGCGAGCAGTTGCCGGCTCGCTCGCCGATCCCATTGACCGCGCACTCGACCTGGCGGGCGCCGGCCAGAACGCCGGCGTAGGAGTTCGCGACCGCGAGCCCGAGGTCGTCGTGGCAGTGCACCGAGGTGCGCACGTCGTGCATCGCCGGCACCAGCTCATAGAGGCGGCGCAGGAAGTATCGGCGTACTCCCCCGGGGTCGTGTAGCCGACCGTGTCGGGGATGTTGATCACCGCCGCCCCCTCCTCGATCGCGATCGCGCATACCTCGGCCGTGAACTCGACGTCGGCCCGGGTCGCGTCCATGGGCGAGAACTCGACCTGCTCGCAGTAGGAGCGAGCGAGGGCGACAGCGGCTTTGGCCTGCCCCTTTACGTCGTCGCGGGTGCTCTGCAGCTGGTGCTCGATGTGGATGTCGGAGGTGGAGACGAAGGTGTGGATGCAGGGCCGCTCGGCGTCCTTCACCGCCCCCCAGGCCGCGTCGATGTCGGCCTTGTGGGTGCGTGCGAGGCCGCAGATCACCGGGCCGGAGACATTGCGTGAGATCTCCTGCACCGCCTCGAAGTCGCCGGGGGAGGTGATCGGAAAGCCAGCCTCGATCACGTCGACGCCGAGGCGGGCGAGCTGCTGCGCGATCTCCACCTTCTCCTCCGTGTTCAGCGAGATGCCGGGCGACTGCTCGCCGTCGCGAAGCGTGGTGTCGAAGATGTGGACGCGGTCCGCGTCTGATGCCTTGGGCTCATGCCCTACCTCCTTCTGCTTGCCGTTCCGATGACCTTGTGTTGTTCTCGCGGCTCCGCGCCGCCCAGCGATCTATCCCCCTAGCGGGGGAGCAGAAGGAGAAGCGCCAGGCTGTCGCCGCAGTGGGTCATTCGGCCCGCGCAGCTTAGCGCAGGATCAGCAGCTGGCCTGCTTGCCAGTGCCGGAGCCGGGCCGGCAGAGGTCGCTGCCCCCGCCGCCGAAAAGCTTGTCCGCGGCAGAGCCGCCGAACAGCTCGTCGGCGCCGCCCTGCCCGAAGAGCTTGTCGCCGGAGCCCCCTCCGGCCAGCCTGTCCTTACCGCCGGCTCCGTAGAGCTTGTCGCCTCCGGAGCCGCCGTTGACCTTGTCGCGCTCGGCGCTGCCTTCGAAGGCGTCGTTGTCCGATCCCAGCGAGGCCCGGACCGGGATTCCGGCCGTCACCCGAGACGGTCACTCGGTCGCCGCCGATTCCGAGCGAGATGCGGATCTCCTCGATCTGGGAGACCGGGCAGAGGATCACCCGCTGGGGATGCTCGGCGCTGGGACGGCACTGGGCGGGGTGCGGCCCAAAGACATCGTTGCCCGACCAGGAGCTCGTTCCCGGCCGGGTCGAGGGTGACGAGGTCGTTCGGCTTCGGATCGCCGCCGGGCGACGCGTAGTCGCCGGTGATCGTCAGCACACCGCCTTCGAGGGTCGCCTTCTGATGTCCAGCCGCGATGGCGGGCAGTGCCAGCCATGCGGCGAGGCAGGCGGCGACAAGGGCAAGATGACGGACGGTTCGGGTGATGGGCGAAAAATACCCGTCGCTCAGGCGTCAACCCGAGCTTTCGGCGAATGTACGGGGGCAATCGGTCTAGCCGGCGCCTACAGGCTTGGATACCGCCTCCGCGCGGCTTACGCTGCCCGCATCGAAACCGCCTCCAGCCAGCCGATTCCTCGCTCCACCTGGCTTGCTCTTGTGGCGATGGGGCTGAGCGTGATCGTGATTGCCAACGACTTCTCGGCGATCAACGTCGCCCTGCCGGTGATGGAGCAGGACTTCGACACCGGCATCAACACGATGCAGTGGGTGATCAACGCCTACGCGCTGACCTTCGGGGTGCTGATCGTCACCGGAGGGCGGCTCGCCGACCTGTTCGGGCGCCGCAAGGCGTTCTTCGTCGGCTCGGCGATCTTCGCGACGATGTCGGCGCTTGGCGGGGCCGCGCAGACGGAGACCTGGCTGATCGCTTCTCGCGTCTTCATGGGGATCGGCGGGGCGCTTATGTGGCCGGCGATCCTCGGCATGACCTACGCGGCGCTGCCCGAGGACAAGGCAGGGCTTGCCGGGGGGCTGATCATCGGCGCGGCAGGGCTCGGGAACGCCCTCGGGCCGCTGCTCGGCGGCGTTCTCACCGACCTTCTGAGCTGGCGCTGGATCTTCTTCTTCAACGTCCCCGTGACCGCGTTCGCGGTCGCCGTCACCTACTTCACGGTCCACCAGCCAAAGCCCGAGACGCAGGACTCGCGCATCGACTACGCAGGTATCGTGACCCTCTCGGTGGGGCTGGTCGCGATGTTGGTGGCGCTTGACCAGGTCAACGAGTGGGGCTGGGGAGACCCCCGGATCGTCGCCCTGCTGGCCGGCTCGCTGGTGGTGGTCGCGGCCTTCGCGGCGATCGAGCGCCGGGCCGGCGTCCACGCGCTGGTGCCCGGCGACATGATGCGCAACGAGAGCTTCACGGCCTCCTGCCTGGCGATCCTGCTGATGTCGGCGACCTTCTTTGCCTCGCTGCTCTATCTGCCCCAGTTCATGCAGAAGCAGCTCGGCTACTCGCCCCTTGAGGCGGGGGCCGGCATGCTGCCCTTCCTCGCCGTCTTCGCCCTCGTCTCCTTCATCTCCGGGCCGCTCTACAACCGCCTCGGCGCAAAGCCGATCGTCTCCGTCGGCGCTGCCTGCATCGCGCTGGGCCCGCTGCTCTTCTCGCGCATCGATTCCTCCTCCGACCTCGTCTCCGTGGTGCCCGGCATGATCCTGCTGGGGATCGGGATCGGGCTCTTCTACTCGACCGCGACTACCGCGGCGGTGACCTCGGTCGACGAGTCGCGCACGAGCCTTGCGGGCGGGATCATCTACATGTTCCAGATCGCCGGCGGCTCAATCGGGCTCGGGCTCACGACGACCGTCTTCTCCTCCGCCGACAACTTCATCGACGGCCTGCAGGCGGCGTTCCGGCTCGACGGCCTGCTCGCGGTCGGGGGTTTCCTGATCGCCCTGCTGCTGGTCGGCGGCAGGCTGGGGCGAAGGCGGACGACGCCGGCCGCCAGCGCCTAGCCGGTCGCCCGCTCCTGCTCGTCGTCGCGGCCCAACTCGATCTCTCCGAGGGCTGCCGGGTGCCCGGGCAGAAACATCGAGGATCCGGTGGCGATCGCGACCCGCCGCTGATCGGCATCGAAGAGCTCCGCATTGGCAATCGCCAGCGTGCGGCCGGCATGCTCGACCCGCCCCGTGGCGACTAGGTCGCGCCCGTCGGCCTGAACGGGTCGCAGAAAGTTGACCTTGATGTCGATCGTGGCGAGGGCGGTGCCTGGCGGAGTCATCGTCTCCACAGCGCCGGCGAGCGCCGAATCGGCGAGCATCGTGATCGCGCCCCCCTGGATCCGGTTCGCGGGGCTGTTCAGCCATTCGGTGGCCGGCAGTCGCATCGTCAGCACGCCCGAATCCGCCTCAATCGGCTCGAGCCCGGTGAGGTGCGAGATCGGCGGCAGAGGCAGCTCGCCGGCAATCTGCTTCTCCATGATCTCGAGCCCGCTCAACTCGTCCCATACCTCCTGGCCGAGCACCTCGCCCGTGACAGGGCGGCGATAGGGGTCGCTGTCGAGATCCGGGGGCGGGTCGAGGGGTTGCGGGTCCCGCGGGGGCTCCGGCGGAGGGTCAAGGGGCGGAAAGACCGCCAGGCGTGAGGTTGAGTGGGCGACCAGCCGCTCGTCGGTCTCGTCGATGATGAAAGCCTCGGTGAGGCCCACCGATCGTCCTCGGTGCACTCTCTGGCCGTTTGCGCTGATCGTCCCGCCGTTCGGGCGCACCGGCCGCACCATCGTCATCGAGAGCTCAGAGGTCGTATAGGGGGTGGCCGGGCCGAGCTCGGACTGCAGCGCGCAGCCGAGCGCCGCGTCGGCGAGCATCGCCAGGGTGCCGCCGGAGATCGCCCCCGCCGAGTTGAGCAGCCAGCGCGTGGCGGGCATGGTGAACGTGGCGTGACCCGTACCGACCTCGCCGAAGTCGAGGCCGATCAGACGGTTAAGCGGCGGCGCCGGCGATAGGCCGCGAAACCAGCCCCGCAGGGAGCCGAGCCCGTCGAGCCCAAACATCGCAGGGTCCGGATAACCGCCGCGGACAGGCTCATTCCAGATCTGGCCCTCGGACTCGATGCCGGAAAGCTAAACGGAGCTACTGCTTCTCGATGTCGCGGCCGGGGCCGCCGCGCAGGGTGTCGCCACCCTTGCCGCCGTTGAGCAGGTCGCGCCCCAGGCCGCCCTTGAGCACGTCGCCGCCCTTGCCGCCGCGCAGGGTGTCGGCGCCGTTGTTGCCGAGCAGCCGGTCGGCACCGAGGCCTCCGGAGATCGTGTCGGTGCCGCTGCCGCCGCGTAGGAAGTCGAGGCCGGTGCCGCCGGCGATCGTCACCGGCACGCCTACCGAGGGGCCGACGATGAAGTCGTCATTGCCGGCGCCGAGGGAGGCGTCAAAGGAGACGAAATCCGCCGTCGGGCAGGTGATCTGGAAGGTTGAGATCTGAATGCACGGCGCCGGTGGCGGGTTGATCGGCAGGGTCGAGGTGATCACGTACTGGGTCTGGGTGCCGTCGAGGGTCACCGAGATCTCCTCCGGCTCGGCGAGCCGCTGACCCCCAGCTGGAGCGCCGAGGCCCGCGCCCCCTCGCCGCCGCCCGCGATCTCGACGGAGACGCGGGGATCGGGGGAGGACGCGAAGGCCGCGCCGGCCGGCAGTGCCGCCAGCAGGACGGCGATGATCGAGATCGCTCGCTTCATTGGCGCGAGATTAGAACACGATCCTGGCGGCGGCGATGCGGTCAGGGGACGAGGACGACCTTGCCGACGTTGCGGCGCTCGCCGATGAATCGGTGGGCGTCGGCGGCGCGCTCGAAGGGAAAGGCCTCGGCGACCACAGGGTTCAGTTCGCCCTTCTGAAGCTGCGGCATCAGGGGATCGATCACCCGGTCCAGGTTGCCCTCCTTGTCCCACCAGTGCAGCATGTTGAGGCCGAAGACGCCCTTGTTCTCGTTGATCATCGAAAGGCTCTTCCACCACGGCATCGTCGCCAGCGGGGCCTTGATCGCCGCCTTCGCCGCCGCGACGATGTCGCGCTTCTCGCCGGTCGAGATCTCGCTCACGCCGTACATCACCAGGCGCCCTCCCTGGCGCAGGATCCGGTAGCCCTTGCGGGCGCTGGTCGGCCCCAGGGCGTCGAAGATCACGTCGACCCCCTCCCCATCGGTGATCCGCATCACCTCCTCGGCGAAATCCTGGCTGCGGTAGTCGATCGCGTGATCGACGCCCTGCTCGCGGATCGCGTCGTGCTTGGAGGCCGAGGCGGTGCCGAAGACCTCGGCCCCGCGGCTCTTAGCGATCTGGGTCGCCGAGATCCCAACTCCGCCGCCGGCGGCATGGATCAGCACCCGTTCGCCGGCCTGGAGGCCACCCATCACCACGAGGCCCGCCTGGGCGGTCGCATAGTTGACCGGGAAAGCCGCGCCTTGCTCGAAGGACATCTTCTTCGGCAGCGAGTAAGCCATGTCGGAGCGGACCGTGACCAGCTCTGCGTAGCCGTCAAAGCGGGTTCCAGCCAGTACCCGGTCGCCGACCTTGTGCTCGGTGACCCCCTCGCCGACCGATTCGATCTCACCGCCGACCTCGTAGCCGACAACGCAGGGCGGCTTGGGGGCATCCGGGTAGAGGCCCTGGCGGGCAACGGTGTCGGCGAAGTTGATGCCCGACGCCCTGACCGCGATCCGGACCTCCCCGGGGCCGACCGGCGGGTCGGGACGCTCCTCGACCTTGAGGACCTCCGGCCCACCGTGCTTTGTGATCACCACCGCGCGCATCGACGCGGGACTCTATGCGCAGCGCCCCGGCGAGCGGGCGCGGCTAGAGGTCGACCGAGCGGCCGATCGAGAAGCCCTCGAGCTCGAGGATCTTGTCGATCGTCTCCTGGCGCACCGCGGCGTCGGTGGTCAGCGCCATCACCGCGACGTCGCGGTCGCTCTCGGCGCCCACGGCAGCGGAGACGATGTTCACGCCCTCCTCGCCGAAGGCGGTGCCGACCCGCCCGATCATTCCCGGCTGGTCGGTGTAGCGGAAGATCGCCAGGTGCTCGGCGAAGGGCAGGTAGAACCCCTCCCCCCAGACCGAGACCAGGTAGGGCTCGTTGCGCGGCCCGACTCCGGTGCCCGCGACCTCGACGCTCTGCTCGCCGGACTCGAGCCGGACCCTGATCAGCTCGGTGAAGTCATCGGAGGCCGACTCGCGCTGCTCGACCAGCTCGATCCCGCGCTGCTCGGCCATCTGCGGCGCGTTCACGAGGTTGACCGGCTCCTCCGTGTGCCCGGAGAGGATCCCGACCAGGACCGAGAGGCCGAGCAGGCGGGTGTCGTGCTCGGCGATCCGGCCGCGGAACTCGGCAACGACGCGATCGATCGAGCCGTCGCCGAGCCCCTGGGCGAGGCGGCCGAGCTTCTCGCTCAGCGGGACGAACGGGGCCAGCGCCTCCATCTCCTCGGGGCGCATCGAGACGATGTTGACCGCGTTGGTGACCACGCCGCCGGTCAGCGCCGCGGTCACCTGCTCGGCGGTGACGACGCCGGCGCGGTCCTGCGCCTCCGCGGTCGAGGCGCCGAGATGCGGCGTCACGACGACGTCGTCGCGCCCGAAGATCGGGTGCTCGGTGAACGGCTCCTGCGGGAAGACGTCGAGCGCGGCTCCGGCGACCTTGCCGGAGTCAAGCCCCTCGACGAGCGCGTCGAGGTCGATCAGCTCGCCGCGGGCGCAGTTGACGATCATCACCCCGTCCTTCATCTGCCCGATCGCCTCGGAGTCGATCCAGTTGAGCGTCTCGGGCGTCTTCGGAAGGTGCAGGGTGATCACGTCGGCGCGCGAGTAGAGCTCTGCGCTCTCCCCCACCCCCTCGGCCCCAAGCTCGCGGAAGCGCTCCGCGGACACGAACTTGTCGAAGGCGACGACCTCCATCTCGAACGACTGCGCGCGCCGGGCGACGAGCTGGCCGATGCGCCCGAACCCGAGCACCCCGAGGGTCTTGCCGTAGAGCTCGGATCCGCCGAACTTGGAGCGCTCCCACTGGCCGGCGGTCAGCGACCCGTGGGCCTGCGGGACGTTGCGAAACAGGGCCAGGATCAGGGCCAGGGTGTGCTCGGCGGCAGCCACCGAGTTGGACTCCGGCGCGTTCGCGACCACGATCCCGCGCCGGGTCGCGGCCTCGACGTCGACGTTGTCGACCCCGGTCCCGGCGCGGCCGATCACCCGCAGGCGGTCGGCGCGCTCGATCAGCTCGGCCGTGAGCTTGGTCCCGGAGCGGATAAGGATCGCGTCGTAGTCGCCGATCTTGTCGGCCAGCTCTGAGTCGGACATCTCGAGGCCGAGGTCGACCTCGAAGTTGCTTTGCAGCAGCTCGACGCCGGAATCGGCGATCCGCTCCTTGACCAGGACCCGCTTGGCGTCCTCAGCCATGGCGCTAGCCGACCGGCTCGGGTGCGACGCCCGCGTCCTCGAAGACCTGCTGGGCGGCGCCGGCCGCCGACCCTGGCTCGCAATCGTGGCCGAGGGAGCGCAGCGCCATCTCCAGCCCGGTCAGCGCCACGACGATGTCGAAGGCCCCGTAGTAGCCGCAGTGGGCCACGCGCACGATCTTGCCCTTCAGGTGGCCCTGCCCGCCGGCGACGGTGATCCCGAGCCGGTCGCGCATGAGCTTCGGCACTGCCGCTCCGTCGATCGAGTCGGGCATCCGCGCAGCAGTGACTACGTTGGCGTCGGGGTCGTCGGGGCCGAAGCGCTCCAGCCCCATCGCCTCGACGCCGGCGCGGGTGGCGCGAGCGAGGATCGCGTGGCGCTCGAAGACCTCCTCCAGACCCTCCTCGAAGATCTGCTCCAGGGCGACGTCGAGCGCGCGCCAGAGGGTCACGGCGGGGGTGAAGGGGCTGTTGGCCGGCTGCTCGCGCTGGCCCTTGGCCGTCTTTGCCCAGTCGAAGTAGTAGCGCCGGCCGGGGTTCTCGTCCGCCGCCGCGAGGGCGCGCTCGGAGACCGAGGCGAAGGCAAGCCCCGGAGGCGTCATCAGCGACTTCTGTGAGCCCGATACCACGACATCGATGCCCCACTCGTCCTGGGGCAAGTCGACGGCGCCGAGGCCCGAGATCGCATCGACGACAAGAAGCGTGTTGTGCTCGCGAGCCACCTCGGCCAGAGCCCGGACGTCGTTGACGACGCCGGTCGAGGTCTCCGACTGGGTGACGAAGAGCGCCCGCGCCGGGCCCCCGAGGGCGCCGAGCGCCTCGGCGACCCGCTCGGGGTCGGCCTTCTCGCCCCACTCGAACTCCAGGTGGGTGGTTTTGGCGCCAAAGGCGTCGCAGAGCTCGGCCCAGCGCTGGCCGAACTTTCCGGCCGAGGCGACCACCGCGGGCTCGCCGGGCACGACCAGGTTGGCGACCGCTGACTCCATCGCCCCCGAGCCCGAGGCGGCGAAGGAAAGCACGTCGTTGGCGGTCTGGAAGACCTTCGGCAAGCGCTCCAGCGCCCGCTCGTAGACCTCGAGGAAGGCGGGTGCCCGGTGGTAGGTGATCGGCTCCGCCATCACCTGCGAGACCGCGGGCGGCAGCGGCGTCGGGCCGGCGGTCATCAGGTACTGCTTGTTGAAGATCTCTGCGCTCATGGTCATGCCTGCCTCAGGCAAGGGCTGCACAGAGTAGTAGTCGTCGTGGGCGGTTATCCGTCCAAGCCGCAAGGCCGGCGTCGGCGCGGGCGTCTAGTGTGCGACCGCTGCTGTGCGGTGTCCCCCGCAACCAACCTGACTGGAGGACCCGATGTATCCGATCAGCTATGAGGCCGACTACGAGCGCGAGCCGCGACCGCCTCACGACCTTCTTCCGCCTGATCGTCGCGATCCCGTGGCTGATCGTCGGCACGATCTACCTGATCGCGTCCCAGGTGGTCGTGCTCATCGCCTGGTTCGCGATCCTGATCCTCGGCCGCTACCCGGACGGGCTCTACAACTTCAACGCGGGCGTGCTGCGGGCGGTGACCCGCTTCAACGCCTTCACCTTCCTGCAGACCGATGCCTGGCCCCCGTTCGGCTTCGGTCCCGACCCGACCTACCCGGTGCGGCTGCAGGTGGCGCCGCCGGCCGAAAGCCAGAGCCGTGCGAAGGCGTTTTTCCGCATCATCCTCGCGCTGCCGCTCTTCGTCGTCGCCTACGCGATTTCCTTCGTCCAGCAGGGGGCCTCCGGGCTCGCCTGGCTGACGATCGTCTTCCGCGGCTACCAGCCCGCCGGCATTCACAATGCGCTTGCCTTCGCCAACGCCTGGCACGCGCGCTTCTTCGGCTATCTGCTGATCCTGCGCGACGAGTATCCGCCGGTCGGCGACGAGCCGGTCCAGGTCGGGGACGTCCAGGCCGCCGGGCAGCCGGCGATGGGCGGCTCGGCGGCGCCGGCCCAGTGAGGCCATGACCGGGGACCCGGCCAAGGTCGTCGAGGGCGAGGGCTACTCGGTAGCCCACCTCGGCGACCTTGGCGAGGGGCCGGGCTTTCTCAAGATCCGCCGCGAGCTCGGGGTCGAGGCATTCGGCGTCAACGCGATCGTGCTGCCGCCCTCCTACGACGCCGGGCGCCACTTCCACGACGAGCAGCAGGAGCTGTACTTCGTCCACAGCGGCCGGGTGTCGATCGCGTTCGGCGACGGAGCGAGCCACGAGCTCGGCCCCGGCGGACTCGCCAGGGTCGACGCTTCCACCGTGCGCAACCTGCGCAATCTCAGCGACTCAGAGGACGCCGTCCTCGTGATCGTCGGCGGCAAGGACGGCTACGTCGGTCGTGACGGTCGCCAGCCGGAAGGCGAAGAGAAGCGCTAGGTGTGGCTGCCGGGCTGCTCCGGCGTCTGTTCCGCGGGCGGAGCCGCTGCCGTCTCGGCGGTGGCCTCGCCCGGCAGGGCGCCCTGGCCGGCTCCCGACTGCGCCGCCCAGGTGTTGTTGAGGTCGCTCTGCAGGTAAGCGGCGAAGGCAGGGAACAGCAGCAGATAGAGGATCAGAGCAATCCAGCCGTTGAGCGTGTCCGGACGGCCGACGGCACGACTCGCTGCCTGCACGCGCTGGGTGCCGCGATAGAGCGAAACCAAGGCAGGGACGATCACGCAGTGCACCCAGAGTCACGGCGAGGACCGAGGTGCCGGGGCTCTCGCCGAGCTCCTCCGTGCGCCCGGTGGCCTCGCCGAGATCGCGCATCTCGCGGTTGATGAAGTACCACCAGAAGACGAAGTAGATCCCGATCGTGATGATGCTGAAGATCGCGACCGCCCATGGGCTGCGGATCTTCGCCTCCCCGGAGCTGTTTCTGATCGCAACTGTCTCAGCCATCTTTGATCCCCTCGGCAGGTGTGGACGCTGGAACGCCGCCGAAACTATCAACCCAGAGCTTTAGAACTCCTGGTCGATCCAGGGCATCATGTTGCGCAGCTCCTTGCCCGTCTTCTCGATCTCATGCCCGGCGGCCTCGTCGCGCATGCGCTGAAAGCTCTCCCCGCCGGCCCGGTTCTCGGCGATCCACTCCTTTGCGAACTCGCCGGACTGGATGTCGGCGAGGATCTGCTTCATCGCCGCCCGTGACTCGGGGCCGATCACCTTCTGGCCGCGGGTCATGTCGCCGTACTCGGCGGTGTTGGAGATCGAGTAGCGCATTCCCTGGATGCCCTTCTCGTACATCAAGTCGACGATCAGCTTCAGCTCGTGCAGGCACTCGAAGTAGGCAAGGCGCGGGTCATACCCCGCCTCGACGAGGGTCTCGTAGCCGGCCCGCACCAGCTCCGTCGCCCCGCCGCAGAGGACCGACTGCTCGCCGAAGAGGTCGGTCTCGCACTCGTCCTTGAAGGTCGTCTCGATGATCCCGGCGCGGCCGCCGCCGATCCCGCTCGCGTAGGCGAGCGCCAGGTCGTGGGCGGCTCCGGAGGCGTCCTGGTGGATCGCGATCAGGCAGGGCACGCCGCGGTCCTCGGTGAACTGGCGCCGCACCAGGTGGCCGGGGCCCTTCGGCGCCACCATCGCCACGTCGACGCCGGGGGGCGGGACGATTTGATCGAAGTGGATCGCGAAGCCGTGGGCGAACATGAGCAGGTTGCCCTCCGCGATCCCGTCGGCGATCTCCGCTTCCCACACCTCGGCCTGCTTCTCGTCGGGAAGCAGGACCATCACGACGTCGCCGCGGCTCGCCGCGTCGGCGATCCCGAGCACCTCGAGGCCCTCACCCTCCGCGTCGGAGCGACTCGAGGAGCCCTCGCGCAGGCCGACGACGACCTCGACCCCGGAGTCCTTGAGGTTCAGCGCGTGCGCGTGGCCCTGGGAGCCGTAGCCGAGGATCGCGACGGTCTTCCCCTCCAGCTTGGAGAGGTCGGCGTCTGAGTCGTAGAAGATTCCGTCTGAGCTCATCGAGGGCGGGATCCTACGGGTCGGGATGCAACATGAACCACTCGGTGAACTCCGAACAGCGGCCTTCGGCGTCGAATCGCATCACGAAGCAGTTGGAATAGACCTTCTCGTTCTTGCCGCCGGCCAGGTTCTCCTTGAGCTCCTCGGGGGTGAGCTCGGGGGCGCCGCGATATGAGCTGCGCCCCGTCGCGACGACCGTGTCGCCGTCGATCGCGACCGGCTCGTACGAGGCCTCCCATGTGCCCGGCTCGTCGCGCTCGGCGACGTCCTCGTGGTCTCCCTCGCCGAGCCAGGACTCGACCACCGCCTCGCGGCCGACCACGGGCTCTTTGTAGGGGTAGTAGCGGTACACGACGTCCTCGCTGAACAGGGCCTCGATCAGATCTCGGTCATACGACTCCCACGCCGCCACGTAGCGGTCAAGCCACTCGCTCGCCGACTGGTGATCCATCGTTCCTCCTCTCGCTCATCGCAGGGCCCTGCGCAGCAGCTTGCCCGAGGGACTGCGGGGAAGCGCAGCGGCGATCTCGATCCGCTTCGGCACCTTGTAGCCGGCCAGCTCGGAGGCGCAGTGGCGGCGCAGCTCCTCGGTCGGCAGCTCGGCGTGCTCGCGCAGCACGACCACCGCCGTGACCGCCTGCTGCCACTCGGGGTCCTCGCGCCCGACCACGGCGGCGTCGGCGACCTCGGGATGGCGCAGCAGGACCTGCTCGACCTCGGCGGGGACGACGTTCTCGCCCCCGGTGACGATCAGGTCGTCGATGCGGTCCTCGACGTAGAGAAATCCCTCCTCGTCGATCCTGCCCAGGTCCCCGGTGTGAAGCCAGCCGTCGGCGTCGGCGCAACCCGGCGCCACGGTCGGGCCCTGGACGAGGATCTCGCCCTCGTCGATCCGCAGGTGGGTTGTCAGCAGCGGCCGCCCGGCGGAGCCGAGCCTGGACTTCGCGTCCGCCGGCCCCAGGGTCGTCACCTGTGAGCAGGCTTCGGTGAGCCCGTAGGTCTGCACCACGGCGGCGTCGCGGCCCACGGCCTCCTCGAGCACCTCCTCGGGGACGGGGCCGCCCCCGACCAGGATCGCCCGCGGCCCGGAGAGGTCGACCTCGGCCTCCAGCAGCCGCACCAGCATCGTCGGGACCAGGGAGGCGACCGAGACCTCGCCTCGCTCCAGCGTCTCCCCCACCCGGTCGAGGTCGAAGCCGTCGTGGAGCCCGATCGTGGTCCCGTAGATCACCGAGCGCATCACGATCGAGAGCCCGGAGACGTGGCTGAGCGGCAGGCAGCAGAGCCAGCAGTCGTCGGGCTGCACGCCGATGTTGAATGCCGATCCGACGGCGCTGAACAGGTGGTTGCCGTAGGTCAGGCCGATTGCTCGCGGGGTCCCGGAGCTGCCGCCGGTGAGAATCCGGCAGTGGACGTCGTCTAGGTCGTGCTCTCCGAGCAGCGGCATGTCGGCCTCGGTCTGGGTCAGCTCGCCGGGGTCGGAGAGCTCGACCGAGGGCCGCTCGGCCGTCAGCACCTGGCTTCGCTCGGACTCGGTGAGGCGCGGGTTGAGCGGCAAAAGGACGGCGCCGAGCTTCATCAGCGCGTGGATCAGCACCACCATCTCGCGCCCGGCGGGCATCGTCAGCGCGACCGTGGCGCCCCGCCTCACCCCCTGGGCGGCGAGGCGGCTGGCCACCCAGGTCGCCTCGGCCTCCAGCTCCGCGTAGCCGATGCTCGTGCCCTCGGCCACCAGCGCGGTGCGGTCGGGCGAGGTCTGGGCTCTCTGGGCCAGCCAGTTGTCGAGCTTCATGGCAAGCTTGCAGCGTGCCACAACGCCATAAGGCAGCCCCACCGGAGCAGGACCTTTACGCGCCGATCAGCTGGCAGAGCGCCGGCGAGTTCGGCGACATCCTCTATGAGAAGGGCGACGGCCTGGCCAAGATCACGATCAACCGGCCGGAGCGGCGAAACGCCTTTCGCCCCCAGACCCTGGCCGAGCTGCGCGACGCGTTCGGCCGCGCCCGCGACGACCTCGAGGTCGGCGCGATCATCTTCACCGGGGCGGGCGACAGACGCCTTCTGCTCCGGCGGCGACCAGCAGATTCGCGGCGACGACGGCTACATCGGCGACGACGAAGTCGCCCAGCAGGGTGTCGGGCGGCTCGACGTCGGCGACCTGCACGTCCAGATCCGCCGGCTGCCGAAGCCGGTTGTCGCGATGGTCGCGGGATACGCGGTCGGCGGCGGCCACATCCTGCACCTCGTCTGCGACCTGACGATCGCCGCCGACAACGCCCAGTTCGGCCAGACCGGCCCCCGGGTCGGAAGCTTCGACGGCGGCTTCGGCGCCAGCCTGCTGGCCCGCAACGTCGGCGTCAAGCGCGCCAAGGAGGTCTGGTTTCTCTGCCGCCTCTACGACGCCGCCGAGGCAAAGGAGATGGGCCTCGTCAACACGGTCGTCCCGCTGGCGGAGCTGGAGCGCGAGACGGTCGCCTGGTGCCGCGAGATGACCCACCTCTCGCCGCTCTCGCTGCGACTGCTGAAGTCGAGCTTCAACGCCGAGGAGGATGGCCTGACCGGGCTGCAGCAGCTCTCACACGACGCGACGCTGCTCTTCTACATGACCGAAGAGGGCCAGGAAGGCCGCGACGCCTACAAAGAAGGCCGCCCGCCCGACTTCAGCAAGTACCCGCGCCGCCCTTGAGCGCCGCCCGGCTCTGGCTGATGGCGGCGCGCCCGCGCACGCTGCCGGCCGCGATCGCCCCGGTGCTGGTCGGGACCGCGGCGGCGGTCTACGTCACCGATGGCGAGGAGTTCCGGATCGGCGCCTTCCTCGCCGCCCTGCTCGGCAGCGTCTTCCTCCAGGTCGGCACCAACCTCGTCAACGACTACTCCGACGCGCGGCGCGGGGCCGACACGGTCGACCGGCTCGGGCCGGTGCGGGTGACGGCGAGCGGCCTGGTCACCCCGCAGCGGGTGCTGGTCGCGACCTGGCTTGCCTTCGCGGTCGCGCTTGCCTGCGGCGTCTACCTGACCGCGGTCGCCGGCCCGCTGATCCTCGCGATCGGCGTGGCCTCGATCGCCGCCGGGGTGCTTTACACGGGCGGCCCGCGGCCCTATGGGTATGAGGGCCTCGGCGAGCTGTTCGTCTTCATCTTCTTCGGCCTCGTCGCGGTGAACGGCTCCTACTTCGTGCAGCTGGAGGAGCTCGACGGCCTGCCCTTCGGGCTGTCGGTCTCGGTCGGCTTCCTGGCGGCGGCGATCCTGGTCGTCAACAACATCCGCGACGCCGACACCGACGCGCGGGTCGGCAAGCGGACCCTGGCGGTGCAGCTGGGCAGGGAGCGGGCCCGCGGGCTCTATCGGGCCCTGCTGATCGGAGCCGGCGGCCGTGCTGCCGCTGACCCTGCTGGCCTGGGACGGCCCCGCGGCGGCGCTGCTGGGCCTGCTCGCCGCGCCGCTGGGCCTGCGCCTCGACCAGATCGTCCGCACCCGTAGCGATGGACCGGCACTCAACGAGGCGCTGGCGGGGACCGGCGCTCTGACCGGCGCCTTCAGCCTCCTGGTCTCCGCCGGGCTGCTGTTCGCGAGCTGAGCATGAGCGCGACGATTGCCGACGGCGAGGTGATCCCCTACGCGTTGCCCTTCCGCGAGCCCTACGTGACTGCGCGGGGAGAGCTGCGGGCGCGGGAGATGGTCCTGCTTCGCATTCACTCCGCCGAAGGGGTGCAGGGACTGGGCGAGGCCGTGCCGCTCTCCCTGCGCGGCGGGGAGACGTTGGAACAAGTGACATCCCAGCTTCGGGGTTGGCTGGCAGCGCCGCAGGGTGGCTACGACGCGCTTTCCGCGCCGGCGCGCTGCGCGGTCACGACGGCCCTGCTTGATCTAGAAGCCCGCACCGCCGAGGTCCCGGCCTGGAGCCTGCTCGGGGCGGCGGATCCGCAGCCGCTGCCCTGCAACGCCACCCTTTCCGCCGCCGCGCCGACCCACACCGCGCAGCGGGCCCTCGAGTGGGCGGACGAGGGCTTCTCCTCGTTCAAGCTCAAGGTGGGCGTCGCTGACGATGTCGAACAGGTCGCGTTCGTGCGCGGCGCCCTCGGCCAAGAGGCGCAGCTGCGCGTCGACGCCAACGGCGCCTGGACACCCGAAGCGGCGGAGGAGATCCTCACGGCGATGACGGCCCAGGAGCTCGAGCTGGCCGAGCAGCCGTGCGCCACGCTGAGCGAGCTCGCCGAGCTGCGCGGCCGCATCGATCTTCCGATCGCCGCCGACGAGAGCGTCTCCGACGCCGCCGAAGCAAGGGTCGCCGCCGAGGTTGGCGCCTGCGATCTCGCGACCGTGAAGCTGTCGAAGGCCGGTGGGCCGAGGGAGGCACTCGCGGTCGCGGAGGAGCTCCCCGTCTATCTGTCGAGTGCCCTCGACGGGCCGGTGGGAATCGCCGCCGCCGCCCACACCGCACAGGCCCTGAGCGGGACGACGAACGCAGGAGTCGCCCACGGCCTCGCCACCCAGCGCCTCTTCTCCGAGACGATCGCAGCCCGCGAGTGCGAGCTGCGCGACGGCTTCCTGCACCTCCCCGACGGCCCCGGCCTCGGGGTTGAGATCGACGATGCGGCCCTGGAGAGGCACCGTCTCTAACGTTTGCTGAGCATGGACGGCACGAATCGCAACACCGCCCTGGCATCCGCCTTCGTCGAGGAGCTCGCCCGCTGCGGAGTCCGCCACGCCGTCCTCTCCCCCGGCTCGCGCTCGACACCGCTTGCGCTCGCCCTCTGGCGCCAGCCGGCGATCGAGGTCAGCGTGATCGTCGACGAGCGCTCGGCCGGGTTCTTCGCCCTCGGCGCCGCGCAGGCGACCGGTCGACCGGTCGCGGCCCTCTGCACCTCCGGCACCGCCGCCGCCAACCTGCACCCCGCGGTCGCCGAGGCAGACGAGTCAGGGGTCCCGCTGCTCGTTCTGACCGCCGACCGGCCGCCGGAGCTGCGCGGGATCGGCGCCGGGCAGACGATCGACCAGCTGAAGCTCTACGGCTCCTCGGTTCGCTGGTTCTGCGAGGTCGGCACCCACGAGGCCGACGACGACGGGCTGCTGCACTACCGCTCGGTCGCCTGCCGCGCCTACGCAGCGGCGCGCGGCGAGCCGCGCCCCGGCCCGGTGCACCTCAACCTCGCCTGGCGCGACCCGCTGGCGCCGCTGCCGGTCGATGGGGAAGTGACCGCGACCTCGAGCCTGGCGCTCGAGGGGCGCGGCGACCGGCCCTTGACCGCGGTCCCCCACTCGAGCAGCGCCCCCGACCCGGCCCTGCTCGACGAGCTCGCGGAGCGCGTCGAGGCAGCCCCGCGCGGCCTTGTGCTGGCCGGGCGTCAGACCGACCCGCGGCTGCGGGAGCCGGTCATGCGCCTGGCGGCCGCCGCCGGATACCCGGTCCTTGCCGAGCCCACCTCGCAGCTGCGCCTCGGTCCTCATGGCAAGGAGGGCCTTGTGTCGAGCTATGACGCGATCGCCCGCCTGCGCCCGGAGTCGCTGGCCCCTGAGCTGACGATCCGCTTTGGCCACATGCCGACGAGCAAGCAACTGCGGCTCTGGATCGCCGGGCTCGACGGCTGCCGCCAGCTCGTGGTCGATCCG
Source organism: uncultured Solirubrobacterales bacterium (assembly GCA_963724905.1). Lineage (GTDB taxonomy): Bacteria > Actinomycetota > Thermoleophilia > Solirubrobacterales > 70-9 > Mayfieldus. Next base: position 244,057 of record CAVRWD010000001.1, read on the forward strand.
GCGTTTGGCTGGAACGAGCCCTCGAATCAAGCCGAGGTCGTGATCCGGGCCGACGGCGACGTTCTTGCGAACGGCCTGGCCGACCGCCTCGGAGGTCCCAGGTCGAGCGATTGGGTCGAAGGCTTGGAGCGATGCCGACCGCTCCGCGCGGGAGGCGATTGCGAGCGAGCTGTCGCAAGTCCAGTCGCCGAGCGAGCCCGGCCTTCAAGCAGCTCTCGGCCCCACCCTCCGCGACGGAGAGCTCGTCTACACCGCGTCGAGCATGCCGATCCGCGACCAGGAGGCGTTCCTCCCGCAAGGAGACGCCGACGTGCTCTTTCTCTGCAATCGGGGAGCGAACGGGATCGATGGCCTGGTCTCGTCGGGAATCGGCGCCGCCCACGCCTGCGGGACGCCCGACGGTGATCGTCACCGGAGACCTCGGGCTGCTGCACGACATCGGCGGGCTTGCGGCGCTGCGCGACGTGACGACCCCGGTGCGCATCGTGGTGATCAACAACGATGGCGGCGGCATCTTCCACTTCCTGCCCCAGGAGGAGGTGCTGGAGAACGAGGAGTTCGAGGCGCTGCTGGGTACCTCGCGCGCGGTCGACCTGAAGCGCGCGGCGGCGCTGTTCGACCTGGAGCACCGCCGGGTCGAGGATTTCGGAGACCTGGCCGGTGTGATCGCAGCAGGGACCTCGTTGATCGAAGTCCCCGTCAACCGGGGGGAGAACGTCGCCCTGCACCGGCGCCTCACCGACGCCGCGACGGCTGCACTGACCACCCTGCAGGGCTGAGCGGAGCCGCTAGAGCCAGGTGATGCCGTACTTCTCCGAGATCCTCGCGTAGACCTCGGGCCCGATCGTGCCGTCGCTTTCAGCCTCGGAGAGCTCGCGGAAGAACCCTTCGAAGCCGGCGGGATAGAAGAAGTCGAGGGCGCGGCCGCTGCGCGGAACGACTCGCCGCTGAGCGTGAGGGACACCGCGAGGCGCGAAGACCATGGCGCCGGGGCCGACCTCGAACTCCTCCTCGCCAACTCGGTAGACGTGCTCGCCCTCGAGCACATAGAAGAGCTCGTCCTCGTTCTCGTGAACGTGCAGCGGCGTATCGAGCGGCGAGATCTCCTCGACGGCGCTGAACGCCCCTCGGGTGGTCTCCGCAGATGCCTTCAACAGGATCTCCGCGTCGCTGAACCGAAAGCGCTCACCGCCATCGGCGTCGAGACGAAACGGCGGGGGCCCGGCGCTCATCCGCTCAGCAGCGGCAGCATCGCCCCGAGCTTTGGCTCGGTCTCGGCCAGTTCCGCCTCGGGGTCGGAGTCGGCGACGATCCCGTTCCCTGCGTAGAGGTGAGCCTCGCGGTCGCGGATCAGGGCGCTGCGAATGGCGACGCAGAACTCGCCGTCCTCCGCCATGTCCATCCAGCCGACCGGGCCCGCGTACCAGCCGCGATCCATGCCCTCCAGCTCGTCGATCAGCGCCTCCGCGTCAGGCCATGGCTCGCCGCCGATCGCCGGGGTCGGGTGCAGCAGCCCCGCCAGCTCGACCGCGGAGCGTGGATCGGATAGCTGCGCGTGCACCGGCGTCGCCAGGTGCTGGATGTTTGCGATCTTGACCAGGCCCGGGCCCTCGCCGGGCTCGACCCAGACCGACAACGGACGCAGGCGGCTGACGATCCTGCGCACCACGATCTCGTGCTCGGAGCGGTCCTTGGCGCTCTGCAGAAGGCGCTCGCCGATGTGGTCATCGACGGCCGGGTCGGAGCTGCGGCGCGCCGAGCCGGCCAGCGCGACCGTCGAGGCACCCGCACCCGAGCGCCGGACCAGAGTCTCCGGGCTCGCGCCCACGAACGCCGCCTCCGGGGTCCCGCAGCAGAAGCAGTAGCAGGCCGGAAAGAGCTCGCGCATGGCGCCGAAGACCGCGGCGACGTCATAGGCGGCGGGTGCCCGCAGGAGCAGCTCGCGCGCCAGCACAACCTTCTCCACCTCGCCGGCGCCGAATCCGCTCCACGGCCGCCGCAACCGCCGCTTCAAATTGCTGCGGCGGGCGGACGCTCTCGATCTCGGTCCGCCCGGCCCGCGCCGGGTCGAGCATCGGCAGCGACGCGGCGCCGAGCGCGCGAGACTCGGGCGCGCAGCCGCATCGAGCCGGCTGGGCTGCCCCGGCTCGGCGACCGCGTTGAGGGTCAGGTAGGTGCGATCCCGGGACCTGCACAGGGTGAGCTCGGGCAGCACCATCGACGCAGGGGCGAAAGAGGACCAGTCGGCGCTCGCCCCTCCGTCGTCGGCAAAGGCGAATCCCCCGGTCCACACGGGCCCGGCGGCCGCGGGCAGCCTCTCCTCCCCGGTCGCGATGCGATCACGGCCAAGGCTCAGGCACCCTGCGGCTACATCTGAGAAGCGCCGCTCACCGCGCGAGACGACCTCGTGGGCGCTGCCGAGCCCGGCGAGAGCAAAACCGCGGTCCGGCTGCTCCCAGCAGAACCAGCGGTCGGTCGCCAGCCGGGTCGCAAAGGCGACGGCGCTGGGGTCGAGGTCCGCGACCTTGGCCGTGACGCTGACCAGGGTGCGGCGATCGCGACCGGCCGCCTCGGCGAGACCGGCGGCGAGGTCGGCGAGCAGCGACTCGGTGTCGAGCAGGGCTGTCAGACCACCATCCGTCGCCGAGAGGCTGCTAGTACCCCGACTTCGTAGCGCTCCAGTTGACGAGGCCCGAGTCGCAGTTGTGGTACTGAATCTTCTCCCCTGGGATATTGGCGTTGGGGTCCGGGCCTCGGAAACTCCCGGTGAATCTAAGCGTTCCCGTCGCCTTGCTGTAGCGCCTATTGAACCTGCCTGTCACGTCAATCTGGAATCTGTCGCGCTCTACACCTGCGGGCTCGTCGGTGATCGGGTCGAGGGCCGCAAAGCTCAGCGTCTTGTCCGCCACCACGCGGAACTTGCGGTTCTTCTTGACCTGCTTCGCGGGGTCCAGTCGAAAGAACGGCACGGGCCCGGCGGCGTCGGTCTTCGTGGTGCCCTCGTCGCATTGCAGAGAAAGGCGGCCCGGGAACAGGTCCTTGACCTGATTCTTGTACGCCTTCAAACCGAGGCCCAGCTTGGCTCCCGAAAAGTTGCGGGCGGCCCCCGACGCGCTGCCGGGCAACGCCAGGGTCGCGAGGACAAGAACGGAGATGATCACCCGCCTCATTGGAGGCCTCCTTTGCTCGATCCCCCGCCCTACGTTAACGCCTTGGGGGCGAACTACCCTGAGGCGCCGGCACCGCGACGGCGCTGCAGCCAGAGCAGGGGCGGGAAGAGGATCCGCTGCAGAAACGGCGGCGGTGACATCAGCACCGTGGTCTCGCGATACCGGTGCACGAACTCGGCTGCCTCGAGCAGCGCTCCAAAGCCCCGCGGCAGGCCGTTGGCGGTGAACTTCCCGGCCCGCGACATCGCCGCCGACTCCTCGATCGACCGCTGCAGGTCGGGCCCCGCTTCTGCCTCCGCGGCCAGGTAGGCCGGCCCGTCGCCGGTGACCTCGAAGCAGTGCCGCACTCCGGGCGCTGCGGCAAGCTTGCCCCCCGGGCCCAGCTTCTGCTCCTCCCCGTCGACCTTGAAGGTGACCTCGCCCTCGTAGACCTCGAAGCGCTCTTCGAAGTGCGGGTGAAGGTGCTCGGCGGTCACGCCGCCGCCCGGCTCGGACCAGATCTCGACCCGAGTGGTGTCGCCGACCGTGGAGAACCGGTAGCGCTGGTGAAAGAGCGGGTCCTCTACCAGGCCGTCAGCCACGAGCGAGTGGGCTCAGTCGCCGCCGCGGGCGATCGCGACCTCGCCGGTGCGGACCATCTCGACCAGGCCGTGGGGGCGGATCATGCGCTCGAAGGCCTCGACCTTGTCGGCCGATCCCGTGACCTCGATCGTCATCGTGCGCCTCGATACGTCGACGATCTTGGCTCGGAAGATCTCCGCGAACTGCATGATCTCGGCGCGGCTGTCGACCGCCGAGGTGACCTTGAAAAGAGCCATCTCGCGGGCGATCGTGTCCTCCGGCTCCATGTCGCGGATCTTCAGCACGTTGACCAGCTTGTGAAGCTGCTTTGTCACCTGGTCGATCGGGTGCACCGCTCCGTCGAGGGTGAGGGTGATGCGGGAGACGTTCGGGTCGTCGGTGGGCCCGACCGCGAGGGTGTCGATGTTGAATCCGCGGCGGGCGAACAGGCCGGCGATCCGGGCGAGCACGCCGGGCTTGTTCTCGACCAGGATCGAGAGGACGTGCTTGCGCCCGGTCAGGTTGCCGGGAACCTGCAGGTCCTCGAGCTTTACGAGATCGGGAGTGCCGGCTTCCATCAGCCCACCATGTCCCGTGCCGCGGCGCCGGCGGGGATCATCGGGTAGCAGTTCTCCTTCGGGGAGACGTGGACGTCGACCAGCACCGGGCCATCGGTCTCCAGAGCGGTGCCCATCATCTCCTCCAGGTCGGCCTGGTCCTCGCAGCGCATGCCGGTCACCCCGAAGGCCTCGGCGAGCTTTACCCAGTCCGGGCTCGGCCCCATCTCGACCGAGCTGTAGCGCTCGTCCCAGAACAGCTCCTGCCACTGGCGGACCATCCCCATGTAGCCGTTGTTCATCAGGAAGACCTTGACCGGGATCTCGTGGTGAACGCAGGTCGCGAGCTCCTGGCAGGTCATCACCAGGCTGCCGTCGCCGGCCAGGCAGACGACCTGCTCGTCGGGGCATGCCACCTTGGCGCCGATCGCGGCCGGCAGGCCGAAGCCCATCGTCCCCAGGCCGCCGGAGTTGATCCAGCGCCGCGGCTTGTTGAAGTGGAAGTACTGCGCCGCCCACATCTGGTGCTGGCCAACGTCGGAGGTGATGATCGCGTCGCCGCCCGTCGCCTTGTACATCGCCTCGACCATGTACTGGGGCTTGATCTCGGCGCCCTCCCCCGGCTCATAGCCGAGCGGGTACTCCTTGCGCCACTCCTCGATCCGGCTCCACCAGCCGTCGAGCCGATCCGATTTGGTCTGCAGGGCGCGGTACTCCTTCGAGAGCTTCGGCAGCACCTGCTTGGCGTCGCCGACGATCGGGATGTGCGCGGGGACGTTCTTGGAGATCTCCGCCGGGTCGATATCGATGTGGATGAACTTCGCCCGCGGCGCGAACTCGGAGAGCTTGCCGGTGATGCGGTCATCGAAGCGGGCCCCGACGGCGACGATCAGGTCGGCGTTGTCCATTGCGTAGTTGGCGCTGCGGGTCCCGTGCATCCCCAGCATCCCCAGCCACTGCTCGTGCGGGGCCGGGAAGGCGCCGAGGCCCATCACCGTCGAGGTGACCGGGAAGCGGTCGGCCTGGCAGAGCTCGCGCAGCTCCTCGGAGGCGTTGGCGTTGACCACCCCGCCGCCGCTGTAGATCACTGGGCTGGTCGCGTTGGCGAGCGCCTTGGCGGCGATCCGGATCTGCTTGATGTTGCCCTCGGTCGAGGGCTTGTAGCCGGGCATCTCGACCGGGTCCGTGTCGGGCTCGTACTCGATGTCGGCCCGCGAGAGGTCCTGCGGGATGTCGACGACAACCGGGCCTGGCCGGCCGGTGGAGGCGACGTGGAACGCCTCGTGCACGTACTCGGGGATCTGGCGCGGGTCGGTGACCTGGAAGGAGTGCTTGACGATCGGCATCGTGATGCCGGTCACGTCGGCCTCCTGGAAGCCGTCGGTGCCGAGCAGGTCGGTGCGCACCTGGCCGGTGATGAAGACGGTCGGCACCGAGTCCATGACCGCGTCGGCGATCGCGGTGACAAGGTTCGTGGCGCCGGGGCCGGAGGTGGCGAAGGCGACGCCGACGCGTCCCGAGGCTTTGGCGTATCCCTCCGCCGCGTGCCCGCCGCCCTGCTCGTGGCGGACCTGGATGTGGTCGAGGTCGGCGTCGACGAGGGCGTCGTAGGTGGGCAGGTTGGCGCCGCCGGGGATCCCGAAGACGTGCTGCACGCCCTCGGCCTTCAGCGATTCCATCAAAGCGTCGGCGGCCCTCATAGGCGAGCGATGGTAGCAGCGGCCCTTTGGCCACCAGCAGGGGTTTTGAGGCCTCCGGAACGCCGTATAGGATCGCTGCGAGATGGGGGGTCTTCCTACCGACACAGCCGTTGGAGACGAGGTCGTCACCGGGGAGCCAATCGGCGCCGCGGCGGCGCCGCAACCGAAGGGAAACCCATGAATCGCGACCGCGAATACTGGTGGTTGCCGCTTACAGGAGCGGCTTTCGTCCTCTTGGTGATCCTCGGCGGGATCATCGGCGGGGAGCCGCCAGGCGCCGAGGACCCGATGCAGGAGATCGTCAGCCACTACGTCGACAACAAGGACTCGATCCTGATCGGCAGCCTCCTGGCCATGATCGGCCTGTTTTTCTTCTTGGTGTTCGCCTCTTACCTCCGCAACCTGCTGCGCGCGGCCTCGGGCGACCGCGGCGTGCTGGCCAACGTGGCCTTCGCCGGCGCGATCATCCTCGCGGTCGCGCGGCGCGATCGACGGGATGATCCTCGTCGCGCTGGCCGAGGGCGCGGAGGACCTCGAGCCCACCGCGGTGGAGGCGCTGCAGGGCCTCTGGGACAACGATTGGATCCCGTTCGTACTCGGCGCCGGCTCCTTCCTGCTGGCCTCCGGGCTGTCGACGATCGCCCACGGGGCGTTGCCGAAGTGGCTGGGATGGATCGCGATCGTGCTCGGGGTTCTGACCTTCACCCCGATCGGCTTCGTCGGATTCCTCGGCGGCGCGTTGTGGATCCTGATCGCCAGCGTAGTGCTGACGATGCGGGCACGAGCTGACACGCCAAGCTCACCGGCGGCACCGAGCTCGCCGACCACACCGGCGGTCTAGATATCGCGTATGCGAGCGCGCCGCCCGCTCCGAGCGGGCGGCGCTCCGCTGTCAGAATGGCTCCCGATGACCGACCCCTCGACCAGCGGCGGCTGCCTCTGCGGCGGGGTGCGCTTCGAGCTCACAGAGCCGGCGAAGGAGGCGGGCTACTGCCACTGCACCCGCTGCCAGGGGCGCACGGGCAGCGGCGCTTCTGCCCAGGCGCGTATCGACGGACGCACCTTTCGCCTGCTCGACGGCGAGGAGCTCGTGCAGTGCTGGCGCCACCCGGAGGGTGGCTTTGAAAAGTGCTTTTGCCGTCAGTGCGGTGCTCACCTGTTCAGCCGCAATCCCGACGACCCGGCTCAGATGAGCGTGCGCATGGCCGCATTCGACGGCGATCCCGGCGTCCGGCCCAGCTTCCGCACTTTCGTCAAGTACTCGGCGCCCTGGGAGCCGATTCCCGACGACGGCCTCGAGCGCTATGAGGAGTTAAGGCCGCGGGACTAGGCAGGGCTGCAAGCCCCCTGGCGAAACTTCCCGCCTCGGTGCGGTTGTCTGCAATAGGCGCATGTCGACCTGGCCGAGAATGTGGTGCATCGCGCTGGCAGGCGCGGCGCTGCTCCTGACGAGCGGCGCCGGAGCGGCGGCGGCCGCACCCGACCAGCGTCAGGTCCAGTTCCGCGGCCAGGCGATATCGGTCCCCGCCTCCTGGCCGGTGCACCGCCTCGCCTTGGATCGGTCGCAGTGCGTGCGCCTGGATCGCAAGGCGGTCTACATCGGGCGGCCGAGCACAGAGCAGCGCTGCCCCGCGCACGTCGTTGGCCGCCCGCGGGCGATCGTGATCGAGCCGGTGGGCGGCAAGCTGCGCGTAAGCAGGGGCGTCCAGCGAGCCCTCCCTGCCGCCGCCGCAGACCCATTCCCGTCGCCACGGCGGCGCTCGACCGCCACGACGTCGGCCTCCTTCTACACCGGGCTCGGATTCGACGCCTGCAGCGCACCCTCGACGACAACGCTCTCGGCCTGGTCGGAGTCGCCCTACCGCGCCGTCGGCGTCTACATCGGCGGCATCAACCGCGCCTGCAGCCAGGTGAACCTCACCAGCACCTGGGTGGCGAGCACGATCGCTGCCGGCTGGGTGCTGATCCCGACCTACGTCGGCCTGCAGGCGCCCACAGACATCTGCGGCTGCGCCTCGATCAAGCCCTCCCAGGCGGCGGCCCAGGGCGTCGCCGCCGCCGATGACGCCGTCGCCCAGGCCGCCGCGCTTGGCATCGGTCCGGGCAACCCGATCTATTACGACATGGAGGGCTACTCGCGTACCTCGACAAACTCGTCTGCCGTCCTCACCTTTCTCGGCGCCTGGACCGAGCGCCTGCATCAGAGGGCCTACGTGTCCGGGGTCTACGGCAGCGCGGCCTCGACGATCAGGGACCTGGTGAGCCAGTACGGGCTCGGCTACCCCGTGCCGGACGACATCTGGGTCGCGAACTGGAACGGGATCACCAACACCGACGACCCCTTCGTGCCCGACTCCTACTGGGCAAATCACCAGCGCATCCACCAGTACCGGGGCGGGCACAACGAGACCTGGGGCGGGGTGAGGATCAACATCGACAACAACTACCTCGACGGCGCGGTGGTCGGAAGCGCCTCCGCTCCTCGGCTACGCACGCAGCTGCGCTGCCCGAAGGTGATCCTCAGCCGGCGTCCGAAATCGGCAGCGATGCGGATCAAGGCGATCAACATGCTGAGCTGCAAGAAAGCCCGCAGGGTTGCCGCAGTCACGCGGGAGACCCGCTACGCGGCGATCGGGCGCGACCGCTCCTACGTAGCCAAGCGCTTCCGCTGCCGCGGCCGCCAGGTGGGCAGGGCCGGCGTGGTCTTCTACTGCGACCGCGGCAGGGCGCAGATCAGGTTCGTGCGCAAGGGCTGAGGCCCGCTAATCGCGGCGCGAAAGCGGGTCGGCGCCCGCGTCGCCGAGCAGGCCGCCCTCCAGCTCGCCCGGCTTCCAGCGCGTCTTGGGCACGATCGCTCGCTCGATCACGCGAGACTTGTAGCTCTCGATGATCTTCAGCATCGAGCGCACCAGCTCCTCGCCGAGCAGGTTTGGCTCCAGCCCGAGGTCGAGAAGCTTGGTGTGGGTCGGGTTGTAGTAGTGCTCCTCGAGCTCGACCCGGGGGTTGGGGAACTGCTGCACCTCGACCTCGTGGCCGACCTCGGCGGCGCACTTTCGCACCAGCTCGGCGAGCTCTGAGACCCGGAACTGCTCGGTGAACTGGTTGAACACCCGGAAGTCGCCCAGGTCGGCGGGGTTCTCGGCCGCCAGCTCGACGCAGCGCAGCGTGTCGCGGATGTTGAGAAAGCCGCGCGTCTGGCCACCCTTGCCGTAGACGGTCAGCGGATGGCCGATCACGGCCTGGACGCAGAAGCGGTTGAGCACCGTGCCGAAGGTCTCGTCGTAGTCGAATCGGGTCATCAGGCGTTCGTCGCGGGCGGTCTCGTCCGTCTCGATCCCGTAGACGACTCCCTGGTTGAGGTCGGTGGCACGCAGCCCCCAGATCCGGCAGGCGAACTGGATGTTGTGCGAGTCGTGGACCTTGGAGAGGTGGTACAGCGAGCCCGGCATCTTCGGGAACGGCAGCGTGTCGCGCCGGCCCTTGTGCTCGATCTCGATGTAGCCCTCCTCGATATCGATGTTGGGGGTGCCGTACTCCCCCATCGTCCCGAGCTTGATCAGGTGGCAGTCGGGCACCCGGTCGCGGATCGAGAACAGCAGGTTGAGCGTCCCGATCACGTTGTTGTGCTGGGTCTCCACCGCCGCCTCGCGAGACTGCATCGAGTAGGGCGCCGACGCCTGTTCGCCATAGTGGATCACCATCTCGGGCGAGAAGTCGGCGACGACGCGGTCGATGAACTCGCCGTCCTCGATGCCGCCGACGTGGGCGGCGATCTCGTTGCCGGAGACCTCGCGCCAGGCGTCGATCCGCTCCTCAAGGGTGAGGATCGGGGTCAGCGAATCGGTCGACTGGTCCAGGTGCCAGCGGCGCCTGGAGAAGTTGTCGACTACCGCGACCTCGTGGCCGCGATCGGAGAACCTCATGGCCGTCGGCCATCCCAGATAGCCGTCGCCCCCGAGAACGAGAACGCGCATGAGCGCGGCAGGGTAGCGCGAGCGGACGATTGCTTGCGTGACTGAGTGCCCAAATAGCATCTCCGCGATGTACCGGGCGGAAACCCAGACGGCCGCGCCCGAAGGCGCCCGCCCGAGCAGGCCGCGTGAGCTATCGCCCGGCTGGCTGGTCGCCCTCGTCGCCCTGATGCTGCTCGCCGCGGGCGTCCGAGTCGGCTTTGCGCTCGAGCCGCAGCGCCCTCAGGAGCCGGACTCGATCGGCTACGCGAGGATCGCCGAGACCCTCTACGAGGAGGAGCGCTTCTCGGAGGGCATCCGCGATCCGGTCCAGCAGGCCAGCAACTACTCGCCCGGCCTTCCCCTGCTCGTCGCCGGCCTCTACGAGCTGACCGGCGGGGTGCACCTGGAGCTGGCGCGGGTCGTGCTGGCGCTGATCGGCTCGCTCGCGGTCCTCTTCACCTTCCTGATCGGCAGGCGGCTCGCGGGGCCGGGCGCCGGGTTCCTCGCCGCGATCGTCGTCGCCGGCTATCCGGCGCTGCTGCAGTTCCAGGGAATGTTGATGACCGAGCCACTGGCGGTGACGCTGCTCGCGGGCTCACTGCTCGCATTCCTCTGGGCGGGCGACGACGAGCGCGGGGCCTGGGGTTGGGCCGCTCCGGGCCTCCTGCTCGGGTTGCTGACCCTGGTGCGGCCCGAGTACCTGCCCTTCGGCTTCCTGCTCGCCGCGGTCGCCGCCTTCCGGGTCCACTGGCTTGACCGCGAGTGGAGCCCCGGGCTCGCCGCGGCGGTGGTGATGGTGCTGGCCTTCCTGCTGCCGATCGCCCCCTGGACGGTGCGCAACGCAAACGCGCTGGACCGCTTCGTGCCGGTCTCGACCGGGGGCGGCAAGGCGCTGTTCATCGGCACCAACATTGAGGCGGACGGCGACGGGCCGCGAGTACGCGAGCAGCTCCTGGCGGCAAACCCCGGCCTTCAGCGCCGGCTCGCCGCCGTCCCGCTCGAGGAACGGCTCGACCGGGCTTTGGCGGTGGTTGCGGCACAGCAGCATCCCGGCGTCCCCACCGACGTCGCGCTATCGCGCATCGGTCGCGACAACCTCGACCGCAGCCTTTCCGATGACCCGGCCGGCTTCGCGGCAATGCTGGGCCGCAAGGCATACCGGGCGTGGCGGGAAGGCCCGCGGCCGATCATGCACACGACCGCCTGGAAGGTGGCCCAGAAGGTGCTCGCGGTCCTGGCCCTGCTGGGGCTCGCGGTGCTCTGCTTCAGGCGCCGTTGGGAAGCGGTGCCGGCGCTGCTGATCGTGGCCGGCGTGACCGCGACCGCGGCGCTTTTGATCGCGTCGCCGCGGCGGGTGATCGTGATCCTGCCCCTGGTCGCCGCGCTTGGCGCGACAACGCTCGCCTCGCTCGCGAGCCTGCGGCGGTCAGCTCCATGAGCACGGCCAGGGAGCGGGCGGGTACTTGGATGCGGCGCCTCGCCGAGCGCCACGGCACCCGCACCCTGATCGTTCTGGCGCTGATCGTCGCGATCGGGTTCGGCCTGCGGGCCAACCGGGCGCTTGACCCGCTCGACAACCCGGGCGACGACGCCCGCGCCTACTTCTCGCTCTCGAAGTCGCTGTATGAGGACGGGACCTACGGCGGGCCGAGCTTCCGCGACGCCAGCGACTGGTCGCCCGGCGCCCCGCTTCTCTACGCGGGCGTCTACTACGCCACCGGCGGGGTGCGCGACAACGCCGCCCGCCTGCTGCTGGCGCTGCTCGGGGCGGCGACGGTCGTGGTCGCCTACCTGCTGGCCCGCCGCCTCGCCGGCCCGACGGCCGGCATTGCTGGCCGCCGGCGGGGTCGCCGTCTATCCGTCGTTCATTTACTCCAACGGGGCGCTGCTCTCCGAGCCGCCGGCGATCTTCACGCTGCCCGCCGCCGTGCTCGCCTTCCTCTGGGCCCGCGAGCGTCAGAGCCCCTGGGCCTGGGCACTGCCGGGCGTCCTGTTCGGGCTCACGGCGCTGATCCGGCCCGAGTACCTGATCGTCGGCTTCGCCTTTGCGATCGCGGCGCTTATCGGCGCGGGGATGCAGCGCGGCTGGCGCCCGGGCGCCGGAGCGGCGGCGGTGCTGGTCGCCGGGCTGCTGGTCCCGGTCATTCCCTGGACGATCCACAACCTGGTCTCGCTCGACCGCTTCGTCCCGATCTCGACCGGAGGCGGCAAGGCCCTTTACGTGGGAAGCAACCTCTCCGCCGACGGCGACTACCAGCGGGTTAAGGCGCAGCTTGTAGAGCGCTTCCAGGGTCGCTCCCTGGAGCCGGGGTCGGCGCAGCTCGATGCCGTCAACCCGACGCCGCTGTTCGACCGCGTCGCCGCCCGCTACCCGGACATGCCGCGCGACTCGGCCCTGGGCAGGATCGGAAAGGACCAGCTTCAGGACGAGCTCGCCGACCACCCGTTCGCCTACCTGGGGATGCTGGCCCGCAAGACCGGGCGGATGTGGGACCAGGGGGTCGGTCCGACGATGAACTCGACCCTCGGGCGCATTGCCCAGATCCTGCTCGTCGCGCTCGGGGTCTGCGGCCTGGCGGCGCTGGCCTGGTGGCGGCGCTGGTGGGAGCTGGCGGCCTTCGCGATCCCGATCGCGCTCGTGACCGCCGTCGGGGCGGTCTCGCTGGCGAGCCCGCGCCGCAACGAGGTGCTGATGTCGCTCGTGATCCCGCTCGGGGCGGCGGCGCTTGCCTGGGCCTGGGGCGAGCTGCGCGAGCGCCGGGCGGCCGGTCGGCCGGGCACGGCCGAACCGGCCTGATCGCAGGCGTTCAGGTAGGCGCCACCCCCCTCCCTATCCTCCGTGCGCCGATGACGCCTGCCGCAAGCATCTTTCCCCAGGAGCTGACCGCGCTGCGAAGCAGCGGCCTGATCGTCGCCGCCTGCCTGCTGGTCTACGCGGTCGCGCGGCGGCGCCAGCTTCGCAACGCGGACGTCTTGATCCTGATCCTCTCGGCGCTCGGGCTCGCGCTGGTGTCGGGCACCGAGATCACCGACGAGCTGTTGGAGAGGTTCTCCTTCGAGCGCGGCAACGGGGGGCGCATCCTCGGCCTCGCGGTGTTCGCGATCTTCATCCTCTTCCTGCTCATCCTGCGGGCGCTCTCGCAGGCGTCGCGTAACTCGCGCCAGCTCTCCGCCGTGCTCGAGGGGCTGGCCTGGGAGGAGTTTCGAAACGCGGGGCTGCCGGAGCGCTTCCGCGGCAAGGTCGCGGTCCTCGTCCCCGCGTACAACGAGGCCGACAATGTGGCCCACGTCCTCGACCGCATCCCGGCCGAGGTCTGCGGGCGCGAGACCGCGGTCCTGGTGGTCGACGACGGCTCCCGTGACGGGACCGGCGAGGTCGCTGCCGGGCGCGGCGCGGTGGTCGCCCGCCACGTGATCAACCGCGGTGGCGGTGCGGCGCTGCGGACCGGCTACCGGCTGCTCGCCGACTCGGGAGCGGAGATCGTCGTAACCCTCGACGCCGACGGCCAGCACCTGCCCTCGGAGATGGAGCGGCTGGTCGAGCCGGTGCTTGAGGGAAAGGTGGATGTCGCCCACGGCTCCCGGGTCCTGGGGGAATCGGAGCGCAGCCACGTCTCGCGCGAGCTCGGGATCGTCTTCTTCAACCGCGTTGTCTCGGCGATCACCCGCACCAAGGTCACCGACTGCTCCAACGGCTATCGCGCCGTGCGCGCGACGGTGCTCCCACAGCTCGTCCTGCGCCAGGAGCAGTTCCACACCTCCGAGTTCCTGATCGAGGCGATCAAGCGCGGCATCCCGGCCGAGGAGGTGCCGGTGACCGTGGTCAAGCGCCTCCACGGGCACTCGAAGAAGCCGGCGGTTGTCCGCTACGGGCTCGGCTTCGCGAACGCAATCGTTCGCACCTGGCTGCGCTGAGTCGGGACTCAGAGCTTCGGCTGGCGGACCTGCGAGGGATCGGGCAGGAACAGGTCCTCGCCGCAGACCGGGCAGACCTGGACGTAGAGCTTCACGACCTTGCCGCAGTTCGGGCACTGGCGCTCGGGCTCGGCCTGCTCGAAGCGGTAGAGCAGCGCCGCGACCAGGCCCAGGAACGGCAGCACGATGCCGATCAGCAGCCAGAGGAAGAAGGAGCTGCCCTTGGCGCGACCGACGAACGCGGTCGCGATCGCGGCGGCGATCCCGGCGGCTGCAAACCACTGGTACTCCATGTGCGCATTCTCCCTGCCGGCTTCATTGCGTACTCAGGTGGCCTATAGACCCCCTGAGTACGCACCCGTCCCTAGTCGAGCGGCCGGTGACTCCCGCCCCGCTGGTATGCCTCGTCACGCAGCGGCCGCGGGTGCCCGATCGAGCCGACTTCCGAGACATCGCGGCTGAAGGGCAGGCTCACGGTCCAGTCGACCACCGCGCGCACCTTGCGGGCGAAGCCCGGAATCTGGCTCATGTGGTAGGTGCGGGCCATCCACCAGGCGGGAAAGCCGCGGAAGCGGCGCTGCCCGAATTGCCCGACCGCCTTGTAGCGGCCGAGGTTGACGAAGGAGGCCTTGTCGCGATAGCGGTAGGGCGCCGGGCTACCCACGCCGAGCTCGGCGGCGATGTTGCGCGCCGCCGCCGGTCCCTGGCGGACGGCCTGCTGGGCCGTGCCGGGGGTGATGCCACCGTCGGGGTCGGGGACCGAGGCGCAGTCGCCCACCGCCCAGACTCGCTCCAGGCCCTCGACCCGCAGGTGTTCGTCGACGGGGACGCGGCCGCGCTCGTCGAGCGGCACCGAGAGGTTGCGAAGGCTGGGATGGGGCGCGACGCCGGCGGTCCAGACGACGGTGCGGGTGGGAAGCGTCTCGCCGGTGGACAGCCGGGCGCTGTTCGCGGTCACCTCCTCCAGCGTCGTGCCGAGGCGGATGTCGATGCCGCGGCCGCGCAGCTCGCGCAGCGCATAGTCGGCCAGTCCGGCGTCGGTCTCCGGCAGCACCCGGTCCGAGGCCTCGACCAGCACCCAGCGCATCCCGTGCAGGCGGGCCCGCGGGTAGCGCTCCATCGCGTCAGCGGCGAAGTCCTGGAGCTCGGCCAGAGCCTCGAGGCCAGCGTAACCGCCACCGACGAAGACGTAGGTCAGCAGCTCGTCACGGCGGGCAGGGTCCTCGGTGTCGTTGGCGTGCTCGAGGCTCTCGACCACGTGGTTGCGCAGCCAGATCGCGTCGGCGAGGCTCTTGAAGCCGATCGCGTGCCGATCGAGGCCGGGCACCGGCAGCACCCGCGAGACCGATCCCAGCGCCAGCAGCAGGGCGTCGTAGCGGACCTCGTCGGTCTCGCCCTCGTGGTTTCGGATCTGCACGGTCCGCGAGGCCGGGTCGTGATCGCTGAGCGCTCCGAGGCGCAGGTAGGTGCGGCGCAGGATGTCGCGCAGCGGCGTGACCACGTGGCGCGGCTCCAGCGTCCCGCTCGCCGCCTCAGGCAGAAACGGCGTGTAGAGAAGGAAGTTGACGTCGTTGACGAGCATCAGGCGCGCCGACTGGCGCGGCATCAGGCGCTCCAGCTCGCGGGCGGCGTAGGCGCCGCCGAACCCACCACCGGCGATGACGACGTTCCAGGCCATGCCCCTATTCAAGCACTTTGTAACAGCGTGTTACAAAGTGGCTTCAGCCACTAGCGGACGTTCGGTCACGAATCGTCCGGAGCCCGCTGCCCGAGGATCACGAGGTTTCCGTCCGGGTCGAGCACCCGTGCCACCCGCTCCCCCCAGGGCTGGTCGGCGGGCTCCTCAGTGACGGTCACCCCGGCGTCACGGAAGCGGTCGACCGCGGCGTCGCAGTCGTCGACGTAGACCCAGAGGCTGAAGCGGTCGCTCGATTCCTCCGGACGCATCGGGATCGCGGCCGATGCCGAGATGGCCGCTGCCGAGATCGAGCGCGACGTAGACCGGCTGACCGCCCGGCCCGGGGAACTCGTAGCTCACGGTGCCCCCGAGCAGGTCGCGGTAGAAGCCCAGCGCCGCCTCTAGATCGCGGGTGCTGATGATCGGGAAGAGGTCGTCGACCACGCGGGCCTACCTGGTCGCCCAGGCGATCAGTAGAGCAGCGCGTGCCGGCAAGCGCCCCGGCCGCGATCCACGCCGCACGCGGATCGCGCTCCCCCATCACAGTCCCCTGGGTGCCGGCCGACATCACCGAGCCCTTGGCGGCCGCCGAGAGCGTCGAGCCCACCGACGCGACGGAGCCGACCGAGAAGGCCGAGGCGGCGCTGCCGATCGAGCCGATCGAGAGGAACGAGCCCACCGAGCCGATCGAGAGGGCCGATCCCTTCGACGCGACCGAGAGAACCGAGTCCTCTGACCACAACGACAGTGCCGAGTCGCCCATCAGGCCCCCAGCTTCTCGCGGATCAGCCGCTGCACGTCGCCGCCGTCGGCGCGGCCCTTGGTCTCCTTCATCACCGCGCCGACGATCCGCGCCGATCGCCTTCTGGTTCCCGGCCTTGAACTCCTCCGCCGCCTCGGGCTCGGCCTCGATCGCCGCCTCGACGGCACCCTCGAGCTCCTCGCCGCCGCCCATCTGTCCAAGGCCCTCGCGCTCGACGATCTCGGCCGGGTCGCCGCCGCTCGCTCGCCATCTGCGCGAGCACCTGCTTGGCGCTGCCGTGGGAGACCTGCTTCGACGCCACCATCGCCGACCAGCTTCGCCAGCGACTCGGGCTCGACCTTGGACCCGGCCGGGCCTCCCTCCTCCCCACCCTGGCGCAGCACTCCGGCGAGCTCGCCGGTCACCCAGTTGGCGACCGTCTGCGGGTCGGCTCCGTCGGCTGCCTCAAGCGCCCGCTCGAAGTACTGCGCCGGTCTCGGGGTCGCCGGCGAGCAGCGCCGCGACCTCGGCGCTCAACCCCAGCTTCTCGCGGTAGCGCTCGGCCCTGTCGCCGGGCAGCTCCGGGAGCGCCTCGGCCGCCTCGCGCAGCATCTCCTCGCTCGGTGCCAGCGGGACCAGGTCGGGCTCGGGGAAATAGCGGTAGTCGTGCTCGAGCTCCTTCGAGCGCAGCGGCGTCAGCGAGCCCGATCCGGGGTCGAAGTGAAGCGTCTCCTGGCTCACCGACTCGCCGCCCTCGATCAGCCCCCGCTGGCGCTCGATCTCGGCATCCATCCCCCGCTCCAGGAAGCGGAAGCTGTTCATGTTCTTGAGCTCGGTCTTGGTCCCCAGCTCCTCGCTGCCCGCCGGCCGCACCGAGACGTTGGCGTCGACGCGCAGGCTGCCCTCCTCCATGTTCACGTCCGAGACCCCGAGCTGCTTGATCGTCGTGCGCAGCAGCTGCGCCCACTCGCGCGCCTGCGCGGCGCTGCGCAGGTCCGGCTCGGTGACGATCTCGACCAGCGGCGTACCGGCGCGGTTGAAGTCGACCAGCGAGGCGCCGGAGCCGTGGATCCGCCCCGACTCGCCGACGTGGATCATCTTCGCCGCGTCCTCCTCCAGGTGCACGCGATGGATCCGGATCTCGCCGAGGCGGCCGTTGCGGGCAAGCGGAATGTCGTACTGGCTGATCTGGTACGCCTTCGGGTTGTCGGGATAGAAGTAGTTCTTGCGGTGAAATATCGAGCGCGGCGCCACCTCGCAGCCCAGCGCCGCCGCGATCATCAGCGCGTAGCGGATCGCCTGCTCGTTGACCACCGGCAGCACGCCCGGGATGGGCGAGGCAGACCGGGCAGGTGTGCACGTTGGGCTCGTCGCCGAAGCTGCAGCTCGCAGCCGCAGAACATCTTCGTCCGCGTCTGCAGGTGGACGTGGATCTCCAGCCCGATGACCGGCTCCATGCTCAGCCATAGCCGAGCCTGTCCAGATCGTCCTCGTCCATGCCGAAGTGGTGCCCGACCTCGTGCAGGACGGTGCGCTTGACCTCCTCGACGTTGGGGTTGGCGTCGCGGAAGATGACGATGCGCTGCAGGCCGCCGACCGGGTCGTAGATCCCCATCAGACCCTCGGGGTGGCTGTCCTCGATCGATGCACCGCGACCTCGCCGAGCCGCTCGGCCATCTCCCGGCGGCAGCGAGTCGAGCGCCTCCAGCACCGCTGCGCGCACCTGCTCGTCGCTGAGCGGCTCGGTCATCAGCCGCCACCCCCTCCGGGCGCGCTTCGAAGCCGATCCCCCGCTCGAGCGCGTAGGCGGCGTCGAGCAGCGCGTTCTCGCTGAACGCCGGGGCCGCGATCTGAAAGCCGACCGGAAGCTGCGGCCCTCCGCCATCGGGCTCGGCAAGCCCGCAGGGAATCGAGATCGCCGGGATCCCGGCCAGCGACATCGGCACGGTGAAGTAGTCGTTGAGGTACATCGACAGCGGGTCGTCGGTCTTCTCGCCGAGCTTGAAGGCGACCGAGGGCGAGGTCGGGGTGACGACGAAGTCGAAGTCGGCGAAGGCGCGCGGCGAAGTCCTCGGCGATCTTGCGTGCGCACCTTCTGCGCCTGCCCGTAGTAGGCGTCGTAGTAGCCGGAGGACAGCGCGTAGGTGCCGAGCATGATGCGCCGCTTGACCTCGGCGCCGAAGCCGGCGTCGCGGGTCGTCTCGTACATCGCCGCCAGGCGCTCGGCGGGCTCGCGCAGGCCGTAGCGCACGCCGTCGTAGCGGGCCAGGTTGGCGGAGGCCTCGGCCGGGGCGATCACGTAGTAGGCGGAGATCCCGTGCTCGGCGTGCGGGAGCGGCGCCTCGCCGACCTCGCCGCCGAGCTCCTCGATCGTCTTCAGGGTCGACTCGAAAGCCGCCTTCACCCCGGCCTCGACGCCGTCCATCGCCAGGCCGGCGGGCACGCGCGAAGCGCAGGCCCGTCGAGCGACTCGCGGCTCGGCAGCTCGACCTCGCCCTCGATCCCGACCGAGGTCGAGTCGCAGGGGTCGCGCCCCTCGACGATGCGGCAGCAGCAGCGCCGCGTCGGTGACGTCGCGGGTCAGCGGGCCGCACTGGTCGAGCGAGGAGGCGAAGGCGATCATCCCGTAGCGCGAGATCGGCGCCGTAGGTCGGCTTGAGGCCGACGATCCCGCACAGCGAGGCGGGCTGGCGGATCGAGCCGCCGGTGTCGGTGCCGATCGCCCAGGGAGCCAAGCCCGCCGGCGACCGCCGCCGCCGAGCCGCCGGAGGAGCCGCCCGGGACCCGCTCGCGGTCCCAGGGGTTGAGGACCGGCCCGTAGGCGGAGTTCTCGTTCGAGGAGCCCATCGCGAACTCGTCCATGTTGGTCTTGCCGAGCACGCGGCGCCCCGGCCTCGGCGAGCTGGCGCACCGCGGTCGCCGTGTAGGGCGGCCGGTAGCCCTCGAGGATGCGAGAGGCCGCGGTGGTCGGCACGCCGTCGGTGCAGAAGATGTCCTTGACCGCGATCGGGACGGCGGTGCCGTTCCCGTTGCCGCCCTCGGCCGCTCCTCGCCGGAGTCCGCCTGCCAGAGGTAGGCGTTGAGCTCGTCGGCCGCGGCCGCCTCCGCCCAGGCGGCCCAGAACTCCGCCGGCGGAGAGCTCCCCCGCCTCGATCGCCTTGGCCGCCCGGCGGCGGTGAGCTGCAGCGCGTCGGCGAGGCTCAGCCCTCGGCCTGCGGGGAGGGAACCCGGAAGGCGCCCTGGGCGGGGTCGGGCGCCGGCTCGAGCATCTGCTCGCGCGGCCAGCTCGGACGCGGCTCGTCGGGGCGCAGGACGTTCTCCAGCTCGACCACGTGCGACGTCGGCTCGACGCCCTCGAGGTCGAGCTCGGAGATCCGGTCGACGTGCTCGAGGATCCCCGAGAGCTCGCGCGCCATCGCCTCGACCTCCTGCTCGTTGAGGCCGAGGCGGGCGAGCTTCGCGACGTGCAGCACCTGTTCGCGGTCGATCAGAGGTCATGAGTATGCCGGGGCGATTCGCACGACCCCCGACCGGTTTCAGGCTTCTTCGCGGGCCTGGTCCAGGCTGTCGTACTGGATCATGCGCACGATCTTGCCGTCCTCCAACTCGTAGGCGGTGGTGAGCTCGATCTCGACCCGGGCGCCGCTCGCGCCTTCCGATACCCCACTGGTGGCTCGGGACGAGGACGCGATCGCCGTCCTCGACGAAGTCCAGGTTCTCGACGTGGTACTCGCTGAAGGGCTCAAGCCATCCGCGCAGGTACTCGACCAAGCCGTCGAGGCCGCTGGTAGACCTCGCTGAGGCCGGTTCCGGTTCCTGACGCCAGCGTCCTCAGCTCGATGTCCGGCGAGTAGGTGGCTCCCAGCAGCTCCCTGACGAACTCGGCGTTCCAATCGACGCTGGCGCCGTCCATGTGCTCCATCGGCGCCAAGACCGACCGCACGATCTCGACGTTCTCCTTCGACATCCCGCCCAGTATCTCGCCCCTGCCCGTGAGTCGCCAGCTTCGACGCGCCGGATAGGATCGCGCCGATGCGGGGAGACCGGGCCGAGAAGTTCGTCGTCTTCAACCTGCGCCTGCTGGCGGCGAGCTTCGCGGTCGTCGGCTGCTGTTCATCGTCTTTCAGAACGGGGTCCTCGACGTGATCTCCGACCTCGGCGACGAGATCGGCGACTTCACCCGCGCCCCGCACACCGACGAGCAGTTCTGGCTCGCGCTCGGCTTCGCCTACATGGTGATGATCACCGGGATCTGCGTGCTCGCGCAGTCCGACGTGGTCCGCTACCGGGCCGCTGCTGCTGGTGCTGGCGGCCGGCAAGACCGCCTCCTCGCTGGCGACGCTGGGCTTCTACCTCTTCGACTCCGACGTCTTCATCTACCTGCTCAACTTCTTCGTCGACGGCTTCCTGGCGCTGTCGGCGCTCTGGCTCTGGTCGCTCGCGGGGCGGGTCAACCGCCCCGGCGCGCCCGGCTGAAGGCGCCCGCCGGGGCTCACCTCCGCCGAGCAGCGCGTCCTGGAGAAGATCTGCGAGGCGATGGCGCCCGGCTACGACGGCCTGCCGCGCGGCCCAGCGCGACGTCGACGTCGCCGGGCCGGTGGGCCGCTTCCTGGCCGAGCTGCCGCCGCGCAACCTCGCCCGCCTGAGGCTGGCGCTGCGGGTCTTCGACTGGCTGCCGTTCCCGTGGCGCTTCTCGCGCCTCGACCTCGCCGCCCGCGAGGACTTCCTGCGAGAAGCTGGAGACGTCGCGCTTCGGCCCCACCCACGAGCTGCTGCTGCTGGCGAAGGTCCTCTGCACGCTCGGCTACGCGGTCGTGCCGGAGGTCAAGGAGCGGGTCGGCTACGAGGTGAGCTGCGCGCTCGCCGACGGCAGCGATCCCCGAGCCCGCCGGGTCGCTCGGCGACACGGCGGCGCGCGGCGAGGGCGAGGAGTGCGACGTCGTGATCGTCGGCTCGGGCGCCGGCGGGGCCGCGGCGGCTGCGGTCCTCGCCGAGGCGGGGCTCGACGTCGTCGTGCTCGAGGCGGGAGGCGCACTACAACCGCGACAGCTACCCGCGCGAGCCGATCGAGGCGATCACCTCGCTCTACCGCGAGGCGGGCCTGACCGTCGCCGAGGGGCGCCCGCCGGTCCCGGTCCCGGTGGCGCGGGCGGTCGGCGGCACGACGGTGATCAACTCGGGGACCTGCTTCCGGGCGCCCGGAGCCGGTGCTCGACGGCTGGCGCAAGGACTTCGGGATCGGCTGGGCGCCGGACCTCGACGCCGAGTTCGCCGAGGCGGAGGAGTTCCTGCGCGTCACGCCGCTCGACCCCGAGCGGATGGGCCGAAACGGCCAGCTGGCGATGGAGGGAGCGCGGGCGCTGGGCGCCAGCGGCGGCGCCGATCAGCCGCAACGCCGGCAACTGCGTGCAGTGCAGCTCCTGCCCGTTCGGCTGCCAGATCGACGCCAAGCGCGGGCATGCACGTCTCCTATCTCCCCCGCGCCGTCGCCGCCGGGGCGAAGGTGCGCCAGCGCGTCGACGTGCAGAGGATCCTGGTCGAGGATGGGCGCGCGGTCGGGGTCGAGGCGGTCGCCGCCGCACCCGGCGAGCGCAACGGGCGCCGCCGCCGCTACACGCGTCCGCGCGCGCGCCGTGATCGCGGCCGGCGGGGCGCTGGGGACGCCAGAGCTGCTGCTGCGCTCCGGGCTCGGCAGGCGGCCAGGTCGGACGCAACCTTCACCTCCATCCTGCCGCCTGGATCGGCGCCCGCTACCCGGAGGAGGTGCGCGGCTGGGAGGGCGTGATGCAGAGCTATTACATCGACGAGTGGGAGCCGCAGGAGCATCCTGCTCGAGGCCACATTCACTCCACTTCCCTTCGGCGGCGCCTGGCTGCTCGGCACCGGGCGAAAGCACCAGGAGGCGATGCTCGGCTTCGGCAACGTGGGCTCGATCGGCGTCCACCTCTCGGACCGCTCCGCCGGGCGGATCGGGCTCAGCTCCGACGGCTCGCTGCGCGCCAGCTACCGGCTATCGGAGGACGACGCGCGCCGCATCGCCTTCGGGATCGCCCGCGCCGCCGAGGTCCACTTCGCCGCCGGCGCGGTCGAGGTCTACCCGAACATCGGCCGCGTCGGGGTGCTGAAGTTCGACCAGCTCGCCGACTTCGAGGCCACCGCGATCAAGGCGGCGGAGCTTCGGCTGGAGGCGTTTCACCCGATGGGCACCGCTCGAATCGCGGCCGACCCCGACGCAGGGCGTCTGCGCGCCCGACGGCTCGGTCAACGGGACCGGCGCCTCTACGTTGCCGACGCCTCTCTCTTCCCGACCTCGGTCGGGGTGAATCCGATGATGACCGTGATCGCCTTCTCGAAGCGGGTCGCCGCCGACCTGGCTCAGCGGCTGTAGCCGGGTACTGGTTCTCGCATCGCCCGCCAGGCGCCGTAGGTGACCGCGATGCAGGCCGCGAGGCCGAGGTAAAGGCCGATCCTGGGATCGAGCTTGCCCACCGGCTCGATGACCCGGTAGAGGACGAGCAACGTCGCCAGGAAGGCGACCGCCACCGTCAGCGACGCCGAGGTGATCTGGGAGTCGGTCTTGTCGCTGCGGGCGGCGAGGAACGCGACCGCGATGCCCGAAGCGGCTGTGAGGACCAGGACCAGGTCGGTGAAGCCGAACGCCTGCATGGCGTCGACGTTGCGGCCGCAGGAGTAGCCGGGGAAGGGCTCGCAGAACGGATTCACCTTCCCGAACCAGGGGATGAAGAGGGACACGCCCAGCAGCGCCCCACCGGCGCCGGCGAGCAGGTCCCCGCCCCTGAGGCGATCCAGCCTCAATCGGTTCCCTTCATCGAGGCAGAAAATAGCCGCCCGGAGGCGCCGCCGATCTGGCGGGCCTCCGGGCGGATTGAGATTGCGGCTCTGGGTCGCCTAGGCCGAGGGAGGCGGAGGGTTGCCGCTCGGCGGCGGTGGCGGGTCACCGCTCGGGGGCGGGGGTGGCGGAGGAGGCGGCGCCGAGGGGGGCTCGGCTCGGCCGGGACCGGGGTCGTGCGCTCCCGGGTCGGCGGCCACGCGGTGCCGCCTGCGCCGGGGCCGTCGCCGCCGCCGAAGCGGTCGGCGGCGTCCTGGAACGACGTTCCTTCCTCCTGCATCGCCAGCCAGCCGCCGTAGGTCAGCGACCGCGGCGAGGATCACGCCCAGAAAGACGCCGAACTTCCGATCGGCGTCAGCCGGGGGGTCGAGGATCCGGTAGAGGACGAGGAGCGTCGAGAGCGCCCCGGCCACGGTGACGATCGTGCTGAGCGGGAAGTCGCACCCGCGAACCGGACGCCTTAGCGAACGCCGCGCCGATCGCGATGACGACCGTCGCCAGCAGAATGAGGTCGATGAAGTCGAACGACTGCCACGCGTTGGCGCTGGTGTCGACGCCCACGGCGCCGGCCAGCGCTTCGACTTCCTCCGGGGCCCCGAACCACGAGAAGAACATGACGATGAAGAGTGCGATCGCCGCGCCAGCAGCGATCTTCTCACCCTGACTCAGCCTGTTTACGTCCATCTGGTTATTCCCTCCGATGGGACTAGGGGTCGGGCGCGACAGTACAGCCCCGGTGGTCGAGAAAAAGGGTCCTGGCCGCGGTATCTCAGGCGTGCCTGGAGCGCGCGGCCGCGGCGAGCGTGTTGACGAGCAGCATCGCGATCGTCATCGGGCCGACCCCGCCGGGCACCGGAGTGATCGCCGCCGGCGACCTCGGCGACGGCCTCGAAGTCGACGTCGCCGGCGAGCCCGTCGTCGGTGCGGTTCATGCCGACGTCGATCACGATCGCGCCCGGCTTCACCGCGTCGGCGCCGAGCAGGCGCGGCGAGCCGACCGCGGCGACGAGGACGTCGGCGCGGGCGCAGGTGCCGGCCAGGTCGCGGGTGCGCGAGTGGCACATCGTGACGGTCGCGTTGCTCGCCCAGCAGCAGGCTGGCGAGCGGGCCGCCCGACCAGGTTCGAGCGCCCGACGACGACCGCCTCCGCTCCCTCCAGCTCGGCCCCGCTCGTGGCGCAGCAGCTCCATCACGCCCGCCGGCGTGCAGGGCACCAGGCCGGGGGCGCCGCTCGCGAGCAGGCCGGCGTTGGTCGGGGTCAGGCCGTCGACGTCCTTGCGCGGGGTCGATCGCGAGCGACCACCGCGTCGGGGTCGATCTGCTCGGGCACCGGAAGCTGGACCAGGATCCCGTCGACCTCGGGGTCCTCGTTGAGGCGCGCGATCAGCTCCAGCAGCTGCTGCTCGGAGGTGTCGGCCGCAAGCCCCTGGTGCAGGGAGCGGATCCCTACCTCCTCGCAGGCCTTGTGCTTGTTGGCGACGTAGATCTCCGAGGCGGGGTCGTCGCCGACCAGCACCGTCGCCAGGCCCGGGGTCGCGGCCGGCCCCCGCCTCGAACTCGGCGACCTCGGCCCGCACCCGCGTCGCGCACCTCGGCGGCGACCGCCTTGCCGTCGATGACCGTGCGCGCTCACTTGCGTTTCTGGATCGGCGCGTAGTCGGCCATCAGCTTGCGCTCCTGCGGGTCGCCGGCGAAGCGCACCACGATCACCCCGCCCGGCTCGAGCCCGGTGACCACGCCCTCGCCGAAGCTGGCGTGGACGATGTCGTCGCCGGTCTGCAAGCTCCAGCGCCGGGCCGGGCTTGGCCGGCTCGCCCAGCGAGCCCGCCGACGCGCCGCCCACGGCGCGCCCTCCTGGGGGGCGCTGCGCTCGCTGCTCGAGCAGCTCGTCGGGAAGCTCGTCGAGAAAGCGCGAGGCAATCGCCGGCTCGCGGCGGCCGCCGAAGATCCGCCGCTCGCGGGCGTGGGTGAGGTAGAGGCGCGAGCGCGCCCGGGTCATTCCGACGTAACAGAGGCGACGCTCCTCCTCCTCTCCCCCCTCCTCCAGCGCGCGCATGTGCGGGAAGACGCCTTCCTCGCAGCCGATCAGAAAGACGGTGTCGTACTCCAGGCCCTTGGCGTTGTGGATCGTCATCAGGGTTACCAGCGACTCCTGCTCGCGGATCGAGTCCTGCTCGGTGTAGAGGGAGATCTGCTGCAGGAACTCCTCCAGCGGCGAGACCTCGCCCTCGCCTTCGAGCTCGCGGTTGGCGTCGAACTCGCCGGCGACGCCGATCAGCTCCTGCAGGTTCTCCACCCTGCCCTCGGCCTCGACCGTGCGCTCGGCCTCCAGCGCCTCCAGGTAGCCGGCCTCGCTGCAGAAGCGACTCCATCAGCTCGGCGACGGGGGCGGTCGCGGTCCGCTGGCGCAGGCCCTCCATCGTCTCGTGGAAGCGGGCGATCGCCTTCACCGCCGCCGCTCCCAGCCCGGGCACGACTCGTCGACGCGGCCGGCGACCTCCCAGATCGGCAGCCCGGTCGTGTTGGCGTGGGCGACCAGGCGGCCCTGGCTGGTGTTGCCGATCCCGCGCCGCGGCGAGTTGACGACGCGGGCGAAGGAGATCGCGTCGGAGGGGTTGACCAGCAGGCTCAGGTAGGCGACGGCGTCCTTGATCTCGGCCCGCTCGTAGAACTTGGTCCCGCCGATCACCTGGTAGGGCATCTCGAAGCGGACCAGGGTGTCCTCGAGCACCCGGCTCATCGCGTTGGTCCGGTAGAAGACCGCGACCTCATCGCGCGCCGACGCCTTCGTCCTGCACCAGGCGGTCGACCTCGCCCGCCACCCAGCGCGCCTCCTCGTGCTCGTCGGAGAGCTGCGCGACCTGCGATCGGCTCGCCCTGCTCGCCGTCGGTGAACAGGCGCTTGGGCCGGTTCGAGTTGTTGTTGGCGATCAGCGCGTTGGTCGCCGAGAGGATCGTCTGCGTGGAGCGGTAGTTCTGCTCCAGCTTGACCATCGAGGCGTCTGGGAAGTCGCGCTCGAAGTCGAGGATGTTGCGGATGTCGGCGTGCCTGAAGCAGTAGATCGACTGTGCGTCGTCGCCGACCACGAACAGGTTGCGGTGCTCCTCGGCGAGCAGCTGCAGCAATCGGTACTGGGCGCGTTGGTGTCCTGGTACTCGTCGACGAGGACCTGGCCGAAGGCGCGGCGCCAGCGGTCGCGGGCGGCCTCGAAGAGCTCCAGCACGTTGACGGTGCGCACGAGCAGGTCGTCGAAGTCCATCGCGTTGGCCTCCAGCATGCGGCGCTCATAGAGGGCGTAGACCTCGCCCGCCGTCTCCTCGAAGACAGAGCCCTGGGCCTGCTGGAAGTCGGCCGCGTCGAGAAGCTTGTTCTTGGCGCCGGAGATCTGCGAGCGGATCGCGCGCGGCGGAAAGCGCTTTGGGTCGACCTCTAGCTCCTCCATGCAGCGCTTGATCATCCGCAGCGAGTCGGCCTCGTCATAGATCGTGAAGCCGCGCGAGTAGCCGAGCCGCTCCGCCTCGGCGCGCATGATCCGCGCGCAGGCGGAGTGGAAGGTCATCACCCACATCGCCCGGGTCGCTCGGCCGACCAGCGCCTCGACCCGGTCGCGCATCTCCTGCGCCGCCTTGTTGGTGAAGGTGATCGCGAGGATCTCGCCCGGGCGGGCCTGGCCGGTGGCCAGCAGGTAGGCGATCCGGTGCGTGAGCACGCGGGTCTTGCCCGAGCCGGCGCCGGCGAGCACCAGCAGCGGGCCGCCGGGGTGGCTGACCGCCTGGCGCTGGGCGTCGTTCAGCTCCGCCAGCAGGCGCTCGGCGCGGTCGGCCCCGGGCGCGGTCGGCGCCCCCTGGGCCTCCTCGAGGTGGTCGGATTGGGCCATTTCGCTCACCCGATCAAGATAGCCAGCAGGCCAGGCGCCCTCGGGTGGTGCGCTTTCTTCCCCGTACAGGCGAGAAAGGCGCACCGCGAGCGAAATGAGATCAGCCGCCGGCTGAAGACCGCCCCTTGCGGGGGTCGAGCTCGCGCACCTTGGCCGACGGCTTCTCCTCGCCGGTCATCTCCGCCAGCGCGCGCCTCGAGCTCGGCGATCCGCTCCGACAGCCCCTTGATCGCGTCGGCGATCGGGTCCGGGAGGTGGATCCAGTCGGTGTCGGGGCCCTCCGGGCGGCGGCCTTCGACCCGGACCGTGTGGCCGGGGTTGCCGACCACCGTCGAGTTCGGCGGCACGTCCTCGATCACCACCGTGTTGGCGCCCACCTTGGCGCCGTGGCCGACCTCGATCGGTCCCAGCAATTTGGCGCCCGAGCCGACCGTGACGTTGTCGCCCAGGGTCGGGTGGCGCTTGCCGCGCTGAAAGCCGGTCCCGCCGAGGGTCACGCCCTGATACAGGGTCACGCAATCGCCGATCTCGGCCGTCTCGCCGATCACGACCCCTGACCCGTGATCGATGAAGAACGCGTCGCCGATCTGCGCCGCCGGGTGGATCTCGACCCCGGTGACCGCCCGGCTCACGTAGGAGATCCCGGTCGGCAGCAGCGGCACCTCGGCGTCGCGCAGCGCGTGGGCGACGCGGTAGGCGAGCAGCGACTGCACCCCGGCCCAGCCGCTGAGGATCTCCAGCGTGCCGGTGCGGCGGGCGGCGGGATCGCGTTCGCGGGCGGTGGCGACGTCGGAGGCGACCTCGCGCATCACGTTTCTCAATGTGCCCAGGCCGAGCATCAGCTTGGGAAAGAAGGGCAGCGACATGTAGCGCTCCCCGGAGTCGGGGACGATCGTCACCACTCGCTTGCCGGCCATCTCGGGGCGCGCGGCGACCTGCAGCGCGACGTGGATCGCGGCGCCGGCAGAGAAGCCGACCAGCAGGCCCTCGCGACGGGCGCAGAGCTCGGCCATGTCGAGGGCGTCGTCGTCGGAGACCGCGATCACCTCGTCGATCACCGAGCGATCGAGCACCTCGGGGACGAAGCCGGCGCCGATCCCCTGGATCTTGTGCACTCCGGGCTGCCCGCCCGAGAGCACCGGGGAGGCAGCGGGCTCGACCGCGATCACGAGGGCCTCGGGGCGGCGCTCCTTGAGCACCTGCCCTACGCCGGTGATCGTCCCCCCCGTCCCGACCCCGGCGACGAAGGCGTCGACCTCGCCGCCGCAGTCGGCCCAGATCTCCTCCGCGGTGGTGCGGCGATGAATGTCTGGATTGGCGGGGTTGGCGAACTGCTGCGGCATGAATCCCTGGCGCTCTTTCGCTATGCGGCCGGCCAAATCGACCGACTCGTTCATGCCCCCCATCGACGGCGTGGCGTGGACCTCGGCCCCGTAGGCGCGCAGCAGGTCGGAGCGCTCGCGGGTCATCCCCTCGGGAAGGGTGAGCACGCACTCATAGCCGCGCGCCGCGCAGACCATCGCCAGGGCGATCCCGGTGTTGCCGCTGGTCGGCTCGACGATCAGCGAGCGCCCGCGTTCGATCTGCCCCGTCTCCTCGGCGGCGTCGATCATCGCGACGCCGATGCGGTCCTTGACGGAGCCGGCGGGATTCAGGTATTCGAGCTTGGCGCAGACCTCGGCCCCGGCGTCCTCGGCGAGCCGGCGCAGTGAGACCAGGGGCGTGCCCCCGACCGTGTCGGCGGCCTCGCGGCCGACGCGGGCGGCGCCGGCGTCCGCTGAGGGCGTGGCTGGCATCGGCCCAAAGTAGCGCGAGCGGCTACGCGGAGCGCACGGGCGCGCTCAGCCCTGCGGCTCGGTGCGGAAGAAGACCGTCCTGGCGATCTTCCAGTCGCCCCCGATGCGCTCGAAGGAGACCTCCTGGGAGCCGATCACGACCGTCTCGCCTCCGACCGTCACGTTCTCGCCCGGATCGAGGCCCGACGCACGGCTCCCATTCACTTCGATGTCCTCCAGGTTCGGCTCCACCTGCTGGAGCTGGGGTAGCCCTCCCTGCTCGATCGCCTGCTCGCAGCTCGCCCCGCGCAGGTCGGCCCGCGGCCCGACCGCGATCGAGCGGCCGGCCTGGCGCTGGAAGGCGGGCGTGGCAAGCGAGCAGGCCTTCTTGCCGTCCCCCGCCTTGACCGCATCGATGTAGGCGACGTAGGCGTCGCTGACGGCATCGGCCTCCGGGTCGCCGTCGTCGCCGCCGCAGGCGGCAGCGGAGAGCGACAGGGCAACGGTCGCGACGATCAGAGGCAGCTTTCGCATGGCCACGAAGCTATTGAACACCGGCGCTGCCATCTAGATGTGGTACATCGTGGTCCCGGTCGCCTCGCCCTCGCGCCGCGCGATCTCGGCGATCGTCGTGCGGTTGAAGACCTTGCGCAGGGCGCCGACGCCGTCGGCCCAGATGCCGCCGGCCTCGTCGGCCTCCTGGCCGATCTTGCCGTCCAGCGCCTGGACGACCTCGAGCACGTTTATCTCCTCGGCCGGCCGGGCGAGCGTGTAGCCGCCCTTGACCCCGCGGTGGCTGGTCAGAAGGCCGGCCCGCCGCAGGGTCGAGAAGAGCTGCTCGAGGAACTGCTCCGGTATCTCGCGCCGCTCCGAGAGCTCCTTGATCGGGACCGGGCGGTCGCCGGGGCCGCCCAACTCGGCCATCGCGACGACGGCGTAGCGGGACTTCGAGGTGACTGAGATCACGCGTTCTTTGTATCGCAGGCAGCGGCCGCCGCAAAGAGCGCAAAGCGAGCCCGGCGCACGGTCGGGGCGCGATGCCTCTCCCCTCGCCGCTGGTTAGGATCGAGCCTCGGTCGTCCTGGCGACCGATTCCCCGCACCCAACTCGGAGGACATCTCCTTGGGCGAAGTACCCCGCTGCCTGGTCGTCGAGCCCCAGCCGCTAGTGCGCCTGGGGATGCGCCGCGTGCTCGACATCGAGTATGAGGTTGAGGAGCTGAGCTGCCGCACCGAAGCGGTGGAGCGGGTGCGTGACGTCGGCGACGCAGACGTCGTAGTCGTCGACATTCGCTCGCGCGCCGGCGGCAGCGCCGACAACCTCAGCGGATCGGAGACGATCCGCGCGATGCGCAAGGCCGAGCCGGCGCTCGGCATCGTCGCTCACGGCGACCGGGCGGAGCGCCACCTGGCGACCGAGGCCCTAACCGCGGGGGCGAGCGCATACGTGAGCCGCGGCGCCGGCCCCGATGAGCTGCGCTCCGCGGTAGCGGCGGCCGTCGAGCAGGAGCGCTTCATCGACCCCGCGGTGCCCGGCGCCCGGCCACCATGGCCGCCTCACCCGGCGCCAGCGCCAGATCCTTCAGCTGCTCGCCAACGGCGGCTCGACCACGATCGCGGCGGAAGAGCTCCAGGTCTCCGAGGAGACCGTGCGCACCCACACCAAGAACATCCTCGCCCGCCTGGAGGCCCGCAACCGCGCACATGCGGTCGCGATCGGCCTGCGCGAGAGCCTGATCGAGTAGCAGCACCGCTTCCGCGGGCTAGATGGGCTGATCGCCGACCGTAAGCAGATCGTTCGTGACTCCGATGCCGCATCGCAGGCGGGCGCGTTTCTCTCAGCTTCGCCGCGTGCTCCCAGACCGATATCCGCTCGCGGAGGACGTCGAGAGCTACATCGCGCGCCGAGCAGCGGCTTGGCCGGATGCTCGACTATGCGGTGATCGTGCCGCGGCTGCAGCGCATCTACGAGTGGTCCGCGGAGGAGCTCGGCGAACCAGCGCCTGCTCGAGCTGGATGCGCGACGGCAGCCCAACTTACGCTTGGACCCTCTCGAGAAGAGCGACATCGTATCGGCGCGCTCGCGCAGATGCCGATCGCAGCCCGGATACTGGAACGCGCCACACGCCCTCGCTGAACATGGGCCGAACACGCTCCGTGACCATGGGCAAGACTAGAATCGGCACCGACGCCGATGGTGGCTGGAGTCCAGTACCTCGCCCTGCTGCGCGGCATCAACGTCGGCGGCAAGAACCTCGTGAAGATGGCCGACCTGAGAGCGTGGCCGGCCTTCGAGGAGTTGGAGCTCGAAGAGGTCGCGACCTATATCGCGAGCGGGAACGTGCTCTTCCGGGCTCCCAGGCAAAAGCGCGAGGCGCTGGCTGCTCGGATCGAGTCGAAGCTCAGCAAGCGCTTCGGAACTGAGCTGAGGGTGGTGCTCATGACCGCGGCAGAGATGAAGGGGGTGGTCAAGGGCGCGCCCCGGGGGTTTGGTGCCGAGACCCACAGGTGCGACGTGATCTTCCTGCGCAAGCCTTTGACCGTGAAGAAGGCCTTTGGCGTGCTCGAGACCCGGGAGGAGGTCGACAAGGCGTGGCCAGGGAAGGGCGTGGTCTACTTCTCGCGCCTCGCTGCGAAGGCCTCGGGAAGCCGGCTCTCCAGGGTCGTGGCGTTACCCGAGTACCAGAACATGACGATCCGCAGCTGGAGTACTACAACCAAGCTCCACGCGTTGATGAAGTCGAGGGCTTCGGAACCGCGCTCACGTTGACATGCGCCTGCGCCATATGAACGCACCGGCGACGGCTGCCGCAAAGGTGAGCCCTGCTCGTAGTGCGTCATGCGGCCGGAAGCCTAAACGCGCGTGCCGAGGGGAAAACGAACGAACGGCCTAGATCCAGCCGCGGTCGCGCGCGGTGAGAACTGCCTGCGCGCGGTCGACGGCGCCGATCTTGCCGTAGACGTTGTGCAGGTGGGTGCGGATCGTCGAGACAGAAAGCTGCATCTCGCCGGCGATCTGCTTGTAGACCTTGCCCTCGGCGAGCAGGCGCAGGACGTCGAGCTCGCGGTTCGAGAGCGGGCAGGGCTCGCTCGCCCGGGGGGCATCCTGCCTTGGATAGGGAAGCTCGTAGAGCAGCTCGCGCAGCAGCTCCTGGCTGACGCCGGAGCGGGCGGCGGCGCTCTCCAGCCGCTCGCGGGAGATCGCCTCGCCCTGCCCGTAATGGGCGAGCATGTCGGAGGTAGCCAGAATCGCGGCAAGGCCGTCGGTGTCGTCGGTGTGATGGCGCTCGATCGCGACCGCGACGCGGCCGGGCAGGTTCCAGCGCCGCGCCAGCACGCCGCCGACGATCGCGTGGTCGATGCCGAGCTTGTCGCGCTCCAGCTTCAGGCGCTGCTCCGGCGTCTTGCCGATCATGTCGAAGAAGTCCTGGAATCCGGGGTGCAGGCGGGCGATCACAAGCCGCCCGACGTCGTGAAGCAGGGCGACGACCGCGAGCTCGTCGCGGTCCTTGAAGCCGACCGAGCGCGCAACCCTGTCGGCGGCGCGCTGGCTGGCGAGAGCGTGAATGCGGAAGTGCTCGGGGCGCAGCTCCCAGCCGCCGTTGGACTCGAAGAAGTCATATGTAGGTGCCGTGCCGGCTATCGCCAGCACTCCGGAGGGCTTCAGCACCTCGACCGCCGACGGGATGCTGGCGATCGTGCCGCTGTTGCGGGCGCCGCTGCGGTTGGCGAACTGAAGCACCGCCATCGTCAGCGCCACGTCTGACTCGACCGCCTCGATGATCTCCCCCACCCTCGCGGTCTCGGCGGTCGCGGCCTTCATCACGCGCTCGCGAGACTCGAGCAGGACGGGGAAGCGCTCTACGGCCTCGAAGGCCTCGGCGAGCCGGCTGCCCGGCGCCGGGACGGCCTTGCGGCGCACCTCATCGCGCGCCGCCACGTTGGCGGAGGCGCCGTGCCCATTGGTCTTGCTCTTTGTCGCAGCCATAGCGGGGAACCGGCCGGCATCACGCCTACCGATTCGCCTGATTCATCGGCAGATGTTCGACCGCGGTTTAGCCGCCAGGCACACCCGTGCACGATGGCGCCCGCCTAAACGGCGCTCGGCCGGCAATCGGGCCCGTCATGCGGCGCCTGGCTAGGCGCGCAGACGCTGCACGGCGGAGGCGATCCGGGACAGCGTCTGATCGCGCCCCAGCGCCGCCAGAGACTCGAAGATCCCCGGCGAGACGGTGGTGCCGGTGATCGCGACGCGGATCGGCTGGTAGAGCTTTCCGGGCTTCAGGTCGAGGCGCTCGAGCAGCGGCGCGAGCGCCGTCTCGATCTCCTCCGGGCCGAACTCCCCCACCCCGGCCAGCGCCTCATGCACGGCGGCGAGGTGCTCGGCGCTGTCGGTCCCCATCACCTTCTTCCACGCCTTCGGGTCGTCGACGGGGTCCTCGAACAGGAACGCGATCAGGGGCCAGACCTCGGCCAGCGTCTGCGCCTTCTCCTGCGCGATCTCACATCCCGCCCGCAGCCGCTCGTCGGGCTCGCGGCCGAGGAAGGCGGCGACCGCCTCGGTGTAGCGGTCGAGCGGCATCTCGCGCATGAAGCGGCCGTTTACCCAGCGCAGCTTTTGCTCGTCGAAGACCGCGGCGGAGCTGCCGACGTCCTCGATGCGGAAGCGCTCGATCAGCTCCTCGGTGCTCATCAGGGTCGTGTCGTCGGTCGTCCCCCAGCCCAGCAGCGCCAGGTAGTTGCGCACCGCCTCCGGCAGGTAGCCGGCGTCGCGCAGCTCTTCCACCGACGCCGCCCCGTGGCGCTTGGAGAGCTTGCGGCCGTCGGGACCGTGCAGCAGCGGCAGATGCGCGTAGCGGGGTTCGGTCGCGCCGAAGCGCTCGCAGCACGAGAAGCTGCTTGGGCGTGTTGGAGAGGTGGTCGTCGCCGCGCAGAACGTCGGTGACCTTCATCTCGGCGTCGTCGACCGCGACCGCGAAGTTGTAGAGGACCGAGCCGTCGCCGCGGGCGATCACGAAGTCGTCCTGGCTGCGGTTCGGAAACGCGACCGGGCCCCGGATCAGGTCCTCGACCACGGTGTCGCCATCGTCGGGCACCCGCAGCCGCACCGCCGCCGACGGGTCGTCGCTCGGCTCGCCCCGGTAGCCCCGGTCCGCCGCCGTGCTCGGCCTTGTAGGCCTTCACGTCCTCCGCTGTCGCGGGGTCGCGGTAGGCGGCGCCGGACTCCAGAAGCCGCCCCAGCGCCTCCGCGTGGCGGTCGGCCCGCGAGGCCTGGGAGACCGGCCCCTCGTCCCAGTCGAGCTCCAGCCAGCCAAGCACCTCGAGGATCTGCTCGACGTTTTCCGGCGTCGAGCGCTCGCGATCGGTGTCCTCGATGCGCAGCACCAGCTTTCCGCCCGACCCGCGTGCGGCGAGCCAGTTGTACAGTGCCGTCCTCGCGCCCCCGATGTGCAGAGCACCGGTCGGCGAGGGGGCGAATCGGAAGCGGAGGTCCTGGCTCACGGTGCTGATCGGCGCGCATGTTTCCACAGCGGGCGGGTTAACCAATGCGATCGAGCGCGCGGAGGACGTTCGCGCCGACTCGATCCAGATCTTCAACCAGAGCCCGCGGATGTGGCGGCCGACCCGCTACAGCGACGAGGACTTCGCCGAGTTTCGCGAGGCCATGCGATGTTTCGCGGGTGGGGGCGGTGGTGATCCACGCCGTCTACCTGATCAACTGCGCCACCGACGAGGCGGACCTGCGCAAGAAGTCGCTGAACTCGCTCGCGCACGCGCTGCGGATCGGCGACGGGATCGGTGCCGCGGGCGTCGTCCTTCACCCCGGGGCGCAGAAGGGAAAGCCGCTGGCCGGGTCGATGCGCCGGGCATCGAAGGTGATCGCCGAAGCCTTGAAGCAGACCGAGAGCTGCCCGCTGCTGCTCGAGCAGACCGCCGGCCACCAGGGGCTGCTGGGCCGCGACTTCGACCAGACCGCGCGCCTGATCGAGCTCGCCGGCGGGCACGAGCGCCTCGGCCTCTGTCTCGACTCCTGTCACCTGTTCGTCCAGGGTTTCGACATCCGCGATCGCGAGCACCTCTCCGACGTCCTCGACGAAGCCGACGAGAAGGTCGGCCTCGAGCGCCTGCGCTGCGTGCACGTCAACGACGCCGGGGCGCCGTTCGGCTCCTGCCGCGACCGTCACGCCAACGTCGGCGACGGCGAGATGGGCCGCCACGGTCTGGCCGCCTTTCTCTCCGAGCCGCGCTTCGAAGGCCTGCCGGCGCCGCTGGAGGTCCCGGGGCCGAAAAAGCGCGGACCGGATCGCAAGGAGCTGGAGAAGGCGCGACGGCTGAGGCGGCGGGGGCTGAAGGAGCGCGGTTCCTAAGCAGCGGCGGGCGCGGGACGCCTAGTCGGCGGCCTGGAGCGCGTCGCGGAGATCGAACGCCCGCAGGCCCTCCGGTCCCTCGTCGGTGCAATCGAAGAACCTGGGGTTGACGCAGCCGTAGGC
This sequence comes from uncultured Solirubrobacterales bacterium, assembly GCA_963724905.1. Lineage (GTDB taxonomy): Bacteria > Actinomycetota > Thermoleophilia > Solirubrobacterales > 70-9 > Mayfieldus. The sequence continues at coordinate 279,326 of CAVRWD010000001.1, forward strand.
GCGCCCCTCGCCCTCGAAGGCCCGCTCGACCTCGAAGTCGCACTGGGGCAGCGGGCTGCCGGTCATCTTCACGCCCCCGAAACCACCTGGGGCGAGCACCGAGTCGAGGTCGACCTCGGCGTTGAAGACCTTCTGCATGCAGCCGACGAACTGGGTGCCGGTGAGCGCGTCCATGTAGCTGTAGAGGTAGCGGCAGCGCATCTCCACGCAGCTGCGCGGCTCGACGAGCTTGTCGCAAAAGGAGCTGCAGCGACGGCACTCGCCCGCTGCCGCGTTCATGCGCTTTGTCTGCTCTGCAGGCACCAGGTGAAAGTCTAGGCGTGAGGGAGGCGAAAGCCAAGCAGGCGCTAGGCGGCCATCGCTCCGGTCGGGCCGAGCACGCCGTCAAGCTCCGCGCGCAGGGCGGTCGAGTCGCGGACCTTGTAGCCGTCGCCGAAGCGCAGGGTGCGCGGCGCCGTCACGGGTCTGCATCTCCAACAGCACCTCGTTGTCGCCGGGGAAGTGCTCGAAGACCGCCTTCAATTCCTCCAGCAGCGCCGGCGCGCAGTCGGCGGCGCTGACCTTCAGCACCAGAGGCTCGGTGCTGCGGGCAGCGATCGTCGTCGCCCGGGCGAGCTCCTCCTCCCCGGGCTCGAACACCTCCGCCTCCTGGACCACCAGCTTGGTCTCGCCGCGCTCCTTGTGGTCGACGCGGCCTCGCACCAGCAGGACGGCGTCGGCTTCGATCTTCTCCTCGTTGGCCTCGAAGGCGGAGCTGAAGATCAGCATCTCCACCTGCCCCTCGACGTCGTCGAGGGTGGCGAACATCATGTCGGCGCCCTTCTTGGTGCGGATCTTCTTGCGCTCGGTGACGATCCCGCCCACCGTCACCCAGGAGCCGTCGGCCTTCGAACCGATCTCGGCCAGGGTGCAGTCGACCCGCGCCCGCAGGGCGTCGCGCACGTCGGTCAGCGGGTGCGAGGACAGATAGGTGCCCAGGGTCTCCTTCTCGGCCGCGAGCAGCTCGCGGCGCTCGAACTCGGTCGCGGAGATCGGCGGGCGCTGCACGGCGCTGGCACTCTGGCCCTCGCCCTCGGGCGCGTCGCCCATGTCGAAGATCGATCCCTGCCCCAGCTGGGCGTCCTCCTGGGCCTTCTGTCCCGAGGACTGCGCCGCCGGCAGCGCCTCGAGCATCCCCTTGCGGCTGGCGCCGGTCGAGTCCAGCGCCCCGCACTTGATCAGGCACTCGGTCGCGCGCTTGTTGACGGCGCGCGCGTCGACCCGCTCGCAGAAGTCCCACAGGGAGCCGAAGTCGCCGTCCTCGCGCGCCCGCAGGATCGCCTCCACGGCGGCGTGGCCGACGTTCTTGACCGCGTCGAGGCCGAAGCGGATCTTCTTCTCGGCGACGACGAAGCCGTGCTCGGAGGAGTTCACGTCCGGCGGCAGGACCTCGATCCCCATCTCCTCGCAGCGGTTGACGAAGTAGGGCACCTTGTCCTTGGTGCTCATCACGGTCGAGATCAGCGCCGCCATGTACTCGGCCGGGTAGTTGGCGCGCAGGTAGGCGGTCCGGTAGGCGATCAGCGCGTAGCAGGCGGCATGGGAGCGGTTGAAGCGAGTAGTCGGCGGCGGCCGTCATCAGCGACCAGAGGTCGTTGGCGACCTTGGTTTCGGTCTTCGACTCCCGCAGCCCGGCCAGGAACTGGTCCTTCATCTTCGCCATCAGGTCGCGCTTCTTCTTGCCCACCGCCTTGCGCAGGTCATCGGCGGCGGCGGGGCTGAAGCCGGCCATCTGCTTGGCGATCTCCATCAGCTGCTCCTGGTAGATCACGCAGCCGTAGGTCTCCTCGGTGATCGAGCGCAGCCGCTGGTCGGGGAAGACGACGGTCGAGGGGTCGCGCTTTCCCTTCGCGTAGGTCGGGGATGTAGCGCATCGCCCCGGGCCGGTAGAGGGAGACCGAGCGCGACGATGTCCTCGAACTCGGTCGGCTTGACCTGCTGCAGCGCGTCGCGCATCCCGTCGGACTCGAGCTGAAAGACGCCGACCGACTCGCCGCGCGAGAGCATCTCGTAGGTGCCCACGTCGTCCATCGGGATCGACTCGATGTCCACCTGCTCGCCGCGCGAGCGCTCGATGATCGCCACCGCGTCCTCGATCACGTCGAGGTTGCGCAGGCCGAGGAAGTCCATCTTCAGCAGCCCGATCTCCTCGATCGGGCCCATCGAGTACTGGGTGACGATCTTGTAGGAGCGCTCCGGCTTGCCGTTTCCGTTCCCGTTGCCGTTCGCGCCCGCGGCCGGGCGGTCCTCGGCCAGCTGCAGGGGGACGATCTCCTGCAGCGGGCGGTCGGCGATCACGACCGCGGCGGCGTGGATCGAGGCGTTGCGGATGATCCCCTCGAGCCCCTGGGCGACGTCGAGCACGCGCTTGGCGTCGGCGTCGGAGTCATAGGTGCGCTTCAGCTCCTGGCCCGGCTTCAGGCACTCCTCAAAGCTCGGGTTGCGGCCCAGGACCGGCTCGGGGATCTGCTTTGCGAGCCGGTCCCCGGTCGCGTAGTCAAAACCCAGCACCCGGGCTGCGTCGCGCGTGGCGGCCCGCGGCGCCATCTTGCCGAAGGTGATGATCTGCGCCACCGACTCGCGCCCGTACTTCTCGGCCACGTAGCGGATCACCCGCTCGCGCCCGCGGACCGAGAAGTCGATGTCGATGTCCGGCATCGACTTGCGGCCCGGGTTGAGGAACCGCTCGAACAGCAGGCGGTTGGCCAGCGGGTCGACGTCGGTGATGTTGAGGCAGAAGCTGACGATCGACCCAGCGGCGGACCCGCGGCCCGGTCCGACGGCGATCCCGTTCTCCTTCGCGAAGCGGACGAAGTCCCAGGTGATCAGGAAGTAGGAGGCAAGCCCATCTCCTCGATCACGCCGAGCTCGAACTCCAGGCGCTCGCGCGCCTGCGCCGAGGCCGGGTCGCCGTAGCGGCGCGCCAGGCCCTCCTCCGCGATCCGCCGCAGCATCGCCTCCGGCTCCTCGCCGTCGTCGGTCGGGTAGCGCGGCAAAAGCAGCTTGCCGAGCTCGATCTCGACCTGGCAGCGCTCCGCGATCTCCAGCGTCGTCGGCACCGCCTCCGGCCAGGCGGAGAAGGAGTCGCTCATCTCCTCGGAGCTCTTGAGGAAGAACTCGTTGGTGTCGAAGGTGAGCTTCGGCGCCTCCAGGGTCGACTTCGTCTGCACGCAGAGCAGCGCGGCGTGGTTGTCGTAGTCCTCGCGGTGCAGGTAGTGGACGTCGGCGGTGCCGACCAGCGGCCGCCCGACCTCCTTCGCGATCCGCGCGATCCCCTCGTTGGCCTTGTCCTGCTCGGGGATGCCGTTGCGCTGCAGCTCGAAATAGACCTGCTCGGGGCCGAAGACCTCGAGCAGCTCGTCGGCGTGGGCGCGGGCGTCGTCGGGGCGGTCCTGGATCAGGCGCTGGCAGAAGCGCGACTGCAGGCAGCCGCTGAGGACGATGACGCCCTCGGAGTGGCGGTCGAGCAGCTCCATGTCGAGGTTTGCCTTGCCGCGCGCGAAGCCCTCCAGAAAGCCGGCCGAGCTGAGCTGGACGAGGTTGCGAAAGCCGGCGTCGTCGGCGGCAAGCAGGGTGAGGTGGTTGCGCTCGTAGCGGACGCTCTCGCGGACCGTGGTGCGGTCGTCGACCAGGTAGGCCTCCATCCCGAGGATCGGCTTGATCCCCTGCTCGCGGCAGGCCTTGTAGTGGTCGACGGCGCCGTTCATCACCCCGTGGTCGGTGAGCCCGAGGGCGGGCATCCCCAGCTCGGCGGCCCGCTCGGCCATCGCCTCGATCTGGCAGGCGCCGTCGAGCAGCGAGTACTCGCTGTGGACATGCAGATGAACCGCCGAGGCGCTCACGGAGCCATGTTTTGCAATCAGCGAGGATGCGTTCGACGACCATCTCCCGCATCTTGCCGTAGCATCGAATCGTTGATCTATTTCCTACGCCACGGCGACGCGGAGCCAGGGAACGGCGACGATGCCGCCCGCGAGCTGACCGAGAAGGGAAAGCGCCAGGCCGCCGAAGCCGGCCGCGCGCTTGCCGTCCTGGGAGCGAAGCTCGACCTCTGCCTGACCAGCCCCAAGGTCAGAGCGGAGCAGACCGCTCGCATCGCCTGCGAGAAGCTCGGGGTCGACGTCGAGCCCGCCGAGGAGCTGCGCGAAGGCCCATTCGATGCGATCCAGCTCACAGCCGGGCGCGGAGACGTGCTGCTGGTCGGCCATGAGCCCGACTTCTCGGATGCGATCGCGGAGCTGACCTCGGCGCGGATAAAGCTGCGCAAGGGCGGCCTCGCCTGCGTGAAGGACGGGCGTGCTGGAGGCGCTGCTGCGCCCCAAGGACCTGCGAGCGATCGGTCCCTAGGGACTAGCGGCGCCGGCGTCAACCGGCGCAGACCCAGGCGCCGGAGCCCGAGTCGGACCAGATCTGGGCCGCGATCTCGTCCTGCTGCTGTCTTCGAGCCGTCCTGCGGCGCGCCCTTGCCGCCGTAAAGGTCCCAGGTCGAGGGAAGGATCTGGTAGGCGCCGCCGGCGCCGCTCGACGGGTTGACGGCGCCGTAGTTGCCGCCCGACTCGCACATCACGATCGAGGTGGGGATCGAGTAGGGGCCGCCGAGCCACTTGCCGACCTCTGCCTGCGCCTGCGCGGCGCTCACCGCCTCGGCGCGCTCGATCTCCTCCACCCAGCCGCCGATGTTCGAGCTGCAGCTCGCCAGGGTCGCCGCCCGCGAGGCGCGGATCGCGGCCAGCTGGGCCGCCTCTGACTCCGCCTGCGGCGCGAACGGCGCCGATCTGGTCGCGGGCGGTCGCCAGGCGCGAGTTGTACGCGTCCTGGCGCGCCTTCAGCCTCCTCGACCACGCCGAGCTGCGAAGCGGACCGCGTCGCGAACCTGCTTCACCCGCGCCGCGAGGCGGCTGTCGGAGTCCTCGATCATGCGCAGGTAGTCGGCGCGGGTGACGAGGTCGTCGAAGCCCTCGGAGCTCGAGCACGAGCTCGGTCGCGTCGGGCAGCTCGCTCTTGTAGATCGCGACCAGGCGGCTCGGCCAGCGCGGTCAGGGAGCGGCGCAGCCGCGCCCGCTGGCATCAGCAGCTCGCCCCGAGCCCGGTCGACCTGCGGCGCCGAGCTCGAGCCGAGCGCTGCTCGCCGGCGGCGAGCAGGGCGCTGAGCTGGCGCTCGCGCGCCGCGGCGACCGCCGCCTGCTGCTGGGCGGCGACCATCTGGGCCTGCTTGGCCTCCAGGTCGGCGGCCAGGCTGCCGGCCTGCGCGCGCGCGTCGTCGACCGCGACTGAAGCGGCGCCGATGTCGGTCGCGCCGCGCGGGAGCCGCCAGCGACGCGGCGGCAGCGAGCAGCGCGCGGACCGCGGGCAGGCGCCGCGGGCGAGACGAGTGATGTGCAACGCCGAGCCATCCTTCTGACGCCTGCGGGGTTAGCTGCCGGGCTCGCGCCGAAGGCTGGCGCTACGCGTTCGCGATTCGCCCCGGGACTCTCTGCTCGGGTCCCCCGCTCCCGAGCGGGATTAGGCGGCGGCGCACGTTAGCTACGCACGCCGTGGGCCGAAGGCGTCGGCGATAAGCCGCAAGAAATGTTGCGGCTCGGCGAGGCGCCATGCGCCTCAGCCTTCGGCGACGTCGCGGCTGGCGAGGTAGGCGCCGATCGCGATCGCCACCGCCCGAAGCCGGCCGCGAAGCGAAGCTGGCGTGCGTAGCGAAGGCGCACGAACAGGACCACCGCCTTCACAACGAATTTTCCGATTGCCTTGTAGATCACGAGCTGCCTACTTCCCGTCCTGGCGAACCCTATGCGCAAGTCGGCTCTGCAGCGAGAAGAGCTCGATGAAGCCCGGGGCTGGCGCTCTGGGAGAACTCGCCTCCCGACTCGCCGAAGCCGGCCAGCGACTTGTCGTAGAGGGCGTAGGGCGAGCTGCGCGCCACCGGGGTCACCGAGCCCTTGTAGAGCTTCACGCGTCACCTCGCCGGTGACGAAGCGGTTGGCCGACTCCATGTAGGCGTCGAGGTCCTCGCGCAGCGGCTCGTGCCAGAGGCCGGCGTAACAGAGGTAGGCCCAGTGGCTCTCCAGGGCGCCCTTGAAGTTGTTCTGGTGGATCGTCGAGACCAGCTTCTCGAGCTCGCGGTGGGCGAGTCAGCACGATCGCCGCCGCCGGCACCTCGTAGAGGTCGCGCACCTTCAGCCCCACGATCCGGTCCTCGATGTGGTCGACGATCCCGACCCCGTGCTCCTGCCCGATCTCGGCGCAGCGCTCCAGCAGCTCGACCAGGTCGAGTGCCTCGCCGTCGAGGGAGACCGGCCGTCCGCTGCTCGAAGCCGACCCGCAGCAGCCGCGGCTCGTCGGGGGCCCGCTCGGGCGGGGTGACGAGCTGAAAGACGTCGTCGGCCGGTGGCTGGGTGAGGTCCTCGATCGACCCGCCCTCCGAGGAGCGCCCCCAGAGGTTGTCGTCGATCGAGTAGGGCGGCTTCTCGGTCCCGCCCTTGACCGGGATCCCGTGCTCGCGCGCGTAGGCGATCTCCTCCTCGCGGCCCATGCTCCACTCGCGCACCGGAGCGATCACCTTCAGCTCCGGGTCAAGCGTCGCGACCGTGGCCTCGAGGCGCACCTGGTCGTTGCCCTTGCCGGTGCAGCCGTGGGCGAGCGTGTCGCAGCCGGTGCGCCCGCGCGTGCTCGACCCCGAGCTTCGCGATCAGCGGCCGCCCGAGCGCGGTGAAGAGCGGGTAGCCGCCGCCATAGAGGGCGTTGGCGCGGATCGCCGGCAGGATGTAGTCCTCGGCGAACTCCTCGCGCGCGTCGACGACAACCGAGTCGATCGCGCCCAGTTCCTTGGCCTTGCCGGTCACGACCTCGTAGTCCTCGCCCGGCTGGCCGAGGTTGACGGTCAGGGTGACGACCTCGGCCTCGTAGTGTGCGCTGGATCCAGTGCAGCATCACGCTCGTGTCCAGGCCGCCGGAATAGAGCAGCAGGACGCGGCCGACCTCGGCCGGGTCTGCCTGATAGCTCGCTATGCGGGGGCTTTGCTCCATGAATTGACTTGCGGCGCGCTTTCGGCGCCAGCAAAGTCTCGCGGCAGCGCAGACGTTGCCGTGCGGCGACACCTGGTGTCGCCGCCATACTTATCTCCATGTCCCGAGTGGCGCGAATCTTCTCCACGGTGCTGATCACGGCCGGCCTGGTGGTCATGGCCGACGTCGGCCTCACGGTCGCCTACAAGGAGCCGATCTCCTCGCTCTACGGCGAGCTTCAGCAGGCGGAGGCAGAGGACCAGCTCGCCGACCTGGAGACCGAGTATCCGACCGCCGCCGACCTGGCGGCGATCCGGGGGGTTCGGGGCCTCGACGAGAAGGCCAAGGTCCTCGCCGAGCGCTTCGCCGAGCAGGCGAAGGAGGCGGAGGCGATCGGGCGCATCCTCGCGCCCGTCCATGGACACCAACGCGGTCTTCCTGGAGGGGACCAAGACGGCCACCCTTCAGAAGGGCCCCGGCCACTACCCCGACACCGGGTTTCCCGGGCCAGGGCAAGACGATCGGGATCGCCGGCCATCGCACCACCTACCTGGCGCCGTTTCGGCAGATCGACTCGATGAGCAAGGGCGACGAGGTGACCCTGGAGATGCCCTACGGGACCTTCACCTACCGGGTGCAGAAGACCCAGATCGTCGATGACAGCGCCGTGCAGATCGTGCGCGACGTCGGCTACGAGCGCCTCGTGCTGACCGCCTGCCACCCGCTCTACAGCGCCGCGCAGCGCTACGTGGCCTTCGCCCGCCTCTCAGACATTGCGATCTTCGACGCCGCCCGCGGCGGGCGCTTTCAGGCCAACTAACCGCCGGACCGCGGCGCCGGCCGCAGGACCCGCTTAGGGAACTTCCACCCCGCCGGTCCCATCGCTGGGCGCGGGGGCAGTGGTCGTGGTCGTCGCCGGGTCGGTGGTGGTAGTGGTGGTCGGCTCGTCCGTCGTCGTCGTCGTCGTGGTGGGCTCGGTCGTCTCGGTGCTCGTCGTGTCGGTCGTCGGCTCGGTCGTCGTCGTCGCCGTCGTCGGCTCGGTCGTGGTCGGGTCGTCGTCGCCGCCGTCGCTCGCGATCACGACCACCGCGACGATCAGGCCGACGATGATCGCCAGCAGCGCCGCGACCAGGTAGCGGACGTTGGAGCCCGAGTCGTCCTCGGGAGGGCGCTCGGGGCCGTCATCGCGCATCAGGCGGGTCGGGTCCTCGTGCATTGGGGTGCCTCAGCCGGGGCCGAGGATGCCGTCGAGGATCGGGGTTGCGTCCTCGATCCCGAACTCGTCGCGCAGGCGCACCTCGATCTCCTGGCGGCTGCTTCCGGCGACCGCCATCTGGGCGGCGAGCAGCCTGGCCCCGTCGGAGGCCGTGGCGCCCTCGGTGGCCGGAGTGCTCAGCGGTGCTTGCGGCGGGGGCGGCGGCGCGACTCCAGGGTGCTGAGCTGGAGGAGGCGGCGGCTGGGGCACGGGCGCGGGTGCAGGCGCCGCCTGCGGTTGGCCGGGGGGCTCAACCGCCTGCAGGCCGGGGCGCGCGGGATCGACCGACTGAAGATGGGGAACGCGGGAGGCCTCAGCGCTCTGGCCCAGGCCGGGCGGCTGAGCTGCGGGGGCGGGCGGGCTGCCGCTGGATAGCTCCTGCCCGATGCGGCCGGCGAGCTCGCTGCGGGCCGAGTCCAGGGCGGCGAGGAGATCGTCGGACTGGCGCTTGACCATCTCCGCCTGGCGGATCAGGGTGTCGGTGAGGTCCGACATCACCCGCACCCGCTCGTCGGCCAGCACGTCGGCGCGCTCACGCGAGGCCTCGATGTAGCGGTGCGCCTGCGCGTCGGCGTCCTCGATGATCCCGGCCGCGGCCTTCTCCGCCGCCTCGATGATCACCTGGATCCGCTCCCCGGCGGAGGAAACCGAGTCGCGCAGTGGCGGCACCCCGCCCTCCGACCCTTGGCCTTGATCCCCTGTGGGTGTCGGTTGATCGTTCATCGGGCGCTGGCTGGAGCGGTCTCGGATTCTAGGACGATGCGCGCTTGGAGCGACGGAACCAGCGGGCGAAGCCCTTCTCCTTGCGCGGCTTGGCCGATTCCGGCGCGGAGGCACCGGGCAGGTTGGGCGGGGCGCCGGGAACGCTCGGCGTCGCGGGCGGCGGCGGCGCGAGGCCGGCGGCCGGAGGGACGTCGTGGGCGATCTCGACCCGCTGCCGCTCGGTCAGCGTCACGTGGACGTCGCTGCCGGCGCCGGCGCGCGCGGCGAGGTCGCGGTCAACGTTGTCGAGGAGCGCCAGGATCGCGTCGAAGCGGGCCGTGATCTCAGCCCGGCGGTCGGTCATCTCCCCCCGAAGGTCCCCGATGCGCTTGCGCTGGGCGACCGCGGCCTCGCGGACCCGGCTCTCGACATGGGCGGCCTCCTCCCCCTCCTGGACCGAGACCTGCTGCTGGATCGAGCCCAGCTGCTGATCCGCGGCGAGGACGACCTGCTCCAGCGGGCCGAGCACTTCGGCCACGCGATCGATCTGCGGCGGGCTGACCGCGCCCCCATCGAGGGTCTCTGGCTGCGCTTCGGTCATTGAGGTCCTCTGACCGCGGGTCTCCCTGGTCGGCCAGATTTCTTCAAGGCTATCGGGTGCTTGCGCCATCGAATCTCCGGATCGTTGCTTGCCGCGAGCGGCGGTCGCCGTCCGCTTGCCGGGCATTCTCCACCCTGGGACGGTCGTAACAACGGCCGCGCCGTCGGCGTCCCCAAAGTGCAGGACCTTTACCGTTAGCGTCGTGGAGGCCCGTCAACGACAGCCGGGAATGCTCGAGGGCCTGAGCCGCTTCCTGGTCCAGCACGAGCGCTGCGGCGCCGGATTCGACGTCGCCCACCCCGCCGGCCTCGGCAGCGGCAGGGTGTCGATCACCTGCCGTGGCTGCGGAGCCCGGCACGAGTACGCCACGGCGACGATCGAGGTCGAACGCGAGCTGCGCATCGAGCCGGCCGCGACCGACCCAGGCGCCCGAGCAGCCTGCGCGGACCGAGGCGCCCACGCCGGCGATCCCGCCGCGGCCGGCGCCTTACCCGGACGCCAGGGACCCCGAGTCCGAAGAAGCCGAATCCCCCGAGCGGGCAACCGGATCCGCTGACGAGGTGAAGTCGGCGGAGCAGATCCTGCGTGCGCACGCGGCGAAGGCCGAGGGCGCCGCGCGGCGCCGCGGACGTGGGCGACCTGAGATCGGTGCCGGCGGCCGGCGTTCGACCTCGGCGTCCCGCGGCGACCGCTTCTGGCGCTCCCGGGGAGCAATCCCGGCCCTCGTCATCGCCGCCGCCGTGGCTCTCGGCTTCGGCGTCGTCTGGCTGGTCAACGAGGCCGGCAACGGCGACGACCCGTCGACCCAGCCGGTCACCGCCCCGCCTTCCCCCGCTGCGCCCGCGGAGCCCCCGACAGCACAGATTCCGCCGGCCGCGACGCCGGCCTCCCCGGTTCCCGGCGCACCGCAGCCGGCGACGACGACTCTGCGCACCGACCGCTTCTCGATCGGGGTCCCGCGCAGCTGGTCCCGGCAGACCGTCGACGGCGGCCTGCTGCTCGAGCCTCGGGCAGGAGGCCGGGTCAGCGTGAGGATCTTCTACGAGCTTTCGCCGGATCTGACCGCTGCGCGGATGGCGCGACAGACACGGGCATTCCTGACCGACCGCGTGCCAGGAGCACGCCTGCTGCCCAACCAAGTCGAGATCGCGGGTCGCTCGTCCTATGAGCTGACAGCCCGCGGCCCCGGCGAGACCGCGATTGCGGTCAACGTCCTTCGCGGTCCCTACCGATACCTGCTGATGCGAAGGATCTTCGCCGGGGCCAAGCCGCAATCAAGCGAAGCGGCAAGCCAAATTGTGCGGAGCTTTGAGCCGCGCTAGGAGACGTGCCGCTCGGCGGTGAGACGCCGCAGCGCGAGTCCCATCGAGGTCAGCGCAACCGCAACGGCGAGCAGTGCGACGACATCGAGCCCGGTGAAGGGCAGTCCGCCGACGACCCGCTTCTGAAGGCCGGCAGGCGCTGTTGGGTCTCCTCCGCCACCGACGTTGGCAGCGACCTTGGTGACCTCATCGTCGTACTGCGCCTTGGTCGCATCCGCCGCTTGGGCGAGCGAGACCGGGCCGACGAGGGAGAGGGCTGCGACCGTCGCCAGCAAAGCGATCAGCCGTGGAGCGCGGAATCGGGAGTGCTTGGTCATGGCTTGGTCCATTCGGTAGGAGGGTTCAAGAGTCGATCGCGATGCTCGAGACACGGGATCTCTTCCGAGCAGCGCCGGGCGAGAGTAGGTTGCCGGCGGGCGTTTGCCAATCGGACAATTGGCTACGAGAAACGGCCCGCTCGCAACCGCCGGCGACGGTTCCGGGCATGGGCTACCCAAGGTCTGTGAACGCGTCTACCGAAGGTCGGCGAAAGGGCCTACCGAAAATCTGATCTGACCCGTCAGGGCGCCGATTCGCGCTCCAGGCGACGCATGAGCCGCCGCACCCGCGGATCGATCGGATTCAGCCTCTCGGCCTCCTCGATCTCGGCCCGGGCCGTGGCGGGGTCGCTCTCGACCAGGGCCTCGGCGAGGAAGTAGTGCCCGGCGAAGTTGTCGGGCTGGCGGTCGATCGCGGCGCGGAAGGATGAGAGCGCGGCATCCTCCTCGCCGACCTGTGACTGGATCACGCCCTTTGCGAACAGCGGCCGGGGGTCGTAGGGGTTCAGGTCGGCGGCACGGTCGAGGTTGTCGAGGGCGCCCTGGGGGTCGTCTGCGGACTCGTCGTAGGCGTGGTTCGCATAGCGGTCCGACATGAACAGGGGCAGGGCGATCAGCGCCGCGACCGCAAGCACCGCCACGGCGCCGTAGCGCAGCCGCGGCGCGAGCCCCCGCGCGGCGCCGACGATCGACGGGCCGGCTGCCGCGCCGAGCAGGAAGATCGCCGGCGCGGTCAGCGCCGGGTAGTGCCAGAACCAGTCATAGGAGGCATGAAAGAGCCAGTTGGCCCCCGCCGCCAGCGACCCGGCGACCAGCGCCGCGGCGGAGCGCCCCAGGCGCCGCGTCCGCAGGGCGGCGATCACCGCCGCGACCAGGAATGCGCCGAAGAGGAGAACGCCCACCACACCGAGCTCCGACCACATGAGCATCTCGACGCTATGGGGGTCATTGGGCGACTCGCCGCTCTCGCGGTTCGCGAGATAGGCGAAGGAGAAGGCCCCGGCGCCGCCGCCCAGCAGCGGGTTGCCGCCCCCCTCGTCGAGGGCGACACGCCAGAAGTCGCGCCGGTTGGAGCCGACGTTGACGCCGAAACGCGCTCCCTGTGCGCGCAGGTCCGGATTGCCCGCGGACTTGAACTCGCTCGACCCGCTGGTCGACGAAGTCGACCGGGCCGCCGCGCTCGGCGACGAAGATCGTGCCCCCGGTGACCACCACGCCGATCGCCAGCACGGCGGCGACCCGGGAGATCAGCTGTACGCGTCGCGGCGCTGATCTTCAGCCGTGGCTCGACGCCCTCGATGCAGATCGCCGCCAGGCCGATCGAGGCAAGCGAGGAGACCGCGATCGCCCTCGCCGAGTCGCGCATCAGCGGCACGATCTCGGGGTCCGTGGTGCTGTGTTGGAAAACGTCGAGCAGGGTCGGAAGCACGGGCAGGACGGGAATCGCCGCGAGCCCGATGTACAGGCAGCGACGCGAAGGCGGCGTGGCGCAACGAGCATCAGAACCAGCAGCGCGACCGCCGCGGCGGGCAGCGAGCCGCGGCTCTGGGCGAGGACCACGAGCTCGAGCAGCGCGTTCCGATTCCGATCGCGAGGGCCCGCAGCTGCCAGGGGATTCGGCCCTCCGCCGCGAGGACGATCGTGGGCCAGAAGCAGATCAGCATGAACGCGGCTTCGGCGTTGCGGTAGCCGATCGGGAAGCGCAGGGTCGCGTCGTCGTGGAAGTAAAAGGTGAAGTCGTCGCCGCCGGCGAGGGTGAACGTCACCACCAGGCCGACCACCGCTCCCGCCACCGCCACCACGGCAAGCGGAATCTGCGATTCGGCGGCCCGCGAGCACGCAGGCCCATATGCCGAGCGCGAAGACGGTCGCGTAGAGGAACGCCCGCTCGAAGTCCTGGACTGCGGCATCGTTGGACGGCGTCCATGCGATCGAGAGCAGCGTCCAAGCCGAGAGCGCCAGCAACGCCAGCAGTCCGATTGCGGCTGGGCCTCCGAGCCTCGCCTTGAGTGGGGCGCTGAAGAGCATCAGCACCGCCAGCAGGTAGATGATCATCGCTCCGGGCAGGAAGACGCTCCCGAAGTAGGCGCCCTGCTTCCAGGCCCACCAGCCGAAGATCAGGGCCAGAATTGCGCAGGAAACGCCGGCCACCGCGATCTCGCCCGGCCGCGTCTCCGCCAGGGCATCCGGCCGCGCATCCGGCTCCTCGCCCCGCGGCCCCGAACTTTCCGGCCCAAGACCGGTCCCCGACGCGGCCATCGGCGACGCACGCTACCAAGGCCCGGTGACGGCGCTGCTGTAACAATTGGGCGTGGCGCTGCCGATAGAGCACGCTCGCAGGACGTTTGTCCCAGCCACAGAAATACCCCTGATGGAGGTCTCGAAAATCGGCGGCACCGAATGGCTCCAGCCACCGGAGGAGCAAGAGGGGCTGCAGCGCTACATCGAGACGATCCGCGAGCGGATCTGGCTGATCGTCATGGCCGTGGTCGATAACCACGGTGATCGCGATCATCTACGTCGCCACGGCCACCAAGATGTACGAGGCCGAGGCCAACCTGCTGGTGACTCCAGTCGGCGGCGATGACCCGGTCCTCAACAGCCTCGGCCTGATCCGCGAGTCGGCAGACCCCACACGCGACGTCGAGACGGCCGCCAAGCTGGTGACCAACATCAGCGTCGCCGAGCGGGTGAAGAGCGCCCTCGACTCCCCCTTCACCCCGCAAGAGCTGCTGGAGGCCGTTCGCGCCGAGCCGGTCGCGGGAAGCAACATGATCGCCGTGATCGCAAGCGAGGACTCGCCGGAGGGGGCGCGGGACCTTGCCAACGCCTTTGCCCGCCAGGCGGTCGCGGACCGCACCGCACAGCTCCACAGCCAGGTCGACGACCTGATACCTCAGCTCGAGACGCAGCTACAGGGCCGGCCCGGCCAGGCCGAGCTTGCCAGCCAGATCGCCCAGCTGCAATCGCTGGGCGCCGCTCCCGACCCGACGATGCGATTGCAGACGACCGCCGCGCTGCCGGTCGGCCCTGTCTCCCCGCGACCGGTGCTCAGCGTCGTCGGAGGAATGCTCGCCGGGCTGATCCTCGGCGTCGTCGCCGCCTTCGCCGCCCAGATCCTCGACCCGCGGCTGCGTCGCGAGGCGCAGCTTCGGCGCAGCTACCGGCTTCCGATTCTCGGCCGCATCCCGAAGGAGTCCGCCTCGCAGGAGAACCCGCTGGCGCCCGCGGCAGATCTCCTCGGCGACCGGGGAGGCCTACAGGGCGCTGCGCGCGACCCTGGCTGGCACCAGGCAAAGTGGAGGCGAAGGCAAGGTGATCCTTGTCACCGGCTCCTCCCCGTCGGAAGGAAAGACGACAACCGCCGTCAACCTCGCGACCTCGCTCGCGCTCTCCGGCAACCGCGTGATCCTGATCGAGTCCGACCTTCGGCGTCCGGCCCTCTCGCGGGTTATAGGCGCCAAGCCCGAGCACGGCGGTGTAGTCAGCGTCCTGATCGAGAACACGACGCTTGCCGAGTCGCTGGTGCCCTCGGCCACCTACGGCCCCAACCTGCGCCTGCTGCTCTCCGACTACGAGGGCGGCTGGATCGCAGAGCTGTTCTCGATCCCGACCGCGGAGCGAATGATCCAGGACGCACGCCAGATGGCCGACTTCGTGATCGTCGACTCCGCCCCGCTCAACGAGGTCGTCGATGCGCTGCCGCTGGCGGCCCAGGCCGACGAGGTCCTCATCGTGGTGCGGCTGGGCACGACGCGACTCGACAAGCTCTCCCAACTCGCCGAGCTGTTGGCCGAGAACGGCGTGCGCCCGGTCGGCTTCGCCGTGATCGGCACTCCGCGCCCGAAACGCAGCGAGTACCACTACTACGCCGAGGCAGACGGCGAGCTGCAGGACGGCCAGGGCCAGCGCCAGCGCCAGCTGCTCGCCCAGGCGCGCAAGCGCGTCCGCTCCTGAGCGCCCGGCTCAGGCCAGCGACACGATCAGGTCGCGGTAGGCGCCAGTGGAACGGCGCCGGTTGCAGTACTGCTCGCAGTACTCGCGTCCCCGCCGGCCCATGCGCTCGCGCTCTTCGGCGGAAAGCTCGGCAAGCCGCCTGATCGCCGCGACCAGCGAGTCGGGATCGCCCGGTGTGGAGACGACCCCGCAATCGCAGCGGGCGACCACCTGGGCGGCCTCGGTCCGCTCCTCCATGCCGGCGAGAACGGGCCGTGACGCGGCGAGAACCCCGTAGAGCTTCGAGGGCTCCATCAGCCCGGCGAGGCCGGGCATCAGGGCGACGATGTGGGCGTCGGCGGAGCCGAGCAGCTGGTCGAGTGACTCACGCGGCTGGCGGGGCAGGAATGTGACGTTGCGAAGCCCTTTGGCGGCCGCGCGCTCGGTCAGCGGTTCCTTGTTGGCGCCCTCGCCGACGATCACGAAGCGGACCTCGGGAGCCCCTTCGGCGGCGTCGACGAAGGTCTCGATGTCCTGCAGCAGGCCGACGTTGCCGGCGTGCATGACGACGAACTCGCCGGCCAGGCCGTGCTCGCGCGCCCACTCGTTGTCGCGCGGCTGGGGGGTGATCTCCTCGGCGTCGATCCAGTTGCCGATCACCGCGACCCGCTCCGCGTCGGCGCCGCGCTCGACCAGCCGGTCGCGCATCGGCTCGGAGATCGCGACGATCCTGTCGGCGCGGCGGAAGAAGTAGCGCATCACCTGGCGCAGGCCCCAGACCGCCGGCGGGCTAGTGAGCCGACCGGAGATCACGCCAACGTCGGGGTGCACGTCCTGGACCGTGATCACGAGCCGGGCGCGTCGCAGACGGGCCACGATCGCACCCAGCAGGCCCACGAATGGCGGGTTGGTCATGCAGAGGACGACCTGCGGCCGCGGCGCCCGCAGCGCGACGAAGAAGGCCGTGGACATGAAGGTCAGGTAGTTGAGCAGCCGCAGGACGATCGAGCCCTTGGCGAAGGTGGTCGCCGGTGCCCGGCGCACGTCGACGCCGCGATACGGCATGCGCTTGGTCTCCTCGTCGCCTGGCGTCGCGGCCACCGCGGTGACGTCCAGGTCGGCGCTGAGGTCCTCGCACATCTCGCGGATCAGCTGGCCCGTGCTCTCACCGGGGCCGTAGTAGTGGTTGAAGACCAGCAGGCGGGGGCGCTTCTCAGCTGCGGCGGATTCCGGCATCGTCAGAGCGGCGGAGAGTAACGGCCGCCTGCGGACCCACCGGCGACGTTCAGGCGCGACGTGCCTTGCGGGCCATGCGATCGCAGCGGCGGTCCCAGCGGACAACCGTGCGGCGGGCGCGGCGGGCGCGACCGTTGCTGCGGACCTTGGCGGAGCGGGCGCGGCTGCGGTTCCAGCGCGCCAGCCCGTGGCGGCAGCGCTTCGCGCGCTTCTTGAGCTTGGCGGCGCGGCTGACGGGGGGGCAGTTGCCGTAGGCGGCGCACTCGCCGACGATCCTCAGGCGCTGCCAGGGCACGTCGGCTGCCATGTCGAACCAGTACTCCTCATAGCCGTTGGAGTTGAAGTCCTCGGAGCTCACGCCGAGGCTGCGCGCCCACTCGACCCAAGGATCCGCCTGGCCAAAGCTCGTGTAGCCCTCGCCGGCGGTCTTCTCGAAGCCCCACTGGTCGGCAACCCCGGTGGTGTCGGAGACATAGGCGCCGTAGGTGGAGAGCGCGACCACGATGGTCTGCTTCCAGCGCGGCAGCTGCAGCCTGCGAATCGCCCTGCGGGTCATGTTGAGCTGGAAGTGGGCGCCCATCGGGATCGAGGCCGAGGCCGGCAGTCCCGACTTCGAGCATTCCGCGCCGGTGCCGGTCGCCGGATAGACGGCGTTGTCGGTGCAGGGCACGACCATCGAGAGCGCGTGGTTGATCTTGCCGGCGACCAGCTCCTCGGGGCGGATCGGGCCGGCGATGCTGCCGTAGTTGGCGGCGACGGCGGCCGAGCCGAGCCCGTCGCCGTCGATCCGGGTCCTGCCTCCCCAGCCGAAGGTGATCGTGGAGCCGGTCTTCCCGGTGACGTTCCACATGTCGTACTCCCAGCCGCTCTGCTGGTCGATCACGGTGAGGTGGGCG
This sequence comes from uncultured Solirubrobacterales bacterium, assembly GCA_963724905.1. Classification (GTDB taxonomy): domain Bacteria; phylum Actinomycetota; class Thermoleophilia; order Solirubrobacterales; family 70-9; genus Mayfieldus. Next base: position 296,629 of record CAVRWD010000001.1, read on the forward strand.
TCGTGGTCGGTGGGGCCGGGGGCGGCGAAGCCACCGGTCGGCATGGCGGCGGCGGGGACGCGGATCTGCAGGCCCTCGAGCTTGCAGTCCTCCCACGGCTTGGTGCAGTCGAGGGTGTAGACGGGGTCGGAGGGCTGCGACCAGTAGATCGGGACGCCACCGTCGCGCTGCGGGTCGCCGACGACAAGCTGGGTGATGTCGCCGCCGGCGAGAAGGCTGCTCACCATCGCTGCCGAGCCGGGCATCGTCGGGGCGCCGCGCGGCAGCTTGCGGTTGAAGGGGCTTGCGTCGTTATAGGGGCGCCAGCAGGCGCCGGGCTGGTTGCCTGCCGAGTAGCTGCCGAAGCCGGTCTGAAAGCCGCAGGCCGCGGCCTCGGCGCGAGCCGGGGCGAATCCCCAGAGCGCGAGCGCCATCGCGAGGGCGGCGAGCAGCAGGGCGCAGGCAGAGGCAAGCCGGGGTGCTTCCCTGCCTCGCCAGTCCACTTGTCGCCTGCCAGACGCCATAAAGCTGCCTGGAGGGCTTCGGGCGTTTCGGCCGCGCGATGAGGAGCGGCCGCAGGGCGTGGACGGATTACCGAGTCAGGCCCGCGATTATGTGGAGTCGAGGCGGAGGCACCTCTGCCGCCAGCGGCTCATGACGCCGAAGTAGCGGCGGTCGCGGCGCTCATGGGTGCGCCGGTACTCGCGGCCCCAAGCGGCGCGTTTGCGCCAGCAGCGCGCCGCGCGGCTGTTTTTGGCGGCGGCGTTGACGGGGGGCGCGATCGTCTGGACCGCCGGCAGTGCGCAGGTGCCCGCCGCCACGCAGACGCCGACTACCCGCAGCCGCGCCCAGGGAACGCCGCTTGCCATCGAGAGCCTGTACTCCGGCAACCCGTTGCCGTTGGAGTCCAGCCCGCCGATGCCGGCGCGTTGAGCGAACTGGACCCACGGGTCGGGGCGCCCGAAGCTCGTCTGCGACTCCCGGCTCTCGATCTCAAAGCCCCAGGTGCGCAGGGAGGTCGTGTCCGACACGTAGGCGCCGTAACTCGCGAGCGCGGTGAGGATTGTCTTCTTCCATGCGGGGACCGCCAGGGCCGCGATCTCGGAGGGGGACATGTTGAGCTGGAAATGCGTGCCCATCGGGATCGAGAGGCCACTGGGCAGCCCGGCCTCAGCGCAATTGGCCCCGGTTCCTGTCGCCGGATAGACGGAGGTGTTGGTGCAGGGAATCGCCATCGAGAGCGCGTGCTGGATCTCGCCGGCCTGCATCTCGGCCGCGCGTATCGGGCCGGCGATGCTGCCGTAGTTGGCGGCCACGGCCGCCGAGCCGAGCCCGTCGCCGTCGATGCGGGTCCTGCCTCCCCAGCCGAAGTTGAGCGTCGAACCGGTCTTCGACGACACGTTCCAGAGGTCATACTCCCAGCCGCTCGCTTGATCGATCACGGTGAGATGGGCGTCGTGGTCATAGCTAGGTGTCGCGTAGCCGCCAGCGGGCCGCGCCTGGACCGGGATTCGGACTCGCATCCCCTCGATCGCGCAGCGGCCCCAGGGCTTGGTGCAGTGAAGCGTGTAGGTGGGATCCCCTGCCCGCGACCAGTAGATCGGGACGCCGTAGTCGAAGAGGGGGTCGCCGAGACCCCATCCCTCGGCCGAGCCGCCGGCCAGCAGCCGGAACACGTTGGCGGCCGAATCCGGCGTGGTTGGAGCACCGGGCGGGATCGGCCGGTTGAACGGGCTCTGCTCGGCGTAGGGCCGCCAGCAAGAGCTCGGCTGGACGGTCGCCGAGTAGCTGCCGAGGCCGGCATATACGCCACAGCGGGCCGGCGCTGCAGCTGTCCCTGCCGGAAACAGGAACAGCAGTGCAACGCACGCCAGAAACACCAAGCGTGAGACAAGACGCCAACCCATCAGGCGGAAAACCGTAGTCGTGCAGGCATTTCGGTGCGCCGGTTGCCCAGTGCTCAAGCCAAGGGCCGTTGCCGACGATCTATTCGTGTGTCAGCATCTGCGAGCGATATGGCGGCGACAAACGCAAACAGCGGACGCAGCACCCTCGTTACCGGGGCCGGCGGGTTCATCGGCGGGCACCTGGTCGCCGAGCTGCTGAGCCAGGGCGCCGACGTCCGGGCGGTCGACTGCAAGCCGCTCGAGGAGTGGTTCCAGGTTCACGACAGCGCCGACAGCGTGGTCGCCGACCTGGCGCTCAAGGAGCCCTGCATCGAGGTCGTCGACGGGATCGTCGACGTCTACAACCTCGCCGCCGACATGGGCGGCATGGGCTTCATCGAGAGGAACAAGGCCCTTTGCATGCTCTCGGTGCTGATCAACACGCACATGCTGATGGCCGCGCGTCGACGCCGGTGTCGGAGCGCTTCTTCTACTCCTCCTCGGCCTGCGTCTACGCCGCTGCCAAGCAGACCTCGGCCGACGTGACCGCGCTGCGCGAAGAGGACGCCTACCCGGCCGATGCCCGAGGACGGCTATGGCTGGGAGAAGCTCTTCAGCGAGCGCATGTGCCGCCACTTCCTGGAGGACTTCGGCCTCGAGACCCGTGTCGCCCGCTACCACAACGTCTACGGGCCGGTGGGCACCTGGACGGCGGCCGCGAGAAGGCGCCGGCGGCGATCTGCCGCAAGGTCGCGGAGGCGAAGCTCACGCCGGGGACCACGAGATCGAGATCTGGGGCGACGGCGAGCAGACGCGAAGCTTCATGTACATCGACGACTGCGTGCGGGGAACGATCGAGATGCTCACGGCCCGCGACATCGAGCCGCTCAACCTCGGCAGCGCCGAGCTCGTGACGATCAACCAGCTCGTCGACATCGTCGAGGACATCGCCGGGATCGAGCTGAAGCGCAACTACAACACCGACGCCCCCCAGGGCGTGCGCGGCCGCAACAGCGACAACACCCGCTTTCACGAGACCTACGGCTGGGAGCCCAGCATCACCCTGCGCGAGGGGCTCGAGCGCAACTACGCCTGGATCTCGCCGCGCGTCGCCGCCTCGCTCGAGGCAGGCGCCGCGCAAAGCTAACCTTGCGGCCCGAGCGCCGGCGCCCGCTAAATTGACACGCTGATGGCGGCACGGCTGGTACCGGTCCACTGGACTTTCCTGTTCGGCTACGTCGGGCTGATGCTGCTGGTCGGCCTGCTTGCGGGGATCGACCCCAAGTTCGCGATCGCGGCCTCGCTCGCGGTGGGATTCGTGCTCGTGGTAACGGCCGACCTCACGGCGGGCCTGGCGCTGTTCGCCTTCTTCAGCTTCCTGGAGCTGCTCGGCCAGAGCTCTGTCGTGAGCGTCGGAAAGCTCGGCGGGGCGTTGCTGGCGCTGGGCTGGATCGCGTTCCTGTTCAGCCGCGACGATGTAAAGAGCGACTTCCTCTCCAATTACCCCGGGATGTCGATGGTGCTCGGGCTCTTTCTCGGCTGGGTGGCTCTGAGCGCGCTGTGGGCGGAGAGCCTTCCCAACGTCTTTGGCTCCTTCACCCGCTACCTGCTCAACGTGGTTCTGTTCATGATCGTCTTCACCGCGATCCGCAACCGTCGCCAGGCGATGATGGTGATCGGGGGCTTCGTCGTTGGCGCCGCAGCGGCGGCGCTCTACGGGCAGTTCTTCAGCTCGGCGACCGAGTCCGTGTACCAGGGCCGGCTCACCGGAGCCGGCCTCGACCCCAACGAGCTCGCCTCGGTGCTTGTCGCCGGCATGGCGCTATCCGCCGGGCTGGTGATCTGCCTCAAGGACAAGCCGGGCCTGCGGCTGGCTGCGTTCACCGCCGGCGCCCTGTGCCTGTTCACGACCCTGTTCACCGGCTCGCGGGGAGGGCTGGTGGCGATGGCCTGCATGCTGCTCGCCGCTGTCGTCTTCGGCGGTCGCTGGCGCGGCCGCGCGCTGACCGCGGGGCTCGCGGTGGTGCTCTGCTCGGCCTTCTACATCTTCGCCCTCGCGCCGCCCTCGGTTCGCGATCACGTGTTGCAGTCCTCACAGGGGGAGCAGAAGGTCCCGGAGCTGCGCACCACGCTGTGGCAGATCGGAGAGCGGATGGTGCGCGCCCATCCGATCAACGGCGTCGGGGCCGACAACTTCCAGGTCTCCTCCCGACATTTCCTGCAGCAGCCGGGGACGGTCTACAACAGCGAAGCGATCATCACGACGCCCAACGTGACCCATAACACCTATCTGCACACCGCGACCGAGCTGGGCATCGTCGGACTCGGTCTGTTCGGCTCGATCATCATCTTCTCGCTCGGCTCGGCGCTCCGCGCGGCCAAGAACTTCGCCAAGCGCGGCGACATCGGATCCGAGGCGCTTGCCCGCTGTCTCGCAATCGGCCTGATCGGCGTCCTCGCCGCCGACTTCTTCATCTCCCAGCAGTACAACAAGCAGCTCTGGCTCTTACTGGGAATCGGCCCGGCGCTACTTGCGATCTCCAAACGGGGGCAACCGGACCCGGAAGGGTCCGAGGGTCAGGCTCCCGCCCTCGCCGCGCAGAGCTCTTCGTAGAGGGCCTCGACCTTGCGCACGCTGGCCTCGATCGAGAACTCCTCGCGGCGGCGGCGCCGTCCGGCCTCCCCCATCGAGCGCGCCAGGACGGGATCGCGCAGCAGCCCGATGACCGCCTCCGCGAGTGCCTCTGGGTCCTGCCGGTCGACCAGGACTCCGGTCACCCCCTCCTCGACCAGATCGGGCACGCCCCCGACCCGGGTCGCGACAACCGGCTTGCCGGCTTCCATGTACTCGAGGATCGAGATCGGGCTCCCCTCGTAGTCGGAGCTCAGGACGGCGACGTCAAGGGCGGCAAGCACGTCGGGGACGTCGTCGCGCGGGCCGAGGAACTCGACGGTTCCCTCGAGACCAAGGTCTGTGGCGAGACGATGGATGTCCTGCCCATAGTCATTGCTGCGGCTCTCGCCACCCCCGCCGCCCCCGCCGACAACCAGCACCTTGAGGTTCGGCAGCTGCTCGCGAATCGACTTTGCCGCCCGCATCAGCACGTCGAGTGCCTTCTGCGGCCGCATCACCGCGACGACGCCGATCACCGGCTGGTCAGGCTCGATGCCCAGCTCGGCGCGGAGATCGCTGCTGGGGCCGGACGCGGACGGTTGCGGGATCCCGTTGGGGATGAATCGCGTCTTCGCCTCGGGAACCCTTTCGATCTCAACCATCCGCCGCTGGTCCTCTCTGGAGACAGCGATGAATGCGTCGGCCCGGCGGGCGATCAGATGGCGGTCCAGAAACTTGCGCAGCGGCTGGCCCTCGAAAGACCATGTGTGCTCGTGGGCGACGAAGACGGGAACCTTTCCCCGCGGCGCGAGCATGGCGCCCCAGACGTTGGAGCCGAACATGTGCGTGTGCAGGACATCCGGCCGCCAGTCGCGCATGAAGCGGATCAGCTCCCGCCAAGGCCTCAGGTCCGAACCGCGAGCGTCGCTCCAAGCCGATGAACTCGACCTCCGCGGCGCGCAGGTCCTCGAGCGCCGGCTCATGCACGGGGTGATGCGGTCGCTCCCAGCGAGATACACAGAAAGTCGCCTCGAAGCGACTGCGGTCGAGGTGGGTCGCAAGTTGCCGGGCAACCCTCTCGCCGCCGCCGAAGGTGCCGATTCCATCGACCAAGGTGAGCACCCGCAATCGCCGATCGCGTCGGGAACGACCCCCTGGGGCTGTAGTTTCGTCGTCCGGCATGAGTTCCTCTCCAGGCGGCTCCCGAGGTGGTGCGAGTGCAGACGTCTGACCCTCTGCTACCACGCGGTGAGCCACGACTGGCCGGCTGAGCTCTCGGTAACCCCGCAAAGTCTCGCCGAGCAGGTCGAGTACCTGGTCAAGCGCGGGTATCGTGCCATAACTTTCTCCGAGGCAGTCCTCGGGCGATGTCTCCGGCAAGGCGGTCGCGATCACCTTCGACGACGGCTACGCCTCCACCGCGCAGCTCGCGAGGCCGATACTCGACCGCTTCGGGATGCGGGCAACCCTCTTCGTGCCCACCGACTACATCGGCGGCGGCCCGATGTCCTGGCCAGGGATCGAGCAGTGGGTCGGCACCGAGCATGAGCCCGAGCTCGTGCCGATGAGCTGGGACGACGCTCGCGAACTGCAAGACGCGGGGTGGGAGGTCGCATCGCACACGTGCTCGCACCCGCGCCTGCCTGAGGTCTCCGACAAACAGCTCGTGACCGAGCTTCGCGAATCGCGACGGATCTGCGAGCAGGAGCTCGGCGGCCCTGTCGCACGATTGCCTATCCCTATGGGGACCACGACGAGAGGGTGGTAGCGGCGGCCGGGGCGGCCGGCTACGAAGCCGCAGCGACCTTCCCCAGCCATACGCCGGAGCCAACGCCGCTGCAATGGCCGCGGATCGGGATCTTCCACCACGACAGCAATCGCATCTTCCGGATCAAGGTCTCCCCCGCCGTGCGCAGGATCCGGCGTTTCAAGGCCTGGACTCCCGTCGTCGGGCTGCTGCGCAAGCTTCGCCGCAGAGCGCGGGCCTAGGGCCGGTCGCGTCGATATCAGCGGGTACTGTCGGCGCACGTCGGCCCTCCCGTGAGCAAGCAAGAGCAAGAGCCGCCCAAGAACCTGACCCAGACCGTCGTCCGCGGCGTCGGCCTGGCCGGCGGCGGCTTCGTGCTGGCGCAGGTGCTGACGCTGGGCTTCTTCGTCGTCCTCGCCCGCCTGGCTAAGCGCCCGAGGACTTCGGCGACTTCGCCGCCGGGACGATCCTCGTCAGCATCGGCTACCTGTTCACCGAGTCGGGGATGATGGCGGCGCTGATCCACCGGCCGGACCGGATCGAGGAGGCCGCCAGCACCGCGACCGTCTCCACGGCCGTCGCTGGGCTCGTCTCTCGCCTGGTCGCGCTGGCGGTCTCGCCCCTGATCGGGCTGATCTTCGACAGCGACCGGGTCGGCGAGGTGGCCGCGGTGACGGCCGGCCTGCTGCTGCTGCACCCGTTCCAGGTCGTGCCCGAGGCGCTGCTGCAGCGCCGCTTCTCCTTTCTGCGCCGGGTCGATCGTCGAGCCGCCGGGGTGATCGCCTTCGGGGCGACCGCGGTGTACTTCTGCGCCGACGGGCATGGGCGTCTGGGGGCTCGTCATCGGCTACTTATGCCCGGCCGGTGGTCGAGATCTGCTCTCTCGTGGGGACTTGCCCGGTGGAGGCCGAAGTTCTCGCCTCGCCTCGTTCGGCGATGTGGCGGGAGCTGATCCGCTACGGCCGCTACGGCGTCGGCGCCTCGGTCCTCGAGCGCGCCAGCGAGCAGATGCCGGTGATCCTGATCGGCCGCTTCAGCGGCTCCGCGCAGCTGGGCCAGTACCGCTACGCGCAGCGGATCGCCGTCGACGCCGCTGGCGCGATCGTCCAGGCGCGGCTCCTACGTGATCTTCCCGGCGCTGGCCAGGATCACCGAGCGACCGGGAGCGCTTCCGCGACGCCTGCGGTGCGCTCGCTGCGGCTGATGGCAGCCTTCTCGGCATTCCCCTCGGCATGATCCTGATCCCGCTCGGGGTCCCGATCGCCGCGATCGTGTTCGGCGAAGTCTGGCGCGACGCCGGCTATGCGGCCATGGCGCTGGCCGCATTCCCGATCGCCGGGACGCTGGTCTCCTTCGCCTCCGAGGTGGCGAAGGCCGACGGCAGGCCGGACATCGTGGCCCGCACCCAGGGGGTCATCCTGCTCGCCGGGGCTGTCTGCATGCTCGCGCTGCTGCCCTTCGACCTCGTCGGTGTCGTAGCCGGGTTCTCGCTCGGCTGGCTGGCCGGCGGGCTCTTCGCGCTGTCGAGGGTCGCCGGCCTGATCGATGTGCGAACGCGCAGCTGCTCGCCGAGATCTGCCGGCGCTGATCGCCGCGGTGTCATGGTCGCCGTACTCACGCCGCTCGAGTTCCTGGTCGTCAAGGCGGAATCGCGCGGGCATCGTCACCGGGCTCGTGCTGATCGTCGCCGAGGGGCTGCTCGGCTGGCGATCTACCTGGGGGCCTGCGCATCATCGCCCCCGACACGGTGCGCCAGGTAGTCGGCCTGCTCGGGAATTCGCCGACGGGGCGCAGACGAGGACGAGCCGAGCCCGCCCGACGGCGCGCGACGACGTCGCCGTTCCCGACGAGAGGGAGATCCTCGATGAGCCGCCGCCTCTGAGCCCGGCTCGATGAGCGCTCCAGCCTTCACCGTCGTCACCAAGGCCTACAACGAGGAGGCCTGGTCGGCGACGCGATCCGCTCGGCGCTGGGCCAGACCCGTGGCGACTTCGAGCTGGTGGTGGTCGACGACGGCTCCACCGATTCGACCGCCGAGGTCGTGCGCGGCTTCGAGGAGCGACCCTCGGGTGCGGCTCATGAGCCAGGAGAATCGCGGCGTCGCGGCGGCGATGAACACGGGCATCGCCGCCGGGAGCGCCCCCTACGTCGCGCTGCTGGACGCCGACGACCTCTGGATGCCCGGGTACCTGGAGGCGATGGGCCGAGCGCTGGACCGAAGCCCGGACGCCGGCTTCGCCTACACGGACGCCTGGTGGCTCGACGCGGCGAGCGGGCGGTTCTACCGCCGCACGATCAGCGAGTACATGGGCGCGCCAACCTCTCCGCCCGCCGATCCGCAGGAGTTCCTGCGCCTGCTGATGCGGCGCAACTGGCTATTCGGCCTCACGACCATGCGCCGCTCGGTGCTCGAGCGCGTCGGGGGCGTCGACGAGTCGCTGCGCGGCTCAGAGGACTACGACCTCTGGATCCGCATCCTCGCCAGCGGCCACGGAGCGGTCCGGGTCCCGGGACGCCTCGCGGTCCAGCGCGACCGCAGCAGCTCGCTCTCGGCTGACGAGCGAGGAATGCTCACGACCTTGCGGAGCGTCTACTCGGCGGCCCTGGAGAACCCCGGCGTCGGCGAGGACGCCCGCGAGGTGGCGCGGCAACGACTCGAGGAGGTCGAGCGCCGGCTCGCCGGCTTGCAGCGCGGACGGCGGCCGCTTGCCCAGGTGGCGCGGAGCTCGCTCGGCAGGGCGGCGAAGAGGCTGCTGCCGCGGCGCTACTGGCACCCGTCGACGCCCCCGGAGGTCGCGGCCGCGTTCCCCGACCTCGGGCAGGACCCTCGATGAGCGCACGGGCGGCCGCGGGTCGCGCGTCTACGGCGAGTTCAACTACCGCCGCGACGCCGAGGGGCTCTCATCGATCAGTCCTTCGCCCTCTTCCTGACCCGCTTGGCCGGTTTTGTCGAGCGGCTGCTGATCGTCGGCCGGCTTGACCCGCAGCCCGGCAGCACCCACCACAGGCTGAGCGGCGATTTCGAGTTCCAGGCCCTCCCCGACTACCCGAGCCTGGCGAGCTTCTCCAAGGTCCTGCGGGCAACTTTCGGCTCGATCCCGTCGCTCTGGCGCAGCCTCGACGAGGTCGACGCGGTCTGGCTACTCGGGGCCGAATCCGCTGGGGATCGTCTTCGCGCTGCTCGCGAAGCTGCGACGTCGCCGGGTGGTGCTCGGCGTGCGCCAAAACATCGTCACCCTGACCCGCAGCCGCTACGGGCGCGGCGCCCACCTTGCTGCGGCCGTCACCCTGGAACGGGCCTGGCGGCCCTGGGTCGCTTCTGCACCGTTATCACCGTCGGGTCCGACATCGAGAGCAGTACGCCGGCGCCCGTGAGGTCGTCCCGATCTCGGTCTCGCTGGTCGGCGAGGACGACGTGGTGAGCCCGGCCGCGGCAGCGGCACGCGACTACGGAGGGGCGCTGACCGTGCTCAGCGTCGGCCGCCTGGAGCCGCAGAAGAACCCGCTCCTGCTCGCCGAGGTGATGGCCGAGCTGCGCCGTCGCGACCAGCGCTGGCGTCTGGTCGTCTGCGGCACAGGCTCGATGGAGGAGGAGCTGGCGGCGAGGATGCGCGAGCTCGGGGTCGCCGACCACGCCGAGCTGCGTGGCTATGTGCCGGTCGACGGAGGGCTGGCACAGCTCTACCGCGAGACGCACGCGTTCCTGCACGTCTCCTGGACCGAGGGCTTTCCCCAGGTGCTCGCTGGAGGCATTCGCCGCCGGACTGCCGACCGTCGCCACCGCGGTGGGCGGCGTCGAGGGCTGGGCCGACGGCGGCGCGCTGCTGATCCCGCCCGGCGACGCGTCGGCCGCAGCCGACGCGCTCGAGCGGCTCGCCGCCGATCGCGAGCTGCGCGAGCGCCTGATCGAGGCCGAGCTGGAGATCGCCCGCGCCACACGGCCGAATCCGAATGCGAGCGGGTTGCCGCGGCTCTGGCGCGGGACGCGCCGGGCCGCCTCGGGCCCCCGCGCGACCTCGCCGGCGATCTCGAGGAGCTGCCCCACGTAGCGGTCGAGCCCGAAGCGCTCGCGGACCTCGCGCCGGCCCTGGTCCGCGATCCGATCGACGCGTCCGCGTTAGCCGGGTCGAGCGCCCAGCCGATCGCCTCGGCGAGTGCGGCTCGGGGTCGCCGCTGGGAACGACCAGGGCGGTCTGGCGGTCGCGCAGGTAGTCGCGCACGCCGGTGGCGTCGTTGATGACGACCAGCTTTCCCTTCGCGATCGGGTTGAGGTAGCTCTGCTGGCCGGCGCTGCGCTCGGTGTCGGCGTCCAGGGCGACCACCACCACCGACGCCTCGCACATGGTCTTGAAGTACTGCTCCGGCGGCAGCGATCCGAAGCTAACGTTCGCGGGTCGGCTCGAAGACCCTGGGCGGGCCAGAGTAGGAGGCGATTCGGACTTCCGCGGGCAGCCCGCGCGCCGCCTCGATGAGGGGCCGTAGTCGCGCAGCGAGTCGCCCCCGGCGAAGACAAAACCCTCGCCGAGGGGTCGGCGCGCCTCCTCCTCCACCGAGAGCCAGACGTACCAGGGCGTGAAGAAGCACCCGGCCGGCGTCCACCCCCCAGGTCCGCGGGAAATGCGCCTCCTCGGCCGAGGAGAGGACGCAAAAGCGCGTCCGGGCCCGTCCATGAGGCGGATCCCGCCCGGCTCGGGCAAGCTTCGCCGGCCGAGCCTCGACCTTCCAGGTGCAGTCGGTGAGCAGCAGACGCAGCCCGGGGCGCAGCCGGCGCAGCACGCTCGCCGCCAGCTGCTCCCGCGCGCCCGGAGCCGTTGAGGATGATCACGTCGTAATCGCCGGCGCGCCGTCGCAGCAGCTCGCGTATGAGCACCCGCTGCGCAGTGGGCTCGGCGGATCGATGAAGTCGACGTCGGCCCCAGGGCAGGCTTGCGGCGGTCTCGTGCTGCGCCACGTTCGCGCAGCCGGCCGGGGCTGAGGTGGTGAAGCGTGCTCAGGATTCTCGGCACGGGCCCCCGCTGTCACGGGAGGTGGCTGATCGCGTTCCTCGATTGCCGCCCGCGCCCGCTCTGCCTCCTCGTCTGAGATCACCAGCGGCGGCAGCAGCCGCAGGGTGCCCGGGCTCGGGGACGTTGACGACCAGGCCCGACTCGCAGCAGCCGCGGCGGCGAGCGCGGCGGCGTCGATCCCCTCCTCGAGCCCGACGCCGAGCATCAGGCCGCGGCCGCGCACCTCGCGCACGCCGTCGATCGCCGCCGAGCCCGTCGCGCAGCTTCGCCCCGAGCTCCCGGACGCTGCGCCAGCAGCTCGGGGTCGTCGACCATGCTCGAGCACCGCGAGCGCCGCCGTCGCGACCAGCGGGCCGCCGGCGAAGGTGGAGCCGTGGTCGCCGGGCTCCAGCACGTCGCGCGCACTCGCGGCGCCGCGATGCAGGCGCCGATCGGCAGCCCGCCGCCGAGCGCCTTCGCGGTGGTGATCACGTCCGGGCGCACCGGCGTCTGCTCGTAGGCCCAGAGCGAGCCGGTCCTCCCCATCCCGGTCTGGATCTCGTCGAAGATCAGCAGCGCGCCGGCCGCCGTCGCAGGCCTCGCGGGCGGCGGCCAGCGTCTCGTCGGGGACCGGGTAGATGCCCGCCTCGCCCTGGATCGGCTCGATCATGACCGCCGCGGTGCGCTCGCCGACCGCGTCGCGCAGCGCCTCGGGGTCGTCGAGCGGCACGGAGCGAAAGCCGGGCAGCATCGGCGCGAAGCTCGGGGTCGGCCGCCATCGCCGGCGTCGCCGCCAGCGAGCCCATCGTGCGGCCGTGGAAGTCGCGCTCGAGGCTGACGATCTCCGGCTCGTCGATGCCGCGGCGCGTGGGCGTGCTTGCGGGCGAGCTTGATCGCGCACTCGTTCGCCTCGGTGCCGGAGTTGGTGAGGAAGACCTTGCCGCCGAGGCTCGACTCGCAGAGCCGCTCGGCGAGCCGCACCACCGGCTCGGTGTAGAAGAGGTTGGAGACGTGGATCAGGCGCCCGGCCTGCTCGCGCACCGCCTCGACCACGGCCGGGTTGCAGTGCCCGACCGAGCAGACCGAGATCCCGGAGAGGAAGTCGAGGTAGGCCTGCCCTCGGCGTCCCAGAGCGTCGCCCCCTCCCCGCGCACGAACTCGACCGGCGCCCGCTTGTAGGTCTGCATCAGGTAGCGCTCCTCGAGCGCCTGCAGCTCGGCGAGCTCCATCGCTACCTCGACCGCGCGAGAGACGAGCGAGCGACTCACGGCGTCACCATCGTCCCGATGCCGGCGTCGGTGAACAGCTCCAGCAGCAGCGAGTGCGGCTTGCGCCCGTCGATGATGTGGGCGTACTGGGTGCCGCCGCCGATCGCGTCGATGCAGGCCTGGAGCTTGGGCCGCATGCCGCCGGACACCGAGGCCAGCTTCGCCTCGACCTCCTCGACCGTCGCCCGCGAGATCAGCGAGTCGGGCTCCTCGGGGTCGGCGAGCCAGCCCTCGACGTCGGTGAGGAAGATCGCCTTGTAGGCGCCGAGGGCGGCCGCGACCTTGCCCGCCGCCTCGTCGGCGTTGACGTTGTAGGAGTTGCCCTCGCGGTCGGCGCCGGCGGAGGCGATCACCGGGATGTAGTCCTCGGCGATGTGGTTGAGGACGTCGACGTCGACGCGCTGGATCGAGCCGACGAAGCCGACCTCCTCGGCGTTGGCGGCCGGGGCGATCTCGAACAGCGAGCCGTCCTCGCCCGAGAGCCCGACCGCCGACTGGCCGTGGCGGTTGAGGCGCATGACGATGTCGGAGTTGAGCTTGCCGAGCAGGACCATCTTCGCCACCTCGACCGTCTCGGGGTCGGAGACCCGCATCCCCTCGTGGAAGCGCACCTCCATCCCCAGCCGCTCCATGTAGGCTGGTGATCTCCGGGCCGCCGCCGTGCACGATCAGCGGGTTCAGGCCGACGTACTTGAGCAGCACGACGTCGCTGGCGAAGGCCTCGCGCAGCTCCTCGTCGCGCATCGCCGCGCCGCCGTACTTGATCACCACCGTGCGGCCGTGGAACTCGCGGATGTAGGGAAGCGCCTCGAGCAAGCGGTCTCGCTGCGTTGGCGTGGGTAGTCTGGGTGCTCATGTCGTGTACTCCGCGTTCAGCTTCACGTAGTCGTAGGTCAGGTCGCTGAAGAACATGTGCCACTCGGCCTCGCCGCGGCCGAGACGGACCGAGAGCTGCGCCTCGGGCTCCTCGCTCGGCGAGCTCGTCGGCGTCGATCTCGGCCGGGCCGAGCTCGGCGAGCTGCTCGCCGGCCAGCGCCATGCCGGCCGCCTGCGCGATCCGGCCCCAGTTGGGGTCGCGGCCGAAGAGCGCCGTCTTCACCAGCGGCGAGTTGGCGATCGCGCGGGCGACCCGCTCGGCCTCCTCCGCCGAAGCGGCCTCGCGCACCTGCACCCGGCCGACCCGCGTGGCGCCCTCGCCGTCGGCGACCACCTCGAGCGCGAGCTGCAGCAGGACCGCCTCCAGCAGTCCGGCGGGCAGCGGGCCGCCCGCGCTGCCCGGTCGCCTGCAGCACGAGCATGTCGTTGGTGCTCATCTGGCCGTCGACGGTGATGCGCTCGAACGACGCCGCGCTCGCCGCCGCGCAGGTCGCGCTCGGGGTCGGCGACCTCGGCGTCGGTCTGCACGAAGCAGAGCAGGGTCGCGAAGCCCGGCTCCATCATCCCGGCGCCCTTCGCCTGGGCGGAGAGGGTGACGCCGCCGGCCCGCACCGTGCAGCGCTTGGGCCAGCGGTCGGTGGTGCAGATCGCGGCCGCGAAGTCGTCGCCGCCGGTAGGCGCGAGCGCGGCCGGCGGCGGAGTCGATGCCGGCCCGCACCGCGTCGATGTCGAGCGGCACCCCGATCACCCCGGTCTCGGCGACGGCGACCGTCGCCGGCTCGGCGCCCAGCGCGACCGCGGCGGCGTCGCGCATCTCGAGCGCGTCGCGGTAGCCCTGCTCGCCGGTGGCGGCGTTGGCGTTGCCGGAGTTGACGACCGCCCCGCGCAGCGAGTCGAGCCGGCAGAGGTCGCGGCAGACCCGCACCGGCGCGGCGGCGGCGGCGTTGCGGGTCAGCAGCATCGCCGAGGAGACCGCTCGGCATCGCAGACGAGCAGGCCGAGGTCGGTCTCGCCGCCGCCCTTCAGCCCGCAGGCGACGCCGGCGGCGCGGAAGCCGGGCGCGAGCTGGGCCGGGCTCGAGCTCCTCGACGCCGGCCGGCGGCTCGACCCAGCGCGAGCGGAAGAAGGCTCATCGCAGCCCCTCCGTCTCGTCGAGGCCCAGCATCAGGTTGAGGTTCTGGATCGCCTGGCTGGACGCCCCCTTCCAGAGGTTGTCGATCGCCGCGAAGGCGACGACCCGCGAGCCGTTGCGCGACCGCGTGGACGTGGCACTCGTTGGTGTCGCGCACGTCGCGCACTCCCGGCGGCTCCTCGGTGAGCCGCACGAAGGGCTCGTCCGCGTAGCGCTCGCTCGTAGAGCGCGCGCGAGCTCGTCCTGCCCGATCTCCCGCGTCGGGGTCACGAAGCAGTCGACGAGCTCGCCCTGGTCGAGCGGGATCAGGTGGGGGACGAAGGTGAGCTCGTAGGGCAGAGCCCTCGCCCGGCGTCAGCGCTCGAGCTCCTGCGCGATCTCCGGGCGTGTGGCGGTGCGCGTCGACCTTGTAGGCGAAGGCGTTCTCGGAGAGCGGTGACGAAGTGCATCTCGTCGCCCCCGCCGCGCCCGGCGCCGGAGATCCCCTGCTTGGCGTCGATCACGACGTCGGCGATCAGGCCCGCCTCGGCCAGCGGCGCCAGCGCGAGCAGGGCGGCGGTCGGGTAGCAGCCGGGGTTGGCGACCAGCTCGGCGCTCGCGGATCTCCTCGCGGTGCAGCTCGGGCAGCCCGTAGGCGGCGTCGGCCGAGCAGCGCGGGCTCGCCGTGCGGGCCCGTACCACTTCTCATACAGCTCGCAGGTCGCGGAGCCGGAAGTCGGCCGAGAGGTCGACGACCTGCATGCCGAGCCCGCGCATCTCGGCGACGACCGGCGCCGAGGCCGCCGTGCGGGTAGGCGACGATCGCCGCGTCGACCTCCTCCATCAGCTCGAGGTCGAGCTCCTCCAGCTCGAGGGCACCCGGTAGCGCGGGTAGAGCTGGTCGAGCCGGCGTGCCGACGTCGCTGCGGCCGGTGACCGCGACCAGCTCCAGCCGCGGGTGGCGCCAGACGAGCTGCGCGGCGAGCGCGCCGGCGAAGCCGGAGGCGCCGGCGACGAGCACCCGCGCGGCGGGATCGCCCTCGATGTCTCTGCGGCTGCTCACTCACGCAGCGACCCTCCCGATCTCCGCGAGCTCGCTCCCGGATCTGCTCGCGCAGCCCGGCGACCTCCTCGTCGGTGAGGGTGCGGTCGGCGGCGCGGAACTCGAGCCGCAGGGCGAGGCTCTTGCGCCCCTCGCCCACCTGCTCGCCGCGGTAGAGGTCGAAGACCTGGGCCGAGCGCAGCAGCTCGCCGCCGCCCTGCGAGGACCGCGTCGCGGACCTGCGCGGCGGCGACGTCCTCGTCGACGACGACGGCGAGGTCCTGGTGGACGGCCGGGAAGCTGATCACGTCCTCGTAGCTGCTCGCGTCCCAGGCGAGGCGGCCGCGAGCAGCCGGCGAGGTCGATCTCGAAGCCGGCCGCCGCCTCGAGGTCCCAGTCCCGGCAGACCAGCGGGTGCAGCTCGCCGATCCAGCCGGCCTCGGCGCCGCCGACCAGACGGTCGCGGCGCGGCCCGGATGCAGGAACGGCTCGGCCGCCGCCTCGACCTCGAGCTCGGCGCCGAGCTGGGTCGGCGAGCGCCTCGAGCACGCCCTTGAGCGCGAAGAAGTCGGCCGCCGGCCGCTCGCCGCGCCAGCTCGGCGCGGCGAGCGGGCCGACCGCGAGGCGGCGATCCGGTGCGGCTCGTAGGCCGGCGGCGGGCGCTCGCCGGCGAACTCGCCGCCCGAGCACGCCGCCGCCGGCTGCGGGCCGCTCGCGCAGGTAGGCGCGGCCGGACTCGAACAGGGCCACGCGCTCGGCCCCGTGGGCGAGGTTGTAGCGGGCGGCGTCGAGCAGCGAGCCGAGCAGCGTCGTGCGCAGCGCGCGAGTGGTCGCGCGAGAGCGGGTTGGAGACCCGGATCTGGCCGCGCGCGCGGGTCGTCGCGCGGCGATCCGCAGCCGCGCCGGCATCCCCGGGTCGGTGAGGCTGAGGCTGACGATCGCGTCGAAGCCGAGGTCGCGCATGACGTCCTCGGCGCGGCGGCGCAGCACCTGCTCGCGGGTCAGCCGGCCGCCCTGCCCGGTCGACTCCGGGAAGCGTCGAGGGCAGGTGCTCGTCGTAGCCGTGGATCCGCCCCACCTCCTCGATCAGGTCGACCTCGCGGGTGACGTCGTAGTGGCGGTGGAGCGGCACCTCGGCCTCGAGGTCCTCGCCGTCCGCCCTCGACGCTCGAAGCCGAGCCGCTCGAGGTAGCTCGGCGCACTGCTCGGCGCTCGATCCGCATCCCCAGCAGGCGCTCGGCCCGGCGCGCCGCGCAGCGCAGCTCGGTGCGGCGGCGGGATCTCGGCCGCCGACGTCGATCGTCCCCGGCACCAGCCGCGCCCCGCAGAGCTCGACCAGCAGCCGCGAGGCGATCCGCTGCGCCCGCATCGCCAGTCTCCGGGTGCAGCTGCTTCTCGAAGCGGTTGGAGGCCTCCGAGCGCAGCCCGAGCTTGCGCGAGGTGCGCAGGATGTTGACCCCGTTCCAGGTCGCGACCTCGAGCAGGACCCGGGTCGTCGCCTCGGAGACCTCGGAGACCGCGCCGCCCATGATCCCGGCGATCCCCGAGGGCCCGTCGCGGTCGCAGACCAGCACCGTCTCGGAGTCGAAGCTGCGCTCGACGCCGTCGAGGGTCGTCATCTTCTCGCCCGTCGCTCGCGGTGCGCACGATCAGCTCGCCGCCGGGCACCTTGTCGAGGTCGAAGGCGTGCAGCGGCTGGCGGTCAGCAGCATCACGTAGTTGGTGATGTCGACGACGTTGTTGATCGGCCGCTGGCCGGCCGCCATCAGCCGCGCCTTCAGCCACAGCGGCGAGGGGCCGATCGTCGACGTCCGGTGAAGACCCGGGCGGTGAAGCGCGGGCAGAGGTCGGGCACCTCGACGCGTGACCGAGGCGTAGTCGGCGACGTCGCCCTCGCCCGGCGGCCTCGGCGTCCTCGTCCCACGGCGCGGGCGCCGAGCGGCGCGCCGGTGATCGCGTGCACCTCGCGGGCGACGCCGTAGACGCCGAGGCAGTCGACCCGGTTGGAGTCGACCTCGAGCTCGAGCACCGGCTCGGCGATCGGCAGCACCTCGCGCGAGCGGCGTCCCGGGCCGGGCCGCGCCGTCGCTCGCCGAGCACGAGCGATCCCGGCCGCGTCCTCGCCGATCTCCAGCTCGGCCTCGGAGAGGATCATCCCGTCCGACTCGACCCCGCGCAGCTTCGCCTTGCCGAGCTTCGTCCCGTCGGGCATCACCGCTCCCGGCAGCGCCACCGGGACGGTCTGGCCGGCGGCGACGTTGGGGGCGCCGCAGACGATCGTCCGCGGCGCCGTCGCCGGCGTCGACCTCGCAGACGCTGCAGGCGGTCGGCGTCGGGGTGCTGCTCGGCGGAGAGCACCCGGCCGACGACGAAGCCGTCGGCGGTCGGGCGGGCCGACGTGCGCGATCCGCTCGACCTCGTCGCTGCGCAGCGCGAGCGCTCGGCCAGCTCCTCGGCCGGCAGGCCGGGGTCGCAGTACTCGCGCAGCCAGGAGTAGGGCACCTTCATCGGAACTGCTCCAGGACGCGGACGTCGTTCTCGAAGAACTTGCGCAGGTCGGGGACGCCGTGCTTGAGCATCGCGATCCGCTCGATCCCCATGCCGAAGGCGAAGCCCTGGACCCGCTCGGGGTCATAGCCGTTGCTCGCGACGAAGCCGAAGACGTTGGGATCGACCATCCCGGCGCCGAGGATCTCGATCCAGCCCGTGCCCTTGCAGATCGGGCAGCGCGAGCCGTCGGCGAGCTCGCCGCTGCCGCCGCAGCGCGAAGCAGGAGACGTCGACCTCGACGCTCGGCTCGGTGAAGGGGAAGAAGCCGGGCCGGAAGCGGGTCTCGCGCTCGGGGCCGAAGATCGCCCGCGCGAACTCGTCGCAGGGTGCCCTTGA
The DNA here is from genome assembly GCA_963724905.1 of uncultured Solirubrobacterales bacterium. Taxonomy (GTDB): domain Bacteria; phylum Actinomycetota; class Thermoleophilia; order Solirubrobacterales; family 70-9; genus Mayfieldus. The sequence goes on from CAVRWD010000001.1 coordinate 315,023, forward strand.
GGTCGGCGAGGGTGATGTCCTCGGCGACCGCGAGCCCCTCGACCTGGTGGAAGATCGGGCTGTGGGTGGCGTCGAAGGGGTCGCGAGCGGTAGCAGCGGCCCGGGGACGACGATGAAGATCGGCGGCCCCTGCGCCTCCATCGCCCGGACCTGCATCGGCGAGGTGTGGGTGCGCAGGACGACGTCCTCGGGCCCCGGCGGCAGCGGATCGCCGCTACCTCTCGCCGGGAACGTCGGCGCCGGGTCGATCGCAGCTCGGCGAGGCTCGCCGGGTCGACGTAGAAGGTGTCCTGCGCCATCCGCGCCGGGTGGCCCGGGCGGGTGGTTGAGCGCGGTGAAGTTGTAGTAGTCGAGCTCGACCTCGGGGCCCTCCATCACCCGGTAGCCGAGCCCGACGAAGACGTCCTCGATCTCGCGCGGGGTGCGCAGCAGGAGGTTGCGCGAGGCCGCCGGCGCGCGCCGGCGCGCCGGGCAGGGTGACGTCGATCGCGGTCGTCGGCCAGGCGCGGCGTCGAGCTCGGCCGCGTCGAGCTCCGCGCGCCGCGGGCGCTCGAGCAGCGCCTCGAGCGCCGAGCGGGCCTCGTTGCCGGCCTTGCCGACCGGCCCCCGCTCCTCGGCCGGCAGCTCGGCGATCCCGCGCAGGATCGACGGTCAGCTCGGCCTTGCGGCCGAGGTAGCGGACCCGCAGCTCCTCGAGCTCGGCGGTCGCCGACGCGGCGGCGATCGCCGCCTCGGCCTCGCGCCGCAGCTGCTCGATCCGCTCAAGCATCGCGTTCACCTCGGGCCGCCGTCGGCTCGCGCCGGCGCGGGCGACGATATCCGCTCGCAGGCGATCGCCGCCGCCGCGGCGACGTTGAGCGACTCGGCGCCGCCGGCGCGCAGCGGGATCGTCACCGCGCCGTCGCAGGCTGCGAGGACCTCCGCCGGCAGCCCCTCGCGCTCGGCGCCGAGGCAGAGGGTCAGCCGGCGCGCTCGAGCGCGCCCGGCCCTCGCCGCCGTGGGCGACCAGCGCCGCCCGGGGCGCGGGCGTGTCGGCCACGATCCGCCCGCGCCGAGCGGCTGGGCGAAGACCGAGCCCATGCTCGCCCGCACCGCCTTCGGCGAGAACGGGTCGGCGCAGCCCGGGCCCGAGGACGACGATGCCGCCGATCAGGGCGTCGCGCGGTGCGGATCACCGCGCCGACGTTGCCGGGGTCGCCGACGCCGTGCAGGTAGACGCAGAGCCGCGCACGCCGGGCTCGCGCCCAGCGCTGTCGCCAGACGGCGATCACCCGCGTCCCCGAGCCGAGCGCCGAGACGTCGGCGAGCAGCTCCGGCTCGACCTCCTCGCCGCCGAGGCCCGCGCCGGCGGCGCCGAGCAGCAGCTGCGGCTCGGCGCCGGCGGCGAGCCCGGCCTCGAGCAGGTCCTCCCCCTCGGTGACGAACAGGCCCTCGCGCTCGCGGTCGCGACGCTCGGCAGAGCTTGCGGACCAGCTTCAGCTTCTCGTTGTGGGGGCTCGTGATCATGTGTCGTTCGGTGGTCGTTGCTCTCGGCAAACAAAAAGGCGGGCCTCTTGGTCCGCCCGGGAGGATCGATCTTGTGAGCGCGGCTAGGCGGCCGCGCCCTCCCGGGCGAGCTCGACGAATCGGCGGAACGCATCGCGGTCGTGGACGGCGATGTCGGCCAGCATCTTGCGGTTGACCTCGACCCCGGCCTCGCGCAGGCCGTGCATCAGCTCCGAGTAGCTGATGCCCTCGCGCCCGCGCGGCGGCGTTGATGCGGATGATCCAGAGGCGGCGGAAGTCGCGCTTGCGGTTGCGGCGGTCGCGGTAGGCGTACATGCCGGAGCGCTGCACCTGCTCCTTCGCGAAGCGGTAGGAGGAGTGCTTGCGGCCCCAGTAGCCCTTCGCCTCCTTGAGGACCTTGCGGCGCTTCTTGCGCGCGGGACGGAGCGCTTGACGCGGCTCACTTCTTGCCTCCGAGCAGCGTCCGCACCCGCTGGCGGTCGGCCTCGGAGATCTCGACCGGGCGCGCTGAAGCGCGCGCTTGCGCTTCGGCGACTTCTTCTCGAGGATGTGGCTCGAGTAGGCGCGCCGGCCGCGCAGCTTGCCCTTGGCGGTCTTGCGGAAGCGCTTCTTGGCGCCGGAATGGGTCTTCATCTTCGGCATCGGGCCGACTATTGAAGCAGACCGCCCAACGAATATCGTGGGGCTGCGACCGAGCTCGCCGACACCAAGAGACGCTGAGGGTCCAACGACCCGGATGAGAACCGATCTGATCTCAGACGCTACGGAGATCGGCGAGATCGAGGACGATTGGCGCGCTCTCGCGGAGCTTCGCGGCAATGCGTTCCTGACCCCGGAGTGGTTCTGGTGCTGGACCGACGCGTACCCGGAGTCGATCTCACCCTTGGTCGCTGCTGTTCGCAGGGACGACGGCAGCCTCGCCGGCGTGATGCCGCTGGTGCTCGACAAGGGTCGCCGGCCACGGGCGATCCGCTTCGCCGGGGCGAAATTCGGCGATCACTTCGGGCCCGCGGCCGCGCGGAGGACGAGAGCGCCGTCGCGGTGGCAACGGGCGCGGCTACTCGCGGCTGAGGGGTTCGAGCGCTACATGCTGATGCTCAACCGGGTCGAGCTCGCGGGCAGCTGGTGGCGAGACATCCGCGACGGGCGCCGGTCGCGAGGGGCCGAGTACACGCAGCAGCGCGCGGAGCTCCCCAGCATCAGCTTCGAGGGGCTCGACTGGCAGGGATACCTGGGCACACGCAGCTCGAGCTTTCGCAAGAGGGTGCGCCAGCGCGACCGCAAGCTCGAGCGCAGCGGAGACGGGTCGAGGTTCGGGGGCACGACCAACGACAGCCTGGCGTCCGATCTGGCGCACTTCTTCGCACTCCACGAGCAGCGCTGGGGACAAGGGTCGTCGCTCGACGCCGGGGACGCCAAGCAGGCGCTGAGCCGCTTCGCCGAGGCGGCCCAGCGTCGCGGATGGCTGCGCCTGAAGCTGCTCGAGGTGGACGGCACCCCCGTCGCCGCCTTTCTCGGCTGGCGAGTCGGGGGGCACCTTCACCTTCTACCAGAGCGGCTTTGACCCGGGCTGGTCCGATCTCAGCGTCGGCACCGTGCTGCTGATGAAGACGATCGAGGGCGCGATCGAGGAGGGCGCTTCGGAGTTCGACATGCTGCTCGGCGACGAGGACTACAAGAAGAGACTCCAGAACCAGAGCCGCGAGGTGCACACCGTGATCATGACCAAGTCGCTCGCGCCGGCTCGCCTGCTGGTTGCGATCGAGAGCCGCGCCCGCCGCGGCTCCACCCACCTGGCAAGGCATCGCAGGATGTCAATGACGGGCAGGAAGCTGCGCCGGCTGTTCCCAACTTCGAGGCAGTGAGCACGCCTCGGCAGGCACGAACCACGACGTAAAGGTCGACGCCCGCGGTGCCGACAGAACCTGGGCATGGGCGAGCCCGCCTCACGCATGGAATCGCAGCTCATAACCGATCCCACGGAGATCGCCGGGATCGAGGACGAATGGCGCTCGCTCGCCGAGCTGCGAGGAAACGCCTTCATCGCGCCGGAATGGTTCCGAAGCTGGTGGGCACCGCCCCGACTCCACATCACCGGTGATCGCGGCCGCGCGCAGGACCGACGGCAGCCTGGCCGGCGTCATGCCCTTGGTGCTCGACTTCTCGCGCCGGCCGCGGATGATCCGCTTCGCGGGAGCGAGCTTCGGCGACCGCTTCGGACCCGTCTCGCGCGAAGCGGACGAGCTCGAGGTCGCAGCCGCCTCGATGGCCGCCCTGCGGCAGGGCGGCCTGGACCGCTACACGCTCGTCCTCAACCACGTCGAGCCGGACAGGCCCTGGTGGCAGGGCATAAGGCGCGAGTCAGCCCGGAGAGGGCGGGCATCGTGCAGCAGCGCTCCGAGCAGCCCTACATCGACCTCCGCGGCCTCGACTGGGAGGGCTACCTCGCCGGCCGCAGCTCCAGCTTTCGCAAGAAGCTGCGCCAGCGCGAGCGCAAGCTCACCAACGCCCACGAGGTGCTCGACCGGACGGCGACGGAGGAGACCCTGGAGGCGGACCTGGCGCAGTTCTTCGTCCTGCACGAGCGCCGCTGGGAGGGGCGCTCCGCCCTCGACGCACCGGGCGGGCGCGGATTCGTCACCGAGTTCGCCGCCGCCGCCCAGCGCCGCGGGTGGCTGCGACTGCGGCTGCTGGAGGTCGACGGGACCGCCGTCGCTGCGTTTCTCGGCTGGCGGGTAGGCGACCGCTACACCTTCTACCAGAGCGGTTTTGACCCCGACTGGGCCGAGCTCAGCGTCGGCATCGTGATGCTGACGCGGACGATCCAGAGCGCCATCGACGAGGGCGCGCAGGAGTTCGACATGCTGCTCGGCACCGAGGCGTACAAGCGGCGCTTCCAGAACGCCGGCCGCGACGTGCAGACGATCGTCCTGCCCAGGGCGCTGGCGCCGGCCCGGGTCCTGGTCTCGGCCGAGGCCCGCGCCCGCCGCATCGGTCGCCGCGTCTCCGAGCGCCCCGGCGGGGTCCCCCACGCCCTGCGCAGGATGCTGCCGACCTCACGCGGCGTCTAGCGACCGCGCAGCGTCTAGTGGTCGCAGCTAGCTGAGCCGGCCGACGATCGTGGCCATTCCGCCGATCGTCATGAACTCATCCGAGGCGAGGTCCTCGTCGGGAATGCTGATCGCGAACTCCGCCTCGATGAAGGCGAGCAGCTCGGTGAGGCCGACCGAGTCCACATAGCCGCCCTCGAAGAGGTCCACGTCACGGCCAAAGCGCGGATCGGTGGCGGAGACCTCGAAGGTCTCGCGCACGAATCCCTCGATGCGCTCCGCCGCGGAGTCACTCATCGGACGGCCCGATCGAGGGCGCCTTGGCCCTGTAGCGCCCCGCCCTTATGAAGCGGTCCAGCGATCGCTCCTCCGCGCCTCCGTGCAGCTCGCAGAAGCGCCGCCGCAGGGCGGCGCTGTCGATGCCCCGGTCGACGCACATCGCGAGCACCCCCGCTCGTGCTCGTCGCCGACCTGGGCGCGGGTCTTGGGGCGCGTGAAGACGTAGTCGGGCACCCCCTCGCCAAAGGTGGCGCGGCAGAGGCGGTCCTTGCGGTCCGCCAGCCGCAGGAACTTCTCCGGCAACAGCATGTAGGCGTCCACCGCGACCGCGTAGGGCTGTACGAGGCTCAGATCCCAGGCGGCGAAGACTCCCACCTCGCGATGCGAGGTGTCGAGCCCGCGCACGAGGAACGCCCGCAGGTCGACCGGCTCCAGGCGCGGCAGCGCGTAGTAGGTCTCGCCCCGGTACTGCTCGGCGTGGTAGTCGATCAGGAACTCGTTCGCCAGGTCGCCGCTGAAGACGAGCGATTTGCCGGGGTCTCCGCGGCGTCCGCGATCTCCCGGGCGAGAGCCGCGTTGACCAACGCCGCGTGGACATTGAAGTCGCGCCAGTCGATCCCCTCGCGGAGGACGACGTCGAGGGGCTCCAGCAGCTCGTCGGGCGTCACCGTGACCTCCAGAAGCGAGAGGCCGAGGTCGCGGGCGACCCGCTGGGCGGTGGTGCGATCCTCGCTGACTCCTCCGCCGCTGCGCGCGATGTCGAAGCTGACGGCGGTCGCCCCGGGGAAGTGGTCCGCGACCAGCGCCGTGATGCCGCTGCTGTCGAGGCCGCCCGAGAGGCAAACGAAGACCTCGGCCGATTGGCTCCGCGCCGCGATCGCCTCCAGGTAGCGGTCGAGCAGCTCGCGGATCTCACGCCCGATCGCCTCGACGTCGGCTTCGGAGCCGGGGTCCTCGAACCAGGCCTCCGGTAGCAGCGACTCGTGGGCGACCGGCTCGGGCTGAGCGGGGTCGAGATCGATGACCAGCCGCGCGGCACCGCGAAGACCTGGCTCAGGTCGTGGCCGTCGTCGACCAGCCGCCAGGGCCGCGAGGAGAAGGCGATTCCCTCGCCCTCCCGGGCCCAGAAGAGCTTGTTCAGCCCCAGGGGGTCGCGCAGCACCCTGTGAGGCCCGTCCGATCCTCCCCCCACGACCGCGGCGGCGCCACGCAGCCGCTGCGGCGGCGGCCCGGTGGTGAGCTCCGAGTCGTCGAGGAGCCGCTCGCCGTCCCAGGCGAAGGTCGCCTCCAGCTCGCCGCTGAGCCTGACCCCGGTCATTCGCGCCCTCCGGCAAGGACCTCCAAGGCCCGCTCGAGCATCTGCTCGGAGCCGGTGAGCGAGAGGCGGAAGTAGCCCTGGTGGTGAAAGACGGGAGCCGGGAGCACCAGGGTGCCGCGCGAGGCCAGCTCCTCGACGAACGCGAAGTCGTCGTCGTGGCCATCAGGGGTGCGCACGTAGACGAACATCGTCGCCTCTGGGTCGACCACTTCAAAGCCGGCTTCACCAAGGCCCGTGACCACGCGACCGCGCCACTCCTCGACCCAGCCGTGGTCGTGGCGCAGGGCCAGCAGTCGCGGCAGGGCCCGCTGCATCAGCGCGGTGGGAGTGGCGAAGCCGTCGATCCGCGTCCAGCGCACGATCTCCTCCGCGACCTCGCGCCGCTGCGGGTGATCGGGCGAGACGGCGGCGTACCCGAGCCTCTGTCCCTGCATGAAGTGGTACTTGCCGAACGAGTAGGCGATCAGCGTTCGCGGATGCAGCTTGGCCGGGCTGGTGAACTCGCCCGCGGCGACGAAGTCGCGGTGGGTCTCGTCCGCAATCAGGGTGATGCCGCGGCCATGGCGCTCCTCCGCCTCGCGCAGGACGGTTGCCAGCCCGCGCAACGACTCTGCGCCGTAGAGGCGGCCGGTCGGGTTGGCGGGCTGGCTGATGACCACGGCCGAGGTGCGGGGCCCGATCGCCTCCGCGATCGCATCGAGGTCGAGGTCAAAGCTCGAGGCCAGCGGTACCAGCCGCGGTGCCAGCCCCTGCGCTCGCGCATAGAGCGGGTGGTCAAGCCAGCAGGGAACCGGGATCAGCACCTCGTCACCCGGCTGGCAGGCGCCGCGCAGCGCCACGTGGAGGGCCGACATCGCGCCCGGGGTCAGGATCAGGTCGCGGAAGTCGAAGTCGATCCCGTGGCTCTCGCGCAGGGCGTCGGCGGTCGCCCTGCGGGCAAGGGTCTGACCCCCGAAGGGCGCGTACTGAAGGTCGAGGGATCGCTCATCATCGAGCGATTCGCGCAGCGCCTCGCGCGCCGATCGCACCACCCCCTCGTAGGGGTTGGCGTAGGAGAGGTCGGCCAACCGATCGCCGAGCCGCGCGAAGCGCTTGCGGATCGCCTCGAAGCGCTCCAGCGGCTCGAGCAGATCCTGAAGCTCGGGGTCGATCACTGGCCCTCTCGCATCGCCTTGGCATCGTGCTTGCCGCTCGCCGTTCGCGGCAGCTCGGCGCGGTCTTCGATCCGGGCCGGGCGCATGTAGCGGGGCAGCTCCTGTGCGGCGAGCTCCTGCACCCGCTCCAGGCTCCCGTCCTCGCGCAGGACGACGTAGGCGACGACGATCGCGCCCTTCTTGGCGTCCGGCTCCGAGGTGACGAGGGCCTCGACCACCTGTCCCGAGGCGTAGAGCACCTCGGCCACCTCGTCGGGGCTGACCCTGTAGCCCATCGTCTTGATCATCGAGTCGTTGCGACCGACGAAGAAAAGGTCCCCGTCCTCGTCGCGGTAGACGAGATCGCCGGAGAACACAACCCTCTCGTCCTCCTCGGGGCGCAGCGGGTTGGGGCCGTAGACGCGCTCGGTCGCGTCGGAGTCCTGCCAGTAGCCGAGCGCCACCGTGGGGCCGCGATGCACGAGCTGGCCGTGCTCCCCGGGCCCGCAGGGAGCCATCTCCTCGTCGAGGACCATGATCTCGGCCCCGGGGATCGCGCGGCCGATCGAGGTCGGCTTGCTGTCGACCTCGTCGGCGGGGAGGTAGGTGCTGCGGAAGGCCTCGGTGAGCCCGTACATCAGGATCAGGCCCGCCCCCGGCTGGGCCTGGCGAAGCGCCGCGACTGCCTCCTTCGGCAGCCGGCCCCCCGAGTTGGTCATCGCTCGCAGCGACTCGATCGGCTGCTGAAAGGAGTCCGTGTCGAGCAGCTGGAACCAGAGCGGCGGCACCGCCGCGAGCACCGTCGCCTCACGCTCATTCAAGGAGCGGACGATCCGCGCCGCCACGGGCGAGCGCTCGACCACCAGGCAGGCCCCTGTGCCGGCGGCGCAGAGAAGCTGGTTGAGGCCGTAGTCAAAGCTGAACGGCAGCAGGCTCGCAATGCGGTCCTCGGCGGTGATCTCGAGATAGGCCGTGACCGCCTGCATCCCCGCCCACACGTTGGAGTGCGAGAGCGTGACCCCCTTCGGCAGCCCGGTGGAGCCGGAGGTGTAGATGATCTGGGCGACGTCGCCGCCCTCCCTCTGCACCGCTTCATCGACGGGCCTCCCGCCGAGCAGCCCGGCGCCGTCGAGGGTGCGGGCCCCGGTCTCAAGCGGCCGGTCCAGCCGCCCGGCGAGCTCCTCCTCGGCGATCATCGCCACGGCGCCGGAGTGGTTGAGGATGTGCTCGATCTGGCGCGGCTGCAGCTGCTCGTTGACGATCACCGCGACCGCGCCGCTCGCCAGAGCCCCGAAGTAAGCCGCGGCCGCGGTTGCGCCCCGGCGCAGATGAATCGCCACCCTGTCCCCCGGCTGCACTCCATCCTCGCGCAGCCCGGCGGCGATCGCGAGCGCGTCGCGAGCGAGCTCCTCGTAGCTGCGGCTCTGCTCGCCTTCGACGATCGCCGGCCGCGCGGGCATCGCGGCCGCGGTCTCGAGCAGCATCCCCGCCGCGTTGGTGGCCCCCTCGCCCGCCACGCTCAGCCCTGTGAGAGCAGCAGCCGGTCGACCTTGCCGTTGTTGTTGCGCGGCAGCTCGGCGTGGATCACGACCTGCTGGGGAACCATGTAGTCCTCGAGGTGCTCGGCGCAGAGGCGCTTCAGCGTCATCGGGTCGAGGTCCTCGCCCTCGCGGGCGGACACGTGGGCGTGCACCGCCTCGCCGAGCAGGCGGTCAGGCACCCCGACCACCGCGACCTCCTTGACCGCCGACTCGAGATGGATGACCTCCTCGACCTCGCGCGGCGGCACCTTCTCCCCCCTCGACTTGATGATGTCGTCGCGGCGCCCGACGAAGTAGAGGTAGCCCTCCTCGTCGGTGCGAAAGAGGTCGTTTGTCGCCAGGACGCGCTCGCCGGGATCGCGCCCCTCGCGAATGCGCTCCGCCGTCGCCCGGGGGTCGTTCCAGTAGCCCTGCATCACGTGCGGCCCGCGCACGATCAGCTCGCCGGAGGCGCCGGCGTCGAGGACGTTTCCCTCGTCGTCCTCGAGCCAGGTCTCGGTGCCGGGGATCGCGACCCCGACCGACCCGGGCCGGACGTCGAGCTGGTCGGGCGGCAGGTAGCAGGTGCGGATGCACTCGGTCTGCCCGTACATCGAGTAGAGGGTGGCGTTGGCGAAGGTGCGGCGCACCTCCTCCAGGGCCGGGGTCGGCAGCGCCGCCCCCGCGTTGGTGAGGAAGCGAAGCTGGGGCAGCGGCCGCTCCGCGAGGCCGCGTAGGGACAGCAGCACCTGAAAGATCGTCGGGACTCCCGGCAGCCCCGTCACCCGCTCGTCCTCCAGCAGCTTCACGATCCGCCCAGGCAGCCCGACGCCGGGCTCGAGCACGAGCGTCGCGCCGGAGCGGATGCAGATCAGCAGATGGGTGAGGCCGTAGCCGAAGGAGAGCGGCAGCAAGTTGAGGATCCGGTCCTCTGCGCTCACGTCGAGGTACTCGATGATCGAGTCGGTGACGAAGCCGAGCCCTCCGTGGGTGTGCATCACGCCCTTCGGCCCGCCGGTCGAGCCCGAGGTGTGCATCAGGGCGGCGAGGTCCGCATCCGCGGGAGCATCGAAGGACTGTGCGGGCCGTCGGTGGCAGCTGCTCGAGGTCGCGAATAAAGCTGCACCTTGCCGGAAGCGCATCGGCTGCCAGCGATGCCTCCGCGGCGCGATCGGCGTCGCAGAGCAGCATCGCGGCATCTGAGCGCTTCAGCAGGTCGGCCACCCGGTCGTGCTTGGCGGTCGGGTTGATCGGCATGATCGCCGCGCCCGCGCGCAGGGTCGCCTCGATCGCGACCACCGCGTCGAGGCCGTTGGGGAGCATCAGCGCCACGCGGTCGCCGCGCTGCACCCCGCGCTCCCGCAGGCCGGCGCGAGCCGACCGGCGAGCTCATCGAGCTCGGCGAAGCTGAACTGCCGCTCGGCGACCACCAGGGCAGAGCCGGTCCGGGTCGCGGGCGGCGGTGCGGGCGAGGTCTTCTGCGATCGACGGGTGGCTCAAGAGGACTGCTTGGCGCCGACGAACTTCGCGATCGCGTCGATCGAGCCGAAGTTCTCCTCGGTGATCTCGACGTCCTCGATCGCCAGCCCGTAGCGCGACTGCACCTCTTCCACGAGCTCGACGAAGCCGAGCGAGTCGATCACCCCGAGGGCGAGGAACTCATCGCTGTCGGAGAGCTCGACGTCGGGGCGCATGTAGAGGAAGTTCTCCTCCATGAACTTGCGCATCTCGCCGCGCACCTCGGTCGGCCTCGGTCATGCGACCTCCTCGGCTTTGGTGCGATCGAGTTCTCATGCGTGGCTCATCGGCTTCCGGCGGGTAGGCATCGAGGCCTGAATGAAAGAAGGCACGATGCCACAACTGGGTGGAGAGGATTCCGATCAGCGCCATGCCCTCGCGGAACCCGGTCGCCTTGCCGGCCCGGCAGCGGCGCAGCAGGCCCTCGACGCGCTGCTGGCTCCCAGATCCCGGTCTCCTCCAGGGCCGCGGCGCTCAGCGACTCCTCGACCCAGTCGGGGGCGCCGGGGTCGAAGAAAGGCGCCACCTCCGGCGCCCGGTAGGGCTGCTTGGAGCGGCTGACGATCTCCTCCGGCAGCAGGTCGGCGGCGAGGTCGCGCAGGGCCGCCTTCTCCCGCATGCCGTCGAGCTTTCGCTCCGGGGGCAGCCTCACCGCGTGCTCGAAGACCCGATGATCGAGGAACGGGATACCGGCCCTCCACCCCATGCGCCATAGCGACCCGGTCGCCCTGGGCAGCGAGCAGATAGGGCTCCAGCAGGGTCGAGATCTCAAGCCAGGAGGCGCGCTGGAGGCTGCTCCAGTCGCCGAACCCGTTGGGAAGGCCCGCCGCGCAGGCGATCCAGTGACTGGCCTTCGCCGATCTCCGCCGCGACCTCGGGGCGGTAGAAGGCCTTCACCGCGGCGGTCGCCTCGACCCGGGTCATGTGGGAGGCGATCGGGTCGCCGGCGTGCCCCGGTCTCGAGCAGGAAGCGGTCCCAGGCCGGGCCACGTCGGGAGTCGGCGGGCAGATATCCGTAGAGCTCCTCCAGCATCGCCCGAGCCCGCTCGGGGTCGCTGCGGTGAAGCTCGCGCACGACGACCTCCTTGAAGAGGTCATAGCCCCAGAAGAGCTCGTCCGCCCCCTCGCCGGTGGCGACGACGACGATGTCGTTCTGCGCGCACCTCGGTCGAGAGCAGGTAGAGCGGCACCGGTGCGGTCCTCACCAGGGGCTGCTCAGCGTGGCGGACGACGTCGGGGAAGGCGTTGGCGATCTCCGCCGGCCCCGCCTCGACCACGTGGTGGTCGGTCCCGAGTGCCCGAGCGACCTCCTCCTGGTGGGGGCGCTCGTCGTAATTGGGATCGACGAAGGCGACCGAGAAGGTGCGTAGCTGGTGGTCGGTCTCCTGCTGTGCCAGGGCGACGATCAGGCTCGAGTCGAGACCGCCGGAGAGGTAGGCGCCGACCGGGACGTCGGCGCGCAGCCGCAGGCGAACGCTGTCGCGCATCAGCTCCTCCAGGTCCTCGGCCGGCCCGCCGTTTGAATCGAACGACGGCGTCCACCAGGTGCGCTCCTCGACCACCTTGCCCGCCTCCCAGACCAGCAGGCCGCCCTGCATCACCTGGCTGACCCCGGCAAAGACGGTGCGCGGCGGGCGCGGGCCCCAGAGGGTGAAGACGTCGTCGACGCCGCGCAGGTCAGGCGCCGGCTTGACCTCGCCGGAGGCGAAGATCGCCTTCGCCTCCGAGCCGAAGACGATCGTTCCATCGTCGAGCAGCGAGTAGTGAAGCGGGCGGACCCCGAACCGATCACGGATCAGGGTCAGGCGGCGTCGCCGAGGCTGGTACCAGGCGATCGCGAACTGACCGTTGAGGCGGTCAAGCGCCGCCGGGCCGTCGCGCTCGAGCAGCCGCAGCACCACCTCGGTGTCGGTGGTGGTGCGGAACGTCTCCCCCTTAGCCTCCAGCTCCGCCCGCAGCTCGTAGTGGTTGTAGACCTCGCCGTTGTAGACGATCACCCCGCCGGCGGGATCCTCGATCGGCTGCCAGCCACCAGGAAGGTCGAAGATCGAGAGCCGGGTGTTGACCAGGCCCGCGCCGCTCTCCAGCGCGTAGCCGTAGCCGTCGGGCCCGCGATGCTCGATCGCCCCCGCCATGCGGCGCAGGCTTTGCTCGTCGGGAGGCGGCCCGGGTTGCGGGCGCACGATCCCGGCGATGCCGCACATCAGCCCGGCTCCACCAGAACGGCGGGCGCCTGCAGGTACTCGGTGGCGACCCGGCGGCGGTCGATCTCGCCGTAGGCGGCCTCGACCTGCTCGGCGTCGAGGCCGACCGTGGACGCGAGCTCTGAGGGGTCGATCCCCTGCTCGCGGCCCCACATCAGCACGTCCATCTGCTCGTAGGGGTAGCCGAAGTAGAACTCCTCCTGGGTCTGGGGGAGGCTGAAGGTGTCGGTGGTCGGCCGCTGGCTGGTGATCGATTCGGGCAGCCCGAGCTCGTGAGCCATCGCGTAGACCTGTGACTTGTAAAGACCGGCGATGGGCTTCACATCGGCAAGACCGTCGCCTCCCTTGACGAAGAAACCCTGGTCGTACTCGAGCAGGTTCGGGGTCCCGACGACCGCGTAGTTGAGGCGGTCGGCCCAGGTGTACTCGAGGAGCTTGCGCGTGCGCTGCTTCATGTTCGTCGCCGCGAGCAGCTCGGTGTAGGCGGCCGGCGGCATCCGCTTCTGCTCCTCTGTGCCGTCGGGGCGCTCGACCACGAGAGAGAAGACGATGATGCCGCCGGTTGGATCGGAGCGCACCAGCTTGTGCTTCCAGTCGGGCTCGTAGTCGGGGAAGAGCTTGCGGATCGCCTCGTCGCGCCGCGCGTAGCAGCCAAGCGCCTCCAGCGCAGCGCTGATCGGCTCCTCGATCGTCGGGGCGCCCAGGGCCTCCGCGAGCACCAGGCCGAGGTCGGAGGAGCGGTTGCCGACGTCGCGCTCGGGCAGCCGCAGCAGCAGCACGTTGTCGGCGCCCAGCCCGCGCACCGCGAGCCCGGCGGTGACGCTGGAGTCGATTCCACCGGAAACGGCGACCACGGCGCCGCGGCGGCGCAGGTCCCCGATCGCCTTCGCGGTCCCGGTCGCGCATTGCTCGATCGCTGGCGGCCGCGTCGAACGGCACGCCCTGCGGGGCCTCGGTGCTCTGGTCCTGGTCGCTCATTTCGGGTTCCGTCTCCTCTGGCTCGGTGGTCGTCACTCAGTGTCCGCTCGGTAGTGTCGCGAACCTATGGCTGAGATTCGCCCTCTTGAGCAGAGCAGACCTGCCGGCGGTGGCGGAAATGCTGCACGCCGACCTTCCGACCCTCGTCGACCAGTTCGCCCCAGCCGTGGCGGCCCGAGCGTCGCCCGTCCCCAAGAAGAGATCGCCGCCTTCCTCGCCGCGACCCTGCTCGACGACCCGTGGCGCGACGAGGAGCTGCCCTCCCTGGTCGCGATCGAGGAGGGGAGGTGATCGGCTTTATCGGCGCGCAGGTGAGGCGCTTTCGCTTCGGCGACCGAACCCTGCGTGGGCTCTGCCACTCGCATCTCACCGTCGCGGCGGGAAGCCGAGGTGGGGCGGCCGGAGCGCTGCTGCTGCGCCGCTTTCTCACCGGGCCCAGGACTTCACGCTACTCCGACACCGCGAACGACGAGGTCGCGCGCATCTGGAGCACCCTCGGGGGCCAGCTCGACCACGGCGCGGTCCTTCGACTGGATGGTCGTCCTGCGGCCGCTCGGCTGGATCGGGGGATCGGCGCCGGCGCGGCCCGCCGCAGGCTGCGATCGGAACAGATTCCGGTCGGCGCGTTTCCCTTTCAGGCCGCGCGACGGGGCAACCGCTGGGAGGTCGAAGAGGCGAAGGACGTCCGGAGCTCCGATGCGAGCCCATCGGAGATCGTCGAGGCGCTGCCCGAGATGTCGCGCGGGCTGCAGCTCTGGGGGGATTACGACGAGCGGTTTCTGCATCATCTCTTCGAGCAGGCGGAGGCCCGCTACGGGCGCCTCTCACGACGAGTTGTCAGACGTGGTGAACGAGCGATCGGATGGTACGCGTACGTTCCCGCTCCGGGAGACGTCAGCCGGATTCTGCACCTGCGAGTCACCCAGCGCGAGGCGGAAGCGGTCCTCGGTGACGTGGTCGATCACGCGCGCGAGAACGGCAGCGCGGTCCTGAGCGGGCGCCAGGAGCCGCAGCTGACTCTCGCCCTGCAGGCGCGACTCCCGGTCCTGGGCTTCGCGCGCCGGCCCGTGCTCCATTGCCACGACCCTGAAGTCACCGCCGCCCTGTCGAGCGAGAGGTCACTCCTGACCCAGCTCGACGGGGAGTGGTTCGTGGTCTGATCTCTTCGCTGTAGTGTCGAGCCCAATGGGAGAGATCCGCCCGCTGCAGCGAGATGACCTGCCCGAGGTCGCGGCGCTGGTTCGCGAAAACCTGCCCGACTGGTCCCCGAGCGAGGGGATTCCCGAGTTCCTCGCCAGCACCCTGATCGACGACCCATGGAGCGACGACGAGCTGCCGTCGCTGGTGGCGACCGACGGGGACGGACAGCTGAGCGGCTTCGTCGCCTCCCAGGTGAGGAGGTTCCGGCTCGGCGAGCAGCAGCTGCGGGGGATCTGCGTCTCGCACGTGGTCGTCGCCGAGGCCCAGCGTTCCGGTCCGACGGGAACGCTGATGATGAGACGGCTCTTCAAGGGCGCCCAGGACTTCACCTACTCCGATTCGGCCAGCGTCGACATGGTCCGGATGTGGCGGGCTCTCGGAGGCCACATGGACTACCCGCGAGCCTGCGACTGGATGATCGTGCTGCGCCCGATCCGCTGGCTGAGCGGAGTCAGCGCCACTGCCCTTGCCCGGCGCAGATCCGTCGGCCGCGGCGATGTCCCGGTGGGAGCGATGCCCTTCCAGGCCGCGGGGCCGAGACTTATGCGGCGCGCCTTTCCCCCGCTGCCGCCCGACGTGATCGGGGCCGACGCCGACACGGAGACAATCGTCGAGCTGCTTCCGGAGCTGACCAAGGGGGTCGAGCTTCGTGCCGACTATGACTTCGAGTACCTCGATCACCTCTACGGCCTGGTCGAGTCCCTGTTCGGCGAGGTCGTGCGACGCGTGGTCCGGCGCGACGGACGCCCAGTCGGCTGGTACGTGCTGGCGCCGGGGCGGGGAGGCGTGACCCGTGTCCTTCACCTCGCCTTCAGGCCGGCCGAGGGAGACGCTGTGGTCGGCGAGCTGGTTGAGCACGCACGGCAGAGCGGCCGCACGGTAATCGCCGGCCGCCTCGAGCCCCATCTGCTGGTGCCCCTGCGCAACCGCTTCGCGGTGCTCGGCTTCGCCCGTCAGCCGGTGATCCACGCTCCCGATGCGGAGCTTCGGGCGAACCTGGGAACCAGCGGAGCCCTGCTCACTCAGCTCGACAGCGAGTGGTTCGTCCTCTGAGGGCGGGTCAGCCGCAGGTCCTGAGCGACACGCAGGGGTCGATCACTCGCAGGTTCTCCTGCCAGCCGACCGAAGTCGAGTAGGGCAGCCAATACTCCTCACTGCCGTTTCCGTTGAAGTCCTCCGGCTCGACGCCGGATCGTTGGGCAACCGCGATGCGGGGGTCCACCTCGCCGAAGCTCGAGTAGGCGGCGGAGCTCTCGGTCTCGAATCCCCAATGGTCGGCGCCGGTCGTGTCGGAGACAAATCCGCCGTAGCGCGCCATGGCCAGCAGGACCGCGGACTCGCTGCGGGAAAGGCCCAGGCCCTCGATCTCCTCTTCGCTCATGTCGAGTTGCAGATGCGCTCCCATCGGGGGCGCGCTGACGCCGGGCAGCCCCGCGTCGGCGCACGATTGCCCACCCCCGCTCGCCGGATAGACGACCCCCGCGGTACACGGCGCCGCGATCGCAAGCGCGTGCGGGATGCGACCGGAGATCTGCTCCTGAACCCTGATCAGGCCCGAGAGGCTGCCCCAGCCCGCCGCAACGGCTCCTGAGCCCAACCCGTCGCCGTCGATCTCGGTCTCGCCCCCCCAGGCGAAGTCCAGCTGTCCCCCGCCCGGGGGCTTCGAGCTGACGTTCCAGAGGTCGTACTCCTCCCCGCTGTCGGGGTCGACGACGGTGAGGTGGCCGTCGGATTGATCGTCAGGGTCGGGCCAGCTCCCGGCCGGGAGCGCCGCGGACGGTATTCGCACCTGCTCTCCCTCGATCTCGCAGCGACCCCACGGCTTGGTGCAGTGCAGCGTGTAGAGAGGATCCTGGGGGCGCGACCGGTAGACCGGGACACCGCCGTCGCGAAGTGGGTCGCCGAACACCATTGAGGCGGGCGGGTCGCCCTCGGTGATCTGGGCGATCGTCGCCTCTGAGCCCGGGGCCTGCGGCGGTGACGACATGATCGGCCGGTTGAAGGGGCTGTCCGGCCCGTAGGGCGCCCGGCAGGCCGAGAGTCGCGGGCCCTCGCTAGAGAGCAGCTGCTCGGTTGAGCAACCGCTCGCCAGCTGCGTCGTCAGGTACTCGCGCCTGCGAGCCGGCTGCGGCATCGGTGGCCGGACGACCCGAGTTCGAATCATTCGAAAGCCAGACTGCACCCGCCGTGAAAGCGAGGGCGAGCGCCATCGCGACAAGCGACGCGAACGACTGTTGGACGGGTTGCGGTCATGACGCCTCAGCGTCATTGTCCCCTGCGGCTGCTTATTCGGTGCCGGTCTCGGCGTCGGGCGTCTCTTCGGCCGCACCGTCGTCGTTGGACCCGGCCGCCCGCGTCGGCCCCAGCAGCATGCTCATGTTGCGGCCCTCCTGCAGCGGCTCTGACTCGATCACCGCCAGGTCCTTGATGTCCTCGAAGAGGCGCTGGAGCAGGGCGCGCCCGCGCTCGGGGTGCGCCTGCTCGCGGCCGCGGAACATGATCGTCACCTTGACCTTGTCGCGCTGGTGCAGGAAGCGCACGACATGGCCCTTCTTGGTCTCGTAGTCGTGGTCGGCGATCTTCGGGCGCAGCTTGATCTCGCGAACGTTGGTCTGCTGCTGGTGCTTGCGCGCCGCCTTCGCCTTCTGCTCCTGCTCGTACTTGTACTTGGAGTAGTCGAGCAGCCGCGCGACCGGCGGCTTTGCCTCCGGGGCCACCTCGACCAGGTCGAGGTCCTCGGCCTGCGCTCGCTCCAGTGCCTTCTCGGTCGGGATCACCCCGACCTGCTCGCCGTCGGCGCCGATCAGGCGCACCTCGGAAACCCGGATCCGCTCGTTGAGCCGAGTGCTGTCGCGCTCGGGAGGGCGCCGGTCGAACCTTCGCGGGACCGGCACTAGTTAGAGGTGCGGTCGAGCGTCAAGCGTCTGGGAGGAGGAAGGGTGAGAAAGCGGGCACGGCGGGCGCTCAGCGGCGCGGAAGTGTCGTACCGGCAGTCAAGTTGGCGGAGTATGACACAGGCACCCGGCTACGCAGCGGAAATCTCCTCGCGGATCCGCTCGCCGAACTCCTTCAGGCTCAGCGCGCCGATGTCGCCCTCCTCGTGCGAGCGCACCGAGACGGCGCCCGATTCCTGCTCATTGTCCCCCAGCACCAGCATGTAGGGGGCGCGGGCGAGCTCAGCGTCGCGGATCTTCTTGCCGACCGACTCGGAGCGCTCGTCGATGCTCGCCCGCACCCCGTCCTCCCGCAGCGCCGCCTCGACCGTGCGGGCGTAGTCGACGTGGCGGTCGGCGACCGGGAGGATCAGGACCTGCAGCGGCGCCAGCCAGACCGGGAAGCGGCCTCCGTAGTGCTCGATCAGGATGCCGGCGAAGCGCTCCATCGAGCCGAGCAGGGCGCGATGGATCATCACCGGCGTGTGATCGGCGTTGTCGGCGCCGGCGTAGGTGAGCCCGAAGCGCTCGGGCATGAAGAAGTCCAGCTGGCAGGTGCCGCACTGCCAGGAGCGGCCGAGCGCGTCGGTGATGTGAAAGTCGATCTTCGGCCCGTAGAAGGTCCCCTCCCCCGGCGCAACGTCGTACTCGCGGCCCTGGCGGTCCAGCGCCTCGCGCAGCGACGCCTCGGCGCGCTCCCACTGCTCTTCGGAGCCGATCGACTTCTCGGGCCGGGTCGAGAGCTCGACCCGCACCTGGTCGAAGCCGAAGCGCGCGTAGAGCTCGTCGATCGCCTCGCAGATCGAGTCGACCTCGTCGGTGACCTGGTCCAGGGTGCAGAAGACGTGGGCGTCGTCCTGGGTGAAGGCGCGCACCCGCAGCAGCCCGTGAAGGACGCCCTCGCGCTCATAGCGGGAGACGTCGCCGAACTCGGCCAGCCGCAGCGGGAGCTCGCGATAGGAGTGGCGCGCCGAGCCGAAGACCAGGCAGGCGCCGGGGCAGTTCATCGGCTTGAGCGCGAAGCGGCGCTCGTCGCCCTCGCGCTCCGAGGGCTCGGCGAAGAACATGTTCTCGCGGTAGTTGTCCCAGTGCCCGGAGCGGTGCCAGAGCTCCTCGTCGAGGACGCGCGGGGTCTTGATCTCCCGGTAGCCGCGCTTGCGAAGCTGGGCCTGCACCTCGGCCTCGATCGCGCGCAGCAGCTCGGTGCCGTTGGGCAGCCAGAAGGGCATCCCCGGCGCCTCCTCGCGCAGCAGGAAGATCTCCAGCTGCGGCCCGAGCTTGCGGTGGTCGTTGGCGCGCGCCTGCTCGATGCAGCGCCTGGTGGGCCTCGAGCTCCTTCTTGGTGTGAAAGGCGGTGCCGTAGATCCGGGTCAGCATCTGGCGCGTCTCGTCGCCGCGCCAGTAGGCGCCGGCGATCGAGTTGAGCGCGAAGGCGCCGATGCGGCCGGTGGACGGGGCGTGCGGGCCGCGGCAGAGGTCCTCGAAGGGGCCGTTGCGGTACAGCGAGACCGAGTCGACGCCCTCGTCGCGGACCAGGTCCTCGATCAGCTCGACCTTGTAGTCCTGGCCCTCGGCGCGGAACTTCTCGATCGCCTCGGCGACGGGCAGCTCGCGCCGCTCGAAGGGCTCGTCGGCCTTCACGTGCTCGGCCATCGCCGCCTCGATGCGCTCGAGGTCCTCGTCGCCGACGCTGACCCCTTCGGGGAACTCGAAGTCGTAGTAGAAGCCGTCCTCGATCGGCGGCCCGATCGAGACCTTGGTCCCCGGCCAGAGCTCCAGCACCGCCTCCGCCATCACGTGGGCGGCGTCGTGGCGGATCAGCCACAGGGCGTCTGGGCCCTTGTCGGTGACGATCTCGATCGACTCGCCGTCGGCGAGCGGCGCCGAGAGGTCGCGCAGCTCCTCGCCGACCCGCAGGCCGAGAGCGGCCTTGGCGAGGCCAGGCCCGATCGCCGCCGCCGCGTCGGCGCCGGTCGCCCCGTCGGGAAGCTCGAGCGCCGAGCCGTCGGGCAGCCTTACTTCAATCAACACCACCACCAGCCTGTCGCCTCGCAATCGGTCGCTTCGCTCCCTCTGCTCGACGCCATCATCTACGCCATGCTACGAAGCGAGCCGGGTACTAGCCGGCTTGCTTGTCGCCCTGGCGGGCCGAGCGGACGGCGATCAGGGGCAAGGGCTTTCGCCGCTGACCGGGCCGGCGTGGCGCCAGAGCAGGTAGGGACCGGCGCGCCGGTCGAGCCGCAGGCCGGGGTAAGGCGGCTTCTCACCCGCGTCGGGGAACGTGATCACGAAGTCGATCCCGGGCGGCGGGGCGTCGTCCTCCTCGGCGATATCGATGCAGACCCGGCCGCCGCGCAGCTCCCAGGCCAGATAGCGGGTCCCGTGCTGCTCACGCAGGAAGTCGCTCCGGAGCCAGGACGAGGGTCGAGGCGGAGGCGAGCTGGGGGCGCAGCGAGGTGAGCTGAGGCGAGTAGTCGGCCGGGCCGACGGGAGCGTTGGCGAGCGCCAGCAGGCTGCAGCCGCCGGCGGCGACGACGAACGCGGCCGCGAGCGCGGGCCGCGCCAGGCGCGGCAGCGAGAGCTGCCGCGGCCACTCGAAGGCGAGCAGCGGGCGGGCGATCACGCAGCGCCGCCAGCGGCGCCGCCATCTGCGACCGCCTTGGCGGCCGTGTAGGGAGTGCCGCCGATGCGGGCGGCGGCGTAGGCGAGCGCCGCCGCCGCGAGCGCTGCCGGCACCGCGACCTCACCGCGGCGCAGCCACCAAGCAAGCCCCCAGGCCAGCAGCCCCGCCGCGAAGGCCACGCCGGCGTAGAAGGCGACGGCCGGGACCGCACCGTCGCCGGGGCTGAGGCGGAAGTCGCCGGAGGGCCAGACGCCGAGCGCCTCGGCGGGCGAGACCTGGCCGAAGAGGTTGCCCAGCCCCGGGCCCGAGGGGTCGAAGGTCTCAAAGCTCGCGAAGTCGGCCATCCGGCCCAGCTCGGGAGCGACCAGGACCGCGAAGACGACCAGCGCCGGCCAGGCCGGCCCCGCCATGCCTCCCGGAGCAAGACCGCCGAGCCCCTCGCCTCGCCTTCGCCTCAGGAACAGCTCCGCGAGCGCCCAGATGCCCAGGGCCCCCAGCAGCCAGGTGAGGCCGGGGAAGCTGTACGTGTAGACGCTTCCCGCGGCCAGGATCGCGAGCGGGACCGCGCAGCGGGCGTTGGGGGCCGCGGGGAGCCCGCCGGTGCCAGCCAGCCTGGCCCACCGTCCGGCCCCGCCGCCGCCCCATGCCCGAGCCGCCAGCCGCAAGCCCGATCGCGAAGGCCAGCACGAAGAGGGCCTGCATCGTCTCCTTGAAGGCGCCCTGGGCGAGGTAGGAGGCGACGAGGTAGGGAAGGCCGACCAGTAGGGCGGCGAGCCAGCGGTTGACCGGCCGCAGGTCGCGCAGGGCGGCGAGTGCGGTGAGCGAGGCGAGGACGGAGATCGCGAGGGTGAGCCCGCCGAAGCCCTGCACCAGGCCGACCCCGAGCCCCTTCTCCAGCGCGACGACGATCGCGTGCGGCCCCAGCGGATAGCCCTGGCTGAGCAGCTGGCCCTCGACCCCGCTCGCCAGCCGGTCGGTGGCGAGCAGGTGCTGCGACATGTCGGGGTTGAAGCCGGTGCCGAGGATTCCGAAGCGGCCCTCGACGATGAAGGGCAGCGAGGCGGCGAGCAGGGCGGCGAGCGGCAACCGGCGCCCCTTCGCGCAGCGCCTCAGCGCAGCCTTCGGTCCTGCCGCGCAGAAAGGCGAGCGAGGCGAGAGCCGCAACCACGACGGCGATAGCCGAGATCGTTCCCTCGCCCGGCAGCCGCACCGTCGCCCAGCACAGCGCCATCACCAGCGCGAGCCCGACCGCAGGGGCCAGCCAGGACCAGCGCCGCCAGCCGCAGAGGGCCAGGGCCGCCTGGCCGATCGCCAGCGACGCGGCGCAGACCGCGATCAGCGATGCGTAGGTCGCCAGCACGGGCGGGGACGATAGTGGGCGTAACTGGGCTCGAACCAGTGACCTCCGCCTTGTCGAGGCGGCGCTCTCCCAACTGAGCTATACGCCCGCAGTCGGTGCTCGGAATCTAGCAGCGGGCCTGCGGCCCGAGAGGCTGTGTGGAGGCGGCCCTCAGGCGACCGGCGGGCCGCTCACCGGCGCCCCGACATCGGTCTCCTGCTCGGCGCCGATCAGGCCCCGGGCCCGCATCGTGATCTCGAACGTCTCGCGGGTGTCGTAGCGCGGCTCCCACCCGAGCGCCTTCAGCTTCTCGTTCGAGACCACCCACGGCCAGCGGATGAAGTGGATGTTGCCGGGAGGGGCGAGCGTGCGCGGCAGGCGCAGCAGCCAGCTCCACTTGGCGATCGCGTAGGCCGTCTTGAAGGACATCTTCCGCGTCTTCGTGCCGACCCTCTCCGCCCCCTCGCGCCAGGTCATCGTGCCGTCGCCGGCGAAGTTGAACGGCCCCGGGGGCCTTCTTGTCGAGCAGCAGGATCAGGCCGGCGACCAGGTCGTCCTCGTGGATCAGCTGCATCTCGACGTCGACGCCGTCCAGGTGCGGGAAGAACGGCTGGTTCTCCCAGCTGCGCACGATGTAGTTCTTGACGCTGGGCCCGAAGACGATGCAGGGGCGCACGATCGTCATCACCGCGTCGGGGTGCTGGGCCGCCCAGAGCTGGCAGATGCGATCCGCGTCGGCCTTGTCGCGGGCGTAGGCGAAGTCCGGCTGGCCGCGCACCGGCCAGTCCTCGGCGATCGGAACCGGGTTGTCGGGGA
Source organism: uncultured Solirubrobacterales bacterium (assembly GCA_963724905.1). GTDB lineage: Bacteria > Actinomycetota > Thermoleophilia > Solirubrobacterales > 70-9 > Mayfieldus. The sequence continues at coordinate 337,440 of CAVRWD010000001.1, forward strand.
AGGCCCCGTAGGCGGTCCCGGAGGAGGTGACCATCACCTGCTCGATCCCGGCGTCGGAGGCAGCGTCGAGGACCGCCTTGGTCCCGTTGACGTCGACGTCATACATGCGCGCTTCGTCGCGAATCGGGTCGAGGATGAAGGCGAGGTGGATCAGGCAGTCGATCTCCTCGCGCTCGAGCAGGGAGCGAATCGAGCCCGAGTCGCGAACGTCGCCGCTCACGAATGAGGTCTTGGGCAGGCTGCGCTCCGGCGGGCGCACGTCGACGTTGACGATCCGCTCGGTCTCATCTCGCTCGCCCAGGAGCTCGGTGAGCCGGGTGCCGATATAGCCGGAGCCGCCGGTGATCAGGTACCTCATTCGCTTCCTCCTCGGTCGCCTGCGCCCATCCTAATGCTGGCCGCCCAGCCAGGCGTTTCGACGGCCGCTGCGGCGACTGGTTCGACGGCCACCCGGGCGACTTGTACAAAGGGGGACAAAGGCCGGCGAACGTTCGTCCATATTGCGCAGTATTCGTGAGCCGAAAGAGGGAAATATCTTGCTACCGGGGCAAAGGTGAAACAACGCGACATGCAGAGTGTTAAGTTCGATGCAGAGGCGCCGATAGGCACCAAAGCTTGACTTGAGGACCGACGAGCCAGGGGCAGGTCCGCTGGTGGTACGTCCTTCGGAACCAAAGGGCTCCCTCGCGGGAGCCCTTTTCCGTTCCCCAACCGGTCCCTCTCAGCCTTCTTCGGGCGCGACCTGGAGGGTGAGGCCGGTAACAGTCGTCACCTGGGCACGCTCCCCGACCGCCAACGGGTGGGTGGCATGGGCGTTCCAGAGCTCTCCACGCAGGCGTACCTTGCCGGCCGGGTCGCAGGCCTCAACGACCTCTACCCGCTCGCCGACCAGCCCCTCGGCGCCGGTGCTGACCCGGTAGCGGCGCAGGAAGCGGCGCCAGAAGAAGAGCTCGGCGACCTCGACGACCGCTGCAACGGCGACCACGGCGATTCCGAGCGCCGGCGACAGGACGAACGCGGCGAGCAGGATCGCGACTGCGAGAAGCACGCCACAAGCATGTCGCACCGCGCCTTAAGCCCTTCCCGCCTGCTGCCGAAAATGACCCCATGTCAGGCACGGTGATCACCGCCGCCATCGTCGCCGCCCTCGTGGCGGTGACCCTCATCGTCTTCTCCGGCAGCGGAGGCGACGACGAGCGCGCGGACCCCGCCACCACAACCGCCGCACCGGCGGTCTGTCAGCCGGCGCAGGGAAACGACTGCGTGCAGGCGGCGAGGGACATAGCGGAGCAGGCTTCTCAGCCACTGCCGACCGAGCCGTACTCCGCGGTCCCCTAGGCGGACAGTTCCGAGGCCGGTCCCAGAGGCGCCTACCGGAATCGAACCGGTGTAAACGGCTTTGCAGGCCGCTGCGTAGCCACTCCGCCAAGGCGCCCGGCTGCGGCAAGCGTAGCGGCCGGTCGGGCGCGACTCAGCGCTTCTTGGGCTTCGATGCAGGCGGGGCTTGGACGCCGATCCACTCGAGGATCGGCTTCGGATCCTTGACTCCGAACTGCTCGGCAAGCCGCTTTTCGATCACCGCGGCATCGACGCCGGCGTTGAGCTGCTGGAGCGCCAGCAGGCGGGCGCCCTCGCTGATGTCCTCGGGCTCGGCAGCCTTCGGCTTGGCGCGGCGCCCGAGGCGCTGCCTCAGCTCGTCGGATTCCCTCTTCATCCTCGGCGCCGTTCCGCGCCGTCGACCAGACCTCCGACGAAGCTCTCCGCGCTGCAGGTCGGTCCCGAGGCGCTGGATCGACTGGTCGAATGCGCGGCGGAGGGTGTCGAGCTGCCCCTCGACGTTGGCGAGCTGGGAGAGAACCTCCTCGGTCATCTCGGAGACCCGTTGCAGGTGCTCGCCGGTGACGCTCTCGGCCCGGCGCCGGTTCTCATCGATCAGGCGGCGAGCATCGGCTCGCGCCTCCTCGCGGATCTTCTCGGCCGCCTCGTCGGCGGCCTCGAGCACCGTTCGGACCTCGGAGTTGATCTTGCTGATCATCGCCGCGGGTTCGTTGCCCTCCACCTTCGACTCGCTGCCGTCTCCCGTACGGGCGGCCTCGCGGATCTTCTTCGAGGCGTCTCCCGCGGCCTCGAGCAGCTGCTTCACCTCTTCGCTGGCCTGGGTCGTGGAGTCGAGCAGGGGTGAGACGGCCTTCTCGGACTCTGACGTTGCCCTCCGCGGCGGCGTCCTCGTCGTGTCGGCCGCGGCGTCGCAGGCTGGCGCGGCCGGAGCTGCGGCCCGACTTCCTGTCTGCCCCTTTTCGCTTCGAGTTGGCCATCTTTACGGAGGAGCGGCTGATGGGATTCGAACCCACGACCTTCTGCATGGCAAGCAGACGCTCTAGCCAACTGAGCTACAGCCGCCCGGCAATTCCGAGTATAGACGCGGGCCCGGTGCCCCCCGCACGCCTGCGATCAGGCCCGGTCCACGCACCCCCACGACATCGGCCGAGATCTGGCATGCTTAATAGTGGGTATTGGATAGATCGCCTTCGCAGGGGCCGATCTCGACAGGTCACAACGGATCCACGGGAGGAACCACCAGATGCAACGCAAGCATGTCCTCGCACTGCTCGTTTCCCTGGCGCTCGCCGCCTTCGCACTGGCGCCCTCGGCCGCGTCCGCCTGGGCGCCCGCCGACGACGCGACGGTGCATCCGGGAGTCCAGACATTCACAGAGGGGGCGCAGTGCACCTCCAACTTCGTCTTCCAGGACTCCTCCAACGTCTACCTCGGCCAGGCCGCCCACTGCTCGGGCACCGGAGCGGCAACCGAGACCGACGGCTGCGACAGCGCCTCGCTGCCCGTCGGCACCCCGGTCGAGATCGACGGCGCCAGCCAGCCCGGCACCCTGGTCTACAACTCCTGGCTCGCGATGCAGGCCAACGGCGAGTCGGACCCCGACTCCTGCGCCTTCAACGACTTCGCGCTGATCCGGGTCGAGTCCGGCGGACGTGCCGGGCACCAACCCCTCGGTCCCCGGGTTCGGCGGGCCGACCGGCGTCGGCAGCTGGGGCGGCAGCGGGTCGACCGTCTACACCTACGGCAACTCCTCGCTTCGCGGCGGCGTCACCGCGCTGAGCCCGAAGCAGGGTGCAGTGGTCCAGAACGAGCCCAGCGGCTGGAGCCATGACGTCTACACGGCGACCCCGGGAGTGCCCGGTGACTCGGGCAGCGGGTTCCTCAGCGCCAGCGGTGCGGCGATCGGCACCCTCAGCACCGTCCAGCTCGCGCCTCTCGCCGGCTCAAACGGCGTCGGCGACCTCGGCAAGGAGCTGGCCTACGCGCGGGCCAACGGCTTCGCCGGCCTCCAGCTGGTCCCGGGCACCGAGCCGTTCAGCGCCGACGTGGTCGGCGCGATCGCCGGCAGCCTTTAGGCCAGCCGGATTCGATCAGGACAGGCGGCGGCGCTCTGCGCCGCCGCCCGCGGTTGCCAGAATGGCGGCCATGAGCGAGCTCAGCCCACGATTGCTGGGGGGTAAGGTCGCGGCTGACCTGCTGCGCCGCCGGCGCCGAGGCTCCAACCTCAAGGTGGGCCTGGTTGTGGTGCATCACGAGGTGGCCGAGGAGCAAGGGGTTCCGGGCCACGATGTCGTCCCGGCCCAGTCCAGGAGCATCTTCGAGGGGCAGCTCGACCATCTCCGCCGCCACTACGAGGTGGTGCAGCTGGGTGAGCTGATTGCGCGAGCGGAGGCGCGAACCGGGGGCGATCGAGTGCCGGTAGCGCTCACCTTCGACGACGATCTCTCTAGCCACGAGTCGATCGTTGCCCCGCTGCTGGAGCAATTCGGCTTCCCGGCAACCTTCTTTCTCAATGCGAATACGCTCGAGGGACCCTCGCCGTTCTGGTGGCAGGACCTGCAGACGATCGCCGACCGAGGGGCGGCGGAGTGGGATCGAATGAAGGAGGAGCTGGCGAAGGATTGGCCGTGGGCAGCACTCAACGGAGGAGTCACGCAACTCGCGAACACGATCGAAGCAACCCCCCCTGACCAACGCGACGCGGTAGCCGCGCGGCTGCGCGAGCTCGCCGGCTCAGAGTTCCACGATGTGGGGCTGCCCCCGGCGGCGGTCAAGAACCTGACAGCGGCGGGCTTCGAGATCGGCGTGCACACCCTGCGCCACTACTCCCTGCCAACCCTCGACTCCAAGCGCCTCGACGCGGCGATGACCGAGGGAGTCGACGCGCTGGAGCAGGTCGTCGGCTACCGGCCGACGGCGATCGGCTACCCGCACGGAAAGGCGGACCTGCGGGTCGCCGAGGCGGCCTCCCGGACCGGCTTTGAGCTCGGAGCGATGTGTGCCCACGGGCCCGCCCATCCGGACCAGCATCCGCTGCTGATCGATCGGATCACCGGCTGGACCGATTCGGTCGCGAGCTTTGCCTGGGCCCTGAGCCGGCTGACGCGGTGAGGATCCCGCCTCCCGCGCCTGCCTAGGCGGGCTCGAGCTCGGCCAGCAGTCCCTGAAGGTCAAGCGGCCGGCTGTACATCGCTATCCCGCCGTCCTCGTCCCGGGGCCAGCTCTCCTCGGGGCGGTCCCAGTAGAGCTCCAGCCCGGTCCCGTCGGGGTCGTTGAGGTAGAGCGCCTCGCTGACACCGTGATCGGAGGCGCCGCTGAGCGGGATCCCGGCCTCGCCGAGGCGGCGCAGCGCGTCCGCCAGCGCCCGCCGGGTCGGGTAGCGGATCGCGGCGTGGTAAAGGCCGGTCGTGCCCGGCGGCGGCGCGCTGCCGCCCGCCGACTCCCAGGTGTTGAGGCCGATGTGGTGGTGATAGCCGCCGGCGGAGATGAAAGCCGCCTCGTCGCCCATCCGCGCCGTGAGCTCGAAGCCGAGCACCCCGCAGTAGAAGTCCAGCGCGCGGTCGATGTCGGCCACCTTGAGGTGGACGTGGCCGATGTCGACGCCGGGGTCGATCGGCGTCGCCGGTGCTCATCCGCCATCGCCCCAAGGCTAGCCAGCCCCGTCCAGCGCCTCGTTGACCAGCCGGTCGGCCTCGGCGTTCTCCTCCCGGCGCACGTGGCGATCGACCACTCGTCGAAGCCGGCGAGGGCGTCGAGCACCTGGCGGTGAAGCTCCGCGCAGCGTCTCGTCCTTGACCTTGTACTCGCCCTTCACCTGGCGCACGATCAGCTCCGAGTCGCCGATCAGCTCAAGCGCCTCGGCGCCGAGCGCCGAGGCGCGCTCGATCCCGAGCAACAGGGCCCGGTACTCGGCGACGTTGTTGGTCGCCTCGCCGATCGTCTCGCCCTGCTCCTCCAGCACCCCACCGTCCGGCTCCTGCACGACGGCGGCTATCGCGGCCGGGCCGGGGTTTCCCCGCGCCCCCCCGTCGACGTAGACCCGCAGCCGGCCTTTCGGCGGCAACTAGTGCTCCGTGTGGGCGGGCTGGCCCTCGCGGCGGGGCGCTGCCGCGCCGAGCCGCAGGCCGTTTCCCTCTTCGACCCGTGCGTTCCACTCGCGCGCCGAGGCGTCGATCTCCGCGATCTCATGCCCCTTGTCGATCTCATAGACGGCCCGCGAGGGCTCGCCGAGGTCGACGCCCCACTGGTACCAGGAGAGGTCCCAGGCGACGGTGAGCCGGATCTCGTTCGGCGAGCCGGCGGCGGCGCCGACCGAGACCTGCGGGTCGCCGAGGGTCTTCGCAGGCCGGCGACCGTGCGCGCGTGCTCAGACTCGTTAAAGCGCGCAACGGCCCGCTCGAGGCGGGTCCCGGGCTCGCGGATCGCGCCCGCTCGCCCGACCCTGCGCGCCGCGGGCCGCGGGGTCCGGCGATCCAGATCGAGTCTGCGCCGCGGCCCCGCCGTTCGCCGTCGCCGGTCGGCGGCTTGCTCCCGGCCTGCCTGGGGCGTCTGATCGTCCTCGCCCTTTCGCCCGCGCCGCCAGCCGGACAGCGAGACCCGGCGGCGGCGCCTCGCCGGCGTCGGAGGCCGCAGCTTGGCGTCCTCGGACCAGACCCATTCGAGGGCCTCCGCCCGCGCCCGGCAGAGCTCGCAGACGACGCGATCGTCGCCGTCGGGGGTGATGTAGGTGCGGGTGCGCTCGCCCTTGAGGATGGTGCGCCCGCAGACCGTGCAGCTCACGGGGGTGCTCACGGGTTGACCGTACCAGCGCCCGAGCGGGCCGGGCGCACGATTTGCGCCCCCTGCGCGGCTTGCTCTTCGGCCCTCAGCCGGACTGGATCAGCTCGACGCGATAGCCGTCGGGGTCACGAACGAAGCAAATCCGCGGGCCGTTCTCCCCCACGTTGTAGGGCGGCTTCTCGGGAGTGATCCCGTGCTCGTCGAGGTCGGCAAGGGTCGCATCGAGGTCATCGACCGCCAGGGCGATGTGGTTGTAGCCGGTGCCCAGCTCATAGCCGTCGACCCCGTGGTTGTAGGTCAGCTCGAGCCGCGGCACGTCCCCGTCGCCGGACAGGTTCATGAAGACGTTGATCGCCTCGTCGCCGATCGGCGAGCGCCGCACCTCCTCGAACCCGAGCTTCGCGTAGAAGCCGACCGAGCTGTCGATGTCGCCGATCCGGTAGCAGGTGTGCAGGTACTTAGTCGCCACGCGGGGCTCGGCTAGGCCTTTACCTCTTCGGCGTCGCGCGCGGCGGCGATCACCTTCTCGGCCAGGTGGGCCGGGAACCTCCTCGTAGCGCTCGAACTCCATCGTGAAGTCGGCGCGGCCGCCGCTGATCGAGCGCAGGTCAGGCGCGTAGTCGAGCACCTCGGCCATCGGCACCTCGGCCTTCACCTCGGTCGCGGAGCCCTTCGGCTCCATGCCGAGCGGCCGTCCGCGGCGCGAGTTGAGGTCGCCGATGATGTCGCCGACCACATCCTCGGGGCAGGAGACCGTGAGCTTCACGATCGGCTCCAGCAGCGCCGGGCCGGCGTCGGCCATCGCCTGCTTGAAGGCCATCGAGCCGGCGATCTTGAACGCCATCTCGGAGGAGTCGACGCTGTGGTGGGAGCCGTCGTAGAGGCGCACGCTGACGTCCTTGACCGGATAGCCGGCCACGGTGCCGTGCTGCATCGCCTCCGCTGATCCCCTTCTCGACCGCGGGGATGAAGCTTCCCGGGATCACACCGCCCTTGATCGCGTTCACGAACTCCAGGCCGGTGCCGTCCTCGGCGGGCGAGATCTCGATGTGGCAGTCGCCGAACTGGCCCCGTCCGCCGGTCTGCTTCTTGTAGCGCCCGTGGGCCTTGGCCGGCTTGCGGATCGTCTCCTGGTAGGGGACGCGCGGCGGCTTCAGCGAGATCTCGGCCCCGAAGCGACGCTTCATCCGGTCGACGATCACCTCGACGTGGACCTGGGTCAGCCCGGCGATGATCTGCTCGCCGGTCTGCTGGTCGCGGTGGACGTCGAGGGTCGGGTCCTCCTCGGAGAGCCGGCGCACCGCCTGCGCGGCCTTCTCCTCGTCGCCCTTCGTCTTCGCCTCATAGGCGAACGCCATCACCGGCGCCGGCAGGTCGAGTGGCGGGAAGGAGACCTGCTGCTGCTTGGCGCAGAGCACGTCGCCGGCGCGCGTCTCCTTCAGCTTCGCGACCGCGCCGATGTCGCCGGCCCCGAGCTCGTCGACGTTGCTCGAACTCCTTGCCGAGCGGCACGCCGAGCTGGCCGATCCGCTCCTTCTGCTGCTGGGTCACGTTGACGACGTGGGAGTCGGACTCAAGCGTCCCGCTGTAGACGCGGAAGAGGTTGATGCGGCCGGTGTAGGGGTCGGCGACGGTCTTGAACACGTAGGCGACCAGGTCGCCGTCCTCGTCGGGCTCGATCTCGCAGCTCCTCGCCGTCTTCGCCGATCGCGGTCACGGCGCCCGCGCATCGCCGGCGAGGGGAGGTCCTCGACCAGCGCGTCGAGCAGGCGGTTGGTGCCGAGGTTCTTGGTCGCCACCCCGCAGGTGACCGGGAAGATCGTTCCCTTCGTGACGCCCTGCTTGAGCACGGTGACGATCTCGTCGTGCTCGATCTCCTCGCCCTCCAGATAGCGCTCCATCAGCTCGTCGGAGTTCTCCGCCACCTCGTCCATCAGCTTCTCGCGGTACTCCTCGGCCTGAGCGCGCAGCTCCTCGGGGATCTCGGCCTCGGTCGCGTTGCCGCGCTCCGTCGCCCTCGTAGATGAAGGCCTTCATGTCGATCAGGTCGACCACGCCGGTCACCTCGTGCTCGGAGCCGATCGGGATCTCGGTCGCGACGACGTGGGAGCCGAAGGCCTCCTTGCAGCGCGTCGAGGGCGCGGAAGAAGTCGGCCCGCTCGCGGTCGAGCATGTTCACGAAGACCAGCCGCGCCAGCCCCTCGGCGTCGGCGCGCCGCCAGAGGCGCTCGGTGTGGACCTCGACCCCCATCACCGCGTTGACGACAACGACCGCGGCGTCGCAGACCCGCAGCGCCGCGGCGGCGTCGGCGACGAAGCTCGGCTCGCCGGGGGTGTCGATCAGGTTGATCTTGCGGCCGTCGTGCTCGAAGGAGGCGAGCGCGGCGCCGATCGACATCTCGCGCTCCTGCTCGTCGTCCTCGTAGTCGGAGACCGTCGAGCCGTCGCCGACCTTGCCCAGCCGGTTGACCGCCCCCGCCTCGAAGAGCATCGCCTCGTGAAGGCTCGTCTTGCCGCTGCCCCGGTGCCCGATCAGGGCGACGTTTCGGATCCGGTCGGCGGCCTTGTGAGCCATCGACCGCGAACTCTATACCGCCCTAAACGCCCTGCAAGTGCGACTTCAGCCGCATCACGGCCTTCGTGTGCAGCTGTGAGACCCGCGACTCGGTGACCCCGAGGACCTCGCCGATCTCGCGCAGGGTCAGGCCCTCGTAGTAGTAGAGGGCGACGACCAGCTGCTCGCGCTCGGGCAGCGAGGCGATCGACTCGGCGAGGCGGTCCTTGACCTCGCTGGAGTCGAGCGCCTCCTGCGGGATCGGCGGCGGAAGGGTCGGAGATCGTGTCGAGCAGCGAGACCTGGTCGCCGGAGGAATCGGAGATCGCCCACAGCTCGTCGAGCGCGTAGACGGAGGAGTTGGCGATCTCCAGCAGCGACTCCTGAAGCTCGTCCTCGGTGATCCCGAGCTTGTCGGCGAGCTCCTCCTCGGTCGGGGCCCGCTGCAGCTCGTGCTCGAGCTTCTGCTGGGCGACCTCGATCTCGCGCGCCCGGGAGCGGACCGAGCGCGGCACCCAGTCCAGCGAGCGCAGCTCGTCGATGATCGCGCCGCGGATGCGGGTCATCGCGAAGGTCTCGAACTTGATCCCGCGCTCGGGCTCGAAGCGCTCGATCGCCCCGATCAGGCCCATCAGGCCGTAGGAGATGAGGTCGGAGTCCTCGACGTGCGAGGGGAGCCCGGCGCCGAGGCGGCCGGCGACGAACTTGACCATCGGCGAGTACGCGACCACAAGGCGCTCGCGGGCCGAAGGGTCCGCGTTCTTCTTGTACCGCGACCAAAGCTCGCGGAGCTCGACCTCTTTTACGCCGGTTTCCATGAAAAGCCGCCTACGATTGTATGGGCGCTGTAGGCGCCTCGAAGCAGTCGTCGTTGTCGCGAAGGGCACGTTTCAGATTCCAGGGGCGCATGCTAGGAACGCGGATGCGCCTCTGAGTACTGCCTGCGCAGGCGGGTTGGATCAACGCGGGTGTAGATCTGGGTGGTCGAAATGGACGCATGACCGAGCAGCTCCTGGATCGAGCGCAGGTCCGCGCCCCCCTCGAGCAGGTGGGTCGCGAAGGCGTGACGCAAGGAATGGGGAGAGATGCCGGCGCCGATCGCGGCCTCCCGCACCCAGCGACGCAGGCGGCGGCGCACGTCGGATGAGGAAAGTCGGCGGCCGCGACGTGAGAGCAGCAGCGCCGGTTCCGCCGACGCGCTGACGTGCAGCGCCGGGCGGGCGGTCTCCAGGTAGCGGCGCAGCGCTTGCTGGGCCGGCTCACCGATCGGCAGCAGGCGCTCCTTGCCTCCCTTGCCGCGCACCCGCACCTGCTCGGTCTCGAAGTCGACCGACGCGAGGTCCAGCCCGGTGATCTCCTCGCAGCGCAGCCCGCAGGAGTAGGCGAGCTCGAACATCGCCCGGTCGCGCACCTCAAGTGGCGTGTGGGCGGGGATGCGGTCCAGCAGCTGCGCCATCTGCTCGGGCGCCAGGACCTTGGGCAGCTTCGAGGGGCGCTTCGGGCTGCCGACGAGGTCGGCGGGGTTCTGCGGCAGCTTCTCGATGCGGACCAGATGGTCGTAGAACCCGCGCACCGAGGCGAGCTTGCGGGCCACGGTCGCCGCTGCGGCGCCGGACTCCGAGAGCCGGGCCGCGAACAGGCGTACGTCGCGGTGCGTGACGTCCTCCGGGTCCGACATCCCCCGGCCCCTCGCCCAGTCGGCGAACTGGGCGAGGTCGCTGCGGTAGGCGCGCCGGGTGCGCTCGGCGGCACCGCGCGCGCTCAGCTCGCGCTCGTAGGTGGCAAGCGCCTGGTCCCAGGTCATGAAGCGGGAAATTCGCCGCAGGCGCGCCTACGCCTGCCGGGCGCATTGCAGGGAGCGTGGCGACTTCTTGCCGCCTAGACGGCAATTACGGCGGCGTCAGCGGATGAAGATCGGGTTGGTGAGGGCGACCATGGTGCCGCCGCTGGTGCGCCGCACCTCGGCCCGCACCCAGTCGGTCCCGGCGGGCAGAGCCGCCGTCACGGTGCCCGGATTGCCGTTGACCGTTGAGGTGGCGACGACTCCGTCCTCGGTGTGCAGGGTCGCGACGGCACCCGGCGCCCCGCCAACCCTCAGCCGCACCGAGACCGTCTCGCCGCTCCGAGCACGAAGCCGGCGGCCGATGCCGGCACGATCGCGGCGGGTAAAGGCCTTCATCCCGAGGGCGACCTGTGCCGACTCCGCGACGTAGGAGCGTCCCCTGGCGAGCCCGGCCAGGATCCGGGTCCGGCTCTGCCGCGTCGCGCGCACCACCGTCTGCGGCAGGCCGATCACCTGCGGGTCGCGGTGGGCGTCACTGGCGCCGGCCAACGGTATGTAGTTGCCGCTTCGAAGCTCGTTCTCCCAGACCTGGATCGCCTGCTGGTCGAAGACGTCCCAGGGGCCGTTCCAGACCTCGATCAGGTCCATGTCCCGGTAGCCGAACAGCCAGCCGCAGCCGCTGAGCGGGCAGGTGGGGTGATTGGCGATCGCCAAGCCGCCGAGCCGGCGAACCTGCCTCGTAAAGCGACCGAGCTGGCCGTCTGCGGGCCGGTAGCGCCAATCGATCCAGGTACCGGCCGGCAGTCCGAGCGCGTTCCAGTGCCCGGCGCGGGTCGTGATCTCCTCGCCGCCGATCACCAGCAGGCCGGGGCGGCGGTGCAGGCCCCAGATGCTGTTCGCGGTGTCGGTGTTGTGCTCGCTGGAAAAGAAGAAGTCAAGCCCCGCGAAAGCAGCGCGGTCAGCCGCCTCCTCGGGCAGGAACTGCCCGTCGGAGTGAACCGTGTGGACGTGCAGGTCGCCCCGGTACCAGCCCCGCCCGCTGCCGGGGACGACATCCCGCGGGGGACGTGGCACGAAGCGCGGTCCCTGAGGCCCCGATCGCAGGGTGATCTCGATCCGGTAGTTGATCCCGGTGGGGCCAACTTGATAGGGACCGAGGATGACGTTCCAGGTCCCCGGCTCGATCCGCCCCGGGCGGTAACCGGGGGTGGCGGCACCCGCGGAGATCGAGAAGCTGCTGCGCGCCCCGCCCGACCAGCCGCGGAACCCGGCGTTGTTGCCGAGCCCGATCCCGTCGGAGTCGAAGATGCCGATGTCCAGGGTGTTGCCGGGGTCGCGGTTGTAGCTGTAGCTGACCGCGATCTCCCGCGTCCCGGCGGGGACGTTCACCGGCACGTAGACCCAATCCGGGTTGGTCGAGGTGATGCGGCCGGTCTTGACCACTGTCTGATCCGCCGCGGCCGGGGACGCCCAGGCAAGCGCGATCGCGCTCGCCAGCACTGCCGCCCACACTCCCCTGGCCCTCACGCAGAGGACGCTACCGGGTGAAGGGCGCCCGTTGTTGAGGACTAACCGGGTATTCAGTAACGGACAGGCGCGAAGAGCAGGTAATTCGCGCCCGCTACCCGATGTAGATCGGTGTTCCGATCGGTACTTGATCGTAAAGCTCAATCACGTCCGGAACCGCCATCCGCAGACAGCCATGTGAGGCGGCTGTGCCGAGCGAGTAGGTCTCGTCGGTTCCGTGAAAGCCGACTCCGTCCGTGATCCCCATCCAGCGCGCACGCAAGGGGTTCTCAGCCGACCCGCCGGCAACCGTGGTCCCGGCCAACTCGCCCGCCCAGGGGGAATTCGGCACGCTCCAGACAGGGTCGACCTGCTTGCTCTCTATGGAGTACAGGCCGCTCGGCGTCGGGTACGCCGGCTGGCCGACGGCGATCGTGTAGGTCTTCGTCAGCTTGAGGTTCTCCCAGAGTCGAGCGGTGTAGGTGGCGCGATCGACGGTGAGGTACACGGGGTACTCGGACGCGACCTCGTTCGTTGTGACCTCGGGCTTGTCGATCGCCACATGCGCGTTGATGAGCTTGTTGCGGGCGCCGTTGTCGAGCGAGGTCTCGAGGCTCGCAAGCAGCTTGTCGCGCTTCAGCTTGCGCCCGTTCTCGGAAGGGACCACGTTCAACGACGTCCCACTGGCGCTGATCGACGCGTCCAGAGGCGCGCGGTCGATGCTGCCGGCGACATCGTCGATGAACTGCCGCACCCCGGCCGACGAGTAGCTGATCTGCGGCGGCACGTTCTCATCGACGCTGCCGCCGGTGAGCTCGCGCATCACCCGCCCCGGAGGGCCCCAGGAGCGGCTGGCGTCGATCGCCTCGTCGACCATTGCGTCGACGTCGGCACGGAGCTTGGCCTTGGCAGCGGTCAGGGGATAGCGCTGGTTTCCAAGCTTCACCTTGACCGGCTGCTTCAGCGGCGCCACTAGGCGGCGTTGCAGCCGCTGCGTGGCCTGCTCGCGGTCCAATCCGCCGACGTCGACTCCGCCGACCCTCACGCCGTCGGCAATCTCGTCGTTGTGGGCGGAGTCGTAGGCGTAGACGCCCACCGCGGCCACCAGCAACACGAGAGCGGCTGCGGCGAGTCCGATCACGAGCAGCCTCACCCGGCGCCCGGCGACCGTCACCTCGCGCGGGCCCTCCGGCGAGCTCCCCCCTGCGTTTCCGTATGCGTTCGCTGAGTCGTCTTTACCCATGGCTCAGAAGTTGCTCTGGGGCAACCACGTCTACTACGAGAAAGTGTAGGCAGACGGTTCACCGGAGTCGCCGCCACCCCTTGGCTGCAAGGGGCAGACCAACGAATTGCCGATCGGGGTCGGTCGGCGCCTGAGCGGGCGGGCTATTCGCGCACCGGCGGCGTGGGGCTGGACAGCCCCGCGTCCTCGCGCGACTCGTCCTCCCGCTGCTTGCGGCGCACGTTCGGGCTCCAGCGCAGGAACTCCTCCACCTCGCGCTCGTAGCGGTAGGGCTCGCCCACCCCCGCCATCACCGGCCGCAGGCGCATGCTCTCGCCGAGCGCAAGCGCCGCCTCGCGGGAGGTGTACTGGTAGCGGAAGCCGGTGGCCTTGAAGCGGCGATTGTCGAGGCCGCGCCCGTAGCGCAGCTGGTTGAGCATCTCGTCGGGAACGCGGATGCCCAGCCGGCGCAGCGGCCCGGCGACCAGGCCGGTGCCGACCGGCGGCAGGACCGGCGCGTAGCGCTTGCCGATCAGGGCGCTCACCTCGCTCAGCGCCAGCACTCCGTCGGCGGCGACGTTGTAAACGCCGCTCACATCGTTGAAGGCGCTGTGCTCGAGCGCGTGGACGACGTCGTCCTCGTGCACGAACTGGTAGCGGGGGTCGAAGCCGAGCACCATCGGCACCATCGGCAACGAGAACATCCGCGTGTGCGAGGTGTCGACGTCGGGCCCGAGCACGTTCGCGAAGCGCAAGATGGCGACGGTGACGTCGGGGCGCTGCTCCGCGTACTCGGCGACCGCCGCCTCGGCCTCGACGATGTCGCGCTCGATCGCGGTGCGGGCCGGCTGGGTGCGCGGCATCTCCTCGGTGAAGAAGGCCGGGTCCTCCTGCGCGCAGCCGTACCAGTGGGCTGAGCTCTTGAAGACGAGCCGGCGGACGGGCGAGTCGCGGCCGGCGCATGCGGCGAGGATGTTGAGGGTCCCGATCACGTTGTTCTCGTGCGCCGCCGAGCGAGAGGTGGCGATTGCGTCGACGACCAGCCGGGTGTCGATAACCGTGTCGATCTCGGCCGCCAGCACAATGCGCTGGATCAGGGAGTGCTGGTTGCCGACCTTGACGAACTCGGTCCGCTCCAGCTCGCGCGTCGGCTCGCGGGTGTCGACGCCGACGATCGCCTCGATCTCCGGAAACGACTCAAGCGCCTGCGCCAGCCGTCCTCCCCAGTAGCTGGAGAGTCCGGTGACCAGCACCCTTCTCGCCGGCGCTGAGCCGTTCACCCGAACCACACTGACTTGCGCTTGCTGACCATCTCGTGAACGCCGTCCTGGATCCGGGCCCGGATCTCCTGCGAGACCGTCTGCACCAGGGCCTTGTCGCCGTCGGGGTCGGCGCCGAGCTCAACCGTGTCGATCGGCTCCAAAAAGCGAATGCGGAACTTGGCCGGCAGGTAGCCGAGCATCCCCAGGGGGCCGAACCAAGGGAAGGTTGGCGTGAGTGGGAAGTAGGCCAGCCCCGTGAGCCGCTTCAGCGCCCCGACGTGGGCGAAGATCGGCGCCGCCTCCTCGGCGCCGACTACGCAGACCGGGACGATCTTCGCCTGCGCCCGCATCGCCGCGCTGACGAAGCCGCCGCGGCCGAAGCGCTGCAGCCGGTAGCGCTGGTGAAACGGCTTCTCGGTTCCCTTGCGGCCCTCCGGGAAGACGAGGACGAGCTGCTCCTCGTCGTAAAGCAGCCGGTGCACGTTGGCCGGATGGGCGGGGACGCAGCCGATCTTCGGGATCAGCGCCGAGAACAGCGGATAGCCCTTGAAGAAGTGCTCGACCGTGATGTTGAGCGGCCGCGGGTTGGGATGCTCCTCGCGGATCGCGCGAGCGATCGTCGCCGCGTCCGGGGGCAGGGCCCCGGAGTGGTTTGAAACGAGCAGCGCCCCTCCCTCGGAGGGCACGTTCTCGACCCCCTCGACCTCGGCGCGGAACCAGTAGCGGTAGAAGAACTCGACCACGGTGCGGTCGAAGAGCTCCTCCACCCGTTCGGAGCGGCCCCAGTCGTTGAGCCGGCGCTCGGGCTCGATCGCGGGCAGCAGGTCGCGCTCGCGCTCGGCTGGCAGCGCGCTCTGAGCCTCCTCGGTGGCAGGCGGCATTCCGGCCAGGGATGTGCGGTCGGGAGCCAAGTGAGTGATTCTGCCAGCCGCGGGGCGCCGATATGTTTCGGACCCGTGCGCTCGAAGGACAAGGTCCGGCAGGAGATCTGGAAGGCGATGGATCGCGAGGGAGTTTCGCGGTTCCCTGGCGCTGAAAGCAGGATCCCTAACTTCGCCGGCGCCAAGCTGGCGGCCGAGCGGCTCTCCTCGCACCGGCTCTGGAAACGGGCCCAGGTGATCAAGGCGAATCCCGACTCGCCTCAGACGCACGCCCGCCGCGCAGCGCTGGAGGACGGGAAGAAGGTGATCATGGCGGTGCCGCGGCTGCGCGACACCCACCCCTTCCGCCTCCTCGACCCCAAGCGCCTCTCCAAGCAGGCGCTCCGCGAGGCGGCCACGATCAAAGGTGCGATGCGCCACGGCCGCGTCGTCGCCCTCGACGAGCTGCCCGAGGTCGACTTCGTCCTCTGCGGCTCCGTGGCGGTGAACCTCAGCGGCGCCCGGGTCGGCAAGGGCGGCGGCCACTCCGACCTCGAGTACGGGATCCTGATCGACGCCGGGCGCATCGACGAGCACACGACCGTCGCGACCACCGTGCACCCGATCCAGATCGTCCGCGAGCACCTGATGATGACCGCGCACGACCTTCCGGTCGACCTCGTCGCCACGCCGCGCGCCGCGATCGAGGTCGAGCGACAGTACGAGCGCCCACGCGGCATTCTCTGGGACCACCTGCAGCCACCGCAGATCCGCGAGATCCCGACCCTCGAGCGGATGGGATACGCGTAGGCATGGCGTCGACTTCCCAACGCCGCGCCCTCTGGGTCGGCGGCACCCCGTGGCGGCGCGGCCCGGACCCGACGCCGGCCGACGGCCCCGACCCCTACGGTGACCAGGATCCGGAGTGGCTGAGGATCGACTGGCGCCAGCACCTGAACCGGACCGAGGTCGACACCTCCGACCTGGAGCGCCACGAGGGCAGCGAGGTCGACCCCGCCCGCACCGAGGTGAGCTACGTCGAGATCGGCGATGGACCGCCGCTGCTTCTGATCCACGGCCTGGGTGGCGTGTGGGAGACCTGGCTCGAGAACATCCCACACCTCGCCCGCAGCCACCGAGTGATCGCCCCCGACCTGCCCGGCTTCGGCGACAGCCCTATGCCCGGCTGGGAGATCTCGATCCAGGCCTACGGCGCGCTGATCGCTCGGCTATGCCGCGCCCTCGGCATCGAGTCGGCGCCGCTGGTCGGCAACTCGATGGGCGGCTTCATCAGCGCCGAGCTGACGGTCTCTGAGCCGGTGTTGGTCAGCAAGCTCGTCCTCGTCTCCGCCGCCGGTGTCTCGCACGCACGGATGATGCGCGAGCCGGCCGAGGCGGCGGGACGGATGGCACGGGCCGCGACGCCGCTGCTGCTCAAAAACCACCAGCGCGCCTTCCGCCGCCGCCGGCTGCGCAATCAGATGCTGCGCCACGTCGCCCATCGTCCCTCGCAGCTCCCCGCGGAGTTGGTCTGGGAGATCGCCAACGGCGGCCTCAACGCCCCCGGCCTGGTCGCGGCGATCCGCGGCCTTGCCGGCTACGACATCCTCGACCGCCTCGACGACGTCGAGATCCCGACCCTGATCGTCTGGGGGCGCAACGACCTGATCGTCCCGGTCGGCGACGCGCTCGAGTACCAGCGCCTGATCCGCAACTCGGAGCTGGTGATCTTCGAGCAGTGCGGCCATATACCGATGGCCGAGCACCCGGTGCGGTTCAACCGCCTGCTGGACCGCTTTCTCGGCGCCCCCGAGTGAGCCGCGTGCTGATCACGGGCGCCGCGGGCTTCATCGGCGGCAGGCCAGGCAAGGACGCCGAGAACCAGTAGCCTCGCCGCCGCGGTGACTCTGCTCTTTCTAGACGGCGTGGGCTCCAACGCTGAGCAACTGGCGCTGGAAGCAGGCAAGACGACCGGCATCCCGGTCGGCTATGACTCAGAGCAGCAGGTCGCGACGTTCGACTCCGACGAGCTCGACGAGGCGGCGCTGCAGAAAGCCGTCTACGACGCGCTGGCCGCGATCGACCCAGACTGGGGTACGCACCTGACGCTGAGCGAGTGACCGGGCCGCGGCCTAGGGCGCCAGCTCGATCACCATCGGGGTGCCCTGGGCGCACCAGGCGCGATGCAGGTCCCTGATCTTCTCCGGGTTCGGGCGGCCCTTGCGCCACATCGTGTACTCGGCGTACTCGAACGTCCCCACCTCTTGGTCGCAGTAGATGCGCTTCGCATCCCCCGCCTCGTCGGCCCGCACCTCACGCGCTCGGCCCTCGAACCAGCCGCCGCGCAGCCTGATTCGCACCTTGGGGTCGGCGCGCGCGTTCTTTGCCCAGCCTGTGACCCCGCCCTTGATCGCGACCACGTAGACCTTGTCGCCTTCCCGCACCGCGCGCAGGCAGCGGCGGCGCGTCTTTCCGGTCTTTCTGCCGCTCGTCTCAATGATTCCGTAGCCCAGTGGAGGTCGCAGCAGGAACCAGGGCTGATGCAGCGCATTGAGCACCCTCGGGCCGAGCGAGTTCGATCGGACAAGCAGGTTCCCCTGCCGTTCGCTCTCGAAGCCCATCACGACGTGACTGCGCCCTCCGAGGCCGAGCCCACGCTCGCTGCGTACTTGGCCATCACCCCGCTGCGGAAGAGTGGTTCGGGTTGCTCGTACTTGGCCAGCCGCTGACCTATCTCCTCGTCGGTGAGCTCGACCTCGATGCGGCGGGCAGCGACGTCGATCGTCACCTTGTCGCCATCGCGGAGGGCGGCGATCGGGCCGCCCTTCGCCGCCTCGGGAGCGACGTGGCCGACCATCAGGCCGCGGGTGGCGCCGGAGAAGCGCCCATCGGTGAGCAGCGCCACATCCTCTCCCAGCCCCTCGCCGACGATCGCGGCGGTGACCTGGAGCATCTCCCGCATCCCCGGCCCCCCTGAGGGGCCCTCGTTGCGGATCACCACGACGTCGCCCGGTTCGAGGCGCTGGTCCTTGACCGCGCGGAAGCACTCCTCCTCGGACTCAAAGACCCGCGCCGGCCCGCTCTGCCCCTGGCGCTCGGTGCCCGCAAGCTTCACCACCGACCCCTCCGGCGCCAGGTTGCCGCGCAGGATCGCCAGGCCGCCCTCGGGCTTCAGCGGGTCGGACAGGGGCCGCACGACCTCCTGGTTCGGCGTCTCCTGCACCGCGTCGGCGATCTCGCCGATCGTCTGACCGGTGACGGTGAGGGCATCGCGGTGCAGCAACCCAGCCTCGTCGAGGCGGCTGAGGATCAGCGGCACGCCGCCGGACGCATAGAGGTCGGTGGCGACGAAGCGGCCCCCGGGCTTCAGGTCAGCGAGCAGCGGCGTGCGCCGGGAGATCTGCTCGAAGTCGTCGAGCTCAAGCTCGATCCCCATCTCGCGCGCCACCGCGAGCAGGTGCAGCACGCCGTTGGTCGATCCTCCCGAAGCGCAGACGCAGGCGATCGCATTTTCCAGCGACTCGCGCGTGATGATGCGGCTCGGACGCAGGTCCTCGGAGAGAATCCGCATCGAGAGCTCGCCGATCTGCTCGGCGACCGTCTCCTTGTCGGTGTCCTCGGCCGGCACCATCGAGGATCCTCCGGGCGAAATCCCCAGTGCCTCGAAGGCGCAGGCCATCGTGTTGGCGGTGAACTGGCCGCCGCAGGCGCCCGGGCCGGGGCTGGCGACGTCCTCGAGCTCGCGTAGCTCCTCTTCGCTCATCTCCCCCGCGGCGTGGGCGCCGATCGCCTCGAAGACGTCGAGGATCGTCACGTCGCGGCCCTTCCAACGCCCGGGCGCGATCGAGCCGCCGTAGAGCATCGCCGCCGGGTAGTCGAGGCGCGCGAGCGCCATCACGCAGCCGGGGATCGTCTTGTCGCAGGCCGAGAGCGCCACCAGGGCGTCGAACTGATAGCCGCGCGCGGTGAGCTCGATCGAGTCGGCGATGACCTCGCGGCTGACCAGCGAGGTCTTCATCCCCTGGGTGCCCATCGTGATCCCGTCGGAGATCGCGATCGTGTTGAACTCCATCGGCGTTCCCCCCGCCGCCCGCACGCCGTCCTTGATGTGGGACGCGAGGCCGCGGAGGTGGAAGTTGCAGGGCATCGCCTCGATCCAGGTGTTGGCGACCCCGATCGTGGGGCGGCTCAGCGCCTCGTCGTCGAAGCCGACCCCCTTCATGTAGGCGCGCGCGTGGGCGCGATCGGGGCCGTCGAAGACGACCGAGGAGCGCGGACGGGGTGTCGCGGATTTCGTACGTTCGTCGCTCATGCCGCGGCGCGCCTTCCCTCCCACTCGCGCAGGCGGAGCAGGTCGCGGCGCACCCGGGCCGGGTCGTGCGTCTTGCCCGGTGCGTGCATGTTGGCGTCGCCGATCAGCCCTCGTTCGTCGCCGCTCAGCGCCATCCACTTCGCCAGCACGTCGTCGGCGTCCGGCAGCCGCGCGGCCTTTGGGTCGGCCTCGGCCTCGGGAAACAGCACGCAGTACTCATTGAGCGGCTCGTCGCCTTTCTCTTCGAAGGCGACGATCGGGCGCTGGGGATAGATCAGGTAGGCATAGCCGCTGCCCGGCGCTCCTCCTTCGGCTCGGATGAAGCCGAGCTCGCGATACATCGCGTATTGCTCCTCGCCGACGACCGAGCGCAGCAGCTCACGTGCCCGCAGCTCGGCGCGGCGCTCGCGGCCGGGGTCGTGGAGGTGATGGCGTGGGGAGCGGGGCGACCGCCTGCGGGCCCGCAGGTTTCGGCGCAGATCGGGGCCGAACGCCAGCAGCGCAAGGAGCGCCAACCCGAGCAGCAGGGCGCCAACCAGGACGGGCACGGACTAGCCCCCGGCGGCCTTGGGGAAGAAGATGACTCGCTCGGCGTCGCGCGGCACCTCGGCGAAGTCGCGCACCATCGTCGCCTCGCGGCGCCCGGCGGCGGCGCTGGGAACCGCGGCCCACATGCCCTCGTCGAGCTGGCGGCGGAACTCCTCGATCAAGCGCTCCTCGTCCTCGGAGACCTCGACGTCCCCTTCCGCGAGCAGCACGTCACCATGCCCCGGCTTCATGCGAACGAGCTTCATTGCTTGATTATGGCGCGCCGTCTGCGCCCGCAGTAGCGCTGGCCGTTGCGCCCCGCGCCACTCCCAGGGCATCGACGGGACCGGTGCCCTCGCCGATTCCCATTAGGCCGGCCGCGACCGCGGCCGCGGCGAGCTCGCGGGCGCGCCGCGCCGCCTGCAGAGGAGAGTCGCCGAGGGCCAGGCCGGCGGCCAGGGCAGAGGAATGGGTGCAGCCTGAGCCGTGCGCGGCGCCGTCGGGATGACGCGGCCCCGGGATCGCCACCGCGTCGGTGCCGTCGAAGAACAGGTCCGCGCCCTCCTCGGTGTGGCCGCCGGTGACGACTACAACCGCTGGCCCCAGGCCGTGCACGGCGCGCGCCAGGTCGTCCTGCGAGGCGACGTCGCGGAGGCCGGTGAGCTCCTGCGCCTCGGCGAGGTTGGGGGTGGCGATGTCAGCGCGCGGCAGCATCCGCTCGACCAGGGCGCGACGGGCATTGGCCTCGAGCAACATGGCGCCGCTCTCGGCGACCATCACCGGGTCAAGGACGACGGGTGCGTCGCCGACCAGGTCCAACCCCTCGAGGACGGCGTCGATCGTCTGCGCGGATCCCAGCATCCCGATTTTCACCGCGTCGACGCCGATGTCCTCGGCGACCATCCGCACCTGCTCGACGATCATCGTTGGCGCAACCGCGTCGACGCGACTTACCCCGACGGTGTTCTGGGCCGTGATCGCGGTGATCGCGGTCATCCCGTGAACGCCGCAGGCGGCAAATGCCTTCAGGTCGGCCTGGATCCCCGCTCCGCCGCCGGAGTCAGAGCCGGCGATCGCGAGAACCGCGGGCGGGCGCCTTTCGCTCATGCGATTGAGGCTAGATGGTCGCCCCTTCGGGCGCGGGGTCGGGGCGCGCCTGGGTGGTGCGCGAGTAACCGCCCGCGAAAGAGCGCCGCACGTAGCCGAGCAGCTCCAACCGGGTCAGGCAGGCTGTCACCTCCTCGGCCCCAAGCCGCAGGGCGAGGGAGATCGAGTCGGGGTCGGCGGCGCCCTCCTCCACCCGGTCGAGCACCTCGCCCAGCCGCGCGTCCAGTGGCGGCCCTGCGACGGTCGGCCGCGGCGCGCCAGGGCCGATGAGAGCGTCGAGGACGTCCTGAGCGTCGCGCACCAGCCGCGCACCGTCGGCGATCAGGTCGTTGGTGCCGATCGACATCCGGGCGCCGACCGGTCCAGGCACCGCGCCCACGTCGCGACCCAGGTCGGAGGCGAGGCTGGAGGTGATCAGCGAGCCCGAGTGGCGGGCGGCTTCGACGACGACGGTGATCGCGCTCAGCGCCGCCATGATCCGGTTGCGGGCCGGGAAAGCCCACTTCCAAGCGCCCGCCCCAGGGGGAAGCTCGGAGAGAATCAGGCCGCCCTCCCGCACCCGGTCGTAGAGGCGCTGATTGCTACGCGGGTAGGCCACGTCCGCCCCGCAGCCCAGAACCGCCGTTGTCGATCCCGACCTCAGCGCTCCCTCGTGGGCTGCCGCGTCGATTCCGAAGGCGAGACCGCTCACAACCTCAAAGCCGGCGCCCGCGAGCTCGGCGGCCAAAGCGGCAGCGATCTCGCGCCCGTACGAGGTCGCCCGCCTGGCGCCGACGATCGTCACCGCAACCTCTCTTCGCAGGCGGGCCAGCCGCGCCGGGTCGCCGCGGCCGATCAGCGCCGGCGGCGCGTCGGCGGCGTCCCGCAGCCCCTCCGGATAGGCGTCGTCGTGGCGGCACACGGGCCAGCACCCGGCCGCGTCGATCCGGGCGCGCAGCCGCTCGGTGCCGCCCTCTCGCGCCTCGGCCAGGAGCTTCTCTGCCTTGCCCCGCGAGATCGCCCGCGCCAGCGCGTCGTCATCGAGCGCCAGAAGCTGTGGCGAGCGCCTGCCGGGCTCACCGGTGGCGACCTTCTCGATCAGCGGCGCCAGGGTTCCGACCAGCTGCACTCGTCCCAGGCACGGCTCGCAGGCTGCCGGGGACGACGACCCCGCTTGCGCCCGATCCTCGCTCACACGGGTCTCCTCAACCCGAGGGCCTGCTCGACCTGGCCGGTCTGGATCGCCTCACTCCCCGCCAGGTCGGCGACCGTGCGTGCGACGGCGAGCACGCGATCGTGGCCGCGACCGCTGAGGCCTTGAATCTTGTGCCGGTCCTCGAGCAGCGATCGTGCCTCCGGCTCGAGCTCCAGGCGCCGCAGCTCGTCCGGGCGCAGCTCGGCATTGCAGCGCCCTGGCCCAAGGCGGCTCTCCTGCCGCGCCCGGGCCGCGCTGACCCGCTCTCGCACCGCCGCCGAGTCCTCCCCCGCCGCCCCGCTCATTGCGGCGGCGGGCGGCTGTGCGACCCCCTGCCAGATATCGATTCGATCCGCAACCGCTCCGCTGAGCTTGGCCTGATAGCGGCGCACCGCAAAGGGAGCGCAGCGGCAGCGCTCATCGTCCTCGCCGTGGCCGCAGGGACACGGGTTCGCCGCCGCGACGAGCATGAATCGACAGGGAAGCTCGACCCGGTGCCGTGCCCGTGTAACGGTCACCGTCGCGTCCTCGAGCGGCGCCCGCAGCGCTTCCAGCGCCTGGCGGCCGAACTCACCCAGCTCGTCGAGGAAGAGGACCCCGCGGTGGGCGAGCGTCACCTCCCCCGCTCGCGGCGGGTTGCCGCCGCCGACCAGGCCGGCGCTGGAGATCGAGTGATGCGGCGCCCGGTAAGGACGCGCCACCGGCCCTCCGCCGTTGAGCCGGCCCGCGACGCTGGCGATGCGCGCCACCTCCAGCGCCTCCTCACGCCGCAGCGGCGGCAGGATCGAGGGCAGGCGCCGCGCCGCCAGCGACTTGCCGGCGCCCGGCGGTCCGACCATCAGCAGGCTGTGGCCGCCCGCCGCGGCCACCTCCAGCGCCCGGCGCAGGCTCGGCTGGCCGCGCAGGTCGGCGATGTCGGGACCGGCCCCGGCCTGCGCGAGGGCAAGAGGTCGGGGGACCTGCGGCTTCCACTCCCCGGCGAGCAGGGCCGGCAGCTGGTCTAGGCGCTCGAGCGGGCTGACGGTCAGGTTCTCGACCAGGGCCGCCTCGGCGCCGTTCGCAGCCGCGACGATCAGCCGCTCGCCACCTGCCTCTCGGGCAGCCTCCGCCATTGCCAGCGCCCCGGCGACCGGGCGAACGGAGCCATCGAGCGCCAGCTCGCCGGCGAGCGCACAGGAGTCGTCCATGCCCGTAGGGAGCTGCCCGCAGGCCGCGAGCAGGGCGGCGGCGGTTGCCAGATCGAGGCCGGGCCCGGCCTTGGGCAGGTCGGCGGGCGCCAGGTTGACGGTGATGCGGCGCAGCGGGAACTCGAAGCCGCAGTTGACCAGCGCCGCCCGCACCCGCTCGCGCGACTCGCGCACCGCGGCGTCGGGCAGCCCGACGATCGTGAAGGCGGGAAGGCCGCGGTGGACGTCGACCTCGACCCGCACCTCGCGCGCCGTGACCCCATCGATGGTGAAGGTGCGTGCGCTGGCCAGCACGCGCCGAGGCTAGGAGCGCTTGCCTGACGAGATGCGCGCACGCTGTGAGGGAATTGGGTCAGGCCGAGTGCGCGAATCGCCGGGCTCTGCGCGCAACCGGTGCGCCCTCCGCGCCTAGCCTCGGGTCGATGACCGTCGCCAGGCAACGGCTGGGCCGCGTCGCCGAAGAGGCGGTCGCGCAGCGGCTGGCCGCGGACGGTTGGCGGATCGTCGCTCGCAACCCGCGCACCCGCTACGGGGAGCTCGACCTGGTCGCCGTCGACCGCGACGCGCTGGTCTTCGTCGAGGTGAAGGCGGGCCGCAGCGGCGCCTCAAGCGGCCCGGCGCACCCGATCCTCGCCGTCGGCCCCGCCAAGCAGCGGCGCATCCGCACCCTCGCCCGCGCCTGGCTCGCCGAGCGCGCCGTCCCGCCCCACCGCCTGATCCGCTTCGACGCCGTCGGTGTCCTCTTCGATCGCGGCGGCAACCTCCTCGACGTCGAACACATCCGCGACGCCTTCTAGAGATTCCGGGGCGGTGCCGTCAGGTGCCGCCAGGTGCATGTCAGGCGGCAAAGCCGCCGCAAGTTCTTCGGGAAGAGCGCCGTCCAGCGCCAGCTGCTTGTAGGCGACTGAGGCGAAGGAGCGACGGTGAAGGATTGAGATCCCGTTCCTGGAGATCGCGTCGCGGTGCTCGGGGGTCGAGTAGCCGACGTTCTCCTCAAAGCCCCAGCCCGGGTAGGTGGCCTCGGCGCCGTGCATGTAGCGGTCCCGGCTCACCTTGGCGATCACCGACGCCGCCGCGATCGCGGCGCTGGTCGCGTCGCCGTCGATGACCGGGCGGTGCTCGACCGCGCAGCCGGGCAGCCGGAAGCCGTCGACGACGCAGGTGGCCCCATCGCAGGCCACCCGCTCCAGCGTCGTCGAGAGCGCCTCGATGTTCGTGTTGTGCAATCCGCGGCCGTCGATGCCGCGGACGCAGCGCACGGCGACGCTCACATTTCTCGCAGCGAGCAGGACCTTGGGGTAGAGCTTCTCGCGCTCCTCGCGGCTCATCTGCTTGGAGTCGTGGAGGCCTCCGAGGGCACGGCGGTCGGAGAGGCTGAGCGCCTCGTAGTCGATCAGAACCGCCGCCGCGACAAGCGGTCCCGCGAGCGAGCCGCGCCCAGTCTCGTCGCAGCCGGCGACAAAGCGCGTCCCCAGCGAGCGGTCGAAGGAGAACAGGCGCTGGGTGCGCCGCAGCCGCCGGCGATGCAGCTTGCCGGGCTTGCCGGGCTTGCGGCTAGAGGATCCCGATTCGGTCCGGCGGCCAGTAGGTGGCGAAGGCCTTGCCGATGAACCAGTCCTGGGGGACGGGTCCCCAGAATCGGCTGTCGTCGCTCGATCCACGGTTGTCGCCCATCATGAAGTAATGCCCCGCCGGAACCGTGATCGGTTTCGGCAAATTGCAGGCGCTTCCGCCCTGGCAGGGGACGATGAAGTCCTCTTCGGCGAGCTCGCCGTTTACCACCGGATGCCCGTTGCGAACCGAGATCCGGTCGCCGGGCCCGGCGACGATGCGCTTGATGAAGTTCTGATCGGAGCGGTCATCGGTGGGCGCGCCGCAGGGCTGGGCGGGCCCTCGCTGCCTTCCGCACTCGTCGCCGCGGTCGGCCCCTCCCGGCGGGTGAAAGACGACGATGTCGCCGATGTCGGGGCTGCTGAACTGGTAGATGAAGCGATTGACCAGCACCCGCTGGCCGACGTCGAGGGTCGGCTCCATCGAGCCTGAGGGGATCTGGTACGGCTTGACCAGGAAGGCCTGGATCCCGAGCGCCAGCCCCAGAGCCAGGGCGACGATCACCACCAGCTCGACGAGGCCGCCGCGAGCCGACGACGGCTTGGGGACTGAGGGGTTCAGGACTCGTCGTCCTTCTTGCCCTCGGTCTGCTCCTCCTCGTCGGCCTCCGGCTCCTCAGCGTCGGCCGTTGCGTCTGCCTCCGGTTCCTCGTCAGATTCCGCCTCGGCGTCGGCTTGCGGCTGCTCGGCCTCAGCCGCCTCGGCCTGCGGCTGCTCACCCTCGGCCGCCTCATCGTCGCCGCCCTCGCTCTCCTCCCCCTCGGGCGGCTCGACGACCTCGGCCTCATCCTGGCTAACACCCTCCGCGTCCACGGCCTCCGTCTCCTCGGGCGCCGCCGCGATCAACTCCTCGTCGATGCCCCAGCGCCGCTCCGACACGCGGGCGGCCTTGCCGACCCGGCCCCGCAGGTAGTAGAGCTTCGCCCGGCGAACGTCGCCGCGCGCGGCGACCTCGAGCCGCTCGATCTTCGGCGAGTGCAACGGGAACATCCGCTCCACCCCGACGCCGAATGACTGCTTGCGGACGGTGAAGGTCTCGCGCGCGCCGTTTCCCTGGCGCTTGAGCACGATCCCCTCGAAGACCTGGGTCCGGCGTCGGTTTCCCTCGATCACCTGGAAGTGGACGCGCACTCGATCGCCCGGCGCAAAGTCGGGGAGGTTCGCCTGCAACTGCCGGCGCTCGATGCTGTCGATGATGCTGCTCATGGAAAGACTCGCGCGGATGGTGGGCGCTGCGCGCCGACCGAGAAAACGCGCGTGGCCGTCACGCGCGAGGCGGCAATCCTAGCGGCTCGGCGCTTTGCCCACCGTCGACTCAGTCGCGCTCGGGGCCGCCGCGCAATGCCTCGCCGCGCTCGCGGCTGCGCTGCAGCCGCCACTCCCGCACCCGCTCGTGGTCGCCGGAGACCAGCACGTCGGGCACATCCCAGCCCTTGTAGATCGGCGGGCGGGTGTAGTGCGGGTACTCGGGCGCCTCTTCCAGTGCCTCGCTGAAGGACTCCTCGACGGCGCTCTCGGCCGAGCCCAGCGCTCCCGGCAGCTTGCGGATCACGGCGTCGGCGAGCACCATCGCAGCCAGCTCGCCACCGGCGAGCACGTAGCGGCCGATCGAGACCTCGTCGTCGGCGAGGTGGTCGTGGACGCGCTGATCGAAGCCCTCGTAGCGGCCGCAGAGAACGGCCAGATGGGGCTCCGCGGCAAGCTCGCGGACCAGGGCGTCATCGAGCAGTCGGCCAGCGGGGCCGAGGACCACGACCCGCGGCCGAGCTTCCGGATAGGCGGCCTCCAGGGCGGCGTCGACGACGTCGACCCGCAGCACCATCCCCGCCCCGCCCCCGTAGGGAGCGTCGTCCACCTGGCCGGCTCCGAGCGGCGTCGTGTCGCGGTAATTGAAGAAGCGCAGCTCGCTGCCGGCCGCAAGCGCGTTACGGACCGGCCGCTGGGAGCCGAACCACTCGAAGGCCTCCGGGAAGAGGGTGAAGACGTCGAGCTTCAATCGAGGATGTCGACGATGACCCGGCGCTCCTGCTTTACCGCCGCGGCCTTGGCCACCGAGCGCAGGGCATTGGCGACCCGCCCACCCTTGCCGATCACGCGGCCCAGATCGTCGTCGGCGACCGAGATCTCATAGACGAGGTCGCCGTCCTCTTCGAACTCCTCCACCTCGACCGCGTCCGGGTCCTCGACCAGGGCCCGGGTGAGGAACTCGAGCAGGTCCTTCACCGGCGGATCACTTGGTGCCGCTGGCCTCGATGCCCTTGGTGCGCAGAAGCTTCGCCGCCGTGTGCGAGGGCTGGGCGCCGCGCTGGAGCCAGTGGCGCGCCCGCTCCTCGTCGACCTCGATCAGCGAGGGATCGGTCTGCGGGTTGTAACGGCCGATCGTCTCGATGTTGCGCCCGTCGCGCGGCGAGCGCTTGTCGGCGACGACGATGCGCCAGATCGGGTTCTTCTTCGAGCCCACTCGGGTGAGTCTTATGCGTACGGACACGGCCAGGCAGGGTAGCGGGCGGCGCTACCGCATGCCCTTCATCAGCTGCTGGGGGTCGGGCATCTTGCCTGAGGCCATCTGCTTCATCAGCTTGCGGACG
The DNA here is from genome assembly GCA_963724905.1 of uncultured Solirubrobacterales bacterium. Taxonomy (GTDB): domain Bacteria; phylum Actinomycetota; class Thermoleophilia; order Solirubrobacterales; family 70-9; genus Mayfieldus. The sequence continues at coordinate 365,250 of CAVRWD010000001.1, forward strand.
CTGCCGAACTGCTTCACCAGCTGGTTGACGTGCTGGACCTTGACCCCGGCGCCGGCGGCGATCCGCTTGCGCCGCGAGCCGTTGATCATCTCCGGGGTCCGTCGCTCTTCCGGAGTCATCGAGAGGATGATCGCCTCCAGGCGGTCGAGCTCTTCGTCGCCTACGTCGACGTCCTTAAGCCCTTTCATCCCGCCCATCCCGGGCAGCATCCCGAGCAGGTTTCCCATCGGGCCCATCTTTCTCACCTGGCGCATCTGGCCGAGAAAGTCCTCGAGCGTGAACTGCTCGCGGCGCAGCTTCTCCTGCATGTCGAGCGCCTGATCGGCGTCGACCTCCTTCTCGGCCTTCTCGATCAGGCTGAGGACGTCGCCCATGCCGAGGATGCGCCCCGCCATGCGGTCGGGGTGGAAGCGCTCGAAGTCCTCCAGCTTCTCGCCGGTGGAGGCGTAGAGGATCGGCTTGCCGGTCACCGCCTTGACCGAGAGCGCGGCGCCTCCGCGCGCGTCGCCGTCGAGCTTGGTCATCACGACGCCGTCGAACTCGGCCGCTTCGGAGAAGGACTCGGCGACCCCGACCGCGTCCTGGCCCGTCATCGCGTCGAGCACCAGCAACACGTCGTGGGGCCTGGTCCGCTTGCGGATCTTCGCCAGCTCGGCCATCAGCTCGTCGTCGATGTGAAGGCGGCCGGCGGTGTCGATGATGAGCGCGTCGCGCTCCTCGGCCCGCGCCTGCCCGAGCGCCCACTCGGCGATGTCGACCGGGTCGCGGTCGGTGCCCTGTGAGTAGACGTGGGCGCCGGCCCGCTCGCCCACGGTGATGAGCTGGTCGACGGCGGCGGGGCGGTAGACGTCACAGGCGGCAAGGGCGACGTCCTTGCCGTCCTCGCCGAGGTGGCGGGCGAGCTTTGCGCAGGCGGTCGTCTTGCCCGAGCCCTGGAGCCCGGCCATCAGGATCACGGTCGGGCCGCTGGAGGCAAGCGCGATGTCACGCGAGGAGCCGCCCATCACCTGCGCCAGCTCCTCGTTGACGATCTTGGTCAGCTGCTGGCCGGGGTCGAGGCTGCTCAAAACGTCTGCCCCCATCGCGCGCTCCTTCACCGCGGAGGTGAAGCTCTTGACGACCTTGAAGTTGACGTCGGCCTCGAGCAGGGCGAGGCGGATCTCGCGCATTGCCGCGTCGACGTCGTCCTCGGAGAGCTTGCCGCGCCCGCGGACGTCGGAGAGGGTCGCCTGCAGGCGCTCGCCGAGCTGATCGAACATGGAGCCAGGGTACTTACGGGCTTGGTCCGCCGCCGCGGAGACCAGCCCGGACAGTGTTAGGTTCGCTGCACAATCTGTCTACCGAAAGGAGCACCGCACCATGGGGACCGCAGAGCTGCCCGAGACGCTACGTCGCTTCGACGCATCCCAGGGGCCTCGCAAGGTGGGGCCGAAGGACGGTCACTACGCCGAGCTGGGCGGCTGCGATGCCCGCTTCCTGGTCTGGGGTGAGGAGTCCGGCGGCGGGTTCTCGCTGGTCGAGCATCCGGTGCCGCCGCGCTCGCTGTGCGCGCCGTATCACCGCCACGACGGCGTTGACGAATACAGCTTCGTGCTCGAGGGGCGGATGGGGGCGCTGCTCGGTGACGAGGTGATCTATGCCGAGGCCGGAGACCTAGCCTTCAAGCCGCGCGATCAGTGGCACACGTTCTGGAACGCGGCCGATGAGCCATGCCGGATCCTGGAGATCATCTCCCCCGCCGGCTTCGAGCACTTCTTTCGCGAGCTCGATGAGGGCATGAAGGACGAAAACTTCGACCCCGAGCCGCTCGGCCCCAAGTACGGGATCGAGTTCGACATGGAGAGCGTCCCGAGGCTCTGCGCCGAGCACGGGCTGGTTCACCCCGCGCTCGAACAGGCCTGATCACCCTCGCTTGAGCGCCCGCCGCTGCAAGCTCAATCAGGGGGCGAGCAGCGCGCGGGCGAAGTCCTGAGGGTCGAACGGGCGCAGGTCCTCGAGGCTCTCGCCGATCCCGATCAGCTTCACCGGCGTGGCGAGCTCGCGCGCGATCGCGAGCGTGATCCCGCCCTTGGCGGTCCCGTCGAGCTTCGTGAGCACGACGCCCGTCAACGTCGACCGCCTCGGCGAACGCCTGGGCCTGGCGCATCCCGTTCTGCCCCGTGGTGGCGTCGATCGTGATCAGGGTCTCGTGCGGGGCGTTCTCGAGCCGCTTGCCGATCACCCGCCGAACCTTGGCGAGCTCGTCCATCAGGTTTCCCTGGGTGTGCAGGCGGCCGGCGGTGTCGACGATCACGACGTCGGCGCCGCGGGACTGAGCGGCCTCGACCGCGTCGTAGGCGACCGCTCCCGGGTCCGACCCCGGAGCCGAGCGGACGATCTGCGCGCCCGCTCGTTCGGCCCACTCGGCGAGCTGCTCGACCGCCGCCGCCCGGTAGGTATCGGCGGCCGCGATCACCACGTCGAGCTCCAGCTCCTGGGCCAGGTGCCAGGCGACCTTGCCGATCGTCGTCGTCTTGCCGGTGCCGTTGACCCCGACCATCATCAGCACCGCCGGCTGGGCGGAGAGGTCGATGCGCCGCTCCCCCACCGCCGCCAGCTCGGTGACGATCTCGATCAGCCGCTCCTGCACCGCGGCGCCGTCGGCGGGCACCTCTCCGGAGTCGACGTCGCGCTCGAGCCGCTCGACCACCTCGGCCGTGGTCGGCGCGCCGACGTCGGCGAGGATGAGCAGCTCCTCGAGCCGCTCCCAGGTCTCCTCGTCGATGCGATCGAAGAGGCTGGCCGAGATCTCCTCCGCCAGCGCCTGGCGGCTACGCGAGAGGCTTTGGCGCAGGCGGCTGAACATCCCGCCGCCCTGCTCGCTGTCTCCCGCTGCTTCACCGTCCCCACCGCCCGTGGGGGCATCGCGCTCGCCGAGGTCAAAGGTCTCCTGCCAGCTCACCGCCATCGCGGCAGGCTAGCCGGACAGGTGGCGCTTTCCTCGCCAATACCGCGAAGAAAGCGCCATCCGCGCCCGGTTTACGCCGCTTCGGCCTCGGCCGACTCGGCCAGCTCCGGCTGGTCTCCCTCGGCGGCGATCGCAGGCGGCATGCGGCGCGAGACCACCTTGGAGACGCCGTCGGCGCCCATGCTGACGCCGTAGAGGACGTCGGCGGCGTCCATGGTGCGCTTCTGGTGGGTGACGATCACGAACTGGGCCCGGTCGGAGAAGCGCCGCACCAGCTGCAGGAAGCGGTCGATGTTGGCGTCGTCCAGCGCGGCCTCGACCTCGTCGAGGATGTAGAAGGGGCAGGGACGGGCGAGGAAGACCGCGAACACGAAGGCGATCGCGACCAGCGACTTCTCTCCGCCCGACAGCAGTGAGAGGCGACGCGTGGACTTGCCTTCCGGGGTGACCTCGATCTCGACCCCGAGCTCCTTGCGGCGCTCGCCCTCCTCTTCCTCGCCCTCCTCGGGATCGGAGTCGGGGTCGTCGACCGGCCGCAGGGTGACCCGGCGCAGCCGGCCGCGACCACCCGGGAAGAGGTGCTCGGTCATCTCCTCGAAGTTGCGCGCCGTGGCGTCGAAGGTCTCCTCGAAGGCGCGCTCGATCTCGCGGTCGATGTCGCGGATCAGCGACGCCAGCTCGGCGATTGCCCGCTCGGCGTCCTCGCGCTGGGCCTTGAGCTCCTCGGCGTGCTCGCGGGCCTCCTCGTACTCGCGCTCGGCCAGCGGGTTGACGGGACCGATCTGAGACCGGCGGCGCTCGAGTCGCTCGAGTCGGCGGTCGATCTCCGCCCGATCCTCTTCGCCGAGCGGCTCCGACGCCGGCTCGATCTCCTCGCCGAGCTTGGTCGCGATCTCGTTCAGGTCTCGCTCCGCCTCCCCGCGGCGGTCGCGCAGATGCGCGGCCTGTACCTCGGCCTCGGTGAAGGCGTCGGAGGCGCTCTTCATCTGCGCCTGAAGCTCGTACTCGCGCTGCGAGCAGGCGCGCATCTCCTCGGCGATCGCGTCACCGTCGTCGCCGGCGCCGGTCAGCTTCAGCTCCGCCGACTCGACCCGCCCGCGAACCGCGGCGGCAAGTTGTTCGACCGCCTCATGGGCGGCGGCCACCTCGCCCCGCAGGCGCTGCTGGGCCTCGAGGCGGGCGCGCAGCAGCTCCCGCTGGCGCTCCCCGAGCAGGCCCTCGGCCCGGCGGGCGTGGCGCGCGGCGCGCTCGGCTCCCGACCGCACAGACGTCAAGCCCGCGGCACGCTGCTTCTCGTCGGCTTCGGAGCGGGCTTCGCCTAGCCCCTTGCCCGCCGCCGCGAGGCCGGCCTCGATCTCGGTCAGCTCGTCGGCGAGGCGGCGGCGGCGATCCGGCGTCGCGCTGCCGTCGCCCACGTCGAGGGTCAGCGGCTCGAGCTCGGCCCGCAGGCGGGTCAGGCGGTCGTCGAGCTCTGCCTCGCGAGCAGCGAGCGCGGCCCTCTGGATGCCGATCCGCTCCTGCTCGGCACGCAGGCCGGTCAGCAACCCCCAGCTGCGGGTGCGCTCACGGTCGCGGGCCGCGAAGCGCTCCTCGGCGGCGCGGCGCTTCTCGCTCACCGCCTTGAGCTCTGACTCGGTCGCGTCGCGCTGCTCGCGCGCCTTGGCGGCCTGTGCCTCAGCTTTCCGCAGGCCGGCTTCGCCGCCGCGCAGCTCCTCGGCGACCAGCTGCGAGCGCAGCCCCAGCTCCTCGCGCTCGATCCTCGCTCCCAGCTCCGCCGCCTGGGCCTGGCGCTTCAGCGGCCGCAGGCGGCTCCGCGCTTCGCGCTCGACGTCGAGCGCCCGGTCGAGGTTCTCGCGCGCCTTGTCCAGCTTCAGCTCCGCGCGGCGACGGCGCTTGCGGTGCTTGCCCAGGCCCGCCGCCTCCTCGATCAGCAAGCGGCGCTCGCGCGGCTTGGAGTGGATGATCGCCTCGACGCGCCCCTGGCTGATCACCGAGTGCATCTCGCGCCCAAGGTTGGAATCGGAAAGCGCCTCGACGACGTCGACGAGGCGACAGCGAGCGCCGTTCATCCTGTAGCCGCCGTCGCCGGAGCGGTCGAGGCGGCGCTGGATCGCGATCTCGGAGAACTCGCTCGCCGCGCGCCCATCGGAGTTGTCGATCGCGACCTCGACCTCGGCGAAGCGACGCTGGCCGACGCCGTCGCCGCTCGAGATCACGTCCTGCATCGTCTGGCCGCGAATCGATGCGGGGCTCTGCTCACCCAGCGCCCAGAGCACGGCGTCGGTGATGTTCGACTTGCCGGACCCGTTGGGCCCGACGATCACGCTCACGCCAGGCGAGAAGCGCAACCTTGTGCGCTCGGGGAAGGACTTGAACCCCTTGAGCGTGATCGACTTGAGATACATGGCGGCTTCTCCGGGGTGCGTAGGCTCGCGGGCGGGTCGGACGCGATGGCTCAGGCGTGGCCGCTGCTCAATTGTCGAGTCGCTCGAACGCCTCCTGGGCGGCGGCCTGCTCGGCAATCTTCTTGCTTCGACCCTCGCCGCGCCCAACCTGCTCGCCGTCGAGGGTTGCCGCGACCTCGAACGTGCGGTCGTGCGGCGGCCCTGCCTCGCTGATCACCTCGTAGCCTATTCGCGCGCCGCGGCGGGCGAGCAGCTCCTGAAGGGCTGACTTGAAGTCGAGGCGGGTGCGGGCGGCGAACTCGACCTGGGGGCGGAACGCCGCCGCGACGGCGGCCGAGGCGCGCTCGAATCCGTGGGCGAGAAAGCATGCCCCGATCAGGGCTTCGGTGATCTCGGGCAGCGGCCGCTCCGCCGCGATCAGGACCTCGACCGGAATCCCCGCGCCCGTGTCCGCCGGCGCCGTCTCGCGCAACCGCTCCGGAATGCCGAGGGCGTGGCCCACCTGCGCGCAGGCCGCGGCGCTCACCGACTGGTTGAGCGTCTTGGTAAGACGGCCGCTGTCGTGCTCGGCGAAGTGCTCGAAGACCTCGCCGGCGACCGCCAGGCCGAGGACGCTGTCGCCGAGGAAGGCGAGACGCTCATAGGAGGTGGTGCGCTCCTGCACCCAGGATGGATGGGTGAGGGCCTGCCGGTAGAGCTCGTCGGGCAGCGATCCGACCAGGTCCGCGAGCTCGGAGACCGCCGCCTCCCGGTCCTTTCCCACGGCCCCCTCGACAGGTTCCGCCATCCCCCCGCCGGTCAGACCGGTGCGTGCTCGACGACGTAGTCGACCGCATCACCGACCGTCTTTATGCGCGCCGCCTCCTGCTCGGAGACCCTGATCCCGTAGCCGTCCTCCAGCTCCATCACCAGCTCGTAGAGGTCCAGGGAGTCGGCCTCGAGGTCTTCCTTGAAGCGGGTCTCGGCGGCGATCTTCGAGGGGTCGATCTCGAGCTCGGTCGAGAGGTGGTCGCGCACCTTGGACATAACTTCGTCACGCGTCATCGCGTCTTCCTATCACGCCTCGACCGCCTCGGCGGGGCCGGAGCTCTCGGCCAGGTCGCGGCGCGAAGCGCCGCCGCGGCGCAGGAGCTCGGCCGTTCGATTCACCGCCTGCTCGGTCACGCAGCGCGCCGCCAGCCGGATCGCGTTCGCCACCCCATCGGGGCCGGAGCTGCCGTGCCCGACGACGGCGGGGTTGCGCAGGCCGAGCAGTACCGCGCCGCCGTGGGTGTCGGGGTCGAACTCCCGCCGCAGGCTTCCCAGCGCCGGCCGCATCAACAGCCCCCCGGCGGCCGCCAGCGGGTTGGAGCGCGCGGCGTCGCGAATTGCCCCGGTCACCACCTTCGCGGTGCCCTCCATCAGCTTCAGCGACACGTTGCCGGTGAAGCCGTCGGTGACGACGACGTCGACCGCGGCACCCGCCAGGTCGCCGCCCTCGACGTTGCCGGCGAAGTCGATGCCCTCGGCGACCGAGAGTGCCCGATGCGCCTCGACGACTTCTTCAGTTCCCTTGCTTGCTTCTTCGCCGACCGAGAGCAGGCCCACCCGCGGGCTCGCCACCCCGAGCACCACCTCGCTGAATGCGGCACCCAGGAATGCGAACTGGACCAGGTGCTGGGATCGCACCTCGGTGTTGGCCCCGACGTCGAGGAAGAGGACGCGCTTACCGGGCAGCGGCAGCACCACCGCCAGGGCCGGTCGCTGAACTCCCCTGCAGGCGCCGCAGCCCGAAGGTGGCGGCGGCCATCGTCGCCGCGGTGGAGCCGACGCTTGCCATGGCGTCGGCACGACCCTCCTTGACGTCGGTCGCCGCGCGCACCACCGAGGACTCGGGCCGGGAGCGCACCGCGGCGACCGGCTCGGGCTCGTCGTTGCCGATCGACTCCGTGGATCGGGATGACCTCGATCCCGCCGGTCCCGGCGAGGTCGAGCCGATCCGCCGGGCCGAAGACCCGAATCCCGATCCCGTCCGCGGCGGCGCGGCGGGCGCCCTCTGCCAGCACCTCGAAGCCGCCTTCGGCGCCGAAGCCGTCGAGAGCGACCGTAGCCTTCACGGTGCCCTCGCCTGTCTGAGCCAATTACTCCTCCTGCTCGGGCTGTGCGGGCGCCGCGGGGGACTCGGGGATCTCGGGCCGGATCACCTCGCGGCCCGCGTAAGTGCCGCAGGTCGGGCAGACTCGGTGCGGCAGCCGCGGGCTGTGGCAGCGCGGACACTCGTTGAGCCGCGCCGCCGCGATCTTGTGGGTGGCGCGGCGGGTATCGCGGCGCTGGCGCGAAGTTCTCTTCTTGGGGACGGCCATCGGAGCGAGGATGGTAGCGGGAGCCGCTCTGCCTCAGGCCCCCAGCGAGTAGGAGATCCAGCGCGACTCGCCGGCGCCGATCGATCGGTAGAGGGCCTGTGCGGTCTCGTTGTCGGGCGCCGTCTCCCAGACGAGCTCTGCCGCCCCGCGATCGCGGGCGCGGCGGCGGCATTCCTCGATCAGCGCCCTGCCGACGCCCTCGCCACGTGCCTCCGGCACCACGAAGAGGTCGTTCATCACCCCCGCCCTGGCGGCGCTCAGGGTCTGCCAGCTCCAGAAGACGGTCGCGAAGCCGAGCGGCTCACCCTCCTCGCCGCGGGCGATCAGCTGCAGGCCCTCATTGCGCCGGTCGGCGATCAGCGCCCGCGCCATCGCCTCCAGGTCCTCGTCGGATGGATCGACCTCATAGAAGTCGCAATAGGCGCGCATCATCGGCAGCAGGTCGGCAAGGTCGGCCTCGCCGACGAGCTCGATCCTCATTCGGGCTGCAGCTCCCGCAGCTTCGCCCAGCGCGGGTCGCCGCCTTCGTCGTGGCGGTGATCATCGGGGTCAGCGTCGTTGAGCGACTCGCCACAGACCGCGCAGAGGCCGGCGCAATCGGCCCGGCAGAGGATCTGGCCGGGTAGCGCCAGGGCGATCGCGTCCTGCGCCCAGCGGGAGACGTCGAGCTCGGATCCCTCTACGTAGGGGCTGCGCAGCTCCTCATCGGCCGCGCCGGACTGCTCGACCTCGCGCGAATCAACGTCGAGCTCGAGCTGAGCCGGCTCGAGGCAGCGCTGGCAAGGGCCCTGGAGGCGAATCGCGAAGCGCAGCCGCAGCGCGTAGCCGCTGCTGGTGCGCGAGACGTCGACCCGGGCGTCCAGGGGGACAGGATGCGCCGAGTAGCTCTGCCCGGCGAGCGCGAACGCGCGCGGGCGCACCGGGACGTGCAGGGTCGACGCCTCGCCGAAGGAGAGGGAGAGGCGCGAGAGGTCGACGACGCTGGCTTGATCATGCACTCGATCTGCCCTCCCGGCGGCATACGATGGGCTGCCACCGAGATTAGCGTGAGCCATCAGTTTCACTTCACCCCCGAGACCTACCTGGAGAGAGCCCGGGCCAACGTTCCCCGCTACGACGAGCTCCAGGAGGCAGCCGTGGCGGCGGTCCCCTTCGCGCCCCGGAGGGTGCTCGAGCTCGGGATCGGGACCGGCGAGACGACCAAGCGGCTCCTCGCCGCGCATCCCGAAGCGCAGGTCACCGGCCTTGACTCCAGCCCGGAGATGGTCTTCCGGGCCCGGGAGCTGGTCGATGACGTCCAGCTCGCCCGTATGGAGGACCCGCTCCCCGACGGCCCCTGGGACCTGGTGATCTCGGTGCTCTCGGTTCACCACCTCACCGACGACGAGAAGCAGCTCCTGTTTCGCCGCGTACGCGAGCAATCGCGCTCGCTGGTCCTCGGCGACGTAGTCAAGGCGGACGTGCAGGTTGCCCCACTCGACCCCAGCTTCGACTTCCCCGACAGCGCCGAAGAGCTCGCCGAGTGGTGCGGAGGAAAAGTGACCTGGGAAGCCGACGACCTCGCGGTCGTCGCCGCCGACTACAGCTAGGAACTCGGGCTAGGCGGCCTGGCGCGGACGGTCGCGAGCGCCGAACTGGAGTCGGAGGCGCTTAACGGTTTTCAGCTCAACGGATTTGCCGTCGACCTCGACGGTCTCACCGTTCACAGTGCCGAGCTCCCCGCTGACCTCGCTGCCGTCTTCGAGGACGAGCCGCACCCGCGTGCCCGGGTCGGCCGCAAGCAGGGTCGCGGCGAGCCCGCTCATCGCAGACCTCCATACCGCTCCGGGTGATGAGCTCCTCTGGTCTCGAACACCATTGCCTTCCGTGGCGTTGGCCTTGTCCCACTGCCGCTGGGACTCTTTCAGCGGCGCTACCCCCGGGCAAGGGCATTAGTCAGTACCCCCGCCAGATAGGGCGACTATTCGGTAGGACGCCGAGCTACTGCTCGATCTCGGCTGGCTCTTCGTCTCGGCCGGCGAGCCGATCGCGGCCGCGCTGCACGGCGGCGAGGAACTTCTGAAGGTTGACCTCGAGGGTGTTGAGGATCTCGTCCGCGTAGTCCTCGGCGCCGAGGCGAATCTCGCGCTCGCGCCCCCTTGCCTCTTCGACGATCTCGTCGGCGGCGCGCTCAGCCTGCTTGGTGATCTCCTCGTCGGCGATCAGTCGCGACTGCTGCTCGCGTGCCTCGCGGACGATGCGCTCGGCCTCGCGCTTGGCCTCGGCGAGCATCTCCTGGCGCTCCTTGACGATCCAGCGGGCCTGCTTGATCTCCTCCGGAATCGTCGCTCGCATCTGATCGAGAAGGTCGTAGACCTCCTCGCGATCGACCCGGACCTGGTCGGTGAGCGGAACCGGCCGGGCGTTGTGGACCAGGTCGTCGAGCTTGTCAATGAGAACGAGGACGTCCATTTGTGGTCGGTAAGCCTACGCACCCCGCGGCGATTTTGTGTCGAAGGCGCTGATTTCCAAGGCTTTTTGCAAACGAGCGCCCATTCCTACAGATTCAGTTGAGATCTCAGCCCTTGCCGAGCCGCTCGGCGAGCGCCGCCGCGACCGGTGCCGGGACCAGTTCCGAGACGTCGCCGCCGAAAGTCGCCATCTCCTTCACCCCGGTGGAGGAGAGGAAGCTGTAGTTGGGTGAGGCGATGATGTAGATGCTCTCGATCTCGGAGGCGAGCAGCCGGTTGAGCTGCGCCATCTCGAACTCGTACTCGAAATCGGAGATCGCCCGCAGGCCCTTGACCACCGCGGTGGCCTCGTTGCGGCGCGCGAACTCGACCAGCAGCTCGGCGAACACCTGCACCTCGACGTTCGGCAGGTCGGCGGTCGCCTCCTCGATGAAGCCGCGGCGCTCTTCGCCGCTGAAGAGGGTTCCCGACTTTCGCACTGGGTTGTTGGCCACGCCGACGACGACCCTGTCGAAGGTGTTCGCGGCGCGCTTGATGATGTCGAGGTGGCCGTTGGTCACCGGGTCATAGCTGCCCGGGCAGACGACCGTGCGTCTCGTCGCTCACCTGCCGGCCTCCTCGGCGCCGTGGAATGTGACCAGCGTCCCGCCGTAGCGGCGCTCGCGCAAGCAGCGGCAGCGCGAGCGTCAAGCGGGCTGCGGGCCGAGCTCTCGGCGATCACGCGTCCGGCCTTCGCGAGGTGGCCTGGCAGATGGAGGTCGAGATCGGGGCCAAGGCGGTCGGCGAGTTTATAGGGGGGATCGAGGAATACGAGGTCGAACGGTCCCGCCGCTCCCCGCTCCTCGCTCGTCTCCCGGGGCTTCAGCCAGGCGACCGGATCAGCTTTGACCAGGTCGACCCTGTCCTGGAGCTTCAGGTTGCGCACGTTGCCCAGCGCGGCGACGGATGTCGCGGTCGATCAGCGTCGCGGTGGCCGCCCCGCGCGAGATCGCCTCGATGCCGAGCGCCCCGGTGCCGCAGTAGAGGTCAAGGACGCGGGCGCCCTCGATGTCGCCCAGCGCCGAGAAGATCGCCTCGCGCACGCGGTCAGAGGTCGGCCGCACCTTCCACCCCCGCGGCGCCACCAGCTTGCGCCCGCCGAGCTCTCCGGCGACGACTCTCACGGGGGGATCGGCTCCACCGCCTCGTCGCCGAAGCGCTGCCGGGCCGCCTCCATCAGCGGGCCGAGCTGCCGGCGCCTCGAGCGAGCCGTGGCGGCGCAGCAGCTCCAGCACCTCCTGGCGGGCTGCGAGGAGGGCCGGCATGTCGTCGGGAAGCGAGGCGACGCTGAAGCGCGGCAGCCCGTGCTGGCGGGTACCGAGCATCTCGCCCTCGCCGCGCAGCGCCAGGTCGACCTCGGCGAGCTGGAAGCCGTCGCGCTCGGCGGCCAGCGCCTCGAGGCGGCGCCGCGCCAGCTCTCCGGCTCCGCTCGGCAAAGAGGATGCACAGGGACTCGTGCTCGCCCCGCCCCACCCTGCCGCGCAGCTGGTGCAGCTGCGAGACGCCGTAGCGCTCGGCGCCCTCGACCAGCATCACCGTCGCGTTGGGGACGTCGATACCGACCTCGATAACGCTGGTCGCGACGAGCACGTCCGTGTCGCCGGCGACGAAGCGGCGCCATCGCCTCGGCCTTCTTCGCCGACGGCATCTGGCCGTGCAGGACGTCGACGGCGAAGTCGCGCAGCTCTCCTGCGGCGAGGCGCTTCGCCTCCTCCGCCGGCGGCACGCGCCTGCAGCTTCTCGGACTCGGAGACCAGCGGGCAGACGACGAAGGCCTGGCGGCCTTCGCGCAGCCGCTCGCGGATGAACTCATAGGCGCCGGCCCGCTTTTCCTCCTGACCCACCAGGTCTTCACCGGCCGGCGGCCGGCGGGCAGCTCGCGCAGCATCGTCGCATCGAGGTCGCCGTAAGCGGTGAGCGACAGGGTGCGCGGAATCGGGGTCGCGGTCATGTGCAGGGCATGGGGAGCGGCGTCGCCGGGGCCCTTGGCGTCGAGGGCGGCGCGCTGGCGGACGCCGAAGCGGTGCTGCTCGTCGACGACGCAGACGCGAGGCCGGGCGAACTCGACCTCCGGCTCGATCAGGGCGTGGGTCCCGACCATCAGCCCGAGCTCGCCGGAGGCGAGGCGGCCGAGGGCCTCGCGCCGCCGCGCGGCCGGGGTCGCGCCGGTGAGCAGCGCGAAGGGCAGGGCTTCGGCGCCAGCAGGCGGTCAAGCGTCGCCGCGTGCTGCTCGGCGAGGGTCTCGGTCGGCGCCATCAGGGCTGCCTGGTGGCCGGCCTCGAGCGCCCGCAGCATCGCGTAGACGGCGACGACGGTCTTGCCGCTGCCGACCTCACCCATCAGCAGCCGCTGCATCGGATCGCCGCGAGTCGAGGTCGGCGTCGATCTCATCCAGCGCCCGGCGCTGGTCGGCGGTCGAGCTCGAACGGCAGCGAGGCGATCCAGCGCGCGCCAGCTCCCCCGCCGGCCCAGCTCAGGCCGTCGCGGGCGCTGCGCCGGCGGCTGCGGCGGGTGGCAAGCGCCGCCTGGTAGAGGAACAGCTCCTCGAAGGCGAGCCGGCGGCGGGCGCCCTCCACCTCGTCGATGTCGGCGGGGAAGTGGACCGCGCGCAGGGCGTCGGCCGCGCCGGGCAGAGGCCGTGGCGGGCGCGCAGCGTCGGCCGGCAGGGGCTCGATTGCGTCGCCCGCCAGGCCCGCCGCCTGCCACGCCCACTCGCGCAGGCGCTGCGGACGCGAGCTTCTCGGTCGCCGGGTGAACGCGGCACCAGCCCGGTGGTGTGGATGCCGGGCGGCGGGCGACGACCGGGGCGGCGCCGCGAAGCGGGCTTCCACCTCCAGCGACTCATCCTGCCGCCCGAGCAGCTCGTGCTCGGCGACCCGGAACCCGCGCCGGTCGAGCTGGCCCCGCAGCAGCACCCGAGTGCCCGGCGACCAGCTTGTCCGCCAGCCAGGCCTGGTTGAACCAGGTCGCCGTCGCCGGGCCCGAGTCGTCGGCGACCTTGGCCTCGACGATCGTCAGCCCGCGACGCCGGGTCGGGCGCAGCCGGGCGCTCCGCACCTCGACCATCACCGTCGCCTCCTCGCCGATTCGGAGCTCGGCCAGCCGCGAGAGCTCGGCTCGGTCGCGATAGGTGTGGGGAACGTGCAGCAGCAGGTCGCCGAGCGTCTCGATCCCGGCCTCGGCGGCCGCGCGAGGCGAGCTTCGGCCCGACTGCCGGCGAGCGACTGCAGCGGCGCCGCCAGGGCGCCCGGCCGTGGCCAGCGCAGGGGGGCCTGAAGCAATTGGTCTCTGCTCTGCTCCGCGCCGCTGCCGAAGCCGCGCGGCGGAGCGTCGTCGCTCGCGGCGGGTGCGCGTCCGGGCTCGGCGGCGAGAGCGGGTTCAGCCATCGGCGCAAGGCTACGCTTGACGACGATGGCGAAGCGGAGCCAAGCCGGCAACGGGCCCGAGCCGGAGTCGGTCTCGGGACTATCCGCGCCCGCCCGCGGTCGAGCCCTGCAAGCGTCGCGTCCGGGTCATGCAGGGCGGTCAGACTGTCGCCGAGTCATCCCGCGCCCTGCGGGTCCTGGAGACGGCAAGCCCTCCGACGATCTACCTGCCCCGCGAGGACGTCGCGGTCGAGCTGCTGGAGCCGGGTCAGGGCCACACGGTTTGCGAGTGGAAGGGACAGGCCTCCTACTTCGACCTCGTGAACGAGGGAAAGCGGGCCGAGCGGGCGGCCTGGACGTATCCCGATCCAAAGCAGGAATACGAGCAGCTGCGGGACCTGATCGCCTTCTATCCGGGCCGCGCGGAGTGCTACCTCGACGAGGAGCGCGTACGTCCACAGGCCGGAGACTTCTACGGCGGCTGGATCACCGACGAGATCGTCGGCGCGAGCAAGGGCGAGGCGGGCACCGAGGGCTGGTAGCCGCGCGCGCCTACTGGGAGGCGATCAGCCACCAGTAGTGCGGCTGGCCGCCCTCGTACTCCTCGACCTCGACTCCCGGCGGGGCGTGCGAGGCGATCTCGTCGACCGGGATCGGCGCGTCCGCTCCCCCGAAGACGGCAAGGATCTCGGCCCCGTCGGTGATCCGCAGCATCGTCGCCTCCAGCGTCGACTCCGGTCTCTCCCCAGGCGACGATCTCCTCGCCGACAAAGCCGACCGCGTCGTCGCGCACGAAGCGGCCTTCGACGTCGTCGCGGGCGGCGGGGGCCACCGCCGCGGTGCGCACCGTCGCCAGCTCCTCCGCCAGCCGGGCAGCATTCGCCTTCGCGTCGAGCTCGGGCTTGATCGCGACCACCGCGAGAACGCCGGCCTGCTGGGACTCGCAATCGACGACCTCGACCGGCTTGTCGGCCAGCTCCGCCGCCTCGCGCGCCGCCAGGATCACATTCGGCGAGTTGGGCAGCACGACGACCTCATCGGCGGGGCAGGCCTCGATCGCGCGCAGCAGGTCGTTCGTCGCCGGGTTGAGCGTCGGGCCGCCGTCGATCACGATCGCCCCGGCGTCCTCGAAGAGCTCGCGCATCCCCTCGCCGCTGACCACGGCGACGACGGCGCTCTTCCCGGAGGCGAGCCGCAGCCGGTGGTCGGCGATCTGCTCGTGCATGTCGGCGATGTCCTCGCGCTCGATCGCGCCCGCGCCGCCGAAGATCGACTTGGCGGCGTCGGGGTCGTCGGTGTGGACGTGGACCTTGAGCGTCTCCTGGTCGCCAACCACGAGCACCGAATCGCCGAGCTCCTCCAGCCGCGGCGCGTAGATGTCGCGCATCGAGCCCCGTCCCGATGACGATGAAGTTGGTGCACCAGCGGTATCGGGAATCGGCGTGGTGGACGTCGGTGATCCGCGCCGGCTCGTAGTGGGGGATCTCCGGCAGCGCGACCTGCTCGCCGAGCAGGCCGGACATCATCCCGCGCACGATCACCACCAGCCCGAGGGCCCCGGCGTCGACGTCGACCCCGTACTCGGCCAGCACCGGGAGCTGGTCCGGGGTGCAGGCGCAGCGCCTTCTCGCCCTCCGAGAGCGCCGCAGCGATCATCTCCGCGAGCAGCGCGTTCTGCTCCTCGTCGGTCGCCTCCGGCTCGAGGCGGTACTGCTGCCAATGGTCGAGGCGCTCCTTCACCGCCTCGTGCATCCTCGCCATCACCGTGAGCATCGTGCCCTCGGCCGGGATCGCGGACTGACCGGTAGGCGTTCTCAGAGGCAGAGCCCATCGCGGCCTCGATCAGCTCGGGGTCGATCAAGCGGCCCGGCGGGGTCGCCAGGACCTCGGCGGCGCCGCGGACGATCTGGCTGAGGATCACCCCGGAGTTCCCTCGCGCACCCATCAGCGCCGCCCGCGCCACGGCGTGGACGATGTCCGGCCGGGTCGGCTCGGCGTCGCTGACCTTCTCGAGGCGCTTTAGCTCCTCGAGCACGTAGCGCATCGTCAGCACCATGTTGTCTCCGGTGTCGCCATCGGCTACCGGGAAGACGTTGAGCTTGTTGATCTCCTCCTGGCGCGCCTCGAGGTGGCGCAGCGAGACGGCTACGACCTGGCGAAACCGATGCAGGGCCGGATCTCTCATCCGGGCCGGATTATCGCCCCCACGGCGGAGACTTGTGTTGCGCGCGGCGCTAAGCCGCCTTGGTGACCTTGTTCGACTTCAGGCAGCGGGTGCAGACGTAGACGCGCAGCTTGCGCTCGCCGTCGCGGATCCGGACCTTTTGCAGGTTCGGGTTGAAGCGCCGCTTGGTGGCGACCATCGAGTGGCTTCGGGACTGGCCGAACGCCGGCTTCTTTCCGCAGCTGTGACAGACCTTTGCCATCGGCGAGTGGGGATGGTAGCCGGACTAGGTCGCGGCGTCGGAGAGCTCGCCGGCGAGCAGCGCCATCCGCGCCACCGTCAGAGCGGCGCCGCGGCCCTGGTCGCGCTTGTCGCCGCCGGCACGGGCCACCGCCTGCTCCATGGTGTCGCAGGTGATGACGCCGAAGGAGCAGGGGATCCCCGGTTCGCAGCGCGACCTCCTGGATCCCGCGCGCGGTTTCCGCGCATACGAAGTCGTAGTGGTCGGTCTCTCCGCGGATCACGACGCCGAGGCAGGCGATGCCGGCGAAGCGCCCGCTTCCGGCGCAGAGATTCGCGGCCTGGGGCAACTCGAATGCGCCGGGGACCGAGTGCGCATGAACCGAGGCCTCGCTGACCCCGGCGAGGTCGAAGCCCACGGCGGCGCCGTTGAAAAGCCGCTCGGCCAGCTCCTCGTAGAAGCGAGCGACGCAGACCGCGAACTCCAGCCCGGCCAGCGTTTCGCGCTCCGAATCGGTGAAGCGCTCGTGATAAGGCCGCATCTTCAGCCATCCGCGTCTTTCTCGCTCGCGTCCTCGCCCTCCCGCTCCTTCTCCGCGTCATGCAATCGCTCGCCGTGGATCAGCTCCTCGTCGAGGGCCAGGCCCTGGTGGTGCAGCGTGTGGCCGAGGAGCTCGCGCTTGGCGCGCAGGTAGTCCTCGTTGTGGGGATTGGGAACTGCCTCGATCGGGACCTGCTCGCTGACCGAGAGCCCGTAGCCCTCCAGGCCGACGATCTTCTTCGGGTTGTTGGTGAGGATGCGGATGCTGCTCAGGCCGAGGTCGCCGAGGATCTGGGCGCCGATCCCGTAATCGCGCAGGTCGGCGGGCAGCCCGAGCTGGATGTTGGCCTCGACCGTGTCGAGGCCGTCCTCCTGCAGCCGGTAGGCGCGCAGCTTGTTGAGCAGGCCGATTCCGCGCCCCTCCTGGGAGAGGTAGAGCAGTACGCCCTCGCCCTCGCGCTCGATCTGCGCCAGCGCGGCGGCGAGCTGCTCGCCGCAGTCGCAGCGCAGGCTGTGAAAGACGTCGCCGGTCAGGCACTCGCTGTGGACCCGCACCAGCACGTCCTCGTGACCCGAGACGTCGCCCTTGACCATCGCCACGTGGTGCTTCTCGTCGATCAGCGAGCGGTACCCGAACGCCGTGAACTCGCCGTAGGCGGTCGGCAGCTTGGTCGAGACCACCCGCTCGACCAGCCTCTCGGTGCGGCGCCGGTAGGCGATCAGGTCGGCGACGGTGATCATCTTCAGCCCGTGGCGCTCGACGTAGGGGCCGAGGTCGGGCACGCGCGACATCGTGCCGTCGTCGTTCATCACCTCGCAGATCACGCCGGCCGGGATCAGGCCCGCGAGCCGGGCGAGGTCGATGCTGGCCTCGGTGTGGCCGGTGCGCTCCAGCACGCCGCCGTCCTTGGCCCGCAGCGGGAAGACGTGACCGGGCGAGACGATGTCCCCGGGGCCTGAGTGCGGGTCGATCGCGACCTGGATCGTGTGGGCGCGGTCATGGGCCGAGATCCCGGTGCTGACTCCCTCGGCGGCCTCGATCGCGACCGTGAAGGCGGTCTGAAGCGGCGCCTCGTTCTTGGCCGCCATCAGCCTCAGGCCCAGCTGCTCGCAGCGATCCGCGGTCAGCGCCAGGCAGATCAGGCCGCGCGCCTCCTTGGCCATGAAGTTGACCGCCTCCGGCGTCGCGAACTGGGCCGCCATCACCAGGTCGCCCTCGTTCTCGCGGTCCTCCCCGTCGCAGACGACGACCATCCGCCCGCGGCGGATCTCCTCGATCGCCTCCTCGACGGTCGAGAAGGGGGCGCCCGCCCCGCTCTGGGTTGCTGTCTCGTCTGCCTTCTTGGTCTCAGCCATTGCTCTGCGGCCTTTCTCCGTCGTTCAATGGTCTCATCAAGCGCTGCACGTACTTGCCGATCACGTCGCACTCCACGTTCAGCCTGCGGCCCGGGGAGGCGTCGCCGAGGTTGGTGCGCTGAAGCGTCTCCGGGATCAGCGAGACCTCGAGCCAGTCGTCTCCGAGGCCCGAGATCGTGAGGCTCACGCCGTCGAGGGCGATCGAGCCATGCTCGACCATCCCCGCCGCGAGCTCGCGGTCGACGCCGGCCCGCAGCCGCCTGGCGAAGCCGTCGTCATCGGCCTCGGTGACCTCGGCGGTCCCGTCGACGTGGCCCTGCACGATGTGCCCGCCGAGCCGGTCGTCGGCCCGCAGGGCGAGCTCGAGGTTCACGCGATCGCCCTCGGCAAGGGGGCCGAGCGATGTCAGGCGCAGGGTCTGGTTCATTGCCTCGGCCTCGAAGCCGGCCTCGTCGGTCTCGGCGACCGTGAGGCAGACGCCGTTGACGCTGACCGAGTCGCCGTCGCCCAAGTCCTCCGCCAGGCGAGTATCGATCCGCAGCCTGGCGCCGTCGTCGCCCCGCTCGATCCCGGCGACCGTCCCGATGTCGGCGATCAGCCCCGTGAACACATCACACCCCCACCCTCTCCCATCACCATTCCTTCAATCGCGCCTGAGCAGGACGTCGTCGCCGCTGCGCTCGCTCTCGAGGGTCAGGGCCCGGGTCGCCTCGGCCACCAGCCCCGCGCCCTCGCCCTCCAGCGCCGGCCGCCCGCCCCCGATCAGCAGCGGGGCGACGAAGAGGCTGAGCTCGTCGATCGAGCCCGATGCGGCGAAGGAGCCGGCGAGGAGCGGCCCGCCCTCGAGCAGCAGCGATGTGATTTCCCGGCGACCGAGCTCCGACAGCGCCGCCTCGACCCTCGCGCTTTGATCGCGGCCCGCGATCACGATCAGCTCCGCCCCGGCGCGCTCCAGCTCGTTGATGCGATCGCCGTCGGCCCCGGGCCCGGTCACGACGATCAGCGGCGCTCCCTCGATCGTGCGCACGAGCTGTGAGCCAAGCGGCAGCCGTGCATCGCTGTCGAAGACGACCCGGGCCGGCTGGCGCTCGACCTCCACCTCACGTGCGGTCAGCAACGGGTCGTCCGCGAGGGCGGTCCCGATGCCCACCGCGACCGCATCGGCATCCGCCCGCCAGCGATGGACCCGGGCGCGGCTCTGCTCGCCGGAGATCCACTTCGAGTCGCCGCCCTTCGCGGCGACGAAGCCGTCGAGCGAGGTGGCCATCTTCAGCCTCACCAGCGGCAGCCCGGTGCGGGCGTGCTTTCGGAAGGCCTGGTTGAGCAGCCGCGCCGCCGCCGCCTCGGCGCCGGCGGCCTGCTCGACCTCGACTCCGCCGTCGCGCAGCATCCCCGGGCCGCGCCCGGATGCCTTCTCGCTGGGGTCATCGGAGGCGTAGACGACGCGGGAGATGCCGGCCTCGAGGATCGCCTCCGCGCAGGGGGGCTGGCGACCGCTGTGCCCGCAGGGCTCCAGGGTCACGTAGATCGTCGCCCCGGCCGGGTCCTCGCCGCTGGCGCGGCAGTCCTCGAGCGCCGCTCGCTCGGCGTGCAGGTCGCCAACCCGGCGTGAAAGCCCTCGCCGATCGCCTCCCCGTCGCGCACGACCACGGCGCCGACCAGCGGATTGGGGCTGACGACGGCGTGAGACGCGCGTGCCGCAAGCTCCAGCGCCCTCGACAGATGGGCCCGGTCCTGCTCGGTCACCGTCTTTGCGCCCACGCCCTCTGTGCTCACGCCCGCACCTCGCTTCAGGGCACTGATTGACTGGTCAGTCAGCCAATTGTAGCTTCGGTCCCGCCCATGGGCCTACCCAAGCGCCGCTGTGCACTTTGGGCGGTGATGGCCTACCCAAGTGCACACTCAACTGCCGGGCGGCGGACGCTTGCGGTCGTGACGCCGTCGCGGGGTACCCTCAGCCGAGCCGATGAAGCTGATCGTCCAGATCCCCTGCCTGAACGAGGAGGAGACCCTCCCCACCACGCTCGCCGACCTGCCCCGCCGCGTCGACGGCTTCGACGAGGTCGAGTGGCTGGTGATCGACGACGGCTCGACCGACCGCACGGTCGAGGTGGCCCGCGAGCACGGCGTCGAGCACGTGGTCCGGCTGCCCAACAACAAGGGGCTGGCGGCCGCGTTCCAGGCCGGGATCGACGCCGGCCTGAAGCTCGGCGCCGACGTGATCGTCAACACCGACGGCGACAACCAGTACCGCGGCGAGGACATCGCGAACCTGGTCGCCCCGATCCTCGCCGGCAGAGCCGACATGGTGGTCGGCAACCGCGAGGTCGCCAAGATCGAGCACTTCTCCGATGGCAAGAAGCGCCTGCAGCGACTCGGCAGCTGGGTCGTGCGGCGGGTCTCCGGGACCCGGGTCGCCGACACCACCTCCGGGTTTCGCGCCTACAACCGCGAGGCGGCGCTGCAGCTCTCGGTCGTCTCCAACTTCACCTACACACTGGAGAGCCTGATCCAGGCCGGGCGGATGCTGATCGCCGTCGACGACGTCCCGGTGGGGACCAACCGAACCCTGCGCGAGTCACGGCTCGCCCCTTCCAGCGGCGCGTACGTGCGCCGCAACATTCCCGAGATCCTGCGCATCTACGCCCGCTACCAGCCGATGCGCGCCTTCACCACCGGCGCGCTGCTGGTCGGGGTGCTTGCGGTCGCCGCCTGGATGCCCTTCCTGCTCGACTGGGTTCTCAACGGCGACACCTCCGGTCACATCCAGTCCTTGATCCTGGGAGGGGTCCTGTTCATCGCCGCGATACAGCTCTTCGCGCTCGGGGTGATCGGCGACCTGCTTGCCGGCCAGCGAGTGATGACCCAGCGGGTCTTCGAGCGGGTGCGCCGAGTCGAGCTGAAGCTCGGCGTCGAGCCCTCCCATTACGAGCGCGAGCACGGGCCCGCAGCGGCGGAGGAGGAGACGCACCGGATCGAGAGGATCGGCGCCTGACCTCCGAGGAGGGGCGCTCCGCCGACGCGACCGCGGCGGCGGTCGACTACGGCAAGACCGCCGGCTTTCTGACCGTCGGGGTGGGGCTGACCGGGCGTCATCACCTACCTCTACTTCGCCCTCGCGTCCCACAATCTCTCCAAGGTCGACTACGGGGAGATCACGGTCGTCTGGTCGGCGGTCTTCATCACCGTCTCCACCCTTTACCGGCCGATCGACCAGCTGCTCTCGCGCCACATCTCCGAGCGCCGCACTCAGGGCGCGTCGATCGCCCAGCCGGTCCGCGTGGCGGCGATCATCCAGCTCGGGCTCGGGGTCTTCTTCGCGGTCGTGGCCCTGGCCCTGCGGGAGCCGATCCAGGACGACCTGCTCTCGGGCAACGAGACCCTCTACTGGGTCTTCTTCTCCGCCGTCCTCGGCTACGCGGCGAGCTACTTCGCGCGCGGCTTTCTGGCCGGCGAGCGGCAATTCGGCCTCTTCTCGATTCTGATCCTCACCGAGTCGATCTTTCGCACCGCGTTTGCCCTGGCGGTCGCGATCGGGCTCTTGGAGGGCCAGTCGGTGGTCGCGCTGGGAATAGTCGCCGCGCCCTGCCTCAGCCTCGTCGTGGTGCCGCTGGCCTTCGCCCGCCGCGCCCGTGGCGAGAGCGGGGCCCCTCCCCGGACCCTGAGGCGGGCGAGGGCGCCGCCCCCGAGTTCTCGCTTGCCCACGGCACCGGCTTCGCCGCCGCGGTGCTGCTGATCATGTTCAGCGAGCAGGCTTTCCTCAACGCCGGGCCGCTGCTGGTTCGCGCCACCGACGGGGCGGCGGCGGCCGGCTTCATCTTCAACGTGCTGATGGTCGCGCGGGCGCCGCTGCAGCTCTTTCAGGCGGTCTCGACCAGCATCCTGCCCCACCTGACCGGCCTCCACCACTCGCGCGAGGAGAGCAGCGAAGAGGCGTTTCACACCTCGATCCGCACCGTCCTGCTGGCAATCGCAGCCTTCACCGCCGCGGTCGCGCTGGCGGTGCTTGCCTTCGGGCCGCAGCTCATGCATCTCGCCTTCGGGGAGCAGTTCGACTACGACCGGCTCGGCCTTCTGATCGTGACCCTGGGGATGGGCCTTTACCTGTCCGCGGTGACGATCAACCAGGCCTGCCTTGCCCAGGGCCAGGTGCGGCGCGCCTCGCTGCGCTGGATCGGCTGTTGCGCCTTCTTCATCGCCTGGTGCCTGGTGCCGCTGATCGGCGACGAGTTCCGCCGCGTCGAGATCGGCTTCACCGCCACCGCCGGAGCGCTGCTGGCGCTGCTCTACGTGATCTACCTACGGCCGGTCGAGAGGCCCGAGGACGTGCCTGACCCAGGCTCAGCCCAGGAGCTCGAGGGTATGGTCGCGGCAGCGGACGAGGCGGGCTGAGACCGGCTCGCCTGGGTGAGGCCTGTCAGGCAGCGTCCGCCGCGGTAGCGATCGCCGCGTAGGCGGCGGCTGGGTCGTCGGCGCCGAAGACCGCCGAGCCGGCGACGAACAGCGAGGCGCCCGCGGCAGCCACCGGCGGCGCCGTATCGGCGTCGATGCCGCCGTCGACCTCGATCGCGGCATCGCCGGCGAGCGACTTCAGCCGCGCCACCTTGTCGGGCGACTCGGGGATGAACGGCTGCCCGCCCCAGCCCGGGTTGACGGTCATGCAGAGAAGAATGTCTGCGTAGCCGCGCAGCTCGCGGACCGCCTCCGCCGGGGTGCCGGGGTTGATCGCCAGGCCGGCAAGGCACCCCGCCTCGCGGATCGCGCCGAGGGTGCGGTTCACGTGCGGGGTGGCCTCCGCGTGGATGCTGATCGAGTCGGCCCCCGCGTTGGCGAACTCGGCGATCTGGCGCTCGGGGCTCTCGATCATCAGGTGCACGTCCAGCGCTCCGCCGGCGTCGTGGACCTGGTCGGCGATCGACGCCGCGATCAGCGGGCCGATCGTTATCGGTGGAACGAAGTGGCCGTCCATCACGTCGACGTGGATCAGCCGCGCTCCGGCATCCATCACCTCGGCGACCTGGGAGCCGAGGCGGGAGAAGTCGGCGGAGAGGATCGAAGGCGCGACCCGCTCCCCGCGATAAAGGTCTCGGCGGGCGGTCGCCCGCTCTGTCGCCGCCTCCATCAGACTGCCTTCAGCATCGAGTCGCCGCAGGCCTGGCAGAGCATGTCCTCGCTGCTGCTCATCCGCGCGATCGTCTGGTGCTCGCCGCAGTTGGGGCATTGGGAGACGAGCTCGTAGCGCCGCAGGCAGTAGACGCACCGAAAGCGCCCCGGGAGCTGGGTCGGCCGCAGCCACGGCTCCTTGCATCCCGGGCAGGCGGGACGGCGCAGCGCCGTCTCGGCGCTTGAGTCACTCATCCGAGCCTCCCTTTGCCTGCTCAGCCATCGGCCTCGCCATTCTGCACGATCACGCGGTCGGGGACCCTATGTCCGCGCACGAAGGCGTCGGCCGGCATCGGCTTGCCGCCGGGCGGCTGCACAACGTCCAGTCGCAGCACCCCCTCCCGGCACCCGAGCCGCAGGGCGCCGTCGCGCGACTCGAAGCTCTCCCAGCCCGGCGTTGCCCTCCTCGGCCACGGCGCGGCGCACCCCCAGCCGCTCCTCCCCTCCCAGCTGCAGGTAGGTGCCGACGTGCGGGCTCAGCCCCCTCACCACCCGTTCCAGTTGCGAAGCGGGGAGCGCCGGGTCGAGGCGCCGCTCGGCGGGCTCGATCTTCTCCGCGTAGGTCGCCCGCTCCTCCTCCTGCTCGGAGAACTCCAGCTCCCCCTCCCCGGCCAGGTCGAGCGCCCGCACGATCAGATCGCCGCCCAGCGCTGCCAGGCGCGAAGCCAGGGCGCCGAAGTCCTCGCCGTCGCCGATCGCGGTGCGCTCACAGAGCGCCACAGGGCCGGAGTCCAGGCCCTCGGTGAGGCGCATGACGCAGACGCCGGTCTCCGCGTCGCCGGCCATGATCGCCCGCTCGATCGGCGCCGCGCCGCGCCAACGGGGCAGCAGCGACGGATGCACGTTGAGCATCTCCAGCTCCGAGAGCAGCGGCTCGCGGATCAGCTGGCCGAAGGCGCAGACGACGGCGAACTCGGGCGAGCTGGCGCGAATTCGCTCCACGGCGTCGTCGTCGTTGACGCTCTGCGCCTGAAGCAGCGGCAGGTCGAGATCCTTCGCGAGTACCGCGGCCGGGGGCGGCTTTTCCCGCCTGCCCCTGCCCTGGCGTGAGTCGGGGGGCGTGACCACGAGCGCCGGGCGGTGGGCCGACTCGCTGAGCCGGCCGAGGACTGTCGCTGCGAAATCGGAGGTGCCGAGAAAGACCGTCCGGCTCACGCCGCGGTCGCCGCCTCGCCCTGCAGTGCCTCGTCGGCCTCAGTGGTCGGGGGGCTGTACTCCTCGCCGTCGCGCAGTGCCCGCAGGGCTCCCTTGCGCTGCTCGGTCGTCGTGCGGTCGAGCATCAGGATGCCGTCGAGGTGGTCGATCTCGTGCTGCAGGACCCGCGCCTCCAGGCCAGAGGCTTCGATCGAGAGCGGCTGGCCGCGTTGGTCGCTCCCGCTGATCCGGGCGTGAAGCGGCCGCTCGACGTCCACGGTCACCTTGGGGATGCTGAGGCACCCCTCTTCGGCGACGACCGCCTCCTCCGACACCCACTCGACCCGCGGATTGATCAGCGCGGTGGGCTCTGCGTCCGCCCCGGCCTGGAAGACCAGCAGGCGCCGCAGGACGCCGAGCTGCGTGGCCGCGAGGCCGATGCCCATCGCGTCATGCATCAGGGCGACCATGCGCTCGACGTCGCGATCGAGCTCGTCGTCGAACTCGGAGATCGGAGACGCCTCGCTGTTGAGCACCGGGTCGCCGATCTTGATCAGCCTCGCGAGCGCCTCGTCGCGGCGGGCGAGAAGCTCGGGATCGATCGCTGGGGCGCTGCCCTGCCCGTCCTCGTGCTCCTCGGAGGCAAGGATCTGGCCCTGCTCGGCCTCTGTGTCCTGTCGATCCGCCACGCGCCGATTTTACGTTGTGGCGGGCGCGATTCCTGCCCGGCAGCCGCCCAAGGCCCGGCTAGACGGTCGCGATCGTGTGGCTACAGCACCTATTGCGGATCGACGTCGACGCCGAGCGCAACGCCGCGCAGCGCCCGCTCGGAGCTCAGGCGCTCGACCGCCGCTCGCACGGCGCTCACCGTCTCGTCGCGGCGCTCCGCCTTCAGCAGCAGGCGCCGCCGCTCCCGGCCCCGCAGCTTGAACAGCGCCGCCGGGCCGAGCACGTCGGTGCCGGGCGGCACCGATTCGCGCAGCAAACCCGCAATCCGACCCGCGACCCGGTCAAGCGCCTGCGGCTTCTCGGCGGCGAGGTTGATTGCGACAAGGTGCGAGAAGGGCGGGTAGCGAAGCGCCCGTCGCCGCTCCAGCTCGGCGGCGAGAAAGCCGGCCGCGTCGTGGCCGGCCGCCGCCGCGATGCTCGGTGCCTCCGGCGCCAGCGTCTGCACGATCACCCGGCCGCCGCGCGGCCCGCGACCGCTGCGTCCGGCGAGCTGGGTGACCATCGCGAAGGTCCGCTCCTCGGCCCGGAAGTCGGGAAAGCGCAGGGTGGCGTCGGCGTCGAGGATCAGGCTCAGGGTCACGTCGGGGAAATCGTGCCCCTTGCCCACCATCTGCGTCCCGACGAGGACCCCGCCGGGGGCGGCCTCGAAGCGGCTGAGGATCCGGGCGTGGGCGCCGCGCTGGCCGGCGGAGTCGGAGTCGAGGCGAAACACGGGCAGCGGGTCGAGCAGGCGCCCGAGCAGCTCCTCCACCCGCTCCGTGCCGGCCCCGGCCCGGGCCAGGGTCACCGAACCGCACTCAGTGCAGGCCCGGGGCGGCGGCTCGGTGTGGCCGCAGTGGTGGCAGGCGAGGTGCCCACCGTTCCGATGGGCGACCAGCGAGACGTCGCAGTTGGGACACCCCCAGTGATGCCCGCAGGAGCGGCAGCAGACATAGGGCGCAAAGCCGCGCCGGTTGACCAGCACGATCGCCTTGCCCCCGTCGCGGCGGATCTCCTCCAGCGCCCCCAGCGCCCCGGTGCCCAGCGGCCCGCCGCCGGGGCTCGCCCCGCGCATGTCGACGACCTCGACCGGAGGCATATCCTGGCCGTCGACGCGGCGCGGCAGCTCCAGGCGCGGCAGCTGCATCCAGGTCTCGGGGCGTGGGGTCGCCGTGCCGGCGACCAGTACCGCCCCCGCCTCGGCGCAGCGGTGGCGGGCGACGTGGCGGGCGTCGTAGCTGGGGTCTCCCTCCTGCTTGTAGGAGGCGTCGTGCTCCTCGTCGATGACGACGAGGCCCAGCTTCGCCACCGGGGCAAAGACAGCGGAGCGCGGCCCGACGCAGACATCCGCCTCGCCGCGGCGCAGCCGCCGCCACTCGTCGTAGCGCTCACCGGCGCCGAGCGCCGAGTGCAGGACCGCGACCCGGTCGCCGAGGCGGGAGCGAAACCTCTCCACGGCCTGCGGGGTGAGGCCGATCTCGGGGACGAGCACGATCGCGCCCCGGCCCCTCGCCAGGGCCGCCTCGGCGGCGGCGAGGTAGACCTCGGTCTTGCCCGAGCCGGTGACTCCGTGAAGGAGAAGCTCGTTGTCGGCCCCCTCTACTCCGTCCAGGGCTCGACTCGATCCGGCCCGCGGCCGCCCGCTGATCGGCGGTTAGCGACGCCGGCCTCTCCGATACCCCGACAGCCGCCCCTCCCGGGCGGCGCCGGACCTCGCTGCTGCGGGTGGCGATCAGGCCGCGCTCCTCCAGCCGCCTCAGCGACGCCCGGTCGGCGCCGCAGCGCGCCGAGAGCTCGGCGGCCCTCAGCTCCCCGCCCCGGAGGGCTTCGAGGATCGCGCGCTGCCGCGACCCGAGCCGCTTCTCGCCCTCCAATGCCGCCCGCCCGGCCTCGGTGGCGCGGGCCAGCAGCTGCATGCGGGTGCGGACCTTCGCTCCGCCCTTGCCGGTCCCAGGCGGCAGCACCAAAGAGAGGCCGCGCGAGGGCGTCGAGCAGTATTCGCGCGCCACCCAGAGGCCGAGCCTGACGAGCTCCGGGCTTGCTCCGGCCTCCAGTGCCTCGAGCGGCTCGGCGAGCCGCTCCGAAGGAAGGTCGGAGCCCTCGGCGAGGCCGACGACCACACCCAGCAGGCGCTGGCGGCCGAAGGGAATCCGCAGCACCGTGCCCACTCCAACCTCGCCCAGCTGCTCTGAGAGGCGGTAGTCAAACGGTCCCCGCAGGGAGCGCGCGGGGGTCAGCGGCTCGACCTTCGCAATCATGCGTCCAACCTAGGGCCGAGGACGGACGCCCGCCAGGCGCGGCCAATATGCTTGCCCCGTGTCCCTGAACCTCGCCGCCGGGGAACGAGTGATCTTCGAGGGTCACCCTTCCTGGCGGGCAATTCTCGCCTTCTACGCAAAGGGCCTGCTGCTGTCGATAGGCGCGGGGATCGTGGTCGCGCTCGTGAGCCGGATCTTCGGCGAAGGCGCGAGCAACGGCCTCGTCTTTTTGATCGTCCTCGTGGCCCTGACGCTGACCGTGCTGATCGGCTTCCTGAAGCGGGTCGCGACCACCTACACGATCACCGACCGCCGTCTACACATAAAGCGCGGGATCATCTCCCGCGAGGTGCAGGAGACGCGGCTGGAGCGGGTCCAGAACGTGAACTACAACCAGTCCCTGTTCCAGCGCGCGGTCCAGGTCGGCGACGTCGACTTCGACACCGCCGGCTCAGGCGACTACAGCTTCAGCTTCGACGGCGTCGCCGATCCCGAGCAGGTGGTCCAGAAGGTCGCCGAGGCGTGGCGCCTGCACGGCGCCGGCGCACCCGGGCTCGGCGAGGCCGCACCAGGCTCGGCGCCGACCGACGGGCAATCAACGCAGCAGCAAGTTCCGCCCACTCAGTAGAGCGGACGGCCTGGACTAAGCGGTCGCGCGCGCTTCCAGGCCGGCGGCCTGGCGCAGAGAGTCGGCGCGGTCGGTGCGCTCCCAGGTGAAATCGGCGTCGTCGCGGCCGAAGTGGCCGTATGCGGCCGTCTTCTGGAAGATCGGGCGGTGCAGGTCGAGGTAGTCGCGGAAGGCGGCCGGGCGCAGGTCGAACTCCTCCTGGATCAGCCGCGCGATCTCCGAGTCGGCGACCTTGCCGGTGCCGAAGGTCTGCGCCATGACCGAGACCGGGTGCGCGACTCCGATCGCGTATGCGACCTGAACCTCACAGCGGTCGGCGAGGCCCCCGGCGACCACGTTCTTCGCCACATAGCGAGCCGCGTAGGCGGCTGAGCGATCGACCTTGGAGGGGTCCTTGCCCGAGAAGGCCCCGCCCCCGTGCCGGGCCGCGCCGCCGTAGGTGTCGACGATGATCTTGCGGCCGGTGAGGCCGGCGTCGCCCACGGGGCCCCCGATCACGAACTTGCCGGTCGGGTTGACGAGGAAGTTCTCCAGCAGCGCCTTCTCGGTGAACAGCTCCTTGTACTCGGCGTGCAGGACCGGCTCGACGACATGCTCCCAGAGATCGTTGCGGATCATCTGCTCGCCCGCCTCCTCCTTGTGCTGGGTAGAGATCAGGACCTTCTCGATCTCGACCGGCCGGTCGTGCTCGTAGCGAACCGAGACCTGGGTCTTGCCGTCGGGCCCCAGGTACCCGATCACTTCGGCCTTGCGAACCTGGGCCAGCTGGCGCGCGAGCTGGTGGGCGACCTGGATCGGCATCGGCATCAACTGCTTGGTCTCACGGCTCGCGTAGCCGAACATCATTCCCTGATCCCCGGCCCCGGCGGCGTCGTACTCATCGGTCGACCCACCCTCTCGCTGCTCGCGCCCGGTATCGACGCCCTGGGCGATGTCGGGCGACTGCTCGTCGATCGCGGTCAGCACCGCGCAGGCCTCGTGGTCGAAGCCGTAGCGGGGATCGTCGTAGCCGATCTGGCGAATCGTCTCGCGGGCGATCTTCGGGATGTCGACGTAGGTGTCGGTGCTGATCTCGCCGGAGACCACGACAAGCCCGGTGTTGACGAGCGTCTCGCAGGCGACGCGGCCTGTCGGCTGCTCCGCCATCACCGCGTCCAGGACCCCGTCGGAGATCTGGTCGCAGATCTTGTCCGGGTGACCCTCGGTGACCGACTCCGATGTGAACAGGTACTCGCCCTCTGCGGGGCTCTGCGGCGCCATCTGCGATTCGTCTCCTTCGGTTACTCGATGTCCAGGAACACTGTGGTGGAGAGGCTGTCCTCGTCGCCCTTCACGCCGAGGCCGAGCCCTTTCAGCTTTGCGATGTCCTCGGCAAATCCTCTGACGATTTGGTCGAGGCCGAGCGGCTCCGCCCGCCTCACCAGGCCCTCGAGGCTGAGGAAGACTAGCGCCGAGACGTCACCCGAGGCGCCGGAGGTCGCCGCCTCGAAGGAGTCCTGCCCGCCGAGGCTGTCG
Organism: uncultured Solirubrobacterales bacterium; assembly: GCA_963724905.1. GTDB lineage: Bacteria > Actinomycetota > Thermoleophilia > Solirubrobacterales > 70-9 > Mayfieldus. The sequence goes on from CAVRWD010000001.1 coordinate 394,505, forward strand.
TCGCCCTCGACCGCCTGGCGGACGCCGTCGGGGTTGGTCGCGACGACCAGCTTTGAGTCGAAGATCGCGTAGGCGAGGGTGAGCGTCGGCGAGAGGCGCACGCTGCGCATCACCACGTCGCCGAGCTTCTCGGTCTCAAAGCTCGGCGCCTGCCCGGTGCGCGCCGGGGACAGCGCCGCGACCAGGGGGCCCTGCAGGCGCGCCATCTCCTCGCGAGCGCGATCTTCGTCAACGTCCTTGAAGGCGAAGGTCAGGTACGGCAGCGGAGCGAGCGCGGCGCCGACCGCCGCCTCGCCGTCGAGCAGCGGCAGCGTCCCGCCCTCGAGATCGACGCCGCCGCGGCTCAGCTGGCCCCGGAACTGGTTGAAGGCCTGCACCAGGCCGGGCGACGTCGTGCTGGCCTGGCGCAGCAGCGCCTGCACAGCCTCGGCCGGGTTCGCGAAGTTCAGGTAGAGGACCGTCTCGGGCGAGAACTCACCGGCGAGGCTCGGGTCGAACTTCGGAAAGGCGGCGAAGAAGGGCGGGCTCCCCTCCGCCCCCTGGGGACGGAGCATCGAGTCGACCTGTAGCTCGAACCCGTCATCGTCTGCGACCAGGCCTGCGGCGACGCCGCGGGTGTCGGCGAAGTCGACGAAGGTGTCGAGCTGGCCGGCCACCCCGCCCCGCCCCGCGATGCCGCGCTGTACGCCGGCCGGGGTCAGATAGAGGTCGGCGAGCCGCAGGTCGGGAAGCGAGTCGCGGGCCTCATCGGCGGCCTTGCGAGCCCTCGAGGCTGCGCTTCGGGCTGCCGGCCGCGGCGAGCGCCGCCCGCACGGTCGGGCGTCGTACCGAGGACAAGGAAGCCGTCCTTCTGTACGAAGGCGGGACCGCCGCGATAGGCCCGGAACGGATCGTTTCCGTTCGGGACCCTGCGCGCCTGTCCCTGGCCGAGCTCGGCGACGAAGCGGTCGGCGCCCTTCTCGTCATCGATCTCCAGCAGCGCCAGCGGCTCTGAGCCCTGGCCGACGAAGGCCAGCGCGGCCTCGTCCCCGACCCAGCTGCCGAGCTCGCCCAGCTGGGTGCCCGGGGCAAAGCCGAGCCTGCTGAAGACGCCCTGGGCGATCTGCTCGAAGTGCGGCAGCCGGCCCGCGACCTCGAGCCCGGTCTCGAACTGGTCGGACTCGCGGTCGAGGTTCATGTGCAGGTAGGCGTCGGCATCCGCGGGCACCAGCGCGATCGCGTCGTCGGCCGGGATGCAGGTCTTGGCAGGAGAGACGTCGCAGGGGATGCCGGGCACCGCGACGAAGCGATAGACCGCGTAGATGCCGAGCACGAGGACGATCAGGGCCGCGGCGCGGCGGCGGCGGATCACCTGTGAGTGGGTGAGCGGCGCCGTCGGGCCTCCGCGCAGCCGGTCCACGGCCCGCCGCAGCCCCCAGCGCACGTCTTCCCAGAGCTCGATCAGGCGCTCGGGCATTAGTGGGGCGTCTCACAACGTTTGATCGGAAATGACGCCATCAGCGGGCCGCCCCGACGGTCATGCCGGCTCCCCGACGCCTCGCGGCGGCGCGGGCGGCGGGTCCTGGGGACGTAGTCGATCACGATCGGGACGCCCTCCAGGCCGAAGCGGGCCCGCAGCTGGTTCTCGAGGTGGTAGGCCCAGTCGCGGGAGATCAACCGCCTGTCGTTGACCTGGATCGCGATCCGCGGCGGGCGCTCGCCGACCTGGGCCGAGTAGTAGAGGCGCAGGCGGCGCCCCCGCTTTGCCGGCGGAGGGGTCTTGGCGACGATGGCGCCGACCACCCGGTTGAGCTCCGGTGTGCGGACTCGCTGCCCGGCGCGCTGCGCGAGCTCGACCGCCGCCCGCAGCACCGCCGGAACATTGCGGCCGCTGGTCGCCGAGCAGGTCATGAGCTGGGGCCGAAGCCTCATCTTGCGCCCGGCCCGCGCCCTGGCGTCCTCGAGGTCGGTGCGCGAGACGTCCCACTTGTTGAGCACCAGCAGGGTCGCGCAGCCGGAGCGCATCGCCAGCTCGGCCACGTGCAGGTCCTGAGTGGTGAGCCCCTCCGACGCGTCGCAGACGACGATCGCCACGTCGGCGCGCTCGGCGGCGCGCTCGGAGCGCAGCTGCGCGTAGTGATCGACGCTGCCGGCGACCTTCGAGCGGCGCCGCAGCCCCGCCGTGTCGACCAGGGTGATCTGCTCCCCTCGAAGAGCAGCTCGGTGTCAATCGAGTCGCGGGTGGTTCCGGCGGCATCGGAGACGATCACCCGCTCGGCGCCCAGGAAGGCGTTGACGAGCGAGGACTTGCCGACGTTCGGCCTCCCGATCACGGCTATGCGAGGGACCTCGGCCTCCGCGTCCTCCTCCCCGGCGCCTGATCCATCGGCCTCCTCCCCCGCTTCCCGCTGCGCTGTCAGCTCGGCTGTTATGCGGTCGAGGATGTCCCCCGCCCCCAGCCCGTGGGCCGCCGAGGCGGCCAAGGGGTCGCCGAGCCCAAGCTGGTGAAACTCGGCAGCCACGTAGTCGCTTCCCGGGCGGTCGGCCTTGTTGGCGACGACGATCACCGGCGTCGCCGACCCGCGCAGCGTCGCCGCCAGCTCCGCGTCGCCGGCCCGCAGCCCGGCTCGCACGTCGACGACGAGCAGGATCAGGTCGGCTTCGGCGATCGCCTCACGGGCCTGGCGCTGCACCTCGCGCGACAGCTCGGCGCTGTCCTCGAGGTCGACGCCGCCGGTGTCGATCAGCTCAAAGGGGGTGCCGTTCCATTCGCAGGGCACGCTCTTTCGGTCGCGGGTGACCCCCGGCTCGGCGTGGGTGACGGCCTCGCGACCCCCAGCGAGGCGATTGACGAGGGTGCTCTTGCCGACGTTGGGAAAGCCGACCACCGCCACCTTCGGCGGCCCTGCGCTCGAAGGGCTCACGAGACTCCCCGCTCACGGGCCAGCTCGACGACCCTGCCCACGACCTCCTCGAGCGCGAGCCCGGTGGTGTCGATCTCGACCGAGTCGGCGGCTGGATGCAGGGCCCCGTGCTCGCGCTCGCGGTCGCGCTCGTCGCGGCGGCGCTGGGACTCGAGCACGGAGTCCTCAGCTTCCCCTGTCTGGTCCGCACGCCGTTTCGCGCGCTCGTCGTCGCTTGCGGTGAGGAAGACCTTGAGCGCCGCGTCGGGGCTGACGACGGTCCCGATGTCGCGGCCCTCGGCCACGTAGCGACCGGTCCCAAGCAGAGCTCGCTGGCGCTCGACCATCGCCGCCCGGACCTCGGGATGGACGGCGACATGCGAGGAAGCCTTGGTGACCTCGGCGGTCCGGATCGCCTCGCTGACGTCCTCTCCGTCGAGCCTCACCTGGCCGTTGCCGGCCTCGATCCGAACCGAGCCGGCAAGCTCGCCCATCGCATCCGGGTCATCGGGGTCGCCGCCGCTGCGCAGCGCCGCCAGGGCAACCGAGCGGTACATCGCGCCCGAGTCGAGGTAGGTGAAGCCAAGGGCCGCGGCAACGCCGCGGGCCACGGAGGACTTTCCAGCCCCGGCAGGGCCGTCGATCGCGATCACCATGAGCCTGTGCAGGGTAATCGTCGCCATGCGGCGGCCGCGACAGCTTCGCTGCGCGCTCGCCTCCACGCCCGCGCGGGGATATGTTTCTCCCATGGAGATCTGGGACCTCAACAGCCTCGACGTCCAGCCGCGTCAGCCCGAGGTCCTTACATCGGACCAGGAAGGTCGCGCGATCGTGATCAACCTCCCTGCGGGAAAGAGCCTGCAGGAGCACCAGGTCCATGAGCGTGCATGGCTGGTCGTCCTCGGCGGGGCGATCGAGGTCGACGACTCAGAGGGCGACTGCACCAGCGGCGGCATCGGTTTACTGGCGGTCTTCGACCCCAACGAGCGCCATGAGGTCCGGGCGGTCGAGGATGCACGACTGCTGCTCGTGCTCTCGCCCTGGCCCGGGGAGGGCCACCCCAGTCAGCGATGATGGCCCGGATCCGCTGATGGACTGGAAGCTGGAGCTGATCGCGGTCCCGGTCTCCGACGTCGACCGGGCGAAGGACTTCTACACCGAGAAAGCCGGCTTCGTCGCCGACCACGATCACACGGTCAGCGAGGAGATCCGTTTCGTCCAGCTGACGCCCCCGGGATCCGCCTGCTCGATCGCCTTCGGCAAGGGCGTCTCCGAGATGGAGCCGGGCTCTCTGCAAGGCCTGCAGATGGTGGTCGATGACGTAGGGGCGGCCCGCGAAGAGCTGCTCGGGCGCGGGGTCGAAGCAAGCGAGGTCCGAGAGTTCCCCTGGGGGAAGTTCGTCTTCTTCAAGGACCCGGACGGGAACGGCTGGGCAGTGCAGGAGATTCCCGCGCGGGATGTAGCAAGCACGGCGTGGCTTACTCGAGCCAGCGCTGAACTCCGAATAATCAGTAGGACAGCATGCCTGCTAACGCGGTTTTCATAAAGGGGCGCCTTCGCACGAGCCGATGCAATCTCGGTGAGGCGCGAAGACATATCCCCTGCCCGGAACAAGGTGCTGATGGCCCGGGTCGCCGGATCGATGTTCGTCGCCGACACGGTCCTGGCGCTCCTGGGAATCGCGACCCCACACCTGGAGGGGGCATCTGTGACCGGATTCGCCGTGGTGGCTGTTCTTTCCGCTACCGGCGCCCTGGTGATGTTCACCTTCGGCAGGCGCCTGCCGCTCTCGGCCTTTCAGTTGGCGATCGGCGCCGGAACGCTGATGGTCACGATGTTGATCTTCCTGCGCACGGACTCCCCCTCGGCGGACACGACCCCGACCGAGATGGGATACGTCTGGGCGGCTCTTTACTCCGCATACTTCTTCAGCCGCCGCGAGACCGCCGTTCAGATCACCCTGGCGGCGGCGGCCTATGCGCTTCCGCTGCTCGCCCTGAGTCCTCGCGTTGGTGTGGTCAGCTGGGTCGTGACCGTCATGGTCCTGGGGGTGCTGCCGCTGTGGTCTTCGCGCTTCGCACGCGAGAGGAGCGGGAGATCGCCGCGCGGCAGCAGGCGGCTGACGAGCTCGAGCGGATCCCTCTCCCCTTCTACAGGCCACGCTGGAGTCCACCGCCGACGGACTGCTCGTCGCCGACGGCGAGGGCAAGATGGTCACCTTCAACAAGGGATTCCTCGAGATGTGGCGGATCCCGGCCGAGATCGAGGAATCGCGTGACTACGAAGCCGCGATGGGAGTCGTCCTCGACCAGCTCTCCAATCCGGGTCGGTTCATCGCCAAGATCGAGGAGCTCTACACCACTCCGGATAGCGCGAGCTTCGACGTGGTCGAGCTCAAGGACAGCCGCGTCTTCGAGCGCTACTCCCAACCCCAGAGAGTGAACGGCCGAACCGTGGGGCGAGTGTGGAGCTTCCGTGACGTGACCGAGCGGCGTGAATTCGTCGAGCGGCTGCAGAAGCTTGCCGATCACGATTCTCTGACCGGTCTGATCAACCGCCGTCGCTTCGAAGAGGAGCTATCGCGCGAGATCGCCGCCGTAGCCCGCTACGAGACGTCCAGCGCTCTGCTGGTCATCGACATCGACAACTTCAAGTTCATAAACGATGGTCACGGTCATATCTGTGGCGATCAGACACTGCGGGAGGTGGCCGCCATTCTGCAGTCGCGGGTCCGCCGAGCCGATCTCGTCGGCCGCCTCGGCGGCGATGAGTTTGCGGTTCTCCTGCCTCGGATCGATTCCGCCGGGGCGGAGACCGTTGCCAGGGACCTGCGAGAGGCAGTCAGCGAGCATCGCTTCGCCTTTCAACAGCAGCAGGTGCGGGTGACCGCCAGCATCGGCGTCGTCCCCTTTTCCGCCGACGAGGACAGCGGCGCTGAGTTGCTTGTCAACGCCGACCTCGCGATGTACGCGGCCAAGGAGTCGGGGCGTGACCGAGTCCAGGTTCACAGCATCAAGAGCGGCAAGCACAGCGACATCAGAGCCCGCATCGACTGGTCAAAGCGGATCCGTGCGGCGCTGGACGAGGACGGCTTCATCCTCCATGCGCAGCCGATCCTCGACCTCGACCGTCGGGAGGTCACGCAGTACGAGCTGCTCGCCCGCATGGCCGGCGACAGCGGAGAGCTCATTCCTCCGGAGCCTTCCTTGGCGTCGCGGAGCGGCTCTCGATGATCCAGGAGCTCGACCGCTGGGTTGCGCGGGAGGCGATTCGGCTGCTCGCTGCCCAGGGTCACGCCGAGCGAAAGCTGCATCTCGAGGTGAACATCTCGGGCCGTTCGATCAATGACCCGCAGCTGGCGGCGGTGATCACGCGCGAGCTCGAGGACACCGGCGTCGATCCCGCCGACTTGATTCTCGCGCTGACCGAAACGGCGGCGATCTCCAACATCGAGGAGGCGCGCAGCTTCGCCGAGACTCTGCGGCGCCTTGGATGTCGATTCGCCCTCGACAACTTCGGTTCCGGACTCGGCTCGATCCATCATCTGAAGCTGCTGCCGGTCGACTTCGTCAAGATCGCCGGCGAGTTCGTTCGCAACCTGCCGCGCAGCAGCATCGACCAGGTCGTTGTCGGCTCAGTGGTGCAGATCGCCAACGGCTTTGGGGTCCTGACGGTCGCCGAGGCGGTTCAGGACGATGAGACGGTCGAGGTGCTGCGGCGCTTTGGCGTCAACCTGGCCCAGGGAAATCACCTCGGAGAGCCCGGGCCGGTCGAGCAGGTTCTAGCCGCTCAGCCCAGCAGCGACCCGAAGGCGCTCTCGAAGCCCGGGTAGCTGACGTCGACCGCCTCAAAGCCGCGCACCTCGACTCCATTCCGGGAGGCGACTCCCGCGACCGCCCCCAGCATCGCCATCCGGTGGTCTCCATGGCGTCCAGCCCGCCCCCGCGCAGGCTTCCGCTCCGGTCACCACATCCGTCGTCGGTGGGCTCGACGTCGCCGCCCAGCGCCGAGAGGCCCTCGGTCACCGCGGCGATCCGGTCCGACTCCTTGTGCCGCAGCTCGCCCGCCTCGCAATCACGGTCTCGCCCTCGGCGAAGCAGGCGGCCAAGGCGACCAGGGGCAGCTCGTCGATCGCCAGCGCGACCTCTTCGCCGTCGACCCTGGTGCCGCTCAGCTGCGAGGCGCGGGCCCGGATCGCGCCCTGCGGCTCGCCCCCCACCGCCGCGGTCCTCCTCCACCTCGATGCTCGGCACCCATCCGCCGAGGATCGTCAGCAGCCCCGCCCGGGTCGGGTTCAGGCCCACGCCCTCGATCTCGACCTCGCTTCCGGGGACCAGCAGCGGCGCGACGATCGGAAAGGCAGCCGAGGAGAGGTCGCCGGGGACGCGATCCGCTCCGCGACCGAGCCGCTCGGCCGGCTTCACGCTCACCCCGCTGCCTTCGCTTCGCAGCTCGGCGCCGGCGGCGCCAGCATGCGCTCGGTGTGGTCGCGGGTCGGCGCGGGCTCGATCAGGTCGTCTCGCCCTCGGCCAGCAGCCCGGCCAGCAGCAGGCACGACTTGACCTGCGCGCTGGCGACCGGAAGCTCGTACTCGATCCCCGTCGAGCGGGGCGGCCTCGATGCGGAGCGGCGGCAGGCGGTCGTCGCGGCACTCGACCCGGCTCCCATCCGGCGCAGCGGCTCGGCGACCCGGTCGACCGGGCGCCGGCGGATCGAGGCGTCGCCGTCAAGCGTCCAGGAGCCCTCTCCTGCCCGCAAGCCAGCCGGGCAGCAGTCGCAGCAGCGTCCCCGCATTGCCGACGTCGATCTTCGCCGCGGCGGCTCCGCGCAGCCCGGCGCCGCCGATCGTCACCACCGACCCTGGCGGTGACCCTCGGCGCCGCGTGCCGGCCTCGCCTCGACCTCGCCCCCCGAGCGCGCGAACCGCCGCCAGCGTGGCCCGGGTGTCGGCGGCGTCGAGGTAGTTCTCGATCACCGCCGGCCCCGCCCATCGCGCCGATCAGCGCCGCCCGGTGGCTGATCGACTTGTCGGGGGGCGGGCGCAGGTCCCGCGCAGCGGGCCGGCCGGGGCGAAGCTGCGCTCCATCAGCGCGACTCGGACCGTGACGCTGTGGCCGAGCCCGCGACCAGCTCCACGGCCCGGTCCGCCTGCTCGGAGCCGGCGACCCAGAGCGAGATCGCACCGGAGCGCATGTCGGCCGCCGGGTGCAGCGCCATGTCCTCGATGTTGACCCCGGCCTTCCCGAGCGCCAGGGCGAGCTCGGCGACGATCCCGGGGCGGTTGGGGACGACGACCCGGACCTCGCGCAGCATGCCGCCGGCGAGCTCTGACTCGAGCAGGGCGCGGCGGTCCTCTCCCGCGCGGCGCTGCCAATCCGACGACGGCATCACCGTCACCGCCGCGGATCAGCTCAGAGGCCTCGTGCAGGCGCTCGATCGCGGCGTCTATCGACTCCGCCAGCGCCTCGCTGTTGCTGGAGAAGATGTCGCCCCAGATCTTCGGGTTTGCGCCGGCGACGCGGGTCGTGTCGCGAAGGCTGGGCCCGGCCTCGGGCATCCGCTCGGAGCTCTCGGCCCAGCTGCGATGCGGCGTGGCTGGCGAGCACGTTCGCGATCACGTGCGGAAGGTGGCTGACGGTAGCCATCAGCTGGTCGTGCTCGGCGGGGTCGATCGCCTGCGGGCGGGCGCCGAGGTCGGCGACCGCGCGCTGCAGCCGGTCGTAGAGCAGGCCGCCGGAGTCGCTGGTCGGGGTCAGATACCAGCGGGCGCCCTCGAACAGCTCCGCGCGCGCGTTCTCGACTCCCGAGGTCTCGGCGCCGGCCAGCGGGTGGCCGCCGATGAATCGCTCGTCGTCGCCCAGCCTGGCGACGATCTCGCGCTTGGTCGACCCGACGTCGGTGACGACGGCCTCAGGGCCCGCGGCCGCCAGCGCCTCGCCCGCGACCGCGGGAAGCGCGCCGACCGGGGCCGCGCAGACGACCAGCTCCGCGCCCCGCACGGCCTCCGCGATCGAGCCCGCGGCCTCGTCGAGCGCCCCGTGCTCGACCGCGCGTTCCAGCGTCGCAGGGTCGGGGTCGAAACCGCTGACCGTCGCGTCGAGCCGCTGCCGCGCCGCCAGGCCGATCGAGCCGCCGATCAGACCGACGCCGACGACCGCGACCTTCATGCAGGCGCCGCGTCGCGGGTCGGTCGGATCAGCTGCCATCGCGCCGCTCGCGCGCCGCGCCCGCCAGCCGGTCGAGCGCGAGGACCGTGCGTCTCCCAGTCCATGCAGGCGTCGGTGATCGACTGCCCGTAGACCACCTCGGCGTCGCGAACCAGGTCCTGGCGCCCTGCGACGAGGAAGGACTCCAGCATCACGCCGACGATCGCGTCGCTGCCCGACGCGACCTGATCGGCGATCTCGGCCACGACGTTGGGCTGGTGCTTGTGGTCCTTGCCGCTGTTGTCGTGCGAGGCGTCGATCACGACGTGCTCCGGCAGGCCGGCGTCGCGCAGCTGCGAGAGGGCGTCCCCCACCGAGGGCCGGTCATAGTTCGGCTTGCCCCTGCCGCCGCGCAGGATCACGTGGCAGTCGGGGTTGCCGTCGGTGTGCAGGATCGCCGGGGCTCCGTTCGACGTCGATGCCGGCGAAAGCGTGCTTCGCGGCGGCCGCGCGCACGGCGTCGACCGCAACCTTGACGTTGCCGTCGGTGCGGTTCTTGAAGCCGACCGGCATCGAGAGGCCCGAGCGCGAGCTGGCGGTGGATCTGGCTCTCGGTCGTGCGCGCCCCGATCGCCCCCCAGGCGACCAGGTCGGAGATGTACTGCGGCGTGATCGGGTCGAGGAACTCACAGCCGATCGGCAGCCCGAGGTCGAGCACCTCGCGCAGAAGCTGCCGGGCCTTGCGCAGGCCGGTGTTGACGTCCCCGGTCCCGTCGAGGTGGGGGTCGTTGATCAGGCCCTTCCAGCCGATCGTCGTGCGCGGTTTCTCGAAGTAGACGCGCATCGCGACGCAGAGCTCCTCGCGAAGGTCGGAGGCCCGCTCGGTCAGCCGCTGCGCGTACTCGAGCGCCGCGTCGACGTCGTGGACGCTGCATGGCCCGACGACCACGAGCAGGCGATCGTCGGTTTGGTCGAGGATCGCCGCCACCTCGCCGCGGTGCCGCAGCACCGCGTCCTCGTGTGCGGTGGTCAGCGGCAGGTCATCGAGGATCTGGGCCGGCGGCATCAACTCGACCACCCGCTCGATGCGGCGGTCTCTGACTCGTTGCGATTGCTGTGCCTCTAGGTCGGTCATCTTCATGATGCTCAAAGGTCCTTCTTTCTACCGGTCGGGGCGTGCTCCTTGCCATGCGCAGAGGTCTGGGCGGCGCCCGGCGGATCGCGGAAGATCTGCTGCGCGGCTCGGGCCGCGGGCCGGACGCCTAGCTAAATCGCCAATAGGAACGGTAAAAAGCCGCGGAACGGGCAGGTCGAAGCGCGGCGCTGTCGCCGTGAGTGCTCTCGATGTGTCCCGTTCGCGTCACGTCGCAGACCTTTGTAGCAGTTGAGACCCCTGCGGTCGAGCCGATTCCGGCCATCATGGGCTCAGCAGACCTCGTCGTGCCTGGAGTCCGCCCTGCTGTGCTTTTTGAGCGACTTGCGAAGCCTGCGATCGGCCTTGCGCTCGGCGCGATCGGAGCTCGCGCGCTTGGCCGCCTTCTTTGCCCGCTTCACCTTCTTGCGTGCCGTCTTCAATGCAAGCTTCGCGGGCGGGCACTGGGCCGAGCCGCCGGCCCACCTGTAGAGGGCCTTGACCGCGTCACCGAAGTAGGGGCCGCTGATCTGGCCGCACGTGGAGGGGTCGAAATCACAGCTCCCGTGGCTGACGACCGAGGTCACGTGTCCGCTCGGAGTCACCCAGCCACCGCCGCTGGAGCCCTGCATCATGTTGCAGGGAAAGGCGGTGGTGGAGAACGGATAGCCGGTGTACTGGAGCTCCAGGAACGACGCGTCGCAGGCGATCAGCCGCTCGCCGTCGTAGGGAGCCGGCCGGGCCGGGTAGCCGAAGATCTGGTAGGTCGACCTCGGGGCCTTGTTGAAGGCGACGCCGCGGGCGCCCAGCTGCGCCTCCAGGGGAACCCCGAGCTGCACGATCGCCGCGTCGTGAGAGAGGCTCGAAGCGACCAGCCACTGGTCGGGGGCCAGCAGGCCGGCGGCGGGGTAGACCCCGAACGGGGCGGTGCCGTCACGGTAGCCCGGGACGAAGGCGAGGTTGTTGACAAAGGCCCCCGCGTCGGCGACGCAGTGCGCCGCCGTGAAGACGACGTTCTGAAGGCGCGATGAGACCAGCGTCCCCGAGCACATCGCCTCTCCCTCCAGGGTGCTGAAGAACACCTTGCCGTGCACCCGCGCCGGGAAACCGGTCTCGGTCCCCGGCTCATAGTCGTAGGTGGATGCGCCACCGGTCGGAGGGATCAAGGTCGGCTCCTTGCTGGGGCGGAGCGAGGCCGCCGCCGGGGCGCGGCGCGCCCGCAATGTCCTCGGTGCGGCCGAAAGCTCGAGCGGCTCAGCGGCCCGCATCCGCTCCGGCGTCCAGAAGGAGCGAACCTCCTGTGGGCTCTGGGTCACGCTGTAAGAGGTGGTGCTATCACCGGCCGCCGCGGAGGCAGGCGCCGCAGTGCTCAGTGCGGCGGCAGCGACGACTGCGATCGCGGCGAGGATCGGGCGACGTGACGCCTGTGGCTTGGCCGTGCGCATATGAGATGACCAATCGGCAGCGGCACGGGAACCTGTAGCGATTCAGGGCCCGATTGGCCCCCCTTCGGTGCCGGCTAGAGGACGGCGCGCAGCGCCTGCAGGAAGCGCTCGTTCTCGGGCCGGGTCGCGTAGGTGACGCGAACGTGACCGGGGCCGCCCAGCGGTTCGCCCGCCCGCACGAGGATCCCCTGCGAGGCGAGGGCCTCGACGATCGACGCTTCGTCGCGGTCGCCGAGGTCCACCCATGAGAAGTTGGTCTGGCTCTCGGGAGATTCGAGCCCGAGCTCGCGCAACGCCTCCTCGACGAATACCCGCTCGACGATCGTGCGCTCGACCCGCTCGGCGACGTCGTCCTGGTGCAGGACCGCCTCCGCCGCGGCCGCCTGCGCGATCGCGTTGACGCTGAACGGCTGGCGGCACCGCGTCGACCGCGGCCCGGAAGTCCGGCGAGCCGATCGCGTAGCCGACCCGCAGGCCGGCGAGCCCGTGGCACTTGCTGAAGGTGCGCAGGATCACGAGATTGGAGAAGTGGTCGAGCAGGTCGGCCGTCGTGTCGGGGTCGTCGTGGAGCTGGAAGTCGACGTAGGCCTCGTCGAGGACGACGGTCACGTTGCCGGGAACCCGCTCGCAGAACTCCGCCACCCGCTCGGCGCCGAGGTGGGTCCCCGTCGGGTTGTTCGGGTTGCAGACCAGCAGCAGCTGGGTCGCCGCGGTGACCTCCTCCAGCATCGCGTCGAGGTCGTGGACGTCGCCGGGGGCAAGCGGCACCCGCACCTCGCGGGCGCCCGAGAGCGCCGCCAGGTGCGGGTAGATCGAGAACGAGGGCCAGGCGAAGAGGATCTCGGCGCCGGGCTCGCAGAGCGCCTCGGCGGCGGCGAGCAGCAGCTCGCAGGAGCCGTTGCCGACCGCGATCCGCGCCGGCTCGGTCTCGTGGCGCTCGGCGATGCGGCGCCGCAGCAGCGTCGCCGCCGGGTCGGGATAGCGGTTGGCGGCCGAGGCAGCGCGCGCGATCGCATCCACGACGTCGGGGTGCGGCGGATACGGCGACTCGTTGGAGGCGAGCTGCGCGATCCCCTCCGAGACCACGGCCTCGGGGGCCTTGCCGTCCGGCACCCCGGCCTGGTAGCTGGGCATGCGGGCGAGCTTCTCGGCGAAAGTGACAGTAGTCATTGGGTTCAAGAATAAATTGCGGCTGCTTCGCAGCCTGACAATCCCTTGCGGCCGCCTTGCGGCCTGACATGCATCTGCGGCGACACTTTGTGTCGCCGCCCAACATCATCCTGCCGCTCCACTTCGTTTCGCGGCCTAGAGCTACTGCGCGGCTTCGAGATCGGCGCGCAGGCTCTGGGCCTCGCCCAGATAGGTGTGCGCCGGGGCGTGCCCGGAGGGCGCGTAGTAGTGCAGCATCACCCTGATCACGCGTGGCATCGACCCCGGCACGTCGATCTCCCGCGCGCACAGAAGCGGAACCGAGTCGAGGCCCAGCTCGCGCGCGGCGACCGCGGGGAACTCGGCGTCGAGGTCCCCCGTGCAGGTGAACAAGCAGCTCACCATGCGCTCCGGCGCGAGCTCGTTGCGGGCGATCAGCTCCCGCACCAGCTCGGACGTCGCGCCGCTGATCGAGCCGGGCTCGTTCGCCTCGACCTGGATCGCGCCGCGGACCGCGAATAGCCGCTCCTCGCTCACGACGCGGCATCTTCCCAGAGGCGCCTCAGCTCGTCCTCGTCGAGTCGCCTCGCCTCGCCCGGGGCCGAGCGCGCCCAGGGCCAGCGAGCCGACGCGGACCCGCTGAAGCTCGACCACCGCGTTGCCCACCGCCTCCGCCATCCGGCGCACCTGGCGGTTGCGCCCTTCGTGGATCGTGATCTCGATCTCCTCGCACCCGGTTCGCCGCACCTCGGCCGGTGTGGTCGGGCCATCTTCGAGCTGCACCCCACGCCGCAGCTGCTCCAGCTCAGGCTCGGTCGGCGGGCGGCGCAGCCTCGCCAGGTAGACCTTCGGCACCTCGTAGCGAGGATGGGTGAGGCGGTTGGCGAGCTCGCCGTCGTTGGTGAGCAGGATCAGGCCGGTCGCGTCGGCGTCGAGGCGGCCGACCGGATAGAGCCGCGCCGCGGAGTCGACGAGGTCGGTGACGGCCCGGCGGCGGCCGGGCTCGCGCGCGGTCGAGACGACGTCGGCGGGCTTGTTGAGGGCCCAGGTCTCGGTCGGCTCGGGCGCCACGACGCGCCCGTCCACCGAGACCTGGTTCTCATCGCCGACGGCCCGGGCGGGGTCGGTGACGGTCTCGCCGTCGACAGAGACCCGGCCCTTCGCAATGATGAGCTCGGCGCTGCGGCGCGAGGCGACGCCGGCGTGGGCGAGGAACTTGACCAGCCGCACTTCCAGGCCGCTACTCGACCCGTCCCTCGCCCGCCTTCAGCAGGCGCTCGCGCAGCTCGCGCTCGTCTTCGGGCGTGGGATCGAAGCGCGAGGGGTCGGGCAGGCTGTCGAGCCCGGCGAGCCCGAACAACTTCTCGAACAGCGGCGTGGTCTTGTAGATCGACGCCCCGAAGCGCGAGCGGCCCGACTCCTCGATCAGCCCCCGCTCGGCCAATGTCTGCACCGCCGACTCCGAGGAGACCCCGCGGATACGGGCGACTTCGGGCCGGGAGACCGGCTGCAGGTAGGCGACGATCGCGAGCGTCTCGGCCTGCGCCTGGGTCAGCGGCGGGGTGCGCGGCTTGGAGAGCAGGCGCCGCGCCGCCGGCTCGGCCTCCGGAGCCGAGGCGAGGGTGAAGCCCCCGGCGACCTCGCGCAGCACGACGCCGCCGACGCCTTCCGCGAGCCGGCCGCGCAGCTGGTCGATCGCCCGCTCCACCTCGGCCTCGGTGGCATCGGTTGCCTCGACCAGGTCGGTGACGCCGACCGGGTCCGGCGAGAGGAACAGGAGTGCCTCGATCGTCCTCGCCAGCGGTGAGACCGCGGCTGCCTTCTCGCTCATCTCGTCACCCTCCCACCTTGATGGCCTTTACCTCGATCGGCCCCAGCGGCTCGCGCTGCTCCCAGGTGGCCTCGCCCTTTCGGTGCAGCTCCAGCAGCGCGAACAGGGTCACCGCCTGGGTCAGCCGGTCCTCGGCGCCGAACGCGTCCTCGAAGTCGAGCCTGCCGTCGCCGCCAAGAAGCTCGCGCAGCACTCCGAGGCGGCGCTCCAGCGAGACGGTCGGGCGGATGTGGCTGGTGTCAGGGTCAGCGGGGACGACCAGCAGGTCGCCGATCGCCGACGCCAGAGCCGCCGGGTCGTATGTCGCCCGCGCCGCGTCGACCGACACCCGCCGCAGCTCCGGCGGCAGCGGCGCGGCGCGGTAGAGGTAACGGCGTCCGCGGTCAAAGCGCTCGCTGAGCATTGCGGCGGCATCGCGGTAGCGGCGGTACTCGAGCATCCGGGCGACCAGCTCCTCGACCGCCTCCTCTGGCGCCAGCTCGGCCATGTCCTCGGCGCCGGGGAGCAGCAGCCGCGACTTGAGCTCCAGCAGCGAGGCGATCAGGACCAGGAACTCGGTCGCCACTTCGAGGTCGAGCTCGTCCTCCTCCTCGAGGTGCTCGATGTAGGCGAGCACGATGTCGGAGAGCTCCACCTCGAGCAGGCTGATCTCCTCGCGCAGGACGACCGCGAGCAGCAGATCAAAGGGGCCCGCGAAAACGTCGAGCTCAAGGTCCAGCGAGGCGACCGCCATCGTCGCGAAGGGTAGGCGACGCCGCGGCGCTACCGCTTACCGCGGTGGCCCGATCCCCATCAGCTCGCGCACATCGGCGAGCGTGTCGGCGGCGATCGAGCGGGCCTTCTCGGCCCCGGCCTCAAGCGTGCGCTCAAGTGCGGCGCCGTCGGGGCGAAGCTCGGCGTAGCGCTCCTGTACCGGAGCCAGCAGCTCGACGACCGACTCGGCCGCAGCCTTCTTGAAGTCCCCGTAGCCGGAGCCGGCGAACTCCTTCTCGATCTCCTGCGGCGCAGCTCCCCTGGCGACCGAGGTGATCTCGATCAGGTTCGTGATCCCGGCCTTCTCCGCGGAGCGCACGACCTCCGACCCGGAGTCGGTGACCGCGCTGGCGAACTTCTTGCGGATCGCGTCGGGCTCGTCGAGGATGTAGACGGCGCCCTGCTCGCTGCCGGCCGTCGTCGACATCTGCGCGGTCGGGTCCTGAAGGTCCATGATCCGGGCGCCGACCTCGGGGATCCGGTGCTCGGGGACGACGAGCGACTCGCCGAAGCGCTCGTTAAAGCGCCGCGCGAGCTCCCGCATCAGCTCGATGTGCTGGCGCTGATCGTCGCCGACCGGCACCTCGGTGGCGCGATAGGCGAGAACGTCGGCCGCCTGCAGGATCGGGTAGTTGAAGAGTCCGGCCGAGACGAAGGCGCCCTGACGGCCCTCGAGCTGAGTTCGCTTCTCCATCCATTGCGGCATCCGGTTGAGGTCGCCCCAGGGCGTGAGCGTCCCGAGCAGCCAGGCGAGCTCGGTGTGCTCGCGGACGTCGGACTGGCGAAAGAGGATGCAGCGCTCCGGGTCGAGGCCCGCCGCAAGCAGGATCGCGGTCGTGTCGTAGAGGCGCTCGCGCAGCTCGGCGGCTTCGTAGGGGACCGTGATCGCGTGCAGGTCGACGATGCAGTAGATCGCCTCGCCGCGATCCTGCCCTTCGACGTACTGGCGGATCGCCCCGATGTAGTTGCCCAGGTGCTTGCGACCGGTTGGCTGGATGCCGCTGAAGATGCGCTCGTCGTGCCACTACGCCGCGACTATAGAGACGCCGTCGCCGCCTGCGACTGGCTGCCGGCCTAGGCTGGGGCCGTGACCCCGGATCTGCTGCGCGAGATGTGCATCGCGCATGGCAGCGGCGCGGTGGAGGAATTCCCCTTCGGCCCGGCGCCCTCGGTCTTCAAGGTCGGCGGCAAGATCTTCGCGATCAGCGACTTGGAGTCGAGCCCGCTGAAGGTGAGCGTCAAGTGCGAGCCCGAGCTGGCCGAGCAGCTGCGCGCCACCTACTCCGCCGTCGTCCCCGGCTATCACCTCAACAAGCGGCACTGGAACACGGTCACGCTGGACGGCTCGCTGGAAGACGCAACGGTGCTGGAGATGATCGAGGACAGCTACGACCTCGTGATCGCGGGCCTGTCCAAAGCGGTTCGCGAGCGCCTGCGGCTCGCCGGCGCCGCCGACGCCTAGGGCACGCGCCCTGCCTCGGCATCCGTGCCTGGCGCCCGCAAGACCGCTCCCGCCGCGGATCTTGGGAAGGGACCGCGGGTACGCGCCTGGAAGAATCTCCCCAATGGCACGCGCAATCTGGTCAGGAACTATCAGCTTCGGGCTCCTCAACGTGCCCGTGAAGATGTACAGCGCCGTCTCGCGCAAGGCGATCCGCTTCAACGAGCTGCGCGAGTCCGACAACTCCCGCGTCCGCCACAAGCGGGTCGCCGAAAGCGACCGGAAAGAGGTCTCCTACGACGAGATCGTCAAGGGCTATGAGATCTCTCCCGACCGCTATGTCGTCTTCTCCCGCGACGAGCTCGACGAGCTGACCCCGGCAAAGACGCGGGCGATCGAGATCGAGGACTTCGTCGACATCGAGGACATCGACCCGATCTACTTCGAGAGCCCCTACTACCTCGGTCCCGCCGAGGGCGCCGAGAAGGCCTATGGGCTGCTGGTCAAGGCGATGGACGCCTCCGGCAAGGCGGCGATCGCTCGCTTCGTGCTGCGAAACAAGGAGCACCTGGCGGCGATCCGCCCGATGGACAAGGTCCTCACCCTGACGACGATGCGCTTCGCCGACGAGGTCGTCGCCCCAGGCGAGCTCGACGACGTGCTGCCCGACAGCTCGCCGCGGGTCGACAAGCGCGAGCGCGAGATGGCCGAGAAGCTGATCGACTCGCTGGCGGGGGAGTTCAACCCGGAGAAGTACCGCGACGAGTATCGCGAGCAGCTGCTCTCGTTGATCGAGCAGAAGGGCGAGGGCAAGGAGATCGTCGCCGCCGAGGGCGAGGAGCCGGAGCCGACCAAGGCGCCGGACCTGATGGCGGCGCTGGAGGAGAGCCTCGCCGCGGTCAAGGGAGAGGACCTGGCCGGCGACGGTGCCGCGAAGCGCAAGAGCCCCAAGAAGGCTTCCTCGAAGTCATCGTCGCGAAGCAAGTCCTCGGGCTCGAAGCCCAAGTCACGCTCGAAGTCGAAGTCGCGCTCCTAGAGGGCTAGCCGGTGGCGGCTCAGGACCGCGAAGTCGAGGTCGACGGCCGGACGCTGAAGCTGACCAACCTCGACAAGGTCCTCTACCCGAAGACCGGCTTCACCAAGGGCGAGATGATCGACTACTACGCCCGCATCGCCGAGGTGATGGTCCCTCACCTGGCGGGACGGGCCGTCACGCTGCGCCGCTTCCCCGAGGGCGCCGACAACCTGGAGGCCGCGTTCTTTGAGAAGCGCTGCCCCAAGCACCGTCCCAAGTGGGTGAAGACGTCGACGGTGACGGCGGGCCCGAATGCCGGCAAGATCGACTTCTGCGTCTGCGACGGCCGCCCGACCCTGATCTGGATGGCGCAGCTCGCATCGATCGAGCTCCATCCCTCGCTCTCGATCGCCCGGCGCCCTGCCCAGCCGACCGTGCTCGCCTTCGACCTCGATCCCGGGCCGCCGGCGAACGTCGTCGACTGCTGCCGGATCGCGCTTCAGCTGCGGGAGATGTTCGGGCACTTCGACCTGCAGTGCTTCCCGAAGACGACCGGATCGAAGGGGCTTCAGGTCTACATGCCGCTCAACACCAAGTCCCATTACGACGAGACCAAGCCATTCGCCCGCGCGCTCGCGCAGCTGCTCGAGAAGCAGACCGGCCAGGTGGTCTCGAAGATGAGCAAGGAGATCCGCAAGGGCAAGGTCTTCGTCGACTGGAGCCAGAACCACCCGCGCAAGACGACGGTCGCCGTCTACTCGATGCGCGCCCGCGAGCGGCCCACCGTCTCGACCCCGGTCACCTGGGATGAGGTCGAGCGCTGCGCGGAGAAGGGCGACGCCGAGCTGCTCGTCTTCGAGGCCTCCGAGGTGATCGAGCGGGTAAAGAAGCACGGCGACCTCTTCGGGCCGGTGCTCGAGCTGGAGCAGAAGCTGCCCGACTTCGGCGAGCTGTCCGGAAGCACCGCAGCCGAATAGGCTCGGACAATCAGCGTCGGCTGGACAATCGTGATCGGGGCCGTTGCCGGGTTCGCGCTCGGGATCCTGGTCGGCGTACTCACCGATGTCCCCTTCGCTCCTGAGGCCGGGGCGATCCTGGGCGGGCTGATCGTCCTCTACGTCCGCCGCGACGAGTTGAAGGACGGCTCGTCGAGCGATGAGATTTGATCACGGCGCCGGTCTTAAGTTCAGCAGGCCACGAAAGGAGACCCGGATGGCAACGCTGGACAGGGAGTTTCAGGCCACCCTGCAGAAGAGCCCGAATGCGGGCGGCTGGACCTACGCGGTCATGCCCGACTCGGCCGAGTTCTTCGGCACCAAGGGCCTGGTCAAGGTCCGCGGCACGATCGATGGGCACCCGTTCCGAAGCTCATTCATGGCGATGGGCGACGGCACGCACAAGCTGCCGGTCAAGGCGGCGGTCCGCAAGGAGATTTCCAAGGAGGCGGGCGACAGCGTCACCGTGCGCCTGCAGGAACGACTGAACGACTGAAAGGGAGACGACCGATGGCCAACTATGTCGATGGATTCGTAGTGCCGATTCAGAAGAAGAAGGTCGACGAGTACCGCCGAATCGCCCGCAAGGCGGGCAAGATCTGGATCGAGCACGGAGCGCTGGAGGTGAAGGAGTGCATCGCCGAGGACGTTCCGAAGGGAAAGGTCACGGACTTCCCGCGCAGCGTCAAGCGCAAGCCCAGCGAGACCGTGGCCTTCTCCTGGATCACCTACAAGTCGCGGGCGCACCGCGACCGCGTGAACAAGAAGGTGATGGCGGATCCCCGACTCGCGGAGATGGACGAAAAGGAGTTCCCCGCCGACATGAAGCGGATGATCTACGGCGGCTTCGAGGTGATCGTCGACCTCTAGGGAGGCCGATTCAGCGCCTGCTACTTGCCGGGGGCTCGCTGGGCGGCTTGGGCCAGGGCAGCGGCGAAGCCTCTGCCGCGATAAAGCGCGCCGTGGTGAACGGGCGGAGCTTGGCGAGGATGCGCCGCACCTCGCCCCGCTCCTTCTCAGAGAGCCGCGCGGGGACGCCGAGCGACTTTCGAGCAAGGCGCCCGAGCCGTTCGCGGTCGCGCTGCGTGAGCTGGTGCTCCCACGCCCGGTAGAGGCCCACGCCCGCCCACAGAAGCCAGGCCCACGGCAGGATGCGCACAGCCGCCCTGCGGCCAAGGTATGAGCCCGCCTTACTAGTCGCTGATTTGACCATGCACCCCGACTACCCGACTCAGCCGCGGGGAACCAGCACTGCCGGTAGTCCCAGCTCAGCCGAGCGGCTGGCGCACGACGGGCTGGCGGTTCGCCTTCACCTCGTCGAGGCGGCGAACCGGCGTCGTGTGGGGAGCCTGCGCCCACCAACAATCGGGCCAGGAGACGTTGACTCCTCGCTGACCTCGGCGTAGTGTCCGGCCTGGAGGACACCGGATGCTCCGTGCCCATGTCGCGATTGCCCAGGACCGATCAACAAGGCTCCTGAGGCGAATCGCATCCGTCGGGATCCTTGCAGCCCTTTCGCTGACCGTGGGCGCGTCGCCTGCGACGGCGACGGTGACGATCGGCAGCGACCTGGCGACTCCGCCCACGCAGGGCCAGGGCTGCGCTCCTGAGCCGTGCAGCTTTTCCCAGTCCGCCCTACCGGGACGGTTGGTCACCTCGCCCGTCAACGGAACGGTGGTCCGCTGGCGAGTTGTCATGTGGGACGCAGGGTCGATCCGCTTCCGCGTGCTCCGCCCGGCCGTCACCGGTGCGCTCTTCCTGCACAGCGGCCCCGCCGAGTCCGCGGGTGATGGCTTCAACACCTTCGTCTCCGCCCTGCCGATCTCAACCGGCGACAGGATCGGGGTGCAGCTCCTGGCTCCCACCTCCGTCTTCCTCGGCGCCGTTGGGCCCTCAGCCCATCCGGTTCCCGGCGCCGCGGACGACTTCTGGCACTCCGACACAGGCGGCCCGCCCGACGGGTCCACGGTGCCGCCCTCGACCAGCAGTCACGCAGTACGAGCTGCTCTTCAACGCCGACGTCGAGCCGACCAGCCAGTTCGAGCTCTCCAAGGTCAACCGGAACAAGAGCAAGGGGACGGTGACGTTCGAGGCCACCCTCCCCAATCCCGGGGAGCTGACCACGTCCGGCAGGGGGATCAAGGCCACCCGCGCCGGGGCCGCGACGAGCGTTGCCGTCTCAGGCCCGAGCACGGTGCGGACCGTGATCCGGGCGAAGGGAAGGAAGAAGAGAAAGCTGAACCGAAACGGCAAGGTCCAGGTCAAGCCACAGGTCACCTTCACCCCCACCGGCGGTGCCCCGAGCACGGAGTCGAGGAAGCTGAAGCTGAAGAAGCGCTATAGAGCCCAGCGGCTGGCGCACGACCGGCTGGCGGTTCGCCTTCACCTCGTCGAGGCGGCGCACCGGGGTCGTGTGGGGCGCCTGCTTGGCGATCTCGGCGTCTCCCTCGGCCTCCTCGAGGATGCGGTCGATCGCATCCGCAAACGCGTCGAGGGTCTCGCGGGTCTCGGTCTCGGTCGGCTCGACCATCAGCGCCTCGTCGACGAGCAGCGGGAAGTAGACGGTCGGCGGGTGAAAGCCGAAGTCGAGCAGCCGCTTGGCGACGTCGAGCGTCTGCACGCCCAGGTCCGCCTTGGCCCGCTTGCCGGAGAGGACGAACTCGTGCATGCAGAGGCGGTCGAAGGCGATCGGCAGGTACTTGCCGGCGCGGCCCTTCTCCATTCGCGCCCGCAGGTAGTTGGAGTTCAGCACCGCGGTCTCCGACGCCTCCGTGAGGCCGTCGCCGCCGAGGCTGAGGATGTAGGCGAGCGAGCGGACGAAGACCCCGAAGTTGCCCTGGAAGCCGCGCAGCCGGCCGATCGACTTCGGCCGCTCGTGGTCGAGGTCGAAGAAGGGCTCCGACCCGTTGCTTCCCTCGCGCCGCACCACCTGCGGGCGCGGCAGGAACGGCTCGATTCGGTCTGAGACCGCGATCGGGCCGGCGCCCGGGCCGCCGCCGCCGTGCGGCTGGGAGAAGGACTTGTGCAGGTTGACGTGGACGATGTCGAAGCCCATGTCGCCGGGCCGCGAGCGCCCCATGATCGCGTTCAGGTTGGCGCCGTCGTAGTAAAGGGTCCCGCCCACCCCGTGCACGATCTCCGCGATCTCGGCGATGTTCTCGTCGAAAAGCCCGAGGGTGTTGGGGTTGGTCAGCATCAGCGAGGCGACCTCGTCGTCCGCCTTCTCGCGCAGGTCGTCGATGTCGACCCCGCCCTGCTCGTTGGTGGCCACCTTGACCACCTCGAAGCCGGCCATAGTCACCGTCGCCGGGTTGGTGCCGTGGGCGGTGTCGGGCGTCAGCACCTTGCTGCGCTGCTCGCCGCGGTCGGCGTGGTAGGCGCGGGTGAGCAGCAGGCCGGCGAGCTCCCCGTGCGAACCCGCCGAGGGCTGCAGGCTGACGTGGGGAAGGCCGCAGATCTCCGACAGCGCGCCCTGCAGCTGCCACATCAGCTCCAGCGCGCCCTGGGCCCGCTTCGGGTCCTGCGCCGGGTGCAGCCGTGCGTGGCCGGGCAGCGCCGCCACCCGCTCGTTGAGGCGCGGGTTGTGCTTCATCGTGCAGGAGCCGAGCGGATAGAAGCCGGAGTCGAGATCGAAGTTGCGCCGCGAGACGCGGTTGTAGTGGCGCACGATCTCGGGCTCTGAGATCTCGGGCAGCGCCGGCGGCTCAGAGCGCAGCAGCCGCTCCGGGACCAGCTCCGCAAGCGGGCGCTCGGGCACCCCGGCCTCCGGCAGCACCGCCGCCCGCCGCCCGGGCTTTGACTTCTCGAAGATCGTCGTCGCGCGATCGGCCTGCATCGGGGTCTCGGTGAGCGTCGGAAGGGTCATGCCGGAACCCGTTCCTGCCTGCCGCGTTCCTCGCAGCTCCGCGACGGCCTCGCCGAGGACCTCGGCGAGCCGGTCGATCTGCCGCGGCGAACGGCGCTCGGTGATCGCGACCAGCAGCCCGTCCTCGTACTCGGAGAGCTCACGCCCGAGCGGATAGCCGGCGGCGATGCCGCGATCGGCGCAGCGGTCGAGCACCTCGGAGACGGGAGCGTCGAGGCGAAGGGCGAACTCGCGCGCGACCGGCGCCTCGTGCAGCAGCTCGACCCCCTCGACGGCGGCGAGGCGCTCGCGCGCATAGGCGGTGCGGCGCAGCAGCAGCTCTCCCAGCTCCCGGTATCCCTGCCGGCCCAGCCAGGCGAGGTGGATCACGGCTGCGAGCGCGTTCAGCGCCTGCGCGGTGCAGATGTTGTGGGTCGCCTTCTCGCGGCGAATGTGCTGCTCGCGGGTCTGCAGGGTGAGAACGAAGCCGCGCCGCCCGTCGGCGTCGACGGTCTCGCCGGCGATCCGGCCCGGCATGCGGCGGATGTGCTCCTCGGCGGCGCAGAAGAAGCCGAACGAAGGCCCGCCGTAATCGAGCCGGTTGCCGAGCGGCTGGCCCTCGCCGACCGCGATGTCGGCGCCGCACTCTCCGGGCGGCTTCAGGACCCCGAGGGTCATCGGGTCGCATGCGACGACCACCAGCGCGCCGGCCTCCTTCGCCGCCGCCCCCAAGGCTTCGACGTCCTCGACCGCGCCGAGGAAGTTGGGGCTCTGAAGGAAGACCGCGGCGGTGCCTTCGTCGATTGCGTCGGCCAGCGCCGCTCCGTCGGTGAGCCCATCCTGCAGCCCCACCTCGACCAGCTCCGCCCCGAATCCCTGCGCGTAGGTGGCAAGGGTCTCGCGGCTGTGCGGATGAAGTCCCCGCGAGACGACGAATCGCGAGCGCCCGGTGGCGCCTCTGGCCAGATATCCGGCCGATGCGACGGTCGAGGGGCCCTCGTAGAGCCCGGCGCTGCAGACGGGCAATGCGGTCAGTTCGGACATAGCTGTCTGGAATTCGAACATCACCTGCAGCCCGCCCTGCGAGACCTCGGGCTGGTAGGGCGTGTAGGGGGTGAGGAACTCGGAGCGCTGGGTGATCGCGTCGACGATCGCCGGCACGTAGTGGTCGTACATGCCCGCGCCGAGGAAGCAGACCTCGCTGTCAGCGTCTGCGTTGCGGGCGGCGAGGGCACCGAGGCGCTCGAAGACGTCGTTCTCGCTCAGGCCGTCCGCCAGCTCCAGCGGCCGCCCGAGCCGCGATCCCTCGGGAATCGGCTCGAAGAGATCGTCGATCGACTCGACCCCGATCTCGGCCAGCATCTCGGCGCGGTCTGGGTCGGTGGCTGAGGTGTAGCGGGTCACGTACTGAAGGCTAGAGAGGTGCCGGGTCGAGCAATCTGCTCGCTAGTCGCTGTCGAGCATCTTGCGGTAGGCCTCGGCGTCCATCAGGCCGTCTGCCTCGGCGGGGTCGGAGAGCTTTGCCTTCACCAGCCAGCCCTCGCCGTAGGGGTCGGAGTTGATCGCCTCGGGGGCGTCGGAGAGCGCCTCGTTGACCTCTGTGATCTCCCCCGACAGCGGCGCGAAGACGTCGGACACCGCCTTCACCGACTCAACTTCCGCATAGGGCTTGTCCTTGCCGACCTCGGTGCCGACCTCGGGCGGGTCGTAGAAGACCACCTCGCCGAGCGCGTCCTGCGCGTACCAGGTGATGCCGAAGGTCGCCGTGTCGCCCTCGACCTTGGCCCAGTCGTGCTCGGGGTGGTACTTGAGGCCGTCCGGGTACTGGTCGCTCACGCTTTCTCCTTGCTGTAGAGGGGCTTGGAACCGACCTTCGCCGCGCGCCGCCGCCCGCGAACGTCGATCGCCAGCTCGGTGCCGGGATCGGTGAGGTCGGCGGCAACGTATGCCATCCCGATCCCCAGCTCCAGCGAGGGCGAGAAGGTGCCGCTGGTTACCTCGCCGGCGTGCTGCCCGTCCACGAGGACCTCGTTTCCGGGCCGCGGTATCCCACGGCCCTCGATCGTGAACGGGACCAGCTTCTCCTCCGGCCCCGCCTCGCGCACGGCAGCGATCGGCTCCGAGCCGACGAACCCCGTGGCCTCCTTGCAGCACCACCCGAGGCCGGCCTCGATCGGATTGCGCTCCGGGGACAGGTCTTGACCGTGGAGGTGAAAGCAGACCTCGAGGCGCAGCGTGTCGCGTGCCCCCAGCCCGCAGGGGACCACACCCGCGTCCAGGAGCTCGGCCCAGATCGCCGGCGCGACCTCGGGGTCGATCAACAGCTCGACCCCGTCCTCGCCGGTGTAGCCGGTCCCGCAGACCAGCGCCGGGCGGCCGCCCACCCGCTCGACCGCGACGTGCATTCGCTCCGGCAGCTCGAGCTTCAGGGTCTCGGCGACGATGCGCCGCGCATTGGGCCCCTGCACGGCGAGCATCGAGTAGCTGTCGGCGACGTCGCGGACGCTGACGTCGAACTCGTGCGAGTGGCGCCCCAGCCAGTCGAGGTCGGTGCCGTGGTTGGCGGCGTTGGTGACCGTCAGGTAGCGGTCATCGCCGAGCCGGTAGGTGAAGAGGTCGTCGATGACGCCGCCCTCCTCATTGGTCAGGCAGGAGTACTGGGCGCCCCCGATCTCGATCTTCGAGACGTCGTTTGAGAGCACCCGCTGCAGGAAGGCGACTGCCCCCGGGCCCTCGGTCTCGACCTCGCCCATGTGGGAGACGTCGAAGATCCCGGCGTGGGTGCGCACCGCCATGTGCTCGGGGCGAATACCCTCGTACTCCACCGGCATCTCCCAGCCGGCGAAAGGGACCAGCTTGGCGCCGGAAGCGCGGTGCCGGTCATAGAGCGGGGTGCGCTTGAGAGAGGCTGCGGTGGCCACGACCTCAGGCTAGTGAAACACTCGCGCCCCTAACCGCTCAATCGTGCGTCGGCGCTCTATCGGTGCCCATCGACTACCGTGGACGCAATGGTCTTCGACTTCAGACACAAGAACGTCGAGGGCAAGTGGAAGGCAAGCGGGCACTGCAAAGGTGCCACCCGGGATGCCGCCTTCAACGTCTTGGAGCAGAAGAACGGTGGAATGCCCGAAGGCCGTTACATGTCTCGCCCTCGGGACGGTCACGCAAGAGACTGGGATCTCTTCAGCTGGCCCAGAGCAGTCTCGCCGTCGCCAGAGCGGCGCCCGCCCTCGTAGAGCGGCGGCGGCCTAACAATTGCGGCGACCTACGGTCGCCTGACCAGCCTCTGCCGCTCCACTGCGTTTCGCGGCCTAACTAATCTTGCAGGAACGTCGGCACGTCGATGTCGTCCTCATCGACGCGCAGGCCGCGCAAATCGGTGTCGTCCGGGGAGACGCGGCGACGGCTGGCGCGGCTGGCGCGGCGCACGCGCTGCGGCGTGCGGGCGAGAAGCTCGAAACCCTCGAAGCCGGTCGCGATCACGGTCACGCGAACCTCGTCGCGCATCGACTGGTCGACGACCGATCCGAAGATGATGTTGGCCTGGTCGTCGGCCTCGTTCTGGACCAGCTGCGCCGCCTCGTTTACCTCGAACAGGCCGAGGTCCTCGGGGCCGGTGATGTTGAGCAGCATGCCCGTCGCGCCGTTGATCGACTCCTCGATCAGAGGCGAGGTGATCGCCATCTTGGCGGCGTCCTGGGCCCGGCTCTCGCCCGATGCGGTCCCGACGCCCATCAGCGCCGAGCCGGCGTCGCGCATGATCGTGCGCACGTCGGCGAAGTCGAGGTTGATCAGGCCCGGGATCGTGATCAGGTCGGTGATTCCCTGCACGCCCTGGCGCAGGATGTCATCGGCCATCCGGAAGGCCTCGAGGACGCTGGTGCGCCGCTCGACCGCCTGCAGAAGCTTCTCGTTGGGAACGATGATCAGGGTGTCGACGTTCTGGCGCAGTCGCTCGATCCCCTCCAGCGCCTGCTGCATGCGTCGCTTGCCTTCGAACTCAAAAGGCTTGGTCACCGCGCCGACGGTTAGCGCGCCGATCTCCTCCTTGGCGATCTCGGCGATCACCGGGGCGGCGCCGGTTCCTGTGCCGCCGCCTTCGCCGGCGGTGACGAAGACCATGTCGGCGCCCTTCAGCGCCTCCTTGATCTCGTCTCGGCTCTCGGCCGCGGCGCCCGCTCCGACGTCAGGGTTGCCGCCGGCACCGAGCCCGCGGGTGAGCTCTGAGCCGATCGAGAGCTTGATGTCGGCGTCGCAGGCCTGAAGCGCCTGGGCATCGGTGTTGACGGCGACGAACTCAACGCCGCGGATGCCGGCATCGACCATGCGGCTTACGGCATTGGTGCCACCGCCGCCGGCGCCGACGACCTTGATCACCGCGAGATAGGTGGATTCCATGTCCCGTTTGGCCCTGAAGCGCTGTTGAAGCCTTTATTCCGTCTGAGCCTGCAGCCATGCTTCAGGGTTCGGCATGGTCTGCACTCGGTCGGAATTGCGCTCAACGTAGGGCATTGCGGCCCCTCTGTCAAACCCCGGGTGGAGATCCTGCAGGCCAAAGTCTCGACTTCCGGTTGAGAGTTTCGTAGACCTAACCCTGTGGTTGAGGGTTTCCTCGTGGCCGCGCACGGCCGACCTTGTGCCCGTCAATCCGCATGGCAATGCGGATTCGTGGCCGCCGGAGTCTTCCGCGAAGTCGGCCGCGTTCAGGCGCCGCGGATCTCGGGGGGCGAGTAGCCCACCCCTCCGACCGCCGGGCGGCGGGGAACGGTGAGGTCTACATAATCGAGCGTCCCCAGCTCCGGGTCGGTCAGGACGGCGACCGCGGCGCGCCACTTCTGTTCCGCTCGGGCAGCGGTCGAGAACATCAGGTCGACCCCTCCGTCGAGCTCGACGCCGATCCCGCTCGGCCCCCTGAAGCTGTGGTCGACATGGCGCAGCAGCACCGGCGGCGCCGCCCCGAGCAGCCGCGCCTGCTCGCCGACCGGCCCCCCGACCCAGGAGCCCTTCGGCGCTTCGGCCAGCGGCAGCGAGGGAAGCGGCAGCCCCTTGGCGGGGAAGCCGCGCAGGATGCGCCCGTCGCCGGAGACCGCGGTCGGCCCGGGGCCGATCAGGGCGGCGGGCCGCCGCTCGACGATCTCGATCGTGAGGCTGCTGGGGAAGCTCGGGTCCGCCTTCACCTCTCGGGCCAGAGGGAAGGGCCGCGCGGCTGCGACCAGGGCGGCGTGATCGATGTTGAGGGTCGTCATCCCCTCGGCCGCTGCGGTCAGGTCCCGCTTCAGCTGCTTCGCGTCCGAGCCGACCCCGACGCCGCTGATCTCGACCGTCTTCACCGCGACCAGGGAGGAATCGCGAAACCAGAACGTGTAGAGGGCGAAAAGGCCGGCGCCGAGCACGGTCAGGACGACGACGCGGCGGCGCAGAACGCGAATCCGCGCCCGGGCACGAGCCGGGAGGGCGATCGTCGCGGTGCTCATCCGAAGCTCCCAGCCTTCGGGCCAGCGGAGCCTGCCCGAGCGCCTGCACCTCGGGCTCCAGCTCGATCCCGAACTTCTCGTGCACCCGCCGCCGCCCCTCCGCCATCAGCTCCAGCACGTCGGCGGTTGTCGCCTCGCCGGTGTTCTCGACGAAGTTGGCGTGCTTGGGCGCGAAGCGGGCGCCGCCGTGCTCCAGCCCCTGGCAACCGGCCGCCTCCAGCAGCTGGCCGGCGCTGCGCTCCTCCGGATCGTCGGGGTTCTTGAACGTCGAGCCGAAGGTCTTGATCCCGGAGGGCTGGGCCTCGCGGCGCTTGCCGCGCATCTCCCCCATCGTGCGCTTGATCTCCTCCGGCGCTCCCGGCCGCAGAGCGAACGAAGCCCTCGAGACCACTTCCGCGGCCCCAAGGTTCGAGCGGCGGTAGGCGAAGCCGAGCTCTCCCGGCGGGCGGCGCTCCGACCCCTCCGCGGTGCAGACCTGCACCCACTCGAGCACCTGCGCGAGCTGCCCGCCGTAGGCGTTGGCGTTCATCTTCACCGCGCCCCCGACCGTTCCCGGGATGTTGATTCCGAACTCGATCCCGGAGAGGCCCCAGGCGGCGCACTTCGCCGCCGCCGAGGGCAGGCGGGCGCCGCCGCCGGCCAGGAGCCGGTTGCCGTCGCGCTCGAACTCGGCCAGCGCTCCGCTGAGCTTGATCGCCAGTCCTCTGAATCCTGCATCGCTTACCAGCAGGTTCGAGCCGGACCCGATCACTCCTACCTCGACGCCCGCGTCGCGCGCCCAGCGCAGCAGCTCGACCAGCTCCTCCTCGCCCTGCGGCCGGGCGTAGAAGTCGGCGGGGCCGCCGGTGCGCACGGTCGTCAGCCGGGCGAGCGAGAAGTCGCGCTGCACGCCCTGCGGGGGCTCGTGAATCCCCTCGCCGTTCATGCCGCCAGTCGCTCCGCGAGCTCGAAGACGTCGCCCGCCCCGATCGTCACCAGGACGTCGCCCTCCCCCAGCCTCGGGGCCAGGGCCGCCTCGGCCCGCTCGGCGTCGACCAGCCACCAGACCGGGCGGCCGGCGGCGCGGTCCGCCGCCGCCTCGGCGACCTGCAGGCCGCTGACGCCGGCCAGCTCGCCGACCGGCTGCTCGCGTGCCGGGTAGACGTCGAGCACGCCGATCTCGTCCGCCTCCGCCAGGGCCGCGCCGAACTCCTCCCAAAGGGCCTTCGTCCGCGAGTAGAGGTGGGGCTGGAATACCGCGACCAGCCGCCGCGGACCGAGGCCGCGCAACGCCTCCAGCGCCGCCCGCACCTCGGTCGGATGGTGGGCGTAGTCGTCGTAGATGCGAGCCCCCGCGTGGGTCCCCTTCAGCTCGAGGCGGCGGCGAACGCCCGGGAACTCCGCCAGCGCCGCGGCCGCCAAGTCGACGTCGAAGCCCGCGAGCCCGAGGCCGGCGAGAGCCGCGCGGGCGTTGAGCAGGTTGTGGCGCCCGGGGACAGCGAGCGGCAGCTCCGCGGGGCCGGGCGACCCCGCGTCGAAATCGTTCGTGGCCTTCGAGCCGCCGGCATCGAGCTCGACGCCCGGTCCGACGACGACGTCCTCGGCGGCCGCGACGAATTCGCCGAAGGCCGCTCGCAGCTCCGCCAGCGAGCCCCAACGCGAGTGATGGTCCATCTCGACGTTCGTGATTACGGCGACCTCGGGAGCGAGGCGCAGGAACGACGGCGTCGCTCTCGTCCGCCTCGGCGACCGCCCACTCCCCCTCGCCCCAGCCGGCGTTGGCGTCCTCCCCGCCGGGCCCGGCGCCCGGGAGCTCGCCGCCGAGGAAGAAGGCCGGG
Organism: uncultured Solirubrobacterales bacterium; assembly: GCA_963724905.1. Lineage (GTDB taxonomy): Bacteria > Actinomycetota > Thermoleophilia > Solirubrobacterales > 70-9 > Mayfieldus. The sequence continues at coordinate 424,429 of CAVRWD010000001.1, forward strand.
TCGGCGCCGATCTCGCGCAGCGCCCAGACCGCCATCGCCGCGGTGGTGGTCTTGCCGTGCGTGCCGGCGATCGCGAGCAGGCGGCGTTCGGCGCAGAGCTCGGCCAGCAGCTCACCGCGGTGCAACAGGCGCCGCCCCTGCTCGCGCGCCAGCGCCAGCTCCGGGTTGTCCTCGGGGATCGCGGTCGAGACGACGACCTCGGCGTCCTCGGGGAGGTTGGCCGCGTCGTGGCCGATCGCCGGCTCCAGGCCCGCGTCCCGCAGTCTCTGCAGGTAGGAGGAGTCGGCGCGGTCGCTGCCGCTCACCGTCGGCGCCGAGCCGGTGGCAGACCAGCGCCAGGCCGCTCATCCCGGCGCCGCCGATGCCGATGAAGTGCAGGGTGCGCTCGTTCCAGGCGGGCATGGTCCTAGTCGCCCCCCGCTCGGCCAGGAGATGCGGCGGCGGCGAGGACCTCGTCGGCGATCCGCGCCGCGGCGTCGGGCTTGGCCAGCGAGCGCGAAGCCGACGCCATCTGCTCGAGGCGCTCCTCGTCCGCGAGCAGCGCGCCGACATCCTCGCATCAGCCGCTCGGGCTCCAGCTCGTCGTCGGCGAGCACGCTGGCGGCGCCTGCCCGGGCCATCCAGTCGGCGTTGGAGGCCTGGTGGTCGCCGGTCGCGTGCGGGTAGGGCACCAGCAGCGCCGGGCGCCCGGCGGCGGTGAACTCGAAGATCGAGCCACCGGCGCGACCGAGGACGAGGTCGGAAGCGGCGAGCGCGTCGCCGAGGTTGGGCTCGTACTCGAGCAGCTTGTAGCGGTCGGCCTCGAGGACCCGCAGGCGCTCGCGGATCGCCGCGAAGTCGCGCTTGCCGGAGATGTGCAGGACGAAGAAGTCGCGCTCCCGGGCGTCCGCGAATGCCTCCAGGGCGGCGAGGTTGATCGAGTGGGCGCCCTGGCTCCCGCCGACCACCAGCAGGCAGCGCTCCTCGGCGCCGATCCCGAAGCGCTCACGCGCCGCGCCGCGATCGGCCTCCAGCACCTCAGCGGGCACCGGGCGGCCGGTGACCAGGTAGGGGTCTCCCTCGCGACCCGGGATCGGGAAGGCGAGGCAGACGCGGCGGGCGCGGCGGGCGAGCAGGCGGTTGGCCAGCCCGAGGTGGCTGTCGGCCTCGGTCAGCACCAGCGGCAGCCCAAGCCGCAGTGCCGCCAGGCCGGCCGGGCCGGCGACGTAGCCGCCGCCCCCGAGCAGGACGTCGGCTTCGCGGCGGCGCAGGACGCTCATGGCGGCCGGGATCGCCGCCGCGGCGCGATACGCCGCCGCCGCGGCCTTGAGCGGGTTTCGCCGATCGAGGCCGCGGACCGCGAGCAGGTCGATCTCGTACCCCGCTGCCGGGACGAGCTCGGCCTCGGCCCGGCCCTCGGCGCCGAGGAAGGAGACCTCAGCGTCCCTGGCCCGAAGCTCGGCGGCGACCGCCATGGCCGGTACGACGTGGCCGGCGGTTCCGCCCGCGGCTATCACGACCGTTGGCACTTCTCGCGCTCCTTCCGCGCGGGCTCGAGCGCCCGCCGTCGACGACCCGCAGTCTGCCAGCGCGCTCGCGAGCCCACCGCCGCGACCCCGCGCTCGTTGGCCCGCGCCACGTTGAGGATCAGCCCGACCGCCGCCAGGCAGACCAACAGGCTGCTGTTGCCGTAGGAGACGAAGGGGAGCGGCACCCCGGTCAGCGGCGCCAGGCCCATCACCGCAAAGAGGTTGATCACCGCCTGGGCAAGGATCAGCGAGGTGAGCCCGGCGGCAAGCACCTTGCCGTAGTAGTCCTTCGCCTTCTGCGCGGTTCGGAAGCCGGCGAAGCCGAAGAGCCCGAAGAGGCCGACCAGGCCCATGATCCCGACCAGGCCCAGCTCCTCTCCGATCACCGCCGCGATCATGTCGGTGTGGGCCTCGGGCAGGTAGTAGGCCTTCTGCACGCCGTCGCCGAGGCCGACGCCGAAGATCCCCCCGGAGCCGAGCGCGATCTTCGCCTGCACCGCCTGGAAGCCGGCCCCGACCGAGTCGGCGCCCGGGTTGAGAAAGCCGGTGAGCCGCGCCATCCGGTAGGGCTCGATCACGATCGCGATCAGGGTCAGGAAGCCGACCGCGAGCGCCAGCAGGCCGAGGTCGCGGCCCGCGGGCGCCGCCGGCGATCAGGGTCGCCCCGACCGCGAACAAGAGGATCATCGTCGACCCGAGGTCGGGCTGAAGGACGATCAGCAGCGCGGAGAAGCCGGTCAGCAGCAGGTAGGGCAGCATTCCCTCGATGCTGCGTGCCCGCTTCGGCTTCTCGGCCAGCAGGTATGCGCCGTAGAGGACGAGCGCGAACTTGGCCAGCTCGGAGGGCTGAACCTGGATGAAGCCGGAGCCGATCCAGCGCTGGGCGCCGTTGGCGCTCGAGCCGATCCCGAGCACGACAACCAGCAGCAGCAGCGAGACGCCGAGGAATGCCGGGGTCAGGGTGCGCATCAGGCGCACCCCGCCGGTCGAGAGCACCCGCATCGCCACCAGGCCGAGCGATGCCGAACAGCACCGTTCGCTTGAGGAAGAAGGTGCTGTTGCCGAGGCCGCCGTCTGCGAGCACCTGCGGTGGTCGAGCTGGCCGAGAAGACCATCACCGCGCCGAAGGCGAGCAGGCAGAGGGTCGCGGTGAGCAGCATCGAGTACTCCGACGGCCCGCCGACCTCCGCGGCTTGCTGCTTCGCGGGCGGCCGGCGGATCTTTCCCGCGGTTGCTGCGCGGGTGCTCAAAGCGCCTCCACGGCGGCACGGAAGGCCTCGCCGCGCTGCTCGAAGTCGCTGAAGGCGTCAAAGCTCGCGCAGGCCGGCGAGAGAAGGACGACCTCTCCGGGCTGCGCCGCGGATGCCGCCGCGCGCACCGCGGCTTCCGAGGCTGTCGCAGCGGTGCAAAGGCACACCCGTGTCACCGAGGGCGGCGGCGATCTCCTCCGCCGCCTCGCCGATCAGATAGCAGGCGGCGCAACGCTCGCGAACCGGATCGGCGAGGCCGCTCGAATGACTCTCCCTTCGGCCTGCCGCCGAGGATCGCGTGCACGCCGCCGTCGAAGGACGCGAAGCGCCGCGGCGGCAGCGCTGACGTTGGTCGCCTTGGAGTCGTTGTAGAAGCGGACGCCGCCGACGCTCGGCGACGCGCTCGAGCCGGTGCGGGAGCGCCGGCGAAGGTCCGCAGGCCCTCGCGCACCGCATCGCGATCGAGGCCCATCGCGAGCGCCGCGGCGGCGGCCGCCATCGCGTTGCCGACGTTGTGCTCGCCGGCGAGCCGCAGCTCCGAGGCCGCGAGCAGCGGCTCGCCGTCGTGGAAGATCGTCCCCTGCGCCAGGGAGACCTCGCAGTCGGGGTCGGCGCCGGTGCAGAAGCGGACCCGCCGCGCGCAGCCGCCGAGGTCGCGATCCGGCCAGCGCCGGCTCGTCGCCGTTGAAGACGGCGACGTCGTCGTTTCCCTGCTTGGCGAAGATCCGCAGCTTCGCCGCCAGGTACTCCTCGTCGGTCGGGTGGCGGTCGAGGTGGTCGGGCGCGAGGTTGAGGAAGACGGCGCACTCGGGGGCGAACGCGATCGCGTCCTCGAGCTGAAAGCTCGAGCACTCGCAGACCACGGTGGCCTCGGCCTCCGCCTCCCCGGCCAGCGAGGCGAGCGGGGTGCCGACGTTGCCGGCCACGGCGACCGGCTCGCCGGCGACGCGGTAGATCTCCCCCAGCAGCTCGGTCGTCGTCGTCTTGCCGTTGGTGCCGGTGACGGCGACGAAGCGGTTGGGGATCGCCCGCCAGGCGAGCTCGAGCTCGCCGACGACGTCGATCCCGCGCTCGCGGGCGGCCGCGATCACGGGCGCGTCGTTGGGCACGCCGGGGCTCTTGACCACCGTCCTGGCGCCCTCCAGGAAGCGGGTTCCGTCCTCATTCAGGAAGACTTCGACGCCCTCCTCCGCAAGCCTTGTCGGCCTCGTCGGGGCTGCCGGAGTCGACCCCCCTGCACCTCCTCGCCCCGCGCTCGGCCAGCAGCCGCGCCGCGGCCGCGCCGGAGCGGGCCAGGCCGACGACCAGAAACGGGCCCTCGGGCAGCGGCGGGCGGGGCTTGGGGGGCGGCGCCATGCCCTAAGTTTCGCCCCCCGTTTGTGCTCCCCTGTAGGCGGAGCTCGCGGTCGAACCCAGCCGGACCGGGCCCTAGCCCTTGATCACGTTGTGGACCTCGAGCTCCTTCGGCTCGCCGGGATCTATCCCGACGTCCGCGAGGACGGGCATCAGCTTCTCGCCGAACGCCTCGAACTTCTCGCGCGAGTCCCAGATCTCACTGACCGCGAGCTGTCCGTCGACCATGAAGCAGACGTGATAGTCGAGGCCATCGGCTGGAATCTCACCGGCTTCCTCGAGCTTGCGGACCGCCTCGGTCGTACTGGTCCTTGGTCGTTGAATCTGGCTCGAAGCGAATCAGAATGCTCATTGCTGCTCCTCTCTTAGGGAGCCCGACCCTATTCGGCCCGACCCGCGCCCCGCAACCGCTGCCGGCCTAGGGACCGATCGACTGCTGGTAGAGCGTGAAGCCGATCCCCGAGCAGACCGCGGCGATGATCCAGAAGCGCAGCATGATCTTGGTCTCCGACCAGGCGAGCATCTCGAAGTGGTGGTGAAGCGGCGCCATCAGCAGGACGCGGCGGCGGAAGGTCTTGAAGGCGAAGACCTGGATCGCGACCGAGAGCGCCTCGATCACGAAGATGCCGCCGATGATGATCAGCAGCACCTCGGTCTGGGTCATCACCGCCAGCGCCCCGATCGCCCCGCCTAACCCGAGCGAGCCGGTGTCGCCCATGAAGATCGAGGCCGGGAAAGCGTTGAACCAGAGGAAGCCGATGCAGGCGCCCGACGAGGCAGGAGGACAGCAGCGCCAGGTCCTGCTGGCCGCTGGTCACGAAGGCGATCGCCGTGTAGGCGAGCAGGACGATCGCGCAGGAGCCGGCCGCGAGGCCGTCGAGCCCGTCGGTGAGGTTGACGCCGTTGGAGGCGCCGGCGATGACGAGGAAGACGAGGACGAAGTAGAGAACCGGCCCGATGTCGACGCTGGCGTCGGAGATGCGGAACTAGAGCGTCGGCTCGAGGCCGACCTAGTGGCGGGCGACCCACCAGAGGCCGAGCGCCAGGAGCAGCTGCACGGCGATCTTCGAGCGGGCCGAGAGGCCGAGCGAGCGGCGCTTGACGATCTTCAGGAAGTCGTCGGCGAAGCCCAGCGTCGCCGAGAGCATCGCGACGCCGAAGACGGCCATGCTCTGCGCGTCGCGGTCGGAGAGGACGAGGAAGGGGACGCAGATCGAGGCGAAGACGATCAGCCCGCCCATCGTCGGCGTCCCGGCCTTGGCGTGGTGCTCCTGCGGCCCCTCCTCGCGGATGTGCTGGCCGAACTCCTTCACCCGCAGGTACTCGATGAACTTGGGGCCGAGGAAGATGCAGATCAGCATCGCCGCCATTCCGGCGATCAGGACCTCGCCCATCAGCCCTCCACCCTCTCGTCCTCGAGCAGCGCCGGCAGCGCCTCGGCGACCAGCTCGAGCCCGGCCGAGCGCGAGCCCTTGACCAGCACCGCGTCGCCGCGGCCGAGCAGCGGCGCCAGCAGCTCCGCGGCCTCGGTCGGGTCGGCGACCAGCTCGTCGGGCGCGTAGTCGCGGGCCGGCTCGCCGACGCCGATCAGCAGGTCGACGCCGGCGGCGCGGGCGTGGGCGCCGACCTCGCGGTGGTGGCCGGGCGCATCGGGCCCGAGCTCGGCCATCTCGCCGAGCACCGCGATCCGGCGGCCGTCGACGGCCAGCGAGGCGAGGTGGTCGAGCGCGGCGCGCATCGACACCGGGTTGGCGTTGTAGCAGTCGTTCACGAGGACGATCCCGTCGCCGAGCTCGAGGCGCTCGCCGCGAAGGCGCGAGAAGCCTATAGCCGCGGCCCGATCCGACATCTCGGCCGGGGAGGCGCCGAGCGCGACCCCGGCGGCGATCGCCGCCAGGGCGTTGGTGAGGTTGTAGCCCTCGGCGAAGGGGAAGCTGGAAGCGCTGCTCGCCCTCGGGGGTCGCGACCAGCGCCTCGGCGTGCCCATCGCCGCGCTCCGCTTCGAGCAGGCGGACGTCGCCTCCCTCGCCGAAGCGGATCAGCCGCGGCACGCCCTCCAGGTGCGGCTCCAGCGCCGCCGGCGTCCACCGGGACCACCGCGGCGCCGTCCGGCGGCAGGTCGGCGAGGATCTCCGCCTTGACCGCGGCGATCGCCTCGACCGATCCGAGCAGCTCGATGTGGACCGGGCCCGACGTTGGTGATCACCGCGACGTCGGGCTCCGCGATCGCGCGCCAGCTCGGCGATCTGGCCGGGGCCGCGCATCGCCATCTCCAGGACCAGCACGTCGGTGCCGGCCGGCGGCGTCGAGCACCGTCAGCGGCAGGCCGATCTCGGTGTTGTAGTTCTCCGGGCTGGCGTGGACGCGGCCGGGCAGCAGGCCGGCGCAGATGTCCTTGACCGAGGTCTTGCCGACCGAGCCGGTGATGCCGACGACCCGGGCGCCGAGCTCCCGCCGCCACTCGCGCGCCAGCGCCCCAGCGCCGCCAGCGGGTCGGGCGCGGAGAGAACCCAGCCTCCCTGCGAGCCCATCCGCGTGCGCCGGAGCGACCAGCGACGCCCCAGGCGCCGGCCTCGAGCGCCGCCGCGGCGAAGGCGCCGCCGTCGGCGTGCTCGCCGCGGCAGGCCGAAGAAGAGGTCGCCGCGCCGCACGTCGCGCGAGTCGATCACCGCGCGCTGCGGGCCGGCCCTCGCCGCCATCCGCGACGATCTCCGCCCCGGCGCCTCGGCGATCCGCTTGTGGCGGAGAGGTCGATCACACTAAGCGCAGCGCTCGCAGCTCCTCGCGGGCGACGTCGCGGTCGTCGAAGGGGATCTTGCGGCCGCCCTCGAACTCCTGGCCCTGCTCGTGGCCCTTGCCGGCGATCACGACGGTGTCGCCGGCCGCCGCCTCCTGCAGCGCCAGCGCGATCGCCGCGCGCCGGTCGAGCTCGACCGCACGCTGCCGCGCGTCCTCGATCCCGGCGAGGATCTCCTCGATGATCGCCTCCGGGTCCTCCGAGCGCGGGATTGTCGGAGGTGACGATCGGCGAGGTCGGAGAGCTCGGCGCCGACCCGGCCCATCTGCGGGCGCTTGTCGCGGTCGCGGTCGCCGCCGGCGCCGAACACCGAGATCAGCCGGCCCTCGGTCAGCCGGCGCGCCGCCCGCAGCACGTTCTCCAGCGAGTCGGGGGTGTGGGCGTAGTCGACGAGGACGGTGAAGGCCTGGCCCTCGTCGATCGGCTCGAAGCGACCCGGCACCCCGGCCGCGCCGGCGAGCGCCGCTGCCGCCGCTCTGCCGCCACCCCGAGGCTGTCCGCCGCCGCAAGCGCCGCCAGCGCGTTGGCGACGTTGAAGTGGCCGGGCAGCCGCGTCCGCACCTCCACCTCGCCGCGGGAGCCTCGACCGCGAAGGCGGCGCCGGATGCGTCGAAGGCGACGTCGTGGCGCGGAAGTCGGCCTCCGCGCCCTCGGCCGAGAACGTGACGCACTCGAAGTCCTCGGCGAGCCGCCGCCCGTAGGGGTCGTCGACGTTGACGACCGCCGACGCCGGCGCCGGCATCGAACAGCAGCCGCTTGGCCACGAAGTAGTCCTCCATGTCGGCGTGGAAGTCGAGGTGGTCCTGGGTCAGGTTGGTGAAGACGGCGACGTCGAAGTGGATCGCGTCGGCGCGGTGCAGGGCCAGCGCGTGCGAGGAGACCTCCATCACGCAGGCGCGCGTCGCCGGCGTCGAGCATCCGGCGGAAGGTCGCCTGCAGGTCGATCGCCTCCGGGGTCGTGCGCTCGACCTCCTCCTCCGACCCCGCCGACGACCTGCTTGACCGTGCCCAGCAGCCCGGTCGACGTCCCGGCGGCCTCGAGGATCTCCGCAGCAGGAAGGCCGTCGTCGTCTTGCCGTTGGTGCCGGTGATCCCGGCCACCTGCAGCTCGGCGGTCGGGTCGCCGCAGAAGCGCGCCGCCAGCGGCGCCATCGCCGCCCGCGCGTCGGCGACCCGCACCTGGGTCACGGCAGGTCGAGCTCGCGCTCGACCACCAGCGCCGCCGCGCCCGCCTCGAGCGCCGCCTGGGCGAAATCGTGCCCGTCGCGCGTCTGGCCGGGAACGCAGAAGAAGAGCGTGCCGGGCCGACCTGGCCGCTGTCGTAGGCGAGGGCGGTGATCTCGACGGCGGGGTCGCCGGCAAGCGCCGCGACATCGATCTCCGCGGTCAGGTCGCGCAGCTTCATCGCCGCGAATTAGAACAGGGCCGCAGGAGCTAAACGGCACGTCCCCGCGCGCGTCCGGCGTGCCGCGTACACCATCCCTAGTTGGGGCGATGCCGAGATACGGGAGCGCGAAGGCGGCGATCTCGCCGAAGGCGGGCGCCGCGACCGAACCGCCGTAGTAGTCGCCGCCCTGCGGCTGGTCGACGATCACCGACCAGCAGCCGCGGGTTCTGCGGCCGGCGCGAAGCCCATGAACGAGGCGACGAACTTCGTCTCCGAGTAGCCGCCGTCCTCGGCCATCTCCGCGGTTCCGGTCTTGCCGGCGAGCGTGTAGCCGGGGACGCTGACCTCCGAGGCGGTGCCGCCGGGGGCGAGCACGCCCTCGAGCATCTCGCGCACCTCGGCCGCGACCCAGGGCTGATCACGCGGCGTCCCGCGGTTCGCTCACCGGCTCGCCGTCGATCTCCTCGATCAGCCGCGGGCTGGCGCAGGACGCCGCCGTTGGCGATCGCCGCGTAGGCGGCCATCATCTGGATCGGCGTCACCGAGAGGCCCTGGCCGAGCGGCAGGTTGCCCATGGTCGAGCCGGAGTACTCCTCGAGGACGGGCACGATCCCGCGCTCCTCGGCCGGGAAGTGCGACGCCGGTCCGGTGGCCGAAGCCGAAGCGGTTGATCCAGCGGGAGAAGTGCTCGGCGCCGAGCTCGAGCCCGATCGTGACCGCGCCGACGTTCGAGGACTGGGCGAGGATCTCGGCGACGGTCAAGTCGCCGCCGGCGCCTCGCGTGGGACTCCTCGATCATGCGGTCGGCCACCTGGATCGTCGGGCCAGGTCGAAGGTCGTCTCCGGCGTCACCAGCTTCTCCTCCAGCGCCGCCGCGACGGTGAACGCCTTGAAGGTCGAGCCGGGCTCGTAGGTGAACCCGGTCGCCCGGTTGAGGAGGTCGTCCTGGGTCGGCATCGTCGAGGTCGTGGGGGTCGAGCGGCGGCCAGTTGGCCATCGCCAGGATCTCCGAGGTGCGCGGGTCCATGACGATCGCGGTCGCGCCCTCGGGCCGGTAGGTGGCGCCGACGCCGGCGAGCACCTCCTCGGTGTGGGCCTGGATCGCGGAGTCGAGGGTCAGCTGGATGTCGTGGCCGTCGCTCGGCGGGGCGAATGGTCTCGAGCCGGATCGGCTCGCCGAGCGCGTCCTTGACGATCGACGCGCTCGCCGTCGTCGCCGCCGAGGATGTCCTCCTCGCCGGCCTCGAGGCCGGTCAGGCCCTGGTTGTCGATGCCGACCGCGCCGATCACCTGCGCCGCCAGCTCGCCCTGCGGGTAGGTGCGGCGGCTGTCGGGGAGCGTCGCCGATGCCGGCCAGCTTCATGCCGCTCGATGCTGGCGCGGCGGCGGGCATCCGCACCTTGCGCGCCAGGTAGGAGAAGCCGGAGTCGCGGTCAGCGGCTCGAGCAGCTCGTCCTCGGGCTCGAGGCCGAGCAGCGGCGCCAGGCGCTCCGGCCGTGCGCGGCGGGTCCTTGACCTGGTAGGGGGTCGCGATAGATGCTCGCCGCGTCCTCGGAGACGGCCAGCTCGCGCCCGCGGCGGTCGAGCACCGTGCCGCGCAGCCCGGGGACCGTGACCGTCTCGGCCTGCTGGCAGCTGCGCCTGCGAGGCGAGGCTGCCGCCCTGGACCCCCTGCAGCCAGAAGGCGCGCGCGAGGACGATCGGAGAAGCAGAGCAGGAAGGCGGCGAAGAGAAGGCCGATGCGGCGCTCGACCAGGCGCATCGGGCTGCCCCGACGCCGCGGCGCGATCGCCGCCAGCCGCCGTGCCGCGTCGCGACTCCGTCTCGGGCCCGCGTCGCGGTAGCTGATCTCGGTCGGGCCGGGGCGATCATGCCGAGGCGCGGCTGCGGCGTCCGGACCCGGCCGTTGGAGAGCCTCTGGCAAGCCGCGGCCCGCAGGACCGAGTTCTCCTGCTGCAGACCTGCGCATGCTGGGTCGATCTTGCCTCGGAGGCGCGGTGAGGCTGAGGGTCGACGACGTTGAGGGCGACGATCCCGGCCAGCAGCACGCCGAGCAACGCGATCCAGGCGCGCCCGCGGGTCAGCCTCACCATCAGGCCCGAGTCCGGCAGGCCGCGGACCGCGAAGGCGGTCCGCCCGACGAGCATGCGGGCTCCAGCTGGCGCGCCGCGGGTCCTGCGGGCGGGCCGGCGCGGCCGGCGCCGTCCTTGCGCGCCGGAGCCCGGCGCGCCGGAGCGGCCTTGCGGGCCGGAGCAGCGGCCGCCCATCAGTCCCCGCCTCCGGCGATCTTGACCGCCGCCCGCAGGTGCGCCGAGCGGCGCGCGGGTTCTGGCCCAGCTCCTCCTCGGCGGCCGGGGCAACCGCCCGCGGGTGAGCAGCTCGGCCTCGGGCTCGTGGCCGCAGACGCAGACCGGCAGCTCCGGCGGGCAGATGCAGCCGCGGGCGCGATCGGCGAGGAAGCGCTTGACCCGGCGGTCCTCGAGCGAGTGGAAGGAGATCGCGGCCAGCCGGCCGCCGGGCGGCAGCAGGTCCCAGGCGAGCGGCAGCGCCTCGTCGATCGAGTCGAGCTCGCCGTTGACCGCGATCCGGATCGCCTGGAAGGTCCGCTTGGCGGGATGGCCGCCGCCGAAGCGGGCCGAGGCGCGGAATCCCGGCCTTGACCGCCGCGACCAGCTCCGAGGTCGTCTCGAGCGGGCGGCGGGCGACGATCTCGCGCGCGATGGGGCGGGCGTAGCGCTCCTCGCCGAAGTGGCGCAGAACCTGGGCGATCCGCGCCTGCGGCCACTCGTTGACCAGGTCGGCGGCGGAGAACTCCTGGCCGGGGTCCATCCGCATGTCGAGGGGCGCGTCGTAGGAATAGGAGAACCCGCGCTCCCAGGCGTCGAGCTGCAGCGAGGACATGCCGAGGTCGAGGTAGACCATGTCCGCGCGGTGCCCTTCGCCGCGCAGGGTCGCAGCCCTTCCGCGAAGTCGCAGCGGATGAAGCGGGTCTGGCAGGGCGCCTCGGCCGCGAACTCGGCAGAAGCGCGCCTCGGCGGCGGGTCGCGGTCGATGCAGACCAGCGTCCCGGTGGGCCCGATCCGGTCGGCGACGAGGCGCGCGTGGCCGCCGCCGCCGAAGGTGCAGTCGACCGCCGATCTCCCCGGCTCGGGGGCGAGCAGCGTCGAGCAGCTCGGCGGCGAGGACGGGTACGTGCTCGGTGGGCATGTAGGTAAGGGTGGCCATTTAGCGCGGATCGGCGTCGCTCGCCCGAGTCCGCGAGGCCCTCGGCGATCTCGGCGGCGTCGGCGTCGAGCTCCGCCTCCTGCTTCGCCCAGGCCTCCGCGCTCCAGATCTCCAGGTACTCGCCCGCCGCCGACGACCACGCAGGGCCGTCGAGCCCGGCGTGCTCGATCAGCGGCTTGGGGAGCCGCACGCGGCCGGCGGAGTCGAGCTTCTCGTCGAAGGAGCCGCCGTGGAAGCGGCGGCGCAGCTGGCGGGCGTCGCGCCCGAAGGGGCTGTGGGGCGAGAGGAAGCGGTCCGAGACGCGCTCGAACTCCTCGGGCGTGTGCAGCCAGACGCAGGGGTCGAAGCCCTTCGAGAGAACAACTCCATCGGCGAGGGCCGCGCGGAACCGCGCTGGGACCGTGAGGCGGTCCTTGGAGTCGAGACTGTGCTCGTAGAGACCCCGAAAAGCCAACGCCGTGAGTCCTTTCTTTGCGCGGGTGGAGAGAAGAGTTCGGACCGAGGTGGTGAGGTGGGAGGAGCCTCACCACCCCGGTCCTTTGGCTTCAACTCGGGACCCACGCTAACCCACAGAGCCCCACTTTGCAACACAACACTGGTCGCGCATTGGCCACGATCCGTCGGACGGAATTGCTACCCGGCCCCGTTGCGGCCCGTTATCCGCTTTGCCGGAGCGGCAAAAGCTGGCTCGGTCTCAGCCCCGGGACGGCCTCGATAGGCCCTCCCTGGTGCAATCGGCCGTTGCAGGAGGGATCGCGGCAGGGGCAGATTTCCGCCCTCAGCGCCGGATAGGTTCCGCCCGTACCGCCCAGCCAGCCGCCGGGTCGCAGCCGCCGCCGGGGATGCCGTCATCGACCACTCCGCCGCCCCGCCGCCGACGCCCCGCCGCCCTCCAGCGGTCGACGACGCCAACGACCTGCGCAGGGCTTCCACTTCAAGCGGCTGATGCGCACGACGCTGACCTGGGTCCTGATCGCCGTGTTCGCCGTCCCGCGCCGTGGTCGGGGCGCCATCGCCCTCGGCGCCGCCGGCGCCGCTGTCGGCGATCGGCGCCGCCGCTGCTGCGTCTCGCATGGTCATCGTCTTCTTCATCGCCGACTCGCGGCGGAGAGCGCCTTCTTCGAGATCTACGCCGAGCAGCGGGGCATGCGGCTCACCGGCGCCGGCGACCTGCCCCGCGCCGACGCCGCTGCTGCGCAAGGGCGACGAGCGCAAGGCCGAGCAGGTGATGCAGGGCCCGCTCGGCCGAGGCGTCGACGGCACGCTCGCCCTCTACACCTACACCGACGTCTACCACGACAAGAACGGCCGCCACGAGACCAACTACCCTTCACCGTCGTCGCTGGCCGACCTCCCGAATCGGCCGCGCACGTGCCGGAGCCTCTACTGCAACCGCAAGTCCGGCTTCAGCGGCCTCGAGGGGCTCGAGGACGCCTTTCGCAGGAACGAGCGGGTCAAGCTGGAGAGCGGCGAGCTCGACGACCGCTACGAGATCTTCGCCGCCAAGGACCAGGACCCGAACTGGCTGCGCCAGCTCTTCTCCCCCACCTTCATCGTCTGGCTGGCCGAGGAGACGCCGGAGAAGTTCGCCTTCGAGCTGGTCGACGGGATCCTCTGCTGCAACGTCAAGGGCCACAAGAAGAACGCCGCCGAGCTGGACGCGATCCGCGAGGCGGCGGCCGCGGTCGCCCGCCGGCTGCGCGGCGAGGCGCTCGAAGTAGCCTCGCCGGCTGACGTCCTAGAAGCCGGTCAGCAGCCGGTCGCTGTTGGCGATCAGGCCGGCGGCGATCATCAGCAGCACCGAGGGCACCAGGACCAGGGCGACGACGAGCTGGATCTTCGGCGCGGCGCGGGCCGCGCGCTCCTCGACCCGGCGGCGCTGGTCGCGCCGCAGGGCGGCTGGCCTGGCGCTGGAGCTGGTCGGCGAGCGGTGAGCCGAGCGCCGCGAGCGCTCGATCGCGGCGACAGAGCGCGCCAGCTCGGGGCCGGGCGACGCGCTCGCGCAGCGGAGCGAGGGCGCGGTCCTGCGGCACGCCGCAGCCGACCTCGGCCACCACGACCCGAGCTCGCCGCCAGCGGCCCGTCGCCGACGGCGCGAGCTCGGCGAGCCCGGCGGCGGCGCTGCGGCCGGAGGCCGCGCTGACGGCGAGCAGGTCGAGCGCGTCCGGCAGCGCGGCGACGAGCCGGCGGCGCCGGCGGCGCGCGATCCCGCTCGAGCAGCGCGTCGGGAAGCGAGGAAGCCGGCTGCCGGCAGCCCGAGCGATGACCAGCGATCGAGAGCCGCCCGGCGCCGCCGGTGCCGCGGCAGGCGCCGGGCGAGCGCGGCCACCGCCCCGCGCCGCGCTTCGCGCGAGAACGGACCGCGGGCGAGACGCGGCCGGCCAGCCCCGCGCCGGATCTGAGGCGCTCACAGCTCGGCGGCAGCGCCGCAGGCATGCTCAGACCGCGAGCGGCCGCGCCACGCGGCGCAGGCGCCGACTCGCCATCCCGGCCGGGCCGCTGCCCGCGAACAGCTCCCAGGCCGCGGACGAGGCAGCAGGCACCGAGCAGCCGGCGAGCCAGCGGCGGCGCTCACTGCGTCCACCTGCGCGAGAGCCGCCTGATCGCCAGGAAGCCGGCGAGCTGGAGCGCCGCCGCCAGAGGCGAGCATCGCCGTCGCCGCCGGGCGAGGCGAGCATGCCTGGCGAAGAAACCCCGGCTGCACCAGCTCCGCGAAGAGGGCGGCGCCGGTCGGCATCGCGACGACGAGCAGGCCCGTGAAGCGGGCCTGCGCCGTCGCCGAGCGGGCGTCCTCGGCGGCCCGATCGCGCTCGGCGGCGCCGTCGGCGAAGCGGCGCAGGAGCCCGGCGAGGTCGCCGCCGGCGAGCCGCTGGCTGAGCAGCGCGGCGGCGAAGGCGTCGACGCGCGTCGAGCGCAGGCGCCGTCGCAGCGCCTCGAGCGCCTCCGCGGTCGGGCGCCGAGGTCGAGCTCGGCGCCGAGGCGGGTCAGCTCGACCGCCGGCGGGCCCGTCGAGGGAGGCAGCGGCGCGCCGCCGAGCGAGCGCCCGCAGGGAGCGCCCGGCGGCCAGCGAGTCGGCGACCGCCACGGCGATCTCCGGCAGCGACCGCTCGATCGCCCGCCGGTAGCGGGCGCGCCGCGCCTCGCACCGACCATGCCGCGGCGGCCGCGCCCGGCGACCGCCAACGGCAGCGGCGACCGCGATGCCGCCCGAAGAGCACAGCCCGACGCACCAGCGCCGCCAGCGGCGCCGAGCGATCGCCAGGCGGCGGCGCTCCGGCGCCGAGGGCGCGTAGCCCTCGCGGCCGGCTCGGCGCAGCGGCTCGAGCGCGCTGCCGACCCAGGCGGCAGCGGCCGGGCGATGCGAGCACGGCCTCGCGGGCGGCGAGCGCGACGAGCCCGCCCGCGAGCGCGGCGAGCACGGGCGGCAGCTCCGCTCCGGCGCTCAGCCTCCGCCCCGCGGTCGCGATCGTCCGCGCCGCGGTCGCGCCGGCGGACGCGCACCACCTCGGCGATCTCGGCGACGCGGCGGGAGCCGTCCACGCGCGCGCTCCATGTGGACGATCAGGTCGACGCCCGCGCTGAAGCTGCTCGCGGACGGCGTCGAGCGGCAGCCCGACGTCGGCCATCAGCGCCAGCGTCTCGAGCCGGCGCAGCGCGTCGACCGGCGAGTTGGCATGGACGGTCGAGAGCGCGCCCTCGTGGCCGGTGTTGAGGGCGTTGAGCAGGTCGAGTGCCTCGGCGCCCCGGACCTCGCCGATCACGATCCGGTCGGGCCGCATGCGCAGCGCGTTGCGGAGCAGGTCGCGGATCGTGACCTCGCCGCGTCCTTCGACGCTCGCCGGCCTGCTCTCGAGGCGGACGACGTGGGCTTGCTGCAGCCGCAGCTCGGCGGCGTCCTCGATCGTCACGATCCGCTCGCGCTCGCGCGATGAAGCTCGAGAGGGCGTTGAGCAGCGTCGTCTTGCCGGAGCCGGTGCCGCCGCTGACGAGCACGCTGCGGCGCTCCGCGACGGCGACGGCGAGCAGGTCGCGCATCTCCGCGCGTGAGCGTGCCGAGCTCGACCAGGCGCTCCGGGCCCGGGCGCGGCTGGCGCCGAAGCGGCGGATCGAGACCGCCGGGCCGTCGATCGCCAGCGGCGGGATCACGACGTTGACCCGCGAGCCGTCGGCGAGGCGGGCGTCGGCCATCGGGCTGAGCTCGTCGACGCGGCGGCCGAGCGGGGCGAGGATGCGCTCGATCGCGTTGCGGAGCGCCTCCTCGTCGGCGAAGCGGACCTCGGAGGGCTCGATCCGCCCGCGCCGCTCGACGTAGACGCGGTCGGGGCCGTTGACCATCACCTCCTCGACCTCGGGGTCGGCGAGCAGCTCCTCGAGCGGGCCGAGGCCGACGGCGTCGCGCAGGACGCGGCCGCCAGCTCCTCGCGGTCGGCGGCGGAGAGGATCGCCGCCTCGTGCTCGACCAGCTCGCGGACGGCTCCGCCGATCTCGTCACCGCCCAGCCGGCCCGCCGCGGCGTCGGCGCGGCGGCGGTCGATCAGCGCCTCCTTTAGCTGCGCCGCAAGCTCGTCGCGTTGGCGCTCGACAACGCCCATGCGAATTCAAGGCGCGGCTGGCCTCACCTCGCCCCTCACAAATTGCGGCGACCTACGGTCGCCTGACCAGCCTCAGCCGCTCCACTCCGTTTCGCGGCCCAACACCTACGGGACCCGATGGACCTCGAAGAGATTCGTGCCGAGCTGCTGCTCGGGCAAACCGGCGGTGATCGCGATCTTGTCGCCGGAGCGCGCGACGCCGTGCTCGGCGGCCAGCCTGCCGCAGTAGTCGAGCAGTTCCCGGATGTCGTCGACCGGCTCGCTCAGCACCGCCTGGACGCCGAAGAGGAGGCTGAGGCGGCGGACCGTCTCAATCCGGGGTGACATCGCCAGCACCGGGACCTTGGGCCGGTGCGCCGAGACCAGCCGTGCCGTGCGACCGCTCGTCGTCGGGACCACCATCGCCGCGAGGCCGAGCCTGTAGACCGCCCCCACCGCCCCCTGGGCGACCGAGTCACCGACGTCCTGGCCCTCCTGCGAGGTGCGGCCGAAGAGCCAATCGCCATAGGGCAGGTCGGGCTCCGTTGCACAGGCGATCCGATCCATCACCCGCACCGCCTCGACCGGGTGATGCCCGATCGCGGTCTCCTCGGAGAGCATCACGGCGTCGGTCCCGTCGAAGATCGCGTTGGCGACATCGGTCACCTCGGCGCGGGTGGGCCGGCGCGAGGTCACCATCGAAGCGAGCATCTGGGTCGCCGTGATCGAAGCCTTGGAGGCCAGCCCCGCCGCCCTGATCAGCCGCTTCTGAATTACCGGGAACGCGGGAGAGCGGCAGCTCGATGCCAAGGTCGCCGCGGGCGACCATGATTCCCGCACCGGCCGCGGAGATGATCTCGTCGGCTCGATCGGCAGCCTCGGGCTTCTCGATCTTGGCGACCAGCGGGATGTTGGACTCGAGGCGGTCCAGCCGCTCGACGACCGGCTTCAGGTCGGAGGCGCTGCGCACGAAGGAGACGGCGAGCAGATCGATGCCGTGCTCGACCGCGAAGTCGACCCACGCGAGGTCGTCCTGGTCGACCGACGGCAGGCCGGTGTCGGCGCCGGGGAGATTCAGCCCCTGATGGGAGGCGAGTCGCCCGCCGACCTCGACCTCGCAGCCGACCGCTCCGTCGCTCGGCTCCTCGACCCGAAGCTGGATCGAGCCGTCGGCGAGATAGACCTGATCGTCGCGCTCGAGGGCTTCTGAGATCCCCGGCCAGGAGACGGGGATCCGCTCCGCGCTTCCCTCGATTTCCTCCGGCGTGAGGGTGACGTGGCTTCCGGTCTCCAGCTCCACCACGTCACCGCGCAGCTCCCCGACCCGGAGCTTGGGCCCCGGCAGGTCGCCGAGCAGCGCCACCTCCTTCTCCGCATCCTCCGCCGCGGCCCGCGCCACGTCGATCGTCTCAGCGTGGCGGGCGCGATCAGAATGGGAGAAGTTCAGCCGCAGCACGTCGGCGCCGGCGGCGATCAGCTCGCGCAGCGTCTCCTTCTCCCAGGTCGCCGGGCCGACCGTGGCGACGATCTTCGTTCTGCGTGTGGACCCATCGCTCATCGGGATTCTCTGCCTTCGCTACCCAGGACTGACCATTGGTCGGAAAGTCATGGTAGTCACGGACCCAGCGCGAATTACAGTTGCAATCAACACATGTCGTCGATCGCGCAGGCCTAGCCGTGTCCTTCCTATCGAACCGCATCCCCGATCGTCGCCAGAGAGTCGTGTCGCTTGGCTGCCTGGTGGTGTTCGCGCTGATGGTGGGCGGTCGCGGCACTGACATCCCGCGCCGAAGACTGGGAGCCGACTGACCTCCTGCTCGTGCTGTTCGCTTTCGCGGTCGCCAGCGAGCTGATGGTGCTGCGCCACGACAGCCCAGCTAGCCCTGCCTGGATCATCACCTCCTCGCGCACCGACCGTGCTGGCGATCACGCTGGCCGGACCGGCGCCGGGGCTGGCGATCGGGGCCGCGTCGCTGCTCGTCGACTCCGGCCGCCGCCGCCCACCGATTCCGCGGGTCTGCTCCAACTTCGCCAACTACGGGATCTTCTTGGTCACCGGCGGGTTGCTCGCGCGCTGGATCTCCGGTGGGCTCGAGCCTGAGCCCCGATGACCTGGCTTCTTGATCTTAATCCTCTTCGTCTATGTCTACAGGTCGGGCCAGCTTCCTGATCAACGCCGTTACCGGCCCTGATTTTTCGGCGACCCGATCGTGGACCAGTTTAGGCGCGAGTTCTCAATCCACGGTCGAGGCCGAGGCGCCCGATCTCGCTGCTGACCGCCGGCACCAGCTACGCCTACGGCGCGATCGGCATCGAGGCCCTTGGGCTTCTGGCGATCATCCAGCTCACCTTTCAGTACCTCGCCTACAACCTCGTCTCGTCCCAGGAACGGGCCGATGCGCCTCCAACACCACGCCGATGAGCTGGCCGCGATGCACGCGGCACTCAAAAAACAGGCGGGAAGGCTCTCGGAGCTCTCAGCGAGCCGAGGGCGCCTCGTGGGGCAGGTACTGCAGGCCGAGGAAGTGGAGCGCCGCCGCCTTGCCGAGGCGCTTCACGACGAGGCACTGCAGGAGCTCCTCGCCGCCCGCCAGGGGCTCGCCCCGGTCGACGACGCACGGGCCGAGCGGGCCCGCGACTCGGTCGGCAGGGCGATAGACCAGCTGCGAGGGACGATCTTCGACCTCCACCCCGCGGTGCTCGAGCACGCCGGGCTGGCGGCGGCGCTGAGCGAGGTCGCCGACAACCAGGCGGCGAAGCCGGGTTCCGCGCCGAGGTCGACGTCGACCCCGACGCATGCGGCGACCATGACTCGCTGCTGTTCGTGCTCGGCCGCGAGCAGCTCGTCAACGCCGCCAAGCACTCAGGGGCGACCGACGTCGGGGTGATGGTCTCGCGCGACAACGGCCAAGTGGTGATGGAGGTCTCCGACAACGGCTGCGGGATGGACGCCGAGAGCCCGGGGCAGGGCGGTCCGCCAGGGCCACATCGGCCTCGCCTCCAGCGCCGAGCGGGTCGAGGCGCTGGGCGGGCGAGCTCGAGAT
>CAVRWD010000002.1:0-364430 GCA_963724905.1 uncultured Solirubrobacterales bacterium
GCGGTCCATCGGCGGCTGAGTATGGCGATCTGCCCGCGGGTCCTGTCACGGCCGCGCGTGAATCGTCAACGCCGGCACGCCGATGGTTCCAGCGGCCCGGTGACCTCGGAAGACGACCGTCGGGGCACCCTGCCGCAGCACGACCCGTGCCCCTGGCCCCTCGGTCCATGCGGCCTCGGGCGGGAGGCGCCCGCCGCCGGGCTGGATGCGGTCGAGGCTTGCGACCAGATAGTCGTAGTCGCCGCGTCGATCACCCGCCGCCACTCGCTGCAGCTCGCGGCGCGAACGAAGCCGGCCTGCGCTTGCCAGCCCGCAAACTGGACCTCGTTGGAGAGCTGGGTTCCCAAGAGCGGATACATGCGGGTGGCGTTGGTCGCGATCCGCTCTCCCTGAAGGTCGCGGGCCCATTTGAAGGCCGCGTTCAGCCCCGGCGAGGAGAATCGGGTCGCGGTAGCGGTGGTCGAGGTAGCGGCGCTGCTCGGCCCAGCCCGCCCCGACGACGATCGCGCCGATGCCCTCCGGCCGCGCCGAGGGCGATCGCGAAAGCCGCTTCACCCGCCAGGAGGTGCCCAGCGGCGGCGACGGCGGCCACCTTCCCGTCAAAACCGCGCCCGGCACATAGCCCGAGTACCAGTCCAGGCCCGAGGCGTCCGCGAAGACGAGCGCGGCCAGCAGCGGGGCGAGCAGGGCCGCGGGAGGGGGCTCGCGCGTGGTCCCGCGATCGCGGCCGGCAGCAGCGCAAGGCCCAGGACCAGGCCGGGGCGAGGTAGCGCAACCCGGACTCGAAGCTCAGCGGCGTTCCTTCCGGCCCCGAGGCCGAGGCGGGGCTCGCGCCCAGGCGCGAGCGGCAACAGCCCGACGATCCCAGCACCCGCAGTGGCGGGTCGCGGCCACGCCACACGCAGGCACCAGCAAGAGGGACGCCAGGCCGAGCACCAGCGGCCAGGCCCAGCCGAGCGCATCGTCGAATCCGGGCAAAAACCAGTCGTCCCAGACCGAGCCGTCGAACAGGTAGCCGAGCACCGAGTCCTGTCGCCGCCCCCCCAGCTCCTGGGCGGGGCCCGGGAGCTAGACGGGGCCGGCGGACTTCACCCAGGGAAGCGGGCAGCCGGCGTGCACCAGATTGCGCAGGTACCAGTAGCCACACCCCGCAAGCAACGGAGCCCGACCGCGGCCGCGGTGCGGTGGCGGCCCCCGGGGCGATCGCCGGACCAGGCCGATCGGAGCGCCAGCGCGGGCGCAAGGTAGTTGAGCTTCATCCCGGCCGCAAGGCCCGCGCCGAGGCCGATCATCACGAGGGGCCGCGCGGGCCGCCCCCCCTGCCGGCCCAGGCGTTGACCGCGATCGCCACCGCCACAGTCAGGAAGAAGATCGCCGGGATGTCGTTTCGCATCGAGCCGGACTGGTCGGCGAGCGAGCCGGAGACGAGGACCATCGCGACCCCGGTAAGCGAAAGGGGCCGGCGCCGTAGGGGCGATTGACGCACCAGGCGGCGGGCAGGGTGGCGGCGATCCAGCCGAAGTTGATCAGCGGGGAGAGCAGGTCGCGGCCGAAGCCGGACTCCAACACCGTGCAGGAGCTCGGAGTTCTGCGGGGTAGAACCAGGCGAGGAACTGGGGGGCGATGAAGCTGAGGTCGAAGGTCGAGGCCCCTGAGCGAAGGCGGCCGCGAACGGGCCGTGGTACCAGGTGGAGTCGAAGTTGGTGATCCCCGTGTCGAGGACGAGTCGAACGCTCACCGACCAATGCGCGACCACCAGCCCGGCGACCAGCAACGCCGCCCACTTGGCGAAGGGCCAGGGGTCAGGCGCCGGGGGATGCGTCCCCGGGGTGCCTTCTCGCGGCGACGGGTCGATCAGGGCGCGCGCGGCGATCCCGCAGGCCGCTACGGCGAGAACCAGCCAGAGCTCGCGGAATCGCCGAGGGCGCCGAGCAGCTCCGCGACCGACAGGACCAGGGCCACGGCAAGCACGATGTCGGCGAGCCAGGCCGGCGGGCCGCCCAGCCCGGAGCAGTCGCGAGCGCACCCGCACCGCGGCGGCTCCGGCGCCGGCCACGAGCACGGCAATTTCCACCACCCCGAGCAGATAGTCACCGGCGCCGAGCAACCCCACTACACCTAGCCGCGTCGCAGGCGCAGGATCTGGTCCAGCTCAGCCACGCGCAGAGCCCTAGCCACGGCCAGGTAGACGGCTCCACCGGCGAGAAGCGCAGCGGTCATCGAGACGACCTGGGCACCCAGGGAGCGCCCGAGCGCCGAGTCGAGCAGGTCCCAGACGAGGTAGCTGGCCCCCGCCAGAGCCGCCGACCCCACCGTGACTCGCAGCGCCGAGTCAAGAAGCCGGCTCAGCTCCAGGCCGCCCAGCTCGCGGCGCAGGATCACACACTGCGCGACGACGCTGGCGGCCGTTGCTATCGCCGTGGCGGCGACGATCCCGCCGATCTCGAATGGCCCGTAGAGGGCGAGGGCGGCGATCGCGGTCAGCACCAGGTTCGCGCCTGAGATCGCGGTCGGGATCCAGGGGCGCTGGAGGCTGAAGAAGGTCCGGGTGAGGAGCAGGAAGAGACCGTTGAAAGGGAGCGAGAACGCGAACCAGAAGAGCGCGACCGAGACCAGGTCGGTCTGCGAGGCCGTGAACTCACCGCGCTCGTAGACGAGTCGGACCATCGGCTCCGAGAGGACCAGGATCGCCGCCGCCGCGGGCAGCAGGACGAAGGTGATCTGGCGCATCCCGTTGGCCATCGTCGCGCGCAGGTTTTCGTTTTCGCCGCGGGAGGCGAAGCGGGCCAGGGTGGGAAAGATGACGGTAAAGATCGCGACGGAGAAGATCCCCTGCGGCAGCATGTAGATGCGAAATGCCTTGTCGATCGCCGCCGGGCCGCGGTCGGACACGAGGCTGCCGAAGAAGCTGTTGATCACGAGGTTGAAGTTGATCAGCCCGAGGCTGATCGTCACCGGGAGCATCAGCAGCAGGACCCGCCGCACCGCGGGGTTCTGCCACGGCCGACCGATCCCGCCGGTGAATCGAAACGGGGTATTGCGAAGGTCGATAGCCGGAATCGCCAGCTGGACGACCGTGCCGGCGAGGATCCCGATCGCGTAGGCGTAGATCTGGTCGTCACCCGAGAAAGCCGGGGCCAGGGCGATCAGGACGGCGATGATGGTCAGGTTCCAGAACAGGGGCGAGATCGCGAAGGCGCCGAAGCGGTCGTAGCTGTTGAGCACCCCCACCACCAGCCCGCTTGCCCCGAGCAGGATCAGGATCGGGAACAGCAGCTGGGCGAGGATCACCATCAGGTCGCGGATCTCCCCCTCCAGACCCGGCGCGAAGAGCGGCATCAGGACCGGGGCCAAGAGGACGAAAAGGGCGGTGATCGCCCCCAGGACCAACGTGACCAGGAAGAGCATCTGCGTCGCGAGGCGAAAGGCCTCCTTGTGGTTGCCCTTCTCGAGCTGCTCGGTGAAGATCGGGACGAAGGCGGGCTGCAGGGCGGCGTCGGCGAACAGGCTGCGCACCAGGTTGGGTACCTGGAAGGCGACGGTGAAGGCAGACATCGGGCCCTTCACCCCGAAGTAGCTCGCGGCGACGATCTCGCGCACCAGGCCGGCGACCCGTGAGGCGGCGGTGGCGATCGAGAAGAAGGCGGTCGAGCGGGCGAGGCGGCCGGACGAATCTGGGCTATCTGGTGCCGGAGGTCTGGGCATCTGGGGTGTGGCTCGCGCTCGCTATAGTCGGCGGCCGCTCGATGCCGGATGCACCCGGCCGAGCCCTCGAAGATGGCCAACATAGCCTCACAGAAGAAGCGGATCTCAAGAACGTCGCGCGAGCACGACGAGAACCGGCTCGTGGCCGGCTCGGTGAAGACTCATTTCCGCCGCCTCGAGCAGGCGCTCTCAGACAACGACTCCGACGCCGTCGAGCGCGAGCATCGCGCCTTGGTGTCACGGATCGACAAGGCGGTCCAGAAGGGCGGCCTGCACGCCAACAACGCCGCCCGCAAGAAGGCCCGGGCGGCGAAGCTCGTTTCCGCCTCCTCCTGAGTAGCGAGTCAGCTAGGCAGTAACGCCTGCCGCCTTGCGTAGCGCAAGGGTCAGCGCCAGCGCCTCCCCGTACTCGGCGCCGCCACGGCACCAGACCTCGAGGTCGGCGAGGATCGCGGTCGCCTCCCGAATTTGCTCCGGCGAGCTGTTCTCCAGCCGCCCCAGGAGCTGCTTGGCCGCGTAGGGGTGCATTCCCAGCTCCGACTCGATCTGCTTGCGGGGAGTGCCCGCCTCGATTCGCTCGATGGCGACGTGGGCCTTACGCAGCCGCGAGGCCAATGCGTAGACCAGGCCGGTGACGTTCTCTCCCTGGGCCAAGAGGCGCTCGGAGATCGCGAGGGCACCCTCCGCGTTCCCCTCGAGGAGCGCATCCGAGAGCGACCAGACCGCGGCTTCGGAAGCGTCGCTGACCATTTCCTCGAGGTCCGCCGCGCCTACCTCTCCGCCATCGCCCGCCCAGAGCGCCAGCCGGTCCAGCTCGGCGGCGAGGCGGAGCGGGTTGGCGCCGATCCGTTGCGCCAGCATGCGTGCCGCGTCGGGGTCGAGGTTGAAGCCGCGCTCCTTTGCATCGGCAAGGAGGCGGCGAGGCAGGTCGCGCTGCCGCGGGGCCTCGAAGGTGAGAGCCTCGCCGCCGGCATCGCGCACCGCTGCGGTGAGCTTCGAGCTCGGCTTGCCGTGCGCGATCAGGACCACAGTCAGGTCCTCGGGCAGCGTGCCCAGGGCCTCGGCGACGGCGCGCCGATCGGCGTCTGACCAACGCTCGACGTGGTCGGCGAGCAGGTAGCGGCGCGCTGCGGTGAGCGAAAGCGCCGGGATTGCCGCGATCAGCTCCTGCGCCGAGGGCGCACCGCGGCCCTCGTCGGGCTCGAAGACCTGAAGGGCGCCGGCTCCCCCTTCGCCTTCCGCACGGGCCCGCAGCCGTCGCCTCGTGGCGGCGATCTTTGCTTCGTCGCTTCCGGCGACCAGGAATGCCGGCTTCATCTCGGCCAAGGGACCCGTGAGTGTAGGCCGGGCCCGCGACAGCAAGGGTCGCGAGCGGGCCACTCGGGCTATGCCCGACTTGGCTAGCGCTGCGGGCTCGGAAGCGGGCCCTTGACCCTGCCGCCGGCTGACGACCCGGAGGTCGTGGTGGCGCTGACCGGGCTGGGCACCTTGACGCTGGGAGCCTTCACCGTCGGGGTCGGCGCCGAGCTCGCCTTGACGCTGGAAGCCGGAGCCGCCTTGCTCGTGGTCGAAGGGGGCTTGCGGGAGCTCGCGGAGGGCTTGCTGGAGCTGGAGGGCTTGCCGGAGCTCGTCGTGGGCGCGACAGGCTGGCCGCTGGAGCTGCTCGATGCGGTCGCGCCGGAGGAGCCTGAGCCCGTCGCGCGCCCGTCACTTGTCGGGGTAACCGGGTTGTGCCCCCAGTTGTTGTCCGGTCCCGGCACCGTGGCCGTACCGTCGCCCGCGGTGTCTCCGGGGCTGCCGCCCGAGGTCCCGGTGCCCGGCGCACCCGTGGCCGGCGGGGTTGTCGCCCCCGGCGCCGGGGTTGCCGGTGCCGGCGTGCCCGGCGCCGTGGAGCCAACTGAGATCCCGACTTGTCGAGGGCCGGCTCCCGTGTCCGGTGCGCCCGCCTGCTGCCCGGCGCCGTTGCCGCCGCGATCGCCACCCTGCGATGGGACTCCGTCGAACGGGCTCGGGATTGCGGGGGCGACGGTGAGACCGCCCTCACCGGCATCGCTATCGGAGCTCGCCTGCCCCGCTGCGCCGGCTCCCGAGGATGAGGGAGCCTCGGACACGGGAAGGATCAGGCCCTCACCGGGCAGGCCCGGAATCGGCAGTGGAACGCCGGTGGCGGCGAGGTGGCCGACGAGGGTGAGCGAGAGAGCCGCGAAGGCGGCCAAAACCGCAAACGCGGCCAGTCGCGTGCGGTCGAGAAGATCCGGCATCGCACGGCTGGGCATCGCAATTGGCTTTCTGAGGAGAGAGAGCATCGAGGCTCAATCTCTTCATCGCCCGCATGCCTGCGCCTGATGAGGGGGATGAGGCCCAAAACCCGATTGCGGGTAGGACATCCGTCGAACGCCCCGGCCGGGGGCTCAGGATCGCGAGCCTGCTGACTTTCAGTCAGCGGGCAGCGGGGCGGGGCTTGACTGCGTCGCCGGCTCGGTGGGCGCTTCGGGCTGCTCGGCAGCGGCGTCCACTGGAGGGGTAGCTTCGGCATTTGAGACCACGACCGGGGGCTGCTCATAGCTTTCCGGCTCTTTGACCTCCGGCTTCGAAGGCTCGGGCTCGTAGGACTCCGACTCATGCTCGGAGCCCTCCTCGTGCTCTGAGTCGTCCTCGCGCTCCGAGTCGTCCTTCTCGCCATCCCCGGAATCGAATTCCTTGACCTCGGCCCCGCGGGCCCCTTCGTCCTCATCGTCGAAATCTCCCCCGGCGATGCTCAGGCCCTTGCCCTCGTTACAGCCACCATCGTCGCCGCCGCCGCTTCCGGGCTTGCTCGGGGCAGCTGGCTCCTCGTCACCGCCGCCGCTGGGAGCGCCTGGCCCGCCTGCGGGTGGCTGTCCGCCGCCTGGAGGCTGTGGCGTGCCGCCGGGGGGCTGAGGCCCGCCGGCGGGAGCGCCTGGCCCAGTGGGCGTGTCAGGTCCACCCCCGCCGGGTCCGAAGCCACCGGTCGCGGAGCCGCCGTTCCCCGCGTCGCCGTTGCCGGCTCCGCCGCCTGGGCCCCCGGGCCCGCCGCCGAAATCGACGAAGAGGCTGGGTCCGGGCGGCGCCACTCCGGGAAGTGGCAGCGCGGGAGCGCCCGGTGCAAAGGGAAGGCTTCCCGGGCCGAGATCAAGGAAGGTGTCAGCGCCGTTGCCGTCGGCGGGAGCGCTGGGGAGCGACGCCTTGCCGGCGTCGGTTCCCTGGCTGCCGCTGAGAAGGTTGGGCCAGCTGTTGAAGCCGGAGTAGTGGGCGAGGATCAGCGCGGCCGCGGTCGCGCCCGCGAGCAGAGTGAACGCAACGGCCCCCGCCCTGAGCAGGAGTCGAGACTTGCGCCAATTCTGGCTCCACCACCAGCCAATCTGTCCTCGGGATGACTTTATTCACGCACCTCATGCGGCACCGGCCAACCGAAGCCGACGGCTACGCCACCTGACGATTCTGGCATGAATGACGGCGGACCCGCCAGCTAGTGGGCACGGATCTACCGAAAAACGGGGAGTTCTTCCGTCCACTCATCGAGCCGTCTCGATCTTTGCCTCTCCCGGGCCGACCTCGATCGTGACCGCCCCGGCCTCGTCGGTCCGCAGCACCGGAACGTCGTGGGCGCGCAGGACGGCGATCGTGCCGGGGTCCGGATGCCCGAACCGGTTGCCCTCGCCGACCGAGATCACCGCGAGGCGTGGCGCGGCACGTTCGAGCAGCCCTTCGAGGCCCTCGTCGGCGCTGCCGTGATGAGAGACCTTGAGGACGTCGAGTGGCCCGGGGTCGATCGGGACCGCCTCCGCCTCCGCGTCTCCGGTCAGCAGCATCTCGAACCCGTGCCAGCGCGCCAACAGGACCAGGGAGTGGGCATTGGGGTCCGCGGGCGGCGCACCGCCGAGAAGCACGCGCGGTGGCCAGAGGACGTCGAGCCGCAACGAGCCGGAGCGAAGGCCGCTCCCCTCGGCGACGCGGATCGGCACCGTGCCCGCCGCCCTCGCCGCGGCGAGCAGCGGGCGGTCCGCGTCCGCGTAGACGAGCCGACGTACGGGCAGCGCGCCGAGCAGCTCGGACATCCCGCCACTGTGGTCGAGTTGGTCGTGGCTGATCACCGCCGCGGCCAGCGACTCGACGCCCTGGCCCCGGAGCTGGTCGTGCAGGCTCTGGCCGGGAGGGCCGCCATCGACCAGAACCGGCTCCCCGTCGGCAGGCTGGAGCAGGATCGAATCGCCCTGGCCGACATCGAGGACGCTGACCCGCAACCCGGATTCCGGAGCCGAACTCCCTCCTCCTTCCAAAGAGCCGGCGACCGCCACCAGGGCCAGGGCCGCGAGGACCGCGGCGCCTACGGCGACGGCGAGGCCGCGGCGAGCCCTGAGCCCGCGCCTGCCCCTGGTCCAGCCACGCAGGGCGAGGGCCGCCGCGAGCAGCGCCGCGTATGCCGCGGCGGCTCCGGTCGGGGCGAGGGACGGAACGGTGAGCAGCGCCCAGCCGGGGTCGGCCATCCATTCGGCGAGCTGGGCGATGTAGGCGAGCAGCAGCGAGTTGACCCAGTTCAGCGGCTCGACCGGGATCGCCGGCAGCTGCCCGATCGCGGCGACCAGCATCCCCAGCCACATCGCCGGGGCGACGGCCGGCAGGGCGAGGATGTTGGCGACGAGCGAGGTCGCCGAGAGCGATTCGAAGTGAAGCGCCATCAGGGGTGCGGTGGCGAGCGTCGCGGCGGCGGTGACGGCGACCCCGTCGGCAAGGGCACGGCGCGGCCCGTCGTCGTCGAGCCAGGCGCCGAGCAGGTCCCTGATCGGCCCGACGAAGACGAAGATCCCCACGACGGCCGCAAAGCTGAGCTGCCAGCCGATGTCGGAGGCGGACCGGGGGTTGAGCGTCAGGGTGGCGAGGACGGCGAGGAGCAGCGCATAGAGGCGCGAGGAGGGACGGCCGGAGAGCGTGGCGACGATCCCAGCCGCCCCCATCACCCCGGCGCGCTGGATTGAGGCGCCACCTCCAGCCAGGGGCACGTAGACGGCTATCAGGGCCAGCAGCCAGAGCAGCCGGACTCGGAGCGGCAGCCCGAGTGCCGCGAGGATCGGCGTCGCGAGCAAGGCAAGCAGGACGACGTTCTGACCGGAAACCGCGAGCAGATGCGCTAACCCGGACGTCTGGAAGTCCTCCACCGTGCGCGGGTCGATGCGGTCGTCCTGGCCGAGTACGAAGCCGCGCGCGAGCGCCGCCTGCTGCGCGGGCATGCCTCGCCCCAGAGCACGTTCGGATCGGGACCGCAGGCGGTCGATTCGTCCCGCGAGTCCACCACGGCGATCGCCGGTCAACTCGACTCGGGAAGCGCGCAGCACCCTGGCGATCCCGTGGCGGCGAAGGTCGGCTTCGAGCCAGGGCGGTGGCGCCGCCACTGTGCCGCTGGCCGTGACCCCGACGCCCACAGGGAAGGTCCTCCACCGGCTCGCGGGCATGGACCGCGACCCGGCCGGACGGGGTGTCGACGCGGATGCGGACCTCGCCGCGGCTGCGCCGCGGCACCGCGGTCACGTGTCCGCTCAGGGTCGCCTCGCTCCCGGCCGGCGCCACGTAAGCGCCGGCGTCGATCGCCGCAAGCCTCGCGGTGCCGACCTGCAGCCCGGCCGCCGCGGCGGCGAGCCCGACCAGGGCCAGCCAGGCGATCGCGACCGGGCCCGAGCGCGGTCGGGTGAGCATCAGGCCGAGCGCGGCTACGGCAATCGTGGCCAGCGCCGCGACGCTTCCGGCCCTGACGATGAACGGCGAGAGGCCGAGCCCGGCGCCGACCCCGGCCAGGGCCGCGAACCGCCAGCGAGCGGTCAGGGCTGCAGCTGCTCGCGCAGCGCCTCCATCGTCGCCGGGCCGATCCCGCTGATCTCGTCGAGCTGCTCGATCGAGGCGAGGCCCCCGTTCTGATCCCGGAACTCGAGGATGTCGCCTGCGGTCACTGGCCCGATCCCCTCGATCGTGTCCAGGTCCTCGACCGATGCGGTCCCGAGGCTGATCGGCCCGTCCTCGGTGGCCCCGATCCCCGTCGCGGCGGAGCCGCCCGGCAGTTGTTCGGGAACCACAACCTGCTGGCCGTCGGCGAGCCGCGCCGCCTGGTTGATTCCCTCCAGCAGCGCCCCGCCAGCAGCGCCGCCGGCGCGGCCAATCGCGTCGGTGACCCGGGACCCGGCCGGCATCCGGTAGACGCCCGGCCTGCGGACCGCCCCGGTGACGTCGACGACCACGTCGCGGCCGCCCTCCTGGTCGACGGCAAGCGCGGGGCTTGAGCCGCCCGAAGACGCGGAGCCGAAGGAGGCGGATGCGGTGTCGCGCTCGCCGCCGCCCAGCGCCCGTGCCCCGACCAGCAGCAGGGCGACCGCGACCGCGCCGTAGACGGCGATCTGGGATCGGCTCAGCTCCATGCCGCGATGCTCGAGCCCCGCCGCTCACCGGATACGCGCAATAGGGTGCGTCTCTGTGCCGGAGCTGCGCGGTATCGACGACCTGACCAGATGGCTTGGCCTGCGCTGGGAGGCCGAGGACCGCGTGAGGCTTACGGTGCGCGACGAGCACATCAACCCGGCGGGGTTGCTCTCGGGGCCGATCACCTACGCGATGGTCGACTACTGCATGGGCTCGACCCTGTGGACGCAGCGCAATTCCGGCGAGCGGATCGCGACGATCTCGATCACCGTCAACTACGTGCAGACGGCTCGCGAGGGCGACGTCATCTGCACGACGGTGCTCGACCGCCGCAACGACAGGGTCGCGGTGATGCGAAGCGAGGTGACCCATGAGGACGGGCGCCTGATCGCCACCGCGGTGGGCAGCTTCTCGATCTTTCCCGCCGAGCGGCTCGGCGGCCACGAGCGGCGTCCCGCGGCTCCATCGCCGGAGGCCTAGCCGGGCGGGCGTCTGGTCAGCGAACCTCGAAGCCCTGCAGGCCCTCCGGCTCCTCCTCGCTCACCTCGACCCGCTCGACCTCGGCGCGCGGCGGCCCCGCCCGGCAGAAGCGAAGCATCGACTCCACCGCGTCGTCGTCTCCCTCGAATACGGCCTCGACGGCGCCGTCGGAGCGGTTGCTCACCCAGCCCGCGACGCCCTTCGACTCGGCCTCGCGCCTTGCCGTGTCGCGAAAGAAGACCCCCTGCACCCGCCCGTGGATGACTGCGCGACGCCTAATCATTCAAGGCGCGCAGGCCGCGCCGCCTGCAGCGGCCTTACTCCTCGTCGTCCTCGTCGTAGCCGGTGACTTCGGCCATCTGGCGGCCGTAGAGCTCCGCAACCGCGAGCGGCGGCGACTGCACCGATACGCAGGCGAGCTCGCCCTCGCCCTTATTGGAGATCGCGTGGTCGGTAGCGGGCGGGACCAGGACCAGGTCGCCCTCGGAGATGTCGCCGGTGTCGCCGGCGACCGACATCTGGCCGCTTCCGCGCACGACGACGTAGACCTGCTCGGCCTCCTCGTCGGAATGCAGCGTCTGCTCGACTCCGGCCGGGACTTCGAGCCAGGTCACCGACATGTTGCGCGAGCCGAGCTCCCCCGCGTCCATGAGCACATGGGAGCGGAGGCGGTGAAACTCCTCGACGGACGCCTCGCTGAGCCGCCTGACCAGCACGGCCGGACTTCTAGCAGGTTCAGCGCACGACCAGGTTTACGAGCTTCCCCGGCACCACGATCTCCTTCACGATCTGCCTGCCGTTGAGGTGCCGCTGGACTTTCTCGCTCTCCCTCGCCAGGCGCAGCACCTCCTCCTCGGGGGCGTCGCTCTCGGCTTCGATGCGGTCGCGCAGCTTGCCGTTTACCTGCACCACGTAGGTGACGAGCTCGGTCTGGAGCACCGACGTGTCGGCCTGCGGCCAGGGCTGCTCCCAGACCCGCTCCCCGGTCAGCAGCTCGTAGACCTCGGAGCCGAGATGGGGGGCGAAGGGGAAGATCAGCGAGGCGGCGGTCGCGGTCGCGAATCGCACGCACGCGGCCCCCGCCGGGTCGTCGTAGAGGGAGTCCTTGAGGCGGTAGATCTCGTTGTCGAGTTCCATCACCGCGGCGATTGCGGTGTTGAGCTTGAACCCGCGCTCGAAGGAGCTCGTCGCACGCCCGATCGCCCAATGCGTCTTGCGCAGCAGCGCCCCAGCCTCGCCCTCGGCCGATGCCGGCGGCTCGGTGGCCTCGGTGCGCTCCGCCACCTCGTGCCCGAGGCGCCAGAGCCGGGAGAGGAAGTGGTGCACGCCCTCGATCCCCTGGTCGTTCCAGTCACCGCCCTTCTCCGGCGGGCCCATGAAGAGGGTGTAGGAGCGGGTGGCGTCGGCCCCGTAGCGCTGCACGAACTGCGCCGGGTCGACGGTGTTGCCGCGCGACTTCGACATCTTCGCCCCGTCGCGGGTGATCATCCCCTGGGTGAAGAGGCTCTCGAACGGCTCCTGCACGCCGAGCTGCCCCATGTCCGCCAGCGCCTTGACGAAGAAGCGGGCGTACATCAGGTGCAGGATCGCGTGCTCGACGCCGCCTATGTACTGGTCGACCGACATCCAGTAGTCGGCGGCTTCCCGATCCCACGGCCGCTCGGAGTTCTGGGGGTCGAGGTAGCGGATGAAGTACCAGGAGGAGTCGACGAAGGTGTCCATGGTGTCGGTCTCGCGCCGCGCCCGCCCGCCACAGCGCGGGCACTCGGTCGCAACCCAGTCCTCCGCCGCCGCTAATGGGCTCTTGCCCTTCGGCGCGAAGTCCTCTACCTCGGGCAGCTCGACCGGGAGTTGGTCCTCGGGCACGGGGACGATCCCGCACTCGTCGCAGTAGACGATTGGGATCGGGCAGCCCCAGTAGCGCTGGCGCGAGATCAGCCAGTCGCGGAGGCGGTAGTGCACGGCGGCCTTGCCGCGGCCCTCCTGCGCCAGCCACTCGGTGATCTTGCCGATCGCCTCGCTGGCCGGGATGCCGTCGAAGCGGCCGGAGTTGACCAGGCGCTCGTCCTCGGAGTGCTCGACGTAAGCGGCTTCATCAATGCCGGGCACGTCCTCCGCTTCGCGTCCGGGCGTGCCCGGGTTGGAAGGCCGGTTCGACGACTTGCCGGATCGGCAGGTCGAACGCCTTGGCGAAGTCGTGGTCGCGCTGATCGTGGGCCGGGACCGCCATGATCGCGCCGGTCCCGTACTCCATCAGCACGTAGTCCGCGACGAACATCGGGATCTGCTTGCCGTTCACGGGGTTGGTGACCGTTCGCCCCAGCGCGACGCCGGTCTTGGCGCGCTCCTCGGAGCTCCGCTCCTCGACCGACTCGCGAATCGCCTCGTTCACGTACTCGCGGACCGGCTCCTCGGCTTCGGTCCCGGCGACCAAGCGCTCGATCTCGGGGTGCTCGGGGGCGAGGACGAAGAAGGTCGCGCCGAAGAGTGTGTCCGGGCGGGTGGTGAAGACGGGGAAGTCGATCTCGGGCTCTTCGCAGCGAAAGACGACTTCGGCGCCCTCCGAGCGCCCGATCCAGTTGCGCTGCATGGTGATCACGTGCTCGGGCCAGGACTCGAGCAGCTCGAAGTCGGCGAGCAGGCGGTCCGCGTAGTCGGTGATGCGGAAGAACCACTGCTCGAGCTTTCGCGACTCGACCGGCGTGCCGCAGCGCTCGCAGCGACCGTCGATCACCTGCTCGTTGGCGAGCACGGTGGCGTCGTTGGGGCACCACTGCACAGGCGCCTCGGCCCGGTAAGCGAGTCCCTGCTCGAAGAGCTTGAGGAAGATCCACTGGGTCCAGCGGTAGTACTCGGGAGTGTGGCTGGAGACCTCGCGCGCCCAGTCGATCGAGATTCCCCACTCGCGGAACTGGCGGCGGAAGGACTCGATCGAGGCCTCGGTGGCGACGCGGGGATGCTCGCCGGTCTGGATCGCGTTGTTTCGGCCGGCAGGCCGAAGGCGTCATACCCCATCGGGTGGATGACCGAGAAGCCGTTGCGGCGCCGGAAGTGGGCGACCGCGTCGCCGATCGAGTAGTTGAAGAGGTGGCCTACGTGCGGCTCGCCGGAGGGGTACGGCAGCATCTCGAGCACGTATGACTTCGGCTTCGTCTCATCGAAGCCGGGCTGGCCGGGATTTGCGACCTCCCAGGTGCGCTCCGATTCCCAGATCCCCTGCCAGCGCTTCTCGATCGCTCGTGCGTCGTAGCGGTCCACGGGGCGATCTTAGGGATGCGCCCGGTGCGTGACGGCGCCCACATCGTGGCCGCCGGGCCGGGCGTACCATTGCTCAGAGGCGGCGATACCGCCGCAGCCGGTCGACCAAGGAGGCCCAGATGTCGCGACTGATCAGGATGGACGGAAGCGGCCACACGACCCTCGCGGAGTGGACGGCCGACGACCCCGAGGCTCAGCGGCTCGCAGCGCAGGCGTTCGAGCGCGAGCGCGAGAACGGGATGATCGCCAGCGCGACGCTGGCGGACGGGGACGCGGAGGTGGTGCGTGAGCTGCCGCTCGACGCCGAGCTGGTGGTGATGCGGCGCCAAATCGCCGGCGGCTGAGGCCACGGCGTGAGCAGCGAGGCAGCGGCACCGGTTGCGCTTGGCGAAGGGCTGGTCGAGGCGCAGCGCCTGCACTGGCGCGAGCACGCCAGCGAGGCGACGCTGCGCCGCGACGGCCGTCGTTGGACGGTCTGGACCGTGGGTGTGCTGGTCAGCTTTGGTGCGCCGGCGGTCCTTTTGCTGGTGCTGAATCCGCTTCTATTCCCGGCGGCGCTGATTCTCGTCGCCCACGCCTGGTTGATCTGCCGGCTGCAGGCCGGGCGGGCGGTGACCTCGGTGCTGGCGCGGGCGCAGCTCGAGGCAGAAAGCCGCGGCGGGCCCCGACGCGGTTGCGCTGGGGCTGCTCGGCGACCTGCTCGGCCACGAGGAGCGCGAGCTGATGCAGCGCACCGGGATGGCGATGCAGCGGGGCCGGCTCGGCGTCTGGCTGCTGGGAGAGCGCGGTGCCTTGCTGATCCGGCCCGGCGGAAGGCGCATCTTCTCCTTCTGCGTTCGAGTGGGTGAAGGCGATGATCTGCCTGCCGCCGATCGGGTCGCGCACCTGCTGCTCGCGCTGCGCGAGGACGAGGAGGGCTTCGCCACCGTTGCCAACCTCGGCTTCTCCGGCGCCGTCTGGCGATGCCGGGTGCGGATGAAGCCGCGCCAGCGGCAGGCACTGGATGCGGGGCGCGTGGCGGCGCGCGAGATGCACGCCGCCCCCTAGACGGCTGCCGCCGACCCGGCGCTCAGCCGGTTTCGGTTGACCGCTTACGGGGTTATGACGACCCCGCTTTGGATTCCTTGCCCTCAGGTCCTGTGCCGAGTCAACCGAAGGCCCGACCAGTCCTCGTCGATCGCGCAGACCTTGGTGTCGACGAGGCCCTTCGGCGAGCTGCTACTCCGACAGCCCGGCGGCTTGGAGGGCCTCGGCATGAGTCAGAAAGTCGCGGATGCGAACGATCTTCCCCGCTCGAAGATCAAAGACTTCTCCGACTTCCTGGCTGAACTGGATGCCGGTCGTCCGGGCAGTCAACTCCAAGTGACCGAGTACGAGGACCGAATCGCCGAGGTCGCGAAACTTCTGAGGCCGATTGATGAGGCGTTCCCACGCGCCGCCGCGGTTCTCCTCCCAGATCTTTTGCGCCTCGTCATGACCTCGGTAGATGGTTGCCCTTCCCTCGAGGCCCGGCTCGATCGCAGGGTGCCACTCGACGTCGGCAGCGAGCTGGGCCAGAAAGGCGTCCAGATCATCGGCATTCCACGCCTCGACAGCGCGCTGGACGGTCTCGACGTTCTCCTGCGACATCGATCGCAGTATCTCGTTACGAGGGCGGTTCAAGCCGCGCCGCCGCTTCCAGGACCTGCTCATCCTGGTGAGGGAGGAAGAACTCCAGGCGTGTCGCGAGCCCATCGTCGTCGAACGTCCACAGAGCCCAGGGCAAAGCGTCGAAGTCGCCGCTATTGAACGCGACGTAGGTCCGCTGCAGGCGGGCGATTATCGCCTCCTCTGAGACGCCGATCGATCGAGTCTAGGCCGACGGCGAGATCGAGATCAGCACCTGCGGCCAGAGAAGGAGCTCGAGCAGGGCACCGAGGATCAGCATCGGGATCGCGATCACGACGGTGATCAGGGTGGCGGCGAGGAGCTGGTTCCATTCCGCCTTGCGGGCGGCGACAACCCATGCGGCGAGGGGCAGGAAGAGGGCGGTCAGCTCGATCAGGGCGTGCGGGGCGACGCTGAGGATCAGCTCCAGGTTGGTGATCTCGAGCTGGCCGGAGAGCGCCGCGGCCTGGAAGCTGAGGACGTAGGCCTGGACGGAGAGCGAGAAGAGGGTGACGGCGACGACGTAGAGGATCGCGAGCTCTCCGGCCTTGGTGTGGATCCAGCGCGAGATGCCGGTTCGGTTCTGGGCCGCGATCGGCATCGAGGCTCCGGCAATGAACCCGGCCACGCAGGCCATGGCATGAAAAGTGAGGACGGTTCCGTTGCGGGCGAGGATGCGGAAGAAGTCCTCGAGGTCGACGCCGTGAGTTACGCCCGCGATGCCAAGCTTGGTCGGGTCGGAGATCTGAAAGCCGGCCAGTATCAGCGTCGCGATGAGAAGGGCGCAGGCGATTGCGAAGCTGAGGACCGCCCATTGGCCGAGGACCGCCCAGCGCCCCCGCTGCCAGCTCTCGACGGTCGCCCGGGTGTCGCGGATCCCGTGCGCCAAGGCGTAGTCGTCCACGTGCATCTGTGGTTCATCGGCTGCCCCGGCCGCTCGGTTGAGTCGCGCTAGGTTGCGAGGAGCGGCCGTCCGTGGGGGCGGCTGGGGAAAAGCGAGATCGGAGGAGCGATGAAGGAGTTCTCATGCAGCTCGGTGGTGCCGGGTTGTGACGCGAGCTTTCAGGCCGAGACCGAGGATGAGCTGATGGCGCAGGTCGCACAGCACGCCGAGCAGGAGCACGACATGGCGGAGGTCCCGCCGGAGGTGGGAGCACAGGTGCGGGAGAACATCCGCGAGGTCTGAGGAGTCCGCGCTCAGTCGCCGACCGGCTCGGTCTGACACGCGGCGGCGATGAGGCGAACGGTTGGGCGCCCGCGGCGGGTGACGAGGAACTCCTCGCCGGCTGCCGCACGCTCCATGTACCAGCCGAAACGGTTGCGGAACTCGTGGGCGCCGACTTCAACGAAGTCGCCGTCGGCGCTGTCCGGAGTGGAGCTAGGGGGACTTGAACCCACGACCTCGTCGGCTGCCAGCCGGCGCTCTTCCAGCTGAGCTATGGCCCCGAGCTGGAAATCGGAGGCGAAGTTTATCGCCGCCAATTGGCCGTTTCTGGCGCTCCAGACGCAGGT
The DNA here is from genome assembly GCA_963724905.1 of uncultured Solirubrobacterales bacterium. Taxonomy (GTDB): domain Bacteria; phylum Actinomycetota; class Thermoleophilia; order Solirubrobacterales; family 70-9; genus Mayfieldus. The sequence continues at coordinate 17,026 of CAVRWD010000002.1, forward strand.
GGACTTATGTGTGCCCAACACGAAATCGTGCCGGCAGCAGATAGCACCGATCCAGCTCCCCGCAGTAGGCGGCGACCGCATCGATCTCGGCTGGGAGATAAGTCGACCGCACGAAGCCTCGCTTGGTTGTACGACACCGCGTAGTGCGAACGACGACGCAGCTCCCTCGGCGGCGGGCCCATTTGCACTGGACGCGACAGGACCGCGGCACCAGGTCGAACGCTAGGTCGTATGGCTCGTGCTCTGCCGCCGGTTTCAGCACCCGTACGCCGAGCTTGATCGCCTCTGCGGCGATAACCGCCTCCGCAATTGCGCCTTTGCGGTTTGGGTTCTCGTCGTTCACCGAACGCATGTTCGTCTGGTCAGTGTCACAAGTCCAGACAACTTGGTGACGAATGTGTGAAGTCAGGCCCAACGCCCGGGCGACCTCAGTCACTCCACCAACCGGGCGTCTGCTCGGCGACGTCGGTCGCGACTGACGGGCCGCGGTACGGCGCACCGAACGCGAGCAGCTCGGCGCCCTCCGGCCCGGCCACGAAGTTGCGCATCGTCTCCGCGGGCACTCGCACTGCATCCCACTCATTCAGCTCGACCACCTCGTCGTCGAGCTTCATCCGCCCGCTTCCGCTGACCAGCACATAGAGCTCCTCCTGCTGCTCGTGGCTATGCCCGAACGGCAAGCGGACGCCGGGGCCATATCGCTGCAGGCTGACCCCCGACTTCTCCAACCCCAGCGGCACACTCGCGAAGCGGGCCTCGAAGCCTTCAAGTCCGAACTTCGGCGCCAAGTCTTCGACATCGTCCCTCAGGTTCACCTTCGTATAGCCGGGCATCTGCTGCCTCCTTGCGGATGGGGTTCGCCTATCCCCCGGAACCTACCGGCGGCGACCCAAGCCCTTCCCGCGCTGGAACTAAGCGGCTTCGGCTTCGTCGTCGAGGTCGAGGACGACCCGGTCCCCCTCGGTCCTTCGAACCCGGAACTCCATCGGCGCGCGCTCCTCGAGCTCGCGCAGCAGCGCGACCGGCTCGTCGAGCCGCATCGCCAACGTCGCCCGTCCCTCCGAGAACCTGCGCACCGAGATCTCAGACGTCGCTCCGATCCCACCGGCCGCGTCCTCGAAGCCGACCAGCTGCGAGAAGTCGCCGAGCGGGCCGATCTCAACCTCGACCAGGCCCTCGAAGATCTCCGACCCCTCGCGTCGGGCCCCACCTTCCACCACCACCGGGTCAGCACCGTTCGCCGCCGGCTCGATCTCAATCGCCTCAGCGATCTCCTTCACCCGCTGGTGGATCTGCACCGCGTCGCCGAGCGCCTTCATCCTGATCCTCGTCGCTTGGCCGCGGGCCTGCGCGTGAATCTCCTCCACCCGCATCGCGACCGTCTCCAGCGACCGCAGGCTGCGGTCGTGACGCGCATTGGCCTCGGTCAGCGACTCGCGCAGCGACTCGATCTCCCGCTCGCGCCCCAGGAACATCCCCGACAGCGAGCGGGTCTCCAACTCGAGCTCCCCGATACGCGCATCACGGGCGGCGATGGCCGCATCGACTTCTGCGCGCCGGTAGCCGAGGAACGCCCTCCGGAAGCCACCCATGCGCGGCAACCTAGGCCCACCGTCGGACGCAAATTCGTCACATCCGCATCTATATCGAACGTCTGTTCGTCAGCCGCGACGCGGGAGCTCGACCAGCCGTCGCTCAGGCGCGGGCCGCGCGCCCGTCGATCGACTCGCCGGCCAGCCCCAGCTCGAGGCGCGGCGCGTCCTCCCACAGCGTCTCCAGCCGGTAGCGGTCCCGCGCCTCCGGCGTGAAGATGTGAAGCACGCAGTCGAGGTAGTCGAGCACCGTCCAGCCCGCCGCCGGCCCGCCCTCCACTTGGCGCGGCAGCAAAGCCTCATCGCGCTTCAGCCGCAGGCTCACCTCATCCCCGACCGCCTTCGCCTGGCGCTCGTTGCGGGCCGTGCAGATGACCAGGAAATCGGTGTAGGAGACCAACTCGCGCATGTCGAGGGCGACGATCTCGCTCGCCCCCTTCGAATCGGCCAGCTCGGCCAGCCTGCGCGCCAGCGCCTCCGCGTCCATCAACGCGAGTACACCCGTTTCTCCTGGATGAAGCGGGCCACCGGCTCGGGCACCACGTAGCGCAGCGGGCGTCCCGCCTTCGCTCGCTCGCGGGCAGCCGACGAGGAGATCCCGAACTCGGGCATGTCGAGCGTCTCGCAGCGGCCGTCGGCGCCGAGGCTGCGGATCACCGACGCGACCTCGGACTGCGAGATACCGGCGCGCCTCGCGACCGCCAGCCTTGCCAGCTCGACAACCCGCTCGGGGTCCTTCCAACTTTCCAGGCCGACCGCCGCGTCGGCGCCCATCACGAAGACCAGGTCGTCCTCGCCGTCGGCGGCCAGCGCCTCCAGGGTCTCGGCGGTGTATGAGGGCCCCTCGCGCTCGACCTCCAAGGTCGAGGCGACGAAGCGCTCGTCCTCGGTGGCGGCCAGTCGCGTCATCGCCAGCCGCAGCTCGGCGCCCGGGTCGTCGAGGATCCGCTTATGGGGCGCTTCTCCGGTGGGCACAAGCAGCACCCGCTCCAAATCGAGCTGCCAGAGCGCCTCCTGCGCGAGCGCCAGATGCCCGAGATGCGGCGGGTTGAACGCCGACCCAAGTACACCTACGGCAGCGACCGGACCCCTACCCTCTCGCGGCGATGACCGACACTGGCGAGTCAGCCACGGGTATGGCCGTCGCCGCGGCCCACGTACTTGTAGGTGGTCAGCTCGCGCAGGCCGATCGGCCCGCGCGCGTGAAGCTTCTGGGTCGAGTTGCCGATCTCGGCCCCCATCCCGTACTCGAACCCATCGGTGAAGCGGGTCGAGGCGTTTATGTAGACGGCCGCCGCGTCGACGCCGGCGCTGAACTGCGCCGCCGCCTGCTCGCTGGACGTGACGATCGCCTCCGAGTGCCCGGTCCCGTGGCTGTTGATGTGGTCGATCGCCTCCTGCTCGGAGTCGACCACGCCCACCGCCATCTTCATGTCCAGGTACTCGGCGTCCCAGTCCTCCGCTGACGCCGCCCCGATCTCCACCTCGCCGGCGTTCTCGCGCGCCCGCTCGTCGCCGACCAGCTCGACCCCCGCCCCATGCAGGTCGGCCAGGACGCCCGGCAGAAATGCCGGCGCGACCGCCGAGTCGACGAGCAGGGTCTCGGCGGCGTTGCAGACCCCCGGCCGATCAACCTTGGCGTCGAACGCGACCCGCCGCGCCATCTCCAGATCGGCTTCCCCGTGCACGTAGACATGACAGTTGCCGGCCGCCGCGTAGATCACCGGGACCGTCGCCACCTCCTTCAGCGCCGCCTTCAGGCCCTCGCCGCCGCGTGGGATCAGCAGGTCTACCAGGTCGTCCTGGGTCGCCAGCTCGAGCAAATCGCCGTGATCGCCACCCGGCAGGATCGTCACGCCGTCCTCGGGCAGCCCGACCTCGGCCAGCGCCTCGCGGACGATCGCGGCCAGCGCGCCGTTGGAGCGCTCGGCGTAGCTGGAGCCCCGCAGAACGATCGCGTTGCCGCTCTTGATCGTCAGCGCCGCGCAATCGATCGTCACGTTCGGCCGCGCCTCATAGACGACCGCGACGACGCCGAGCGGCACGCGAACGCGCCGAAGCTCGATCCCGCTGGCGATCGTCCGCGCCTCGATCTCCTCGCCGACGGGGTCGGTCAGCGAGACGATCTCCTTGATGCCCTCGGCCATCGCCCCGACCCGCGCCCGATCGAGGGTGAGTCGATCGCGCAGCGAGTCGCTCAGCGCCGCCGCTCTGTCGTCGGCGAGGTCGGCCGCATTCGCCTCCAGCACCTGGGCGCTGCGCTCACCCAGCAGCTCGGCGGCGCAACGCAGGGCCTCGTCCTTGGAGCTGGTCGGCGCGGTCGCCAGCACCCGCGACGCCTGCTTGGCGGCGGCACAGCTCGCGGCAACGCTCTTCAGGGCCGTGGCCATCTTGGGTAAGGGTAGTCAGACAAACAATTGCGGCGGCTCGCCGCCTGACGGAGGTGTTGGGCGGTGCATAAGCACCGGCACTTGCTGGTCAGGCTGTAAAGCAGCCGCAAGGGTGTGCCGTTCCACTTCGTTTCAAGGCCCAACGGACTCAGGCAAGCACGAAGTAGTCGCGGTGGACCGCCTCCTCGGCGGCGTGTGGCATCAGCTCGCGCACCTCGGCGCTCTTCATGCCCTGGATCCGCTCGATCTCCTGCGCCGAGTAGTTGCTGATCCCCTTGCCCACCACCTGACCGTCGGCGACGACCTCCACCGCCTCCCCGGCCTCGAAGGCGCCCTCGACCCCGGTGATCCCTACCGGCAGCAGGCTGCTTCCCTTCTCACGCAGGACCCTCGCGGCCCCGTCGTCGACCGCGACCCGCCCACGGGCGGGCTTTCCGTAGCGCAGCCAGAGCTTGAAGCTCGACGTCTTCGCCGACTTGGCGGCGAAGCGGGTGCCGATTCGCTCCCCAGCCGCCGCCCGCGCCAGCGTCCCCTCGGCCGTCCCGTCGCCGATCACCGCCGCGATCCCCGACTCGCTCGCCATCTCCGCCGCCGCTGCTTTGCTGCGCATCCCGCCGAGCCCGAACGGCGAGGTGCCGTCCCCGATCTCGTACTGCCCCAGCTGCGCGAAGTCCGACACCTCCTCGACCAGCTCCGCCGAGGCCTCGTGGCGAGGATCGGCGGTGTGCAGCCCCTCGATGTCGGTGAGCAGGACCAGCAGCCGCGCTTCCAGCAGGATCGCCACCTGGGCGGAGAGGAAGTCGTTGTCGCCGAAGCTGATCTCGTCGGTGGCCGTGGTGTCGTTCTCGTTCACCACCGGAACCACATCCCAGGCGATCAGCCGCCGGAGCGTCTGGCGCGCGTTCAGGTAGTTGGTCCGAGCGGCGATGTCGGACGCGGTCAAGAGCACTTGCGCCGAGCGCACGCCGTGCTTGGCGAGTCGCTGCTCATAGGCCCGGAACAGATCGCCCTGGCCGATCGCCGACGCGGCCTGCAGCTCGTCCATCGCCGCCGGGCGGCGCCCGAGCCCCAACAGCCGCATCCCACGCGCGATCGCCCCCGAGGTGACCATGACCAGTTGCTCGCCCGACTTCTCGAGCTCCGCGACCTGGGCGCAGACGCCATCGAGGACGTCGCCGCGCAGCTCGCCATCGTCGGCGGCGACGATCGAAGACCCCAGCTTCACGACCACGGTCATAGGTCGTGAGTATGCCGGTGCCGTCAGGCGCCGGCAGAGGTATGTCAGGGCGCTTCGAGGGCCTCGCGGACCAACTCGGCGTCGTGCTCGTAGCTGAGCAGCCCCACCGCCCCTTCGGGAACGAGCCAGCGCAGCTCATCGACCTCGTCGCCGGGCTCAAACTCGCCGCCGAGGACCTGCATCTTCCAGTAGCGGACCACCTTGCTGCGCCCCTTGCGATCGCGGTAGGAGACAGAGCTCAGCTCGGCGCCCGGCTCTGCTTGCATCCCCGTCTCCTCTTCGACCTCCCGCAGCGCCGCCTGCTCAAAGCTCTCTCCCGAATCGAGCTTTCCCTTCGGCAGCGTCCAGTCAGAGTACTTAGGGCGATGGATCACCGCCACCTCGATCCCGGCCGAGCCGGTCCGGAGGAGGACGCCCCCGGCCGCCCGGATCTGCGGCTCGCCGCCCGGCTCCAGATCCGTCCTCCCCATCAGCCCTACTTCGGCCGCGGCGCCTATTCCCCTGGGTGGAGCTCGAACTCCTGCTCGCCGACTCGCACCTCGTCCCCTGGCTCAAAGCCCGCGTCGCGAAGCGCCGCAACCACGCCCATCTCGGTCAATCGCTGCTCGAGGTAGGCAAGCGCCTCCTCGTTGGAGAGGTCGTGGCGCTCGAAGAGCATCTCCACCCCCCGCCCCTGCACCCGGTAGGCCCCCTCCCCCTCTGCGATGACCCGGTATCCGCCTTCACCCGCCGGCCTGTAGGTCCGGTGCTCGGCCTCGAACTCAGGCGCACCCTCACGATCGGCCTTCGCGTCGGCGGGCTCCGGCGTCGCCGCGAGGATCGCCGAGCGCAGCTCTTCGATCCCGGCTCCGGTCGCCGAGGAGACGGCCAACACTCCGAGCGCCGAGCCGCCGAGCCGCTGATCCCATTCCTCTCGAATTCGCTCGATCTCGGCCTCCGGCAGCAGGTCGCGCTTTGAGAGCACGACCAGCTCCGGCAGCTCCCGGAGCCCGGCGCCATAGGAGGAGAGCTCGGCGCGGACCGTCTCGTAGTTGGCCCGTGGATCGCCCTCGGGGGGAGTGACCTCGACAAGATGAACGAGCATCGAGCAGCGTTCGACGTGGGCAAGGAACTCGTGTCCCAGCCCGGCCCCGCCCGCGGCGCCCTCGATCAGGCCCGGAATGTCAGCGAGAACCAACTGGCGGTCCCCTCCGTCCAGCGTTCCCAGAACCGGCTCGGTCGTCGTGAAGGGGTAGTCGGCGACCTTCGGCGCGGCCCGGGTAAGGCGGGCGAGCAACGAGGACTTGCCGGCGTTGGGCAAGCCGACCAGCCCGACGTCTGCCAGCAGCTTCAGCCTCACCTCGATCGAGCCCGCCTGCCCCGCGGTTCCGCGCTCGGCAAAGCGCGGCGCCTGGCGCCTAGAGGTGGCAAAGCGCTTGTTGCCATGCCCGCCCCGACCCCCGCGGGCAACCACCGCCCGCTGCCCGGCGTCGACCAGATCGACGGCGCTTCCCTCCAGCGTGTCGGCCTGAGTGCCGGGCGGGACGCGGATGATGGCGTCGGCACCACGGGCCCCGTGACGGTCCTTGCCCTGTCCGTGGCGACCCCGCTCGCCACGAAAGTGAGCGCGGCGGCGAAGCGCCGCCAGATCGCGCAGCGAGTCGTCACAGACCAGGACCACGTCGCCCCCGTGGCCTCCGTCGCCGCCGTCGGGCCCACCCTTGGGGACGTGGGCCTCGCGGCGAAAGCTCACGACGCCGTCCCCTCCGCGGCCGCCTTCTACTTGTATTCGTGCACGGTCATGCATCTAACTGACTCACTATTCAGTAAAAAAGTGAGTTCCTTCACTCACGTTCGTATAGCTCTGGTAGTTTCCCCGCAGGGTGGAGAGTTGATCTTGGCTTGGCAGGGCAAACATGTCGGCTGAACCGGCCGTTATCGGCGTTCCGTCGCGGCCGCAGCGGCTGACCGGCGCCGAACGCCAGCGAAGCATCCTCGATGCAGCCACTGACGTGTTCGCTCGTCGCGGATACGAGGGCGCCCGGATCGAAGAGATCGCGTCCACGGCCGGTGTATCCAAGGCGCTGATCTACGAACATTTTTCCAGCAAGCGAGAGCTCTATGCCCAGATCATGCGCGCCGGGACACAGGAGTCGCTGGAGCGCACGCTCGAGGCAACCGCTGGCGCGGAGGGGAGCGTCGAGATCATGGAGCGCGCTCTCGACGCCTTCCTGGAGTTCGTAGCCGAGAACCCGAATCGCTGGCGAGTCATCGAACAGGAGGTCTCCGACCCGGAGATCATGGCCCTCGACCTCAGCCAGCAGAGGCGCGGAGAGCAGGCGATCTCGGCGCTACTCGCGAACGACGAGTACGTCGCCGCCCGCGACGACATCGACCCCAAGAGCCTGGAGATGCTCGGGGTGATGATCCAGGGCGCGGCCGTCCGGGCCGCCAATTGGTGGCTCGAGGATCAATCGATGTCGCGCGATCAGGTCCGCCTGCTTCTGATGCGGTTCATGTGGCTCGGCCTGGAGCGCATCCGCCGCAACGGCAACAACGGAGCCGCAGCAAAGAACGGAGCCGCGGCAAAGCCCGCCGGCGACGAACTCTGACCCGCCGCTCCTCCTCCCTCTAGGCCGACCGCCGACCGCCCCTTGCCGTGATCCGCGGCAGGGTGCTCCCGATCGCCGGGCATTTCGCCGCGCATTTGAATGAACGGTCAGTCACCTCTTCATTTCCTTGTCTCAGTTCCTGCGCCGGGATAGCTTCGCCCGCGTCCTCAAGAATCGGGCCGCTCGGCCCGGGAGAAAGGTGGGAGAGAGATGGGGGAAGTCACACACGATCGAGGGATGCCGCGGCACGTGAGAGGAGTGCTCCTGGCGCTGGCGGCCATTTGCTGTCTTGGCCTGTTCTCGGCCAAACCGCATGAGGCCAGGGCCGACATCCCGTTTCCGTACCAGTTCATGCCCACTATCGACAACTACGCGGCTTACGACGGGGCAAACAGCTGTGAGAACTCTCCGAAGCCCGGCACGGTCGGACTGCGGAACTACCTCTCGTTCTGGAACCGGAATCCAGACGGGTCGGCACGCAGAGCTGAGATCTCCAGGGACTGCTCCAGGCCCGGGAACAGCGAGCACAAGGAAGGGCGCGCGCTCGACTTCTATGTCGACGCCAGGTTCGAGCCTGGGAAGGGCCTTGAGCTTCTCAACGGGCTCCTTCGAGCCGATGAGCACGGGAACCCCCACGCGTTCGCACGACGCTTCGGGATCATGTACATCCAGTGGAACAGCCGGATCTTCCGGATGTACGGGCCCAACCGCGGGAAATGGCTGTTCGATACGAACAATGGTTGTGACGGCAGCGGTGACGACGTCGTCGAATGCCACATCAACCACATGCATTTCTCGTTGAGCTGGGCGGGAGCCCGCAAGCAGACGAGCTGGTGGACGACGACACAGCCAACTCGAACGGGCTGCGGTTCGACCCTCCAAACGTGGAGGTTCAACAGCGGCTTTGGCCCCTTGGTCCAGATCAAGCGGATCCGAGACGCCTACGGGCAGGTCTTCGACACCCAGTCGGAGATCCGCAACTCCTACTGGAGGGTCCAGGCCGGAGGTCGGTCGTACTTCGCAAACCAGCCGCTCTCGCTGCTGGCGAGCCCACGACCGCAGGCGCGGATACCGATCTACTCCGGAGGCTGGTGCGCGCTGAACCTCTGAGTCGACTCATCCACACACGCCTGATTGGGGGTCGCGCGAGCGGCCCCCAATTCGTGCGCGAGGAGGCCGCTACTCGCCCTCGACCAAGACCAACCGCCCCTTGCCCTTGGGACGGAATGCGACCACACCCGGGCGGGTGGCGAAGATCGTGTGATCGCGGCCGGTCCCGGTGCCCTCGCCGGCCCGGAAACGCGTGCCACGCTGGCGGACGATGATCTCGCCGCCCGTGACCTTCTGGCCCGCGAACACCTTGACCCCGAGCATCTTCGGGTTCGAGTCGCGGCCGTTGCGGCTCGAGCCGAGCCCCTTCTTATGAGCCACTTGAGGTCTCCTTCTTCTTCGCCGCCGGCTTCTTGCGCGCCGGCGCCTTGCGCGTCGTCTTCTTTGCCGCCGGCTTCTTGGCCGGGGCGGCCTTCGCCTCGGGCTCCTTCGCCGCCGGCTTCTTGGCAGCCGGCTTTCGGCTCAGCTGCTTGAGGTCGGTGATCTCTACCCGGGTGAGCTCGGAGCGGTGGCCCTGGCGTCGCCGGTACCCCTTCTTGGCCTTGTACTTGAAGATCCTGATCTTCGGCCCCCGCAGGTGCTCTGAGACGGTCGCCTCCACCTTCACCTTCTCCAGCTCGGAGGGATCGGTGATGACGTCTGAGTCGCGGAACATCACCGCGCGCAGATCGATCTTCTCGCCCTCCTTCGCGGGCAGGCGGTCGAGGAGCAGGGTCTCGCCCTTCTCGACCTTGTACTGCTTGCCTCCGCTTTCGACGATCGCGTACGTGTCTGCCATCAGGAATCCTCTCCCGACTGGGCGCGCGAGCGCCCACGACCGCCTCTGCGACCGCGGCGACGTCCACGCCTGCCGGAGCCGGAGGATTCTAGCCCGTCGGAGCCGTCATCCCCCTCCCCCGCACCGTTCCCGGACACGTCCACCCCGGGAAGCGAGGCGACTGCGGCCGCGCGCTCGACCCGCTCGATACGCACCAGCTTGCGCTCGCCGACGAAGCGCCCGCCCCCGCTCACGCTGACTATGTAGGAGTCGACGCGGGCCACCGCGTCGTCGGCGTTGTACATGTGCGGCTCCTCGATCTTGACCAGGACCTCGTCGCCGACCTTGAACGGCAGCGCCCGCTCGACGATCTGCTCCTTTGCGCCGCTCTCGATCACCTCGAAGGTGTCGATCGGGAGGGCCTCCCCGCCCTCGAAGTGAAACTCGACCCCGTTCTCGCGTTCCAGCTCCTCGAGTCCGCTCTGCGGGTCGATCAGCTCCGCGGCCACCTTGGGGTGGGTGCGGATCAGGTACGCCTCCGGCCCGCCCTTTCCGGCGACCAGCTCGCCCAGCTTTCGCAGGCTCTCCAGCGCGACGGTCTCTGCCGAGAGCACTACCCCCTCCCCGTCGCAGGTGGGGCAGCGGACGGTGAGGATCTCGCGCACCCCGTCGGTGACGTTCTGGCGCGTCATCTCCACCAGGCCGAGCGGCGAGACCTCGACCACGTAGCTCTTCGACTTGTCGGCGTCCAGCGCCTTGCGCAGAGTCCCCAGCACCTTCTCGCGGTTGCGGGCCCGGGACATGTCGATGAAGTCGATGACGATGATGCCACCGATGTCGCGCATCCTCAGCTGGCGCACGACCTCGTCGGCGGCCTCGTTGTTGACCCGGGTGATCGTCTCCTCCAGGCCACCCCTGCCGCGGCCGGTAAAGCTGCCGCTGTTGACGTCGATGACCGTCAGCGCCTCGGCGTAATCGATCATCAGATAGCCGCCCGAGGGAAGGTCGACACGGCGGCTCAGGGTCGAGTTGATGACCTCCTCGACTCCCCATTTCTCGAACAGCGGCTTCTTGGCTTTGTACAGCTCGACCCCGGAGACCAGCTCCGGCGCGGTGCGCTGGAAGAACTTGGTCACCCGGTCGTACTGCTGCTCGGAGTCGATGATCGCCGCCTCGAAGTCACTCAGGAAGACGTCGCGCAGCACCCGCACCGGCAGGTCTGCCTCCTGGAAGACCAGCGCCGGCGCCTTGGCCGACTTGGCCCGCCGGTCGAGGACGTCGTTGAGCTTGTGCAGATAGTCGATCTCGCGCACGAAATCGGGCTTCTTGGCCCCGTGGGCGGCGGTGCGGACGATCAGGCCCCCTGGGCCCTTGTAGGTGCGGTCGACCATCTTGCGCACCCTCTCGCGCTCGGAGTCGGCGAGCCGGCGGCTCACCCCGACCCCGCTGCCCTGCGGCGCGTAGACGAGGTAGCGGCCGGCGACCGAGATGTTCATCGAGAGCCGCGCCCCCTTCGTCTTCAGAGGGTCCTTGACCACCTGGACGATGATCTCCTGGCCCGACTTGAGCAGCTCGTTGATGCGCCGGCCGCGGCCTCGGCCACGGCGCGGGGCGGCCTCGCCGCCGGGCAGCACGATCTCATCGACGTGCAGAAAGCCGTTTCGCTCCAGGCCGATGTCGACGAACGCAGCCTCCATGCCGGGCAACACGTTGTCGACCTTGCCCTTGTAGATGTTGCCGACGATCGAGCGGCGGCCGCGGCGCTCCACGTAGAGCTCCGCAACCTCGGGCTTCTGCTCTTTGGTCTTTGCCTCGAGCACAGCGACCCGCGTCTCGCCGTTGTCGGCGGATACCAGAATTGTCTTTTTCATTTACCTCAGCTCAGTTTCAGTTTCAGGTCAGAAGTAGTCCCTGTTCTTCTGGCTGAGCTGAGCCTGCATGTGAATGCTCTGCAAGATGCCGAGGGCCAAGAAGGTGGCCAGTACGGAGGAGCCTCCGTAGCTCATGAGTGGCAGGGGGATGCCGGTGATCGGCATGATCCCCAGGTTCATTCCGACATTGACGAAAACCTGGAACATCAGCATGGCGGTGATCCCGCCCGCGACCAGGGTCCCGTACAAGTTCTTTGAGAGCGTCACGATCCTCAGCGCCCGCCAGATGAGCAGGGCGAATAGGGATAGGACTAATGCGGCTCCGAGAAAACCAAAGCGCTCCCCGATCACGGCAAAGATGAAGTCCGTGTGCCGCTCGGGGACGAAGTCGAGCCGCGTCTGCGTGGCCTTGTCGCCTCGCCCGGTCTTCTCCCCGGAGCCGATGGCGATCGTGGCCTGATTCTGCTGGTAGCCCGCGTCGCGCGGATCCTCGCTGGGATTCAGGAACGATGTCAAACGCTGCTCCTGGTAACCCTTGAGGACCGGCGTTCCAACGGCCGGCGCGACGACGAGCACAGTTGTGACCATGACGACGAGTCCCGCCGAGATCGCCAGAAAATGGCTCCAGCGAATCCCGGCCAGGAAGATCACCGCCAGGGTCACGGCCCCGAACACCAGTGAGGTGCCGAGGTCTGGTTGTAGGAAGACGAGCGCCGCGGGGGCCAGCCCCAGCAGCAAATAGCGGGCCGTCCGCTGGCGCGGCGAGCCGCGCCTGGCGCCGTCGATGACGAAGCCGGCCAGGGCGAGGATCAACAGCACCTTGCCCAGCTCGGCCGGCTGGAAGTTGATGAAGGGAAGCTCGAAGGCGCGCCGCGAGCCGCGCGCGGCGGCGCCGAAGACGAAGACCATCCCGATGCTGAGGAACATCAGCGTGTAGATGCCGACCCGCAGCTCGCGGAAGCGTGAGTAGTCGATCTGTGTGAGGGCGAACATTCCGATCACGCCGAGTGCCACATAGATGCTCTGGCGCTCGACGAAGTAGTACGGGTCTCCGGGGACGTCGTTCAGTGTCGCGTCGGTGAGCGTGAAGATGCTGAACAGCGCCAGGGCGAGCCCGGCGATGAGCAGGAACGGGTCCATGTAGGGGATCCCGAGGCGCTCGGCGATCGAGGGCCGGCTCGAGAAGGGGACCGGGCGGCCGCGGCGGGCGGCGACGGTGGGGCTCATTCGAGGATCGCCCCCGCGCCGTCAACCGGCTTCGCCCGCGCCTGGAAGTACTCCGAGAGGATGCCGAGCGCGATCGGCGCCGCCGAGTCGACTCCGAACCCGCCCCGCTCGACGGTCACCGCGACGACCACCCGCGGGTTCGGGTAGGGAGCGAGGACCGCGTACCAGGACTGGTCCTCCTGCCCGGGGCGCTCCGCCGTGCCGGTCTTGCCGGCGACCGGAACCGGGAAGCCGCCAAAGACCGCGTAGGAGGTGCCGCCCGGACTCTGTGCGGCGTCGTTGAGCCCGTCGAGGATCGCGCTTCGATGGCTGGAGTCGATCGGGATCTTGCGCCGCGTGCCCGGGTTGATCTCCTGCACCACCCGCCCCGCGGTGTCGACCACCTGCATGCCGACGTGTGGCCGCAGCAGCCGTCCCCCGTTGCCGATCGCCGCATAGGCGTTGGCGAGCTGCAGCGGGTCCATCTGGATGTCGCCCTGGCCCACGGAGAGGTTGATGTTGTCGCCCGCCGACCAGGGGCGGTCGGTGAGGTCCTGTCGGTAGAGCTTGTTGCGCCAGGCAGGTGTCGGCAGCAGGCCTGCGGCCTCGCCAGGCAGGTCGATCCCGGTCGGCTCGCCGACCCCGAAGCGCTTTGCCCACTTCTGCAGCTGCGGGGTCCCGTTCATCCGCAGGCCCAGCGTGTAGAAGAAGACGTCGCTGGAGACCTGCAGGGCGGCGGGCAGCGAGATCGTCCCGTGGGCGACGCCCCCGGCGTTCTGGAAGGTGATGCCGCCGACCGTGAGCGAGCCTCCGTCGGTGATCGGGGTGTCGGGGGTGATCACGTCCCCGGTAAGCCCCGCCATCGCCGTGATCGGCTTGAAGGTGGACCCGGTCGGATAGAGGCCTCGGATCGCGCGATTGGTCAGCGGGGCGTCGGTGTCGTCGGAGGTCAGGTCGCGGTACTGGGACTGGGTGATCGGCTTGGTGAAGACCGTGGGATCAAAGGTCGGGAAGGAGCCCAGGCCCAGCACCTGGCCGTTGCGGATGTCCATCGCCGCGAATCCGCCCGGCAGGCCACGGGCCGAGAGCCCCGCCTCGCCTGCCGCCTGGATGCCGGCGTCGACGCTGAGCTGCAGGCTGTCACCGGGCTTCGGGGGCAGGACGCTGAGCTGCCCCTTGGGCTGCCCCATCGAGTCGACCTGGACCCGGGTGGCGCCGGCGCGTCCGCGCAGGTAGCGGTCGTACTCGAACTCGACCCCGTCCTGGCCGATCAGGTCGCCGGGCTCAAGGCCCTTGTAGCGAGGGTCCTTGAGGTCCTGCTCGTCGATCTCGCCGACGTTGCCGAACAGGTGGGCGCCGAGGGTGCCCTGCGGGTAGCGGCGAACGAACACCCGCTGCACCGTGACGCCGGGGAACTCGGCCTGGTGCTCCTGCAGGTAGTAGACGAGGTCGTAGTCGACGTCTCGCTGCAGGGTCACCGGGGCGCTGGGCAGCTCCTGCAGCTGCTCGCGCATGTCGCGACGGATGCGGCGCAGGGGCAGTCCCGCCACCTGCCCGAGGCGCGCCAGCTCGGCCCGGCGCTCAGCCGCCCCGCCCGGGAGCTTCTGCGGGTTGAGCTGCAGCGCCAGGCTGGTGCGGTTCTCGACCAGCACCTCCCCGTTTCGGTCCAGGATCTCGCCCCTGGGCGCGGTGACCCTGATCTCGCGGATGCGGTTGTCGTTCGCCTCGGCCAGGTACTTGTCGCCGGAGAGCACCTGCAGGTACCAGAGGCGGAAGAAGATCACCGCGAACATAAGCAGCGCGGCGCCGCCGAGGATCGCCACCCGCAGCGCAAACCCCGAGCTCATCGCCGGGCGCCGCTCGTCGTTTCGCAGGTACATCACGCCTCGATTGTCCTCGCGGGGTGCATCAGGCCCCGATCATCCTCGGTTGGCCGCGGCGGCGCACCGCCCGTTCCTCGATCAGCGCCGGGCGCAGCGCGCGGCGGATCCCGAGGTAGATCGGGATCCCGAGGAAGAAGGCATAGAGGCTCTTGAGCGCCAGATCGCGCACGACCAGGGAGCTGATCGGGGAATCGACTCCGAGCATCAGCTGCAGCGCCCCGAAGGAGACCTCGGCCAGCGCCGTCAGGCCCAGGCAGAGAAGCGGCGGCACGAGCGAGCTGGTGACGTCGAAGCGCTCGCGATAGAGGCCAGCCAGGTAGCCGACCGAGAGCAGCACCATCGACGAGGCACCGAGCGGCGCCCCGAGCAGGCAGTCGATCAGGAGCCCGACCCAGAAGCCGCTCACCGCGCCGGCCAGGCTGCCGCCCAGAAGGCCGAGCGAGACGACGACCGCGGGTGCGATGTCGGGGCTGGTGTGGAAGACCTGCACCCCGGAGAAGAAGGAGAGCTGCAACAGGACCGCGAGCAGGACGATCGCGACGATGCGGCCGAGGATCTGGGGAGTGACGATCACTTGGTCAGCACCTGGACGAACTCCAGCCCGCGCAGGTCCGCGAACGGGCGCACCTGCACCGACTGGCTTGCCTCCTGCTCGGCGACCGTCGCAGCGGTGACCCTGCCGAGCGGGATCCCGTAGGGATATAGAGAGGAGAGCCCGCGCGCCTTCCAGCCGGCGGTCACCACTGTCTGGCCCTCGCGCACCAGCTTGCTCGAGTCGATGAAGTCGAGGATCAGGTCGCTCGGGTTGCCGACCTCGGGGCTGATCACGCCCTGGATCCCCGCCGGGACGACCTTCGCCGAGACGGCGCTTGAGGGATCGGTGATCAGCGTCAACTGGGCCGTCCCGCGAGTGGCCGAGGTGATGCGCCCGACGAGGCCGTCGCCGCTGACGACCGGGTCATCGACGGCGACGCCGGCACTGGTGCCGTGGTCGAGGGTGACGGTCGAGTACCACACGGTCGGCGAGCGGGCGATGACGCGCGCCGTCACCGGCTCGAAGCCGAGCGGCAGCTGTCCCGCCGCGCGCAGGCCGAGCAGCTTGCGCAGCTGGTTGTTCTCCGAGAGCGCCGTCTCGCCCTCCGCCACCCGGCTGCGAAGCTGCTCCAGCTCCGCTTGCTTGCTGTCGAGCTCGCCGCGCGCGTCGAAGGTCTCGTCGAACCAGTTGACGAGGTCGCGCGCCGGCTTCAGCGCGCGGTCGGCGCCCTCCTGAAGGGGCCCGAAGACGGCGCTCACACCTCGCTGCAGCCCACCGGACTGCTGGCCGTAGGTCGCGGTCAGCAGCGCGAAGGAGCTGAGAACGAGTAGCGCCAGTACCGCTCTGCGGCGGCGTACTTGCTTTCTGTACACGGAAGGAACCTAAGTTTCATTTGGGCCGGTTAGAGATATTGCTTGGAGCCTGAATTCTTGCTTGCGCGGTGGATAGCCTCGAACTCCTCGAGCGAGAGGCCGGACCCCACCGCGACACACGTCAGAGGCGACTCGGCCAGCTGGCATGGCATCTGGCACTCGTCACGAAGGCGCTGCTCGAGCCCCTGCAGCAGCGAGCCGCCCCCTGCCAGGGTGATGCCGCGGTCCATGATGTCACCCGCGAGCTCCGGCGGGGTCCGGTCGAGGGTGTCCTTGACCGCCCCGATGATCTGCCCCAGCGGCTCCTGGATCGCATCGCGGATCTCCTCCGAGCTGAGGGTGATCGTGCGAGGAAGCCCGGAGACGAGGTCGCGGCCTCGGATCTCGGCCCGGACCTCCTCCGCCAGCGGCGACGCCGAGGCAGCCTCCAGCTTCAGCTCCTCCGCGGTCTGCTGGCCGATCATCAGCTTGTACTCGTGCTTGCAGTAGTTGACGATCGCCTCGTCGAGCTCGTCGCCGCCGATGCGGATCGACTGCGAGACGACGATCCCGCCGAGCGAGATCACCGCCACCTCGCTGGTTCCGCCACCGACGTCGACGATCATCGAGCCGGTCGGCTCGCCGACCGGCAACCCGGCTCCGATCGCCGCCGCCATCGGCTCCTCGATCAGGTAGGCGTGGCGGGCGCCGGCCGAGAGACAGGCCTCCTCGACCGCCCGCTTCTCGACTCCGGTCACGCCGGAGGGAACGCAGACGACCACCCGCGGGTGCGCGAAGCGGTTCTGGTGGACCTTGTTGATGAAGTGGCGCAGCATCTGTTCGGTGACGTCGAAATCGGCGATCACGCCGTCCTTGAGGGGCCGGATGGCGCTGATCGTCCCCGGTGTCCGTCCGAGCATCCGCTTGGCCTCGATGCCGACCGCGTGCACGGCGCCGTTGCGGGAGTCGATCGCCACCACCGACGGCTCGGAGAGCACGATCCCGCGGCCGCGCACGTAGACGAGGGTGTTGGCCGTTCCCAGGTCGACCGCCATGTCGCGGCCGCCGAGTCCGGTCAGGTAGCTGAGTACGCCCATCTGGCTGGGTAAGTCGAGCAGCTTTGAGAGGGATTCAGCCCCGCGGACGCCAGCCTTGAAACCTGACGTGCATGTGAGAGTTGGATCCGGAGCGAAATGCGAAGCCGATTCTAGCGAACGGCGCGTGTGGTCCCGGCTCGCGAACGCCTGTAATGGCGGGCGACGCGGACCCGGTTGCCGCACAGCCGGGGCGAGCACCAGCGGCGGCGTGAGCTGGCGGCCCAGAAGAGTCGCCGACAACCCGGCCCCTCGCACCGCTTGATGCGGCCGGCGCCGGCGCCACCGAAGAGGCGGACGGCGTCGCGGGCGATCTGCCCGAGAGCGTCCTCGAGCGCGGTGCCGGAGAGGTTTTCGATCACCTCCAGGCCTCCTCGGCGGTAACGGATGATCGGCGTCGTCGGCCTGCGGCCCGCGGCCTCGTTGAGGGTGTGCAGGAACTCCGCGGAGGGCCTGCGATCGGCGAGCAGCAACTCCGCCGTGCCCCGCACGGCCTCCCGCAGAGAGCGCAGCTCGGCCAGCGCCAGGTCGGGGTCGTCGGGCCGCGAGAATCCGGCCGCCGCGAGCCAATCGGCAGCGTCATCGGCCTCGGCGAGGAGGTCGGCCCCGACGTTCTCCTCGGACCCCGGAATCGTGTTGGCCAACTCAAGTGCGATCGGCTCCCCAAGCAAGGGGAATCGGGTGTCTTCAGTCTCCGCGCTCAAGGCTCTCTCTCAGCCTAATGCAATCTGTCCATTAGCACAATTTCCCGCGAAGATATTTCTAATGGGTTTAAACCATTAGATTGCTGATTCGTGCCTGTTCCGGGGCAGATCGCGGCGATCGGCATTCCCGCTTCGGTCGGGCAGGGCTCATACCCAAAATTAAGTGTCTCGGAACTTGAAAACTGCGGATAACCCCTATGAATGGGGTCGTCCTTCACAAAGGCATTCATCGCCATCTGCGCCGCGCTCGTGCTCTTCGTGGCACCGGCCGCGGCGGCCGATCCCACGACCACGGGGGCTGCCCCAGTGACTTCCGAGACCCCCGCCCCCCCAGCGGAGCAGCCGGTCGCACCGACCCCCGTCGCGATCCCCGAGCCGGCGCCGGCCCCCGCCCCGCAGGTCGAGGCTCCCGTCGACGTCCCGGCCGCCCCGCAGGTCCCGGCGGTCGAAGTCCCCGCCGCTCCCGAGGCTCCCAGTGTCACGGCCCCGGTCCGGACCGGCCAGGTCGCCGAGCTGCCCCGGCCCGCGATCAACACGGCCAGCGTCACTAAGACAGCCGCGACCGGAATCTGGCGGTGCGCTGAACTCAGCCGCAGACAAGCTTTCGAAGACCCGGGCAGACCTTCCGCCCAGGTCACCGAGACCTCGGCGATCGCCAAGACCCCGGCGATCCCCGAGCCCTCCGAGATCGTCGGAGCTCCGGCGCTGCCGGAGCTGCCGCTCTTCGGTGACAGCGGCTCGGCGGCCGGCAGCGGCATCCCGGTGGCCCGCAATGCATCGCCCCGGGATATCGCCCCGATCTCGATCACCGTGTCCCGGATCGGTACAGAGATCCTGGTGCGGACCATCGCTGCACTTCCGGACGAGCTGCTGTCTGGAGCATCGCTTTCGTTCGGCGGCGAGTCGGCGACAACAGACTCAACCTCATCGCAGAGGTCCGGTGGCGGCTCCAACGCTCCGGCCCCCGACCGGGCACCCGGCGCAGCTCCCGATCGGCGCCCCCTCCTCCTCTTCTAGCGGCTTCTACTTCTTCGGCTTCGCCGCGCTTCTGGTCGGCCTCTTCGGCCTCCGAGCGCCGGCGTTGAGCCGACGACTTGCAAACGCTCCGGCTAGTTGGCAACCGGCGCCCTACCTCGCTCTTCTCGAGCGGCCTGCGTAACGCAAAGGCGCGTTACCAGGCCGAGCCGGGGGCCTTGATCGCCCGGCAAGCGAAGTAGTTACTCGAGATGAAAGGTAGTAATGAAAAGCAGGTTCTATGTAGCGCTTGGAGCAGTAATGCTTCTCCTCGCGCTGCTGCCGGCGGGCGCAGCGGCAAACGAAGTCGTGCCCATCGGCTCAACCGATACGGAGGCCTCTGGCGGCGACACGTCCGCCCAGAGCGGCAATGCCTCCGGCGGCAGCGGCGGAGACGCCACTGCCATTGGCGGAAACGCCACAGCAGGAAACGTCGCACTGGTTGGTCAGGGCAACTCCAGCTCGGGTTCGGGCTCCTCCGAGCACCGAGCAGGACAACGACTCTGACATCGATCAGGGCGACAACACGGCCAATGGGGGCGACCCCAAGGCCTACGGCGGTGACGGCGGAAAGGCCGAAACCGGCAATACCCAGATCGGCAACGGCAACGCGATTGTCCTGTCGAATGGTTCCGGCGAGGCGAAGGCCAAGGGCGGAGACACATCCGCCAAGAGCGGCAACGCCTACGGCGGTGACGGTGGCAACGCGAAGGCCGAGGGCGGCAACGCCAAGGCCGGCAACGTCGCCGGTGTCAAGCAGCAAAACCAGTCCACCAGTGCCAACGGGTGCGGCTGTGAGTCCAAGCACGACAAGTCGGACAAGGGCGGCAAGTCCAAGTCCGGTGATAAGCCCAATGGTGGCGGGTCCAAGTCCGAGCAGGACAACGACTCCGACATCGACCAGGGCGACAACGAGGCCAATGGGGGCGACCCCAAGGCCTACGGCGGTGACGGCGGAGACGCCGACACCGGCAACACCCAGATCCTCAACGGCAACGCGGTTGCCGTGTCGACTGGGGGCGAGTCAGCCAACGGCAACCTGAACGGAACCAGGTTCGGTGGCCGCGATGACTCAGGAGCAGAGGCAGAGGGCGGCAATACATACGCCCAGAGCGGCAACGCCTCCGGCGGCGACGGCGGAGACGCCTACGCCAACGGCGGAAACGCCACTGCCGGCAACGTCGCGCTGGTTGGTCAGGGCAACTCCGGCTCGAGTTCGGGTTCATCCGGCTCAGAGCAGGACAACGACTCTGACATCGATCAGGGCGACAATACGGCCAATGGGGGCGACCCCAAGGCCGAGGGCGGTGACGGCGGAGACGCCGACACCGGCAACAAGCAGTTCGGCAACGGCAACGCGCTTGCCCTGTCGCTCGGCGGTGGTAACGACGAGTGTGGTCAGGTCTGCTCGACGTTCATCGGCGGCGGCGGCGGCGGCGATGTCAAGGCCGAGGGCGGTAACACGTCCGCCAAGAGCGGCAACGCCTACGGCGGAGACGGCGGAGACGCCACCGCCAAGGGCGGCAACGCCACTGCCGGCAACGTTGCCGGTGTCAAGCAGCACAACTCGCAGAGCAGCAATGGCTGCGGTTGTGGTCGCGGCGGGTCCGATTCGGAGCAGGACAACGACTCCGACATCGACCAGGGCGACAACGAGGCCAATGGGGGCGACCCCAAGGCCTACGGCGGTGACGGCGGAGACGCCGACACCGGCAACAAGCAGTTCGGCAACGGCAACGCCATCTCGTTCGGCGGGGGCGGGTCACCGCACGCGCTGAACGGTGGCGGTGGTCGTGGCGGCTCGGACGTCGAGTCCGAGGGTGGAGACACCCACGCCTATAGCGGCAACGCCTCCGGCGGCGACGGCGGAGACGCCTACGCCAACGGCGGAAACGCCACTGCCGGCAACGTCGCGCTGGTTGGTCAGGGCAACTCCGGCTCGGGTTCGGGTTCATCCGGCTCAGAGCAGGACAACGACTCTGACATCGATCAGGGCGACAACACGGCCAATGGGGGCGACCCCAAGGCCGAGGGCGGTGACGGCGGAGAGGCCGAAACCGGCAACGAGCAGTTCCTCAACGGCAACGCCGTCTCGTTCGGCGGCGGCAGCAACGGCTGCGATATGTGCGCACCGATCAATGGTGGCGGCGGTCGCGGCAACTCGGACGTCGAGTCCGAGGGCGGCAACACGTCCGCCAAGAGCGGCAACGCCTACGGCGGAGACGGTGGCGACGCCACCGCAAAGGGCGGCAACGCCACCGCGGGCAACATCGCCGTTGTGAAGCAGCACAACTACAGCGAGAACAAGGGCTGTGGTTGTGAGTCGAAGAAGGACCAGTGGGGCAAGGACGAGAAGTCCAAGTTCGACTGGAAGCCCAACGGTGGCGGGTCGGGGTCCGAGCAGGACAACGACTCCGACATCGACCAGGGCGACAACGAGGCCAATGGGGGCGACCCCAAGGCCTACGGCGGTGACGGCGGAGACGCCGAAACCGGCAACGAGCAGAAGTTCAACGGCAACGCCATCTCGTTCGGCGGCGGCGGAAGCGGCGGCGACAATGCGCACCGGCTTCGTCGGCGGCGGCAAGGGCGGCTCGGACGACGTCGAGTCCGAGGGTGGCAACACCTATGCCCATAGCGGCAAGCCTCCGGCGGCGACGGCGGAAATGCCTACGCCAACGGCGGCAACGCCCATGCGGGCAACGTTGCCGTTGTGAAGCAGCACAACCAGTCCAAGAACGACGGTTGTGGCTGTGAGCCCAAGAAGGACAAGTGGGGCAAGGACGACAAGTCCAAGTTCGACTGGAAGTCCAACGGTGGCGGATCGGGGTCCGAGCAGGACAACGACTCCGACATCGACCAGGGCGACAACACGGCCAATGGGGGCGACCCCAAGGCCTACGGCGGTGACGGCGGAGACGCCGAAACCGGCAACGAGCAGAAGTTCAACGGCAACGCCGGTTCGTTCGGCGGCAATGGTGATCCGATGCAAGGTCACCTCGTCGAAGGCGGCGGCGGGCAACTCGGACGATGTCGAGTCCGAGGGCGGCAACACGTCCGCCAAGAGCGGCAACGCCTACGGCGGAGACGGTGGCGACGCCACCGCAAAGGGCGGCAACGCCACCGCGGGCAACATCGCCGTTGTGAAGCAGCACAACTACAGCGAGAACAAGGGCTGTGGTTGTGAGCCGAAGAAGGACCAGTGGAGCAAGGACGAGAAGTCCAAGTTCGACTGGAAGCCCAACGGTGGAGGGTCGGGGTCCGAGCAGGACAACGACTCCGACATCGACCAGGGCGACAACGAGGCCAATGGGGGCGACCCCAAGGCCTACGGCGGTGACGGCGGAGACGCCGAAACCGGCAACGAGCAGAAGTTCAACGGCAACGCCATTTCCTGGCCCTCGCCGTTTCGCTTCTAGCGCAGCACGCTCGCAAGAGCAAAAAGTGAGTATCGAACCGCCGGTCAGCGCAAGCTGGCCGGCGGTTCACTTTTACCCAATAGAACTGACGACTCGGTAACCCTCGTCCATTACCCTGGCCGTCTGCCCACGGGGGGCCGCCATGGGTTCGGCACGCAAATCCACAGAACAGCAGGCTCCCGTCGCGGCGTCCAACCGATCCTCGCCCGGGGTCGAGTCAGAGCTCTGGCGGCTCTTCAAGGAGGAGGGAGATGAGCGCGCCCGCGATGCGCTGATCACCCACCATCTCTCCCTGGCACGCGCGCAGGCGAGGCGCTACTCCTCGACAGGGCTGCCGGCTGAGGACCTCCTCCAGGTTGCGAGCGTTGGCCTGATCAAGGCGGTGGATCGCTTCGATCCGTCGCACGGCGTCGTCTTCTCGACCTTCGCGATACCCGTCATCCAAGGCGAGCTGAAGGATTCGCTGGCCGAATCGGGGTGGGCGGTGCGAATGCCGCGCCGCCTTCAGCAGCTGGTGCGGCGGGTGAGGGAGGCGAGCGAGTCGCTTACCGGGCGCCTCGGCCGCGCGCCAACGGCATCGGAGGTGGCGGAAGCCAGCGAGCTCTCGTTGGAGGAGGTCAAAGAGGGAATGAGGGCGGCGCTGGCATGGAACTCCCGCACCGAGTACCTGGGCCGCAGGTCGAGCGCCCGTCGCAGAACCGACGTCGAGGAGGGAGTCGACGACGGCTTCGAGCGGGTCGGGGAGGTATCCACGATCGAGCGGGCGCTGGCCACCCTCTCAGAGCGCGAGCGCGAGGTGCTGCGGCTCAGCTTCGCCGACGACCTCGCACAGCACGAGATCGCGGAGAAGCTGGGGACCTCCCAGCGCCAGGTGTCGAGGATCATCCAGCGGGCGATGGAGCGGATGCAGCAGGTCGCCGCTGGATCGCCCGCCAGTCGATCCCTCAGCCGACTAGCCCTCGGCCGGCGCCAGCTCGGGCGCGAGCTCGAGCAGGAGCGCCAGCGGCAGCCCGATGACGTTGGAGAGGTCCCCCTCCATCCCCCCTACCAGGGTGGAGCCAAGGCCCTGGATCGCGTACCCCCCGGCGCGCTCGCGCCACTCGCCCGAGGCGATGTAGCGGTTCACGGCCTCCTCGCCCAGGGCGCGGAAGCGGACCGACGTCCTCCCCACTCCCTCGCGGATTCGCTCCGGCTCCGGGCCGAGCAGGACGAGGCCGCTGAGCACCTCATGCACGCGCCCGGACAGGGCGCCCAGGAATTGCCGCGCCTCCGCCTCGTCGCCGGGCTTGCCCAGCATGCGGCCGTCGACGACGACCTCGGTGTCGCAGCCGATCACCAGAGCACCCCGAGCATCCGCGGCGGCGGCCTTGCGGCGGGCGCTTTCCAGTACAGCGTCCGCCGGCTCACCGCGCCGCACCTCCTCAACCTCGGGCACAACGAAATCGAACTGCAGCCCGAGGCGCCCGAGCAGCTCGCGGCGCTGGGGTGAGCGGGAGGCGAGGACGACCTTCAGGTCGGGGGCGGCCTCAGCGTGCATGCGGGCTGGGCGTCACTCGCCCAGCTCTGGGAACCAGATCCCGACCTCGCGCTCGGCGGACTCCTCGGAGTCCGAGCCGTGGACGAGGTTGAATGTCACCTCGAGCGCGAAGTCGCCGCGGATCGACCCGGGCGCCGCCTCGACCGGGTTTGTCGCCCCGATCACCTGTCGCGCTGCCGCCACCGCTTCCGGCCCCTCCATGACCATTGCCACCAGGGGACCGCGGGTGATGAACTCGATCAGCTCGCCGAAGAACGGCTTCTCGGTGTGCTCGGCATAGTGGGCGCCGGCAAGGTCCTCGTCGATGTGGACCTGCTTCAGCGCCACCAGCCGCAGGCCCTTGCGCTCGAAGCGGGCGATCACCTCCCCCGTGAGGCCACGCTCGAAGGCGTCGGGCTTGACAAGGAGCAGTGTGCGCTGCATGCGCTAGCGGCTCGGGGGTGGGCTCGCCGGTCGCTGCGCCGGCCTTTGGCCGGACTCCGTCCGGCGCGCGGGTTGGCGCTGCGGTGGCCGGCGGCCTTTCGCTGGGGCTGCCTGGGCTGCTTCTGCTGGCGGGCGCCCGGCAAGGCCGTCTCGCAGTAGGGACACACGGCCCAGCGCGGATCCACGGGCTTTGCGCAGCTCTCGCAGGGGTCCTTGAGGCGGCGCTGGCAGCGGGGGCAGCGAAGGAAGTTCTTCTCCACCGGATAGCGGCAGTTCGGGCACGAGAGCTCGGCGAGCTGGCGGACCCGAAGCTCCGCCGCGCGGATCTCGAGCTCGCGCTCCCGGGCGTCGTCGAGAAACTCCGGCGGGCGCAGGATCGAGTAGACGAAGGTCCCGATGTAGGGGAACAGCGATGCCGCGGTCGCGCAGGCGACGAGCACCGGGTCCTCGATTCGCCGCTTGGCGTCGAGGTAGGTCCAGACGATCAGGGCCAGCCAGACGACCACCAACCCCGTGACGAATAGGTTGGCGACCAGGTTCAGCCCGCCGTTTTCGATGCCGAAGATCGCGATCTGCATGCGTTTTCCCTGCGTGCCGGCGGGTCAGTCTACTTCCACTGTGACCGCGATCGGCACTTTCTCAGCCGCCTGGGCGCGCGCGCCCGCTCATAGGAACAACCTGCCGAACGCGTAGCCGACGCCGAAGAAGACCAGGATCACCACCGCGACCACGGCGGCGACCAGTCCCATCATCGAGAGAAGCTCTGAGCGTGCCTCCTTGTCCATGCAGCCTCCAGAAGGTAGTGGGAACCGGCAGCCAGCGCGACGCCGCCATGGGCGGCCGCAAGCTCGCGGGCGCGCGCCAGCGCCGCTCCGGGCTCGCCTACGCACTCGGCCTTCAGTCCGAAGCGCTCGCAGATCGCGGCCAGCTCCGAAGCCGGCGTCGAACGCGCTCCCGGGCGCCCGCTCGCCCGCAGCCGCTCGGGCGGGACCTCGGTGAGGACAGCGTGCTCGAGCGCCGGGGAAAGCGCACCAAGCATCGCTTCGGCGTCCTTGTCGGCGAGGATCGCGATGCAGGCGAAGACGGGGCGGCCGTCGCTGACCTCGGGTAGCGCCTCGGCAAGAGCGGCGGCGCCATCGGGGTTGTGGGCGACGTCGAGGATCGTCGGCGGGTCCTCGGCGACCAGCTCCAGGCGTCCGGGGATGCTGGTCGCGCCCGCAACCTCGCGCACGACATCCCGGTCGAGCTCTTCCAGAAAGGCCTCGGCAGCCGCGATCGCGAGGGCGAAGTTGCGGCGCTGAAATCTTCCCGAGGCGAGCAGCTCGACACCTTCTCCGGGATCGTCGGTCGCGCGCACCAGGGTCGCGCCTCGCTCGTTTGCCGTGCGCTCGGCCAGCGCTTCCACGTCAGCGGGCAGGGCTCCGATGACCAGGGTCGAGTTGTCGCGCAGAACGGCCAGCTTCTCGGCCGCGATCTCCAGCTTGGTCTCCCCCAGCCACTCCGTGTGATCGAGGCCTATCGAGGTGAGCACGGTCACCCGCGAGGGGATCACGTTGGTCGCGTCGAGGCGCCCGCCAAGCCCGGCCTCGATGACCCCGACGTTGACCCGGGCGGCAGCGAGGGCTACGAAAGCGGCCGCGGTGGCGGCCTCGAACTGGGTCACGGCCTCGCCCTCGTCCAGCGAGCGGTCGACCACCTCGGCGGCCAGCGCGGTTCGCTCGACCGAGGCGGCGAAGGCCGCCGGCTCGATCTCCTCCCCCCTCAGCCGAACCCGCTCGGCCCAGCGAGCCAGGTGCGGAGATATGCAGGTCCCGGTGCTGGTGCCGTGGCCCTCGAGCAGGGCGGCGATCATCAGCGCAACCGAGGACTTGCCGTTGGTGCCGACCACGTGAATCGAGGAGAACTGGTGCTGGGGCATCCCGAGAACCGACGTCAGCCGGTGGATGCGATCCAGCCCCAGCCGCCAGCCGAGCGGCTCGAGCGAGTTCAGGTAGGCCTCGGCGTCGAACGCTTCGCGCCCTATTGCCCAAGCTCCTCGAGCTCGGCCCGGTAGCGGGCCAGCTTCGTGCGCTCCTCCTCGACCACCTCGGGTGGCGCCTTGGCGACGAACCCCTCGTTCTCGAGCTTTCGCTCGGCGCGCTCGATCTCGGACCCCAGCTCCGCTCGCCGCGACTCGATCCGCTCGCGAACGGCTTCGGCGTCGATCTCGCCCGTCGCCAGCACCTGCACCGGGCCCACCGTGGCGACCGGGTCACCCCCGTCGGCCGAGAACTCAAATCGCGCCAGCCGGCCGACGAACTCATGCGGCTGCTCCCCGTCGACGCGGCCGGCCAGGACGCTGGCGACCGGGACCCCGGCGAGCTCGCGCCAGGCACGCAGGCGGCGGGTGAGCTCGATCGCCTCGCCGACCTCCTGCTCGGAATCGGGGTCGAGCAGCGCTTCGTCGGGCTCGTGGATAGGCGTGCACAGCGAGATGGCCCTCGCGCGCCGGGTGGTAGGACCAGATCTCCTCGGTGACGAAGGGCATGATCGGATGCAGGAGCGCCAGGGTCTGCTCGAGCACCCAGAGTAGGGTCGCCGAGGCCTCGGCGTCGCCCTCGTAGAGGCGCGGCTTGGCGATCTCCAGGTACCAGTCGCAGAGCTCAGACCAGAAGAAGCGGTAGCCGCCGAGCGCCGCATGGGCGAAGTCATAGCTCTCGAGGTCGGAGGTGATGCCGGCGACGGCTCGCTGAAGCCGGGAGAGGATCCAGCGGTCCTCGGGCCGAGCCGGCACAAACCCCAGCCCGCCCGGAACCGCGGCAGGGGCTTGACCCTGCCGCGCATTGGTGTGCGACTCATCTGCTCCATCGCTGTTAAGCAGAATCAGTCGCGACGCGTTCCACATCTTGTTCGCAAGGTCGCGGCCCTGCTGGACCTTGGCGTCGGAGTAGCGGACGTCCTGGGTCGAGGACATCGCCAGCAGCCCGAAGCGCAGCGCGTCGGCGCCGTGGACGTCGATCTCCTCCACCGGGTCGATCCCCGTCCCGAGGCTCTTCGACATGCGCCTCCCGTCGCGCGCCTGGATCACCGAGTGCACGTAGACGTCGCGGAAGGGGATCTCGCCGGTGAACTCGAGCCCGGTCATGATCATCCGCGCGACCCAGAGGAAGATGATCTCCCGGGCCGTGGTCAGGAAGCTGGTCGGATAGAAGGCGCGCAGCTCCGGCGTGTCGTCGGGCCAGCCGAGGGTCGCGAAGGGCCACAGCGCGGAGGAGAACCAGGTGTCGAGGACGTCCTCGTCCTGCACCCAGCCGTCGCCCTCGGGCGGCCCCTCGCCGACGTAAACCTCCTCGCCGCGATACCAGACCGGGAGCCTGTGCCCCCACCAGAGCTGGCGCGAGATGCACCAGGGGCGGATCTCGGCCATCCAGTTCAGATAGACCCGCTTCCACTGCTCGGGGACGATCCGAACCTCGTCTGACTCGACCACCTCGATCGCCGGCTTGGCCAGCTCGTCCATGCGGCAGAACCACTGCAGCGAGATCAGCGGCTCGATGCGGGCCCCGGAGCGATGGGAGAAGGGAACCGAGTGGGTGTAGGGCTCCTCGCTGCGGATCGCGCCCGCCGCGCGCAAGGCCTCGACCACGGCCTTCTGCGCCTCTTCGATCCCCAGCCCGGCAAACCCCTCCCCCGCCGCTTCGCTCATCCGGCCGTCCTCGCCGATCACGCTGATCGCCTCCAGGTCGTGACGGCGGCCGATCTCGAAGTCGTTTGTGTCGTGGCCCGGCGTGACCTTCAGCGCGCCGGTCCCGAACTCCGGCTCGATGTATTCGTCGGCGATGATCGGCAGCCGCCTGCCGACCAGCGGCAGGATGCAGGCCTTGCCGACCAGGTCGCGGTAGCGCTCGTCATCGGGGTGCACCGCGACCCCGGTGTCGGCGAGCATCGTCTCCGGCCGCACCGTGGCGACGGTGATCGCGCCGTTGCCGTCCTCGAGCGGATAGTCGATCTCATACATCGTGTCGGTGACCTCGCGGTTCTCGACCTCGAGGTCGGAGATCGCCGAGTGAAGCCCGGGGTCCCAGTTGACCATGTAGTTGTCGCGGTAGATCAGCCCGCGCTCATGAAGGGCGACGAAGACCTTGTAGACGGCGCGCACGTAGCCCTCGTCGAGGGTGAAACGCTCGCGCTCGTAGTCGCAGGAGGCGCCGAGGCGCTTGTACTGCTCGACGATCTGGTTGCCGTAGCGCTGCTTCCATTCCCAGACCCGCTTCTCGAAAGCCTCGCGCCCAATCTCCAACCGCGATGTGCCCTCCTGCGCGAGCTCCTTCTCCACCACCGCCTGGGTGCCGATCCCCGCGTGGTCGGTGCCGAGGATCCAGAGCGCGTTCAGGCCGCGCATCCGCTGCATTCGGACCAGGGCGTCCTGCATCGTGCCGTTGAGCGCGTGGCCCATGTGCAGGGCCCCGGTCACGTTGGGGGGTGGGATCGCGACCGAGAAGTGCTCCTCCGGCCCGCCCTCGGCGGAGGGGTGGAAGTAGCCCGCAGCCAGCCATTCCGCGAACACCCGCTGCTCGACCTGCGATGGGTCATAGCGGGTGGCTTGCTCAAGCGCTTTCAGGCTCGGTCCGGGCACGGTCGGGCGAGTTTAGTTTCGACGCGTGGGCGGCATCGCTGCGCGCCAACCTGCGTCTGATTGGACATCAGCCGCTAGGTTCGCCAGATGAGAGAGGTGAGAGAAGGGGCCCTCAGCGTCGACGGCCTGCGTTCGCCGGTCATCGAGGCCGGATCCGGCGACGCCTCGGAGGCCGTCGTGTTCCTGCACGGGAACCCGGGCTCGAGCGCCGATTGGCGCGACCTGGTCGCCGAGGTGAGCGAGCTCGGGCGCGCGGTCGCCTTCGATCTGCCCGGATTCGGCCGTGCCGACAAGCCCCCCGGGTTTGATTATCGGATCGAGGGATACGCGGAATTCATCGGCGCCGCAATGAAAGAGCTGCAGGTCGAGCGTGCCCACCTCGTCCTTCACGATTTCGGCGGCCCCTTCGGCATCGCCTGGGCCGCCTCGAGCCCCGACGCCTTCGCAAGTGCGGTTCTGTTCAACACCGGCAGCGTCTCGCAGCGCAAGTGGCATGCCATGGCGAGGATCTGGCGCACGCCGGTGCTTGGAGAGCTGTCGATGGCGCTCACCAACCGCGTGCTCTGGCGCCGCGCCCTGCAGGCCGGTGATTCCCGGCCGCTGCCTCCGCAGTTCGTCGACCGCATGTATGACGACTACGACCGGGGCACCAAGCAGGCGGTGCTGAAGCTCTACCGGGCCACCGACGTTCCCTATCCGGGGGCGCAGGAGATGGCAAAGGTGCTGCTGAAGCTCAACCGGCCCGCGTTGATCGTCTGGGGAGCCAAGGACCCGTTCATCGGTCGCAAGGGCGCCGAGGCGCTGCGCCGCGACCTCTTCCCCGGCGCCGAGATCGTGATGCTCGAGCAGAGCGGGCACTGGCCCTTCGTCGACGACCCGGAGCGAGCCGCTGCGCCGGCGGCGAGCTTTCTCCGTGCTCAGCTGCATGCGGAGGCACCGGTTTGAGCGTGGTCGAGACGCAGGGACCGGACGCCGAGAGGCTTGCCGCCGAGCTTGGCGAGGCGATCGAGCATCAGCACCTTCAGCTCTACTACCAGCCGGTGGTCTCCCTGGTCGACCGCGTCGCCAGCGAAGTCGAAGCCCTGCTGCGCTGGCCTCGCAACGAGAGCGAGATCCTCGCGCCCCCGGACTTCATCGACGTCGCCAAGCAGTTCGACCTGCTTCTGAACCTCGAGCGCCTGGTGATCGAGTCCGCATTCGAGCAGCTCAGCCGCTGGCGCCGCGCCACCGACCTCGACATCTCGCTCAACCTCTCCGAGCGGCATGTCTACGCGGAGAGCCTTCAGCAAGAGATCCGAGATGCCGCGGAGCGCAACGGCGTGGCGACGAGGCGCCTCAGCCTCGAGGTGGCGGAGGACTCGCTGGCCAAAGCCGACGGCGAGCGCCGGCAGAGGCTGCAGGATCTCTCCGCCGCAGGCGTCGGGCTGATCGTCGACGACTACAGCGGCGCGATCCCCGCGAGCCAGCTCAGCGAGCTTCCGGTCAGCGCGCTGAAGATCAGCCGCCGGGTCGTAGCCGGGATCCCCGACAACCCTGCCCACGTCGAGACCGCCACGACCGCGCTGCGGCTGGCGGGCGAGCTCGGGCTGAGGGTGATCGCGAACGGCGTTGAGTCACCGGGGCAGCTCGCGGTCCTGCGCGACATGGGCTGCGAGTACGGTCAGGGCTTCCTCTTCTCGGTGCCGATGCCGGCCGAGGTCCTGGCCGAGCGGGCGATGCCGCGCTAGACTAGGCCGCTTCTTCGGCGAGCTCTTCGGGCTCGATGTCCGCCGGCGCCGCCTCGGTGACCAGCGTCGGCTGCAGGCCGCGCTCGATCACTTCCTTGGTCACCACGCACTTGGTCACGTCGCGGCGCGAGGGCAGCTCGAACTGCACGTCGAGCAGCGTCTCCTCGAGGATCGATCGCAGGCCGCGGGCGCCGGTCTCGCGCTCCAGCGCGCGATCGGCGATCGCCCCCAGCGAGTCCTCGGCGAAGACCAGCTCGATGTCGTCGAACTGAAAGAAGCGCTGGAACTGCTTGGTGAGCGCGTTGCGGGGCTCGGTCAGGATCGTGATCAGGTCGGCGCGGCTGAGCTGGTGGATCGCGGCGGTGAACGCGAGCCGGCCGATGAACTCGGGGATCAACCCGTACTCGAGCAGGTCCTCGGGTAGCACCTTCTCGAACAGCTCACCGGCGTCGTCGTGATGCTCGTTGTTGCTGAGGGTCGCGCCAAAGCCGACGCCCTTGTTGCCGATCC
Source organism: uncultured Solirubrobacterales bacterium (assembly GCA_963724905.1). Lineage (GTDB taxonomy): Bacteria > Actinomycetota > Thermoleophilia > Solirubrobacterales > 70-9 > Mayfieldus. The sequence goes on from CAVRWD010000002.1 coordinate 48,092, forward strand.
GCTTCTCGATCACCTTGTCGAGCTCGCCGAACGATCCACCGCAGACGAAGAGGATGTTGGTGGTGTCGATGGTGAGGAACTCCTGATGGGGGTGCTTGCGGCCGCCCTGCGGCGGCACCGAGGCGGTGGTGCCCTCGAGAATCTTCAGCAGCGCCTGCTGGACTCCCTCGCCGGAGACGTCGCGGGTGATCGAAGGGTTGTCCGCCTTGCGGGCGATCTTGTCCACCTCGTCGATGTAGATGATCCCCGTCTCCGCCTTCTTGACGTCGAAGTCGGCGGCCTGGATCAGCTTCAAGAGGATGTTCTCGACGTCCTCGCCGACGTAGCCGGCCTCGGTCAGCGCCGTGGCGTCGGCGATCGCGAAAGGGACGTTGAGGATGCGGGCGAGGGTCTGGGCGAGCAGCGTCTTTCCGCAGCCGGTCGGGCCGAGCAGCAGGATGTTGGACTTCTGAAGCTCGACGTCGGCCTCGTCTCCGTTGGAGGACATCTGCACCCGCTTGTAGTGGTTGTAGACGGCGACCGAGAGCGCCCGCTTGGCGGTCTCCTGGCCGACCACGTACTCGTTGAGGACGTCACAGATCTCGATCGGCTTGGGCAGGTTCTCCAACTCGAAGACCGGCGGCGCCGTGAGCTCCTCGTCGATGATCTCGTTGCAGAGATCGATGCACTCGTCGCAGATGTAGACGCCGGGCCCGGCGATCAGCTTCTTGACCTGGCGCTGGGACTTGCCGCAGAAGCTGCAGAGGAGCTGCTCGTTTGAGTCTGTCGGGCGTGCCAGGGTGATCCCTCCTCGGGCTGGTCGGTCGATGCCAACCAGCGCTTTCAAGCTTAGACGGGAAGGCGCGCCGGCTGGGTCGGATGTTTGACGATTCCGACCCTCAATACTTCGGGGTCGCCCGAGTACCTGCAATTGGGCGCGGAGTTGCCGGATCGGCCGGGGCTAAGGCGTCGACCGCGGGGGCGACTGAGCCGAGCGCGGAGCCCGACCGCCGCGGGTGGCGACTCGGCTAGTGCTGCTGTCCCTGATCGGCGGCGACGAAGGCGCGGCGGACGCTAGCTAGTCCAGCCGATGATCCGAACCTAGCTCTCCGCGCCCCAGCGTCTCAGCGCCGGCTCGGGATCGACGGGGCGGCCGCCGACGAGCATCTCGAAATGCAGGTGGCAGCCGACCGTGACCGCGTTGCCGGTCTTTCCCACCGAACCGATTCGCTCTCCGGTCTGCGACCACGTCGCCGACCTCGGGCAGCCCCGGCTTTCGCAGGTGCGAGTAGCGGTAGTTGCGGCCCGCGCCACGGGCGTGGATCACGAGCTCGTTGCCGTCCAGCACCGGATCGAAGCGGTTGACCAGCACCCTGCCCTTGCGAGCCGCGACCATCTTCGTCCCGCAGGCGGCAACGATGTCGAACCCCTCGTGCAAGCGGCCGCCGCTGCGCGCTGCGCCGAACTCACCGACCGGGCCGCGGTCGGAGTGCGGGCCCTGGACCGGGAAGACCTGGGCGGGCCGGTCAGCGCCGGGGCTCGGCGACGGCCCACTCCCGTCATTCTGCGCGAGGGCTGCCGAAGAGCCGCACGCGAAGCAGGCGACCGCAGCGGCCAAAGCCACCCTCCTTGGCGCGCTAGTGCTGATCGATCACGCGGTCGACGAGGTGATACTCGACGGCCTCTTCGGCGCTCATGAAGTAGTCGCGCTCGGTGTCCTTCGCGACCTTCTCCAGAGCCTGGCCGGTGTGCTTGGCGATGATCTGATCCAGCCGGCTGACGGACGTCGATGATCTCCTTGGCGTGGATCTCGATGTCGGTCGCCTGGCCCTGGAATCCGCCGGAGACCTGGTGGATGAGGATCTTCGAGTTCGGGGTCGCCATCCGCTTGCCCTCGGCGCCGCCGCCGAGCAGCAGCGCGCCCATGCTCATCGCGACGCCGACGCAGATCGTCTGCACGTCGGGCTTTATGTACTGCATCGTGTCGTAGATCGCCAGGCCGGCATAGACGGAGCCGCCGGGCGAGTTGACGTAGAGGCTGATGTCCTTCTCGGGGTCCTCGGACTCGAGGTGGATCAGCTGCGCCACGATCAGGTTGGCGATGTCCTCGGTCACCGGGGTGCCGAGGAAGATGATTTGCTCGTTGAGCAGGCGCGAGTAGATGTCGAAGGCGCGCTCGCCTCGCGACGTCTGCTCGACCACCATTGGGACCAGGGGACTCACTGGAGGCGAGTCTATAGAAGCGCTTCGGCCGTCAAAACCGGCCGCTGGCTGCGCCTACGGCAGTCGCGGCGCTGGGCACGCGGCAGGTCGGCCATGCCGCGCTTCTCGAGATAGCGCTGGTGGTAGTCCTCGGCGGGCCAGAACCGCTGCGCCGGCACGATCTCGGTCACGACGGGCTTGCGGTGGTCGGTGGCGGCCCCTCCTTGGCGGCGATGGCCTCGCGCTCCTGCTCGGGGCTGTGAAAGAAGATCGCGGAGCGATACTGGTCGCCGACGTCGGGGCCCTGCCGGTTGAGCTGGGTCGGGGTCGTGAAGGGCGAAGAACTTGTCCAGCAGCTCCGTCGTAGCCGACCTGATCGGGATCGAAGGTCAGATGAACCGCCTCGGCGTGTCCCGGTGCGCCCGGTGCAGACCTCCTCATAGCTCGGGGAGTCGGCGCTGCCGCCGGTGTAGCCGACCTCGGTCGAGAGCACCCCGGGGGTGTTGCGCGAAATCGATCTCCACCTGCCAGAAGCAGCCGGCGGCGAATGTCGCTTCCTCGGCCATCAAGAACAGTCTGACAGGACGGCGTTGCGCGCTGCCTACGGCGCCTGGCCGCCGGAGCCCGGGGTCCAGAGCTCGGCCTTCTCCGGCTCCGCCGCAGATCCGCCTGCCCCCTCCGCCGCCTCGCCGCGCTCCTTCTCCGGAGTCCAGAGCCGCTCGCGGGCCTCGGCCTGCGCTACGGGGATCGGCTTCGCCGACTCCGCGACCGCGTCGATCGCCTTGCGGACCCGAAGGTCCTCGCGCACCAGCGCGTCGCGGCCGTTCTTGCGCAGCCGCTCGAGAAGCTTCTCCGGGCTTGTTCGCTCGTGCTCGGCGGTGTGCTGCAGAGCCTCGACCATCTCCTCCTCTGAGACCTCGATCTCCTCCTGATCGGCGATCGCCTCCAGGACCGCCTCGCGCATCAGCTCACGCTCGGCGTCGGGCTTTGACTCCGCGATCACCTCCTCGCGTGATTTCCCCTGCATCTGCAGGTAGGCGGCCGGGTCGAGGCCCTGGGCCGCGATCTGGCGCTCGACCCGCTGCCAGCGCTCCTCGGCGCGCGCGTCGAGGATCTCCGCCGGCACCTCGACCTCGGACGCGTCGACCGCGGCGTCGACCGCCGCCAGCCTGAACTCCGACTCGGTGCGCTGCTCGGCCGCGTCGCGAAGCTTTCCGCGCAGGTCGTCGCGCAGCTCGTCGAGGCTGTCGAAGCCGCCGGCGCTGACCGCGAACTCCTCGTCGAGCTCGGGCAGGACCTTCTCGCGCACCTCCTTGACCGTGACCTCGAAGCTTGCCGGCTTCCCGGCCATCTGGGTAGCGCGGTAGTCGTCGGGAAACGTGACCTCGACGGTGAGCTCCTGGCCCGCCTCGGCTCCCTCGAGCTGCTTCTCAAAGCCCTCGATCAGGCGGCCCGACCCGAGCTCGATCAGCTCGTCGCGCGCCTCGCCGCCCTCGAAGGGCTCGCCGTCGACGCTGCCGCGGAAGTCGACGAGCAGGAAGTCTCCCTCCCCCGCCGCTCGCTCGACCGTCTCCAGGCGAGCGAAGTTCTCGCGCAGGCGCTCGAGCTCGGATTCGACCACGTCGTCGGGGACCTCGGTGTCGGGGCGGCCGACCTCGAGGCCCTTGTAGTCGCCCAGCTTCGCCTTCGGCCGCACCCCGACCTCGAACTTGAAGCTCAGCGGGTCGCCCTCGTTCTCGGGCACCGTCGTGAGCTCGATGTCGGGGTCGCCGACCGGATTGATCCCCGAGGTGACCAGCGCCTGCTCATACCACTGCGGCAGCGAGTCGCGGACCGCCTCCTGCAGCACCGCCTCGCGGCCGACCCGCTGGATGATCAGCGACGGCGGCGCCTTGCCCTTGCGAAAGCCCGGCAGGCGCATGTCGCGGGCCAGCCCGCGCGCCGCGCGGCCCATGCCGCGGTCGACGTCTTCGGGAGGGACGTCGACGTCGACGCGAACCTTGGAGTCGGGCAGCTCGGTGACGGAGGTCTTCATGGGCCGGAATCTAGCTGGGGGTGGTCGCGGGAGGGTTCAACGTGCCCGGATAGGAGCTGCCGCGGAAGGCCAACGACGGAGGCCGAGCAAGCTGCTCGGCCTCCGAGTCGCCTTTCTCACTGGTCTGGGAATCAGCAGAGGTGAAGCCCGTGATACAGGCCCCAGAATGCGAAATCCCGGGCGTTTCCCCTACCGATGGACATGCAGCCACTGTCCCTTCCGCCCGTGATCACGACTTTGACTCGCATTGGGTTTCGCCACGGCACGCCACAGCGGTTGTGGATCCAGATATGCCCGAAGCCGTATCGACCCTTCGCGACGTCCTCCCCCATACAGCCAGGGGCGTGAGCTCCATGGTTGCTTGAAGCAATCCCGGCATTGAACCCACTGGCGGCACGGATGAACCGGCCCTTCTCGTAGTTGCCCTGCGAGGCGAGTGCGTAGAACCCTGCTTCGTTGAACTTCTGCTTCGCGCCTTCCGAGTACAAGCTCGCCGCAGGCGCGTTGCCTCTCACGAACTCCTGCCGGGCCGCCTCCTGATACAGAGCGCCCTGGTTAAAGGATTGCTCGGAAGCAATGTCCTGCAGATTTGCGACCTCAAAGCACTCCGTCGCGCTGTTGCACGCCTTGGCCTGCGCCGACCAGATGAAAGCGATCGCCAACGCGGCCGCGAGCGCGAGCGCTGTCTTGTAGATCCTCGAACTGAGTGTCATGTCCCCTCCTGGTTGGCCCTTTCGTAAGGGCTTTGTGCCTTGGAGAGCAACCTTGGAACCTCGCCGCCGGCAGCGCTAGAGGGAAATCCCTGTACCTGCACACCCCACTTTCGTTCCGCTACCGACTTTCGGCCCCTGACAGAGCCAGAACTTGGCAGCGACGCTCGGTCAGCTACGTCGGCTCGCGACCAGAGCCGCGATCAGCCCGAGGGTCGCTCCGGCGAGCCGGCCCAGCGGCCCGGTGACGAGCCAGGCACGAAATCGGTCGAGCGGGCCTAGGTGGGCAGGTGACTCCGCCTCGCGAGCCTCGGGTGTGGGCCGCGCCGCCACGCCTCAGTTGTCGGCCGCATAGCCGAGAAACGACTTGTCGATCAGCCACTCGACCGGGGCCTTGTCGTCGGTGTAGACCTCGCCGCCACTGAGCCTGGGGCCGAGCACGCGCGCCTGCTCAACCGCGATCGCCCCCACATCCGGGGGCAGCCCGAGCGCCGCCCGCCGCAGCTGCGCCGCCGACCCCGGCGCCTCGCTGGCGACGAGCAGGTGTTCTCCTCCTCGATCGGGTCGCGCAGGACGGTGGGAAAGACATCAGCCATGGTCCGCCCGAGCACCTTTTCCAGGTCGTCGTTTCCCTCCGGGTGGCCGGCGTTCACGACCACGGCGCCGCCCGGAGCGAGCCTGTCGCGAACCAGCTCGAAGAACTCCCGCGTGGCCAGATAGAAGGGGATGTAGGGCTGCCGGTAGGCGTCAACCATGATCAGCTCATAGCCGCCGTCGGACCGCTCTAGAAAGGGGCGGGCGTCCTCGGCGTAGGTACGCAGGCGCGGGTTCTCGAGGTCGAAGTACTCGCGCCCGAGGTCCGTGAGCTCGCCGTCGATCTCCACCCCGTCGATCTCGGTGCGCGGGAAGTAATGGCCGTAGGCGCGGGCGACGGTCCCGGCGGCGTTGCCGAGGATCGCCATCCGCTGCGGCGGCCGGTCCAGGACCGCAAAGGGGAGCGCGAGATAGCCATCCCAGACCCCATTCGTCAAAAAGCTCCCGGGGACGTACTTGGAGTGGACGGCCTGGCCCTCGTTGAGCTCCAGTACCCGCACCCCGCTGGGGCGCTCGACCACGCGGGCGTACTGGTGCTCGGTCTCGACCTCGTGCAGGACCTCGCCGCCGTCGGTCGCCTTCACCGTCCCGACCGGGATCGCAGCCACGGCCGCCAGCACCAGCGGAGCGGCGAGATAGCGCCAGCCGAGCCCCACCGCGGCGACCAGCGCCAGCGTCACCGCGAAGGCGAGGAAGGTGCGCTGGGTGCCGAGGAACGGGATCAGGGCCAGCGCCGCCAGCATCGTCCCGACCAGCGAGCCCGCGGTGGAGACCGCGTAAAGGCGCCCGGCGACCGTGCCGGCGTGCTCGACGTCGGGCACCGAGAGCCGGATCGCATACGGGGAGCAGGCGCCGAGCAGGATCACCGGCACCGCGACCAGGACCAGGACGCCGAACAGCGAGCCGACGAAGGTGAAGGCGGAGATGTCCTCGAAGGCGTCGACGCTGAAGCTCAGAAACGGCTTCGCCGCGAATGGGATCGCCGCGATCAGCGCCGCCGCGCAGAGCGCCAGCAGGCAGAGGCCGCGCAGCTGCGGGTTGCGGTCGGCGACCCGCCCGCCGAGCCAGTAGCCGATCGAGAGCGCCACCAGCACGACGCCGATCGTGTTGGCCCAGACGACGGTCGAGGCGCCGAAGTAGGGAGCGAGCAGGCGCGCGGCGGCGATCTCGGCGCCGAGGCTGGCGGAGCCGACGACGAAGACGAGGACCAGCAGGTAGCTGTTAGGCGCCCGGTCCATCCCCGCCCGCCAGCAGCCGCTCCTCCAGCCGCTTGCCCTCGCCGGCGGCGACGGCGCGCCCGGCGCGCGCGGCGTCCAGCGCGACTCCCCGCTCCTGCGCCAGGTCGACCAGGCGCTGCTGCTCTGTGCCCTGCTCGGCGCTGCGGAAGAACAGCCAGGCGAAGGTCCCGAGGATCAGGAAGGTGCCCTCGACCATCATGATCACCCCGGCGGTGCTCTGGTCGGTGAGCGGCGCGATGCCCCACTCCGCCTCGCCCGCGGAGTAGCGGTCATAGAAGACCGTCCCCGACCACATCAGGATGTTGCCGAGCACAACGCCGGTGAAGCGCACCGCGATCACGTAGCCGAGCTTCCAGGCGTTGGTAAACCAGGCCGGCCGCGGCAGCGGACCGAGCAGCGCCATCCACATCACGCAGCCGAAGAAGATGAAGGTGGTGTGCTCGAGCGCGTGCACGGCGGCCCCGCCGTAGGCGGCGTCGTAAAGCACTGGGATGTGCCAGAAGTAGAGGTTGGCCGCCCAGAGCGGCAGCGCGACCAGCGGGTTCGCGAGCACCTGCAGGTGCTTGAGGACGGGAAGCCCGAGCAGCGGCTGAAGCAGCGGCCCGGTCAAGCCGAGGACGAGCAGCAGGGCGGCGATGTCGGCTATCAGCAGGTGCTCGGCCATGTGCGCCATCACCAGCTCGTCCCCGAGGTGTCCGAGCGGTGAGAAGAGCGCCAGCATCACGGTCAGCAGCCCGGCGGCGAAGCAGAGCTGGCGCCAGACCGGGACCGGGCGCCCGCGGTCTGCAAGCGTCGTCACCCGCTTCGCGTAAAGAAGCGCCGCGATCAGCGGGGGCGACGCCTCGAGCACCGAGAACGTCCCCGCCACGTGGGCGAGAAGAGCACTCATCGAGCGTCAGCGTAGCGCCGCGCGACCGTCGCCAGGCACGGTCAGGCGCAGGCCCAGCCGCCCGAATGGTGCAGCCAAGACGCCGCCGGCTCAGAGGCTCAGGAGAGCCAGCCGATGCGCTTGAAGAAGCGGTAGAGCACGAACACCGCAATTGCCATGAACAGCAGCGCGAGCGGATAGCCGAACTCCGAGTCGAGCTCAGGCATGTGCTCGAAGTTCATCCCGTAGACGCTCGCGATGAAGGTGGGCACGGTGATGATCGCCGCCCAGCTCGAGATCTCCTTGATCGTGTCGCCCTGCTGCACGCTCACGAGCGCCAGGTTCGCCTCCAGGGCGCTGGTGAGAAGCTCGCGCTGTGAGGTGACCTGCTCGTCGACGCGGCGAGCGTGGTCGGCCACGTCGCGGAAATAGCGGCGCAGCTCGTCGTCGATCGCCCGCGTCACGCCCCCACTCTCGAGCCGCTCCAGCGGTACGAGGAGCGGATTGACCGCGCGGTGAAACTCGATCACCTCGCGCTTCAAGAAGTAGATCCGCTCGGTCGGCTGGCCGTCTTCACCGAAGACCTGCGCCTCGACCTCCTCGATGTCGTCCTCGATCCCCTGCACCACCGGGTGGTAGTCGTCGACGACCTTGTCGAGGATCGCCCAGACCACCGCGGCCGTGCCCTGGCGCAGCAGCTCCGGGCGCTCCTCGAGCCGCTGACGGGCGGGGCCCAGCTCGCTGCCCTCACCGTGGCGAACCACGATCACGTAGTGGCGGGCGACGAAGAGGTGGACCTCGCCGAAGTGGACCTGCTCCGCCTCCTCGTCGTAGCGGGTGGTCTTCAGGACGATGAAGAAAGACCCCTCGTAGTCCTCCAGCTTCGGGCGCTGGTGGGCGCGCGCCGCGTCCTCGACCGCGAGCTCGTGCAGGTCGAAGCGCTGGGCGACGTCGTGCAGCTCCTCGATGCTCGGCTCCAGCAGCCCCAGCCAGACGAACTCACCCTGCTCGCCGGTCACGCAGCGGCTGGCCTCGTCCAGCGAGAGCTTGCCCTCGTGCTGGCGCTTTCCCTCTTGGTAGTGGGCGCAGTCGACGATCATCGAGTCATTCCTCGCCGGGTTTAGGTTCCGCTCCCGGGGGCAGGCTCCTTCAGAGGCGGTGCTAGGTTCCGCCACGGCGATGAAAGGAGCTGGTTGATGGCTGAGGCGACCGCGAGCGAGGGAATCCTCGCTCCAGAGAACGACAAGCAGCGCGAGCAGATAGTCGAGCTGCTCAAGAAGGCCTACTGGATGGAGATCGAGACGGTGATGAGCTACATCGCCAACTCCGTGAACCCCGACGGCGTGCGAGCCCAGGAGATCGTCGAGTCGCTCGAGCAGGACATCCAGGAGGAGCTCGGCCATGCGCAGCAGTTCGCGGCGCGGATCAAGGAGCTCTATGGGGTCGTGCCCGGCTCGGCAGAGTTCAGTGCCGAGCAATCCTTCCTGCAGCCCCCTGATCAGCAGACCGACGTGGTGCACGTTGTGAAGGGCGTGATCGAGGCCGAGACTGGCGCGATCGAGCACTACACCAGGCTGATCGAGGAGACCGAGGGTGTCGACCCGGTCACCAACGACATGGTGGTCGCGATCCTTCGCGACGAGCAGGGCCATCGACGCCTCTTCGAGGGCTACCTGCGCGAGTACAAGGCCGAGGGACTCGCCTGAGTCCAACCGGGGCGGAGAGCCGGGTGGATAGCCACTCGCCGTTTCCCCGGATAGCCAGTTACGGGTTCGTCTCCGACTGTCACACAAGTGCCCTGATCGCAGCCGACGGCGCGGTCGAGTGGCTCTGCATGCCGCGCTTCGACGCTCCCAGCATCTTCGGGGCGATCCTCGACCGCGACGCCGGCTCGATGCGGATCGGGCCACCCGGTGTTCGGGCGCCGCTCGCCCGCCGCTATCTGCCGGGGACGTTGATCCTGGAGACGACCTGGACCACCGAGACCGGCTGGCTGGTGGTGCTCGACGCTCTGACGATCACCGAATGGGCGCCCTCCGGCCGTGAGGAGCGTGGATTGGACAGCCCCGAGCCCCGGCACGAAGCGGACAAGACATTGCTCCGGATCGCGACCTGCATCGACGGCGAGGTCGAGGTGGAGCTGGACTGCCGGCCCAGCTTCGAGTACGGGGCCCACCCTGCAGGCTGGGAGCCCCGACCCGACGGCGAGCTGCGGGCCAGCGGCGGTGGCCAGAGCGTCAACCTGGCCACCGACATCGAGCCCTCAATCAAGGGCGATCGGGTCACCGGCAGCCTCGCTCTCGAGGAGGGCCAGTCCTGCTACGCGGCGATCTGCTGGGACGAGGAGGGCGGCGCCCCGCGCAGCGCTCCCGAGGCTCAGGAGCGCATGGTCGGGACATCTGACTTCTGGCGCGCCTGGCTGCGCGTCGGCAACTTCCCCGACCATCCGTGGCGCGTCCACCTGCAGCGCTCCGCGGTGGTGCTGAAGGGGCTCACCTATGCGCCCAGCGGCGCCCTGGTCGCCGCGGCCACCACTTCGCTTCCCGAGACCCCGGGTGGCGAGCGCAATTGGGATTACCGCTTCAGCTGGATCCGCGACTCGACCTTCTCGCTATGGGCGCTGCACACGCTTGGCTTCGACGATGAGGCCGAGGAGTTCGCCGAGTTCATCACCGAGATCGTCCGCGGAAGCGGGAGGCGGCTGCAGATCATGTACGGGATCGGGGGCGAGCACGACCTGACCGAGAGCACCCTCGACCACCTCTCCGGATACGAGGGGGCGCGCCCGGTTCGGATCGGCAACGGCGCCTTCGACCAGCGCCAGAACGATGTCTGGGGAGCACTGCTGGACTCGACCTACATCCACACCAAGGCGACCGACCGCATCAGCGACGAGAACTGGCCGCTGATCGAGCACGCGGTCGAGGCGGCGATCGACGCCTGGCCGCAGCCGGACCAGGGAATCTGGGAGGCGCGCGGCGATCCCAAGCATTACGTCTCCTCGAAGCTGATGATCTGGGTCGCCGTGGAGCGCGGCGCGCGCCTCGCCCACCGCCAGGGCGAGCAGGAGCTCGCCGAGCACTGGGGCGGAATCGCGATCGAGATCAAGGACGAGATCCTCGAGCGCGGGGTGCGCGACGGGATCTTCCGCCAGCACTACGAGACCGACGCGCTCGACGCCTCCACTCTTCTGATCCCGCTGGTTCGCTTCCTGCCCCCCACCGACGACCGCCTGCCGAAGACGATCTTTGCGATCGGCGAGGAGCTCAACCGCGACGGCCTGATCCTCCGCTACCGCGTCGACGAGACCGAGGACGGCCTGCACGGCGAGGAGGCGACCTTCACGATCTGCTCCTTCTGGATGGTCTCGGCGCTCTCGGAGATCGGCGAGCGCGAGCTGGCGCGAGGGTTGTGCGAGCGGCTGCTCGGCCTCGCCGGTTCGCTCGACCTCTACGCCGAGGAGCTCGACGCCAAGACAGGCCGCCACTGGGGCAACTTCCCGCAGGCCTTCACCCACCTGGCGCTGATCAACGCCGTCTCGCACGTGATCGCCGACGCCGAGCGCGACGGCAAGCCGGGCGAACTCACCGCCGTGTTCAGCGAGTTGCGCGGCGAGGGCTAGAAGGCCATTCGTCCAGTCCGCCGAGGCCGGCCGATAGGCTCGGCCGCGATGGCCCTGCGGACGAAGCGCGCCGCGCTGCTCGCCTCAACCCTGGCTGTGGCGGCAATCGCAGCGGCAGGGATCGCCCTGGCGCTCGCCGCCCCCAGCGCTCGCCTCGGCCCCTACCCCGGCCTCGGCAAGTGCAGCATCTTCCCGCCGTCCGGCACAGGCGCGGGAGCACCTTCGGCCGACGATCAGACGGCCTGGAACCAGGACATCTCCGGCGCCCCGGTGGACCCCAACTCCGACGCCTACATCTCCTACATCAACTCGCAAGGAGGCAAGCGAGCTGCACCCCGACTTCGGCTCCCCGCGCCAGTACGGGATCCCCTATGCGGTCGTTGGTCGCAAGGCGAAGCAAAGCCGGGTGAAGTTCACCGCCTACGGCGACGAGTCCTCCCATGGCAAGTACCGGGTCCCGCCGCGCGCGCCGGTCGAGGGCGGAAGGAAGAGCGACGGCGACCGCCACGTCGTGGTCGTCGACAAGGCCCGCTGCAAGCTCTACGAGCTCTACCGCGCCTTTTACAAGCGGCGGCCGCACAAGCGCTGGAACGCCGACTCCGGCGTGATCTGGAACCTGCGCTCGGCGGCGCTCCGCACCGACGGCCTGACCTCCGCCGATGCCGCCGGGCTGCCGATCTTTCCCGGCCTGGTCCGCTACGACGAGGCAAAGAGCGGGGCGATCGACCACGCGATCCGGGTCACCGTGGAGTCGACCCAGGACGCCTGGATCCACCCGGCGTCGCACTGCGCCGGCGACAGCCAGAGCGCCAACGCGCCGCCAATGGGCCTGCGGCTGCGGCTGAAGGCCGGCTATGACATCTCTCAGATCAGCGGCATCGCGCAGACGATCGCGGTGGCGCTGAAGCGCTACGGGATGATCGTCGCCGACAACGGCTCCAACTGGTACTTCAGCGGCACCTCGGACCGTCGCTGGCCGGACGGGAACCTCAATCAGCTCAAGGAGATCCCCGGCAGCGCCTTCGAAGCCGTGCAAAGCGCCGCCCCCGTCCAGCGCTGCTGAGGTGAAACTCCCCGCAGAGGAGCCCGCCCCCTCCGGCCCAGTGCTGGCGATCGCCGCCGCGGCTGGCGGTGCGATCGTTTCACTGCTGCTTGCCGGGCTCGCCGGCGGCCCCTACCTGGACTTCTCAGAGCTCAACTTCTGGGTCGCCGCGTTTGCCGTCTTTGCCTTCGCCGCCCTGTTCGCGGTTCCGTTTGCGGTCGAGCGCCTGCTGAAGGCCGCCCACCCCGAGCGCGCCGAGCATTGGGAGCGGGCGATGATGATTTGGGGCGCCGTGGCGACGGTCTTGCTGCTGATCGGAGGCGCGATGATCGGCCTCGGTGGCTTTGAGCCGGGCGGGTCGCTCGCCGACGCGGCAGGGCTTCTGCTCGCGATCGAGGCCGCGATGGTGCTCGTCGTACTGCTCGCCTGGCTTCTGGCCGGCTGACCCGGCGCCAACCGCCTCAGCGGCCGGGGCACCAGGGCCGGAACAAAGCCGGGCCGCCCCCCTGCGGCGGCCCGGCTCTACCTAAGGAGCGGGCGACGTCAGCCGACGATCGCCTTCACCTTCACCTTGCCGATCGCAAGGCCCTTCTCGAACGCGGTGACGCCGAAGGCGTCGTTGAGCGCCGTGGCTGCACCGGCCGTGAGCGTGGCGGAGATGCCGCGCAGCTTCACAGTGCTTCCCTGGTCCTTGCGGACCAGGTCGCTGAGGTCGAGGTCGAGGATCGAGACCCTCGCACCACCGAGCTTCGCGGTCAGGTCCGGCTTTGCGTCGACGTTGACGTAGAAGCGGGTCAGCTTCACCACCGTCGAGCCCGCCGTGAGCGAGAGCCCGCCGCTGTGCTTGATCTTGCCTTCGAGCGTCTCCGCATCTACGCGGCCGCCGGTGATCGGGAAGGCGATCCCCTTCTTGCTGGCCTTAGCCGACCCGACGGGCCCGACGGTGACGCCGAGATCCGTCAGGACTCCCGCCGTCCCCGAGTCGAGCTTCAGGGTGGTCTTGCCGTCCACGAGCTTGACCTTGGAAGCGGAGCTGGCCGCCGACGGCATCAGCAGCGCGAAGGCTGCCACGAGCGCGGCGAGCATCACCACGATCGCCGGTACGCGAGTTCTTGTTGGCATTGAAGTCATGTGTTTCCTCCAGTAGTCGCTGTCGGGGGATGTCCGATCCCCGGTGCGTCACCGGTTGACATCCGGGCAGGCGTCCAGTCTCGTAGTGCGCAGGTTGCGTCGACCCCCAGTGGGCCGCTCCCGCCTTAGCGCCCCGGCCGGCTCAGCTCAGCGGACCGCGCAGGACCGAGTTCCCGGAGTGGTCGGGGCCCTCGTCGGTTCGCTCGACTGAGATGTCCAGGAAGCGGTACAGCTGAGGATCGACCGGCACCGGCACGCGCAGCTCCGCGTCGCCGCTGCTCGTCACCCGGAAGGAGCCGAGCGAGACCACGCTGCCGCCGTCGCCCAGCAACCAGAGCTCATAGAACTCGTCCGGCCGGCTGGGGTCAAGGCCCGAGACCCTGACCGCCGCCTCCCCGTCGACGCCGGGGCCGAGGGGTTCCCGTCCCCTGGGCGCTCGTGGCGGCGGTGCCCAGCGGCTCGAGCGCGATCCGCTCGCTGGCTTGACCGGAGCCGTCGGAGCCGTCGTCCCCGAACAGCGCCGCGCCGGCGGCGACGCCAACCGCGATCAGAAGCAGCGATGCGGCCATTGCCATTGCCGGTCGCAACTGCGGCAGCCACGTGCGGCGAGCGCGGCTCGGCAACCGATCGCGGACCTCGGGCTCGCCCACTCCCTCCCAGCCCGCCTCCGGCAACTCCTCGAGCCGAGCGACCACCGGCCGCAGAGCCTCGACCTCGGCCCGAAACTCCGGGTCCTCACGCACCATGCTCTCGGCCTCGGCGAGCTGCTCGGGGGTCAGCTCCCCGAGCACGTAGTCGCTGGGGGTGATTCCGGCGCTCACCGGTCCTCACCCCCTTCGATCATCTCGCGCAGGCGCCGCAGCGCTTCGGTCATGCGGGTCTTCACGGTCCCCAGCGGCATGTCGAGGCGCGTCGCGATCTCCTGCTGGGAGAGCTCCTTGTAGAAGCGCAGGCGAAGCACCTCCGCCTCGTCTTGTGGGATGCGGCGGAGAAGCTGGGCGATGCGCCAACGCTCCACCATCTCATCGAAAGCATCCGGGGAGTCGGCGGACTCGGCCAGCCGCGCGGTGACCGCCGGGTCCTGCGGGCGAGGGATGCGGCGGCGCAGATAGTCGATCGAGCGGCTGCGCGCGATGGTCATGATCCAGGTGAAAAGGCCCGCGCGTGCGGCGTCGTACTGGTTGCGGCGCTGCCAGAGCTCGAGGAAGACCTGCTGGCGAACGTCCTCGGCCGCGGCGCGATCGCCGAGCGTGTCGACGATGTAGGCGAGCAGGGTCCCGCCATAGGCCGCATAGGCCTGATCCAACGCCGCCGGGTCCCCGTTGCGCAGGCCCTTTGCGATCCGTCGCTCGGTGCGACTGCGATCGCTCAGCCTCACGACGTCTGCGCGGGCCTGCTTGGGACGCGGGTCCTCCACCAAGGCCAGATTAGCCTTCATCTAGTTGGGTACGGAGCGCAGCTCCGCGCGGTTGCCTACCTCAGCCGCCGCCCTTGCCGACGCTGTACGAATGGGCACCCGCGCCCGCTAGGCCGCCTCCCTCGACGATCAGGTACTCGTCGCGGATCGGCCGCCCCTCGATGAAGGACTCGAGGATCTCGCGCGTCCCGGCCGCGTAGCGGGCCTGGGCGGAGAGGCTGGTACCGGAGATGTGCGGCGTCATCCCGTGGTGGGGCATCGATCGCCAGGGATGGTCCGCAGGGGCAGGCTGCGGGTACCAGACGTCGCCCGCATAGCCGGCGAGCTGCCCGTTCTCCAAGGCTCGCACGATCGCGTCGCGGTCGCAGATCTTGCCCCGAGCAGTATTGATCAGGTAGGCGCCACGCTTCATCTTGCCGATCAGCTCGTCGTTGAACATGCCCTCGGTCTCGGGGTGGAGCGGAGCGTTGATCGTCACCACGTCGCAGACCTCGACCATCGACTGGACGTCGGGGTGGAAGGTCACCCCCAGCTCTTCTTCGACCTCTGCCGGCAGGCGGTGGCGGTCGGTGTAGTGAAGGCCGACGTCGAAGGGCGCGAGGCGCCGCAGCACCGCGGACCCGATGCGACCGGCGGCGACCGTTCCCACCTGCATCCCCTCGAGGTCATAGGAGCGCGCGGCGCAGTCGGCGATCTTCCACTCACGGTCGACGACCACCTGGTAGGAGGGGATGTAGTTGCGGACCAGCGCCAGGATCATCATCACGACGTGCTCTGAGACGCTGATGCTGTTGCAGTAGGTGACCTCGGCGACGGTGATCCCGGCATCGATCGCGGCGTCGAGGTCGACGTGATCGGAGCCGATGCCGGCGGTGATCGCGAGCTTCAGGTTCGGGGCCTTGGCGATTCGCTCGGCCGTCAGGTAGGCGGGCCAGAAGGGTTGGGAGATGACAACCTCGGCCTCGGGCAGCCGCTGCTCGAACTCGCAGCCATCGCCTTCCTTGTCGGAGGTGACGATGAGCGTGTGCCCCGCGTCCTCGAGGAAGCTGCGCAGCCCGAGCTCGCCCGACACGCAACCGAGCAGCTCGCCGGGAGTGAAATCGATCGTCGAGGGCGTCGGCGTGCTCTGTCCGTCGGGGTACTGCTCGATCTGCGGGACGCCCTCGCGCGGATAGGCCGGCGGGAAGCCATCGACTGGGTCGTCGTAGAGCACGCACAAAACGTTCACGGTCAGCTCCTTGGTCGGTTGCCTCGCAAGCCTAGGCTGGCCAGGCGAAACGGGCTTTCTCAAGCGGTTTGGGCAGGCGTCCGATTAGAGGGTTCATGCACCGAGTCACCGTCACTCCTAGCGGGGAGGGCGCCAGCACCGACGAGCTTGCCGATCTCGGCGCGCTGGCCCAGAACCCGAGCATCGAGCGGGCGCTCGACGCGGTTGGAGTTCCTCGACATGGAGGTCGCCTATGCGACCGAGATGACTGAGACGAGCAGCTGTTCAAGGTGCTGCAAGGCGACGGGGAGTCCTTCGGGGTCGCTCAGGGGATCACGATGCCGGTCTGCTGGAGATACTTGACGAGCTGAGCTAGCCGCGCCCCAGCGCCGCCAGACAGGCGCTGACGAACAGCTCGCGCGCTCGGAGCAGGTCTGCGCTCGACCCGCGCTCGATCCATTCGAGACACAGCCCCTCGGTGCCGGCGATCACCAGCAGGGTCGCGTCTTCAGCTGCTTGGGCCTGCAAGCCGGATTCGCGCAGCAGCCCGGCGAGGACCTGGCGCCACTGGGCCTTGACCTCGCGGATCACCGCTCGCACCTCGTCCTCGACCACGGAGACCGCGTTGAGGTCGAAGTAGACGCGCGCGAGCCGCTCATCGCGCTCGAGCAGGCGCCAGACGCCGTCGACCGATCCGCGCACTATCTCCTCGACGGTCCCCGCCCCCTCGAGCGACTCGAGCACGTCCTCAGTGATCGTCCGCCCGAGCTCGCGCGCCGCGGCGGCGATCAGCCCCTGCTTGGAGCCGAAGTGGTAGGAGACCAGCGCCCGGTTCTCGCCCGCGCGCGCGGCCACCTTGGCGATCGTCAGCCCGGCGTAGCCGTCTGACCTGAGCGTTTCCAGGCAGGCCTCGAGGATCCGCTCGCGAGCGCCGGTCGAGGGGCGGCCGGGCCGGGCGCCCCGCTCGGCGACCGCCGCGCTCAAGCCGCCGCGCCCTCGCCCTGCGCAGCTCCAAGCATCGCCGGGTCAAGGCCCATCGCCGCGAGCTTCTTCGACAGCGACTTGGCCGCGTACTCGAAGATCTCTGACGAGTGGTAGAAGGGCGTCTGGAAGTCGTAGGGATCGTCGACCCACGGCGGAACGAACACGAGCGGGGCGACCGGCAGGCACTCCTTCAGGGTGCCCTCGACGATCTTCGCGTTCGCCGGGTCGTCCTTGATCGCGTCGGCGAGGAACTTGACCCCGAAGCCGACGTGGCGGGACTCGTCGCGGTTCACCGCGGTGAAGCCCTGGACGAAGCCCGGGAACCAGCCGTTGTCCTTCAGCGATCGGATCATGAAGCGGGCTGCGGTGAGCGCCAGCATCCCCTCGATCACGATCATGTACACGGTGATCCCGCGCACGAGGGCGGGGAAGTCACTCGGGTCCTTTCGCAGGTCCTCGGCGCAGTCGTGCAGGATGCCGTCGAACATCGTCTCCCAGTCCTTGTTGACGACGTAGCGATGCTGCTGCAGCTGCTCGGCAATCCCCTCGGCGTCGGAGTCGAAGACCTCGCGGTAGAAGCGGTCCCAGAACACGACGTGCTTGGCCTCGTCGGAGATCTGTGAGGTGAGGAAGAGCTGCGCCTCCTTCTGCGGCGCGGCCAGGGCAAACGGAAGCAGCTCGACGGTCACGCGGTCCTCGGCGATGAAGAACTCCGAGAAGCCGAAGGCCAGGAACTTCCGCTCCTCCTCGGTGAAGATGTCCGGATCGGCCCACTGCTCGCGGTCGACGGTGAAGTCGAAGTCCTCGGTGCTCCAGTGCTGGCGCTGCCAGCGCATGAAGAGCTTCTCGTAGGAGGGCGCTGCCTCGACGATCCGGTCCAGCCCCGACATCACCTTGTCGATGTCGCCGTCCAAGAGCACCGACAGCGCCTCGTCTTCGGTGTGCAGCTCGTTCGCGCCGTTGCCTGTACCGGTTTCTGTCGTGCTCACGATGCGCCCTCCTCGAAGTGGTGAGATGACGGAGGCTTAATTATTAAACGACTGATCAATAATTGTCAAGCCACGCCCTTCATTCGACCCTTGTGTAGGTCAGGTCGAAGTCCGTCTTCCACGTCTTGCCGTCTTCCGCCAACTCCCATCGCCCGGCGATCGTCTTGCCGTCTTCGGAGAACGTGCCCGTGAATCGCTGCGAGAAGGGCTCGCCGTCTCGCCATAGCTTCCAGACGCCGTCGCCAAGGCTCATCTCATAGATCCGCTGGACGTCCCGGTCGTCGGTATAGAGCTGGTAGTAGCTGCCGTTCATCCCGTCGCAGCCGATTACCGCGACGCCGTCCGGAGCCTCGGGCATGTCCACGTGCCAGCGCTGAATCAACAGCGGCATGCCGTCGAGCCATTCGAAGCTGACTCGAGCTTCCCCGGGCCATGGCGGCCCCTCGGGTGGCCCGGCCTCCATGGTCCATTCGCCGACCAGTGCCTGGAGCCGCTCGCGGGCTGCGGTGTCGGTGGACTCGTTCATCGACTAGGCGCGATGCAGCTGCTCCAGGTTCTCCTCCGACATCGCCCGCGCAGTATCCCGCGATGTTGAGGGTGAGCGACCGGACTCGAACCGGCGACCACCTGGACCACAACCAGGAGCTCTACCAACTGAGCTACGCTCACCGCGCGCTCTCAACTGTAGGCGAATCTCGCCTACAGAACGCCTAGGCGCCGAGGAAAGAGCCGGCTGTTTCGTCCTGGCGCCCGGCGACCGCTCCAGCCTCGGTGAGCGAGGCGATCTCCTCGGCGCTGTAGCCGGCCGCCGCCAGGATCTCCTCGGTGTTCTCACCGAGCTGCGGGGCCACCTTGCGCGGCGCGCGGTAGCCACCCGAGAAGCGGACCGGGAAGTCGACCTGCCGCACCGGCTCAGAGGCGCCGGCATCGTCGAGCTCGATCAGCGAGTCGCGCTCGGCCAGCAGGCTCGACTCCGCGACCTCGTCGACCGCCAGCACCGGCTCCACGCAGCACTCGCGCTCGGCGGCGAACTTCTCCCACTCGCCTCGCGTCCGCTTGCGGAACTCCTCCGCAATCGCCTCGTGCGACTCGGAGCCGTGGGGGGCGAACTGCTGATCGATCAGGTCCTCCCTCCCCACTCCCTCACACCAGTTGACCCAGAACTTTTGCTCCAGGGCGCCGATCGTCACCCAGCCGTCCTTGCACTCGTAGGGCGAGTAGCAGATCGGCCAGGTCTCGCCGCGCACCGGGACCTGACCGTCGCAGAGGTAACGGCTCATCAGCCCGGAGATCATCGCCAGGACCCCGTGAGTCATCGAGACGTCGATGAACTGCCCCTCCCCTGAGGCGTCGCGGCCACGCAGTGCGGCGAGGATGCTCATCGCCGCGAACAGCGAACCGCCGCCGATATCGGCGACCTGTACCTCGGGCGGGACCGGAGGGCCGCCGCGCTCTCCGCTCAGCCCGAGCACGCCGACCAAGGCCATGTAGTTGAGGTCGTGGCCGACCCGCTGTGCGAACTCGGGGTGCTCGGTCCCGTAGCCGCTGATCGCGCAGAAGACCAGGCCCTCGTTCTCCTTGCGCAGCTCCTCGTACCCGACCCCGAGCCGGTCCATCACGCCGGGCCGAAACGACTCCAGCAGCACGTCGTAGTCACGCGCCAGCCGCTGCAGCACCCCCTTGCCCTCCTCCCTCTTCAGGTTGACGCGGATCGACTTCTTGTTGCGGTTCAGCCCCTGGTACATCGCCGAGGCCGAGCTCGCGGGCATCCCTTCGTGATGGGGCGGCGCCCAGCGGATGTAGTCGCCGGCGCCGGTGTCCTCTAGCTTCACGACCTCGGCCCCGAGGTCGGCCAGCATCAGCGAGCAGAGGCCCCCCGGGAGCAGCCGCGAGAGGTCGAGCACCTTGATGCCGGCGAGCGGGGCGTCCACGAGGCGAAGGCTATCGGCGGGCCGGCCCGCAGCGGCTAGGGAAGTGGGATCGGCAGCGGGCCGCCCCCGCCGCCGCTGCCGTCGCGCAGCGCCAGCATCCCGCCGACTACGCCCAGATACGCGGTGCCGTCGGGCCCCAGCGAGAGGCCGGCGTAGTTGTTGTTGTAGAGCAGCCCGGAGCCCGCGTAGCGGCTCCACTTGGTCTGACCGCTGCGAAAGTCGATCGCGGTCCAGTAGTAGCCCTCGCTGGCGTCAGGGGGCCGGGTGTAGGCGTAGATCAAACCGGTGCGAGCGGAGAGCTTCGGGACCACGCTGGGAGCGCGGGCGTCGCGGTTGGTCCACACCTTGCGGCAGCCCTTGCCCTTGCGCTTGATGTCGACACGGGCAAAGCCAGGCTCGGTCACCGCGCCGCTGTTGGGACCGAAGGGATCCTGGTAGCCGTAGTTGTTCTCGACCACAATCGAGTTGCCGGAGGTGATCAGCGAGTTCTCGGTCGCGCTGCGGCCCTTGTCGAACACCGGCACCTTGCAGACCACCCGGCTCTTGCCACGCAGCTTCTTGCGGGTCCGGTAGACGACCACGTTCATCGGGTCGGCGTTGTCGGCGATCGCCACGTAGCCGTTCCTCATCACGTCCGGCGTCGTGCCCGAGCCGGCGTTGACCTGGCTCGGCTTGACGATGCCCGAGTTGGGATAGGTGTGCTTCCAGATGATTTTCGGGGCGCCGTTGCGCTTCGCCTTGAAGCGGTACATGCGCTTGTCGGAGACGATGTAGACGCCGCTGCGGTCAACCGAGAACGAGTTCTGGATCTCCTCGTCGAGACGCATGATCTTGATCGCGCCCGTGTTGCGGTCGACTGTCCCGACCTTGCCGTTCTGCTTGGTGACGAACCAGATCCGCCCCTTCCAGTCGGGAAGCGCAGAGGTGATGCGCTCGTTTGCGGTGTCGAGAACGCCGGTCAGGTCGTAGTCGCGTCGCAGCTCCAGAGCCTGCCCGTTCGGGGTCTGCCCGACGACGTAGATGTGATCGGTCTTGGTCGGGACCCAGATCTGGTCGCGGTTGTCGAGAAAGAAATAGCCGCCGCCGCTGAAGTTCTGGTAGAGCTTGGTGCCGGGCGGATCGGGGGCATTGGGAAGGTCGTAGGTGGCGATCGTCGCCAGGGTGTTGGGGTCCATGATCCGGGCCTGCGGAGGCGCGACCGCGGAGGGGCAGACGCTGACGATGCGGCCCCGGGAGTCGAACGCCAGCGAGCCGCAGATCGCGGGGTTCTTGGCCTCGGAGCTCGATACCGGCGAACGGCCGAGAGGGCCGCTGCGCAGCGGGTAGGCACCGGTCATCCAGGAGTCGTTGTGGATGTTGCTGTCCGGGTCGGTGGCCATGAAGGGATTCTGGGGCGGAATAGTCGTCTTGCTCGCCGGCAGGGGGTTCGCCGTTGCGGCGCTGCCCTGGAAGGCAGGGTGTGACGGGGGCGGAACCGGGACCGAGACGATCGGGATCGCGGCGGCGGCGGCAGGCAGCGCGAGAACCGCGGCTACGGCGCTTGCCAAGGCGAGAAAACGGCCTGTGAAGCCCCTGAGCATCGGGGGTTGAATATCACGATTGGGGTCGCAAAGCCTCAATTCAGGGGACCGCTTTGGTCATGACTCTGTCCGGTCCGGTTGTGACCGAGCGCGTCCTGCATAGCATCGAGGCATGCACCAAGACGATTGGGTCCAGCGCCTGGTGCGCGGCCGCCAGGGGGCGACCCGTGAGCAGGGCGTGACATCCCAGCGCCTCGAGCTGATCGAGGCGATGGCGAGGGTCGTCGCCCGCGACGGCTACGCGAACGCGTCGGTGGACGCGGTTGCCGCTCAGGCGGGCGTCTCCAGCGAGGCCTTCTACCAGCAGTTCCAGGATCTCGAGAGCTGCTTTCTGGCCGCTTATGACCTCGGCGTAGAGGTGATGTCGACGACGGTCCAGGACGGGATCGGATCGCAGGACCGGCCCGCCCTGGAGCGGCTCGACCGCATGCTGGTCACCTACCTCGACACGATGGCCGCCGAGCCGCAGTTCGCGCGCACCTTCCTGATCGAGGTCTACGGCGCCGGGCCCAGGGCGCTGCGGCGGCGGGTCGAGGTCTGGCAGCGCTACGCGATCCTGATCGGGGAGATCCTCGGCCCGACGGAGCAGGGCGGCCTGGACCCGATCATGTGCGAGGCGCTGGTCGGCACGATCAGCTCCCTGGTCACGACTCGGATCGCAGCCGGCGAGTTCCAGCGGCTGCCGGAGCTGCGCGAGCCGATCATGGAGGTCGCGAGGTGCCTGCTGGCGGGTGCTGGCGCCGATCAGTTGCGCGGGCCCGACTCGCAATCGTGGGAGCGACCCACCCCAGGGCCGCCGTCGCAGTAGTCGCGACCCGCGCCGCCGTAGAGCTGGTCACTGCTGCGCCCACCGAAGAGACGGGGGCCGGCAGGACGGCGCGCCGCCCAACCTTTGTCTTCCTGCCTGCAGTGATCTACCTCTGATAGCAAATCGGCCGGGCCAGGGCTACAGGGAGCTGGACCCTACGCATGGACGAATGGCGGGGGGCCCTCCCGTCTGCTGCCCGTGGGACTTACCCGGGGGCAGCCGCAACGCCGAGCCGCTCGCGGGCCTTCAGGACCGCCCCCACGTTCGTGTGCACAGCACTGGCGATTTGCGTGTTCGAACGTTCAGGGGTTCGCCGGACTTCGAACTCAACGATGGTCGAGGACCGAAGCCGAGCGCGCTCCTTCAGGGACAGGTCCGACCTGCTTAAAGCGGCGTCCCCCGCCAGCTCACGCCGACAGTGCAGGCAGACCGGGCCTCGGTGGTTCGTCCCCCAGTTGGGGGGAGGCCCGGACTCCTCATTGTTGCCGGCCCAGCGCACCTCGACGGCGCAATTGCCACATGTCCACCGTTGGGTTGAGTCTCGCTCGCTCACCGTCATTCGGTGTTCACCCGCGGTGGACTGATTGGTTGCGATCGTGGATGGCGGTGTCAACCTTCTCCAACACCTGGCGGCGGCCCCGGAACTTGCGTTCGTATACCCGCGTTCGCTTCAGCGTTGCCGTGTCAGCGCCCTCGAGCCCGGCCAAGACCTCCTTGGCGCTAAGGGTGTCGTACCCCTGAAGTGGTTCTTGCCCGCGTAG
This sequence comes from uncultured Solirubrobacterales bacterium, assembly GCA_963724905.1. Lineage (GTDB taxonomy): Bacteria > Actinomycetota > Thermoleophilia > Solirubrobacterales > 70-9 > Mayfieldus. The sequence continues at coordinate 71,190 of CAVRWD010000002.1, forward strand.
GTAGCGGAGCTTGTCGAACACCGGCAGGCGCTCTTTGTGGGAGCGCTCATAGGTTTCGACAGCCGCGAGCTCGGCCTGTGAGTGGTTGGACAGCTCTGCGACCAGGTCCTTCTCCTTGATCCGATCGTAGCCCGGAAGCGGAAGCTGACTGTCGTCTGACGGGTCGGTTTCCGCAACATCGACCTCACGACCAAGAACGAAGCGCTTGAAGCTTTTGGAATTGAGGACAGTCATTTTCGTGGCTCCAATCCTGGTGTGGCGATCGGGATGGGCGAGCCCGCCGGCATCGGCGACGCCGCTGGAATCCGCGAAGCCGCCGGAATCGGGGACGCCGCGGGCAAAGGTGATTTGGGAGTCGCAGGCATGGGCTGCCTCCTTTCGGGGACTGTGTGAATGAATAGTGTAACATAAATTCATGAACAAGAATTCCGGAAAAGAAGGGAAGACATCGCCTGGAGCCGCTGCAGGTCGCTGGGACTTCCTCACCAACCACGCCCACGTCCTCCTCTGCATCGCCCACGACCCCGGAATCCGCCTGCGCGACATCGCCGCTGCTGTCGGGATCACCGAGCGCGGTGCCCACAAGATCGTCTCCGAGCTGGTCGACGAGGGCTACGTGCTCCGCGAGCGACAGGGCCGCCGCAACCGCTACAAGGTCAAGCCTGAGCTTCCCCTGCGCCACCCGCTCGTTCATGACCGGGAGGTCGGCGACTTGCTCAAGCTGCTGAGACCGGAGCAGCCAGCGAAGCATGACGGTCGAACCAGGGGCGCCAAGGCAGGTCGAGCGGGCGACCGAGCAAGCGCCCGCTAAGGCGACGCTTCCGCTTCACGAGTAGCACTTGAAGTCGCTCGCATCGGCGCCGGCATCAGCGCGGCGCCGGCTATGACCAGGACAAAGGCGAGCATGCGCCCGGTGATCTCCACCACCCCCGTTCCTATTGGGTCGCGGAAGACCAGGATCCCCCCGACGATCGCCACGAGGTTTGCCGCGACCGAGGTAAGTGCGATTACCTCGACGCCGGGGCCGAGCTGCAGGCCCCGGGCGGAGGCATAGAAGGCGACCACCGAAGCTGCCAGGGCCGCAAGCGTCCACGGGCTGATGAGCTCGATCAACCCGCCCTCAACGGCATCGGTCAGGTATTTGATCGCGATGTCGGAGACGCCGAACAGCGCGCCGGCGGCCGCGCCGAGAAGCATGCCCTGCGCAGCGGGCGAGAGCCCGAGCCGGTGGGAGACGATGGCGAAACCGGTGGCGAGGCCGAGGACGGCGCATTCGATGACGATCAATGCTGCCAGCGCATAACCGGGGGTCTCCTCCCCCGCCCCGCGCCCCGAGGTGAGCCCGATCACGGCAAGTCCGGCCGCCGTGATCAGCAGGCCGACCCATTGGCGGCGTCCGAGGTGAAAGCCGAAGTAGCGTTCGGCGAGCACGGCGAGGAAGACCAGCCCGCCCGACAGGACCGCCTGGACGATCGACAGCGGGGCGAGCGCGAGCGCGGCGACGTGAAGCCCCCAGGCGCCGACAGCCACGATCCAGCCCACGGTGAACCACCTGGAGTGGAAGAGGCCGGCGGCGCTTCGCAGCGGGTGCCGCATGCGGACCGGTGGCGCCAAGACCGCGCCGCGGTGCTTGAAGAGGAAGGCGACGTTCGTCGCGAGTGCGCAGACCAGGGCGAGGGCAAGTCCGACGGTCACGGCGCCTCATATTGCCTGTAGCGGCCACAGGCCGGGCGCCGCCGGAGGCCAGGCCGTGAGGCCCACACCAACCGCAGCGCCCCCGGCAGGATTCGAACCTGCGACCCGCGGCTTAGAAGGCCGCCGCTCTGTCCACTGAGCTACGGGGGCGGCTGCGTCAGACTCTACGGCTCGGCGAGCAGCCCTAGGGCTGCTCGTAAGACGCCGTCGCCGCTTTGTACTGCCGCACCGCCCGTTTCGCCGCCGCGGTCCGCTCCTCGGTCCAGTTGTCCAGCTCGGCCTTCGCCGCCGCGAGCTGGGCGAGGCCCGGCACAGCCGCGGCCTGCAGAGCGCCCACCTGCATCAACCCCAACGCCACCACCAGCAGCGGCAGCGTCGCCGGGACGCGCAGCACCTTGCAGCCGAGAACGACCGCCGTACAGATCATCAACAGCCCAACCGCTTCCATGCTCATCCGCCTGCCTCCTCCGCCTACGCCCCGCCACCGGGGCCCTGCCCAACTTGCCGCCATCCAGTCTGGAGGGAAAGCCCCGGTCCGGGGCATCCTGACCCCAGGTCAGGCGACTTTTCGATCCTCGGCGCTACCGAGAAGTCGGACTGCGCAGCCCGCCGGGCGCGGGCTTGCGTCAGGTCTCGGGTTCGGGCTGCGGCGCCGGCTGGGCGCGAACGTTGCGGCAGCCGTTCGGATCGAGGGGGCCGTTGATCCTGTAGACGTAGTCGGGCTGCGGCAGGACCGGCTCCCCCAGGACCTCCTCGGTCGCGGGGTCCTGGTTCAGCCAAGCGCGATACGGATGCGCGTACTCGGACTCGAGAATGTCCCAGGCCGTGCGGCTGGTGACCACGTAGTCGTAGTCGCCGGCGTTGACCCGCTCACGAAAGCTGCGGCAGTCGTCTGCCAGCCGGTACTCGCCATCGGGTCCCGGCACACCGATGTAGTTGACGTAGTTGGAGAGGTCGGCGCCGTAGAAGCCGTACTGGTCGAAGAAGATCTCGCCCCCGCCCGCGATCCCGATCCGCTGGTCTTGTTGCTTGCGCGCCCAGTCGAAGGCCTTCACGGGTCCCCCCTCCTGGAGAAAGAGCTCCGAGTCCGTGTAGTGGTTCTCGGAGTACTGGACCTGCTGAGCGCGCCCGAGCCCGATCGCCACCAGCACCACGGCCGCGACGGCCCCCGCGGTGGCGAGCGGGGTGATCGCGTCCTTGCGGCGCTGCCAGGCGAGCCAGGCAGGGACCCAGATCAGCGCCCCGGTGAGCAGGACCGTGCCGACGATGTAGCGCGGGAACCAGATCGGGGTGCTGAGCACGGTGAGCGCGTAAAGAGCGGTGAAGAAGCCCAGCGTCCAGCGCGAGTGCCCCTCGTCGCTTCGCAGCGGCCGAGCAAGGGGCGCGAGAACTAATGCCAGGACCAGGCCCGGCATCAGGTAGCGGGTGTTGGTGAAGAAGCCGCGCGGCGTCCCCTCCGGGCCGGCCGCGGTCAGGGGGGTGAACAGGTAGACGACCGCGGTCAGGAGCGCCGCCCCCGCCAGCGCCTGAAGGATCCGGTTGCGGGACTTGAAGACGACGTAGATCGCGCGAAGCGAAAGCGACGACGAGGATCAGGCCGAAGAACGGCCCGAGCGCGTTCTCGAGCTGGGGAAGAACCAGTTGCGGTAGGTGGAGGGCTCGAAGAGGTAGTGGGCGACGCTGAAGCGCGGCCGCGGGTCGAGCGGCAGCTGGTCGGGGACCGGCAGGTTGAGGGGGCCGAAGCCGATCTGCGGCGTCGGGTTGCCGCGCGTGCAACAGGTTGCGGATGAACCAGTAGCCGCCCGGTGACCAAAAGCGCGGCGCCGAGCACCAGCGTCGTGTTGATCCGGGTGCGCAGCTCGCGGGCGTTGAAGAGGATCACCGCGACGGCGATTGCCCCCACCGGCGCGAGCATCGTCAGCTTGACCGAGATCGCGAGCCCGCCGGCGAGCCCGGCCAGGATCAGCGGGCCGCGGTCGATCAGGGCGCCGGAGTCGGCGACGTCGCCGGTGACCAGCGATCCGCCACGGCGCACCTGGTGGCCGTTGACGATGAAGGCGACGTAGGCGACCAGGAAGGAGATCGCCATGATGTCGTTGCGGCCCTCGCCGGCCTGGGTCACGACCATTACGCCGGAGTCGAAGACCAGGGCCGAGGCGACCAGGGTCGCCGGGGCGACGCCGTAGGGGCGCCCGATGCACCAGGCGGCGAGCAGTCCGACCGCAAGCCAGACCCATGTTGAGCAGCGGCGAGAGAAAGTCGTTGCGCATGACGACGATCCCGGCCCCGTTGATCAGCTCCGAGGTCGCCGGGTAAAACCAGACCACGAGCCGCATCGGGTCGGTGAAGTGAAGGGCGACGGTGGAGGCGTCCTGCGCAAAGCGGGCCGAGAACGGCATGTGGTACCAGGTGGTGTCGCCGCCGAACATGCCGCGATCGAGGCTCAGCAGCGAGGGAAACGTCCACTCGGCGACCGTGAAGGAGGCGACGGCGATCGCGATCAGCAGCGGCCACATCCCCACATTCGGCGGCTCGACCGGCGTCACGTCGCGCGGTGCTCGGGCCCGGCCGACCAGGCCCGTAGCCAGCCCGAGCGCGATCGCCACCGAGATCAGCCAGCCCTCGCGCAGGATGCTGAGGCTTCCCAGCAGATAGAGGACGAGGACGAAGAGCCCGACGCCCAGCGTGATCTCGGCCAACCGCGCCAGCGCACCGGAGAACTCTGGGACGATCCAGCGCCGCAGCCAGTAGGCGCCGAAGCCGAGCGAGGCGACGATGGCGACCAGTGACAGCGAGCCGGCGAGGTAGGCGCCGAAGCTCGGGGTCATGGCGGCGGAACTCTAGTCAAAGCTCCCCGCGGCTATGGCTGAATGAATGCGCCGGCCGGGCCGCGCGCTCAGCTCACGACCCGGCTGGAAAGCGTGAATTTCAGAGGCAGTCGGCCGCAGCCGCCTGCGGTCAGTCGTCCGACCCGCCGCCCCCGTTGTCATCGCCGCCGCCGTCGTCGTCGCCTCCGCCCCCGCCACCGCCGGAGACCTCGACGTGCCTGGCGATCCAGCGACCGTTGCGCTTCTTGCTCGAGACCACCTCGATGTTGCGGTCGCCGACATCGATGGCGCCGAAGCCCGCGAGCCGCTCATAGGTGGTCGAGGCGTTGACCTTGATCCGGAAGGTGCCGCCGCCTTCATCCTGCCTCAGCTTGAAGGTCCGCGCCTCCCGGTTCTTGGAGATCACGACCCCCTCGAACTGTCGAGCGGCCGCGGGTGCCGCTGCCACTGCCATGGCGAGGCCCATGATGCCCAACACCAAGATCGTTCTTCTGCCAGGGGACATCTTCTGCTCCTCTTCGTCGCGCGATTGCGTTGCCCCCACTAACACGGCGCGCCGCCGAGGATCACGCCGAAATCGGGGCGCCCGGATTTGAACCGGGGACCTCTGCCACCCAAAGGCAGCGCGCTACCAGGCTGCGCCACGCCCCGACTGGCTGAGTCTAGAACCCTAGACGGTGCGTCTTTCTCCCCCTATGCGAGACAAAGGCGCACCGGCAGGTAGGTTCCCCGCTCCGTGGCCGACGTCCGCCCCCTCCCCGCTCTCCACTACGACCTCGACAAGGTCGGCTCGCTGCAGCAGGTGGTCGCGCCCCCCTATGACGTCATCAACGCCGACCAGCGGGCCGAGCTGGTCGCCCGCTCCCCCTACAACGCCGTCGAGGTCGACCTGCCGCAGGGCGGCTCCGGGGAGGACCCCTACCGCCACGCCGCCGAGCATCCTCGAGGAGTGGGAAAGCGAGGGGTCCTGCAGCGCGACGGCGAGCCCTCGCTGTGGGCGCTGACCCAGGACTACACGGCGCCCGACGGCTCGGCCCGCACCCGCCACGCGATCCTCGCCCGGGTCCGGGTCGAGGACTACGGGGCCGGCCGGGTTCGGCCCCACGAGCGCACCCAGCCCGGCCCCAAGCAGGACCGCCTCGACCTCACCCGCGCCACCCGCCACAACCTCTCGCCGATCTTCTCGCTCACCAGCGCCGACGCCTGGCCCGCGATCGAGAAGGCGATCTCCGGCGACCCCTGGGGCGAGGCGACCGACGACGACGGGACCGTGCACCGGGTCTGGCGCGTCGACGATCCCGGCGTGCACGAGGCCGTGGCGGAGAAGCTCGCCGAAGCCGAGCTGCTGATCGCCGACGGGCACCACCGCTACGAGACCGCCCGCACCTACCGCGACGAGGTCGGCGGCGACGGCCCGCATGACTACACGCTGATGGCCCTGACCGCGCTCGAGGACCCCGGCCTGACCGTCTTTCCCACCCACCGGCTGCTCAGCGGGCTGGCCGGCGACCCCGAGCGGCGCGAGCACCTCGAGCGAAGGCCTGCGGGAGCTCTTCGAGATCGAGGAGGTGGAGGAGGAGGCCTCGACCCGGCAGGCGAGGAGGGCATCGGCGTCTTCGGCTACATCGACTCCCACGCGGCGGCCCTTCCGCCTGCGCCTCAAGGACACTGCCGAGCTCGACCGCATGCTCGAGGGCCGGCCGGAGGCCTACCGGCGACTTGACGTCGTGATCCTCGAGGCCCTGGTGCTGAAGGGGGTCCTGGGGATGAGCGAGGACGACATCGCCGCCAAGCGCGGGATCGGCTACGCGAAGAGCCTTCCCGACGTCCGCGGCGGCGCTCGACTCGGCGGCTACGACGCCGCCTTCGTCCTCCGCCCCACCCCGGTCGAACAGGTTCGCGAGGTGGCGGCGGAGGGGGAGACGATGCCGCCCAAGTCGACCTATTTCTTCCCCAAGATCCTCTCCGGGATCGTCTTCAACCCGCTCTAGCTGAGCGGCGGCGGCGAGCCTGGGCGCGCATAAGATTCCGCCGGTGACCCGCATCTACACGAAGAAGGGCGACGACGGGACGACCTCGCTCTGGTACGGCGGCCGGGTCGCCGAAGTCGGACCTGCGCACCGAGGCCTACGGAACCCTCGACGAGGCGGCATCGGTGCTCGGGGTGGCCCGCGCCCTGTGCAGGAAGCTGAGCAGGACGATCTCGCGCGCCGACATCCTCGCCCTGCAGAACGACCTCTTCGTCGCCGGCGCCGAGCTCGCGACCGCTCCCGAAGCCGCCGACCGGCTCGAGGACGGCGTCAGCCGGGTGACCGAGGAGATGGCCGACTCACTGGACGCCGAGATCGACCGCTACCTCGAAGGCAGTCGAGCTGGCGCCCCAGTTCACGGTCCCCGGCGGCACCCGGATCTCGGCCCAGCTCGACGTCGCCCGCGCGGTCCTGCGCCGCGCCGAGCGCCGCACCGTTGCTCTGCAAGGAGTCCGGCGAGCTTGCCTCGGAGGCCATCCTGCGCTTCCTCAACCGCGCCTCCGACCTGCTCTTCGCGATGGCCCGCGCCACCGACGAGGACTCGCCGGCCCTGTTCGCCGGGCGCCGCAAGGGCTGACGGTGCCCCGGTCGGTCGCGCCGGCGGCGCCAGGGCTACACCCACGACGTCGAGGTCGACGGCCACTCGGTTGGTCGCCGACGAGCCCGAGGCCGCGGGCGGCGCAGACGGGGCCCCTCCCCCACCCGCCTGCTCGCCGCCGCGCTTGCCTCCTGCACCGCGATCACGCTGGAGATGTACGCGGACCGCAAGGGCTGGGACGTCGGCGACCTCGAGGTGGCGGTGGAGATGGAGTACGGGCAGGCGAGCCTGCCGACCTCCTTCGAGGTGACCTTGATGCTGCCGAAGGAGCTCTCCGACGAGCAGCGGGAGCGGCTCGGGTGATCGCCGGCAAGTGCCCTGTGCACCGGGTGCTCACGCACGAGGCCGAGGTGGAGGTCAGCGACCGCGTGGAGCTGGTCTAGGCGATGGAGCTCGGGCTCGAGCGGCCGAGCCTGCGCGGTGACCGGCGCCAGCCGCGGGATCGGGCGCGAGACCGCGCGCATGCTCTGCGCCGAGGGCGCCGACGTGCTGCTGGTCGCGCGCGGCGAGGAGCGACTCGCCGAGGCCGCCGAGCGAATGCGCCGCGGGCCGGCGGCGAAGCCGCGCACGCTGGCGCTCGACGTCACCGACGACGACGCCGGCGAGCGGATCGTCGCCGAGGCGAGCGAGCGGTTCGGGCAGCTCGACGTCCTGGTCAACGCCGCCGGAAGCGCCCAGTGGCGCGACCTCGACGACGTGCCCGAGGAGGACTGGCGAGCAGCCTTCGAGCTCAACGTGATGGCGCCGCTGCGGGCGATGCGCGCCGCCGCCCCGGCGATGGCCGAGCGCGGCTGGGGGCGGATCGTCAACGTCTCCTCGACCGCCGGCAAGCGGCCCTCGGCGTCGATGCCGGAGTACTCGGTGGCCAAGGCGGCGGAGCTCTCGCTCTCGCGCCTGTTCGCCGACCGCTACGCCGAGAAGGGCGTGCTCGTCAACGCGATCTGCCCCGGGCCGACGGCGAGCGAGATGTGGATGGGGGCAGGCGGCCTGCTCGACCAGTCGAAGGAGCTCGGCGGCGCCGAGAGCCGCGACGAGGCGCTGGAGGCCGCCGGCTCGAAGCGCCCGATCGGCCGCCTCGCCGAGGTGCGCCGAGATCGCCGCCGCGATCGTCTTCCTCTGCTCCGAGCGGGCCTCCTACGTCAGCCGGCGCCGCCTGGTCGGTGGACGGCGGCACCGTGCAGGTGATCATCTAGCCCCTGGGTGCGCGGAAGTGCTCGATCGCACAGTGGCGCCCTCGCTCGCTCCATACGCTCGAACGGCAATCCCACGACGAGGAGGGACCATGGCCGGATACGCAGTCGAAGAGGATCGAGGAGATGGAGGCCACCTGGGAGGCGCCTTCAAGCTCGCCCGCGCCGAGCTCGGCGTCGAGGCGTTCGGCCTCCAAGTGATGGACCTGCCCCCCAACCTCGACCAGTTCCCCGAGCACGACCACGTCGAGAACGGCCAGCAGGAGGTCTATGTCGTGATGAGCGGGTCGGGCGAGATCGAGATCGACGGGGAGCGCCACAAGATCGACCCCGAGACGATCGCGATGGTGGGGCCGGAGGCCAAGCGAACGTTCTTCACCGGGCCCGAGCCGATGCGGGTCCTGGCGATCGGCGGAACCCCCGGCAAGGCTTACGAGGCGCCCGACAGCACCCAGCTCGGCGCCCCGGACCCGCTGGCCCAGGCCTAGCTCACCCGACGGCGGGACACAGGCGCCGAAGCTAGCGCCGGACCGTGGTCAGCAGCTGCTCGGAGGTGGCGACCGTGGCGCCGGCCTTGATCATCAGGTCGATCGCCCGCTGGCCGTCGCCGGGCTCGACCTCCACCGGGCGGATCGCGTCCTCGACCACCACGACCTCGAATCCCTCGTGGCAGGCGTCGATCGCGGACGCGCGCACGCAGTAGTCGGTCGCGAGGCCGCAGACCGCAACCCGGCTCACCCCGCGCTCGCGCAGGCCCTCGGCAAGGTTTGAGTTCTCGAATCCCGAGTAGCCCTCGTCGTCGCGCTCGAGGCCGACGTCGACGACGAAATCGATCTCGACCTCGCTCAGGGCGTGGTGAAGCTGCGCCCCGCGGCTGCCGGCGACGCAGTGCACCGGCCACGGCCCGCCCTGGGGCTCGAACGAGGCATGGTCCGGCGGGTGCCAGTCGCGCGTGGCGACGACGAACTCGAATTGCGGCGCCAGCCGCTGGATCGGCTCGCCGATCTGATCCCCCTCCTCACCGCGAGCGCCCCGCCGGGCGTGAAGTCGTACTGAAAGTCGACGATCGAGAAGCGCGTCCATGCCTTACCCCCGTGTCGGTTCGCTAACGATTCTAGGCCCGTGCACCCCCCGGCCCCCGATCTCAGGCAGCTGCTGCTCACCCCCGAGCAGGCCGCCGCGATGGACGCGCACGGCAGGGTCGACGCCGCGGTGCTGGTCCCGATCTATGGCTGGCCGGAGAACCCGGGGATCGTCTTCACCGAGCGCCGCTCGGATCTGCGGCGCCACGCGGCGAGATCTCATTTCCCGGCGGGCGCCAAGATCACCCCGACGAGGACCTGCGCCACACCGCCCTGCGCGAGGCCGAGGAGGAGGTCGGCCTCGGGCCCTCCGAGGTGGAGATGGTCGGCGCCCTGCCGCCGATCGGCACCTACGTCACGTCCTACAAGGTGCACCCGTTCGTCGGCCTGATCGACTCCGACCTGCCCCTGGAGCCCAACCCGGACGAGGTCGCGTCTGTGCTGCGCTTCGATCTCGAGCGGCTGCGCGCGGCCTACGCGATGCGCAGGCTGGTGCGCCGCGGTGTGCCTATCCGCACTCCGACCTTCGAGCTCGACCGGCACCTGATCTGGGGTGCAACCGGCCGCATCCTGCAGGACCTGCTCGCGCGTTTGCCCTAAACGTCCTTCTCGATCGGGACGTTGACCATGTTCCCCCACTCGGTCCACGACCCGTCGTAGTTGCGGACGTCGTCGCGGCCGAGCAGCTCGTGCAGCACGAACCAGGTGTGAGCCGAGCGCTCGCCGATCCGGCAGTAGGCGATCACGTCGCTTCCGTCGAGGACCCCCTTTGAGGTGTAGATCTCCTCCAGCTCGTCCTGGGACTTGAAGGTCCCGTCCTCGTTGACCGCTTGGGCCCAGGGGACCGATGCGGCCCCCGGGATGTGGCCGCCGCGCTGGGCGCCCTCCTGCTCGTAACCGGCCATCGCGATCAGCTCGCCCGAGTACTCCTGCGGGCTGCGAACGTCGACCAGCTTCGTATCTCCGTCGAGCGCTTCGCTGACCTGATCGCGGAAAGCGCGGATGTCGTCGTCGGGGTCACCGGTCTCAAACTTGACCGCCTCGTACTGGGGCACGTCGGTGGACGTGTCCCGCCCCTCCTCGATCCACTTCTCGCGCGGGCCGTTGACCAGCTTCACGTCGTCGTGGCCGTAGTACTTGAAGTACCAGTAGGTGTAGGCGGCGAACCAGTTGTTGCGGTCGCCGTAGAGGACGACCGTGTGGTCGTTCGAGATCCCGCGGCTGCCCATCAGCTCGGCGAACTCCTGCGGCCCGAGGAAGTCGCGCTTGACCTGATCCTGCAGGTCCTGCTTCCAGTCGAAGCCGATCGCGCCGGGGATGTGGGCCTCCGCGTACAGCGCCGGGTTCTCGTCGACCTCGACGATGCGGATCCCGTCGTCGTCGAGATGCTCGGCGACCCAGTCGGTCTCGACAAGCACGTCCTTTGCGTAATCAGCCATCATAACCTCCAGCGTCAAAATTTGGCGAATCCTGACCCGACTTTACCTATTTCGGGTCGCCGGCCCGTACGCCGGCGGTTGTCGGTGGAAGCGCGGGCCTAGCGGCGGTACCTTTGTGGCGTGGAGGAGCGCTCGTCCAAGCGGCCGCAGCCGTCCGGCGACTGGAAGCCGTACTCGCGCGAGGAGCCGCAGGCGTCCGGGGAAAGCAGCGAGGGAGCGGGTTCCTCCGGCGACTGGAAGCCTTACGAGCGGGAGACAGCGCGCGGGCAGGATTCTCGCGACGCGCCGGAGTCGGCTCGCCACGCGGAAGCGAACCAAGAGGCCCGCTCCGGGCAAGATCGCGACGCAAGGGACTCCGAGGAGCAGACCCGCGACGAGTCTGCCTCCGAGGCCGACGCGCGAGAAGAGCGGGACTCCGAGCACGAGCCCTCGACCGTCGACGCGATGGGACACGAGAAGCACCGCAAGGTCATCGGCCAGCGCTACGGCGCCAGCCGCGGGCGCCAGTTCCTCTACTACGGGATCTTCGTTGCCTTCATCATCGGCGCGTACATCGGCCTAAAGGCGGCCACCGACTCGCTCGACAAGGCACCGGCCAACGATCCCGACCAGGCGCCGTGGTCGAAGCCGAATGCCCCGCCCGGCCCGCTCGGCGGCTTCGAGCCCGAGACCCCCGGCCAGAGCGGCTCCACCGACTTTCAGTAGGGCCTCTCGCCGGTCCCGCCGCCCTGCGGCGGGCGTAGCTGCCTATCGACGAGGCGCCCGGTCGCCGCGACCATCGCCTCGAGCCATTGATCCGGCTCTGAGGGGTCCGCCTCGACGATCTCGACCGGGATGCGCCAGGTGTCGGCGGCGAAGCGCACTGTCGCTGCCCCGCGCTGCAGGTGCTCCTCACCCACCCCGCCGGAGGCCTCGTAGACAAATCCCCGAACGGGCGTGTCGACGAGCCGCTCCAACAGCGCCTGAAGCCGGGGACCATGGATTGCTTCGAGCAGCGGCGGCGGCCCATCGGCGGAACCGAGCAGCCAGTGCACGACGGTCACGTCCCCGATCAGGTCGAGCAGTGTCCCGGGACGGTCGGGGTCGGCGACCGCCGCCTCGATCGACGCCGCCTCGATCGCCGCCTGGCTCTCCTCGAAGCGCGTCGTCCCGCGAACCTGCCACCCGTCCGCGACCAGGCGCGAGCCGAGCGCCCGCCCGCGGCGGCCGCAGCCAATGATCAACGCCCGCGCCACGCCGAGATCCCTTCGACCAACTGTCGATTCCTCTAGACGTCGGAGGAGAAGGGACCGCGCCCGCGCAGCCGGTGCGCCTCGTCCTCGGCCACTTTCTCGCTCAGCTCCTCGTGCGTGAGCTCGGGGGCGCCGCGACGACGGCGCATCTCGTTCTGGGCGTCGAGCATCTGCTGGACGTCGTCCTGCTCTAGCTGGACCTCGGTCTCATAGGAGCGCGTCGGCTTCCAATCGAGCAGCTCGGCACCGCTCCCCGGGTAGAAGTGCCCGACCAGCAGGATCACGCCGATGAAGAAGAGCAGGACGAGCGTCGTCCCCAGAATGAACTCCACTCCGATCAGGATACGGTGCGCCGGTGCCCGAAGCGCTCATCCTCGACGCGGTGCGGACGCCGATGGGCCGCTACCGGGGCGGCCTCGCCGGCGTTCGCCCCGACGACCTCGCCGCCCACGTGGTCGCTGCCGTCGTGCAGCGCAGCGGCGTCGATCCGGAGCGAATCGCCGACGTCTACATGGGCGCCGCCAACCAGGCCGGCGAGGACAACCGCGACGTCGCCCGGATGGCGGTCCTGCTCGCGGGCCTGCCGGTCTCGGTGCCGGGGGCAACCGTGAACCGCCTCTGCGCCTCCGGCCTCGAGGCCGTGAACATGGCGGCCCGAGCGGCGATGCTCGGCGAGGGCGACTTCTACCTCGCCGGGGGCGTGGAGTCGATGAGCCGGGCGCCGTGGGTGATGCCGAAGCCCGAAACCGGCCTTCCGCGCGGCGAGCAGACGATGTACGACACGACGCTCGGCTGGCGAATGATCAATCCGCGGATGGCGCAGCTCTACTCGACCGAGTCGATGGGCGAGACGGGCGAGAACGTCGCCGAGCTCCACGAGATCTCGCGCTCAGATCAGGACGAGTTCGCGCTGCGAAGCCACCAGCGCGCCGTCGAGGCGGCCGAAGACGGGCGCTTCGCGGAGGAAATCGTGCCCGTGCCGGTCGACGGGGAGCGGCACCCTGGAGCGCGACGAGGGCCCGCGTTCCGACACCTCGCTGGAGAAGCTCGCCAAGCTGCGCCCCGCCTTTCGCGACGGCGGCAGCGTCACCGCCGGCAACGCATCGACCCTCAACGACGGCGCCGCCTGCCTGCTGATCGGGACTAGCGAATCTGCGGAGCAGCTGGAGGTCGAGCCCTTGGCGCGGATCGTCTCCTTCGGCGTCTCCGGCGTCGACCCGGCCGTCATGGGCATGGGCCCCGCGGAGGCGATTCCGAAGGCCCTCGTCGCCGCCGGGCTGGAGATGGCGGACGTCGACCTGGTGGAGATCAACGAGGCCTTTGCCTCCCAGGTCCTCGCCTGCGCGCGCGAGCTCGGCATCGACGAGGAGCGCCTCAACGTCAACGGCGGGGCGATCGCCCTCGGCCACCCGCTGGGGTGCTCCGGCGCACGGCTGATGACGACGCTGGTCCGCGAGCTGCGGCGGCGCGGAGGCCGCTACGGGGTCGCATCGCTGTGCGTCGGGGTCGGCCAGGGGCTGGCGACCGTCGTCGAGGCGGTCTGAGCGCCGCTAAACGCCGAACAGCAGCAGGAGGGCGATCGCGACCGTGACCGACAGCGACGCCCAGGCGCCCAGACGGCGCGCCACCGAGATCTCGCTCGGCTCGATGAAGACGCTTCTGGCCTTGGATTCCATTACGCAATAGTAAGTAACGCATAGGACGCCAGAACGTGCACGGAGTTGGACGTTCGTATTAGTTCCCGCATTCTGCGGCCACCGCTTCCTCGGCGGCGCGATCGGTAGCCTCGCCAGCGTGAGCGCAACAGAGTTGGCAAGCGTCGACGGGCGGATCTCTCCCACCGCCGAGACGACCGTCCCGCTCCAGGACGACGGCATTTATCGCGGCGACGGGGCTTTCGAGGTGATCCGTCTCTACGAGGGCCATCCCTTTGCGCTCGCCGACCACCTCGACCGCCTCGAGCGCTCGGCTGCCTCGATCGAGCTGACCCTTGACCGCCCGGCGCTCGAAGCGGAGATCGGGGCGCTGCTGGCCGAGCTCGGTGCCGCCGACGGCCAGCTGCGGCTGCTGATCACGCGCGGCGGCCGGCGCATCGCGATCACCGAGCCCCTCCCCGAACGCGGCGACGCGATCCGGCTCGCGACCGTCATCTACTCGCCGAGCGTCATCCTCACCGGCGTCAAGTCGCTCTCCTACGCCGCCAACATGCAGGCCACCCGGCTGGCCCAGGCCGAGGGGGCGGAGGAGGCGGTGCTCGTGACCCCCGATGGCACCGTCCTTGAGGCGCCGACGTCGACGCTCTTCTGGGTCTCGCCGCAGGGGTCGCTGCGAACGCCTTCGCTGGAATCCGGAGTGCTGGACTCGATCACCCGCGCGCGCATCGTCGCCGAGGTCGAGGTCGAGCAGGGCGTCTGGCCGGTCGCCGACCTGCGCGCCGCCCAAGAGGCTTTTCTCGCCTCGACCACCCGCGAGGTGCAGGCCGTCGCGGCGATAGATGGCGCCGAGCTGCCCGAGGCACCCGGCGAGCGCACCACCGAGGCTGCCGAGGCCTTCGCCGAGGTCCTGCGCCGCGAGCTTTCCGAGCGCGTCTGAACATGGACTTCGAGCTCAACGACGAGCAGCGGCTGATCGCGGAGAGCGCCCGCGAGTTCGCCGACCGCGAGATCGTCCCGCGGGCGCGCGAGAACGACCGCGCCGAGCGCTTTGACCGCGAGCTCGCCCGGATGCTCGGCGAGGTCGGCTATCTGGGAGCCCCGGTCGCCGAGCAATACGGAGGGCGGGGCCTTGACTACTTCGGCTACGGGCTGATCGTCGAGCAGGTCGGGCGAGCCGATTCCGCCGCTCGCACCGTGGTGTCGGTTCAGACATCCCTGGTCTGCGGCTCGATCGAGCGCTGGGGCACAGAAGAGCAAAAGCAGCACTGGCTCCCGCGGCTCTGCTCGGGAGAGGCGCTGGGCTGCTTTGGTCTCACCGAGCCCGACACCGGCTCAGACGCCGCCAACCTGCGCACCCGCGCCGAGCGCAGCGAGGGCGGCTGGACGATCAGCGGGCAGAAGATGTGGATCTCGCTTGCCAACTACGCCGAGGTCGCGCTGATCTTCGCCCAGACCGACCCCGAGGCAAAGCACCGCGGGCTCGCCTGCTTTCTCGTCCCCACCGCGAGCGACGGCTTCGAGACCCAGGAGATTCACGGCAAGCTCGGCCTGCGCGCCTCCGACACGGCCGAGATATCGCTCGACGGGGTCGAGGTCCCCGAGGAGGCGCTGCTGGGCGAGGTCGGCGACGGCTTCAAGGTCGCGATGTCGGCGCTGGACTCGGGGCGCTTCAGCGTCGCCGCGGGCTGCGTCGGGATCTGCGACGGCTGCGTCGACGCCTCGGTCTCCTACGCAAAGGAGCGACAGCAGTTCGGCGTCCCGCTGGCCCGCTTTCAGCTCGTCCAGGAGCTGATCGCCGACATGGTCGTCAAGCGCGACGCCGCCCGGATGCTGGTCTGGCGCGCCGCCGATCTGAAAGACCGTGGCCTCCCGAACACGGCCGAGACCTCGATTGCCAAGCTCTATGCAACCGAGGCGGCGGTCGAATGCGCGAACGCCGCGATCCAGGTCCACGGCGGCTCCGGATACGTCGACGACTACCCGGTCGAGCGCTACCTTCGCGACGCCCGGGTCACGACCCTTTACGAGGGCACCTCGCAGATCCAGAAGCTGATCATCGGCCGCGACGCGACCGGGATCAACGCGATGACTCCGATGGAAGCTGAAGACAAGCAACCTGCCAGCTGACTTCATCGAGACATCCACCGAGGGGCACGTGGCGCTGTGCCGGCTCAACCGGCCCGAGGCGCGCAATGCCCTCTCTCCGGAGCTGATGGAGGAGCTCGCCACGGACCTGGAGCGGCTCGACGCCGACCCGGAGGTCCGCTGCATCGTGATCGCCGGCTCTGATGAGGCCTTCGCGGCCGGTGCCGACATCAAGGCGCTCGCCGAGCGCTCCTTCGGCGACTCCCTGTACCACCCCGCCGCCTCCTTCTGGAGGCGGGTCGCCGCGATAAAGACCCCGCTCGTCGCCGCGGTCTCCGGCTGGGCCCTTGGCGGCGGCTGTGAGCTGGCGCTCGCCTGCGACCTGATCGTCGCCTCCGAGAACGCCGAGTTCGGCCAGCCCGAGATCACGCTGGGGATCATTCCCGGCGGCGGAGGGACCCAGCGCCTCGCCAGGGTTCTCGGCAAGCAGCGGACGATGGAGCTGGTGCTGACGGGCCGCCGGTTCACCGCGCTGGAGGCACACGAGGCGGGACTGGTCAATGCCGTCGCATCGAAACGCGCCTGGCTCGAGGAGGCGCTGGAGCTCGCCGAGCGGATCGCTCGCCGCCCTCCGATCGCGACCCGGCTCGCGAAGCAGGCGGTGATCGCCGCCGACGAGACGGCGCTGTCGGCCGGGCTGGAGACCGAGCGGCGCCTCTACGAGCTTGCGATGGCGACCGAGGACCGGGTCGAGGGCATGCAGGCATTCATCGAGAAGCGCAAGCCCGACTTCAGGGGCAAGTAGCCCTTGGCGGGCAGCGGCCTCGGCTATTGAAGGAGGAATGAGCGATGGCGAACGTGTTCGAGCCCGAATGGGAGGCCGGCGACAAGGAGTGGCCTGCCGGCTATGACGGCCGTTTCGCGCAGGTCGGCAGGGTGGCCGGCTCCGAGAGCCTCGGGGCGAGCATCTATGAGACCCCGCCCGGCAACAGCCTCAACCCCTACCACTGGCACGCCGCCAACGAGGAGATGCTGGTCGTCATCTCTGGCCGACCGACCCTGCGCACTCCCGACGGCGAGCGCGAGCTGGCCGAGGGCGAGGTCGTCGCCTTCCCGGTCGGCGAGCGGGGCGCGCACAAGCTGATCAACCGCACCGATGAGCCGACCCGGGTACTGATCGTCAGCGAGATGAACGCGCCCGATGTCTGTGTCTATCCCGACTCCGGAAAGGTGATGGCTCGCGAACAGGCGCCCGGCACGCAGGCAACCGGGCTGCGAGCTCTGTTCCGCCTCGAGGACGAGGTCGACTACTGGGAGGGCGAGGCCGAGTCCGAGGAGGAGCGCTGAGCGGGCCGATAGGCGTAGTCGGCGCCGGGACGATGGGCTCCGGCATCGCCCAGGTCGCCTGCCTCGGCGGCTTCGAGACCCATCTGCACGACCCGGTCTCAGGAGCTCTGGCAGAAGGAGAGCGGCGGCTGCGCGCGGCGCTGCAGAAGGGCGCCGAGCGCGGGCGCTGGAGCCGCGAGGAGGCAGACCGGGCAGCCGGGCTTCTGCGCCCCGCCGAGAAGCTCGGCGATCTCGACGGCTGCGAGCTGGTGATCGAGGCCGCACCGGAGGACCTCGATGTCAAGCGGGAGCTGTTCGCACAACTGGCCGAGATCTGCGCCCCCGACGCGGTCTTGGCCACCAACACCTCCTCCCTGTCGGTGGCGGAGATCGCGGCCGGGGTGCCGGGGCCGCATCGCGTCGTTGGCATGCACTTCTTCAACCCGCCGGCGCTGATGAGGCTGGTCGAGGTGGTCGCCGGCCCCGACTCCTCCGGGGAGGCGCTGGAGCTCGCCAGCGGGGCAGCCGAGCGGATGGGCCGCACGCCGGTCCGCGCTGCCGATGGGATCGGATTCATCGCCAACCGCTGCGCGCGGCCCTACAGCCTCGAGGCCCTGCGCCTGCTCGGCGACGGCGTCGCCGATGCGGAGACGATCGACCGCATCTGCCGCATCGGCGGCGGCTTTCGCATGGGCCCCTTCGAGCTCACCGACCTGGTCGGGGTCGACGTCAACCTCGAGGTCGCGAAGTCATTCTGGGAGCAGAGCTCCCACGAGCCGCGCTGGGAGCCGCACCCGATCCAGGAGCAGATGGTCTCGGCCGGGCGCCTGGGCCGCAAGGCGGGCCGCGGCTACTACGACTACTCCGAGGACCCTTACCGTCCCGAGGATCCGCAGCCGCAAGGGTGTGAGGAGCCGGATGTGGCGATTTCTTCGCGCTATGCGCGAGAAAGTCGCCACACCGAGCCGGTCGAGGTCGGCGCAGCGCGCTTGATCCTTCTTGCCGGAGGGAGTCTCGCTGCGCTCGATGACACCGGCAGCTCGGTCGGCTACTACCTCCTCGGCCCGCTGGAGGAAGCTCGGCTGGTCGAGCTGACGGCAGGCGAGAACACGCCGCAGGCGGCCCGCGAGGACGCCGAGGCCCACTTCCGCTCCCTCGGCCTGCACGTCGAGTGGGTCGGCGACTCCCCCGGCCTCGTGCTCGGCCGAATCGTCTGCCAGCTGGTCAACGAGGCGTCCTTCGCGCTACAGGAAGAGATCGCCGACGCGGCAGGCATCGACACCGCGATGCGGCTCGGCCTCAACTACCCGCGGGGCCCGCTTCAGTGGGGCGACGAGATCGGGCTCGACCACGTGCTCGCCGTGCTCGACGCCCTGCATCGCGAGCTCGGAGAGGAGCGCTACCGCGCTGCCCCGCTGCTACGCCGCCTGGTCGCCGACGGGCAGCTCGGCCGGTCCACTGGCGGCGGGCTCCTCGGTGCCTGAGACACCGCCGGCTGCGAGCCAGGAGCCGCCGACGATCAGCGCCAGGCCGGCGATCGTCGCGGCAGTGATCCGCTCATCCAGGAACCAGGCTCCGTAGCCGACCGCGAATGCGGGTGCGATGTAGGTGACGATGAATGTCCGCGCCGGGCCGACCATCCCGATCAGCGAGTAGAAGATTGCGAAGGCGATTCCGGTCCCCACCATCCCCAGCGCCACGACCGCAGCAAGCGGCCCGATGCCTGGCGCCGAGCCGGGCAGGGTGGCAAGCCCGACCGGCGCCAGCAGGACGGTGCTCGCCGCCATCACGGCGGCGGCAATCGAGAGCGGCTCGGCGTCGGCGAGGCGTCGCTTGGCTATGAAGCCGCCGACCGCGTAGCCGAGGCTGGCGAGCACGATCGCCCCGCCGCCCAGCAGCGCCGCCCCCGAGCCGCTGAGGTCGACCCCAAGCAGGACGACAACGCCACCAAAACCGAGGCCGATCCCTGCCAGCCGCAGGCCGGTGGAGCGCTCCTCCTGGTCGACCCAGATCGCCAGCACGGCGGTGAACAGCGGCGCCGAAGAGACCAGGATCCCCGCCAGCGAGGAGGTGATCTCCTCCTGCCCGAGAGCGATCAGCATGAAAGGCCCGGCGGCCTGGATCGCGGCCAGCAGAACGAGGATGCCGAGCATCTCCCGCAGCCCCGACATGCCGGCACCGCGAAGAGCGAGAGGGATCAGCACGAGTGCGGCCAAGAGCACCCGCAGCCAGGCGATCATCGCCGGCGAGAGGTCGCGCAGGGCGATCTCTATGAACAGGTAGGAAGCCCCCCAGATACCTCCCAGGATCAGAAGGAGGGCCCAGGCACGCCTATCCACAGCAGTTAGAACGCGAGGAGACTTCGCTTCGTGAGGTCACCGCCCGAGCGTAGCCATCGCCCGGTCGATGCGAGATTCAGTCTGCGAATGGCCGGATTAGCTGCGCTTATCGCGCGCCACGACCGCGGCCCTTGCGCCGCACCTTCTCGCAGCCCCTCACCTTGTCGACCCGGTCGACCACGGCGCGGTCCCTGCCCCTGCCGCAGCGCACCACGTCACGCCGCTTGTCGCGGGCGAGGATCCGGTCCCTGCCGCTACCCGCCTCGAGGCGGTCCTTCTTCGGCCCCCCGATCAGCTTGTCGTTGCCCTTACCGCCCGAAACGCGGTCCTTCGCGGCGCCGCCCGAGAGGCAGTCCTTGCCGCCCTTGCCGAGGATCAGGTCGCGGCCCCGGCGGCCCTTGATGCGGTCGCCGCGCGGCGAGCCGATGAGGCGCTCGCCGAGCTTCGTGCCGAGGGTCTTGTTCGCGCAGCGCCCCTTGAGCAGCGTCGGCTTGGCGTCGAGGTTCGCGCTCGGCTCCGGGATCGGGATCCGCAGCACCGCCCGCGAGAGCGCGGCGCTGGAAGCCGTCTCGGTGAAATGCAGAAACGGGTCGTCGTCCTGGAAGAGCTCGATCCGCACCCGGTGGCCGGCCGGGAAGCGCCAGCCGCTGCCGAAGAGCTCGTAGGCGACCTGGCCGCCGGAGGCCTCTGCCGGCAGCAGCCGCCGCGGCCCCCGGTCGACGAGCAGAGAGCTGCCGTTGGGCAGCACGTCGTAGAGCCGCACGTCCATTTGCGCCACCGGCCCGGTGGCGGCGAAGTTGACCCTGATCGAGCCGCCGCCGAGCATCGTGAAGTTGCGCGGCAGCACCTCGGAGGTGTAGGAGGCGACGCCCGGTCCCGCCTGCGCGTTCTGAGCGCTCTCGACCGGGCAGCGGCCGCCGTTGGCGGCGAGGTTGGCGACCGGGTCCGAGTTCGCAGCATGGGTGTTGGGGGTGGCCTTGTTGGTCGTCGTCTGCGCCCCCTGGGCGTCGATGGTGAGCGTGTTGGGGGCCAGCCCCTCGAAGGTCGGGGCGGTGAACTGGGGCCCGCCCTCGTCCGCCGGGGCGCCCAACGACGCGGCGTTTTGCGGGCAGACCTCGAGCTCGGCGGTTGTGTCGAACGCAGGGGTGCCGGGGTCCTGCGGCCCGTCCGGAGTGGTCACGTAATGGTCGATGAACGCATTCAGGCGGCTGGTGACACCGGTCCGCACCCGCGATGCCGGGACGGAGTCGAAGTTGCCGCCGTAGTCAGCGTTGCCGCAGACATGGCGGCTTCCGCCGCTGTTGCAGACGTCGCCCCAGACCTTGGCCTTGTTCTGGGTGAAGTGCTGGTAGTCGCCGTAGTAGGTCTGGATCGGGTAGCCGGGATTGATCGAGAGCAGCCTGTTGACCATCCGCCGGTGCTCTGTGGAGGGGAAAAGCCAATCGGTGAATGTGCCGGCGGCGAAGGTGGGCACGATGTAGTTCGGATTCGCCGCCAGGTTGGCGAAGTAGCTGTTCTGGTAGTAGGCGGAGCGCTCGCGGATGAACTCGGCGAGCGTCGTGGTCACGCCGGGACAGGACGCGCCCTGGGCGCTGAAGTCGGGTCCCTGCACGCAGCCGAAGGTCTGCGCGATCGATGGCGGGAAGGTCGTGTGCGGGGTTCCGGGCGGGATCCCGCTGGCGCCGCTGATGAAGAGCGCCGAGACGATCGAGCGCTTCGCTACGCCGACCGGGGTCTGCGGGCCGGGGCAGCCGGCGCCGCTGGCCTGAACCGGCCCGGAGTCACAGCCGTTGAAGTCCGGCAGCTGACCCGCGCGAGCGGAGTGGGCTCCGGTCGGGACCAGCGAGTTGGCGAGGTCGGTCCAGCCGTACTTCGGCGCCGCCGCGGCCAGCTTCATGTCTACCGTCCCGTTACCGGCGGAGGAGCAGTTCCAGAGCGGGTCGGTGAGCGCCATCCAGGAAAAGCCGCCGCCGTAGGAGCCTCCGGTCGCCACCACCTTGCCCTCGTCGACGTCGGGCAGGGTGACGTCGCCATCGAAGAGGTCATTGACCTGGCAGGCGAGATGCTGGAAGTCGTTGATCTCGAAGCTTCGCGAGTCGAGCTGGGTCTCTCCGGTCGAGCCCCGGTTCTGGCCGTCGACGAAGCCTCGGGAGGTGTAGTTGACGACCACGTAGCCGCGGCTCGCGAACCAGGCGTTGTTGTAGTGCCAGAGCTCTCCGCCGCCGTCAAAGCGCTGCCCGGGCGTCCCAGCCTGGTTCTCCCAGCTCGTCTTGCTGCCCGAGCAGCAGCCGTGCATGAAGAAGAGCAGCGGCCGCGGCCCCGAGAAGTCCGCCGGGTCGGGATAGGAGATGTCGACGTCGAGCGCGACATTCCCGGCCAGGTCGGCGCCCGGATCGCCGGGCGCGCCGGCGCTCGGGGGCAGGCCGGTGAACCCGTCGCCGCCGTACTTGGACGGCACCGTGACGGCGCTCGCCCCACTCAGGTTGGGAAAGCGCCCGCCGGCATTGGGGATGCCGTCGTCGCAGAAGAAGTAGTTCTCGGGAGCCGTCGTCTGCGCGGCGCAGCTGAGCGGAAGGGTCGCCGGGATCGCCGCCCCCGCCGGTGCGGCCGCTGCGAATAGCCATGACAACGCGGCCGCGGCTGCCGCGGCGCATGCCCAGACTCCGGTCCGTCTACTCATCCGCATCGGAAAACCCCCCGCGAGGACGTTACTACCGCCCTCCTTGTGGGGACCCCGGTCGCTCGGCGGAAGTTCTAGGAGCTGGCGGGCCTAGCTCGACGGCGTCGGCGCGATCTCGACCGGCTCGCCGCCCCGCTGCCAGTGGGCCTCGGGTGACGGTGGCGTGTCGCGCAGGTACCACTCGGCGTCGAGTGCGCCCATGCAGCCGGTGCCGGCGGCGGTGACCGCCTGCCGGTAAGTGTGGTCGACGAGGTCGCCGACCGCGAAGACGCCGGCCAGGTTGGTCTTGGTCGACCCGTCAAGCGTCGTCACGTAGCCGTTCTCGTCCATGTCGATCTGCCCGGCGACGAGCTCTGACTGCGGGATATGGCCGATCGCCGACGAAGGCGCCGCCGACCTCGATCTCCTCGGTCTCGTCGCTGTCGACGTGGCGCAGGCGCACCTTCTCGAGCTTGCCGTCCTCGCCGGCGACGAACTCCTCCGGGACGAAGGGGGTCTTGAAGTCGATGTTGTCGACTGCCTGGGCGCGCTCGAGCATGATCTTGGAGGCGCGGAACTCGTCGCGGCGGTGCACGATCGTCGAGCTCGCTCGCGAACTTGGCGATGAAGATCGCGTCCTCCATCGCCGAGTCGCCGCCCCCGATCACGACCACCTTCTGGTCCTTGAAGAAGGCGCCGTCGCAGACGCCGCAGGTGGAGACGCCCATCCCGCCGAGCTCGCGCTCGCCCGGGACCCCGAGCCGGCGCGGCTCAGCTCCCATCGAAAGAATCACGGTCTTGGCCTGATACTCGTCATCGCCGACCCAGACCTTCTGCCGGCCCCCGTTCCGCAGCTCGACCCGGTCGACGTTGTCGGTGATGAAGCGGGTGCCGAAGCGCTCCGCCTGATCGCGGAACTGCTGCATCATCTCCGGCCCCATGATCCCCTCGGGATAGCCGGGATAGTTCTCCACGTCGGTGGTGTTCTGAAGCTGCCCGCCCCACTCGAAGCCCTCGATCACGAGCGGCTCGAGGTTGGCGCGTGACGCGTAGAGCGCGGCCGTGTAGCCGGCCGGCCCGCCGCCGACGATGATCAGGTTCTCGGTCTTTGCCTCGTTCATCCAGACCTCATTGTTAGCGATTCGACCTTACGGACATCATACTTCACTTTCTGAAGTATTGGAAGGGGCTTTCTCCTGTCAACGAGCCCCGGGCGAGCCCAGGGGCGGCAAGGCGGTCGATCGGGCGCCCCCTCTGCTCCCAGCCGTGGACGGTGCCGCGCAGCTGGAAGAAGGCGACGATGCCGGGTGGCAACGGCATCCAGAAGGCGACCAGCCGGTAGACCAGGACGGCGGCGAAGCAGGTCGCCTCCGGCAGCCCGAACAGCACAAAGGCGCCGATCAACCCGGCGTCGACCGCCCCCACCCCGCCCGGGACGAACGGGATCAGGTTGGCGACCATGCCGAGGAAGAACCCCATGACCAGCACCCCGAGGGGGACGCTGACGTCGAAGGCCCTGAAGGTGGCCCAGAGAATCGCGATCTGGCTGGCCCAGAAGCCGGCGGCGCCAAGCAGCGCGAGCGCACCATGCGTGGGATGGCGGATCAGGTCGAAGGCCGCGCGCAGCCCTTCGGCGACCGTCTGCGGCCCCCGTGCCAGCCTGCGCGCCAGTGAGGTCTTGCGGTGGCCCTGTGCCCAGCCGGCGGTTCGTTGCTCGAGGTCGCGCGGGATCAGCGCCACCAGCAGCCCGATCAGCAGCACGACACCGGCGATCGCGGCCGGGATGATCGTCACCCCCACCGAGCTCTTCCCGGACAGCACCCCGGTGCGCAGCAGGATCCCGCAGACGATGATCGCGGTCGGATAGAAGATGTACTGCAGGGCCAGGAATACGACCATCCGCTGGGTCGATCGGCCCGCATCCATCCCCGCCTTGCGCAGCGCCCAGTAGGTGAGCGCGATCCCGCCCGCCCCGCCGGCGGAGAAGATCCGTGACGCCGCGAGGGCGGCCATGTTGATCTGGTAGGCCTCCTTCCAGGTCAGCGGGAGCTCGTCGCCGCCGACAACGCCCCGGAAGAGGGTGATGTAGGTGCCGAACATCGCGAAGCCGAATCCGACCGCGACGGCGATCCAGCCGGGCTTTGCGTCGTCGAGCTCGCCCATCGCGTCGTCGAGACCGAGCAGGGACGGGAACAGGAAGTAGATTCCGACGACCAGCAGCAGGACGACGACCAGCGTCTGAACGATGCGCCGGCGACTGAAGAAGCTGATCTCTTCGGTCGAGGGCGCTCCCTCGACGTCCTCCCCCCCAACGCCGCTAGAGCGCTCATCTTCCTCGGACTTCTGATCGAGGGATCTCGGGGTCGCTCATCTGGCTGCGACTGATGCTACCCGGGCTCAGCCGGCGATCCGCTCGAGCCGCTGCAGGCCGCTGTTGACCTTCAGCACCAGTGGCTCGACCAGCGGCTCCCCCGACCGCACGGCCCCAACCAGCAGGGCCCCGGCGATCAGGTCGGTGACGTAGTGCTCGCCGAGGTAGACGAGGGCGAAGCCGAGCTTGGCCGCATAGGCCCACCCGAATGCGGCTTCGGCTCGCCCGGCCTCGCTGAGCAGGATCGCGGCCATTAGCGAGGTGGCGAAATGAAGGGAAGGCATCGCCGCCCACGGGTTGCCCCCCAGCGACGCGTACATGCGCGGCCATGCCCGGCCCCAGGTCTGCTCACCGACCTCGACCATGATCCGCCGCACCTTGCCGTCGGTCAGGCCCTGCTCCGACGCCCACCACGGCGGCGCGGTGGGGACCAGGAAGTAGAGGGCGCAGCCGATGTCGTAGGTGGCGGCGAGCTGGCGCGCCGCGCGCGGGAAGCGCTCGTTGTGGCGCACGAGGATCCAGGTCAGCGAGAGATGCGGCTCCAGGAACCAGAGCCAATGCGTCCAGGTCAGGGCCCGATCGAGAAGGTTGCGGCGCCCCAGCCCCTCCAGGACCCGTTGCAGCCGCAGGGTCGGCAGCTCGCCTGCCCCGATCAGGCGGTCGGTGGCGATCGGGTAGTCGCTGCGCAAGCGCCTGCGGAGCCGGACCGGATCGTCGTAGGGCAGCTCGTGGATGATCGTGAACGCCCACATCTGCTGCGTGAAGAGAACCGCGTCGCGCTTCTTGGAACGCGGCCAGACGATCGTGGTCGCCAGCGGGCCCGCGATCGTGGCAGCGATCGTCAGCGACGGCGGGATGTGCCGGCGGCGGCGGATCAGCGGGATCGCGACCGAGGCGACGACGGTCGCGGCGGCTGCGGCGCGAACCAGCGAACGCGCCGCGGGGTTGCTGCGGCGAAGGGCGGGCAAGCCGCGGAATCTACGCGGCGGGAGCTGCCTGCGCCCCGCCGATCATGAAGGGCTCGATGTCGACCGGCTGAGAGACCGGGCCGCCCTCGAGGCCGCGCGGGTCGATCGGCCCCGGCATCAGCTCCTCCGGCGGCGGGATCTCGACTCCGATCACGTCCATGCGCCGCTTCAGCGCGTTATAGGCGAACCCATAGATCTGCGAGGAATGGTTGTCGTAGCTGACGAACTCGGTGGCGTTGGGGTCCTCGTAGTAGGGGATGAACACCTTCGCCGCGTCGGGCAGCAGGCGGGTGAGAGTGCGCAGGATCACCTCGCGCATCTCCGGCCGCTCGGCGACCACGTCGCGCAGGAAGCGCACCCCGAAGGCGATGTGGCGGTGCTCGTCCTGCTCGACCAGCGAGAACCCCTGCTGAAAGCCGGGGTAGACCGAGTGATCGGACATGTACTGGAGGATCACCCGCTGGCCGGTCATCGCCAGGACTCCCTCGGTGACCATGTGGTAGATGACGATCCCCTCGACGAAGAGCTCGAGATCGTCGGGCCGCTTGAGCAGTCGCTGCGCCACATCGCGCAGAGAGTCGTCGAAGAGGAAGTGCCAGGGGGCGATCATCGTCGCCTCGGCCTCCTGCAGGCGCGAGCGCATGTCATCGGCCGAGAGCGCCATCACCTCCGCCGCCCAGCGGTCGAAGAAGACCGCGTGCCGGGTCTCGTCGACCAGCTGGGTGGCCAGGAAGGCCTCCGCCTCGCCGCTGGGGGCGGCAAGGACGAATGGCGCCAGGTCGGCTGCGACCCGCTCCTCGCCGACATAGAAGCTCGAGAGCGACCAGGCGGTGTCGTTCTGGGCCTCGGTCGGCGTCACCAGCCACTGCTCGCGGTCGATCGAGAAGTCGAGCTCGTGCGAGCGCCAGTTGCGCTTCTCCCACAGTGCATAGAGCTGCTCGTAGGTCATCAGGCTGTCTCGCTTTGAGCCCGTCGCCTGGGCCGGATCCGTCGGCGCGGCGCCGTTGGAAGTCGAGCCCCAAGAGCCGATCCGGCGCGCCTGCACCTCGCGCTGGCGCTGCTCGCGCTCCAGCTCCGGGCCGTCGACACCGTCGGCCCGATCGGCCCAGCGCCCGAGCAGGGTGACTGGATTAAGCGAGCCCTCGGCCCGGGTCAGCCCGATCTGCATCGCCTTGGTCGGGGTGACGTCACCACGCAGCAGCGCCATCCAGGTACCTAGCGAAAGGCGGATCGTTGCGTCAGCTTCCGGGGCGCCGTTCGCGCCAACCTGACCCGCTTCGACGCTGACGTTGCCGTCGTCGACCTCGATCACCCAGCTCCCGCCGCCCTCGCCGAGCACCTCGAAGGCGATCCGGAAACGGTGGCCCCTGGCCCACTCGGGATCGATCGCGTAGGGCAGCGAGCGGTAGATCAGGTCGGGGTCGACCTCGATCCCGTAGGCGGCCATCTTGCGCGGCCCCGCGTCGGGGTCGAGGCGCCGCAGCGCCATCGCCTTGCGCCGCTTGCCCCGAAGGCGCAGGCGGCGGCGCAGCATCAGGCCCAGCGGGCTCGAGCCGGCGGCGAGGCTGCTGAGGCCGGCGGCATCGGTCTCGATCGCGAAGTCCTCCCCGCTCTCGCCGTTGCTCGGCCGCACGTCCGCCGGCCCGCCATTGCCCGAGCTGCTCACGGTCCACTCGCCGAGGCCTTCGACGCGCAGGCGCCAGGTCAGCTCCGCAGGCAGCGTCGCCGCCGCCGCGGGCAGCGAGTGGACGACCAGCCTGGCCGCCAGCTCGGGGTCCGCCTGCGCCATGCGACGCAGCGCCGCGTCCATGTTCCCGTTCGAGGATTCGGCTCCCGCACCATTGGAGACCCGTGCCACCTCAGCGCTTCGTTCCATCGTTCCTCCTCGATTTGGCCAGCTGGCCAATTCTTCCACCGATGGCGGTCGCTGCGAAGCCCGCTCCCCGGCTGAATAGAATGGCCGCGCTTTGGCGCCGCCGAGGACACGTGCCCGACGCCTCCTCGCCTCGCTCGGGGCCTCACTGCTCGCGCTGGCGGCGACTGGCCTCACCGGCGAGCGCCAACCTGCTGACCCCCGAGTCGCCGCACTCCCCCAACGCCGACGACATCACGACCCTCTACGTGATCGTGATGATCGCGGTGCTGGCGCTGATCGCGGCGGTCAACATCGGGCTCCTTCGCGGCGTCTCCCGCAACCGCGCCCGCCGTGGACGGCAGGAACGCGACGTCACGGGTCTGCGGCGGCTGCAACGCCTCACCGCCGGTGCGCTGGCCGGCTTCGCGATCGTGCTGTTCGCGCTCAGCGTCTTCTTCACCGAGCGGGCCCGCGACCCCGGGTCCACCGGCCCGGGGGGCCTACAGAGCGCCTCCGCGGTGACCGAGGGAAGCGGAGCGGCGCCGATCGGGGGCTCCACCCCGTCCCCCAGCAGCCAGAGCGCCGACCCGCTGGAGATAACGGCGACCGCCCAGCAGTGGCTGTGGCGCTACACCTATCCAAACGGCGCCTTCAACTTCTACCGCCTCGTGGTCCCGGTCGACACGGCGGTGAAGCTGCGCCTGGTGAGCACCGACGTGGTGCACGGCTGGTTCGTGCCCTCGCTGAGCGGCAGGTTCGTCGCCGTCCCCGGCAAGACCAACTTCGTCCGCTTCCGCGCCGATGAGGTCGGCACCTATGAGGGGCGCAGCTCGACCTTCTCGGGGGCCGCGTATGCCGCCGACCGGATCGAGGTCGAGGTCGTGGAGCCCGATGAGTACGAGGCCTTCGTGGAGCAGCAGCTCGCCGACATCCAGGAGGCCCAGGACATCGTCACCGAGCAAATCGCGAGCGGGGAGACGCCGTGACGCCCCCGACCATCGCCCCCGCCCGCCCGGAGCTCTACTCCGACGGCTACCCGCAGCGGCGGCCGCGCTGGGTCGAGCTCGTCACCAGCGCCGACCACAAGGACATCGGTCGCATGCTGATCGGCGGCTCGCTCGGATTTCTGCTGCTGGCCGCGGTCGAGTGGCTGTTGATGCGCATGCAGCTGGCGATTCCCGAGAACACGCTGCTTAAGCCCGAGTTCTTCAACCGGCTGCTCTCGATCTATGGGGAGACGGCGATCTTCCTCTTCGCGCTGCCGCTGGTGATCGGCCTCTTCTACTACCTGGTGCCGCTGCAGATCGGCGCTCGCTCGACCGCGCTTCCGCGCATCGGGCAGCTCGGCTTCTGGCTCTGGGTAGCCGGCGGGGCGACCCTCTACGCGAGCCTGGTCTTCACGCCACCGGAGTCCGGCGTCAACCCGCTGCCGCCGCTCTCGGGTATCACCTTCTCCTCCAGCAACGGCGCCGACGTCTGGCTGACCAGCACGGGCCTCTCCTGCCTGGGCTTCGTCTTGATCTCGATCGATCTGATCGCGACGCTGCGCAACCACCGGGCCCCGGGGCTCGTCTGGCGGCGGCTGCCGCCATTTGCCTGGGCGGGCGCGGTCGGCAGCTGGCTATTGATGGTGATTTCGGTCCTGATGCTCGGCGCGATCGCGATGCTGATGTTCGACCGCAACGTCAACGGGATCTTTTTCGAGGGCAGCGCCGGTGGCGCTCCGCTGCTCTGGCAGCACCTGAGCTGGATCTTCTTCAGCGGCGCCTACACGCTGATCGTGCTGGCGGCGCTGGCGGCGATCGCCGAGATCGTTCCTGCCTTCTCGGGCCGGCCGCTCTTCGATCGCGGCGCCGTGATCGCGTCGATAGCGGCGATCGCGGTTCTAGGGCCGCTCGCCTGGATGCAGAACATGTACTCGCAGCCGATCGGGATCGGCTGGTCCTACTTCGCGATGGCGATGGCGATGGCGATGATCGTCCCGTTCGGGATCCTGATCTTCAACCTCGTGGCGACGATGCAGGGGGGCTCGGTCCAGGTGCGGGCGCCGATGCTCTACGCGCTGGGCGCGATCTCGATGATCAGCATCGGCCTCGCCTCCGAGCTCGGGCACTCGGCGATCGCGGTCGCCTGGCAGCTTCAGGGCACCACCGACTCCACCGCCGCGACCCACTACGCGCTGGTCGGCGCGGCGATCCTCGGCGGCTTCGCGGCGCTTCACTTCTGGTTCCCGAAGCTGACCGGCCGCACGCTGGGCGAGAACCTCGGGCGGATCTCCTTCTGGACCATCATCGCCGGCCTCAACCTTTCCTTCCTGCCGCTCTTCTTCGCCGGGCTGGAGGGCCAGGTGGTCGATGCCTACAAGTACTTCTCCGACCTCGGAGTGAGCGGCTACAACCTCGTGGCCTCGATCGGCGCCTTGGTGCTCACGGTCGGGATCGTGCTCGCGCTGGTCAACGTCCTCGCCAGCCTGGGCTCCGGGGTGAGGGCCGGGCACGACCCGTGGGGCGGCACCTCGCTGGAGTGGTTCGCGCTCTCGCCGCCTCCAGCCCACAACTTCGACGTCGTCCCCGACGTGCGCAGCCACGAGCCGCTGCGCGACATTCGCGACGCGATCGGCAGCCGGCAGCGCCCGGCAGGCGAGAAGACAGCCGAGTCGCAGCCGCTAGCCTGAACGCGGATGTCGACGGGCAGCACCGGCGCCGGCGATCTTCGCCGGCTTCGCCTTCTCCTCACGATCACGATCCTCACCACCTTCGTCCTCGTGATCGTCGGTGGTGTGGTGCGGATCACCGACTCCGGGCTGGGCTGCGGTCCGGCCGGAAGCGGGGTCGAGGGCTGGCCGCTGTGCGGTGGCCGCGCCCTGCCGTTGATCGAGGAAAAGGCGGTGATCGAGTTCAGCCACCGCCTGCTGGCTTCGGTGGTCGGGGTCCTGATGCTGCTCTGCGTCTGGCAGGCGCGAAAGCTCGACGACCGGTTCCTGCGCCGCGGCACGATCGCCGCCTTCATTCTCGTCCTCGCGCAGGCGGCGCTCGGAGGCCTGACGGTCGAGAACAACCTCGACGAGTACCTGGTCGCCGCCCACCTCGGACTGGCGATGATCTTCGGCGGCCTGCTGCTCACCCTGATCTGGGCGACACGGCGCGAGCAGCCTGATGCGGCGCCGCGCCTAGAGGCCCGCGGCCTGCGGCCGCTTGCGATCGCGGCCACGGCGCTCGTCCTGGCGACGGTCGTCGCCGGCGGCGTCGTCGCGGGGACCGAGGAGGAGGGGGTGCGAAACGGCGTCGTCAACGGGGCGCATCTCGCCTGCGGAGAGGAGTTCCCCGGCTGCCTGGGGGGCGTGCTGCCCTTCGGCCAGCACGGGCGCTTGGCCGACATCCAGCTCACCCACCGGGCGCTGGTCTACGTGACCACGGCGACGATCCTGGCCCTGCTCGGGCTGGCGTTCTACAGGCGCCGCTGGTCCTGGGAGCTCAGCGCCCTTGCCGTTCTGCTCGCGATCCAGCTGCTGCTCGGGGCGCTCAACGTCTGGCTCGGCAAGCACCCGGTGCTGATCGTCGCCCACCTCACGGTCGGTACGCTGCTGTGGGCGGCGGCGGTGAGCACTACCCTGCGCCTCTCTCCCGCTCCAGAGACCGTCCACAGAACGAAAGCCACCGAGCCCGAGACATCCGCCGCGCCCGCCTGAGCCTTGATGGAAGCCGAGACCACCAGAGCCCTGGAAGCCGCCCCGCTTGACGCCGGGATCTCCTCCCAGCCGACTGCGCCGCGGCTGGGCGGCCGGGCGGCGGGCAGCTCCGCCGTCTCGCTCGCCCGCGACTACCTTGCGCTGACCAAGCCGCGAATCATCTCGCTGCTGCTGGTGACGACGGTGGCGACGATGCTCGTCGCCGATCCCTCCGGCCCCTCGCTTGCGATCGTCCTCTGGACCATGCTCGGCGGCTACCTTGCCGCCGGCGGCGCCGGCGCGATCAACCACTACCTCGACCGCGAGGCCGACGCGCGCATGGCGCGGACGCCGAAGCCGGCCACTGGTCAGCGGCCGCATCGAGCCCAGCCACGGGCTGATCTTCGGCATCGTCCTCGGGGCGCTCGCCTTCGCTGCAGCTGGCTCTGACGGTGAACCTGCTCGCGGCGGCGCTGGCGATGGCGGGCCTGCTCGGCTACGTGTTCGTTTACACGCTGTGGCTGAAGCCGCTGACCCCGCAGAACATCGTCATCGGCGGGGCCGCGGGGGCGGTCCCGCCGCTGGTCGGCTGGGCCGCGGCTACCGGCGGGCTGGCGCTCGAAGCCTTCTATCCCGTTCGCGGTCGTGTTCTTCTGGACCCCGCCCCACTTCTGGGCCCTCTCGCTTCTGATCAAGGACGACTACGCGCGAACCGGGGTCCCGATGCTGCCGGTGGTCCGCGGCGAGGCCGAGACGCGCCGCCAGATCGTCATCTACTCGCTGATTCTCCTCGTGGTCAGCCTGCTTCCGGTCCCGGCGGGCTCTTCGGTGCGCTCTACGCTGCCTCGGCGCTGATTCTCGGTGGCGCGTTCTGTGCCCTGGCCCTGCGGCTGCAGGCGCGGCCGAGCAAGCCGGGGGCGCTGCGCCTCTATCTCTACTCGCTCGCCTACCTGGCGCTGCTGTTCGCGGCGATGGCCGCCGACAGAGTCGTCTGATAGAAGCCACCCGTGGACCGCGAGCAGGCAAGGCGCAACTTCGGGACCGGACTCTGGCTTGGGCTCCTGGCGGCTGCACTGTTCGGGCTCACCTTCATCGTCGCCACGATCTACATCGCCTCTGGCTGATGGCGGAGGAGCACACCCCCGAGGCGACCGAGATCGTCTACGTCCCGCGGCCGTCCTGGGGCCCGCTCTTCTTCGCCCTCGGCGCGGCGCTGATCGTGGTCGGAATCTACGGCCAGGGATTCATCGTCCGCGGCTGGGTCTACATGCTCGTCGGCGCCGTCTTCCTGCTCGCCGCCGTGCGGGCCATGGTCAGCGGCTCGGTGCGCGACTTCTACGTGCGCCCGCGCAAGCAGCGCGCCAGCACCGCTGTCCTGCCCGCTGGCACTTTGCGCGCGCCCAAGCGGACTGACTGACTGAGACCAAGTAGTTCGGCGGATGAGGCCGGGCGGTGAAGCAAGCGCACTTGGAACGTGCGTGAGCGAGACGCCCGGCCGAAGACTCCGAAATACGCCGGTCTCAGTCAGTCAGGCGTCATGCCGGATGTCGCCCCTTCCGACGTCCAGACCCGCACGATGTCGCGCATCGACAGCACGCCGACCAGCTCGGGGCCGTCGTAGACGACCAGGTGCCGAATCCCGCGCCGTGACATCTCGCTCGCGGCACGCTCCAGGCTCCAGTCCGGGGCCGCGGCGATCACGCTCTCGCTCATGTGGTCGGCCACGCGCTCGGTGTCGGGGTCCTCGCCGCTGCCGATCGAGAGCAGCAGGTCGCGCTCGGTGATGATGCGCGGCGCCGGGGACTCCTCGTCGATGACCAGCGCGGCGCCGGTCTTCTTCTCGACCATCTTGCTGGCCGCCTCGCGCAGCGTGTGGCCGGGCCCGACCGACAGCACGACCGCCGACATCCCCTCCTTCACCTGCACGGTTGCCCACCTCGATCTATCGTGCTCGCCCGATCCATCGTGCCGATCGGCGCAAGCCTATCTCACCGCCGCGGCTGGAATCCAAGGCAGCGGTGCCGGCATTCGCCGCCTATAGAATCCGCTCTCTCGCCGCTGCCGATGACGACGCCGTCGATCTCCACCCGCCTGCTCGCGCCGCTGGCCACCGCCGCTTTCGCGGCGCTCGTCGCCACGGGCTGCGGGACGTCGGAGGCCGACACCGCGAAGGGCCGCTCGTTGTTCGTACAGAACTGCGGCCAGTGCCACGTGCTCGCCGAGGCGGCCACGACCGGCGTCGTCGGCCCCAACCTCGACGCCGCCTTCGCCGCCGGCCGCGCCGCCGGCCAGGACAGCGACACGATCAAGGGCGTGGTCAGCTCCCAGATCGCCTACCCCCGCCCCGGCCCCAACAACGCCCCCGACAACCCGACGGTGTCGATGCCGCCCGACCTCGTGACCGGGCAGGACGCGGAGGACGTCGCCGCCTACGTGGGCGAGGTGGCAGGAGTGCCCGGCGCCGCCCCGCCCAAGGTGCCCGGCGGGCCCGGCGCCCAGGTCTTCGCCAACAACGGCTGCGCCGGCTGCCACGCCCTCGCGTCGGCCAATGCCGGGGGCGTCACCGGCCCGAGCCTCGACGACGTGATCCCGGGCCAGGCTGCGGCGCAGATCTCGCGCTCGATTGTCGACCCGAACGCCGAGATCACCAACGGCTTTCCGGCCAACGTGATGCCGGAGACCTACGACGACGACATTCCTCCGGACCAGCTCAAGCAGCTGGTCGACTACCTGATCAGCTCGACCAAGGGCAACTAGAGCCGCTCAGGCGCTGCGCGCCAGGTCGGCCTCGGCCTCGAGGTCGACGACGACGTGGGTGACGGGAAGCTCGACTTCATCCCGGGCCCGCTCCACGACCCCCTGCTCGAGCCAGCGCGAGCGCTGCGGTGGATGCGTGGAGATCACGATCTCGTCGGCCGGGAACTCGGCCAGCGCGTCCTCGATCGCAACCAAGGGCTCTGAGTCGCCGACCTGGCCCCGTGCCCGCAAGCCCCTCTCCTCGATCGCCTGCAGGGACAGCTCCAGGCGCTGGCGGGCGAGCTCCATCGCCTCGTCGAGGTCGGAGGACCAGTGGGCGGCCCTCGAGCCGGCAAGCGCGGGGGTGACGACGAGGATCTCGCCCTCGTGCCCGCGACAGCGATTCTCGATCTCGTTCAGAAGGGCACTGCCGCCGACCGTCTGGTTGGCGACCACGAGCAGGCGCCGCCTGCCGTCCTCCCCCCTCGAGAGCGCGACGTTGCGCGAAAGGCTCCCCCGGGCGCTGCGCCAGGCGAGGCCGGCTCCAAACCCAACCAGCGCCGCCCCCCAGGCGGCCCCGATCGCGGGGCGGGTGAGCAGCGTCAGCGCGATCACCGAGGCGGCGGCGATCCCTGCAATCACGATCCAGCGGAAGGCGTCGGCCTCCGAGCGCAGCGGGTTGTGCATGAGGACCTCCTCGGTCCCCCCGATTATCGCGCCGCCGGGGCCGAGATGCAGCGCTCAGCCGAGGCGGCTAGAGGACGCGACCAACAGCCCGCTGACCACAAACCCGATCGAGAGTACCCAGAGCAGGGTCCCGCCGACGTAGTAGGCGATCGGGAACATGAACGCGCCGACGACCATCAACGGGAAGCCGACCGAGGTCGCGTAACCGACCTGCTTGATCGGGCGAAAGCCGGAGTCCGACTGGCTGCGGTTCCAGCTGTGCCTCCTGCTCCGAGATTTTCTTGGATCGCTCATCGGATCGTTTGCAGCTCCGGGTTCGTGGCGAGCATGGTCTGGGTAAACACGTAGTTGAAGGCGAAGATTCCCATGGTTGCGATCACCACCGCCTCGTTGACCGCCCTTCCCACCCCGGCGGGGCCGCCGGATGCGGTCATGCCCTTGTAGGAGCAGACGATCGCGACGATCGCCCCGAACAGGGTCGTCTTCAGCACCGAGCCGCCGAGGTCGACCACCGAAGCGTTGTTGAAAAGGGTGGCGAAGAATCCACCGAGCGGCTGGTTGTAGAAAAGCTCCGCGGCAACGCCCCCGCCGATGCCGAAGATCAGCGCGTATATGTCCATCAACCCGGTGATCAGCATCAGGGCCAGAAAGCGGGGCACGACGAGGTTCTTGATCGGGTCGACGCCGAGGACCTGAAGCGCGTCGAGCTCTTCGCGGATCTTGCGGGCTCCTAGGTCCGCGGTGATCGCGGTCCCCGCCACCCCCGCGACGACGATCGCCGTCACGAAGGGCGCGAACTCACGGATTGAGGCAAGCACGAAGAAGCCGCCGAGGCGGTCCAGCGCGCCGAAGAGGCTGAGGAAGTTGGCTGCCTGAAGGCCCGGCGCCCCAAAGCCGACGGCGAACATCGAGATCATCATCGGAAACCAGCAGAGCTGCAGCGCGAAGAGGAACTGGCCGATGAACTCGCCGCCGTATGGATACGGCGGGCGGGCCGCGCTGATCACGGTCTTCGCGGTGAGGATCATCATGTCCCCCACCTGCTCGAAGAGGTTCTTGGCGGGCAGAAACGCCCTGTCTACGGCTGCGCGAACCATGTCTGTGCCGGTGCCGCCTTACGCGGCGCGGCTAACGGGCAGCCTCCGGAGACTTTGACCCGCCACCAGTTCGTCAGCGCGCCGATCGGGCCCCAGACGGGCCGCACCCTGTAGCTGGCGCAACCCGGGTCCCCCATCTCCGCGTTGGAGATCGACTCCCACTTGTGGGCCGCGGGGTCATCGACCATGCGGTCAAGCCGCTGCCGCGCCTCGATCTGGTCCTCTCCGCGCAGCTGAACCTGCTCGCGCACCCGCTTGAGGCGATCGACGAGTTGGTCGCGGACCGCCTCAAGCTCGCCGATGTCGGCAATGCGGCCCGCCGGGCCGGCAAGCGGCTCCGGCGCCGCCTCGGCGATTCCGGCCTCGGCGGCGTCAACCGGGTAAGCGGCAAGCTGCGCCTCGAGCCGGGCGATCTGCCCGCGCAGGGCGCGGCGGGCGGCGCGCGCCTCCTCCTCTCCGGGCTCAGCGAGGGCAGCCTCCGGGTCGGGCGGGCCGGGCGGCTCGGCCTCCTGCGGCGCCGAGCCGGCGTAGAGGGTGCGGGCAAGATCGCGAGGATCGATTCCCATCGCCCGCGCCGACTCCGCCGCCTCGGCGGCGACCTGCTCGAGCGCCGGAGAGGCGGCCACGTGGGGTACGACGAAGGTCCCCTGCCCGTGCCGCGAGACGACCAGCTCCTCGTCCTCGAGGCGGCGGTAGATCGCCCGCGCCGTGTTCACGTTCACGCCCGCCCCGGCCGCCAGCTCCCGGACCCCGGGAAGCTTCTCGCCCGCCCCCAGGCGACCGCTGAGGATCAGCGCGCGCAGGCGCCAGGCGAGGTGCACCCCGATCGGGAGGTCGTCGTCGCGCCCGATCTCAGGCACGACTTCCTGCGTGACGTCGGGTAATTGTGCCATTGCACTAGCACACTAACACAGAGACCCGGCGTTCTCGCGAAGCGCTCTCGTAGCTGGTCGCCTTCTATATGAACGAACTAAGGTCGATTCTCGTAGGAGAAATTGAACCCCTGCCCGCCCCTCGTCCGAGGAGATGCAATGCGAAAGCTCTTGATCCTGTTGGCAGCCACGGTGCTGGTGTCGGCACTGGCAGTCGGCTACGCGAGCGCGGCATCGAAGTCCGTGAAGGCCGACAACTTTGACTTCGGGCCCAAGACGGTGACGATCTCCAAGGGCGACAAGGTGGTCTGGAAGAACACGGCCGGCTCGCACACCGTGACCTTCAACAACGGCAGCTACGACAAGTCGATCTCAGGCGATGACCGCATCTCGAGGAAGTTCTCCCAGCGCGGCACCTACCGCTACTTCTGCCGCCCCCACAAGGCCCTCGGCATGAAGGGCAAGGTTGTCGTCGAGTAGCGGGCGTGGTCTACAGCACGTAGACCGTCGTGAAGACGATCAGCCACATGACGTCGACGAAGTGCCAGTAGATCCCCGTCACCTCGACCCCCAGGTGGTCCTTGGCGGCGGGGCCAAAATGGCCGCGCCAGGCGCGAACGTTCGCGAAGGTGAGTAGCAGCAGGCCGACGAACACGTGCGCTCCATGCAGCCCGGTGAGGCTGTAGAAGATCGAGCCGAAGGCGCCGTCGCGGGCGCTGAAGCCGATGTGGACGTACTCGTTCATCTGGATGAAGAGGAAGGTCGCGCCCAGCAGCCAGGTCGCCCCGAGGCCGAGGATCATCCCGTCGCGGTTGCCCTTGCGGATCGACTCCAGCGCGTAGTGCACGGTGAAGCTGGAGGAGAAGAGGATCGCCGTGTTCATACCCGCGACCGCGACCGGTAGCTCAAACGGGCTCGGGGGCCAGTCGGCGGGAGCGACGACGACCCGGAGGAAGAAATAGGAGGCGAAGAAGGCTCCGAACAGCATCACCTCGGAGACGATGAAGAGCAGGATGCCGAGCATCTGGCGGTCGATCCGCGAGCTCTGGTTGGCCTCCGGGGGGCCGTGATGCTCGTGCTCGTGCGCCCCCCCGACGGCGACGCTTGCCGACTCCATCAGGACTCCGCCTCCTCGTCGGCGCTGCGCGAGCTGCCGGCAGTGACCTCGGACTCGTCCCCGCTCGCGACCGCGGCGGCGACTGCTTCCGCCGGACGGCCGGCCTCGAGGTGCTCGACCGGCTTCTCGGTGATCTCGCGGACGCGCCCGATCAGGTCCTCCTCCAGCCACTTCGAAGTCTCGCCCCGCAAGGTCGAGATCAGCACGTCGTCGATCCGGTAGTGCTCGATCGCGTTCTGCACCGCGTGGAAGGGGTCGGGGCTCATCGGCTGCCCGGTCGCGTCGATCTCGGCTCGATACAGCTCCGCCAGGGTCGAGGCGAGCTTCGAGGAGACCTGCTCGCGTGTCAGGTCCCCGGAGCGCGGCGAGATGATCGTGTATCGGTGCGGCTGCTCGGAGTGGCGCTCCTTCAGCCGCCCGACCAGGTCGGCGCTGTCGACGGTCTGGGTGGCGACGACGAGGGTGTGGATCACGTCCCAGCGCACCGCATCGTCTTCGATCCGCACCGGGATGTGGGTGATCTCGACCTCGGGCTCATAGCGGGCCTTGGCCCACTCGACCAGATCCTTGCGGGTGAGCCCGAATCGGCTCTCAGGAAGGCAGCTCAGAAGCACCTCGGAAGGCTGAAAGGCGCGGATCCCGTCGTCGAGCGCAAGCGTCGGATCGCGGTCCATCACGTCACCGCTCGCCTCGATCCCGAAGTCGGAGAGGATCGCGAGCGTCACCTCCACACGGGCCAGGGCGGCGTCGTGAAGCTCGGAGGACTCGACGATCTGCCCCACCGCGGGCTGGTTCTGCGGAGCGACCACGGCGACGCTCGTCGCGGCCTCGGCGCGCTCGCGGGTCGCGCCGAGCAGCTTGCGGCCCCCCGCCACCTCGTTGAGGAAGAGCAGCAGCGGCCCCGCCGCGGCGTCGCCGTTATCGGCCATCACGTCTTGGCGACGGTCGGTTGCGGCGCCGCCACCTCGGCACCGTCGCCGGCCATGATCGCGTGCCGGGCGCCGGGCACCCCGAACTCATACGGCCCGCCGACCACGCGCGGGATCTCGTCGAAGTTGAACACCGGCGGCGGCGAGGTGACCTGCCACTCGATCGTCTTCGCTCGCCAGGGGTTGGCCTCCGCCCGCGGGCCGAAGCGCCAGCTGACGACCATGTTGTAGAGGAAGACGAGCTGGGCGGCGCCGAGCATGAAGGCGAAGACCGAGATCAGCAGGTTCCAGTCCCCGAACTGGGCCGCGTAGTCGGCAACGCGGCGCGGCATCCCGTCCATGCCGATCCAGTGCATCGGAACGAAGGTCCCCCAGGTACCGACGATCGTGCCCCAGAAGTGCACCCGGCCGAGCTTCTCGTCGTACATGCGGCCGGTCATCTTCGGGAACCAGTGGTAGATGCCCGCGAAGATCGTGAACACCGAGCCGCCGAAGAGCACGAAGTGGATGTGGGCGACGATGAAGTAGGTGTCGGAGACGTGGATGTCGATCGGCACCATGCCCAGCATCACGCCGCTGATGCCGCCGATCGTGAAGGTGACTATGAAGGCGAGCGCAAATAACATCGCCGTCGAGTAGAGGTGGATCTTCCCGTAGAAGAGGGTCCCCACCCAGGAGAAGATCTTGATCCCGGTCGGCACCGCGATCAGCAGGGTGGTGATCATCATCGGCACCCGCAGCCAGCTGAACATCCCGGCGACGAACATGTGGTGCGCCCAGACCGAGTAGCTGAGCACGACGATCCCGATCAGCGCCAGAGCCATCAGGCGGTAGCCGAAGATCGGCTTGCGGGAGTGGGTCGAGATGACCTCGGAGATGATCCCGAAGCCCGGCAGCATCATGATGTAGACCGCCGGGTGGGAGTAGAACCAGAAGATGTGCTGGTAGCTGACGACGTCGCCGCCGGCCGCGAACTGGAAGAAGTTGGTCGACAGGACGCGGTCGAAGAGGACCATGAACTGGACGCCGGCGATGAACGGAGTCGCCGCGACGACCAGCAGCGAGGTCGAGAGGTTGGCCCAGACCAGCAGCGGCAGGCGCCAGAAGTTCATCCCCGGCGCACGCATGGTGATGATCGTGACCAGGAAGTTGAGCGCCGTGGCGATCGACGATGCGCCGGCGAACTGCACGCCTAAGTTGAAGAACGACTGCCCTAAGGGCGCGCCGGTGGATAACGGGGCGTAGCCGGTCCAGCCGGCGTCGAAGGCGCCGCCGGGCACGAAATAGCTGCTGACGAAGAGCAGTCCGGCGATCGGCAGCATCCAGAAGCTGAGGGCGTTGAGGCGCGGGAACGCCATGTCCGGCGCCCCGATCATCAACGGCAGCACGTAGTTGGCGATCCCGGCGAAGACCGGGATGACGAAGACGAAGATCATCAACGCTGCGTGGGTTGAGAAGAGGCCGTTGTAGGTCTGGGGATCGACGATCTGGGTGCCCGGCTGGGCCAGCTCGGCGCGGATCAGCATCGCGATCGCGCCGCCAATGAAGAAGAAGAGGAAGGTGGTGACGATGTACTGGATCCCGATCACCTTGTGATCGGTGTTGAAGCCGAAGTAGTCCTTCCAGCTGGTCGCGCCGTGACTGGAGTGGTCCTCGGGCACGGTCGGCTTGCCCGCAGCCCAGCGCAGCCAGTAGTCGAAGCAGCCAAAGCCGACCAGGAAGCCCATCGGGCCGCTGATCGCCGGCACGACCACGTGTGGGTAGCCGGTCTGCTCGGTCTGGAACAGGTCGAGGCCGGAGATCGCGCGCAGCGCGATCACCAGGCCGAAGCCAAAGCCGCCGCCCAGCAGGAAGCCGAGCAAGCCGCGGTACCACCCGGGTGCCTTCAATGCCGCTGCCATCAGGAGTACCCCTCCATTATGCCCCCGCCTCGGCGGCGGCAGACTGCGGCCCCCCGGAGGGGCCGGCGTCGGAACCGCCGTCGCCGGTGAACTCGGGCGGCGGCTTCTCCTGCTTCGCCAGCCAGGCCTGGAACTTGTCGCGTGACTCGACCACGACGAGCGCCCGCATCGTCGAGTGGCCGAGGCCGCAGAGCTCGGTGCAGACGAGCTGGTAGGTGCCCTCGCGGTTCGGCGTCACGATCGCGCGCGTCGTGATCCCGGGCACGTTGTCCTTCTTTATCCGCCACTCGGGGACCCAGAAGGAGTGGATGACGTCGAGGGCATGCATGCGGAACTCGACCTGGCGGTCGACGGGCACGTGCAGCTCGCCCCGGGAAGTCTTCTTCGCGTCCGGATAGGTGAAGGTCCAGGCGAACTGCTGCGAGTAGACGTCGACCATCATGCGGTTCGCGTCCCGGTCCTCGATGTCGTCGAGCACCAGCCAGCTGTAGCCGGCGCCGAATAGGACGATCACGGTCGGGATCACGGTCCAGGCGACCTCGAGGCGGGTATTGCCGTGGATCGGCTCCCCGTCGCCCTCGTCGCCGGGCTTGGCGCGGAACTTGATGATCGCGTAGGTCAGCATCGTCATCACCAGCGAGAAGACGAACGCCGAGAGCACGATCATCACGTTGAGCAGGGTGTCGATCTTCGGCGCCGCGGTCGATCCCTGCACCCCGTCCCAGCGGATGTTGACCATCACCGCCGAGATCAGGACCGTGGCGGCGATCGTGACCGCGAAGATCTTGGCGATCGGCAGCCGCTCGGTCAGCTTCTCGTCGAGAGCGTCGGTGTCCGGGTTCATCCGCTCAGGCGTCGACATCCGGCTCCCTTGCCATGGCTTGGTGGCGGCGCATCAGTGCGGGCCGCATTCTATTGGCCGGCCACGCCCCGTTTCGTCGTCCCAGGTGACGCTTGGCACTAGTCGTCCCCAACCCGGGGATCAGGGCCTCGGCAGCTCGTCGAGGTCGCCCCGCGAGGCGGCGACCACACCCTGCGCGACGCCCTCCCAGCTCCACAGCTCGTCCACCCGCCGGGCCAGCAGAGCGCCGATCTCGCGGCGCCGTCGCGGCTCGGTCGTCCAGCCACTCGCACAGGCGATCGGCCAGCTCCTCGCACCGCCTCCTCGTCGACCGGGAAGGAGACGCAGCGGGGCGATGTCGTCGGGCAGCGCGGCCGCGATCTGGCGCGATGCCTCCAGCATTCCCGAGTGGGCGGCGGAGATTGGCAGTGCGCCGCACGCGGCCCCCTCCACGGCGACCATCCCGAAAGCCTCCGGGAAGGTGCTCGGCATCACCAATGCGTCGGCGGCGGGGAGCACCTCGGCCACCTCGGCGTGCTCGAGGCGACCGGCGAGCTGCACCGATCCGGCTGCCTCGCGGGCAGC
The DNA here is from genome assembly GCA_963724905.1 of uncultured Solirubrobacterales bacterium. Classification (GTDB taxonomy): domain Bacteria; phylum Actinomycetota; class Thermoleophilia; order Solirubrobacterales; family 70-9; genus Mayfieldus. The sequence continues at coordinate 112,974 of CAVRWD010000002.1, forward strand.
CTCCAGGTATCCCTCCGGCAGGTCGGAGAGAAACCCCTCCAGGATCGGCAGCGGAGCCTCGGGGCCGCCTTCGAGGCCGCGCCCCTGCCGCGCGACCTCCAGCGCCGCCTCCGCGTCGCCCGACTCCAGGGCCGCGAGGAGGCGCCGCAGGCCGGTCTCGTACTCGCCGAAGGCGACCAGCAGCAGCCGCGCGCCCGGGTTCTCGCCGTGGACGAGCGGCCACCCCGCGAGCAGGAGGTCGATGCCCTTGGAGACGATCATCTTGCCGATGAAGACCACCCGCGGGCCCTCGGCGTCGGCGAACTCGCGCAGGGCCGCGGTGGCCGCCGCGGGGTCGCGGCCCAGCTCCCCCTCCCCTCCTTCGGCTTCGATCCGATCCGCGAGCTCGCGCACGGCGGCGACCGCCTCCGCCGGCTCACGCGGTGCGAACTCGCGGGTGTCGACGCCCGGCGGGCCGAGCCGCGTTTTTGCCTCCAGTCCCTCCCTTGGGACCGCCGCCCAGAGGCTCTCGCCGGTGTGCCGGGAGCCGACCAGTACGCCCGCCGCGGCGCCCATGCCCTCCTCGGCGTGGGGCAGGAAGCGAGGGTCGGGCTTCACCGTGTACTCCAGCGCCGAGCCGTGGATCTTGGCGGCGAAGCGCAGGCCGGCCCTGGCAAGGATCAGCGGCCCCATCACCAGGTGGTTGGCGAGCGCCGCATCGATCTCCCCCGCTTCCGCGACGACGTCCCGCACGGCGGAGACGTTGGCGGCGAGGTAGCGGTCGAGCTCGGCGTCGTCGAGCTCGGAGAACGTCTTCACCTTGAATCCGGGGTAGCTGTCGCGCACATAGACGGGGAGCAGGCCGCTCGATGTCCGGGGTGTAGACGGTCAGGCGACCATCGCCGCCGGGCTCGCGCAGCTGCTCGACCTCCAGCCCGCCGCCGGTCCAGGCGCCGATCGCGTGCGACCCAGTCCAGATCCGCCGCCTCGCGCTCCTGGCAGAGCAGGTGCACATCCCGGCCCAGCCGCACCATCGCCCGCGCGAGCTGGCGTTGTAGACGTTGCTGCCGGTGCCGCGCAGCAGGTAGCCGTGAAAGATCGAGTGACGCGCAAGCGCCGTGACGCTAGCTGATTAGTCTTCGCGCTGTGAATCGGGACCAGCTCTACAGGTTGCGCGCGCCGGCCTCCGGCCGCGAGGCGCTGGCCAAGGCCGAGCGGGCAACGCTACGTGGACCGCGAGACCGGCGAGGAGATGGAGCCGGTGTCGCGGGCGCTGCCGCTCGCGCCCTCCGAGTCCGCCCTGCTGCGATCGCCGGAGAACCTTCGCGCCTGCCGTCGCTGCGACCAGTTGATCGGCCTCGACGTCAGCGACTGCCCCTACTGCGGGCTGCGCCAGGAAGCGCTCGACGGCGAGTCGTGAGCGCCGCCCGGCGCAAGTCGGCGTTCGCGGTCGCCGCTCTCTGCACCGTCGCCGCCCTCGGCCTCGCCGCCTGCGGCGGCGACGACGAGCCGACGACCACGACGACCGAGCCCGCGACCACGACCGAGTCGACTTCGACCACGACGACCGACTCGACCACCACCCAAGAAACGACCACGACCACCGATGACGGCGGGACCGAGGTCGAGCCCAACGACGACGATGGCGGAACCGACGACTCCAGCGGTCCTGGAGGCGGCGGGTCGAGCGGCCCCGGCAGCGGCGGCACCGACACCCCCGAGAACGACGTCACCCCGCCCGAGAACACCCCTCAGGGGCAGTTCGAGCAGTTCTGCAACGAGAACCCCGGCGCCTGCGGGTAGCTAAGTAACTAGCCCTTGACCAGGGTGGCCGTGTAGAGCAGGCGCGCGGTCTGTAGAAGCAGCCGTACTGCTTGTCGGAGCCGACCTTCTGCTGCGGACGGCTCTCCTTGATGTCGGCGGTGCGCGTGCAGGCGCCCGCCTTGCGGCTTGCCCTCCAGCCGCTCGAGTCGTCGAGCCCGACGGCAAAGGAGGGAGCCCAGGTCGGAATCGTGAGCCCGACGATCTCGCCCTCGCGGATCGGCAGCGCCTGGTCGAGAGCCAGCGTCACCTTCCTGCCCAGGTAGGGGGTCAGGTTGACGGTCGGGCTCTGGCGCAGCAGCTCGTAGCGCGGCGGGGACTTGTCGGGCACCTCGCGCAGAACGCTGAGCCGCGCCTGCGGCGGCGAGCCATAGAAGTTGTTGAAGAAGCTCGTCTGCGAGGCCTTCGGCTTGGAGAGGGTGATGCTCCAGGCGACCAGGCGCTGCCGTTGTTGGGAGCTACGAAGGGCTTGGCAACCGTCCCGGCACGGGCCTGGAACCCGGTGACGCTGCCCACCGCTTCACAGGGGGAGGTCGGGCAGGCCGGCTCGGGAGCGTCCGCCGCCTGGCCGAGCACGGTGACCTTGCGCGGGGACTGCGCTGCCGCACCGGGCAGGATCGTCGCCATCAGCACCAGCAGGCAGGCGACCACGGCCGCCCCTGCCAGCAGCGGCAGGCGGTCGGGCTTCTCTGTCAACGATCGAGGCACGACTTTGGCTTCAACACGGTGGTCTCGCCATGGTTGCGGGCCGGATTGTGGCGGGTGGTGCGGTTGGATGCCAGCCGGTCGACCCTGCCTGCAGCCTGACGCCCAACTCGTGCCCAGTCACCCGTGCCAGCCCGGCGACGGACGCCGACGCCGTGGCTGTAGGGTGCCTGCGATGCCCGCCTCAGGCGACTTCGAAGCCTTCGTGCCTGCGGGCCTGGCCTCGCTGGGGATCGAGGCTGACGAGGTCGAGCTGGCGGTGATGCGGGCCATGCACGAGACCTACTGGCCCGCGATGGCCGGATTCCTCAACCTGGACCTCTCCGGCGTCGATCCCGAGCCGATGGCCGACATGTCGCGGCCGCCGCAGTGAGCCTGCTCGATCGCCCCCTCGCCGAGCAGGCCGCCGCGATCGCATCCGGCGACGGCTGACGCCGGCCGAGCTGCTCGACGCAGACCCTGGCCCGGATCGAGGAGCGAAACCCGGCCGTGAACGCCGTGGTCGAGACCTTCCCCGACCGCTCGCGGGAGATGCTCGAGTCGGCGCCCGAGGGCCCGATGCACGGCGTCCCGGTGGTGATCAAGGACGAGTGGCCGCTGCCCTGGCGGGCGCAGCGCTTCGGCGCCGCCGAGCTCTTCTCCCCCGTCGCGCCCGGCGAGTCGGGTCCCTACCGGGCGCTGCGCGACGCCGGAGCGGTGATCGCCGGGGTCGCGAACATGCACGAGTGGGGCGCAAGCAGCACCGGCAACGTCTCCGTCTACGGCCCCGCCCGCAACCCCTGGGACACCGATCGCTGCCCGGGCGGCTCCTCGAGCGGATCGGGCTCGGCGGTCGGCGCCCGGATCGTCGCCGGCGCGGTCGGCGCCGACGGGATCGGCTCGATTCGCTACCCCGCCGCCTACTGCGGGGTGACCGGCCTGAAGCCGACCTTCGGTCGCTCGGCGATGCAGGGCCACCACCTGGCGGCCTCGACGGATGATCGTCTCCGGCCCGCTCTGCACCGACGCCGAGGGCTGCCGGCTGCTGGGGTCCGCCCTCTTCGGGGAGCAGCTCGAGCGCGGGGACCCGAGCGGCCTGCGGATCGGCACCGTCGGCGGCGATCGCCGATGACAGCGCCCGAGCCGGTCCGCGCCGCCTGCGAGGAGGCGATCGAGGCGCTGCGCGAGGAGACCGGCGGCGAGGTGCGCGAGATCGAGCTGCCCGGGGTCGAGCTCTCCGGCCTGGCGGCGGTGCTCGTCGCCACCTCCGAGGGGCTCGGCGGCATCACCCCGGCAAAGCTCAACTCGATGAGCCCCGAGATCGGCCCGATCAACCGCGGCTTGATCAAGTACCGGATGCTGATGCCGGGCTCGGTCGCTGGAGCGAGGGCGCGGCGATTCGCACGATGATGCGCCGCTCGCTCGCCGCCGCCTTCGCCGAGGTCGACCTGATCGCCTGGCCCACCGTCCCCGCGGTCGCGCCGCCGCTGGATGAGCCGATGGTCGAGCTTCCCTCCGGCGTTCACACCGCCGACGCGGTCAACCCGCGCGGGGGCGGGCTCGCCAACCTGACCGGCATCCCCGCGGTCAGCGTCCCGGTCGGCTTCGACGACGGGATGCCGATCGGCCTGCAGCTTCAGGCCGCCTGGGGCGCCGACGCCCTGCTGCTCGACGCCGCGGAGGCGATCGAGCGCGCCAACGGCCGCCGCTTCGTCGACGCGGTCGCCCCGTGGCGCAGAGCACGAGGCGCGGCGCCGCATTCCTAGAATCGACGTCGTGCCGGCAATCGAGGTCGAGGGGCTGGAGCGAACCTTCGAGGGCGACATCCGCGCTGTGCGCGGCGTCAGCCTCGAGGTCGCCGAGGGCGAGATCTACGGCTTCCTCGGCCCCAACGGCGCCGGCAAGACGACCACGGTGCGGATGCTGACGACGCTGCTGCTGCCCGACCGGCGGCAGCGGCGACGGTCGCCGGGCACGACGTCGTAGCGCGAGGCTGCGGGCGGTGCGGCGGGCGATCGGGGTCGCCCTGCAGGAGGCGGCGCTGGACCCGCTGATGACCGGCCGCGAGCTGATCCGGCTGCAGGCGACGCTGCACGGGCTCCCCCGCGCGGAGGGCCAGAGCCGCGCCGACGCGCTGCTGGAGCGGGTCGACCTCAGCGACGCCGCCGACCGCCGCGTCGGCACCTATTCCGGCGGCATGCAGCGCCGCCTCGACCTCGCCGCGGCGCTCGTCCACGGCCCGAAGGTGCTGTTCCTCGACGAGCCGACCACCGGCCTTGACCCGGTCAGCCGCAAGGCGATCTGGGAGGAGGTCGCCAAGCTCAACAGCGAGGGAACGACCGTCTTTCTGACCACCCAGTACCTGGAGGAGGCCGACCGCCTCGCGAACCGGGTGAGCATCATCGACAGCGGCGAGATCGTCGTCGAGGGCACTCCCGAGCAGCTCAAGGGAGAGGTCGGCAAGCCGCACCTCGAGGTGGCGCTGGCCGACGGCACCCGCGACCAGGCGGAGCGGATCTGCGACGCGTTCGGAAGGCCGCTGCCGTCGAAGGACGGCAAGGTGCTGGTCGAGCTCGAGCGCGGCGCGGCGCAGGTGGCCGAGGTGGTGCGGGCGCTCGACGACGCCGGGCTGCTGGTCGAGTCGCTGGAGCTGGTCGAGCCGACGCCTCGACGACGTCTTCGTCGCCAAGACCGGGTACCACCTCGAGGCCGAGGAAGCGAGGAGCCGAGCGGCGAGCACAGATGGCTGAGGACGGCAGGCACGAGCGCCTCGAGCCCGCTGGCCGCCAACTGCGCGTCGTCGGCGGCGCTGGGGCTGCGCTCGGTCAAGCAGACCTTCCGCCGCCCGCAGCTGATGGCGCCGATCATCGTCTTCCCCACCCTGCTGCTGGCGATCCAGACCGGCGGCGCCGGGAGCGCGGTCGACCTGCCCGGCTTCCCGCCCGTCGACAGCTTCCTTCAGTTCATGCTCGCCGGGGCGATGGCTGCAGTCGCTGATGCTGGCCGGCAACAGCGGCGGCATCGCGCTCGCGGTCGACATCGAGATGGGCTTCACCGACCGCCTCTTCGCGGCGCCGATCTCGCGCTTCACGATCGTCCTCGGGCGGCTGGCCGGCACCGCGGCGCTCGGCGCCTTCGCGGCGGTCTGGTTCCTGGCCATCGGCCTGATCTTCGGGGCGCCGATCGAGACCGGGGTCGCCGGGGCGCTGCTGGGCGATCGTCCTGGTCACGCTGGCGGCGACGGCGGTCGGCGGAATCGGCGCCGCGATCGCGCTGCGCAGCGGCAGCGCCAGCGTCGTGCAGGGGCTCTTCCCGCTCGTCTTCGTGATTCTCTTCGTCTCCTCCGCCTTCTTCCCCCAGGAGCTGATGGTCGAGCCGGCGAAGACGATCGCCGAGTACAACCCGCTCAGCCTCATCGTCGACGGGCTGCGCGACCCGATCATCTCCGAGCTTCTCGGCCTCGGAGACGGCCGCCGCGCTGCTGATCGGTCGCCGGCATCGGCGCTCCTCGGGCCTGGTCCTGAGCGCCGCCGCCCTGCGCCACCGGCTGCGGACGGGAGGCTGACGATGGGCGGCTGGCGCGAGAACCTGAGACGATCAGGGCGCTGCTGGCGCGGGCGCAGCAACGAGCTGCTCCGCGTTCCCGGCGCCGCGATCCCCGGCGTGCTGGCGCCGACGATCTTCTACCTCGGCCTCAACGGCGTGTTCGGCAACCTGATCGAGCTGCGGGCTTCGAGACACCGACAGCTACATGAGCTACATCATCCCGGTCAGCCTGCTGCAGGGCGCCGGCTTCACCGGCGCCGCCGACCGGCGTCAACATGGCGCGCGACATCGAGCAGGGCTGGTTCGACCGCCTCGCGGTCTCGCCCGCGCCGCGCTGGGTGCTGCTGGCCGGCAGCGTGATCTCGGCCAGCATGCGGGCGCTGATCCCGGCGACGGTCGCTGCTCTGCGTCGCGCTGGCGCTCGGCGCCGACTTCCCGGGCCTCGGCGGGCTGGCGATCGCGATCGTCCTGGTGATGGGGATGGCCGCATGTCGCGGCCTGCTGGGGGTCGATGCTGGCGCTGCACTACCGCACGCCAGGCGGTGGCGCCGCTGATGCAGGCGGGGATGTTCATGCTCATCCTCACCACCACCGCCTATGCGCCCGCTCGACCTGCTGCAGGGCTGGCTGCAGACGGTGGCCGAGATCAACCCGGTCACGCAGGTGATCGAGGCGGCGCGGCAGGGATTCGTCGGCGGGGTGAGCTGGTCGGAGACCTGGCCGGCGCTTCTGATCGTCGCCGGCCTGATCTCGCTGCTCGGCGCCCTTGCCCTGCGCGAGCTGCGCCGTCTCGCCGCGTGACGCCGATCTCCCCCGAGCTCGCCTCCGGCACGAGCGAGCTCGTCGAGGGGTCCTGCGCGGCAACTGGCGCAGCGGGTCAGCGGGGGGAGATCGACTACGCATACACCAGCCCCAGCCCCCACCGCTATCCCTGGCAGTGGTACTGGGACTCCTGCTTCGCGGCGATCGTCTGGCGGCGCTTCGACCGCGAGCGGGCGCGGGCCGAGCTCGAGACCCTGCTCGCCGCCCAGCGCCCCGACGGCTTCATCGGCCACACGATCTTCTGGGACCGGCCGGTGTCGCTGCTGCGCCTCGCCTTCTACAACGTGCTCTCGCGACGGGCTATGCAGACCGAGACGATCCAGCCTCCGCTGCTCGCCTGGGCATGGAAGATCGCGGTCGGGGACCCGGCAGAAGAGCCGCGGATCGCCGCCCAGGCCGACTGGCTGGCGGCCAACCGCGACCTCGAGGGCGACGGGCTGCTGTGGATCGTGCAGCCCGACGAGTCGGGGCTTGACGCCTCGCCGAAGTTCGACCCTGTCTGGGGACGCCGCGCCAAGGCGCAGGTTCTGCTTCCCGCTGCTGGTGCGGCGCAACCGCGGGCTTGGGCTTCGACGCGAAGCGAGTGTCGGGGGCGGGTGGCCCGGTGCTGTGCGAGGTGCTCACCAACGTGCTCTGGTCGCTGTCGCTGCAGGCGCTCGGGCGCCCGTCGGCTACCCCGGCGCTGGTCGATCGTCTCTGGGACGAGAAGAGTGGGCTCTTTCTCGATCAGGCCGCGCCGAGCGGCCTGCGACCCGCGGTCTCGACAATCTCCGCCCTTGCGCCGCTGGCGCTGCCCGACCTGCCGGAGGAGATCGGCAGGCGGCTGATCGAGGAGCACCTGCTCGACCCGGCCCGCTACTGGACCGCCGGTCCCGCCGCCTTCGGTGGCCGCCGACGAGCCGAGCTATGAGCCCGGCGGCGGCAGCCGCCTGATCCGCCGCTACTGGCGCGGCCCGACCTGGGTCAACACCGCCTGGCTGGTCTGGCTGGGCCTGCGGCGGCTTGGCTACGAGGAGCAGGCGAGCGGCCATGACCAACGCTCTGGCCGCCACGGCCGCTCGCGAGGGGCTGCGCGAGTACTACGACCCTCGCACCGGCGCCGGCCTCGGCGCCCGCGACTTCGCCTGGTCGGCGCTGCTGGCGGAGATGACTGACCCCGACCCCGCGTCGACGCAAAGCTGGCTATAGGCGCGAGGACACCGCCGCCGCGACGGTCTACTTGTAGCGGTAGGTGATCCGACCTCGATCGAGGTCGTAGGGCGAAAGCTCGATCTTCACCCGGTCGCCGGGAAGGATGCGGATGTAATGGCGGCGCATCTTGCCCGAGATGTGGCCGAGGATCACGTGGTCGTTCTCGAGCTTTACCCGGAACATCGTGTTCGGGAGGGCCTCGGTGACCTCGCCCTCCATCTCGATCTTCTCTTCTTTTCCCACGCGGGAAGCGTATCGCGCCCGATCCTCCCAATACTGGGATTGACAGGGTCGGCGGCCGCTAGCGCCCCTCGAAGGTGGCGTTGCCCGGTCCCTCCTCCAGGAACGTGCGAACGGCCCTCTGAAGGTCCTCGGTCTCGAACAGGGATGCCGCCACCTTGGGCGTGTCGCGGTCGGCCTTGTCGACCCCGTCCTCGAGGTAGGCGCGGACGATCCGCTTGGTCGCCGCATGGGCCTTGGTCGGCCCGGCGGCCAGGCGGTGGGCGAACTTCATCCCCTTCTCGAGCAGGTCCTCGTCGGGCAGGACGCGGTTGACGACGTTCCATCGCTCAAGCACCTCGGCGTCGTAGAGCCCACCGGTCATCACGAACTCGCGCGCCCGTGCCGGCCCGGCTCGCTCCGCCATTCGCTGTGTGCCCCCGGCCCCCGGTGTGAGGCCGACGACAGCCTCGACGAGGCCGAACTTCGCCGACTCGGCGGCCCAGATCATGTCGCAGCCCAGCGACACCTCCAGTCCCGCCGTCAGGCAAAGGCCGTGGACCATGGCAAGGGTCGGCATCGGAAGCGCCTCGATCTTTCGCACCGTCGACAGAAGGGCGCCGAACATCTCCTTCGCCTGCGCCGAACCGGTCTGGAAGCCGTGCACGTCGACGCCGCCTGTGAAGACTTCTCCCTCGGCGCGCCAGACCAGTGCGCGCGCGTCGGACACCGCGACCTGCGAGAGGCACTCGTTCAGGGAGGAGAAAGTCGCCGAGCCGAAGAGGTTCAGCGGCGGGTCGGAGAGAACCAGCGCCGCAACCGGGCCGTCGCGCTCCAGCCGGACCGGAGCGTCACTCATCGGGCCCGCCCCGCAGCAGCGCCGCGACCGAGGCGATCTCCTCCTCCTCGCCTGGTCCGGGCACCCACGGCAGCTTCAGCGGGTCGTCGTCGTAGCGGGGGATCACGTGGACGTGGAAGTGAAAGACGGTCTGCCAAGCCGCCGGGCCGCAGGAGTTGAGGATGTTGAAGCCGTCCGGCTTCGGCTCCAGCGTCTCGCTCATGCGCTCGGCCAGCCGCCGGGCGGCGAGCATCGTGTTGGCGAGGTCCTCCTCGGAGATCTCGATCAGGTCGGCGCTGTGCTCGCGCGGGACGACCAGCGCATGCCCGCGCGTGGCCGGGTTGATGTCCATGAAGGCAACCGTGTGATCGTCGGAGTCGATGATCTGTCCGGGCACGTCGCCGGCAACGATGCCGCAGAAGATGCACGCGTCGACCATCGCCGCGGCAGCTTATCTCGGGGCCGCATTCCGCCTCGGCCCGGGCGAGGCGCACCGCTTCCTCGCGGCTGGAGACCTCGCCCGCGTACTGGGCCGCTTCGAGCTCGAGAGCAACCGCCCCACTTGCGGCCCCGGCTCGATCCCAAGCTCGGCAACCAGCTCCTCGCCGCCGAGCAGCGGCTCGCGGAGGGCCGTGGCGACGCCAGCCGCAGCGCAGGGCCGAGCATCTCCCGCGCCAGCTCCAGGTGGGCCTCGACCATCTCCCCGCTTGCCACCGGCCCCTCGCCCCGAGCCGCGAGCCGGTCGGCGACCGTGAGCAGGGTGACGTCGACGCCCACGGGCTCGGTCGCGCGCAGGTAGTCGTGTATGCGGCGCCCCGGCAGCGGCCGCTCTTTGACCATGAATCCGAGACGCAGGTGGTGGAGGGTGAGGCCCTGAAGGTGGCGGCGCAGCGCCCGGCTGGCCTGCAGGCGCCCGCACATCTCGGCAACGACATCGGCGCCCGGCGCGGTCGTGCCCGATGAAGGTGACGAACTCGCCGCGCCGCTCCATCGTCGCCGGCTTGCCGCTGTCGTGGACCAGCGCCCCGAAGCGCAGCGCGCCGCCGCGGGTCAGGCCGTCGGCGAGCGGCTCCGCCAGCAGCTCCCTCACCGCCGTGGCATGCTCGCCGGCGAATCTCTCCAGGTCGCGCTCGACCTCGAGCAGCTGGCGCAGGACCTCGACCGTGTGCCCGTAGACGTCGAGGTGATGGTTGGGAGTCTGCTCGACCCCACGCAGAGCCTCGAGCTCGGGCAGCACCTGTCCGCCGATCCCCATTTCGTCGATCAGCTCCAGGCCCCGCAACGGCTGCGGACCACCCACCAGCAGGGCGAGCTCGACAAGCTGGCGCTCCCCGGCCGGCTCGGCGGCGCTCCCCGCCTCCGCTCGGGCGAGCTCCAGGGTTCCGGCGTCAATCGCCAGGCTCAGCTGCGCTCCCAGCCGTGCGGCCCGCAGCAGGCGCAGCGGGTCGTCGGAGAAGCTGCGCTCCGAGACGGCCCGCAGGACGCGCCGCTCGAGGTCGCCCACGCCGTCGTAGGGGTCCAGCGGCGCGCCCCCCTTCAGGGGAACGGCGACCGCTCCGACGGTGAAATCGCGTGCGGCGAGGTCGGCCTCGATCGTCTCCCCGCGAAGCCGGGTCACGTCGGCGAGCGGCCGGCGCTCGCCGTCGACGACGCGCCAAGTGCCGAAGCGGTCAGAGAGCGGGAAGGCATGCCCACCCGCCTCGCGCGCCAACTGGCGCGCAGCGTCCTCCTCCCCACCCGCGATCGCGAGGTCAAGGTCCTTCACCTCGCCGCCGACCGCGGCGGCGCGAACGGCGCCGCCCACGACCCAGGCTTCGTTCGTCTCGACCGCACGCTGGGCCAGGCGGACCGGCTCAGCGGAGAGGAGGCGCTCCGTCGACCCGCTGGCGCTCACCCGTCCGTAGCCCCCGTGCTCTCCCTGGGCACACGGGTCGAGATCCCGCAGGTCACCTCGTAGTTGATCGTGCCGAGGCGCTCTGCGAGCTCCTCGGCGAGGATCTGTTCCTCCCCCTGGCGGCCGATCAGCACCGCCGGCTCGCCGGGCTCGACATCGGTGTCGGGACCGAGGTCGATTGTGATGTTGTCCATCGAGACCGTGCCCACCAGCGGGTAGCGGCGACCGCCGACGAGCAGCTCGGCGTTGTTGGAGAGTCCGCGGCGCACGCCGTCGCCGTAACCGATCGGCAGCACGCCGACCCAGGTATCGCTCGGCGCGCGCCAGCTGCGCCCGTAGCCGGCGCTGGCGCCGGCGGAGAAGCGCTTGACGTCGGCGACGTAGGAATGAAGCTCGAGCGCCGGCTCCAGGCCGCACGCGGCGGGGTCCTTCCCGAACGGGTCGAGACCGTAGATCGCGATCCCGCATCGCGCCATGTCAAAGTGGGCATCGGGATCGCGGAACAGGGCGGCGCTGTTTGCCGCGTGAACGGTGATCTCGGGGTATTGCGCCTTCAGCTCGGCGGCGAGGGGCGAGAAGCGCCCCAGCTGCTCGCCGAAGTAGTCGTCGCCGGTCTCGTCGGCGGTCGCGAAGTGCGTCCAGGCACCGGCCAGCCTCAGGCCCGCCTCTCCCCCGCACATCTCGGCCATCTCGGTCACCGCCCGCGGGTCGGCCGTCCCGAGGCGCCCCATCCCGGAGTCGAACTTGAGGTGGACCTTGGCCGGACGGCCCTGGGCGGCGGCCCGTTCCGCGACGATGCGCAGGAACTCCGGCCGCCAGACTCCGATCTCCGACCCCGCCGCCAGCGCGACGTCGAGCTCGGCGACGCTCAGAGCCCCCATGGTCAGCAGCGGAATGTGGTGGAAGCGGCGGCCGATCTGCTCCGCTTCCTGAGCGGTCGCGACAGCGAGCCGGGTGGCGCCGCCCTCGACGGCGGCGCCGGCGCAGGCGTCGGCGCCATGCCCGTAGCCGTCTGCCTTCACCACCGCACAGAGCTCCGCTCCCTCGCTGAGCTTGCCGGCGAGTTGGCGGCAGTTGCGCTCCACGGCGCCGAGGTCTATGCGCGCGACGGCCCGGCCGGCCGTGATCTCTACTCCCCGCTCAGAAGCCCCGAGAGCGCGTCGGCTCGCGTGACCATCCCGGCCAGCTTCCCCTCGCCATCGACCACCGGGAGATGGTTGTGGTGGTTCTCGGCGATCAGCCGCGCAACCTTCTCGACCCCGTCGTCGGTGCGGGCGACGACCGGGTCCTCGCTCATCAGATCCCTGACGTTGGTGGCGAAGGCCTTGTTGAGGCGCTCCTCGAAGCGCTTTGGCGACTCGGTGAAGATCGTCGCGCCGAAGAGGTCGAAGGCTGCCGGCAGGTGCAGGTCCGCCTCCTCGTCGCTGAGCACGAGGTCGGATTCGCTGACGATCCCAATCACCCGGTTCTCAGAGTTGACGACCGGAAGGGCCCCGATCTCTTGTTCGGCGAGCAGCTCGATTGCCCGCTGGGCGTCGTCCTGGGGCCCGAGAGCTGGGACGTCGGTGTCCATGATGTCGGCGGCGTACTTGGCCATCGGCGGACTAGGTTAAGCGACGGCGGTGTCGGGACGGAAGGCCGAGGGGAGCTCGGCGATCACGTCGGTGGCGATGACCGACTCGGCGCTGCCGGTCCGCCGCGTCGCGAGGCGCCCCGCCCGGGCTCCGGCGAGCGCCCCCGCGCAGGCGCCGCGAACGGCTCCAGCCGCGCGCCAGCAGCGCACCGATCGTCCCCGAGAGAACGTCACCGGTGCCCGCGGTCGCCAGGGCGGGCGCCGAGAGCGCGTTGACCGCCGCCCGCTCGGCGTCGGTGACGATCGTGTCGTCGCCCTTGAGCACGACCACCGCGCCGCTTTCGCGCGCCGCCTCCTTCGCGGCCGCGAGACGCCGCTCGCCGATCTGATCCGAGGAGCGCTCGAGCAGCCGGCCCAGCTCCCCCGCGTGCGGCGTGAGCACGGTCGGGTGCCGTCGCTCGCGAAGGTCGGCGAGTCGTCCGGCGTGTGCGTTGAGGCCGTCGGCGTCGATCACCAGCGGTGCATCGATCGGGACGCGACTTCGCGCGCCAGCTCAAGCGAGCCGTCGGCGCGCCCGAGCCCCGGGCCGAGCACCACCGCGGCGGCCCCCTCGCAGGCGCCAAGGACGTCGTCAGCGGAGGCGGGGGCGAGCGCCCCCTCCTCGCTCGCGCAGCCGCGCGACATCACCTCGGTCAGCTTCACCTCGAAGATCTGCTCGAGCTCGGCGGGGACGGCCACGGTCGCGTAGCCGGCGCCGGCCCGGATCGCCGCGCTCGCCGACATGCAGACGGCCCCGTGAGCCCGCGTGACCCGCCGACCACCACCACCTGCCCGGAGGTGAACTTGGTCGAGGCGGCCCCCCGCCTCGGCGGCCAGCGCCAGCACCGCGCGGAGATCACGCCCGGCGGCCGGCTCGCCGGGCGCCCCGTCGGGGATCCCGATCGGCGCCACCCGCAGCTCGCCGCAATGGGACTTCCCCGGCGCCACCCGGTGTCCGACCTTGGCGGCATGAAAGCTCACCGTGACGTCGGCCTCCACCGCGGCACCCTCGACCTCGCCGTTGGAAGCATTACCCCGGAGGCGATGTCGCAGGCGACCACCGGAGCGCGCTGCGGTTGATCGCCTCGATCGCCGCGTCGGCCGGGCTGCGCGGAGCGCCCTCGAAGCCGGTGCCGAAGATCGCGTCGACCAGGGCCCCGGAGCCGTCGAGCGCCGCGGTCGAGCGGCGCCAGCGTCGGCCTCGCGGGCGCCGGGAAACCGCTTCAGGTTCGCGGCGGCGTCATCGGAGAGCTCATCGGCCGGGCCGAGCAGCAGCGCCTCGACCTCGAATCCAGTCTCGGCGAGGTGGCGAGCGGCGACCAGCCCGTCGCCGCCATTGTTGCCCTTGCCGCAGACCACCCGCACCGGTCCCTGCGGCGAGAGCTCGGCGACCGCCGCCGCCACGGCCTCGCCGGCGGCCTCCATGAGCTCCAGCGACGGGACACCCTGCTCCTCGATCGCCCAGGCGTCGACGGCGCGCATGCCGTCGGCGTCGTAGAGCGGCTCCAGCCACGGTTCGAGACCCATGGCCGGCGAGGTTAGCCGCGGTCTAGCCCTCAGCGCCGACGATGATCTTGCTGTTCTGGAAGTCGCCCTGCTCGCCGCTGCCGATGACGGCGTAGCTGAGGGTGTCCAGGTAGGGCTTTGCCTGCTGATAGTCGGGGTCGGCGGTCGCCCCCAGCGAGTCCGCGAGTCGGAAGATGCTCGGCATCGAGAGATAGCCGGAGAGGTCGTCGCCGCCCAGCGCCTCGAGGGCGTCCTGATAGGTGGGGTCGTTGCCAAGAGTCGGCCCACCGCCCTGGGTCAGTGCCTGCTCGGGTCGCCTCCTCCCCGTAGCCGATCGCGATCCGGTCGCCCTCGGTGGTGACGATCAGAGGCTGGGCGCCGAGCTCCTCGGGGTCGGTGATCGAGATCCCGTTGCCACCGGCGCGGGGTCGATGTTGGAATCGCCCGAGAGCTGGGCGAGGCCGGTGACCGCGGTCAGCTTCGAGATCAGGTTCTCGCCGCCCGGGTCCTCGCTCGCGATCACGGCGGCGCCCTGCAGAGTCGCCTCGTCGGTCCCGCTGGCGAAGACACCGAGGTCACCGAGCGCCCGGGTCATGTCGTCGATGCTCAGCCCGGCCTGGGAGAGCTGCTGGTCGATCGCCTCCCGGCTGAACCCGCGATGCCCGATTCCTCGAGCTGGTCGATCGAGCGATCGACGATTCCCCCAAGGTCAGGAATGCCGAGAGCGACGAAGGAGTCCGCGGGCAAGGTCTCGATCAGTCCGGAAGATCCGTGCCCTGAAGCCCGTCTCAGCGTCGGTGGCGAAATCGAGCTCCAGCGAGTCGGCGGCCGGGACGACGCTGGCGATGATCGACTTGCCGGCGGTGTCGCCGAACGCGGTCTCGAAGGCTTCGGCGTTCGCCGGGTTCTCCCGCCGTACTCCTCGACGATCGGCTCGAAGCTCGCGTAGGCGTCGACGAGGCTGCCCTCGGCGCCTGGTCGAGGGCGTCGGTGAACTCGCTCTGGTCGCCGAGCGAGTCTTCGCCCTCGGAGACGTCGACCACCGCTTGAAGGCCGGCTCTTCGCCGACACAGGAAGTCGCCGAGCACCCCGTAAGCGGTGCCATCGTCGAGCCCGTAATCGGTCCCCTTGTAAGTGGCCTCCTCATCGCCCTGCTGCTTGGTGTCATCGATGAACTGCTGCGCCGCCTCGGGATCGGTCATCTGCACGATCCCTGCTCCCGGGTCCTCGCTGAAGCCGGTGGCGAATATCCCCGCGGTCTCACCGAGCCAGGGATCGATGTCCTGCTCGAAGCTGATCCGCTTTCCGCTCAGCGTGGGTTCCTCATTGGCGCTTTCCTCGAGGTCCTCGATCAGCCTGCCGACCGGGTCCTCGAAGCCGCTGACCGTGGTGGCGAGCGCCTCGACGTCGGACTTCAGCTTGCCCTTCGGGCGCAGCGTCACCTGGGCGTAGATCGGCGCGTCGGCGGGCACCAGCGAGGCCGGGTCGGTGTCCTCGACGCCGCTCTCGTCGTCGCCGCCGCAGGCGGCGAGCGCAAGGGCGGCTGCGGCCGTCGCAGCAAGGGCAAGAATGCGAGTCGGGTCAACATGAGCGCGGCATCCTAGTCAACCCGGTCGGATCGACTACTCGACCGTGACCGTCTTGGCGAGGTTGCGCGGCTGGTCGACGTTGAGGTCGTTGGCGCGCGCCACGTGGTAGGCGAGGAGCTGAAGTGGCAGCACCGCGAGGATCGCCTGCAGGATCCAGTCGGTGCGCTCCACGTAGAGGGTCTGATCGGCGACCTCGGCCACGCGTTCGTTGCCCTTGGTGGCGATCGCGACCACATGGGCCCCGCGCGCCCGCACCTCCTCGGCGTTGGAGAGCACCTTCTCCAGCACCGGGCTGTCGGTCGCGACGCAGACCACCGGCGTGGACTCGTTGAGCAGGGCGATCGGGCCGTGCTTCATCTCTCCGGCGGCGTAGGCGTCGCTGGGGATGTAGGAGATCTCCTTCATCTTCAGCGCTCCCTCGAGGCAGATCGGGAGGCCGATGTGGCGACCGAGATAGAGGAAGAAGTCGTCGTCGGCGTAGCCGCGCGCAACCTCCTCGACGTGCTCGCTCGACCTCCGCGATCGTCTTCTCGATCGCAGAGGGGATCCCCTTCAGCTCGCGGACCAGGCGCGAGAGCTCGGCGGGCTCCATCGTGCCGCGCAGCTCGGCAAGTCGCAGGCCGAGCAGGTACATCGCGGCGACCTGGGCGACGAAGGTCTTCGTCGCCGCGACGCAGACCTCGAGCCCGGCGCGCGTGTAGAGGACGGCGTCGGCGTCGCGGGTCGCCTGGCTGCCCATGACGTTGGTGATCGCCAGCACCTTCGCCCCCGCCTCCCGGGCGAGGCGCATGGCGGCAAGGGTGTCCGCGGTCTCCCCGGACTGGCTGATGCCGACCACGAGGTCGTCGGGGCCGATCACCGGGTTGCGGTAGCGGTACTCGGAGGCGATGTCCATCTCCACCGGCACACGCGCCCACTGCTCGATCGCGTAGCGGCCGACCAGGCCCGCGTGGTAGGCGGTCCCGCAGGCGACGATGACGATGCGCCGGATGCCGCGCAGGTAGTCGTCGTCGAGGTCCATCTCGGAGAGGTCGACGCCGTCCTCGGTCGGCAGGCGGTCGGTGATCGTCTCGGCGACCGCGTCGGCCTGCTCGTGGATCTCCTTCAGCATGAAGGTCTCATAGCCGCCCTTCTCGGCCGCGTCCTCGTCCCAGTCGACCTCCTCGGGCTCGCGGTCGACCGGGCGCCCCTGCAAGTCGGTGATCGTTACGCCGGAGCTGTCGACGGTCACCAGCTCGTCGTTCTCGATCAGCATCACGTTGCGCGTCTGGGCCAGGAAAGCGGGGATCGCGGAGGCGAGGAAGGTCTCTCCGTCGCCGATGCCGGCGACCAGCGGGCATTCCTTGCGCGCGCCGACCAGGACTCCGGGCTGATCGGCGTGCATGGCGACGAAGGCGTAGTGGCCGCGCAGCTCCGCGAATGCCTCGCGAACGGCAGCGGTCAGGTCGTCCTCGTAGAAGCGCTCGATCAGGTGGGCGACGATCTCGGCGTCGGTCTCGGAGCTGAAGACGTGGCCCTGCTCGCGCAGCTCGCGGCGCAGCTCGCTGTGGTTCTCGACGATCCCGTTGAGCACGATGTGGATGCGGTCGCTGCAGTCGCCGTGCGGGTGGGCGTTCTCCTCGGTCACACGCCCGTGGGTGGCCCAGCGCGTGTGGGCCACACCGGTGGTCGCCGGCGGGGCCGCGACGGCGACGCTGCCGCTGCCGTTCCCGTTGGCGTCTTCGACCGCCGCCCGCAGGTTCGAGAGGTTGCCGACCGCGCGCACGCTGTCGATATGGCCGTCGGAGATCAGCGAGATGCCGGCCGAGTCATAGCCGCGGTACTCGAGCTTCTCCAGCCCTGCGACCAGCAGCCCCTGGCAGGGGCGCCCGCCCACGTATCCGACGATTCCGCACATCAGGCAAGCAAGGGTAGAGGTCGGGGACAGCGATTAGAAGCCGAAAATTGAGCAGCCAGCTCTCGAACGTCAGGCCAGCTCGCGCCTGATGAGCTCGGCGAGGCGGGCGCAGACCTGCTCGCACTCCTCCTCGCTCGGCGCTTCGACCATCACCCGCACCAGGGGCTCGGTGCCGGAGGGTCGCACCAGAACCCGCCCGCGGCCCTCGAGCGCATCGCCCTCACGCTCGACCGCCTCCCAGACCGCGGATGCCCCCTCGATCGCTGCCCGGTCGGCGACCTCGACGTTCTCCAGCCGCTGCGGCAGCCGCTGGAAGGGCTTTAAGTCGGCGAGATCGTCATCGCCAATGGCGCGCAGGGCCAGCAGGGCGGCCGCGATCCCGTCGCCGGTCGGCGCGAAGTCCATCGAGATGATGTGGCCCGACTGCTCGCCTCCGAGGTCCCAGTCGCGGCGCTGCAGCTCCTCGATCACGTGCCGGTCGCCGACCGCGGTGGTCGCCACCTCGACGCCGGCCTCCTCCATCGCCTGGTGAAAGCCGTAGTTGGTCATCACGGTGACGGCGACCCCGCCCCGCAGCGCGTCGCGTCGCTTGAGGTCGCCGGCGATCAGGGCGATCAGCTCGTCGCCGTCGTGCACCTCGCCGCCGCTGTCGACGGCCAGCACCCGGTCCCCGTCTCCGTCGAACGCGAAACCGATGGCGGCGCCGCTCGCGGCCACGGCGGCGGAGATGTTCTCCATGTGGGTCGAGCCGCAGCCGGCGTTGATGTTCTGCCCGTCCGGCTCCGCGGCCACGGTCTCTACCTCAGCGCCGAGGCGCTCGAAGATCGCCGGGGCGGCGCGATGGGTCGCGCCGTTGGCGCAATCGAGGGCCACCTTGGTCCCGCTGAGATCGAGAGGGAAGGCCCGGTTGAGCTCGCGGAGGTAGTCCTCGAGCGCCCCCTGCAGCTCGCGGACCCTCCCCACCCCCTTCGCTGCCGCCGGCTCGCTCGACCAGGCGCTCGATCTCGGCCTCGGTCTCGTCGTCGAGCTTGATCCCCTGCGGCGAGAAGAACTTGATCCCGTTGTCGGAGAAGCGGTTGTGCGACGCGGAGACCACCGCCCCGAGGTCGAGGCCGTGGCGCTTGACCAGGATCGACGCCGCGGGGGTCGGCAGGACGCCGGCGAGCAGGGCGTCTCCCCCGGCGGCGGCCACGCCGGCGGCAAGCGCCGACTCAAGCATCGGGCCCGACTCGCGCGTGTCGCGAACGATCAGGACCTGGGGCCGCGCCGCATCGCTGGCCAACGTGGCCGCCCGGCCGAGCGCCGTCGCGAGCTCCGCGGTGAGGAAGGTCCCCGCCTCGCCCCGGACCCCATCGGTGCCGAAGATCTTCTGCGCTCGGCGGCCATGGAGTGCCGCTCAGCGCTTCGAGAACTGCGGCCTCTTGCGGGCCTTCTTGAGCCCGGCCTTGCGGCGCTCCTTGACCCGCGCATCGCGGGTCAGAAAGCCGCGCTTCTTGAGCTCCCCGCGCAGCTCGCGGATCGATCTCGGTGAGCGCCCGGGCAATCCCATGCCGGACCGCGCCTGCCTGGCCGCCGATCCCGCCGCCATGGACGTTGACCCGGACGTCGACGGTTCCCTCGTAGCCGCGACACTCAGCGGCTGGGGCGCCGTGGTCTGGTGCAGAGGACGGGGGAAGTACTCCTGAAGCGTGCGCCGGTTGATCTCGAACTTGCCGTCGCCGGGGGTGATCGTGACGCGAGCGATCGAGCGCTTGCGCTTGCCGGTCGCCAGGTAGCGCGCGTCCTGGCCAGTCGGCAGGGGTGCGGGCAGCCCCCGCCTCCTGCTCCTCCGGGAGCCTCGGCGGTGGCCTCGGCCTCCAGCCGCGCCTTCTCCTCGGCCTCGGCCTCGAGGCGCGCCTTCTCCTCGGCGCTCAGCTCGCGCTCGGGCTCGAGCGCTATCGGGTCGAGCTCGGCTCCGGGAGGAAGGTGGCCTTGCCGGCCTCGCCCTTCTTCGCCGCGTCGCCTTCTCGGCTGCGGCTGGCCTCCTCGGCCGTCTCGGCCTGCGGCTCGGTCCTCCTCCGCCGCCGGCCTCGGTGCCCTCGGCCTCGGGCTGCGGCCTGCGGCTGCTCCTCGGCCTGATCCTCCTGCGGCTGCTCCTGCTCGCCCTCGGCCTCCGGGGTCGTCCTCCTCGGCTGGTCTCGTCCTGCTTCGGCTCGTCGGCCATCAGTCGCCGACCTCCAGCGGCTGCGGTTGCTGGGCCTGGTGCGGGTGCTCGGGCCCGGCGTAGACCTTCAGCTTCGTGATCTGCTTGCGGGCGAGGCGGTTGCGGGGAAGCATTCCCTTGACCGCCTTGCGGATCACCTCTTCGGGGCGTCGGTCGAGCATCTCCTCGAGAGTCCGCGACTTGATCCCCCCGGGATAGCCGCTGTGGCGCCAGTAGCGCTTCTGCGCCCGCTTGTCGCCGGTGACGCTGATCTTCTCCGCGTTGACGACGACGACGAAGTCGCCGGTGTCGATGTGGGGCGTGTACTCGGGCTTGCGCTTGCCGCGCAGGGTGTCTGCGATCCGGGTCGCCATCCGGCCCAGGGTCTTGCCCTCGGCGTCGACCAGATACCAGTCTCGCTGGCGATCGGCGGGTGTGGCGACGTAGGTCTTCATCGATGAAAAACCGCGGCGGAAGCGCCCGGCGCGGCGTGCGGATGATAGTGGCACCCGCCGCCGCGGCGCAGGCGTGCCTGGGCACGTGCGAGCGCTGGCGCCCTGTTCCCCTCCGGCTTGCCTATACTGCCGCGCCAGATTGCCGAGTTCCCGCCGACCGGTCGGCGGGGAGCGGAGGAACCGTAGGGGCCAATTTGCAGGCCTCAGGGGCGAATCGGTCGAAGTGACCGTAGCGCAGCTCTTTCAGCGCGAGCCCGACAGCTAACTCCGTAGGCCGCAGAAAGAGAGGACAGTTGGCGAGTCCCCCAACAGGCAACGCCACGCACGGACGCTGGCAGCGTTGACAGCGGCAGCTGCGCTGTCGTTGACCGCGGTGCCGGGTCGCGCCGGCGGCCGCCGCGGGCGGAGCTGCAGCGGAAGCGTCGGCGCGCCCCTGCCGCCGAAGCTGCGCGGCGCGATCTGCCTCACCGAGTGCGTCGGGCTCGACAAGGCGGTGGTCGGCTCCACGGTGCAGGTGAGCGGCAAGAACATGGCCGCGGCGAGACGGTCAGCTTCCGCCACCGCAGCGGCGAGAAGCGGGTACTCGCCCCGGTCGTCGCCGACCACGCCGACCAGCGCCCAGGCCGTCGTTCCGCCGGGCGCCCGCAGCGGCAAGCTCGTGGTCAGCGACGCATACGGGCAGAAGTCAAAGCCCGGCAAAGAGCGCGATGCTGGTCCGGCCGCAGCGCAGCCTGCGGCCGGTCGGCCCGCTGCGCCTCGCCGACGCCGGCGTCGTTCCCGCGCCGGGTGCTCTACAACGGCATCCGCAGCGCAACCCTCAGCTTCGTGATCGGCGGCGGCCAGCCCTCCAACAACCTGCGGGTCGACGTCGTGACCGCGCGCCGGCCAGGTGGTGCAGAGCTTCCTGCCCACCGGCATCGCCCCCAACACGACCAGCAGCGTCGCCTGGAACGGCACCGGCCTCGACGGCCGGCCGGTGCCGAGCGGTTGGTACTCGTTCCGGGTCTCCAGGGCGGACGGGATCTCACTGCGCCGGGCAACCGCCTCCCAGGCGCCCAACCTCGGCGTCGCGGTGTATGACGCGATCTTCCCGATCCGCGGCAAGCACACCTACGGCGACGGCATCGGCGCCGCTCGCAGCGGCCACACCCATCAGGGCCAGGACGTCTTCGCCGCCTGCGGGACCCCCTCGTCGCCGCCCGCGGCGGCAAGGTCCAGTACGCCGGCTACCAGGGATCGGCCGGCAACTATCTGGTGATCGACGTCGCGGGCTCCGGCGAGGACCACGCCTATATGCACCTCGCCGAGCCGCTCGCTGCTGCCGGTCGGCAGCCGGGTCAAGACCGGCCAGCCGATCGGCACCGTCGGGGACACGGGCAATGCCTCGGGCTGCCACCTGCACTTCGAGATCTGGTCGGCGCCCGGCTGGTATGAGGGCGGCACCTTCACCGATCCCACCCCCAGCCTCAAGGCCTGGGACAAGTACTCCTGACGCGTCAGCCGGCGTTAGCCTGCGCCAGAGGGCGGCGCCGAAGGCCAGCCCGATCCCGGCGGCCGCGGCGCTGACCACCAGCACGCGATTGCGCCCCGAGCGGTGGGCCTGCGGCAGCAGCGAGCCGGCCCCGAAGTAGAGGAACATCCCGGCGAAGAAGGCCAGCAGGGCGGCGAAGACGGCGTCGGGGAGCGGGGTCAGCAGGCCGACCGCCGCGCCGAGGATCGGCGCCGCGGCGTCGGCGGCCAGCCAGCCGACCGCCGTGCGGTGCCGGTGCCCGTGGCGAAGCAGGATCGTGACCGTGTTGAGGCCGTCGGCGAAGGCGTGCAGGAGCACCGCCGCCGAGACCAGCAGCCCCAGCTCGGAGCTGACCTGAAAGGCGGAGCCGATCGCGAGGCCGTCGAGGAACGCGTGGGTGGTGATCCCGCCGGCCCCGATCTCGGCCGCGCGCGGGTTGCAGACCGCGTCCTCGACGTGGACGTGATGGAAGATCCGCCGCTCGAGCACCGCGAAGACGGCGACCCCGAGGACGACCGCGAGCGCGACCCAGCCGCCGCCCCCGGGGCGAGCTCGAAGGCCTCCGGCATGGTCTCGAACAGCGCGACCCCGATCATCGCCCCGCCGGCGAACCCCATCGCGATGTGAAGGCGGTCGTGGCGCCGTAGGACCGAGAGGCCGCCCAGCAGGCGCGGCAGGACGGCGGCGGCGGCGAGGCCAAGCGCCAGCATCAGGCGGCCGCGCGCCGCAATCGGCGCAGCGACCGGAGAAGGTCAGCCGGTGCCCGGTCACCGCAAAGCCGGTGCGGCGCTCGACCTCGGGAACGCGCCTCGTCGATCAGGCAGCCGGGCACCTCCGCCACCTGCCCGCAGTCCGAGCAGACGATGTGCTCGTGGTGGTGGCCACTGCCTCTCGAAGCGAGCGCGACCGTCGCCGATGTCGAAGCGCTCCAGCTCGCCGCTCTCGGAGAGGTGGGTCAAGGCGCCGAAAGACCGAGGAAGGATCGGCGGCAGACGCCGCGCGATCGAAGCGCGGCATGGGCCTCATCGAGTGTCCACCCGTGCTTCTCGGAGCCATCGACAAGCTCGGCGACGGCGTCGCGGACATGGCTGGGACGGGGCATGAACGGGCAGCGTACAGGTTACGCAAGTCGCTTGCAATACGCCCGGTGTCAGCCGTTCGGTGGACACGAGATCTGGCCGTTCGGGGGACAGACAGACGGCCTCAGAGAGGTCAACGTTCTCCTTGGTCCAAAAAGGGCCATCGACCAAGGAGGCAGGATGAGAAAACTTGCGTTGCTGATCGCCTCCGGCGCGTTGGCAGTGGCGGCTCTGGGAAGCACCGCGCCTTCCGCCCAGGCGTACTGCTTCACCAAGACACCATCCGAGTGATCCGAGCTGGGTCACGATCTGCGACCGGGAAAGGTTCGCAATCTGCGACACCCAGGCCGACAAGCACTACACGTGGGCGGGATACCACCAATCACACAACCTGGTGTACATGACGACTCAGAGAGACTCCTACGGCAGAGACAGCAAGGGCGGTACTGCATCGTACTGAGCGCATCATGGCCACGCCGGGCGTCGCAATCCTCAGGGTCTGCGTCTCCTACGAGGGTTGCGGGCGGTGGAGGGACCCTGGAAGGAACGACCGACTCAAGAGGGAGCCCCAGCGGCAGGGCTGGTTCCGGTTGGGTTGACTGAGCCGGCCGAGCCGAGAAGGGTCGGCGGCGGGATCGTCCCGCCGCGATCCCTTCGCCTACTCCCACTCGATCGTCGCCGGGGGCTTCGAGGAGACGTCCAGCGCCACGCGGTTGACCTGCTGGACCTCGTTGATGATCCGGCCCGAGACGCGCTCCAGGAGGTCGTAGGGAAGCCGGGCCCAGTCGGCGGTCATCGCGTCGTCGGAGGTGACGGCGCGGATCACGATCGGGTAGGCGTAGGTGCGCCCGTCGCCCTGCACCCCGACCGAGCGCACGACCGGCAGCACGCAGAACGACTGCCAGAGCTCGCGGTAAAGGCCGGCGGCCCGCACCTCCTCCTGGAGGATCGCGTCGGCGCTGCGCAGGATGTCGAGGCGCTCGCGGGTCACCTCGCCGCCGACGATCGCGGATCGCGAGGCCGGGGCCGGGGAAGGGCTGGCGCCAGACCATGCGGTCGGGCAGGTCCGAGCTCGGCGCGCGACGGCGCGCACCTCGTCCTTGAACAGCATCCGCAGCGGCTCCACCAGGTCGAACTCGAGGTCCTCGGGGAGGCCGCCGACGTTGTGGTGGGACTTGATCGTCTCGGCGCCGCTGCCGCCGCCGGACTCGATCACGTCCGAGTAGAGGGTGCCCTGGACGAGGTAGGTGACGTCCTCGAGCTTCTCCGCCTCCTGCTCGAAGACGCGGATGAACTCCTCGCCGATGATCATGCGCTTCTGCTCGGGGTCAGTCGACGCCGGCGAGCCGCTCGAGGAAGCGCTCCTCGGCGTCGACGTGCACGAGCGGGATCCCGAAGCCGCTGAAGGCCTCGACCACCTGCTCGGCCTCGTTGAGGCGCATCAGCCCGTGGTCGACGAAGACGCAGGTCAGCCGCTCGCCGACGGCGCGGTGGACCAGCAGCGCCGCGGTCGAGGAGTCGACGCCGCCCGAGAGGCCGCAGATCACGCGCCCGTCGCCGACCTGGGCGCGGATCGCCTCGACCTGCTCGGCGATCACCGAGGCCGGGCGACCACTCCTGCTCGCAGCCGGCGATCTCGCGCAGGAAGCGCTGCAGGATGTCGGTCCCGTAGGGGGTGTGGACGACCTCGGGGTGGAACTGGATCCCGTAGAGGCCGCGCTCCGGGCTCTCGCAGGCGGCGACCGGTGAGCCGGGGCTGGAGGCGAGAGGCGCTGAAGCCCGGCGGGGCCTCGAAGACGGCGTCGCGGTGGCTCATCCAGCAGTTCTGCTCGGCCGGCAGGTCCCGGAGGAGGCTTCCCGCCGCCGTCGAGGAGCGCCAGGTCGGTGCGGCCGAACTCCCCCGCCTCGGCTGCCTCGACGCGGCCGCCGAGCGTGCGGACCATCGCCTGCATCCCGTAACAGATGCCGAGCACCGGAGCGCCGAGCTCGAGCAGCTCGGTCGGGAACTCCGGGGCGCCGGGCTCATAGACCGAGGCCGGGCCGCCGGAGAGCACCAGCGCCTTCGGCCGCCGCTCGCGGATCTGCTCGGGGTCGGTGTCGTAGGGCAGAAGCTCGGCGAAGACGCCGCACTCGCGGATCCGCCGGGCGATCAGCTGCGAGTACTGGCCGCCGAAGTCGAGGACGAGGACCTCCTCGTGCGCGGGCGCCTCACCCGCCTGCGGAGCTCCGACGCCAGCGGCCTGCTCGGTGGTGATCTCCGGCGAGTGGGAGCGCTGGGGCCGCGCCTCTCCCTGGGTCGTGGCCCGGGCGACGGCGGGCCCGGCGGGGTCAGTCGCCACAGCCGCCCCGCCGCCTAGTCATCCGATACCGCACCGCCTCGGAGACGTTGGCGCGGCCGTTGGAGCCCATGCCGACCGACTGCTCGCGCTGCAGCTTCTTGCCTTCGCTCTGCAGCGCCGGGGCGACCATCACCTCGGCCCGCTGGAAGGAGCGGATGTCCTCATAGCCGGTCGTCGCCATCGAGGTGCGCAGGGCGCCGATCAGGTTGAAGGTGCCGTCGTTCTCGTGCGCGGGGCCGAGCAGGATCTCCTCCATCGTCCCGTCCTGGGTGGTGGAGACCCGCGTCCCGCGCGGCAGCGAGGGATGGAAGGTCGCCATCCCCCAGTGAAAGCCGCGGCCGGGAGCCTCCTTGGCGCGGGCCAGCGGCGAGCCGATCATCACCGCGTCGGCGCCGCAGGCGATCGCCTTGGAGACGTCGCCGCCGGTGCGCATGCCGCCGTCGGCGATCACGTTGCAGTACTCGCCCGTCTCGAGCATGTGCTGGGAGCGGGCCGCGGCGACGTCGGCGATCGCGGTCGCCTGCGGGACGCCGATCCCGAGCACCCCGCGCGTCGTGCAGGCGGCGCCGGGGCCGACGCCGACCAGGACGCCGACCGCCCCGGTCCGCATCAGGTGCAGGCCGGTCGAGTAGGAGGCGCAGCCGCCGACCACGGTCGGCACCGGCGACCTCGCCGATGAACTCCTTCAGGTTCAGCGGCTCGACGCTGGTCGAGACGTGCTCGGCGGAGATCACCGTTCCCTGGACGACGAGGATGTCGAGGCCGGCCTCGACCGCAAGCTCGTAGTGGTCGCGGACCCGCTGCGGGGTGAGCGACCCGCAGGCGACCGCGCCCTTCTCCTTGATCTCGGCGATCCGCTGCCCGATCAGCTCCGGCTTCAGCGGCTCTGCGTAGACCTCCTGCAGCATCGCGGTCGCCTTCTGCGGCGGCGACGCGGCGATCTCCTCCAGCTGCTCGTCGGCGTTCTCGTAGCGGGCACCAGATGCCCTCGAGGTTGAGGACCCCGAGGCCGCCGAGCTGGTTGACCAGGGCCGCGGTCGTCGGGGCTGACGACGCCGTCCATCGCCGAGGCGATCAGCGGCAGCTCGAATCGATACGGGCCGAGCGTCCAGGTGATGTCTATGTCATCGGGATCGCGGGTCCGGCGCGACGGGACGATCGCGATGTCGTCGAATCCGTAGGCGCGCCGGCCCTTCTTCCCTTGCCGATATCGATCTCCATCAGGGCCTCCAGGGCTGGCGGTGAGTATCCAGGCTATGCGTGCGCACGGACGAAAAAACCCCGCCGCCGCGGGGCGAAAGGGCGGCTATTTGCGGCATTCCGGAGCCAGATCGCAACGCCCGCCGATTGTAGAGGAACGGCCCGTCGTCGGGCGCTCAGACGCCTCGGCCGGGACCTCGAGCTCGCGCACCTCGACCTCGGCGCGGATCCGCTCCACCTGCTCGGGGTCGACGGCGCCGGCCCCGAAGTGCTGGGTCGACTCGGCGCCGCAGGCGACCCCGTAGGCGAGGCACTCCGCGGCGCGGCTGTCCGTCGTAGCGGGCGGCGACATAGCCGGCGAGGAAGGCGTCGCCGGAGCCGACCGCGGCCACCGGCTCCAGCGGCTCGGTCGGACCTCGAAGAAGCTGCGCGCCCGGCGGCATCGCCGACCGCGGCCACGCAGCCGTCGGGCCGGGTGCACGATCGCCTCCCCGGCCCCCAGCTCGAGCAGCTCGGCCGAGGCCCGAGCGCCAGATCGCCCGGGCCCTCGAACTCGTGGCCGACCAGCTCCTCGGCCTCGAGCTCGTTCGGCGTGACGACCGAGGGCCCGGCGCGCACGCCGGCGCGCATCGGCTCGCCCTCGGCGTCGAGGACGACGGTCACGCCGCGCTCGCGCAAGGTCGCCCACGATGCCGCGCGTAGAGGTCGGTGTCGACACCCGGCGGCAGGCTGCCGGCGAGCACGCAGATCTTCGACTCCGCGGGCCAGGTAGTCGAGGCGGTCGCACGAAAGTCGTCGACCTCCTGCGTCGGTGACCTCGGGGCCGCGCTCGTTGATCTCCGTCTGCTCGCCGGAGGTGGGGTCGATCACCGCGAGGTTGATCCGCGATCTCCTCCGCGATCGGGGTGAAGTCGTGGAGGATCGACTCGCTCGGCGAGCTCCTCGAGCAGGCGCTCGCCGGTCGGGCCGCCGGCCGAGGCCGGTGGCGATCACCGGCCTGCCGAGCAGCGCCAGCGCCCGCGCGACGTTGACGCCCTTGCCGCCGGCGACGGTGCGGCTCTCGACCGCGCGGTGGCGGTTGCCCTGGCGGAAGTTCGGGCACCGCCGATGGTGCGGTCGATCGCGGCGTTGAGGGTGACGGTGAGGATCACCGGTCCGCCCTCTCGCCGCTCGCGGCGCTGCTCGCGGTCCCGGCGCCTCTGTCTCGCGACTGCTCTCGCATCTCCTCCTCGCTCGGGCCATGGCGCGGCGACGCCGCGGCGCGACCACGCAAGACCGAGGACCAGTATCGCGAACGCCGCGGCGGCGATCAACGCGGCGATCAGCAGCCACGGCGCCGCTCGCGCCTTGTCGAGAGCTGCTCGCCTCCGGGACCGTGCGCGCGCGCCAGCAGCGGCGCCGTGCCCGCCGGCGGCCGTCGACGGCGACCGCGCACCCTGCCGAGCCGCTGCCCGCGGCGGATCGGCCCCTCGACCTCGCCGGGGCGCCCGGACGCGACGCGTCGAGCCGCTGGCCGCGGCGCACTCCGACCGCGATCGGGCGCGCCGCGCGACAGCGGCAGCTCGTCGCCGGTGTAGCGGATCGTCGGGGCGGGCGAGCACCTCGCGCGGCGCCGCACCGGCGCGCCGCGGTCGTAGAGGCGAGAACCCGTAGTCGAGCAGCTCGAGGGTCTCGGCGTCGCGCTCGGCTCTCGCTCGGCGCGCCGAGCACGACCGAGACCAGCTCGACCCCTCGCGCCGCGCCGAGCCGACGAGCACGTAGTCGGCGCCCAGCGTGTGGCCGGTCTTCACCCCGGTCACTCAGGCGCGCGCAGCAGCAGCGTGTTGCGGGTGGAGATCGTGGCGCGGCGGACCGCAGGCTGTCGGCAGCGTGGCGCTCGAGCGTGTCGGCGAGCCGGGCGAAGGTCGCGTTCTCGAGCAGCCGTCGGCTGAGCGCGGCGAGGTCGCGCGGCGCTGGAGTAGTTGCCGGGCGCGTCGAGGCCGATCGGGTTGGCGTAGTGGGTGTCGGCGAGCCCGAGCGCGGCGGCGGCGCCGGTTCATCTCGCGCGACGAAGCGCGGGCTCGCTGCCCGCGACCGCGACGGCCAGCGTCTGGGCGGCGTCGTTGCCGCTCTGCAGGATCAGCGCGTAGAGCAGGTCGCGGACGCTGATCGCGCGTCCCGGCGGGCACGCCGAGCAGCGACTCGACCGGGATCGCGTCGTAGGGCGCCATCCGCACCCGCTCGCCGCAGGCGGCAGGTCGCTCGAGCGCGAGGTAGGCGGTCATCAGCTTCGTCGCGCTGGCGATCGGCAGCGGCCGCGCCGGCGCCCTGCGCGGCGAGGGTCTCGCCGTGCGCGGCGTCGATCAGGGCCCAGGCCGCGGCCTCGAGCTCGGCGGCGGCGCCGTCGCGGCCTGGCGCCCCGGCGGCTGGCCGGCGCGAGCAGCAGCGAGCGCCAGAGCGCCAGCAGCCGCGGCCGGCAGCCGGCTGCGCGAGCCGGGACCTGCGCGCGCCTCAGCGCAGCTTCAGCCTGTCGCCCGGAGCGCAGCACCTGCGGGTCGATGTCGGGGTTCAGCTCGCTGCAGCGCGTCGACGTCGACACCCGGTCTGCTCCGCGATCGCGACTGCAGGCTGTCGCCGGGCTTGACCACGTAGAACTTCGGCGCTCCTCGCTGGTCCTGCGTTGCGCCGTTCCCTCCTGGTTGTTGCTGTTCTGGCGCTGGGCCGCCGGCTCGTCGGACGTCGTCCTTGTCGCCGTCGTCGAGCGACGAGACGACGACGACCAGGACGACCGCAAGGCCACCGCCGCGAGTGCGGCGAGCCGCGCGGGTGAGCTCTGCTGGTCGGCTGTGCTGTTCGATCGGCATGGCGTTGGCGGAGCCGGGTCGGATAGGGCGCGTGATGGTATGGACGGCTCGGCGACGGCGTCAGGCGGCCGAAACCTCCCAGACCGCGTCCCGCAGGCGCTCGGCGGCGGCCGCCGGATCGGGGTCCGCGGCGATGCTGCGCGAGGCCGCCACCAGCGCCGCGGCGCGGCCGGGCGCGAAGGCGGCGCCGAGGTCCTCCGGCCTGCCGCCCTGGGCGCCGACGCCGGGGATGAGGAAGATCGCCCGCGGCATCAGCTCGCGCAGCCGCGCGATGTAGCTGCGGCGCGGTCGCGCCGACGACCGCCCCCATCCCGCTCAGGCCGCCCGCGCCCGGCGAGCCGCGTCGGCGAGCCCGTCGACGAGCGCCGGCGAGGCGCTCGTGCAGCGGGCGCCTCGGCGCCGGCAGGTCCTGAAGGTCGGCGGCGCCGGGGTTGCTGGTGCGGACGAGGGCGAAGACGCCGGCGCCGGCCGACGGCCGCGGCCTCGACCAGCGGCTCGAGCGCAGTCGCCGCCGAGCAGCGGGTTGGCGGTGAAGGCGTCGGCGCCGAGGCCCGGCACCGGCCCCCAGGGCGTCGGCGGTCTCGCCGACCAGCGCCTGCGCGTAGGCGGCGGCGGTGACCGGGACGTCGCCGCGCTTGCCGTCGGCGATCACCAGCAGGCCGGCGTCGCGGCGCGGCGTCGCGGTCTCCTCGAGCGCCTCCCAGCCCGGGCGCGCCGAGCCGCTCGAAGCAGGCGAGCTGCAGCTTCACCGCCACGCAGGCGGGGCCGGCCCGCTCGATCAGCTCCCGGCAGTGGGCGGCGACCGCGGCGGCCGCCGCGCCGCGGCGGGTCGACCGACCGGCCTCCGCGTCCGCCTCGGCCCGAGCGTCGGCGGGGTCGGGGTCGAGGCCGAGGCAGATCTGGCTGCGGCGCTCCTCGACGAGCGCCGCGAGCCGGTCGGCGAAGGGCGCCGCGCTCCATTCGGCGGTCGGCCAGCCCTTGACCTTGGACTTCAGCGCCGAGCCCGGCCGAGAAGCGCGGCACCTTGCCGCCCGGGATCGTGATCCGCTCGCCGGTGCGCGGGTTGACGCCCTGGCGCGGGCCGCGCTCGGCGACGTGGAACTTGCCGAAGCCGGTGAAGTTGACGTCCCCGCCGTCCCTGAAGAACGTCGGTGATCGTGTCGAGGACCGCGTCGACCGCCTCGCCGGCGGCCTTCTTGCTGCCGATCCGGTCGTCGCCGTGCGAGCTGGTCCAGGAACTCAGCCTTGGTCACGTCGCAGTTCCTCCTCGCGGCCTTTGAGCGGCGCGCAATCTAACAAGCGGACGCGGACGGGCAGCCTGCCGCTCAGGCTAGGCCGCCGATCGTCATCTCGCCGACCAGCAGCGGCGGCGTCCGACCGAGCCGCCGAACGGGACCCAGCGGGCCTCCGAGCCCGCGGCGCGCGACCGCGCGCAGCATCGACACCAGGTCGCTGGCGATCGTGAACTCGCGCACCGGGCCGGCCAGCTCGCCGCCGGCGATCGCGCGCCCGGAGGCGCCGACGGAGAAGACGCCGGAGACCGGGTTGACGCCGGAGTGCAGGCCGGCGACGTCGGTGACGTAGACGCCGTCGCCGGCCTCGGCGAGCAGCTCCTCGAGGTCGCGTCGCCCCGGCCGACGACCAGGTTCGAGGCCGAGACCGACGGGCGCGAGCGGTAGCCGCCGCGGCCGGCGCTGCCGGTCGACTCGGTCCCGCCGCGGCGCGCCGTGTAGGTGTCGTGGAGGAAGGTGCGCAGCCTGCCGCCCTCGATCAGCGCCGTGCGCCGGCGCGGCGACGCCCTCGCCGTCGAAGGGGGAGGTGCCGAGGCCCTCGGGGTCGAGGCCGTCGTCGTGCAGCACGCAGCGCGTCGCTGGCGACCTCCTCGCCGAGCCGCTCGGCGAAGGGCGAGCGGCCGCGCTGCACCGCAGTCGGCGCCGAGGGTGCCGCCGATCAGGCCGGCGAAGCTGGCGGCGACGGTCGGGTCGAGGACGACGGGGCAGGTGCGCGAGTCCGGCTTGCCGGCGCCGATCATCGCCGACGGCCCGCTCGGCCGCCTCGGCGCCGATCGCGTCCGGCGTCGAGCGCCGCCGGGGCCGCGGCCGAGGCCGAAGCCGAGGCCGGTCTCCTGCGACCCGCTCGCCGCCGGCCAGCGCCTGCAGGTAGGCGTAGGCGCTCGACGCCTCGAAGCCGCCCGCGATGCCGGTCGAGGAGCGGATCGCGACCGCGCGTCGGAGCGTCGGCGTAGACGGCCTGCTCGACGCCGGTGATCGCGGTCGTCGTGCGATCGAGCGCCGCGCGCTCGACCGCGAGCGCCAGCTCGACCACGTCGCTCGGTCGGCCACTCGCCGATCGAGGGGTCGCGCAGGCCCGTCGATGCTTCGGCTCGCCGCCGGGCTCGGGCGGGCCCGCGAACTCGTCCGCGTCGGCGACCGCCGCCGCGCTGACCGCGGCGCTCTCGGCGACCGCTCGCAGCGCCGGCTCGGTGAGGTCGGTGCCGTAGGCGTAGCCGACCCGGCCCCCGATCCAGGCCCGCACGCCGATGCCCGCGCTCGGTCGCGGCGGTGAGGCTCTCGACCTCGCCGCCGTGGACGCGGACCTCGCGCCCGGTCTCCTCGACGCGTAGGCCTCGGCCTCGTCGGCGCCGGCGCCGAGCGCGCCGCCTCGACCGCCGATCCGCGGCCGCCTCGAGGCGAGCTCCATCAGACCGCCGTCCCGCCGACCGTCATCGCGCGGATGCGGACGTGGCCCTGGCCGGTGCCGACCGGGACCCTCTGGCCGCCCTTGCCGCAGAAGCCGGTCTTCATCTCGAAGTCGTCGCCGACCGCGTCGATCGCCGCGAGCGCATCGAGGCAGTTGCCGATCAGGGTCGCGCCGCGGCAGGGCCGGGTCACCTTGCCGCCCTCGATCAGGTAGCCCTCGGAGACGCCGAAGACGAAGTCGCCGGTGGCCGGCTCGACCTGGCCGCCGGCGAACGAGACGGCGTAGAAGCCCGTTCTCGACCTCGGCGATGATCTCCTCCGGCGTCCGCGTCGCCGGGCGCGATGTAGGTGTTGGTCATCCGCGGGATCGGCAGGTGGCGGAAGCTCTCGCGGCGGCCGTTGCCGGTCGGAGGCGACGCCGTCGCGCTCGGCGCGCAGGCGGTCGTAGAGGAACGAGACCAGGCGCCCCTCCTCGATCACCAGCGTCTTCTGCGGCGGCGTGCCCTCGTCGTCGATCGCGTCGGTGCCCCACTCGCCCGGCAGCAGGCCGTCGTCGATAGGCGTTCAGGAGCGGCTCGGCGACCAGCTCGCCGAGCTTGCCCTCGTAGACGCTGGCCCCCTTCTGGATGTGGTCGGCCTCGAGCCCGTGCCCGGTCATCTCGTGGAAGAGCACGCCGCCGAAGCCGCCGCCGACCACGACCGGCATCGAGCCCGCCGGGCGCCGGGTCGGCGTCGAGCAGGGTCAGCGCCTTGCGCCGCCTGCTCGGCGATCAGCCCGGGTCGCCGTCGAGCAGCTCGAAGCCGCGGTGGGCGCCGAGCGTCTCGAAGCCGGTCTCGACGTCGTCGCCGCGGCGCGGCGACCGCCTGGGCGCCGATCCGCACCCGGGTGCGGTCGTCGGTGGCATAGAGGCCCTCGGAGTTGGCGACCGCGACCTCGCGCCGGCCCTCGCTGTAGGAGGCCGAGAGCTGGGCGATCTCGTCGCCCTGGGCGCGGCCGCGCTCGTCGAGCTCGCGCAGCAGCTCGGCCTTGCGCTCGGCGGGAACCTCCTCGGGCCGCTGCGCGATCGGCTGCGGGGTGGTCTCGATCGCCTCCAGCGCCTGCGGCTCCGCGCGCTCGCCGCGCAGGGCCGCGGCGGCCTCGTCGGCGGCGCGCTCGAGGTCCGCCTCCGCGAGGCCGTCGACGTGGGCGAAGTAGGTGGTGCCGTCGCTGATCGACCCGCACCCCGGCCCCCTCCTCGCCGCCCGAGTCGACGCCCTCGATCCGCGACTCGTCGATCTGACATCGACAGCCCGCGCGGCGCTCGGCGTAGACCTCGGCGAAGTCGCCGCCGTCGGCGAGGGCGCGCTCGACGCGACCGCTGCGGCGAGCTCCACGGCGATCGGAATGCTCGCCTCACGCTGCGGTCCCGCTTCTCGCCGCGCTCGCCAGCTCGATCAGCCGGCCCGGCGGCCGCGAACAGGCGCCTCGCCGGCGTCGGAGTCGGCGGGGTGCTCGACCGCGCGGCCGTCGCCGTAGTAGAGGCGGGCGAAGGGGCGGCGGGTGAGGCGGCGGCGGCGCATGAACGCGCCGGCCTCGTCGGCGTAGCCGGAGACGCGGTCGAGGAGGACCCGGTGCGGCTTCGGCATCAGGCCCCGCCTCCGGCGGCGCCTGCGCCCGGCGCCGCGGCCAGGTCGCGCAGCACCGAGCGCATGTCGAACGCCATCAGCGAGGCGAGCACGAAGCGCTCGGTGACGGCCACGGCCAGCAGCCCGTCCGTCGCGGAGCGCGAAGACCTCGCCCTCCTCGGTGGCGACGTGGACCTGCTCGGCGGTGTCGCCGCCGGCGTCGTCGGCGGCGCGAGCAGCGCGCCGGCGGCCTCGCCCCACTCGGCGGCGTCGCCGCTGGCCGCCAGGACCCTCCGTCGCCGTCGAGGATCGCGCCGCCGCGCATGTCGGGCGACATCTCGCCAGTCAGGCGAGCGCCTGGGCGGCGGCTCGGGCGAAGGCGTTGGATGGCGTCGGGCATCTCGGCCAAAATACCGGCCGTGTCCCTGGCCCGAGCATCCTGGATGACCGTCGTCGTGATCTGCGCGATCGCGGTCGGTGCTGCTCGCTATCGGCGGCTACACCGGCTACAGCATCACCGTCGGCGCCGTGGGCCTCGCCGCGGCGGTGAACCTGCTGCCACCCTCGTAGGAACCGCCTACCGGGAACGACCCCGAACTTCATTGCGTACTCAGGGGGTCTATGGGCCACCGAAGTACGCAATGACCGTCGTCAGCCGGCTCGGAAGGGCCAATGACCGGCGTCATCCAGCTCGGAAAGGCCCCGGGCTCTCGCCGGGAGCGAGCAGCGAGGCCTCCGGCTCGACGTGGATCAGGACCTCGGCGGCGGGCAGCTCGGCCTCGATCGCGTCGCGCATGCGGTGGGCAGGCGAGTGAGCCTGCTCGAGGCTGGTGCCGGAGCGGAACTGGACGTGGAGGTCGACGTAGCGGCGGCTGCCGGCGCGGCGCGCCCGCAGCTTGTGGTAGCCGGCCACCTCCGGCGGCCGGGCGGCGGCGATCGCGGCCTCGATCCGGTCCATCTCCTCGCCGGGCAGCGCCTCGTCGACCAGCACCCGCGAGGAGCGGCGGATGATCCGGATGCCGGCGACGACGATCGCGACGGCGACGACCAGCGCCGTGATCGAGTCGAAGGCGACCTCCCCGGTGAGCTCGACCAGCAGCAGCCCGACCGAGGACCCCGAGCGAGGTGCAGGCGTCGGTGCGAAGGTGGGCGGCGTCGCCCTCCAGCGCCAGGGACTCGTGCTCGCTGCGCCTGGCGGCCGAGGAACGCGGAGACCGCGAGGTTGGCGACGGCGGAGAAGGCCATCACCGCGATGCCGACCCGAGCGACTCGACCTCGGCGCCGTCGACCAGCCGCCGCGTCGCCTCGAAGATGATGATCCCGGCGCCGACGAGGATCAGCAGCCCCTCGATCGCCGCCGCCAGGCTCTCGACCTTCTCGTGGCCGTAGGGGTGGTCGACGTCGGCCGGCTCGTCGGCCTTGCGCACCGAGACGAACGCGATCACCGAGGCGACCAGGTCGATCAGCGAGTGGATCGCCTCGGTGATGATCGCGATCGAGCCGGTGATCGCCGCCGGCGGCGACCTTGATCGCGATCAGCAGCGAGTTGGAGACGATCGAGAGGCCCGGCGGCGCCCGACTTGGTGCGGATCATCGCTCCGCCCTCACGCCGGGCTCCGCACCGGCCCCGCCAGGTGGGCGGCGAGCAGCCGCGCGGCACGGCCGCGGTGGCTGATCGCGTTCTTCTCCCGCGGCGACAGCTCGGCCATCGTGCGCTCGTCGTCGGCGCCGGTGTCGTCGGGAACGAAGGCCGGGTCATAGCCGAAGCCGCCGCTGCCGCGAGGGCGCTCGGCGAGGGTCCCCTCGCAGCGGCCCTCGAAGGTGCCTCCTCGCCGGCCTCGTCGACGTAGGCGAGCACGCAGACGTAGGCGACCCGGCGGCCACCCGCGGCTGCCCCGACCTCGCGCAGCAGCTTCTCGAGGTTCTCCTCGTCGGCTCGCGTCCTCGCCGGCGTAGCGGGCGGAGCGGACCCCGGGCCTGCCGCCGAGCGTCGGCGGCCTCGATGCCGCGAGTCGTCGGCGATCGCGGCGCGCCGGTGGCGTCGTGCGCCGCGCGGGCCTTGATCAGCGCGTTGGCGGCGAAGGTGTCGCCGTCCTCGGGCGGCAGCTCGGACCGTTCGGGCAGCGGCTCGAGGCGCCGGCCTCCGAGGATCTCGGCGAGCTCGCGCAGCTTGTGCTCGTTGCGGGTCGCGACCAGCAGCGGCTCGCTCGCACCGCCCCGCTTCGCCATCAGCCCGAGACGGCCCGCTCCTGCTCGACGCGCAGCCGGGCGATGCCGCCCTCGGCGAGCGCCAGCAGCTCGTCGAGCGAGGCGCGGGAGAGCGGTGTTCGCTCCGCGGTCGCCTGCACCTCGACCAGGCCCCCGTCGCCGGTCATCACCACGTTGGCGTCCACCTCGGCGGCCGAGTCCTCGGAGTAGTCGAGGTCGCAGAGCGCCGCGCCGTCGACGATCCCGACGCTGACCGCGGCGACCGAGCCGGTCAGCGGCAGCGCGTCGAGCTCGCCGGCGTCGACGAGGCCCTGCAGCGCCAGCCGCAGCGCGACGAAGCCGCCGGTGATCGCCGCGCAGCGGGTGCCGCCGTCGGCCTGGAGGACGTCGCAGTCGACGTAGACGCTGCGCTCGCCGAGCGCCTCGAAGTCGACGACGCACGCGCAGCGAGCGCCCGATCAGGCGCTGGATCTCCACCGCCGCGGCCGTCCTGGCTTGCCGCGCTGGAGACGTCGCGCTGCCTTGCGCTCGCCGGTCGAGGCGGGGAGCATCGCGTACTCGGCCGTCACCCAGCCGCGGCCCTTGCCCTCCATCCAGCGCGGCACCGAGCCGCTGACCGAGGCGGTGCAGATCACCTTCGTCTCGCCCTGCGAGATCAGCGCCGAGCCGTCGGCGGTGGCGACGAATCCCGGCTCGATCGTCGACCGGGCGCAGGTCGGCGGGGGCGCGGTCATAGCTGCGGGTAGCGGGCATGGCGCGAGTTTGCCATGCCAGTGAGCGCAAGCCAGGTCTGGCGATTGACGGAGGTGTCTCTGCACGACTCCACGAGTGAGTTGGCACACCCCGACCTGGATGTGTACGCCCGCCGCCTTGAGCATCGCCCCAAAACCGAAGCAAGGAGGGTGCATGCACGCAATCATGGGATGGCTGTACGTCGTTTGCGACCGGCGGTTTCGGGCGATCCGGGGCGCACTGGAAGAGCGGGGACAGGGCACCGTCGAATACGTCGGGTTGATCCTGCTCGTCGCGCTGCTCATGGTCGGAATGGTCGCCGCGATGAGCGGTTTTTCCGGCAAGCAGGGCACCGAGCTCGCTGAGCTGATCGTCGACAAGATCAGAGCCGCCGTACAATAAGGTCACCTTTCGCTAACGCCCCGTGGAGTTCACGCCGATAGGTGGCGAGACCGAGTCTGGCCAGGACGCAGCCTGATCGGCGACGCGAGCGCACTGATGCCGTGCGTGAGCAGGACGATCAGGCGAGGACACCGCCAGACGACGGTCTCGTCACCTACGCTGGCGCCGGTGCGGGTCCTGATCGTCACCAACCAGACCCCCGACGCCGCGACGCCGCAGCGCGGCCGCTGGGTGAGCGACCAGGTGGAGGCGCTGCGGGCCAGCGGGGTCGAGATGGAGATGTTCGGCTTCCCCACCGGCCGCGGCGAGTACCTGCCGGCCCTGCGGCGGCTGCGACGGAGGCTGCGCAGGGAGAGCTTCGACCTCGTCCACGCCCACTACGGGCTCGCCGGCTGGGTCGCCCGCCTTGCCGGAGCCAGCCGCTCGTCGTCACCTTCCACGGGACCGACGTCCGCCACCGCGTCGTCGGGCCGCTGTCGCGGCGCCTCGCCCGCGGGCTCGACCTCTGCGCCGGGGCGTCGCGATCGCTGTTCGGCGTGGAAGCGGGACGGCCCGGCCTCCCGACCCCGCCGGGAAGACCGCGGTGCTGCCCTGCGGCGCCGACCTGAGCCGTTTCCGGCCGCTACCTCGCGAGCGGGCGCGCGCCGAGCTCGGCCTCGATCCCCGCCGGCCCTATCTCTTCTTCCCTGCCGACCCGGCGCGCCCCGAGAAGCGCCACCAGCTCGCCGCCGAGTTGGCGGCGAGCGCCGGGAGCCGAGCTGCTCACCGGCGGCGCGATCGAGCCCGACCGGATGCCCCTGTGGATGAATGCCGCCAACGCCGTCCTGGTCACCTCCGCCTATGAAGGCTTCGGCCTCGCCGCGCTCGAGGCACTCGCCTGCGGGGTTCCGGTGCTCTCGACCCCGGTCGGCATCGCCCCCCATGCCCTCGGCTCCGTAGCGGGCTGCCTGGTCGCCCCCTTCGATCGCGAGCAATGGCTGGCGGCCTTGCGACCCCACCTGCAGGCAAAGGACCCGCGGGTTCGGGGCGCCGGCCAGGCGGCCGGGTTCTCGGTCGAGCTGATGGCCGAGCGGGTTCTGGTCGCCTATCGCCAGCTGCTCGAGCGGTAATTCGCGGCCGTCCAGGTCCAAGCCCGGAAGTTGGGGCCGAATTCCCGCTGATTGGCTGCCTCCCCGAGCACGCCGTATTGCCACGGATCAGGCAGCAGCGGCTACGCTGATCGGGGAGCAGCGAGCACGAGCGCGACTGCCCCTTAAGCGCCCACCAGAGACCCGCCCACGGGGAGAGAACACAAGCCTTGAGTAACTGACCGTGCACGTCGAGGACGCAGAGAGACGAGCGCGCGATGCCGCCGAATCGGCGCGTCGCGAAGCCGAAGAAGCCGCCACCGCCGAGATCCTCGCCCTCGAGCAGGAGCTCGAGCGCGAGCAGCAGCGCGCCGACAAGGCGGTCGCCGAGGCGCAGGAGCAGCTGCGCCGCGCCGAGGAATCCGCTCGCGATGAGATGGAGCGCTTCCGCCGCGAGGTCGAGACGCGGAGCGGCAAGGACATCGAGGCCGCACGCGAAGCGGCCGAGGAGCGCTTTGCCGCCGAGCTGCGCACCCTCGATGCGGAGCTGCGCCTCGAGAAGGAGGCGAAGGCCTCGGCACTCGACGCGGCGGAGAAGCGCCTCACCGAGATCGAAGGGCACGCCGTCGCCGCCGGGGAGCGGATCTCAAATGCCGAACACCAGCTCGCCGAGGAGGCCGAGCGGCTGCGCAAGAACGCCGACGAGCAGGTGGCGAAGGAGGTTGAGCGCGTCCGGGAGGAAAGCGAGACGGCGCTGAAGTCGCAGCTCCAGACGCGAGAGAAGGAGCAACAGAAAGCGCTCAAGGAGACGACCGACGCACTGAAGAAGGCGGAGGGCAGGATCGCCGAGCTGGAGCGGCGCACCGCGGACGAGCGCAAGCGACTCCATTCGCGTGCCGAGCAGCAGGCTGCCGAGGCGGCGGAGAAGGCGAGAAAGGAGGCCGAGGGCAAGGCGAGGTCCGATGCGGACAAGCGGCTCAGCAGCCGCGAGAGGGAGCTGCGGGCGGAGATCGCCAGCGGCCGCACCAACCTGGAGAAGGCCCAGCGCCGGATCGCCGAGCTCGAAGACTCGACGCGGACGGAGCGCAAGCGGCAGAGCCGCGAAGCCGGTGAGCAGGCGAGCGCCGCCGCGGTGGAGGCCCGCAAGGAGGTCGAGCAGAGCATTCGCTCCGAGGCCGAGCAGCGGCTGAAGGCGCGGGAGAAGGAGCTTGCGGCCCAGATCTCGGAGGGCAAGGCAGCGCTCGAGCACGCCGAGCGCCGGATCGCCGAGCTCGAGAAGTCCGGGCAGAAGTCACAGGCCGCGACCGAGAGCCGCTCCGAGACGCGGGAGAAGGAGCTTCGCGGCGAGATCGCCCAGCTGCAGCGCGCCCAGAAGAAAGCCTCTGAGGAAGTCGCGCAGGAGATCCAAGGTGAGGTCCGCAAGCGCGAGGCGGAGCTGCAGAAACTGGATAAGGAGCATCGCTCGGCGCTGGCGAGCGTCAAGCAGGAGGCCGAGAAGCGCGTCGCGGAAGCCGAGAAGCGCGTCGCCGAGGCCGAGAAGCGCGTAACGGAGGCGGAGAAACGCGCCAACGCCTCCGCCGAGCAGCAGGTAAAGGAAGCTGGAAAGCGGACTGCCGAAGCGGAGAAGCGGGCCGCCGCGGCGGAGAAGAAGGCCCAGGAGGCGTCCGCCGCGCTCGGCGACGCCGAGGTCGAGGGCCGCGAGGCGGCCGCCGCCTGGCTGCGCGGGCAGACGCGAGCCCTGCGGCAGCAGGCTCGCGAGCAGGTCAGCGCCGAGCTCGAGTCGACTCAGCGCGAAAGCGCGGCGACGAGCGAGAGCGCGGCCGAGAAGCGGATCGAGGAGGAGGCGCGCAAGGTCGAGGCCCGTGCCGAGGCGGAGCTGAAGAAGCTGCGCGGGGAGCGCGACGAGGCGCTGGAGCGACTGCGGGCCGCCGAGGAAAAGCTCAAGCAAAAGCCCGCCACGAAGGCCGAGAAGCCCCCAGCCGAGAAGCCCGGCAAAAAGGCGGAAGCGAAGCCCGCGGCGGATTCGAAAAAGCAGCCGAAGGCCGAGAAGCAGAAGGAGCCCGAAGCCGAGAGGCCCAGCGGGCCCGTCGACCTAAACCAGGCGACCTTCGAGCAGCTGCGCGGCCTCGGCTTCACCGCGGCCCAGGCGAGACAGGGTGATCGCCTACCGCGATCGCCTCGGGGGCTATGAGTCGCTCGACGACCTCGAGACCGTCCCCGGCGTCCAGCGGGAGCTGGTGACCAAGCTCAAGGACTCGCTGCGGGTCTAGGTCAGATGAGCCGGCATCCGGTGACCTGCATCGAATGCTCGGCCGAGCTGGCGCCCGAGGCGGATCGGTGCCCGCGCTGCGGAGCCCACCGGGCCCCGCCGCCTCAGTGGCGCAGTGCGCTGGTCTCGGCCGGCGTCACGACGGCGGTCTCGGTGCTGGCCCTGGCGATCGGCTACGAGCGGATGCGCAACGACGCGGAGGCCGACGCCAAATCCGCCAGCGCACCCGCGGCGGTCAGGCCAGCTGCGGCCAGCGATCGAGCAGCCTCGAGCGATGCGCGGAAGCCGCTTGCGGCGGCGCGGCTCGCGGCGCGGCGGAGCCCCTGAACGCACCGATCGTGGCGCTCGACCGAGTCGGCGAGCGCCGACAGCGCGTAGCCGCCCTCGAGGCAGACGAGGACGCCGATGCCGGAGCTCGGCGGCGCAGTCGCGCAGGCTGGCGGCCATCTCGGCGTAGGCAGCCGCGTCGAGCATGCACTGGGCGAGCGGGTCGTCGCGGTGGGCGTCGAAGCCGGCCGAGACGGCGAGCAGGTCGGGCTCGAACTGCGGCCGCGATCGGCACGATCACGGTCTGCACCAGCGAGAGGAACTCGTCCGGTCCGGCGCCCGGCTGCGACCGGCAGGTTGACCGTGTAGCCCTCCCCCGCCCCCGCCCCGGCCTCCTCGGGAGCGCCGGTTCCCGGGATAGAGCGGGCTCTGGTGGATGCTCGCGAAGAGGACCCGGTCGGAGTCGTAGAAGACCTCCTGGGTGCCGTTGCCGTGGTGCACGTCCCAGTCGACGATCATCACCCGCTCGGTCCCGTGCTCGGCGAGCGCGTGGGCGGCTGCCGACCGCGACGTTGTTGAAGAGGCAGAAGCCCATCGCCGCGTCCGCTCGGCGTGGTGGCCCGGGGGCCGCAGGCCGCAGAAGGCGAAACCGCTCCTCGCCGCCGATCAGGCTGCTCGACCGCGTGCGCCGCGCCGCCCGCGGCCCGCAGCGCGGCGTCGTAGGAGCGGGCGCTGGCGACCGTGTCGGCGTCGACCATGCCCCCCGCCGCGCTGCGCTGATCGCCCTCGATCGCATCGATGTGGGCGGCGCGAGTGCACCCGCTCGAGCTGCTCGGCGCGTCGCCGGCCGGCGCCTCGACCACCTCGAGCCCGTGCCAGCCCTCGCGCTCGAGGGGCGTCTCGATCGCCCGGATCCGCTCCGCGTTCTCCGGATGCGGCCCCGTGTCGTGCTCGAAGGAGAGCGGGTGGCGCAGGTAGAGGCCCCACGGCGCGTTACCGTACCCGCCCCCGTGCCGGCAAGCAGCGTCGAGCCAGCGACGACCGCTACGACGTGGCGGTGGTCGGCGCCGGAGCCGCCGGGCTCTGGACCGCGCTGCGGCCGCCGAGCGGGAGCCGACGTCTGCCTGATCTCGCGCAAGCCGCTGTCGGAGAGCGCCAGCTTCCGCGCCCAGGGCGGCCTGGCGGCGGCGCTGGAGGCCGGCGACTCGCCCGAGCAGCACGCCGCCGACACGATCGCCGCCGGGCGCGGCCTCTGCCGCCCCTCCGCGGTCGAGGTGCTGGCCGAGGAGGCGCCGGCGGCGGTCGGGGAGCTGCGTCGCGCGCGGCGTGCGCTTCGACCGCGGCGCCGGCGGCGAGCTCGGGCTCGGGCTCGAGGGCGGCCACACGCGGCGCCGTATCGTCCACGCCGGCGGCAGCGAGACGGGGCGCGAGATCACCGCCCAGCTGGCCGCGCTGGCTGGCCGAGTCGGCGGGCATCGAGGTCCGCGAGCAGACCTCCGCCCTGGCGCTCTGGAGCGACGGCGAGCGCTGCCACGGCGTGCTCACCGACGGCGGAGCGGTGCGGGCGCCGGCGACGGTCCTCGCCACCGGCGGGGCGGCGGCGCTGTGGCGGCGGACGACGAACCCCTGGGGGGCGATCGGCGCCGGGCCGGTGCTCGCGCAGGCGGCCGGCGCCGACCTCGCCGACCTCGAGTTCTGCCAGTTTCACCCCACCGCGCTGGCGCTGCCCGGCACGCCCTCGACGGCCTGCTGATCACCGAGGCGGTGCGCGGCGAGGGCGCAACCCTGCTCGACGCCGCCGGGCGAGCGCTTCACCGACGAGCTTGCGCCCCGCGACGCGGTCACCGCGGCGATCCTCGACCGCATGGAGGCCGACGGCACCGACCACGTCGGCGCTCGACCTGCGGGGGGTCGACCCGGCCCGCTTCCCGAACGTCTTCGCCGAGCTGCGGCGAGGCGGGACTCGATCCCGCCCGCGAGCCGGTGCCGGTCGCGCCGGCCGCCCACTACATGATGGGAGGCATCGCCGTCGACCTCGACGGCCGCACCTCGCTGCCGGGCCTGCTCGCCGTCGGCGAGTGCGCCTGCACCGGGCTCCACGGCGCCAACCGCCTCGCCTCCAACTCGCTCAGCGAGTGCTTCGTGTTCGGCTCCCGCGCGGCGGCGGCCGCGGCCGAGTCGGGTCCACCGCGGCAGCGCCACCCGCGCCGCCCGAGTGGCGCTTCGAGCCGCCGCTGAGGCGACCCGCGAGGCGGTCTGGCGAGCTTGCCGGGCCGCTGCGCGAACCGGAGCGGGCTGCGCGAGCTCGCTCGAGCGACCCCTACCCGCTCGCGCGGGCGATCGCGGCCGTGCGCCTGGAGCGCGAGGAGTCGCGCGGCGGCCACCGGCGCGTCCGACGCGCCCGGCGCTCGACCCGGGCCTCGACGGAGTCCATCTTCGTCCACGGACCGGCACGGCCGGATCCGGCATGAGAAGTGGGACTGAGCCGTCCTCCCGTTAACAGTCGCTTAATAGAGGATCGCCCCTAGTTCACACAAACGTGGCATATTACCTCGCTTACCTCAAAACTCGGTTCAAGGATCTTGCGACGCACCGCCCTGGGCGGGAATGGCCCAGACGGGGGCAAGGAATCAGCAAGGAAGGGGTATTCGAGGATGTATCGATTCAGTCGTTCGATCTACCGGGAGTTGGCACCGCGGGTGATCGATGGGAGCACCGGAGCGTCCGTCCCGCGTCAGCAGGTGCTGGAGGCGTGCGAGGCGACGATGCAGCGGCTGGCGCACTGACCGCCGCTACTTCGCCCGGCCGGCGCGCTCGCTGTTCAAGCGAGGTGCGGGTGCACTTCCCGATCAGCGAGCAGCTCTACGTCTACAAGGTGATCGAGCGCAACGTCAGGCTCTGCGATCGAGTACCTCGAGCGGATGCCGGCCGAGCTGGTCTCGACGGCCTGCCGCGCCAGTGCCGGGCGTCGACGCGCAAGGGCACGCCCTGCCAGCGCGAGCCGCTGCCGGGCACGGGACTACTGCCCGTCGCACAAGCACCTCGAGGAGCCGCTCGAGGCGACGCCG
Source organism: uncultured Solirubrobacterales bacterium (assembly GCA_963724905.1). Taxonomy (GTDB): domain Bacteria; phylum Actinomycetota; class Thermoleophilia; order Solirubrobacterales; family 70-9; genus Mayfieldus. The sequence goes on from CAVRWD010000002.1 coordinate 156,497, forward strand.
AATCGCAGCAGCGTAGACCCGGCGCGACAGCAACGAGTTTGGATGAGCCCGCGGCCACCCGACCGCGGGCTCTGTCCTTCTGCGCCCCTCGATAGCTTCGCCGCGTGCTGCTCGGCGTCGACGTAGGCGGGACGTTCACCGACGCCGTCCTGTTCGACGGCGAGCGTGCTCCACACCGCGAAGGTGCCGACCACGCCGGAGGACCAGTCGGCAGGGCGTGATGGCCGCCGTCGGCGCGGTGCTCGAGCGCGCCGGCGCCGACCCCGGCGACGTCGAGGTCTTCGCCCACGGGATGACCGTGGGCACCAACGCGCTGCTCGAGGAGCGCGGCGCCCGCACCGCGCTGGTCGCGACCGCGCGGCTTCGCCGACCTGCTCGAGATCGGCCGCCAGGACCGGCCCGCAGCTCTACCGGCTCTGCGCGCCGAAGCCGGCGCCGCTGGTCGCGGCCGGAGCTCCGCTTCGAGGCTCGCCGAGCGGGTCGGGCCGCGAGGGCGTGGTCGACGAGCTCTGACGACGGCGAGCTCGAGCCGGGCTCGCCGAGCGAGATGCGCGAGTCGGGCGCCGAGGCGGTCGCGGTCTGCCTGCTCTTCTCCTACCTCGAGCCCGAGCACGAGGCGCGGATCGCCGCAGCGCTGCGCGAGCGAGCTGCCCGGCGTCCACGTCTCCGCCTCGCACGAGGTGCTGCCGCAGCTTCCGCGAGTACGAGCGCTGCTCGACGACGGTCATCGACGCCTACCTCTCCCCCCTGCTCGGCCCGCTACCTCGGGCCGGCTGCGGCGAGGCGGCGCGAGCGCGGGGCTGCCGGAGCCGCTGGTCATGCAGTCCTCCGGCGGCGTCGCGCCCGGCGGCCGAGGCCGGCCCGCGCCGGCGCCTGGAGCGTGCTCTCGGGCCCCGCCGGCGGCGCCGTCGGCGCCGGCGCTGCTCGCGCGCGTCTCCGGCGACGGCGACGCGCTCGGCTTCGACATGGGCGGCACCTCCTGCGACGTCTGCGTGGTCGAGGACGGGCAGCGTGCGCCGCACCGACTCGCGCGAGGTCGGCGGCCGGGTGATCCAGCTGCCGATGGTCGACGTGCACACGGTCGGCGCCGGCGGCGGCTCGATCGGCTGGCGCGACGCCGGCGGCGCGCTGCGCGTCGGCCCGCGCTCGGCCGGGGCCGACCCGGGCCCGGCCTGCTACGGCCGCGGCGGCGAGCGAGCCGACCGTCACCGACGCCAACCTGCTGCTCGGCTACCTGGCGCCGGACTCGCGCGCTCGCCGGCGGCGTCGAGCTCGACGCCGAGGCGGCGCAGCGCCGCGGTCGGCGCGGCTCGGCGAGCGCTCGGCCTCGAGCGAGCTCGAGACCGCCGAGGGGATCGTGCGGGTCGCCAACCAGGAGATGGTGCGGGCGCTGCGGGTCGTCACCGTCGAGCGCGGCGTCGACCCGCGCGCGCTTCGCGCTGATGCCCTTCGGCGGCGCCGGGCCCGATGCACGCCGCGGCGATCGCCGAGGAGCTCGGCATCGACGCGGATCCTCTGCCCGCGGGCCAGCGGCGTGCTCTCGGCGCTCGGGCTCTGCGCCTCGGAGCGCCGCCGCGACACCGCCCGCACGGTGCTGCTCAGCGGCGACGAGCTGACCGCGGAGCGGATCGCCGCCGAGGTCGGCGGCTGACGACGAGAGCGCGGCGCGCGGATCTCGAGGACGCGGAGCCGAGGTCGAGTACGAGATGCGCTACCGCGGCCAGGCCTTCGAGCTGCCGGTGCCCGGCCCGGCGCGGCCCGACCCGGCCGAGCTCGCCGAGCGCTTCGCCGCCGCGCACGAGGAGCGCTACGGCTACCGCGACCCCGAGGGCGAGATCGAGCTGGTCGACATCCGCCTGGCGATGGTCGCCGCCGGGCCCGAGCCGCGGCCGCGCGCGGCCGCCGACGGGGAGCTCGCCGAGGTCGCGCGCGAGGCGCGCTTCGGCGGCGAGTGGGAGCGCGACGGGTCCTCCGCGGCGAGCCGCCCGCCGGCCTCGGCGCCGAGGGCCGGCGATCTTCGAGCTGCCCGAGGCGACGCTGGTCCTGCCGCCCGGCTGGGGCGCCGAGGTCGACGAGGCCGGCACGATCGTCGCCTCCGGCGGCGAGCACGAGGAAGGCAGCGAGCACCTGATGGCCGGACTCGATCCGATCACCCTCCAGGTCATGGTCGGCGCGCTGCGCGCCGCCTGCGAGGAGATGGGCGCGGTCCTGATCCGCGCCGCGCACTCGGCCAACATCAAGGAGCGCCGCGACTGCTCGACCGCGCTCTTCGACGCCGCCGGCGAGATGGTGATGCAGGCCGAGCACATCCCCGTCCACCTCGGCTCGATGCCCGAGGCGGTCGCCGCGGTGATCGATCTGCGAGCAGCGCCCCGGCGAGGCCTGGATCCTCAACGACCCCTACCGCGGCGGCACCCACCTGCCCGACATCACGCTGGTCTCGCCGATCTTCGCCGGCGGCGAGCTGCTCGGCTTCGCCGCCAGCCGCGCCCACCACGCCGACGTCGGCGGCCCGACCCCGGGCGGGATGCCCGCCGACTCGACGCCGCTCGAGGAGGAGGGCGTGGTGATCCCGCCGACGCCGGCCGGCGCTCACGAGCTCGAGGAGCTCGCCGCGCGGATGCGCTCGCCGCGCCAGCGGCTCGCCGACCTGCGCGCCCAGCGGGCCGCCAACCGGGTCGGGGCGCTGCGGCTGGCCGAGCTGGCCGAGCGGCACGGCGCTGGCGAGCTGCGCGAGGGGATGGCGGAGATCCTCGACTACGCCGAGCGCCGCACGCGGGCGGCGCTGCGCGAGCTGCCGGACGGCGAGCTACGAGGCCGAGGACGTGCTGGAGGACGACGCCGGCGGCGAGGCCCGCGACGTCGAGCTGCGGGTGCGGCGACGGTCGCCGGCGACGACCTGCGGCTCGACTTCGCGGGCACCGACCCCCAGGTCGAGGGCAACCTCAACTGCCCGCTCTCGGTGACCAGGTCGGCGGCGTTCTTCGCCGTCCGCGGCGCTCACCGACCCCGACGCCCCCGCCTCGGCCGGGCGCCTACCGGCCGATCGAGGTGCGGGCGCCGCGAGGGCTGCCTGCTCAACGCCGGGCGCCCGCGGCGGTCGCCGCCGGCAACGTCGAGACCTCGAGCCGGGTCGCCGACCTCGTGATCTCGGCCCTCGCGGGCGCGCTGCCGGCGCCGGCCCAGGGCCAGGGGACGATGAACAACCTCACCCTCGCCGGCACGATGACTGGACCTACTACGAGACGCTCGGCGGCGGCCAGGGCGCCTGCCCGCGACGCCGACGGCCCGAGCGCGGTCCACGTCGCGATGTCGAACACCCTCAACACGCCGATCGAGGCGCTGGAGACCGAGTTCCCGCTGCGGGTCCGCGGAGCTGTCGATGCGCCGCGGCAGCGGCGGCGAGGGGCGGCACCGCGGGCGGCGACGGCATCGTGCGCGAGCTCGAGGCGCTCGAGCCGATGCGCTTCACGCTGATCACCGAGCGCCGCCGCCATCCCCCGCGCGGGCGCGACGGCGGCGGGGACGGGGCGCCGGGCCGCAACCTGCTGGACGGCGAGGCGCTGCCGTCGAAGTGCGAGGGCGAGCTCGGGCCCGGCGACCTGCTGCGGATCGAGACTCCGGGAGGCGGCGGCTACGGAGACCCGGAGGGCTGAGCGGCTGTCCAAGCCGCTCCTGGCCAACCAGCCAGTTTGGCTCTACAGAGCGGTTACGGATACTTAGGCTAAGGCGATTTTGCTTGTATCAAGATGAACTTAATTGAGAATCGGGCCGATCTCCCTAGGGTGCTGTGCCTCGGGCGTTTAACCACCCACCCAGGGGCTGAGAGCCGCTTCGGCCCCCCCGCTTCCCGAATCCAGACGCTTTCCCACATGCCGGTTGCTTTCAAAGAATGGGCCGTCACGGTCCGCGCGCTCGCCGAGGGCGAGCAGCTCGTCACCCTGCGCAAGGGCGGGATCCGCGAGGAGAACAAGGATTTCGAGCTCGAGCACGAGCGGTTCTTCCTCTATCCGACCTTCGACCACCAGCGCAACGACCTCGTGCGCCAGTCCCATCATCCGGAGCTGCGCCGCGCCCTCGAGGAGGGCGTATGGCCCGACGAGGAGCCGCCGCCGCGCGCCCTGATGCAGGACGGCGGCATCCCGCAGCCCGACCGGGTGCGCATCCGCGCCTGGGCCGAGGTCACCGACCACTTCACGGTCACCGACCGCGCGCGTCGTCGACGAGCTCTCCCCCTTCTACGTCTGGACGCCCGACTACGCGGAGAAGCGCCTCAAGTGGAAGCGCCGCCATCCGCTGCACGTGCTGCTGCTGCGGGTGCACCGGATCCCGCGGCCGGTCACGGTCCGGGTCCGCGACGAGTACCACGGCTGCCGCTCATGGGTCGAGATCGACCGCGACCTGCCCTTCGAGGGCACGCCGGTCATGGCCGACGAGGAGTTCGAGCGCGCCCGCGACGAGATCCAGCGGATCTGCGCGCCGAGCGCCCGCTGAGCCGGTCCTCGCCTGAGCGTCCGCCCTGCCGAGCATCGCTCGAACATTCTTCCGGCGCGAAGCGCGCGCTGGTGCTCGGCATCGGCGGCGGTGGCGACGTGGTCGGAGCGCTTGCCGCGGCGCGCCTGTGCCAGTCCTTCGGCGCCGAGTTCCGCCTTGGCGGCGTCGCCTGGGAGCGCTTCCCGATCGATCCCTATCCGGGGCCGCGATCGATCGACCAGATCGTCGGCGGCAAGCCGCTCGGCCCTGCCGCGGTGCTCGCGGACGAGAACACGACGACGCCCGACGGCGTGCCGTTCGCGGAGTCCCGGATGGCCGCCTTCATCTGCTCCGACACCCTGCTGCTCGACATCGGCGGCGGGCCGGCCGCGGTCGCCGAGGCGATCGCCGGCGCGGCCGCGAAGCTTGACTGCGACCTCTGCCTGCTCGTCGACGTCGGCGGCGACGTGCTCGCCCACGGCGACGAGGCCGGCCTCGCGAGCCCGCTCTGCGACGCGGTGATGCTGGCGGCGGGAGCGGAGCTCAGCCCGAGATGCCGACACTGGCCGCCGTCTACGGAGCCGGCTGCGACGGCGAGCTGACCCCGGCCGAGGTGCTGGACCGGATCGCCGAGCTCGGCCGGGCCGGGGCTCTGCTCGGGGCTTGGGGGCTAACCCCGGCCGTCGCCGAGCAGCTCGAGGCCGCTGCGGCGGCGGTCCCGACCGAAGCCAGCCTGATGGGCGTGCGCTGCGCCCGCGGCGAGACCGGAATGGTCGAGATCCGCGGCGGCCGCCGCACGGTCGAGCTGACCCCCGTCGGGGGGCTGACGTTCTTCTTCGATCCGCTGATCGCCTTCGAGCGCACCGCCCCGCTCGCGCGCGCGGTCGCCGGAGCCGAGAGCCTCGACGCCGCGCAGGCCGCACTCGCCGCCGCGGGTGTCCGCACCGAGCTCGACCTGGAGCGCGAACGAGCGGCCCGGGCAACCGGCGCCGCTTCGTCTGACAGCAGCTAGGGTGCCGCGCGGGGATGTCGGCGAGAGGCCCTGCAAAGCTTGCGGCGGCAACAGCGGTGGCGCTGATCGCGCTGACCAGTGCCGTCGCGTCGGCTGCGCCGCAGCCCTACCAGGCGAACGACTACGGCGGGCTTCAACGCGATCCTGCCCCCGGGGACCAACGGGCTCGCCAACCCGCTGCAGCTCGGGAGCTTTCTCACCAGCGGGGCGCGACCGCCGCACAACAACGACCAGTACGCGCCCTACCGCGACCTCGTCTATGCCCCTCAGGGCCTGACCGCGGCCCAGATCCCCAACTACTTCCACGACGCCAGCTTCGGCGTCGCCCCGGGACAGTCGAGCGCACGTACAGCCCGCGCGGCGACGTGACGGTCCAGCGCGACTCGCTCGGGGTGCCCCACGTCTACGGCGACACCCGCGGCGGGGCGATGTTCGGGCTCGGCTACATCGCCGCCGAGGACCGGCTCTTCCTCATGGACGCGCTGCGAAACGCCGGCCGGGCGCAGCTCTCCTCCTTCGCCGGCGGCGCGGTGGCCAACCTCGAGATGGACCGCGACGTCTGGGCCGACACCCCCTACACCGAGGCCGACCTTCAGCGCCAGTGCGAGTACCGCCCTGCCGGCTTTGAAGCCGAGACGGACCAGCTGCGAAGCGACGTCGACAACTACGTCGCCGGCATCAACCAGTACATCTCCGAGGCCCGGCTCGACCCGACCAAGATGCCGGGCGAGTACGCGGCGATCAATCGCCCGCTCGGGCCCGAGACCTGGACCTGCCGCGACGTGTCGCCACGGCCTCTCTGGTCGGCGGGATCTTCGGCAAGGGCGGCGGGCGCGAGCTCGACTCGGCGATCGTCTTCCAGCTCGCGAAGCAGAAGTTCGGCCGCAAGGCCGGCAAGCGGGTCTGGGCGACTTCCGAAACGCCGAGGCCCGGGGCGCCGACGACGGTGCACCGCAAGCGCTTCCCCTACCAGGTGCGAGCCGCGAAACGAAGGTGCGGGGTCTCGCCCTTCCCGACCCCGGCAGCGTGCAGCGCGCCAGGTCGACTCCGGGCGACAACGGGCTCGTCCGCGGTCCGGCATCGGCGGCGGGGCTGCTGGGCCCGCTGGCGCCCCTGCTGGGCGAATGGCCCGCTGCGCGCCGGCGCCTCCAACGCCCTGCTGGTCTCCGGCGCGAGAGTCCGAGGGCGGGCACCCGGCCGTCGTGATGGGCCCCCAGGTCGCCTACTTCGCGCCCCAGATCCTGATGGAGCAGGACGTGCACGCGCCGGGGATCGACGCCCGCGGCGCCGCCTTCCCGGGGGTCAACCTCTTCGTGCAGCTGGGGCGCGGCCGCGACTACGCCTGGAGCGCCACCTCGGCCGGCCAGGACCTCATCGACACCTTCGCGGTGCCGCTCTGCGACACCGGCGGCGGCCCGCCCGTCGCTGAACTCCAACGGCTACCTGTTCAAGCGGCCAGTGCCAGCCGTTCGAGGTGCTGACGAGGACCAACTCGTGGAACCCGAGTCCTGGCGACCCGACCCCGCCGGGCTCCGAGACCCTGACGCAGCCAGCGCACCAAGCTCGGCATCGTGATCGCCCGTGCCCGGGTCCGCGGGCGCCCGGTCGCCTTCACGAAGCTGCGCGCAACCTACTTCCACGAGGTCGACTCGGCGCTCGGCTTCAGCATGCTCAACAACCCCGACGCGATCAACAACGCGCGGCGACTTCCAGCGCGCGGCCCACCTGATCAACTACACCTTCAACTGGTTCTACGTCGACGACGCGCGACATCGCCTACTTCAACTCGGGCTGGAACCCGGTCCGGGCGAAGCGCACCGACCCCAACTTCCCGGTCGATTCCCGCTTCCTGTGGCGCGGATTCAACCCGACGCCCCGCCCGACTCGACCCCCTATCCGCTGGCGCTCACCCCCTTCCGCAGCCACCCGCAGGCGATCAACCAGCGCTTCCTCACGAGCTGGAACAACAAGCAGGCGCCGGGATTCAGGGCGGCCGACGACCAGTGGAGCTACGGCTCGACCTACCGCTCGGTGCGGCTGGACGAGCGGATCAGGCGCCTGATCAGGGGCAAGCGCAAGGCGAGCCTGCCGGAGCTGATCGAGGCGATGAAGGAGGCCGCCACCGTCGACATGCGCGGCCACACGGTCCTGCCTTTCGCGCTCAAGATCATCCGCTCGAAGCGGATCAAGGACCCGGCGATCCGCGGCGCGGTCGCCGAGCTGCGCGCCTGGGAGCGCTCGGGCGCCCACCGCATCGACCGCGACCGAAGCGGCAGCTACGAGCACGCCGACGCGATCCGGATCATGGACGCCTGGTGGGAGCCGCTGCTGCGGGCCGAGTTCACAGCCGACGCTCGGCCAGGACCTCTTCAACGGAATCGCCGGGATCACGGTCCTCGACGACTCCCCGAGCCTGCACCAGGGCTCGGCCTACAACGGCGGCTGGTACGTGTACGCGAACAAGGACCTGCGCCTGGCGTTGGCCAAGAAGCGCCTGGCGGACAAGAAGAAGAGGCTCCTGCGCCGCGGCAACGTGCGCCGCGCGAAGAAGCTGAAGCTGAAGGTCAGAGGGCTGAAGACGCCGAACTCGCGCGTCTACTGCGGGCGCGGCAAGTTCGGCCGCTGCCGGGCGATCCTGATCCAGAGCCTCGCCGGGGCGCTCGGCAAGGACCCGTACCCACCGAAGACGGCCAACTGCAACGTCGGCGACAAGCAGATGTGCTTCGACGCGATCCGCTTCCGGACCACCGGCGGCGTCACCCAGCCCGACATGGTCTGGCAGGACCGGCCGACCTTCCAGCAGGCGGTCCAGATTCGGCAAGGGCCGCACACGCTGCATGTCAAGCGGCCTGCCATCGCTAGGTACACGCTCGCCGGACCCGATGACCTGGGTCGAGACCGACTCGCTCAGCTTCAGCGCCCGCCACGACACCGGCGACACCGCCTACGCCCAGCGCACGCTGGACCGGCTGGAGGACCTGCGCCTGCGGCTCGAGGACCGCTTCGAGGACGTCCCCGGCGAGGTGACGGTCGTCGTCCATACAAACCCGGCCTGGCTGTCGCTCGCCCACCCCTTCCTGCCCGCCGCGCGCTGGTCGGCGGCCCCGGCCGGCCGCCGCTATCTGGCCGGCTGGGCGATGGCGACCGAGCTGCACGTCCTCAACGACCCCCACATGGACCGCCGCGCCGGCGGCGCCGACTCCCGCGAGGCGCTGCGCGGGACCGCCGAGCGCCTCTACGCCCAGCTCGTCGTCGCCGCCAACAACCGCGACCTGCCTCCTTCCTGGACGCCGCGCCGCTTCGGCCGCTACCTGCGCTGGGCCTGGCTGGTGGAGGGCGGCGGCGCAGTACTTCTCCCGCCAGGTCGGCCTTTACCGCGCAGCGGTCATCCGCCGCCTGCGCGAGGGCTCGCGGCCATCGTTCCTCCCTCGCGCCGCGACGCGGTGATCCTCGGCGGCACCCTCTTCGACCTGCTCGAGGAGGAGCGCGGTGCCGAGGCCTGCCGCGCGCTGGTCGCCGAGCTTCGCGGCGACGGCCCCGAGCTGCCAACCTCGCTTACGCCTTCGACCGCGCCCGCGCGAGGTCGAGTCGGCCTGGCGCGACTACCTGCGCGAGATGGCCCGCCCGTCGATCGACTAGAGGGGAGCCAAATCTACGAGCGGCAGCCCGGAAGCGGTGCTGAGGAGCTGCCGCTTACCCGGTGAGCTGGTAGAGCAGCCAGACGATCGCCGTGGCGGCGACCGCCGCGGCGAGCACCCAGAACGCCAGCCGCGCGGGCGAGGTGTCGCCGGCCGCGTCGAGAGCTGTGCCTGGCCGCGAAGCTCCGCCAGCTCTTCCCCCTCGCCCTGAAGCTCGGTGTCGGCGAGCAGGCGCGCTTGCCGCCTCGGCGCCGGCCTCGGGCACGAGGATGTCGCGCGGCCCGCCGGCGAGGAAGTCGGGGACGTCGAAGCCGCGGGTGCGCTTGCTGCATGCTCGGGATCCCCTCCTCGAGCAGCAGCCCCTGGATCAGCTCCGCCTCGGACTGGTTGCGGGCGAAGCCCACCTTCACCACTCGCCGCGGGCGTACTGGGGCTTCACCTTGCGCGCCCGCTCGTGGGTCTCGGTGATCGGCTGCTCTGACCCGCGCCCCTGGTGGACGAGCGGCATCCCGCACTGGGCGCAGAATCGCTCGCTGAGCGGGTAGGAGATCGCGCAGCGCGGGCAGGTCGAGCGGCGCCGCTAGACGACATCGAGCTCGGCCTCGTCGATCTCGCCGTCGCGGATCCAGAATCCCTTCAGCTCCGGGCTTTCGGGCTCCTGCACAGGAGACGATCACGTACACGGCGTCCGGGTAGGTGGCGAGGTTGACGTCGGTCTGTGACGGATAGGCGGCGCTGCCGGTGTGCGAGTGGTAGATCGCGAGCAGCTCCTCGCCCGCGTCCGTCGATCTCTTCGCATGATCCGGAACTGGTCCTTTGCGTCGAGGCTGTAGCGCAGCGGGCTCGCCTCGGCGTTGATCGACCGGTAGACGGTCGCCGCCGTCGCCGTCTGAGCCGCCGATCATGCCGCAGCACTCGTTGGGCGCTTCCTCGCGCGCGTGGGCGATCATCTCGTTCGCCTGCTGCTGGGTGATTCGCACCGGGCGAGGCTAGCGATTCGTGCCTGACAGCCGGCGGACTGTGCCTAGTACCAGAGCATCCCCGGCGGCCGCGGCGGCTCGCGCAGTTCGGCGCCGCCGGCGGTCCCGAGCAGGTCGGGGTCTGCGCGACCTCGCTCCCAGAGCAGGTCATCGAGGAGCGGCGGAGACAGGCCTGACTCTTGCGCCAACCGCTTCAGGGCCACGCGGGTCGCAGCTCGCACGCTCGGCCACCGGAGCCGGCTCGACCAGTCCCGAGCGCAGCGCCAGCCGCATCAGCACGTTGTCGGCGCAGACCTCCCAGCTCTCGGGATCGGCGACCGCGAGCCAGCCGCGGCGCTGCGGCGATCTTCGCGAACAGGTAAGCCTTCTTGGCCAGCGGGTCCGCGTAGGCCTCGAACTCCGCAAGGCGCTCGATCAGACCGCCATCGCCATCGAGCCGTGAGGCTGCGGCCGCGATCAGGCTCTCGGCGCTGCCGCCGTAGCAGCCCTCGAGCCCGCTCGCGAGGTCGCGCCACAGCCGCGCCCGCTCGTCGGCTCCGGCGACCGTCTCATCGCCGGCCCGGAACACCTCACTCGACCTCCTCCTCGGTGACCGCACGAGCGCCGCGGCGCTCAGCGCTCCCCGGCCGCCGCCGCTCCGCCGCGCAGCCGAGCATCCAGAGCAGCTCGCTGCCCTCGAAGGGGCCGTCACCGTCCGACCTCGTGGGGCTGCCGGTACCCGGTGCGGTGATCGATCGCGCAGAGAAACAGTGCCGCGTCGGGACCCGGCGTCTCAGCGAAGTCGGGCGGCTCGTAGTCCTCAGCCGCGGCGCGGACCCGGTCGGCGACGGCCGAGAGCAGTTGCGGGTCGATGGCCCGGCCGGCGCCGGCGCCTACCACCAGACGGTGCTGTCTACGTCCTCGAGCTCTTCGACGGGCTTCGTGTAGACGCCGGAGGAGAGGTACTTCCAGCCGTCGTCGGGAATCAGGAAGACGACGTTCCCGCCCTCCAGCTCATCGGCGATCCGCACCGCCACGGCCGCGATCGCCCCCGAGGAGACCCCGGCGAAGAGGCCTTCCTCCTCGAGCAGCCTCTTGGTCCAGATGATCGCATCGAGGTTGGAGACCATGATCTTCCGGTCCAGCACCGAGAGGTCGATGATCGGCGGGATGAAGCCGTCGTCGAGGGAGCGCAGGCCCTGCACCAGCTCCCCCTGCATCGGCTCCGCGGCGACGATCAGCGTCTCGGGGTCCGCTTCCTTCAGCCGACGCCCGTTGCCCATCAGGGTGCCGCCGGTGCCGAGGCCGCCGACGAAGGCGGCGACCGAGTCGAGCTCCTCGAGGATCTCCGGCGCCGTGCCCTCGTAGTGGGCGCGCGGGTTGGCCTCGTTGCCGTACTGGTAGGGCATGTAGTAGCTGCGAGTCGGCCCCGGCCATCTCCAGCGCCAGCTCGACGGCGCCGTTAGAGCCCTTGGCGCCCTCCGAGTAGACGATCTCGGCCCCGTACATGCGCAGCAGCTGGGTCCGCTCCTCGGTGACGTTGTCGGGCATCACGACCTTGAGCGGATAGCCCTTGCGGCGGCAGATCAGCCCCAGGGAGATGCCGGTGTTGCCCGAGGTCGGCTCGAGGATCGTCTGCCCCGGCGCGATCAGGCCACCTTCCTCCGCCGCGTCGATCATCGCCTTCGCAACCCGGTCCTTGACCGAGCCGGTCGGGTTGTGCCCCTCGAGCTTGGCGTAGATGCGGACGCCCGGCTTGGGGGAGATCCGCGGCAGCTCGACCAGCGGGGTATTGCCGATCGACTCGGCTACGTCGGTGAAGCGCCCCCCACAGGGGCGGTTGAGAGTTTCGTCTGGGGGCGCCATGGTCCCTGGGCTACTTCAGAAAGTGTAGTGAAGGAATCCGCCCCTGGCCAATCGCCGGGCGGGTATGACCATCCGCGGACGGGTATGTTCGGGAAAGCAGGCGTGTCAACCAATCGGAGGGAATCTTGATGAACAAGTCTCGGCTGTGGGTCATTCTCGCTGCCCTTGTCCTCGCAATGACGGCAACGCTCGCAGCCGGCTGCGGCGACGATGACGACGACGACGGTGGTGGAGGCGGTTCAGGCGGCGGTCAGCCCGAGCTGATCGAGGAAGGCCAGCTCTTGGTTGGCACCGACACGCCTTACCCGCCATTCGAAATCGGCCAACCGCCGGACATAACCGGCTATGACATCGAGGTCCTAAACGAGATCGCAAAGCGGCTGAAGCTGGACGTCACCTACCAGGACACCTCTTTCGACACAATCTTCCGCGACCTCAGTCAGGGCAAGTTCGACACCGTCGCCGCGGCGACGACGATCCTTCCCGACCGCGAGCGGACGGTCGATTTCTCCGACCCCTACTACCTCACGCCGCAGTCGCTGCTGGTCAGAGAGGGCGAGACCGAGATCCGTACAGCGGAGAACATCACCGCCGACACCATCGTCGGCGCCCAGGATGGGACGACGGGCGAGTTCTACGCCCAGGACGAAACCGAGGCCGACGAGGTGCGAGGCTTCCCTGAGGGCCCGGACGCGATCAACGCGTTGAAGAACGAGCAGGTAGATGCGGTGATCATCGACTTCGCGGTCGGAAACGACGCAGTCCAGAAACAGGGAGGGCTCGAGATAGCGCAGAGGATCGTCACCAACGAGCTCTACGGGTTCCCCGTCGCCGAGGACAACAATGGCCTCAGGGAGCAGATGAACGAGGCGCTTGCTGAGATGAAGACGGACGGCAGCCTGACGAAGATCTATCGCAAGTACTTCAAGGAGGCGCCGCCCGAGAGCGTGCTCGAGGGAACCCACCAGCCGGAGTAGCCGGCGCGCGCCTTGAGTAGCAACATCGATTCGAAGGGGGCGCCTGAGCGGCGCCCCCTTTCGTGGCCGGGCCAGTGACAAGGGCCGGCCCACCGGCACCCACACCCGCAAGGAGGACGAATGGACGTCATTCTCGAGCAGTATTTCGATATCTCGCTGATGAGGGAGAGCTTTGACCTGGTCCTGGACGGGTTCTGGTTCACGGTCAAGCTCTCGATCATCGCTGGCCTCCTGTCGCTGATCTGGGGCCTGGTGCTGGCGGTGCTGAGGCAGCTGCCCGGGCGGACGATGGCCCCGGTGCGCGGGTTGACGATCGCCTACATCGACTTCTTCAGGGGGATTCCGCTTGTCCTTGTCCTGCTGCTGGTCTCGGGCAGCATGGGGGCGTTCACGGTCGAGGACGTCCTCCCACGCACAATCGGGATCCCGCGCTGGTTCGGACAGCCCGATCCGTTCTGGTATGGGGTGATCTCGCTGACGCTGACCTACGGCGCCTACATGGCGGAGGTCTACCGGGCCGGAATCGAGGCGGTTCCGGGCGGTCAGATGGAAGCAGCGCGCTCACTGGGGATGACGCACGGCGGGGCGATGCGCCATGTCATCGTCCCGCAGGCCGTGCGCAAGGTGATCGCCCCGCTGCTCAACGATTTCATCGCGTTGACGAAGGACACTTCTCTCGTCCTCGTGCTCGGGCTGACGGAAGCCGTGCAGGCCGGCCGCGACATCCAGAACGAGACCCTCAACAGCTCGGCGCTCGTCCTCGCGGGAATCATGTTCGTCGTCGTAACGATCCCGATGGCGCGCGCCGCCGACCGACTGATCGCCGGACAACAGGCCAGGTACCAGCGCGGGATTGCCGGCAGCTAATGCCGGACTCGATGCTCAAGCTGAGGGGAGTGCGCAAGAGCTTCGGCGAACTCGAGGTTCTGCGCGGGGTCGACCTCGACGTGCAGCAGGGGCAGGTCGTCTGCGTGCTCGGGCCGAGCGGCTCGGGAAAGAGCACCCTGCTGCGCTGTATCAACCTCCTCGACCCCCCCGACGGGGGGGAGATCCTGCTCGAGGGAAAGGAGCTCAGCGGCGCCGTGGCGGCCGGCGACGTCAACTACGTCCGGCGCCGGGTCGGGATGGTGTTTCAGCAGTTCAACCTCTTCGGCCAGAAGACGGCGCTGGAGAACGTCTCGCTCGCTCAGCGAACGGTGCTCAAGCGCTCCGAGTCGGAGGCGAACTCGAAGTCCGAGGCCCTGCTCGCCAGGGTCGGGCTGGGCGACAAGCTGGACCAGTATCCCGAACGCCTATCCGGCGGCCAGCAACAGCGAGTGGCCATCGCCAGGGCGCTGGCGATGGACCCGCACGTGATGCTGTTCGACGAGGTCACCAGCGCCCTTGACCCGGAGCTGATCAAGGAGGTGCTGGACGTGATGCGCGAGCTTGCCGCCGAAGGGATGACGATGATCGTCGTCACCCACGAGATGGGCTTCGCCCGCGACGTCGGCGACCGCGTCGTCTTCATGGACGAGGGCGTCATCGTCGAGGAGGGGGACCCCAAGCAGGTGCTCGATGACCCGCACGAGGAGCGCACCAGGCGTTTCCTGGGCCGGGTGCTCGAACACTGAGCGGCCCGTCGCCGCGTACTTCCGTCTGAGCGAGATACCTAGGCGGCCAGGCGCTGCGGGGCCGGGCCTGGCTCGGCGGGAGCCTGAGCGAGGATGAACTGCTCCTGCGGGGCGCGGACGTCGAACTGCACCCCGCTGCGCAGGGAGACCCTGACGTTCTCGGCCAGGATCAGCAGGTCGAAGTAGACGGCGCGGTGCTTGAGGTAGAAGAGGTCGTGGCAGAGCTTCCAGCTCGTCCCCTCCTCGGAGCCCCCGTAGCCACAGCGCGCCTGCGCCCAGCCGGCGATTCCCGGCTTGACCAGCAGGCGACGGTCGTAGTAGGGCAGCTGGCGCTCCAGCTCGGCGATCAGCTCGCGGCGCTCGGGCCGCGGACCGACAAGAGTCATCTCTCCGCGCAGCACGTTCCAGAGCTGCGGCAGCTCGTCGAGGTGCATACGGCGCATCTGCCGGCCCACCCTGGTGATCCGCTGGTCCTCGGCGGTTGACCACTGAGCGCCGCCCGTCTCGGCGGTGACCGACATCGATCGCAGCTTGATCATCGCGAACTCGACGCCACCTTCACCGACCCGGTTCTGGCGGTAGAAAATCGGTCCCCGGTCGGTGAGCTTGACCGCGAGCGCCAGGGCGGCGAGCACGGGCGCAGCCGCGACCAGCATCATCGAGCCGACTGCCAGGTCGAAGGCCCGCTTGGAGATCGGCGAGCCCGCCTGGTAGCGCGGATGCATCAGGTACTGGAACCAGGCCGAGGTGCTCTGGCCCAGCGGAACGTGCCCGAGCAGGTCCTCGTAGAGCAGGCTCGCCTCGATCAGGCGCACCGGCAGGTCGAGGCACTCCTCTGCCACGCGCTCGAAGATCTCCAACCGCGAGTGATGCGGCGTGGCATCCTCGTCGCTCGCAGCTTGGCCGGCGCTGTGCACCAGCAGGTCGATCGCATTGTCGGTGACGATCACGCGTACGCCGTCATCCAGGGAGCCCAGTCGCTGCGGCCCTCCCTCGGGCCGCTCGACGACTGTCTCTGAAGGCGAAAGCCACCCGACCACCTTGTAGGCCTTGATGCCCGCGGTCCGCAGCTCCTCGTCGAGGCCAAAGGCGATCTCCTCGGAGCCGATCACGGCAAGCCGTACCTGGCGGACGGACTCAAAGCGCGCGGTGCTCCAGGTGGCAAACGCGGTCACGAGCCAAGCGCCGACGACGGGGACAAACATCGCGCTGACCTGCTGGCCGGCGCCGGAGATCGCGAAGATCGCGAGAGCGATCCCAGCTCCAAGCACCGGCACGGCGGCGCGAATGAAGAACCAGGCCAGCGGCATCAGGTGCAGCGGGACGTGGCGGCGCTCGAGCAGGATGCTGGCGAGCACGATTGACGCAAAGACGATCAGGCCGTCGCCGGCCCGATCGAGATGACCGCTAGACATAAGCCCGGCGACTGCCGCCGGTGCCAGCCGATAGGCCGACAGGTCGAGCAGTCGCCGGGCTCTGAACGCAGTCAGGTAGGGGAAGCCCACCCGCTTCCCCTGCCCGTTGGTCATGGCTTCTGAGCGTCCCCAATCGTCGCGAGACGCCGCAGAACCACACCCGTCCCCGTCAGGGCGAGAGCGACAGCGGCAAGCGCTGCCACGTCAAGGCCCGTGAAGGGAAGGGAGGGACCGTTGTCGGCAACTGGGACCGCGACCCGCTCGGCCGGCTGTCCGCCACCGCCACCGGCACCGAGGCCGGCCTGAATTTGCTCGACCGTGTCGCAGTACTGACCAGCCGTGGCGCTGCTGTTCGCGTTGTCGCATCGAGTCCGCGCCGAAGGCCTGGCCCGGAATCGCGAACATCGCCAGCGACAGCATCGCCAGTGCCAAAATCGTCTTCATCTTTGCCGGTATCGAACCACCGGCTCCATCAGTTGAGTTGCCAACGCGGTTTTTCATAGTTCTCCTGGGTGGGTTGTTTGCGCTCAGGGTCATAGTGCTGCTGCTTCCTCTTCCTCTTCTGCCATGGCCAGGATCAAGTCCGCAGGAACCCCTGCTCCGAGATCCGGGTGAAACTCCCCGAAATGGATGCGTGCCAATTCGACTAAACGACTCTTGCTACTCGCCGTGATGCTCGCGCCACACTCGCATCGCAGGATCAGCCTCGCGGATGGATCCCGCACGTCGGCACCATTTCCATTCCTGGACATGACGGCGAGTTTGCATAAGCACTGTTAACTTCCCGTTTGAGCGACGTTTCCGTATCGTTTCCGCGATGACCACGCCTGCAGGCGAGACCAGAATCCAGCTTTGTGGACGCCTGAAAGCGGACGTCGCAGGTAGACACGTTACACCGGCGCTCCGCGGAAAACAGGGCCGGGTCCTTCTCGCCTATCTGGTGCTCAATCGCGGGCGCCCCGTCGAGCCGCGATGAGCTGATCGAGGCGATCTGGCCGCAGAGCCCCCCGGCCAACCCCTCCGCCGCCCTGCGGACCCAGCTCTCGCGCCTGCGCAGCGCCCTCGGATCGGAGGCCCTCGCCGGGCGCGACACGGTCGAGCTGCGCCTCCCCGAATCGACCTGGGTCGACATCGAGGCCGCCGAGCAGCGCGATCCAGGCTGCCGAGGCGGCGCTGGCGGGCTCGGAGTGGAAGGACGCCTGGGCACACGGAAACATCGCCCTCAACATCTCCAGCCGCCCCTTCCTGGCCGGCTTCGACGCCCCCTGGGTCGAGGAGGCCCGCCGGGAGCTGTCCGAGCTTCAGAGCCGCGCCCGCGAGAGCATCGCTCGGGCCGGCATCGGCCTCGGCGGCTCAGAGCTCGCCGGAGCCGAGCGCTCCGCCCGCGAGCTGGTCCGCACCGCGCCCTTTCCGCGAGTCCGGCTACGTGCTCCTGATGCGTGCCCTGGTGGCTTCCGGCAATACCGCTGAGGCGCTGCGCGCCTACGAACGCCTGCGCAGCGTCCTCACAGAGGAGCTGGGCTCCGCTCCCGGCGCCGAGATCCAGGCGCTGCACCGAAGGCTTCTCAGCGGGAGGGAGATCGAGGACGACGCTCCCGCCGCGCAAGACCCACCGCCGCCCCAGCCACCGGCATCGGGGGCGGTGCAGGAGCCGGCGCCGCTCGGCCGCGAGCTGCCCCTCCCCACCTGGCTCGTCCCGGCGCGGCGAAGTCCGTTCGTCGGGCGCACCGGCGAGATCGGCCAGCTCGAGGACCTCTGGGACGAGGCGGCTGCGGGAGAGCGCCAGATCGTCCTCGTCGGCGGCGATCCGGGGATGGGCAAGACGCGACTGGCGACCGAGTTTGCGCGGGGGGTGCACGACGCAAGCGGCGCGGGAGTGCTCTACGGCCGCGCCGACGAGCACGGGACCCTCAGCTATCAGCCCTTCGTCGAGGCGCTTCGCCATTGGGCGATCAACACCTCGGCGGAAGAGCTCCAGGCCAGCCTCGGGCGCCACGCCGGGGACCTTGCCCGCCTCGTTCCCGAGATAACGATTCGGCTTCCCGAGCCCCCGCCCGTCGAGGCGGGCGAGCCGGCGCGAGACCTGCTCTTTGACGCCGTCACCGCGACTCTCGCCGCGATCGCCGCCTCCCGCCCCACGCTGCTTGTGATCGACGACCTGCACTGGGCAGACCAGGCGTCGCTGCTGATGTTCCGCCACCTGGCCCGCTCCCCCCACCGATCGCGGCTGATGGTGCTCGCAACCCACCGCGACACCGAGGCCAGCGACGCGCTCGCCGAGACGCTCGCCGACCTGGGGCGCGAGCAGCTCTTCGAGCGCATCCGCCTCGGCGGCTTGGGCCCCGACGAGACCGCGGCCCTGATCGCGTCGATCCAGGGCGACGAGGCCTCCTCCAACAGCGTCGCGCAGGCGATTCACTCCGAGACCGCCGGCAACCCGTTCCTGGTCGAGGCCCTCGTCCAGCACCTGGCCGAGCACGGAGAGGCCCTGGAGGAGTTGGGCAACGGCTCGCGGCGCTCGCCCCGCGATGCGATCTACGCCGGCGGGGTGCCGCGCCTGGTGCGGGAAGCGGTCTCGCATCGGGCCAGCGAGCTGGGGGGCGACGTGCGAGAGGGTGCTCGAGCTCGCATCGGTTGTTGGGCGCGAGTTCGAGTTCGACCTGCTGGCGCGAGGTCAGCAACCTCTCGCCCGATGCCGTGATCGCGGCGCTCGAGTCGGCCGTCAAGGCGGGGCTGCTGATCGACGTCCCCGGGACGCCTCGACCGCTACGCCTTCTCCCACGCCCTGTTTCGCCAGACGATCTACTCGGATCTGCCCAAGTCGCGCCGAACGACGCTGCACAAGCGCCTCGCCGAGGCGCTGGAGCGCCGCCACGGCAGCGATCCCCGCCACGTCGCGGAGCTCGCCCGGCACTTCTCGGGCGCCGGCCCGACGGCCGCGGCAAAGGCCCTGGAGTACTGCGTCCATGCCGGGGCCGCGGCGCTCGGTGCCTTCTCCTACGAAGAGGCGATCGAGCACTACGGCCACGCCCTGCTGGCGATCGACATGGCGGCCGCAGACGACGAGAGCCTGCGCTGCGAGGTCCTGCTCGCCCTCGGAGAGGCCGAGTGGCGCGGCGGCCATCTCGAGGACGCCCGCGAGACCTACTCCCGCGCCGCCCGGATCGCGCGCTCCGGCGGCGACTCCGGCGCGCTCGGCCGCGCGGCGCTCGGCTTCTGCGGCTACGGATGGGAGCGGCTCGGATCGCCCGACCCCGAGGCCGACCAGCTGCTGCAGGGGGCGCTGGAGGCGGTCCCCGAGGACGCCGCCCTTCGGGCCCGGCTCACGCGCGCGCCTCGCCGAGGTCGCCTATTCAGCCGGCGAGTTCGACCGCGCCGAGCGACTGGGCACTGAGGCGGTTTCGATCGCCCGTGACTCCGGCGACGCGACGGCCCTGGCCGCGGCGCTGGTCGGCCGCGGATATTCCCTCCAGCGCCCCGACGGCTTCGACGAGCGGGCGCAGCTGGTCGCGGAGCTGCTCGAGCTCTGCGAGACCCTGCGCGACCGTGACCTCACGATCCAGGCCCAGACGCTGCGCGCCCGGCTAGCCGCCGAGACCGGCGACCTCGAGGAGCTGAGCGCGGCGATCAGCGAGCACGCGAAGCTCGCCGACCAGAGCAAGCAAGCCCGGCAGCCAGCTCCACAGCCGCGCCTTCCGCGCCACGCGGGCCCTGATCAGGGGGCGCTTCGCCGACGTCGAGAACCTTGCCGCCGAGGTGATCGAGCTCGGCCTGCTGGCTCAGTCTCCCGGCGCGATCCACTACTCCACCGTGGAGCTGTTCGTGCTGCGCTGGGAGCAGGGACGGCTGGAGGAGGTGCAGGAGCCGCTGCGCGAGCTCTACGAGCGCACGGGCTCGGCCGTGTGGAGGGCTGCGCTCGCCATCTTGGCGGGCGAGATGGGGGACGTCGATCTCGCTGCCGCCGAGCTCGACGAGATGACCGCCGACGGTTGCGCCGCCGTACCGTTCGACGGCAACTGGCTGGCGACGCTCACCTTCCTCTCGCTCGCCTGCCATCAGGCCGGCAATGCCGAGCGTGCCTCACAGCTTTATGAGCGGCTTCTGCCCTACCGCGATCGCGTCGCCGTGCTCGGCGCCGGGGCAGCCTGCGTCGGGCCGGTCTCCCACGTGCTCGGAATCCTGGCGGGAATCCGCGGTGACCGCGACCGAGGCGATCTCGCTGCTGGAGGAGGCGGCCGAGCGCAGCCGGGCCGCCGGCTCGGAGCCCTGGCTCACGCGGGCGAACCTTCGCCTCGGCATCGTGCTCAGCGAGGACGGCGCAAGCGAAGCCGACCTTCAGCGCGGCGAGCGCCTGGTCGCCGAGTCGCTGGCAACCGCGCAGCGGCTGGGGATGGGGCGGCTGGTGCGAATCGCCGAGCAGGCCCGAGCCGAGAGCGCCTAGCCTCCGGCCATCGCCGGCAGGATGACCACGGTGTCTCCCTCCGAGACCGCCGTGTCGAGCCCGTCGAGCACCCGCACGTCCTCGTCGTTGAGATAGACGTTGACGTAGCGGTTCAGCTCCCGCTCGGGTGAGAAGAGCTGGGCCTCGGTGTCGGGATGGCTGTCGGCAAGCGAGTTCAGCACCTCGCCGACCGTCGCGCCGTCGGCCGCGACCTGCGCCTCGCCGCCCGTCTGGGAGCGCAGCACCGGGGGGATCTTCACCGTCGGCATCGCGTTGATCCTATTCGGGGCGCCCGAGCGCGGCTTATGCCGCGCAGAAGGCTTCGTAGTCGGGGAACTTGCCCATCTCCGACTCGGGGATCTCGGGCGCGTTCTCGCCGCAGATCGGGCACTCGGGGTCGCGGCGAACCTTGAGCTCGGTAAAGGAGGTGGACAGCGCCTCGAAGAGGAGCAGGCGGCCGACCAGCGGCTCGCCGATCCCGATCGCGAGCTTCGTCACCTCGTTGGCCTGCAGCAGGCCCATGATTCCCGCCATCACGCCGAGCACGCCGTTCTCCGAGCAGCTCGGAGCAAGCTCGGCGGGGGGCGGCGTCGGGTATAGGCAGCGGTAGCAGGGGCCCTCGAAGGGGATGAAGGTCGAGATCTGCCCGTCGAAGGTGAGGATCGACGCCGAGATGACCGGCTTTCGCAGCCGCACCGAGGCGTCGTTGAGCAGGTAGCGGGTGGGGAAGTTGTCGGCGCCGTCGACGAGGATGTCGTAGCCCTCGATGATCTCGAGGATGTTGGAGGCGTCGAGGCGGGTGCGGTGCTCGACCACCTTCACGTCGGGGTTCAGCGCCTCGATCGTCGCCTTCGCCGACTCGGTCTTCGGGGTCCCGACCCGGGCGGTGTTGTGGATCACCTGGCGCTGCAGGTTCGACTCGTCGACGACGTCGTCGTCAACGATCCCCAGCGTCCCGATGCCGGCCGCGGCCAGGTAGAGGGCCGAGGGCGAGCCGAGCCCTCCGGCGCCGATCAGCAGCACCTTCGAGTTGAGCATCCTTACCTGCCCGTCGACGCCGACCTCGGGGATCAACGTGTGGCGGGAATAGCGCATCCGCTGCTCGGGGGAGAGCCCTTCGGCGGCTGATGACCGGCAGCCCCTCCTCCTGCCAGGCGAGGATCCCGCCGGACACGTTGGCGAGGTCCTCGTATCCCATCTCCGCCAGCTCGGCGGCGGCCTTTGCGGAGCGGTTGCCGCTGCGGCAGTAGAGGAGTACCCGCTGGGAGCGGTCCGGGACCACGGATCCGATCTCGTCGCGCAGAACGCCCGGGGGGACGAGGCGCCCGCCGTCGATGTGGGCCTCCTCGTACTCGTGCGGCTCGCGGGTGTCGACCAGCGCCACTCCGCCGGCCTCGATCTCGCTCGCGGCCTCGGCCGGGCTGATCTCCTGGAAGGTCTTTGTCGCCTGCTCGGTAGCCATCTCTAGTCGCCCAATTCCCCGAAACCGGATCGGAATCCTAACACTTCAAAAAGTATAGCTTTGGCCGGGCTGCAGCTGGATCCGAGCAGGTTGGACGGGCCGCCGAAGCGGCCCGTCCAGGCTCCTGTGAGAGAGAAACAGCTAACCGAGAGCCGGCCGCATCTGACGCAGACGGCTTACACGGTCTTCGATAGGAGGATGGGTGGAAAAGAGCCTCGCGAATCCGCCTCCTGAGAACGGCTTCACGATGTAAAGGGGCTCGGCGGCCTGGTTGACCTGCATCGGCATCGCCTTCGCGCCCTCCTCGAGGCGCAGCAGAGCACTGGCCAGCGACTCGGGGTTGCCGGTCAGCTCGGCGCCACGGGCGTCGGCCGCGTACTCGCGCTGGCGCGAGATCGAGAGCTGGATGATCGTCGCCGCGATCGGGGCGAGAAGCACCATGGCCAGCGAGCCGACCAGGCCGAGAGGAGACTCGTCGTCCCCACCGACCCAGAGCAGCATGTAGCCGAGGTAGGTGATCGCTGCGCCGATCGTCGCCGCGACGGAAGTGATGAGGATGTCGCGGTGCTTGATGTGCGCGAGCTCGTGAGCAATGACGCCGCGCAGCTCATCCTCTGAGAGAAGCTGCGTGATGCCCTGGGTCACGGCGACCGCGGAGTGCTTGGGATTGCGGCCGGTGGCAAACGCGTTGGGCTGGTCGACGGGGATCATGTAGAGCCGCGGCATCGGCAGGTCGGCGCGGGTGCAGAGGTCGCGCACGATCTGGTAGAGGCGCGGCGCCTCCTGCTCGGAGATCGGCTTCGCGCCGCTCATCTTCAGAGCGATCTTGTCGCTGAAGAAGTAAGAGCCCATGTTCAATAGGAATGCAAAGAAGAGAAAGAGCAGAGCCGTGCCCGAGCCACCGATCAGAAAACCAATCGCAACGAAAAGACCCGAAAGAGTCGCCAACAGGATGGTGGTCCGAAGCCCGGCTCCAAACGTGGATCGCTTGGTTGTGGTCATTGCGGGGTTCTCCTGGTCGTGGCCGTCTTGGCCGAATTGACTAGACAAGTATCCGCGCCAAGCCCGGATCCGTAAATAGGGGCCACCCCCCAAGTTCGCCGTGGCCGTCCCCCAGCCACGCCTGACCCGACGCGTCGCCGGCCCCCATCCACGCCTGCGCCTACGCTTGTGAGCATGCGACGCAGGGCCCTGTTCAGCCAGGTCATGGCGGTCAACGTGACGCTGATCTGCGCCGCTGCCCTGGCGACCGCGCTGTTCGTCGGCCTCGACATCGACGAGACGGGGCGGGTCCTGGCGGTGATCGGAATCGCCGCTGCGGTCGGGCTGCTCGCCAACCTCTTCCTGCTGCGGGCCCGCTTCACCCCGCTGGAGCACCTGATCGAGGACATGGAGAAGGTCGACCTGAGCCGCCCGCGCGCAAACATCCCCACCTCGATCGACGGGGTGGGCGAGACCGCGGAGGTCGAGCGCATCGAGCTCGCGTTCCTCCGCATGCTGCGGCGTCTCGAGGCCGAGCGGCGGCGCACCTCCAGCGCCGCCCTGAAGGCGCAGGAGGAGGAGCGGGCACGCGTGGCGCGCGACCTTCACGATGAGGTCAACCAGGCGCTGACCGGGGTGCTGCTGCGCCTCGAGGCGACGCGGGAGAGCGCGCCTCCCGAGCTCGAAGAGGAGCTGGCGGAGACCCGCTCGCTTGCCCACCAGGCGATGGAGGAGCTGCTTTCGCTGGCGCGCCAGCTGCGCCCGACGGCGCTCGACGACCTCGGGCTGAAGGCGGCGATAGCAGGCCAGGTCGAGGAGATTGGCCGCCGCGAGGTCGACGCCAGCTTCCACTCGGAGGGCGACTTCTCCGACCTCGACGACGACGTGCAGCTGGTCGTCTACCGGGTCGCCCAGGAGGCCCTATCCAACGCCGCGCGCCACAGCGAGGCCGAGGCGGTGGACGTGAGGCTCGCGCGAAGCGACGGCGTCGTCGAGCTGAAGGTGTCGGACAACGGCCGCGGCTTCTCCTTCGCCGCCGCCGAGCAGGGCGGCCTGGGCATCGCCGGAATGAGGGAGCGGGCCCTTCTGGTCGATGGAGAGGTAGAGATCCATTCGCGCCCCGGCGACGGAACGACGGTCTGGCTGCGGATCGAGCCGGCGCAGTGAGGGTCCTCATCGCAGATGACCACGGGATCGTCCGCTCGGGCCTGCGGCTGCTGCTGGAGCGCCAGGACGACATCGAGGTGATCGGCGAGGCCGCCGACGGGGCCGAGGCGCGCGAGATCGCGGTCAAGGAGCGACCCGACCTGGCGATCCTCGACGTGCGGATGCCGAAGCTGACCGGGCTGCAGGTGACCCGCGAGATCAAGCGACAAGCGCCGGAGGTCGCGGTGCTGATTCTCAGCATGCACGACGACGAGCGTTACCTGTTCGAGGCTCTGAAGGCCGGGGCCTCGGGCTACGTGCTCAAGACCCAGGCCGACGCCGACCTGATGGAGGCGATCAGGGCGGTGCAGCGTGGTGAGCCGTTCCTCACCCCGGCGGCCCAGCAGACCCTGATCCGCGACGTGCTGGAGCGGGGGCGCGAGGCGGCGGGTGACGAAGATCTCACACCGCGGGAGGAGGAGATCGTCAAGCTCGTCGCCGAAGCCCATACGACCAAGCAGATCGCCGAGATCCTCCATCTATCCGAGAAGACTGTCGAGAACCACCGCGGAAACGCGATGCGAAAGCTCGGGATGCGCGACCGGGTCGAGCTGGTCCGTTACGCGATCCGGCGCGGGCTGATCGATCCCTAGGGTGATGTCGGAAGAGCTAGTCAGCGGCAGCCGGCACGTGATCGTCGCCGACGACCTCGAGCTGCTGCTGCGCCCGGTTCGCCCGGACGACAAGCGGCGCCTCGCCTCCGCGTTTGAGCGCCTCAGCCCCGAGACCCGCTACCGGCGCTTCTTCGCGCCTCTGGAGCGGCTCAGCGGGACGGACCTCCGCTATCTGACCGAGGTCGACCACCACGATCACGAGGCGATCGCCGCGGTGAACCCCGAGAACGGCGCGATCGTCGGGGTCGCCCGCTACGTGCGCAGCGACGACCCCACCGAGGCGGAGGTCGCGGTGGTGGTCGGCGATCCCTGGCAGGGCCACGGCGTCGCGACCGAGTTGCTGCGCCAGCTCGTCGGCCGTGCACGCGAGGAGGGGATCGACCACTTCGTCGCCCTGGTGATGAGCGAGAACGAGGAGGCCCTGGAGCTCTTTCGCCACATCGCTCCGGGCGGCTCGCGAACGCGGCGCAGCGCCTCCGGGCACACCGAGCTGGTCATGGCCCTGCCCGAGCCCGACCGGATCGGCGAGTCAAGCCTGGGAAGGGCGCTACGGGCTGCCGCCGGGGGCCTGCGGATCAACCCCTGGTCGATCCTGCGCGAGCGGATTCGCCGCGGCGACTAGACGTCTAGGCTGGAATCGATGGCGCAAAGCGGCGAGCAGATCAGCAACGGAGCCGGCATGACCCTGCGCTTCCTGCGCACGGCTTCGGACACCGGCGGCGAGCTGCTGGAGATGGAGGCGACCTACGAGCCGGCAAGCATCAGGCCGCCGGAGCACTTCCATCCCAACCAGGTCGAGCGCTTCGAGATCCTCGAAGGAACGATGCACGCCGTGATCGACGGAGAGGATCGGGAGCTGCATGCCGGCGACACGATCGAGATCGAGGCGCGGGTGCCGCACACCATGTGGAACGAGGGCCCGGGGCAGGCAAGGACCCTCTGGCAGACGCGGCCGGCGCTGCGCACCGAGGACTTTTTCGAGACCTTGTTCGGGATCGCCCGGGACGGAAGCGCGACATCGCAGAAGCCGGGGCTGCTTCGCACCGCGGTCTTCGCCAAGGAGTTCCGCAACGAGTTCCGCGCGACTTCACCTCCGGCGGCGCTGCAGGCGATCGCGGTGGGCGTCCTTGCGCCGATCGGGCGCCTCATGGGCCGCAAGGTTTAGATCTGCTCCCGCGGGCTCGCCCGGATAACCGACTACTTGAGTAGGATTTAGTCAGATGCTGTTCTCGACCAAAGCCGAGTACGGGGTCCGCCTCATGGTCGAGCTCGGCCGCCAGCCGGGCTCCGAGCCGGTCGCCTTGAGCGCCGTCGCCGAAGCCGAGCGCCTGCCGCTCAGCTACCTCGAGCACCTGGTGGCGAAGCTGCGCCAGGCCGAGCTGGTGACCTCGACCCGCGGGGCCCACGGCGGCTACCAGCTCGCCCGTCCCGCCGAGCAGATCTCGATGGACGAGGTGGTGGAAGCGCTGGAGGGCCAGATCGCCCCGATGGAGTGCTTTCACATGACCCCGGAGGGCAAGGTCCTCTGCTCGCACGAGGCCGACGGCGACCACGCCTGCGCGACCAAGCTTCTGTGGACTCGGGTGCAAGGCGGCGTCAACAAGGCGCTTTCCGGCACCACACTCGCCGATCTGGTCGAGTTCGCCGGCCCGCGCGAGGACACAAGCAAAGAGTCCGTCGGCAGCGCCGTCTAGGCGCCCCGGGCCAAACGAAGACTGAACGGAGACTGATGGCTGAGCTGGAGATCCGAAACCTGCACGTGACCGCTGAGGGCAAGAAGATCCTCAACGGCCTCGACCTCGACGTCGAGAAAGGGCGAATCCACGCCCTGATGGGGCCCAACGGGTCGGGCAAGTCGACGCTCGCCAACACGATCATGGGGCACCCCAGCCTCGAGGTCACCGAGGGGACGATCACCTACAAGGGCGAGAACATCACCGAGGCAGATGCCGACGAACGCGCCCGTGCCGGCCTCTTCATGGCCTTCCAGTATCCGGTCGCGATCCCCGGCGTCACGGTGAGCAAGTACCTGCGCATGGTGGTCAACGCCCGGCGCGAGGCTCGAGGGGAGCCGGAGATGAAGATCAAGGAGTTCGCGAAGACCGCCCGCGAGGCGATGGAGCTGGTGAACATCCCCCAGGACTTCAACAGCCGCTACCTCAACGACGGCTTCTCCGGCGGTGAGAAGAAGCGCATGGAGATCCTGCAGCTGGCGATGCTGCGGCCCGAGATCGCGGTGCTCGACGAGACCGACTCCGGGCTCGACATCGACGCGCTGCGCACCGTCGCCGAGGGCGTCAACACCTTTGCCGGCCCCGACATGGGCGTCCTGATCATCACCCACTACCAGCGGATCCTGCACTTGGTCAAGCCCGACGCCGTGCACGTCATCTTCGAGGGACGGATCGTCAAGGAAGGCGGCCCGGAGCTGGTCGAGCAGCTGGAGGAGAAGGGCTACGGCTGGATCCGCGAGGAAGTCGAGGCGGCCGCCTAGCGGTTGCCGTTCGCCATGGAGACCGCGACGAGCGCCCCCGCCCTCCCCCGCTCGCTCGCCGAGATCCGGGCCGAGTTCCCGATCCTCAGCCGCCAGGTCCACGAGCAGCCGCTCGCCTATCTCGACAACGGCGGCACCTCCCAGAAGCCACTCGCGGTGCTGGAGACGCTGGACCGCTTCAACCGGACCAGCAACGCCAACGTGCACCGCGGAGTGCACACGCTCTCCGAGGAGGCGACCCGCCTCTACGAGGAGGCGCGCGCCACGGTCGCCCGCCACATCGGCGCCGAGGGGCGCGAGGTCGTCTTCACCCGCAACGTCACCGGGGCGATCAACCTCGTCGCCGGCGCCTGGGGCCGGGCCAACGTCGGCGCGGGCGACCGGGTCGCGGTCACCGAGATGGAGCACCACTCAAACGTGGTGCCCTGGTACCTGCTGGCGCGTGACGCCGGGGCCGAGCTGGACTGGGTCTCGATCACCGACGAGGGGCGAATCGACATGGACTCGCTCGCCGCGACCCTCGAGCGCGGGCCGAAGCTGCTCGCCGTCGCCCACGTCTCCAACGTGCTGGGGACGGTCAACCCGATCTCCGAGATCGCCCGCATGGCCCACGACGCCGGGGCGCTGCTGCTCGTCGACGGCGCCCAGGCGGCGCCGAAGCTGCACCTCGACATGGCGGAGCTGGGCGCCGACTTCTACGGCTTCACCGGCCACAAGCTCTACGGGCCGACCGGCGTCGGCGTGCTCTGGGGCCGTCGCGAGCTGCTCGAGGCGATGGGGCCGTATGAGGGCGGCGGCTCGATGATCCACAAGGTCAGCAAGGAGAAGATCACCTGGGCCAACGTCCCGGCGCGCTTTGAGGCCGGCACGCCGCCGATCGCCGAGGCCGTCGGCCTCGCGGCCGCGATCGACTGGGTGCAGGAGCTCGGGCTTGACGGCGTCCACGCGCACGAGGTCGAGCTGACCGAGTACGCGCTCGAGCGCCTGGCCGAGGTGCCGGGGCTGCGCGTCTTCGGGCCCCCAGCCGGGAACGACCGCGCCGGGATCCTCTCCTTCGAGCTCGAAGGGCGTGCACGCCCACGACGTCTCCGAGATCCTCGACCGCCACGCGGTAGCGGTCCGCGCCGGGCACCACTGCGCCCAGGTACTGATGGAGCGCCTCGGCGTTGCGGCGACCACGCGCGCAAGCTTTGCCGTCTACAACACCCGCGAGGAGGTCGACCGGCTCATCGACGGCCTGCTCGACGCGCGGCGGGTTTTCGAGCTCTGATGGACCAGCTCTACCGCGAGCAGATTCTCGAGCACTACAAGCGCCCGCACAACTTCGGGCCGCTGGAGGACTTCGACCTCGAGTTCGAGGACTCAAACCCCTTCTGCGGGGACGAGCAGCATGTGAGGATCAAGCTCTCCGACGACGACCGGGTTGCCGATGTGCGCTTCGAGGGCTCCGGCTGCGCGATCTCGACCGCCGCGAGCTCGCTGCTCAGCGACGAGCTGGCCGGGATGAGCCGCGAGGAGCTGCTGCGGCTAGACAAGGACTTCGTGCTCGAGCTGCTCGGGATCGAGATCTCGGCCACGCGGATGAAGTGCGCGCTGCTCGGTCTCAAGGTGGTCAAGGGCGCGAGCCTCGGCCAGGCCGCCGACTGGGAGGACGAGGGCGAGCGGGGCGACCCGGCCGAGTTTCAGAGCTCGGGCATCTGAGTTCGCCTTCCCCTTCCTCGGTCGCGACCGGCGGCGCCAGCCCGACCGCTAAAATCCGAGTGCAACGGTAGGTTTTAAGTGACGACCAGCACAACCGGAAAAGAGCGGAGCCAGTTGGAAGACAAGATCGATGTCTGCGCGCAGGGCGATCTGCCGCCCGGAGAAATGCGGCTGATCGAGGTCGACGATCGCAAGATCGGCGTCTTCAACTGCGACGGCTCGCTCTATGCGATCGAGGATCGCTGCTCGCACGACGACGGCCCGCTCGCCGAGGGTGAGTTCGACGCCGATGCCTGTACCGTTGAGTGCCCCCGCCACGGCTCCCTCTTCGACCTGACGACGGGCAGGCCGAAGACGCTTCCCGCCTACGTTCCCGTAGAGACGTTCCCGGTCACGATCGAGGACGAGACGATCCAACTGGAGGTCGACTAACCACATGGCCACCCCCGCCACCGCAGTCGAGCAGGAACAGCGAGACCTCGCCGGCATCAACGCCAACTATGAGGAGAAGTTCGGCTTCCACGATCCCGAGACCGGCTACGCCTACAAGTCGCCCAAGGGCCTTTCCCGCGAGGTCGTCGAGTCGATCTCCGAGTACAAGTCAGAGCCCCAGTGGATGCGCGACTTCCGCATCAAGGCCTATGAGCACTTCGAGTCGCGCCCGACCCCCAAATGGGGCGGCAACCTGGGCCAGATCGACTGGAACGACATTCACTACTTCGTCCGCGCTTCGGAGAAGAACAGCCGCGACTGGAGCGAGGTCCCCGACGACATCAAGAAGACCTTCGACCGGCTCGGGATCCCCGAGGCGGAGCGCAAGTTCCTCGCCGGGGTCGGCGCCCAGTACGAGTCCGAGGTCGTCTACCACCAGGTAAACGAGAAGCTCGAGGCCCAGGGCGTGATCTTCACCGACATGGACACCGCGCTGCGCGAGCACGAGGACCTGGTGCGCGAGCACTGGGCGACGGTGATCCCGCCCAACGACAACAAGCTGGCGGCGCTCAACTCCGCCGTCTGGTCGGGCGGCTCCTTCGTCTACGTCCCCGCCGGAGTCAAGGTGGCGATGCCGCTGCAGGCCTATTTCCGCATCAACACCGAGAACATGGGCCAGTTCGAGCGCACCCTGATCATCGCCGAGGAGGGCTCGGACGTGACCTATATCGAGGGATGCACGGCGCCGGTCTACTCGACCGACTCGCTGCATTCCGCGGTGGTCGAGATCATCGCCAAGCCCACCTCGCGGGTCCGCTACACGACGGTCCAGAACTGGTCCCAGAACGTCTACAACCTGGTCACCAAGCGCGCGATCGCCCAGGAGGGCGCGACGATGGAGTGGGTCGACTGCAACCTGGGCTCGAAGCTGACGATGAAGTATCCGAGCATCTACCTGCTCGGCCCCGAGGCGCACGGCGAGATCCTCTCGATCGCCTTCGCCGGCAACGGCCAGCACCAGGACGCGGGCGGCAAGATCATCCACGGCGCCCCCCGCACTTCCTCCTCGATCTTCGCCAAGTCGATCTCCAAGGACGGCGGCCGCGGCACCTACCGCGGGCTGCTGGAGATCGGTAAGGGCGCGACGGAGGCTCGGTCGAAGGTGGTCTGCGACGCACTGCTGCTGGACGAGGAGTCGCGCTCGGACACCTATCCGACGATCCGCATCGACGAGAGCGACGCCGACGTCGGCCACGAGGCCACGGTCTCGAAGATCGGCGAGGAGCAGATCTTCTATCTGCAGTCGCACGGCCTCAGCGAGGAAGAGGCATCGAAGATGATCGTCAACGGCTTCATCGAGCCGATCGCCAAGGAGCTGCCGATGGAGTACGCGGTTGAGATGAACCGCCTGATCGAGCTGCAGATGGAGGGCTCGATTGGCTGACGCTCCCGCGACGGCCGTAGAGCCCGATTGGCTGGTCGAGAGGCGCCGAGAGGGCGCCTCTCTCACTGAGGAGCTCGCGCTTCCCGGCCAGAAGACCAAGGGCTGGGAGTTCACCGACCTCTCCGAGCTGGCGGGGACCACCTTCGAGCCCGGCAGCCCGGTGCTTGACGTCGCGTCGAGCGCCAACGGCAGCGGCCCGCGGGTGCTGCCGCTGATCGAGGCCGCCGCGGACGGCGAGCTGGGCGAGCTGGTGCGCGAGCAACTTCGGCAGCGTCGTCGGCGCGCAGGACCCGTTCGTGGCCCGCAACGAGGCCTCCTGGACCGAGGGCACGCTGGTCTATGTGCCGCGCGGCGAGACACTTGACGAGCCGGTGCGGATCGAGATCGAAGCCGCCGAAGACGCGGCCTCCGGCTCCCGCACCCTGATCGTGCTCGAGGAGGACGCCGAGGCCGAGGTCTGGGAGCGCTGGTCAGGCGGTGGCGAGGGGCTGTTCAACAGCGTCGCCGAGCTACGAGTCGGCGCCGGGGCGCGGCTTCGCTACATCACGTCGCAGGAGCTCTCCGAGCAGAGCTGGGTCTTTGCCAGCCAGCGCGCCGAGGTCGAGCGCGACGGGTCGCTGGACTGGACGGCGCTGGGCTTCGGCTCCGCGCGCGGCAAGGTGCGAATGGAGACCAAGCTCGCCGGACCGGGATCGAGCGCTCGGGTGACCGGCGCCTATGCCGGCGGCGGCCGTCAGCACCTCGACTACGACACGACCCAGGAGCACGCCGCCCCCAACACCGTCTCCGACCTCGCCTTCCGCGGCGTGCTCGCCGACCGGGCGACATCGGTCTGGCGGGGAATGATCCGCGTCGACCGCGGCGCCCAGCAGACCGACGCTTTTCAGGAGAGCCGCAACCTCCTCTTGTCGACGAAGGCGCACGCCGACGCGATCCCAGGCCTGGAGATCGAGGCGAACGACGTGCGCTGCACCCACGCCGCCGCGGTCGCCCAGATCGACCGCGAGCAGCTCTTCTACTTGCGGTCGCGCGGCCTCGACGAGGACACGGCCAAGCGGGTGATCATCGAGGCGTTCCTCGAGGCTCTGGTCGAGCGGCTCGCGGAGGGCCCGGTGCGTGAGGAGATCTCCGAGGCGCTGGAACGGCGCCTGGGCGAGATCCTGGCCTAGGCCAAGCTTTCTAGAGCGGCAGCCCGTAGAGGCTCTGGAACGCCGCGGCTTCGAGGCGGCCGAGGCCGTTGCGAAGCGCGAACTCCGCCCCCTCGGCTCCCAGAGACGGGCCGAACTCTCCCGGCGAGCCGGCGGCGAGGCGGCGCTTGCGAGCCGGGTCGGGCGGCGAGAAGGGGCCCCAGACGGCGAAGGTGATCCCCGGCTCCTGGATGCTGAGGAACATCGTCCCCCCGTCGGGTGAGAAGCAGCAGCCCGCGAGCTCGCCGATCCCGAGCCCGTTCGACGCCAGCTCGTAGACGCTCCCCTCGGGGTCGATGCCCATCAGGCGGTCGGCGCCTCTCCCGTCCTCGCAGAAGAGCAGGTCGCCCCAGGGCGCAGCGGTGAGGCCGTCGGGGCTCTGCATCCGCTTCTTGCGGCTCCCCTCCATGAACAGCTCCAGTGTCCCGGTGCCGGGCACGTAGCGGTAGACCTGCCCGAGGTGGCTCTCGCCGCCGACCGTGTCCGAGAACCAGACCGCGCCGCCGCTGTAAGCGCAGCCCTCGAGGCGGTTGAAGCGGGCGCAGCCCTTCGAGAGGGCGTCGTTGTGGACGTCGGTCGGATCGATCGTCCTCCAAATCACCTGCAGGCGGCGGCTTGGGTCGGCGAAGTCCATGTTCCGCAACGGGGCTTCCTCGACCGCCAAGGCCTGCAGCTTGCCGCCGGCCTGAAGCGCGCCCTTGCGAGGGCTGGGATCGTCGGGGAGGTAGCGGTAGAAGAAGGCCGAGCGCGTGTCCCGGTTGGGGTCGGCCTTGTTGACCTTGCCGCGGAAATCGTCCTCCGTCATGTAGACGACCCCGCTGCCGGGATCGACCGCCAGCGCTTCGTGGGAGAAGAAGCCCATGTCGCGGATCGGTGTGCGGGAGAGCTCGTCCTCGGGGCTGGCCGGATCGACCTCGAAGACGTAGCCGTGGCCCTCGACCGCGAAGCCGCCGGTCAGGTCCTCCTCGCAGGTCAGCCAGGTGCCCCAGGGCGTCGCCCCGCCGGAGCAGTTGTTGATCGTTCCGCTGGAGGCGACGAACTGGTCGGTCACCTTGCGGTCGGCGTCGACGACGATCGCCGTCGTCCCGCCCGGGTAGCCGCTGTCATATGGCCGCTTGCCCTCGACCGGCGGTCCCTTCCCGACGTCGAGCTCGTGGTTTCGGACCAGCACCGTCCCCCCGCCCGGCCATGGAAACGCCGCCGCCCCGTCAGGGTGGCCCGGCACCGTCATCCCGCTCGGCAAAAGGTCGCCTTCGGATGCCAGCACCCCGTAGCTGAAGCCCGGGGGCAGGTCGAGCAGCCCACCCGGATCCGGCTGCAGCCCGCCGTAGCGAGCCCCCGGCCCGCTGCGCCCGCCAATGCCGGACACCGGGCTCACCGCCGCCAGCGCCGTGCCTCCCGCCGCCAGCGCCCCGGCCTGGATCAGGCTTCGCCTCGAGAACCGTGATTGCATCGTCCCTCCCTTCCCTGATGCGTAGCCAGTTTCGCCTGCAATTTGCGGCCTTTCGACGCCTGAGGGGTGAAGATCGGGTGACCCGGATGTGAAGGGTCAGTGACCGTCGTCGCGCTGTCGCGCTTGTCGCGCTCCTCGCGTGCGGCGCGGCGCTCGGAGATCGTCGTGCGGATGATCGCGAACAGCACCACCAGGATCGGTGGGATGTAGAGCACCCAGATGTAGTGCCCGGCGTGCGCGAGAGGGATGGTGAGCTCGATCGGGATCAAGGTTCGACCCTCATTGGTTTGCCTGCGAGAGCAGATAGAGGCCGGTGCAGGTGAAGCCGACCATGACCGCCAGCATCCAGAGCTGCGAGCGCGAGGCCAGCTTGTAGTCGTCCCAGTAGGCGACCGCGCGATCGTGGGCCATGGTCAGGCCGCAGACGTGGCCGATGACCAGCGCCGCGACCTGCGTGTACCAGACCCCGGTCGCGCCGATCAGCCCGTAGTCGATGCCGCTGCCCGCGGTCCCGAATATGTCGGCGCCGTCGCCGAGCGGGTCGGAGAGCAGGTAGGTGAACTGGGCCTGCTCCTGGAAGACGAAGAGGCTGAAGTAGTGGGCGACAAGATAGGCGAAAGCGATCGGGATCAGGGTGTGGGCAAAGCCCTGGCGCAGCTTCGCCGCCGAAGGAGCTCCACGGATGGTCCGCATCCCCTGGACCCCGATCAGGTAGAGCGCCGTGACCCCGGCGAGGCAGCCGAGGAGAATCACCGTGTCGGTCGCCCGGAACGCCGCGGTCAGTCCGAACCCCGCATCGACGAAGCGTTCGAATGTCCTCTCGATCGCGTTCTGAAGCGCGCCCTCCTGCGCCCCGTCGAAGCTCGTGGTGCCGATCGAGACGACGACCAGGGCCAGGGATCCGGGGACGGTCGCCCAGGTGGCGGCCCCCGAGAGCCAGCGCCGGCGGCCGATCCGCCCCTCGCGAGCCTCCAGCGGGGCGAGCTGGGAGAACATGTTGAAGTAGACGCCGAAGGCCTCCCCCCTGCGCGCCCACTGCTCGGTACCGAAGACGGCCATCATCGCCAGGGTGTAGCCGCTGTAGGCGAGCGCCGCGGTGCCGACGATATTGGGAGTCAGCCCGGTCGAGCCCCCGGCGCCGTAGACCAGCTCCAGCCATACGAATGCGGCCAGCCCGGCGGCGGCCGGCCAGCGGCCGAGCCGCTCCGGATAGGGCAGGTGGGCGGGGCGCTGCCCGGCAAGCGCGGCAAAGGCGCCTCCGGCGGCGCGGCCGATCGCCCGCCAGGGGTTGAAGGGGCGAAAGACGTCCCCGAGCAGGACGCTGAGCAGCGGCACCCCGAGCCAGATCGTCACGAAGACGAAGGTGACGACGAAGTTGCGATCCGGCGCTTCGGTTCCCTCGAGCCCGGCCCAGATCGAGAGCCCGAGCAGGAAAACTCCGATTGCCCCCGCCAGCGCCTCGGCGACCGGATTGGCCAGCGCTCGCGACAACCCCTCCAGCGGCCGCCAGTCCTCTTTCTCGAAGCGCGGCTGCTTCCAGAGCACCGAGAGGGCAAAGAAGGAGACGATCAGGACCACCGAGGCGGCCCAGGCGAACAGCCAGGCCGGGATCGGCAGGTCCTCGCGCGCGACCAGCGCGTGCGCGAAGGCGCTCTCGGGAAGGGCGAGCACCGCAGCCGGCGCCGCCATCACGGCACCGGCCACGGCCGCCCAATGGCGGCGGCTGCTCATCAGCCCGGCTGCACCCTCAGCTCGCCGATCTGGCTGTGGGAGCCGTCTGCCGCGTGCAGCTCGATCTCATAGCCCCCCTCCAGCGTTGCGGGGAAGTCAAAGCCGACTGTCTCGCCGGCCGTGACCGGCTTCTCGACGTCATACCCGTGCAGATGGACCTCGCCCGGGGTGTCGGAGACGACCCGGAAGCGGGCGCGGTCGCCGCTCGTCACCTCGATTCGCTGCACCCCTCCGACCGGCTGCCCCTCCTGCAGGAGGATCACCGGCTCCGGGTCGGGCTTCGGCTTCGACTGCTGTGCCCCGCCGCCGTCGTTGTTGGGCGCGGCGGTGGGCTCGCCCTGCACCGCGGGCTCGCTGGAATCGTCGTCGCCGCCCTGCAGCACGACGAACAGGGCCACCGCGGCGACAACGGCCAGCAGGCCGGCGCCAATCTTGGCTCGATCTGACATTCATTCACTCCTTCGCTCGGAGGCGCGGCGGCGATCGTCGCGCCGCGCCAGGTCATCGCCGCGCTAAAGCGCGGCGCGGGCTCAGGAGAGGGCCGGGGGCGGACGGCGGGCGAATCCGAAGCCGAGAAGCCCGGTCGCAACTGCTGCCGAGCGGGCGCCGCGGGCCGAACCG
Source organism: uncultured Solirubrobacterales bacterium (assembly GCA_963724905.1). GTDB lineage: Bacteria > Actinomycetota > Thermoleophilia > Solirubrobacterales > 70-9 > Mayfieldus. The sequence goes on from CAVRWD010000002.1 coordinate 192,217, forward strand.
CGCTGTCTGGGCGCTCGCGGGCGATGTGCAAGCCCGGCGGGGGCGCCCGCGACAAAGCTCTCCAACCGCGCGAGGCCTCCGTCGAGCAGGGCGCAAACGGCTCCGAGCAGGGCCGCGAGCGGAAGCGCCAACCAGCCTCCGGCGCCGAGGACCGCCTCGGTCCCCGATGCGTGGCCGGCGAAGATGGCGCCCTCGAGCGTCTCCTGGATCGAGAACACGACCAGGATCGCCAGCGCGTAGCCGAGGATTCGGCCTTCACGTGAGCGGAGCGCCGGCGCCCTGGATGACCCGGTAAATGCAGCCCGCAGCAGGGTCGCTGCGATTGCCGCAACCGCAAAGCCGACCAGTATTGGCAGGGCCTGCAGCAGGTATTCATGGCCCTGTGCGGTGAGGCTCTCGTGCGCCTGCGGCCCGTAGGCGAGCAGGTAGCGGAGTTGATGCACTCCGAGTGCGGCGAGGACGATCAGCCCCGCGCTGCGCGCAATCGATACCTGCCTGGTGGTGATCGGCATGAGCCCCGATTCTACGGACCGGCGCTCAGGTCCCTGCCACGCGCAGGGTGGCGATCACGATCTTTGAGTCGGCGACGACAAGCGGGAACTGGCCCGCCCGCGGGAGCTGAAATGTGACCAGGGTGCGCCCAGCCTCGACGCTCCTGCTGACCCCAAGTCCTGTCACCTCGAGCCCGACCGGCTGGTCGCTGCCGACCACGAAGCGAGCGCTTTGGCCCTGCCGGAAGTCGAGCCGCACCGCGCCGCCCGGCGGCGGCCGCCCACCGACCACGCGGACCAATGGCACCTGGGCAGGCTCGCCCGGCTGGCCGCCGGACTGGCCGCCGCCCTCATCGAGGCCGGAGATCCGGGCCGCGTCGATCGTGTCCTCGCTGCTCTCGAACACGAACAGGGCGATCACCCCGATCCCCAGCACGAGGCCGAGGAGGATCCCGATCACCCGGTCCAGCCAGCGAGACCGGCGCTTGCGCGGCGGCGGTGCCGGCTTCTCCTCCTCCGTGGCGGAGGACAACTGGGTCAGACGCCGTCGAGCAGGCGCCAGTTGGCGCGAAAGGCGGACTCCGCCGTCGCCACCAGGGCGTCCTCGTCGGCCCCCTCGAGATGCCGCGCGATCAGCTCACGCCCGTCCTCGGCGTGCTTGACGTCGAGGCGCTCGTGGACCCGGAAGTAGGCGTTGCCCTCTCCGTCCCCGATCCCGTAGTGGGCGTCGAGCCCCTCTCGCTTGGTCTTCGAGATCGCCGGCTGGCTGCTCTCGATCGCATAGAGGCGGACGAGCGAGGTGAGCATGTCGCCCTCCGCGGTCCACTCGGCGACGCAGCCGCGGGTCTCCGGGGTCGGCTCGGCGCCGATCCGGCCGCCGACCGATCCGATGAACCCGTCCCAGAGCGCGACGTGGTCGGCCTCCTCGGCGGCGTGATGCCGCAGCTCCGCCTTTTCAGCTTCGGGGGCGGCTTCGGCAACCTGCCCTGCGAGGCGCGCGATCGCCTCGGTGGCGTGGCGGTACTGGCCCGAGTACTCGGCGAGGTCCTCGCGGCTCAGCTCGCCCGCGGACCAGCGCAGGTAGAAGGGATGCTGGAGGACGTCCCAGCGCTGGCGTGCTTGCTCGATTCGGTCCCAGATCGTCATCTACGTCTCCCTTGGTCGGTGCGGACCGGGAGGATACCTTCGTGCGCCCCGGTCGATCCGACATCGCGATCCCCGACCTCGCTCCGGACCTCGCCTGGGTCGGCGAGCGCCCGCCGCCGATGCCGCAGCTGTCTGCCTCCGGGCCGGTCCTGGTCCACTTCCTCGACTTCGCGCAGCTCAACGGCGTGCGGGCTCTCCCCTACGTGCTCGAGTGGCGCCGCCGCTATGCCGATGCGGGGCTGGCGGTGATCGGCGTGCAGGCGCCGCGGTTCCCGTTCGGCGCCGAAGAGGCCAAGGTCGCCGCCGGGCTGGCCCGCCTCGGAGTCGAGCATCCGGTCGCGATCGACGCCGATCGCGAGGTCTGGCTCGACTACGGCTGCCAGGGTTGGCCGAGCCTGTTCCTGTGGGGCCTCGGCGGCGCCCTGCGCTGGTACCACTTCGGCGAGGGCGAGTACGCGGCGACCGAGGAAGCGATCCAGGCCGAGCTGCGCGAGGCTGACGCCCTGCGCGAGATGCCGGCGACGATGCAGCCGCTGCGAGCGACCGACGCTCCGGGGGCGGCGGTCATGCCCCCCACTCCCGAGATCTTTCCCGCCGGCGAGGGGGAGCCGCTCGCCATAGGGCCCGACGCGAAGCCGCTCGAGATCCCCTACGAGGCGGGCGGCGCATTCGCGACCCTCGACGGGAGTGCGGTGCTCGCCGTAACGGTCGATGCCAATGCGAGCGAGCAAGTCGAGATCGAGGGGGCGGGCCTCTACGAGCTGGCTGCACATCCGCGCCATGAGGCGCATCGGCTCGAGATCGGGGTCGCCTCGGGAGAGGCCGAGATCTGGTCGCTCAGCTTCGCCGCCGGCGTGCCCTGACTCCGTCATCGCTGGAATGCCCAAGTGCGATCGCGGGTAGAGGGCGGCGATGCCCCGCTCCGCCGCGATCCTCGACATCGACGGCACCCTCGTCGACACCAACTACCAGCACGCCGTCGCCTGGTATCGCGCCTTCAAGCGCTGCGGCCTGGTGCTGCCGATCTGGCGCATCCACCGCCACATCGGCATGGGCGGGGACCAGCTGGTGGCGGCGCTCGCCGGCGATGACTTCGAGGAGCGAAGCGGCGACGATGTGCGCGACGCCGAGGGCGAGCTCTACAAGGAGCTGATCGGCGAGGTCGAGCCGATGGAGGGCGCGCGGGAGCTGATCGTCGCGATCCGGGAGTCCAAAGGCCACGCCGTGCTGGCCAGCTCCGCCAAGGAGTCCGAGGTCGACGTCTATCTCGATCTGCTCGACGCGCGCGAGATCGTCGACGACTGGACCACCTCGGCCGACGTCGAGGCGACCAAGCCCGAGCCGGACCTGGTGCGGGCGGCGCTGGACAAGGTCGGTGCCGATGACGGCGTGATGGTCGGCGACACCCCGTGGGACGTCATGGCGGCGAAGCGGGCCGGCCTGGAGACGCTCGCCGTGCTCACCGGCGGCTTCTCGGAAGCGGAGCTGCGTGACGCGGGAGCGGTCGCGGTCTTCGAGTCCCTGCCCGAGCTGCGCGAGAGCCTCGGCTAGCCGCTAGCGAGCCTTGAGCTCTTCGCGGATCTCGCGCGGGAGCATGAAGCGGACGTCCTCGTTGACGGTCCGAAGCTCGGAGACGTCCTCGGCGCCGCGCTCGCGGAACAGCTCGACCAGCTGCTCGACCAGCTCTTCCGGCGCACTGGCCCCGGAGGTGATCCCGACCGTCTCCACGTCCTCAAGCCACTCGTCGCGGACCTGCGTGTGGTTGTCGATCAGATGCGAGGCGGCGCCGTGCTCGCGCGCGACCTCGACCAGGCGGTTGGAGTTGGAGGAGTTGGTCGAGCCGATCACCAGCACCAGGTCGCACTCGCGGGCCAGCTGCTTGACCGCGATCTGCCTGTTCGTGGTCGCGTAACAAATGTCGTCGGACTTGGGGCTGACGATCTTCGGGAAGCGCTCGCGGAGTCGGTCGATGATCTCGTTGGTCTCGTCGACGGAGAGGGTCGTCTGGGTGATGAAGGCGACCTTCTCGGGTCTGAGATCTCGAGCCCGTCGACCTCGTCGGCGCTCTGCACCAGCACGATGCTGTCGGGCGCCTCGCCCGTCGTGCCCTCGACCTCCTCATGGCCCGCGTGGCCGATGAGGATGATCGTGTAGCCCTCGGCGGCGAACTTGCGCGCCTCGACGTGGACCTTGGTCACCAGCGGGCAGGTGGCGTCGATCGTCTGCAGCCCGCGTTCGGCGGCGTTGGCGTGGACCGAGGGCGCGACGCCGTGAGCGGAGAAGACGACCATCTTGCCCTCCGGAACCTCGGTCTCCTGGTCGACGAAGATCGCGCCGCGCTTGCTCAGCTGCTCGACCACGTGCTTGTTGTGGACGATCTCCTTGCGCACGTAGATCGGCGGCCCGTAGAGGTCGAGCGCGTGCTCGACCGCCTGCACGGCACGGTCGACGCCCGCGCAGTAGCCGCGCGGGGCCGCGAGCAAAACTTTCTTCGGAGCCGCCTTAGTGGCGGCCCCGGTCGGCGAGGAGGCCATCGGCTCAAAGGGTACCGAGGGCCCTGACGACCGCCGTGCCGGCCTGCTCGAGGCTGCGCGGGCAGACCTTGTCGAGCGTGTCCTGCGGCGTGTGCCACCAGGCGCCGGGGCGCGGGCCGGGACCGTAGTCGAAGTCGATCACGTCGACGGCCGGGATTCCCGCCTCGCGAAATGGAACGTGATCGTCGGTGAGGTCGGCCGTCTCGCCGCCGAACGCGGGTCCCCGGAGGCGGTCGTACAGCCCCGGGCTGGAGTTCTGCTCGCGCGGGATGTCCAAATCGCAGTCGCCGACCATGTCGAGCAGATAGAGGGCGCGCATCGCCCCCAGGCGAGGGGATCCCTGCCGCCCTCCCTGGCCCGCGTAGCGCACGAACTGGCGGCTGCCGCGGATGCCCCCGATCAGAAACGGCGTGTCCCCAGGAGCCTCCTCGGCGTCGAAGAAGACCATGGTCAGGGAGCGGCCCGGCAGCCGCTGCGGCATCACCCTGGCGATCTCGAGCAGGACCGCCACTCCGGAGGCGCCGTCGTTGGCGCCGACGAAGCCCGGGATGTCGTCCTTGGTGTCGTGGTGGGCGCCGACCAGCATCGTGCCCCGGCCACGGCCGGGGATTCGCGCGACGACGTTTCGCCATGGACGCTGCACCTGCACGTCGGTCACGCCCGCTGCCTTCAGGCGCCGCTTGATCAGCCGCACCTCTCGCCGCCCACCAGGCGATCCAGGGGGCCGCGGCCCGATCCGCACCTGGCGGCGCAGGTCGTCGAATGCGCGCCCCCGGTCGAAATCGGCGGCTGCCTGCGCGAATACGGAGTTCGGGCGCAGCGCCGCGGCGCCGTCGGAGCTGCCGCACCCGAACAGGCACAGCAGAGAAAGCGCTGCAAGCGACACCTTCACCTGCCTGACCATCGGGCGCTAGGGTAGTTCCCCGATGAGTCCACAGTCGCATCTGGACCGGCTGAGCTCGATCGACGCCTCGTTTCTGACCAACGAGAGCTCGTCCAGCCACATGCACGTCGGCGCGACACTGATCTTCGAAGGTCCGCCGCCGAAGTACGAGGACTTCCTCGACCACGTGCGCTCGCGGCTCGACCTGGTGCCGCGCTTTCGCCAGAAGCTGGCCTTTCCCCCCTTCGAGGCGGGCCGTCCGCTGTGGATCGACGACCCGACCTTCAACCTCACCTACCACGTCCGCCACACCGCGCTGCCCTCGCCGGGCTCCGAGGACCAGCTGCGCCGCCTCACCGGGCGGGTCTTCTCGCAGGCGCTCGATCGCTCAAAGCCGCTCTGGGAGCTGTGGCTGGTGCAGGGACTGGAGCGAAATCGCTTCGCGATGCTCTCCAAGACCCACCACGCGCTCGTCGACGGGGTCTCCGGGGTCGACATCTCGACCGTCCTCTTCGACGTCAAGCCGGTCCCGGAGCCGGTCGCCGAGGAGAAGGAGTGGGTGCCGAACCCCGAGCCCTCCACCGTGCAGCTCGTCGCCAAGGGTGCCGCCGAGTTCGCCGCCGCGCCGATGAAGCTGGCCGGGCGGATCGCGAACGTGGTCCAGCACCCCGAGCCGGCCGCGCGCCGGGTTGCGGAGTCTCTGGAAGCGGTCGGCGAGGTGGCCTGGAACTTCGCCAACCCGGCACCCGACGTGCCGCTCAACGTCGAGATCGGCACCCATCGCCGCTTCATCTGGGCGCGCTCGGAGCTGGCTACCTTCAAGCGCATCAAGGACGCGCTGGGCGGGACCGTCAACGACGTCGTCCTGGCGGTCGTGACCGGTGCGCTGCGCAGGTGGCTTGACCGGCGCGGGATCAGGACCGAGGGGCTGGAGCTGCGGGCGCTGGTGCCGGTTTCGATCCGCACCGAGGACGAGACGGGCCACCTGGGTAACCGGATCGCGGCGATGCGCGGCCCGCTGCCCGTCTACGTCGAGGACCCGGTGCGCCGCCTGGAGGTCGTCCGCGAGGCGATGGGCGAGCTGAAGCAGTCAAAGCAGGCGCTCGGCGCCGAGGTGATCTCGCGCTTCAACGACTTCGCCCCTCCGACCCTGCTCGCGCAGGCTTCGCGGATCAACTTCTCCACCCGCCTGTTCAACCTCATCGTCACCAACGTCCCCGGGCCGCAGATCCCGTTGTACGTCCTCGGGCGCGAGCTGGAGGAGGTATTCCCGGTCGCCTTCCTTCCCCAGAACCACGCCCTCGCGATCGCGATCATGAGCTACAACGGTCGCATCAACTTCGGCCTGCTCGCCGACTACGACTCGATGGAGGACGTCGGAGTGATCAGCGAGGGGCTCGACGAGGCGCTCGAGGAGCTGCTCGAGGCGGCGAAGGAGGTCGAAGCCGGACGCGAGTCGACCGAGGCCGCCGCCGAGGCACCCGCCGGCTAGCTGAGCCTCCGCGCGCCGCCGCTACCCTGGCTGGCGATGTCTCTCTCCGTGCAGGTGGGGCTGCTGCTCGCTGTCGCGACGGCCCTGACCTCGATCCTAGGCTTCCTCTACAAGCAGCGTGGCGCCGTGCAGGCGCCGGCGGTCGACTTCCGGCGACCGGTGCACAGCTCGCTCGTCCTCTTCGGCTCCGGCTGGTACACGCTCGGCATCGTGATCGCGATGGGCTCCTGGGGGCTGCACGTCGGGGCGCTCGCGCTCGCGCCGATCTCGCTCGTGCAGTCGGTGATCGCCGGCGGCCTCGTCCTGCTGACGGTGGTCGCCGACCGGGTCTTCGGGTTCGAGGTCAGCCGCCGCGAGTGGATCGGCGTTGCCCTCGCGGCAGTCGGTCTGGCGTTCCTGGCGGCAACCCTGGAGGGAGCCGGTGACAACGCCCACTCCGACTATGAGCCCGGGGTGATCGCTGCATACGTGGCGATCGGGGCGGCGGCGGGAATTGCGGTCGCGGTGCTCGCCCGGGGGCGCCACCACGCGGGCGTCCTGTTCGGCGCCTCGGCGGGGCTGCTCTGGGGCGCGTCCGACGTCTCGATCAAGGGCGCCAGCGACAGCCTCGGCGACGGGGTCGCGGCAGTACTTCTCAATCCCCTGGCCCTCGCGATCCTGGTCCTCTCGCTGGTCGGCCTGCTGGTCTCGGCCAAGAGCCTTCAGCTCGGTGACGCCGTGCCGGTGATCGCGGTCACCAGCGTGACCGCCAACACGGTGACGATCGCCTCCGGACCGATCGTCTTCGGCGACCCCTTGCCCGAGGACACCCTCGGCCTGTTGGCCCGTCTGGTCGCATTTGCGCTCGTGATCGCCGCTGCGGCGCTGACCCCGGCGCCCTTTGGTGAAAGCGAATCTCCCCCCGCCTCAGCCGGCGGTTAACGGCCCCCTGCATCGCCCGACAAAACTCACCCATACTATTTGTGTGGTGTCGTCCTTGTCACATCGTGGTTGTCTAACTAACCATTTAGTAACTGTGTTACTTCCTTGAGGTCACCGTACTCCGACTGTAGCGTCGGGCATCTGTTGGTAACTCAAGGAGGAGAGAGAGATGAGACATGCATTTGGCAGCATGGGCCGTCGAGTCAAGCTGGGTGTTGGCCTGCTTGCACTCTGCGCTTCCCTGGTGGGTGCGTCAGGGTGCAGCTTTGACGAGAGCTACATCAGGGATGACAATGGAAAGCGGCTTGGGGAGGTCACCCAGGCGTCTGGAGGAGTCCTGGTCGTCCTGTATCGGAGCACAGGAGGCAGGAGCTACAACGTCGCCACGTCAAGCGCACTCCTGGCGCTCTACAAGCACTACCGCACTACGCACAACATCCAGGGTGCCTCGGTTCTCACCCTGAGGTTCATGCGCCGCTACTGCGGCAGTGGATACGCCGGGGACCGTTGCCGGGACGCGACCGGGGACGACGAGTGGTCGGACTTCCGCAACGACTCACTCGTGCCGATCGACCATACGCCCGGCGCGTGCATTGCTGTTCACGTGCGAAGCGGCGAGAACTGGACGACTCGCAGCCGTTCGGATCGCCACTGCATTCCTAACTAGGCGATTTGGCGAGTCCTCCACCCGGGCCCGTCGGGTCGGCGTCACAGTCGGCTCGGCGGGCCTTCTTTCGTTCCCCGTTCGGTACCCGAGCGCGAAGTTGGTCCTCGGACAGCTTCCTTGACGGCGCCGTCGGGTCCCTACCGGCCCGAGTCGATAGATACTGCTGGGCAATGGCCGGGCGCGATCAGGAGAACATCGCCAACCTCCGGCGCATCTACGAGGCATTTAACCGCGAAGACTTCGACGCGGCGATTGAGATTGCACATCCCGAGATGGAGTTCGTCCGGCCCGGAGGTCAATCATCGGTCAAAGGCACGGAGGCGATGCGCGCATGGATGGAGCCAGACGCCTTCGAGTCGCAGACTGTCGAGCCACTCGAGTTCACCGTCGAGGGCGACAAGGTCCTTGTGCGTCAGCACGCACGGGCGCGCGGAGCTGGAAGCGGCATTGAGATCGACATCGACTCGTGGGCCGTCTGGACGCTGGACGAAACCGGCCTCGCCACTCGGCTGGAGTTCTATCTCCACCATCAGGAGGCCGAGGCCCGCGAAGCCGCCGGGCTGCGCTAGTTGATCAGTACCCGAGCGCGAACTTCGCGTCCTCGGACATCATCTCCGGGGACCAGGGCGGGTCGAAGATCATCTTCGGGTGCACCTTCTCCACGCCGTCGAGCTCGCCGACGAACTCCTTCATCTGCTCGGAGACCTGGGGCCCGATCGGGCAGGCGGGAGTTGTGAGCGTGAAGGTCACGAAGACCTCGGGCAGCTCGACCTCGACGTCGTAGACCAGGCCCAGGGAGACGAAATCGAGCCCCAGCTCGGGGTCGATGACCTCCTCCAGCGCCTCGAGGACTTCGTCCTCGCCCACGCTTCCGTTGGCGCCCTTGCTGCCGTTTTCTGACTCAGCCATGCCCCTAATCGTAGATCAAGGGCCCGATCCGCCCGCAGTCTCGGTGTGAATAGGCTTCCGCGTCCGATGCCGCTCCTGGTCCTGCTCTTCATCGTCGTCCCGATCGCGGAGCTCTACGTGATCATCCAGGTCGGGCAGTGGATCGGCGTCTTGCCGACCCTCGCGATCCTGCTCGCCGACGCCCTGCTCGGGTCGTTCCTTCTGCGCCAGCAGGGCCGCGCCGCATGGGAGCGCTTCAACGCGGCGCTCGCCGAGCGGCGTTTCCTCGGGACGGAGGTGGCGGACGGGGTGATGATCGTGGTCGGCGGCACCCTGCTGCTCACCCCAGGCTTCATCACCGACATCTTCGGCCTGCTGCTGCTGATCCCGCCGACCCGAGCCGTGATCCGCCGCGTGATGTTCCGCATCCTCGGGGGGCGATTCAGGTTGGTGGGCGGGGTGGCAGGGGGAGTTGCCGGCGCCGCCCGCAGGCGTCGAGGCAGCAACGACGACTACGCCGATCCCGCCAGCCGGCCCTATGACCTCGAGGGCCAGGCCCGGGAGGTTCCCCACAATGGCGACGCCGCCGACAAAGCAGGCGATGGCCCCGACCGGCCACCTTCGCTCCCGCCCTCATGATGGGCTTTGACTTCGCGGACCCCGAGTCGGGCCTCTCGGGAACCGTGCGGCCCTCCGGCGCCGCGGTCTTCTTCGACCACGCGGAGGTCCTGGCCGCCGGCAGCGCAGCCACGCAGCTCGTCGATGAAGGCGGAGTCGCCACCGCCCGCGTGGAGATCGACGGCGTCTCGGTGCAGCTGGAGCTCTCGCGGCTCGGCGGCCCCGTGAGCCTGCAGGGGGAGCGCGCCGGAAGCGAGGAGCTCGCCGCCTGCCGGATGCTCGGCGAGCTGCGCCGCGACGGCGAGGCCAAGAAGATCGCCTGCATCGGGGTCCGCTCCGACGCGAGCACCGACGCCGACCCGCGGGAGGTCGGGCTGGCGCGGTCGATCGCCGTCGCATTCGCTGACGGGGGCCTGCTCGCCGCCCGTGCCGCCCGATCCACCGGTGCGACCGACCACGGAAGCGACGAGGTCGTCGCCGCGATCGCCGCCCCCGACGGCGCCGTCACCCAGGTTCGCGACGCCCTGCTCTCGACCCAGTACGACGACGCGGGAAGGCACGTGCGGGCGACGCTCGAGCTCTGGCCCGAGCAGGGCGAGGACCCCCGCCCTCCTCTTCGCGCCGCCGGGTCGATCGTCTGCGGGACCTCGCTCGCCGCCGGCGACCGCCGCCTGGACATCGCGATCTTCCGCTGGTCCATGGACGGGACGCCGGGCCTGGGCCGCTACGAGGTCCTCCACGCGGCCGGCGGCGAGTGAGCACCACCACGGTCATCTCCGACTTCGGCGGCGTCCTCACGACGCCGCTGATCCAGTCCTTCGCCGCCTTCCAGGACGAGACCGGGATCGCGATGGAGTCGCTCGGCCTCGCGATGCAGCGGATCGCCGAGCGCGAGGGCAGCCATCCCCTCTACGAGCTCGAGAAGGGCGAATCGACCGAAGCCGACTTCCTGGCAAGGATTGCTGACGAGCTCGAGACCGAGCTAGGCCACCGGCCCGAGATGCACCGCTTCAGCGAGATCTACTTCGAGGCGCTGCAGCCGAACGAGCCGATGATCGAGCTGATGCGCGAGCTGCGCGGCCGCGATCTACGGATGGCGCTGCTGACCAACAACGTGCGCGAGTGGGAGCCGCTCTGGCGCTCGATGATCCCGGTCGACGAGCTCTTCGAGGTCGTCGTCGACTCCGCCTTCGTCGGCTGCCGCAAGCCGGAGCCGCGGATCTACGAGATCGTCCTCCGGCAGCTTGGCGTGGAAGCCGGAGGCTGCCTGTTCGTCGACGACGTCGAGGTCAATTGCGATGCCGCCCGCGAGCTGGGAATGACCGCGGTGCACTTCCGCGAGACCGAGCAGGCGATCGCCGAGATCCGCGCCGCCTGTCCCGAGTAGCCGGCACTAGGCTCCCGCGCTTGCCGACCTCCCTCCGCACCCGGCCCTGGGCTGCCTCCGCCCGCGAGCGCCTCGAGCGCTCTCCGGTCGAGCCCTGGATGCTCGCCCTCGGCGGCGATCCTGCTGCTGGCGCTGGGGCTGAGGCTGTGGGGGATCGAGTACGGGCTGCCGTTCGCCTACCAGATCGACGAGGAACGGATCTACGTCCGCAAGGCGGTGCGGATGCTCGACGCCGGCAGCCTCAACCCGCACTACATGCACAACCCACCCCTGCTCACCTACGCGCTGGAGGCGATCTTCGCCGTGCGCCACGGGGGGGCCGAGGCGCACCGCCTGATCGGCGACGTCCCCGACCGCGGGGGCCTGTTCCTGATCGGCCGCGTGCTGGTGGCGTTGCTCGGAACCCTCGCCGTCGGCCTGACATTCGTCGCCGCTCGCCGCTTCTTCGACCGCCGCGTCGGCCTGGTCGCCGCTCTGCTGATGGCGGTCGCCTTCCTTCCCGTCTTCTACTCCCACGTTGCGCTCAACAACGTGCCGGCGACGGCCGCCGCCCTTGTCTCGCTGATCGGCACGGCGGGGATTCTGCGCCGCGGCGCGACCCGCGACTACCTCCTCGCCGGCGCCTTCGTCGGCGTCGCCGCGGCGACCAAGTACCTGGACGGGATCGTCGTCGTGCCGATGCTGCTCGCGACCCTGGTCGCCCCGCGCGGGGGCGGGAACCCCACGCCCGTCAAGGCCCTGGCGATCGCGGGCGGCGCGGCTGTCGCTGCGTTCGTGCTCTGCAACCCGTTCTCCCTGATCAAGCCCGGGCACTTCCTCGGCAGCCTCGGCACCCAGGGCGACGTGGTGGAGAAGCACAAGTTCGGCAGCGACCCTGACGGCGGCATCGTCTTCTACCTCGAGGCCTTCACCTGGGGGCTCGGCTGGGTGCCCGCGCTGGCGGCGCTGGCCGGCGCCGCCTTATTGATCCGCAGCGACCGCCGCAAGGCACTGGTGCTGATCCCCGTGGTGCCGCTGTTCGTCCTCTACATGGGGCTTCAGACCCGCTACTTCGGGCGCTGGCTTCTGCCCGCCTTTCCGATCGTCTGCATGCTCGCCGCCTACGGCGCGGTGCGGGCTTCCGACCTGTTGGCGGCGCGGCTGCGGCGCCCCCAGCTCGCCGCAGCGCTGGCCGGCGTCGCGGCGCTGGCCCTCGGAGCCCAGGGCCTCGTGCACTCCGTGCATGCCGACCGCGTCCTCTCGCGGCCCCACACCCAGAACCTCGCCCGCGAGTGGATGCTGGACAACGTCCCCCGCGACGCGAAGGTCTTCACCGAGCCCTTCTTCGCCAATTCCTGGAACGCGCCCTGGCCGAAGGCGATCTCCAGCCCGCGGCTGCTGTTGGGCGGCGAGCGCGCCTACGCCCGCTACCTCAGCGACCGCCTCGTGCGCTCCTTCATCGACCACGGCTACTGCTGGGTGGTCGCAAGCTCCAACTACTGGGGGCTGGCGCTGTCTGACGAGCTGATCGGCGATCGCGCCCGCGGCTACTACGAGGCGCTGGAGCGCAACGGGACGGTCCGCTTCAGCGCCTCGCCCTGGGGCGCCGTCGATCGGCCCGGTGGGCCGGGCGAGGACGTCGTCCCCTTCGACTTCGACTTCTCCTACGACTTTTACCCGCTCGCCTATGACCGGCCGGGGCCGATGATCCACGTGTACGAGCTGCGCGGGGCCGGCTGCGGCAATGGCGGCGCCGCAGGTACGCGAGAGGTCAATCGCGGTTCGAGTCCAGCTCCGCGACGAGCGAGCTGACCCGCTTCCCGATCTCCTCGCGAATGGCACGCACCCGATCGAGCGGGAGGTCGGCGGGGTCTTCGAGCTGCCAGTCCACGTAGCGCTTGCCCGGAATGTAGGGACAGGCGTCACCGCAGCCCATCGTCACCACCACGTCGGCCCACTCGGCGTCGCTTTGCTCGAGGCGATGCGGCGTTCGGCCCGAGATGTCGACGTCGATCTCCCCCATCGCCTCGACCACCGAGGGATGAGGCCGGTCCGCAGGCTCGGTCCCCGCTGATCGTCCTTCGTGGCGACCCTCCGCCGCGCGATTGAACATCGCCTCGCTGATCTGCGAGCGGCCGGCGTTGTGGAGGCAGACGAAGAGGACCCGCACGGTCACCGATTATCCGCCGCAGCCGCCGGGCGATGTCTCGATACCGTGACCGCGTGGGCAAGACGGTCTACTACTGCGCCGCCACCCTCGACGGCTTCATCGCCGAGTCCGACGACACGCTCGATTGGCTGCTGAAGTACGAGGGCAGCTTCGAGGGCGAGGGCGCGGAGCCGATGAAGGGTGGCTACGACCGCTTCTACGAGGGCATCGGGGCCAACGTGATGGGGTCGAAGACCTATGAGTTCGTCCTCGACCATCTCGACGAATGGCCTTATGCCGGCAAGCCGAGCTGGGTGCTGAGCGGCCGCGACCTGCCGCTCCCTGAGGACGCGGAGGCTGGTGACGTGAAGATCGTCGACGCGAAGATCACCGACCTCCAGGAGGAGATGATCGCCGCGGCGGGCGATCGCGACCTCTGGGTGATCGGCGGTGGCAACGTCGCCTCCCAGTTCGCCGATGCGGGCCTTCTCGACGAGCTGATCATCACCGTCACGCCGGTGGTGCTGGGTGAGGGCAAGCCGCTGTTCGACCGCCGCCTGCCAGGCGGGCCGCTGCAGCTAACGGGCACGCGCACCTGGGACAGCGGAATGGTCGAGCTGCGCTACGAGATCGGCAAGTAGGCGGCGCGACTAGTTGTCGGAGCCGGCGCGGTCCCAGATGTAGAGATCGACCGCCTCTGCGGCGAGCTCCATCAGCCGCGGCGGCGAAAGCCATTCGACCACCGTCTCCAGCGCCCGCTCCTCGGTAACACCGGCATCGACGGCCTCCTCGCCGCGGAAGCCGGCGGCGAGCTTCAGCGCTTCGCGACGGTGCTCGCCGAGGGAGCCGAAAGCGCCCATCAGGAAGTCGCGGCTGGGCAGCGGTTGGCCGACATTCAGTGAGCCGTGCCAGGCGGCGAGCATCGAGAGGTCGTGCTCGTCGAGCTCCGACAGCGCCCTCGCGTAGTGGGTATCGAGCTCGTCGTCGGGAATCTCGTCGACCCAGGCGCGCACGGCCTCGCCGAGCAGCTGCCGGCGGGCCTCACGCCCGATCGAGTCCGCGATCGCGCGGATCGCGTCGGCGGGGTCTACGAAGCAGAGCGGCATCGGGGCCCAAGATAGAGAGGGTCGGGAGACGGCAAATCGAGGCTCGAAATGCGCCAAATGCCGCTTCCTTCCGCGCTTGGAGGCGGCTGCCGACCGGTGGCCCGCGCCGCGGGCGCTCATATCCTGCGATCGAAGCCGACGATGCCACTGCACCTCGTACACGGACCTCCCAACTCCGGCCGCGCCGGAGTTGTTCGCGAGCGCTTTGGGGCCGCGCTGCGCCGCGATCCGGTCCTCGTGCTGCCAAATCTCGACGACGTGTTCGCCTTCGAGCGCGAGCTGTGCGCGGATGGGAGCGCCCTGGTCGGCGGCTCGGTGCTGGTCTTCGAAGGCCTCTTCGGCGAGGTCGCCAACGCCGCAGGTCAGCCGACCCCCGCGACCCTGACCGCCGCTCAGCGGCTGCGCATCGCGCGGGCGGCGATCGGCGAGGTCGAGCTGGGGCCGCTGCGCGTCTCGGCAACCCGTCCCGGCTTCGCCGCCGCGCTTGTCGACCTGATCGGCGACCTGCAGGCGGCCGGGCTCAGCCCCGAGGCCGTCGCCGGCGGCGCCTCGACCCTGGAGGGTTCCGCCTACCTCGACGACCTCACCGCCCTTTACTCCGCCTACGCCGGGCTGCGCGACCACCGCGGTCACGCCGACTCGCACACCGTGGCCCGGGCGGCGATCGCGGCGCTGCGCCAGGACCCCGACAGCTGGGGCGGGCGCCCGGTGCTTCCTCTACGGCTTCAACGACCTCACCGTCGAGCAGCTGGAGCTGATCGAGGCCCTCTCGGTGGCAACCGAGGTCACGGTCTCGCTCACCTACGAGGACCGCGCCGCGCTGGCCGACCGCGCGCGCCTCTTCCAGCAGCTGCGAGAGCTGGGGCCGGAGTCGGTGGAGGGGACCGAGGCCGACCCCGCCAACACCGCCAGCCCGCTCCTCTTTCACGTCGAGCGCGCCTTCCTGCGCGAGGACGCAACCCCGATCCGTCCCGACGGTGGGCTGACCTACCTGCGCAGCGCCGGGGATCGCGGCGAGGCGGAGCTGATCGGGTCGCAGATCGCCCGCCTGCTGGCCGACGGGACAAAGCCGGATGAGATCGCGATCGCCTTGCGCGATCCCGCCGGCCGCGGCGCCCTCTGTCGCGGGCGTCCTGCGCGAGCTCGGGATCCCGGTCGCCCTGGAGGCCGAGCTGCGCGTCGCCCAGAGCGGCACCGGCGGCTGCCTGATCGCCCTGCTCCGTGCCGCCTTCACCAGCCGCCGCGCCTCCGACCTGCTCGCCTACCTGCGCGGCCCCAGCCGCGCCGGCCTCGGCCGGGTCGACAGGCTCGAGCGCTGGATCCGGCGAGGCAGGCTGCAGAGCGCCGAGCAGGCGCTCGCCGAGTGGGAGGAACGCGGCGACCCGCTGCAGGAGATGACGCGCCTGCGCGAGGCGGCGGGCAACCCTCAGCGGCTGCTCGCCGAAGTCGCGAGGCTTGCCCGCGACATCGCCCAGTGGCCGATCGCCAAGGAAGGAGGCAAGGGCGAGCTGCCGGGCAGCAACGCAGCCCACGAGCTGCGGGTCGGGGAGCGGATCGCGACCGCAGCCGAGGAGCTGGCGCAGCTCGAGGGCCTGGAGCCGGGGCCCGAGGAGCTGATCGCGACGCTGGAGGCGCTGAGCATGCGCTCCTGGAGCGGGCCCGCCGAGGGCCGGGTGCGGATCGCGAGCCCGTACGACCTGCGGGCATCGCGCTTCAAGCACCTCTTCGTCGCCTCGCTTCAGGACGGCGAGTTTCCCCGCCACCGCTCCGATGGCCCCTTCCTCTCTGCAGAGCAGCGGCTGGCGCTCGGCCTACCCGAGCTCGCCGAGGCCGAGGCAGAGGAGCGCTACCTGTTCCACGTCTGCCTCTCGCGGCCGACCGACCGCCTCTTCCTCTCCTACCGGACCAGCGACGAGGGCGGCGGCGCCGAGCCGCCCTCGCCGTTCCTGGAGGAGGTGCGACGGCTGCTCGACCCGCCGCCGCCCGACGACCCCGAGGACGCCGACCCGCTTGCGGAGGAGCTGACCGAGGCGCGCGGCTTGGGCGAAGTCCTCTTCGGGCTCTCCGACGCCCCCAGCGAGCTGGAGCTGGCGCGATCACTCGCCGCGGCGCCCGAGCCGGCGGCGGCATCTGGACGGCGCTGGAGCTCGAGCCGGCCCGCGCCGCACGTCTGCGCGAGTCGCTCGACGCCGCCTCAGAGGCCGAGTCGCTGACCGATAAGCCGGGGCCGCTGACGCGTCGACGCTGTGTTGAAGGAGCTGCGCGACGTGCCCGCCTACGGGGGCACGACCCTGGAGACCTTCGACACCTGCTCCTACCGCTGGTTCGTCGACCACGAGCTGCGCCCGCGGCCGCTCGACCCCACCCCCGACCCGCTGGTCCAGGGGGGCCTCATGCACGCGGCGCTGGAGCAGCTCTACCGCGAGGCGCCGGGCGAAGACGCGCTGCCGCGCCCCGGCGACGTCGATGAGTGGATCGCGCCGCGGCCGTGAGCTCGTCGACGAGGTCACCGAGCGCCTCACCGGCCATCCGGCCGACCGCGCGATCCGGCGCCGGGTCGAGCGCCTGCTCGTCGCATTCGTGCGCCGCGAGGCGGCGCGCGAGAACCCCCGCCTGCGGCCCTCGCTGCTCGAGGCGGGCTTCGGTGACGATGACGAGGGCGCCGTAAAGCCATCCCTGCGGATCGAGGACTGGGCGCTGCACGGCCGCATCGACCGCGTCGACGAGGGCGACGGCGTCGGGCTCGCCTTCGACTACAAGCTGGCCCGAGAGGTGACGCCGGTGGCCAAGTTCGTCGAGCAGGGCACCCTGCAGCTGCCGCTCTACCTGCTGGCGCTGCGCGACCTCTGGCAGATCGACGTCGTCGGCGGCCTCTACCAGCCGCTGCGCCCGACCAGCAACCCGCGCCCCCGCGGCCTCGTCCGCGAGCAGGAGGGAGAAGAGCTGCTCGGCGACCTCGACCTCGTCGACCGCGACCTGCTCAGCCCCGAGGACTTCGAGGCGGCCCTGCAGGACGCCGCTGCCCGGGCGACCCTCGCCGTCACCCGGATGCGCAGCGGAGACATCAAGCGCGACCCCGGGCCGCCGAAGGGCCTGCGGGGCCACGACGTCTGCCCGAAGTTCTGCGGCTTCGCCCCGATCTGCCGCCGCGAGCGCGCTCCCTTCGTCCAGCCCGAGGACGAGGAGGAAGAGGAGGCGACGTGAGCATCGGGCGCGAGCCGACGGGCGAGCAGCGCGAGGCGATCGGCATCCGCGGCCGCGACGTGCTGCTGGAGGCCGGCGCCGGGACCGGCAAGACCGGGGTGCTCGTCGACCGCTACTGCGACCTCGTGATCGCCGACGGGCTGACCCCGGACCAGATCCTCGCCTTCACCTTCACCGACAAGGCCGCCGCGCAGCTGCGCGATCGGGTGCGCCGCGAGCTGCGCCGCCGCAGCTGCTCAGGACGCCGAGGGGGAGGCCCGCATCGCCGACCTGATCTCGGGCTTCGGCGGCGCCCCGATCACGACGATCCACGGCTTCTGCCGCCGGCTGCTCGCCTCGCACCCGATCGCGGCCGGCATCGACCCACACTTCCGCGTCCTCGATGCCTCCGAGTCCCAGCGCGCCGCGCGGGCCGCCTTCGACTCGGCGCTGGAGGAGTTCCTCGCCTCTGAAGACCCAGAGCGCGAGGCGACCGTCGCCGCCTACCGCATCGACGGGCTGCGCGAGATGGTGATCGACGCCCACGAGGAGCTGCGAAGCCGCGGCCAGGCCGAGCCCCGCCTCCCCTCCGCCCCGACCGGAGACATGGCGGCGGCGATGGCGGCCCTTGAGGCGACCGCGGCCGCGGCCCTTGGAGCCAAGGGTGAGAAGGAGGAGCAGCGACGCCGCCTGGAAGCGGCAATCGAGCTCTGCGCGGGGGGTGGCTCGCCCTCGCTGGAGGAGCTCGACGCGGTGTTCTTCGGCAACCCCAAGGGCCTGCGCGGCGAGTGCGCGAAGGCGCTGCGTGCGGCAACCGCCCGCGCCGCCGAGGCCGGGGCGGGAGGGCTCGCCTACGACCACATCGGCGAGCTGCTCGGCCTCTTCGACCGCCACTTCGGGACCGTGAAGGCGGCGCGCTCGGGCCTTGACTTCGAGGACCTGCAGCTCGAGGCGGTGCGGCTGCTGACCGGGACCGAGGTCGGCGAGACATACCGCGGGCAGTTCGCGCAGCTGATGGTCGACGAGTTCCAGGACACCAACCGACTGCAGCTGAGCCTGATCGAGGCGCTGCGCGGCCCGGAGACCGAGGTCTTCCTGGTCGGCGACGAGTTCCAGTCGATCTACGGCTTCCGGCACGCCGACCTCGAGGTGTTCCGCGGCAAGCGCGAGGAGTTCCGCGACTCCGGGAAGGCAAAGGTGCTGCCGCTGAGCGGCAACTTCCGCTCCCGGCCGGAGATCGTCGCGGCGGCAAACGCGATCGGCGACTCGATGCTCGACGACTTCAACCCGCTCAGCGTCGGCGTCGCTCCCGAAGAGGACACGCCCCCGGGCGGCGGCCCGGCGGTCGAGCTGCTGCTCACAGACCGCAACGGGTGGGACGCGGAGGGAATCGAGCTCGACCTTCCGGTCGATGACCGAACGCCGATGCAGAGCGTCGCCGAGGCGCGCTTTCTGGCCGCGCGGCTGCGCGAGCTGACCGAGGGCGGGCGTCGAGCGCGGGGACGTCGTCGTGCTGCTGCGGGCCTTCACCCACGTCGACGCCTTCGAGGAGGCATTCGTGCGCGCCGGGCTGCGGCCCTACGTGCTCGGCGGCCGCGGCTACTGGTCACAGCAGCAGGTCGAGGACGTGCGCTGCCTGCTCTCGGTGATCGCCAACCCGCTCGACGACGAGCCGCTGCTCGGCGCACTGGCCTCGCCGGCATGCGCCGTGCTTCCCGACACCCTCTGGATCCTGCGCCGCGCCGCTGGGCGCACGAGCAACCTCTGGCCGGCGCTCGAGCACGCCGTCGGCGCCTGGGAGCCGGAGCTCGAGGAGCCCGAGTGGCTGGCGCAGATTCCGCCCGAGGACCTCGAGCGGCTGACCCTCTTCCACTCCAGGGTCGAGGCGCTGCGCGCGGAGGGGCCGCGGCTCTCGCTCGAGGAGCTGATCGAGCGGGCGGTCTCCGACACCGGCTATGACCTCGCGATCCTGGTTCGGGGGCCGGGCGGGCTGCGGCTCGCCAACGTGCGCAAGCTGATGCGGATGGCGCGCGAGTTCGAGGCCAACGAAGGACGCGATCTGCGCGGCTTTCTCGACTTCGTCGCCTTCCGGTCCGGCGAGGACGACGAGGCCGTCGCCGCCACCGAGGCCGAGGACCACGACGGGGTGCGGGTGATGACGATCCACAACGCCAAGGGGCTCGAGTTCCCGGTCGTCGCGGTCGCCGGCCTTGGCCGCAGCCTGCTCTCCGGGGGGCGGGTTCCCGACCTCAACCTGGGCCGCGGCGCCGAGGGCGAGGGTCGGGTCGGGATGCGCCTCGCCCGGCTCGGCGCCCGCTCGGTCAACCTCTATGAGCGCGATGAGCTGATCGAGAAGGCGAACGAGCTCGACTCGGCCGAGGAGCGGCGGCTCTTCTACGTCGCCGCGACCCGGGCTCGCGAGCGCCTGCTGCTGAGCGGGATCCCGCAGGCAAAGGCTCCTGACGAGGAGAAGCCGACGACCCCGGTGAGCGAGCGGCTGATCCGGGCCTTCGGCGTCGAGGACCGCGAGAGCGACTCCGTCGTCGAGCTGCCCCCCGCTCCGGCCGTCCCCGGCCTCGGCGCCGACTTTCCCGCGGCGCAGGTGGCCGTGAAGGTGAATCGGCCCAGCCCCGAGCGGGCCGCGGAGCTGGCGGAGGCGGCGAGCGCCGAGCGGCCGCGCATCGAGATCCCGGACTCGCCGCCGCCGATCGTCGAGGCCGGCTCCCCGGTCACCCCGCGGCGGCCGCTGTCCTACTCGGCGCTAGCCGACTACCGCCGCTGCGGCTACCGCTTCTACATGGAGCACGTGCTCGGGCTGACGCCGGTCAGCCCCGGTAGCGACTCCGCGGCCGGGCAGGCGGGTCGCGCGTTCGGAAACGCGGTCCACCTGCTGCTCGAGTGGTCGGCGGCGCGGCGCTGGATCGAGCCGCCCGCATCGACCGCGAGCCGGGTCGCCGAGGCGCAGGGGCTCGATCCTGAAAAGGACGCGCGAGCGCGCCCTGGGCATGGTGCGGGGCTGGATCGACTCGCCGCTTCGTTCAGAGCTCGAGGGCGGTGCCGGCGGAGGCGTGCGGTCCGAGGTCCCGTTCCTGGTCGAGCTCGGCGGGTCGGTGCTGCGCGGCAAGATCGACCTGCTGGCCGAGCCCTCGCGGGAAGCCCCGACCGTGGTCGACTTCAAGACCGACCGGCTCGACGGCGGCGAGCCGGCCGAATACGCCGGGCGCTACGCGCTGCAGCGCGACCTCTACGCGGTCGCGACCCAGGAGGCGACCGGCGCCGAGTCGGTCCGGGTCGCCTACGTGTTCCTGGAGCGGCCCGAGGAGCCGGTGACCGAGGAGCTCGACCGGGCGGCGATCGATCGGGCGCGGGCGGAACTGGAGGAGATCGTCGCCGAGCTGGCCGCGAACCGCTTCGCCGTCACCGACGAGCCCGACTGGCCGCTCTGCAACGACTGTCCGGCGCGGCGCAGGCTTTGCCCAAGTCCGGCGCCGCCGCCGGGTTAAGGTCGGGATGAGCCGACTCGCCGTCTTCGCCTACGGCTCGCTGGTCAGCCCGCAGAGCTTCGAGCAGACGCTGGGGCGGGCGCCGGCGGAGCTGCACCCGCGGCGCCTGCTCGGCTGGCGGCGGCGCTGGTCGATCGTGCGTGACAACCTCGCGGCAGAGAAGACCTTCGCTCGCGAGTCCGACGGCGAGCTGCCGCGCTGGATCGTCGGCCTCAATGTCGAGCGCGACGCGGCCGCCGGCCCCGAGTCGGCGCCCAACGGCGCCCTGATCGAGGTCAGCGAGGCGGAGCTTGAGCGGCTCGACCTGCGCGAGATGCGCTACGACCGAGTCGAGGTCACCAGCGACGTCGATGACAGCGCCGGCTTCAAGCCGGTCTTCGCCTACACGGCGAAAGCCGAGCACTTCTCCCCCACGCCCCCGGCTGACGCGGTGCGGATGGCCCCCTACCTGCGCGCTCTGGAGGCCGCCTTCGGCGAGCTAGGTGACGGCCAGTGGCAGCTCTTCCTCGACACCACCGAGCCCCACCCGGGCGAGACGATCGAGCCGGTGCTGGTCCGCGACCAGATCCCGCCCGGCAACCCGCGGGATTGGTAGCCCTAACGCACCCCTAACAGGCGCGGGGTGGCCAGCCCGCCGAGGATAGGAAAGGATTGACGCGATGCCGGACCTCGTCCTCGGCCCCCTGCTGCGCTACGTCAGCGACACCGAAGCCACCGTCTGGGTGGAGACAGACGCACCCTGCGAGGTCGAGATCCTCGGCCGCAAGACCGGCACCTTCCAGGTCCACCGCCACAACTACGCGCTCGTGGTCATCGACGGCCTCGAGCCCGACGAGCTCTACGAGTACGAGGTGCGCCTCGACGGCGAGCGCTGCTTCCCGCTGCCCCAGTACGACTTCCCGCCGCCGGCGATCCGCACGATCGGAGAGAAGGAGACGATCGAGATCGCCTTCGGCTCCTGCCGGGCGGCCCTGCCGCATGAGGCCCCCTACACCCTGAGCGCCGACGAGGACGAGCGCGGCTTCGGGCTCGACGCGCTCTTCGTCCTCGCCCGCGAGATGATCCGCGACGACCGCGCCAACTGGCCCGACGTGCTGCTCCTGCTCGGCGACCAGGTCTACGTCGACGAGGGCTCGCCGGTCTCACGCTCGAAGATCGCCTGGAAGCGCGACATCACCGAGCCTCCCTACGACGAGACGGCGGACTTCGAGGAGTACACCTGGCTCTACCACGAGTCCTGGATCGACCCGATGATCCGCTGGCTGTTCGCCAACGTCTCCTGCTCGATGGTCTGGGACGACCACGACATGCGCGACGACTGGAACATCTCGCGCTCCTGGGTGCAGGACATGCGCGAGCACGACTGGTGGCGGCGGCGCGTCGTCGACGGGTTCATGAGCTACTGGATCTACCAGCACCTCGGCAACCTCTCCCCGCGCGAGCTGGCCGAGAACGACGTCTGGCAGCGGATCCAGGGCACCGACGACGCGACCGGGGTCCTGCGCGACTTCGCCGAGGGCGCCGACTCGACCGAGGCCGGCACCCGTTGGAGCTACTGCCGCGATCTCGGCAACACACGCATCATCGTGATGGACGCCCGCGCCGGGCGGGTGCTGCAAGAGGACAGGCGATCGATCTTCGACGAGGACGAGTGGGACTGGATCTGCGAGCACGCCGAGGGCGAGTTCGACCATCTGGTCCTCGGCACCTCGGTGCCGTTCCTGATGCTTCCGGCGCTCCATGGCCTTCAAGTCGCCGACGAGCGCATTGCCGACGGCATCTGGGGCAAGCGGGCGGCGAAGCTGGCGGAGAAGTTCAGGCGCGGGGTCGACGTCGACCACTGGCCCGCCTTCGCGGACTCTTTCGACCGCCTCTCGGAGCTGATCGAGGAGGTCGCCGCGGGAAAGCGCGGCAGCGCACCGACCACGATCACGGTCGTCTCCGGCGACGTCCACCACGCCTACCTCGCCGAGGCCGACCTCAACTCGGGGTCCTCGACCCGCGTCTACCAGGCGGTCTGCTCGCCCTTCCGCAACCCGCTCGACTCGACCGAGCGGCGGGTGATCAAAGCCGCGAACACTCGGGTGGGCCGTGCCCTCGGGCGCGGCCTGACCCGGGTAACCGGTGGCAAGAGGCCGCGCTTCCCGTGGCGCCTCGTCGAGGGGCCGTTCTTCGACAACCAGATCGCGATCCTGCGCTTCGACGGCAAGGACGCGGTCCTGACGCTCGACAAGACGGTCGCCGGGGAGCAGGACGAGAAGACGCTCGATCGCAGCTTCAAGCGCACGCTCGCCTGAGCTCTGTCTAGAGCAGCTCGGAGGCGTTCCAGCGCTGGCCCCACTCGCGCAGCTCGCGCAGCGCGGGGTCCAGGTCGGCGCCCTTCTCGGTCAGCGAGTAGGTCACCTTGGTCGGCGGCCCCGCAGAGACATCGCGGTCGACCAGCCCGGCCGACTCCAGCTCGCGCAGGCGCCGGGAGAGAAGCCGGTCCGACAGCCGCGGCACCGCTTCGTTGAGCTCCCCGAAGCGGCGCGGGCCTTCGCTCAGCGCCGAGATGATCGCGCCCGACCAGCGCTTGCCAACCAGCTCGACTGCAGCGTGGAAATGCGGGCAGATCTTCTCGCTGTCATCCGCAGGCTGTGCGGAGATCTCTCCAGGCACCAAAAGCACCTTACCGAACGTAAGTGACCGGCTTTTTCGCTCACTCGGCGGTGCAGGGGCCCGTGCTCACCTCGCCGCCGATGCCCGAGGCTCGGCGCAGAGCCTCGCCGACCACCTCGTTCGGCACCCCGTAGCCGCCCGCGGGGCCGTTGGTTGTTGCCGCGAACACCGTCGCCATCACCCGTCCGCGCCTGTCGACCGCGGGCCCGCCCGAGTTCCCGGAGAGGATCGTGCCCCGCAGCGAGCTCATCTGGCGCTGCACCGGGCCGCGCCCGTAGGAGTCCTCGCTGATCACGTTCTCGGTCGACCCGAAGCGCGCCGGCGCGACCTCAAAGCCGCCGTTCTCCGGATACCCGAGCACCGCGGCGTTGGTCCCCGGCGCCGGCTCGCGAGAGATCTGAAGCTGCGGAAGGCCGAGGTCGACGCGCAGGACAGCGAGGTCGTTGCGCGGGTCGTAGTGCACCGGCACCGCGTCGACCTTGGTCCCGTCGCGGGCGGTGACGGTGGTGTCGCGCTCGCCGGCGACCACATGGGCGTTGGTCACCACGAGGCCCGGCAACCCCACCCATCCGGAGCCCTCGACTCCAAGCCCGCAGGCGGTCCCCAGCACCTTGACGACGCTCTCCCCCGCCTCGCGCACCTCGGGGTCATCGACGATCGCCCTCCGACGGGGCCGACACCGAGGGCGTCGGGGCCGTTGATGCTCGGCCGCGGGTCGACGCGGTTGAGCGCGTTGAGGATCGGGCCCGAGGGCGGCAGCAGGTCGTTGAGCTCGCCGAGGATCAGCGAGCGCTGGACGTCGCGCCGCAGCTCGCCCGCGCCCGGGTGCGTGCAACGCCACAGCTCCGAACACCCAGGTCAGCCCGAGCGCGAGCGCGGCGATCAGAAGCGCCCCGCCGGCGCCGTCGGCAAGGTGCCCCCCGGGCCCGTGGATGAGGCGTGAGCGCAGCCCCACCCCCAGTCCCTCCAGCGAGACCGCGACGGCGGCGCCGAAGGTCAGCGCTCCGAGCGCCGCGAACATCGGCGCGTAGGGGGACTCGGCGCCCTGGGAGAGCAGCGCCGGGGCGAGGCGGCTGCCGGCCAGCGCTCCGAGGGTGAATCCGGTGAGCGTGAAGGCGCCGACGATCAGCCCCTGCGCGTACCCCCAGATAGCTAGCGCCGCGGTGAACGCCAAGATTCCCCAGTCGAGAACGGTCATCGAGGAAATCAAACCATGTGCCCTTCAGTCACTAACTTCTCCCGCCCGTGAAGAAACGCCCCACCCAGGAGGCTAGGCGCCGGCGCCAGCTCACCCGCGCCGTCCCCCTCGTCGTTCTCGCCGCCGCGGCCTTCATCGCCGGGCTGAACTACGGCTCCGGGCCGGCGCCGGAGACCGAGACCGCCGATCGCTTCGCCGCCTCCTGGGCCCGCGCAGGACTTCGCCGCAATGCATGGCCACCTCAACCCCGCCTCGCAGCAGCGGTATCGGCCGCGAGAGCTTCGCGAGGCCTACCTGCAGGCGCAGGAGACGGCGACTCTGCGCTCGATCGACCCCGGCGAGGCGGGTGAGCCGGAGTCGCTGGACGGCGGCGACGCCGTGACCGTGCCGCTGCGGGTCTCCACCGTGTCCTTCGGTGTCATCGAAAGGGACCTGACGCTCCCTTTCGCCGACGGCGGGGTCGAGTGGGCGCCGCACCTGGTCTTCCCGGGGCTGCGGCGCGGCGAAGAGCTCGATAGCGAGATCGAGCTCGGGCGCCGGGCCGAGATCCGAGCGAACGACGGCACGCCACTGGCGACCGGGCCGCCGGAGGCACGCAGCTCCCCGCTCGGCAGTGACGCGATCGACGTCAGCGGCGTGATCGGCGAGCCAGAGACTGAAGACGTGCCCGCGCTGGCGCGCCAGGGCTACCCGGTGGGCACCCCGGTCGGCGTCAGCGGCCTCGAGCAGGCATTCAACCGGCGCCTGGCGGGGCGCTCCGGCGGCCTGCTTCTAGCCACAGCCGAAGGTGAGGAGCGTGTGCTCGCGGAGGGAGAGCCGCTCCCCGGCGAGCCGGTGAAGACGTCAATCGACCCTGACCTCCAGCAGGCCGCGGTGCTCGCCCTCGCCGGGCGCTCGGGCGGCGTCGCGGTCCTCGACGCGCGCAGCGGCGCGGTCAGGGCGCTGGCCGGGAGCGCCTTCTCCGCGCCCCAGCCACCGGGCTCGACCTTCAAGATCGTGACCACGACGGCGGCGCTGGAGCAGGGGGCGGTCGAGCTCGACGACCAATTCCCGATCACCGACGGAATCAACGTCGGCGGCCGCTTCATCGCAAACGCCAACGACGAGTTCTGCGGCGGCAGCTTTACCGAGTCCTTCGCCGCCTCCTGCAACGCGGTCTTCGCGCCGCTGGGCCCCGAGATCGGCGAGGAGGACCTGGTCGAGATGGCCGAGCGCTACGGCTTCAACTCGACGCCGACCCTCTACGACGAGGCGGCGACGCGGATCACCGAGCCGCCGGCGCCGAGCATCCCGGAGGACGTCGGGACCGATCTTGACCTCGGCGGTAACCGCGATCGGCCAGGGCGAGGTGCTCTCGACGCCGCTGGAGATGGCGTCGGTCGCCCAGACCGTCGCCAAGCGCGGCATGCGGATGCCGACGCCGATCGTCACCGACCGCCGCCTTCAGGCCGACGCGGAGCCGGTGCGGGTGACCTCGCCGCAAGATCGCGAACCAGCTGCGCGACCTGATGATCGGCGTCGTCGCCGGCGGCACCGGCAGCGCCGCCGCCCTGCCCGGCGGCGTCCAGGTGGCGGGCAAGACCGGGACCGCGGAGCTGGGGCCGAAGCCGGACGCCCCCGAGCCGCCGCCCGGCGAGGACCCGGAGCAGATCATCGACGCCTGGTTCACCGCCTTCGCCCCGGCGCAGAAGCCGCGCCTCGCGGTCGCGGTGCTGCTGATCGACGCCGAGGCAGACGGAGGCGTCGTCGCCGCGCCGATCGCCGCGCGACGTTCTCGCGGCGGGACTGCTCGGCTAGCCGGATCGCTGCCGTAGCGGGAAATCCCAGCGCCACCGCGATCGCCACCAGCACGCAGCCGAGGACCGCGAGCAGCCCGCCCACGGTCTCCGACAGCAGCGACAGGCCGCCGGCAACCACGGTGATCCCGGCCCCGGCCGCCAGCATCGTCCACCAGCCGCGCCCCGGCTGATCGGGCTGCGGCGCGTAGGGCGCGGACAGAACGGTGCCGGCGAGCATCGCGGCGACGCCGGCGAAGCTGGCGATGTCTCCGAAGAGGCGCAGCAGGATCACCAGCGCGCCCGCCGCGGCGAGCAGCAGCGAGAGCTGCAGCGTCCGGATGCCCGAGGCCACGGCGACTAGACGTCGAGCTCGACGATGGCGGGGCCGTCCTCGCCGGGGATGAACAGCTCCAGCGGCCGCGCCTCGGTCGTCTCATCGGTGATCGAGAAGAGCACCATCGAGCCCTCGATCGGGCCGATCTCGGCGACGCTGTCAAGCGCCGGTACCTGGTCCTCGGGGCCGACCGAGCCGCCGAGCCGCAGCGCGTAGGGGCTCTCGCTGGGCAGCGGGAAGAACTCGTTCTCCTCGCTGTCGACCAGCGTCAGGTCGGCGGGGATCGTCTGCGCGCTCTCCTTGTCCTTGTTGAGGATCTGGACGAAGACCCCGAGGTAGAGCTGGTCCGGCCCCGGCGCCGGCTGGCCGACCAGGTACTCGCGGTCCTCGACGTCGTCGGGGTTCAGGTAGCGGGCGAAGAGCACGTTGTACTGCAGCTCCCCCAGCTCGACCGGCACTCCCTCGCGGATGTCGGTCTTGCTCTCATCGAGGCCGCAGGCGCCCAGCGTCACGCAGAGGGAAAGCGCGGCGAGCGCGGCGAGGAGTCGGGTGAGGCGAGGGGCGGTCACGCCGGCGGCAGTTTATTCGCGGCGGCCTCGAGCTCGTCGCGCAGGCGCCGCAGCGCCTGGGCCCAGTCGCGCCCGTACCAGACCGAGGCGCCCCCGAGCACCTCCTTGAGGCGGTCGAGCGGGTTCGCGGGCTCGGTCCAGTAAGTGACGCGGACCGTGGTCAGCGGGCCCGGCCCGGAAAGCAGCTCCCACTCCGTCGCGGAGGGGATGCGGTTGAAGCGCCCGCCGCTCCCTCGCTCCGAGATCCGGTGCGGGGCCTCGAGCTCCGTGATCGTCGTGTCCATCCAGATCGCCTGCGGCGGCGCGTGGAAGCGGAAGCGCGCGCCGGCCCCGACCCCGGTCGACTCGGCGCGCAGCAGGCGCAGCCCGTCGATGAAGTGATCGGTGAAGGCAGCGCGGTTTGCGAGGTCGCCGATGTACTCGAACGCCTCCTCCCGCCCCACGTCGATCGCCAGCTCGGCGTTTACCGGCCCCATCGGCGGGCGATTCTATGTGCCGAGCTCCTCGCCCCGGCAGGAGGGGCGCGAGGAGCGACGAAGGGGTTGGGATGGATGAGTTCACGCCCTGCTGTGCCTGCGCACGCACCCCGCTGATTGGCGAGCAGGTGACGGTGATGGTCGATGGGCGGCGCGAGTCAGCGGTCTGCGATCTCTGCCTGGAGCGCCCCCGCAGCGCCGTGCTCGGCGAGCCGATGCGCCGCGAGCGCATCCACAGCGTCGCCGGCGCCGCCAACGTGCGCCGCGCCTGGCCGGTACCGGCCACCGCGGAGCCGCAGATCGCCATCGGTGCCTGAAACGCGAATCCGCCGCTACTCGCGGCCTGCCCACCGGTTTTCTTGGACGTTGCGGCTAATTCGTCCAAGCGGCTCTATACCTAGTATCGAGTCGCGCTAGCATCGATTGGGATCGGAGGAGGTGGAGTACTCAACGTGATCGGCGCCGCCAGTGAGCTGCATGAAGCAGGCGCTGCCCCCGGGGCCGGGACTTTCTCCTGCAGTTCCTGCGGCTCCCAGGTCTCCCTAGAAGCCCAGGACGACCTGCCCGAATGCCCGCGCTGCGGAAGCGAGAGCTTTCGCCGAGCATCGATCTTCGAGGGCGCTCCCGACCAGCACACGACGACCGAGTTCCCGGTCGCCCTGCAGTCGAGCGCCCCCGACTGGCTGGCCGAGGCACGGGCTTCGATCGAGGAGGCCGGCCGCTACCTCGCCTTCCGCGACGACGAGGTACGGGTCTTCCCCCTGCAGAGAGGCTGGACCCGGATCGGCCGCAGCATCACAGCCGACATCCGCCTCGACGACCCGACGGTCTCGCGCCGCCATGCGCTGGTCGTCTGGGAGGGAAGCAAGCCGCTGCGCGTGCTCGACGACCGAAGCCTCAACGGGGTCCTGGTCAACGGCGAGGAAGTCGACTGGGGGCGCCTACTCGACGGCGATGAGCTGACCGTGGGCCGCTATCACCTGTATGCGATCGAGGCTTGACCGAGACCCGATCGTTCCGCTGCGCCGCCGCATAGCATTGGGTATTCGCCGGGCGCCTCGAGACCCCGGACCCTGAATTGGCCAAAGACGACACCCAGCCGCCCGACAGCGAGTCGGGACCCGAGAACGGTGCTCCGCCCCAGGGTGGGCCGCCCCCGAGCGTCCCTCCGCCCACACCGAGCGAGGCCCCGCCTGGCGCGACCGAACCTACGCCCGCGGCGACCGAGCCCACGCCCTCGCCGGCCGAGCCGCCCCCCTCGCCCGAGCCTGAGCTGCCACCGAGCAACGTCGAGCAGCTGCCCGGCGCGACGCCTCCGCCGCAGGACCTGAATCCCGCGCAGGCACCTGTTCCCGGGGTCGCCAGCGACGCGATCGAGAGGGCGCGCCAGCAGCTGCGCGAGCAGGCCCAGCAGGCCCGCTCGGGCATGCAGCAGCTGCTAGTGAGCGAGAACGAGCGCCTTCGAGCCGAGATGACCGAGGCGATCCAGCGCCTGGAGGAGAAGCTCGCCCGCGACACCCAGGCCCGAGTCGAGTCGGAGACAGCCCAGGTGCAGGAGCGCCTGCGCGCCTCGCTGGAGCAGCAGACCGCGACGCTCGCCGAGGCGGAGATCGCCAAGGTGACGCCGCAGGTACAGGCCGGGCTGGAGCAGACGCTGGCCGCACGCATCGAGGCGCAGCTCAGCGAGCGCACCACGGCCGCAAACGAAGCCCTCGCCGCAAAGCAATCGACGGCTGTACAGGCCACCGAGCAGCGCATCCAGGAAGCGGCCCAGGCCCGCGCCGAGGAGGAGATCCAGAAGATCCAGGCAGCGGCCAAGCAGTGGCTTGCCTCCGAGCAGGAGCGCTTCGCCGCGGCCGAGCAGCGGCTCGGCACCGGCATCGACGAGCGCGCGACCCAGGCCAGCCAGGCGGCGATCGCCAACGCGATCCCGAAGATGCAGTCGGAGCTGGAGCAGACGCTCAGCGCCGCGGTCGAGGCCCGCATCGCCGCGGCGAACGCCTCCAGCACCGAGGCCCTGCGAGCTGAGCTGCAGGCCGCCGCCGAGGCGATCGAGAGGAGGCTCGCCGAGAGCCGCCAGGCCCAAACGGCGGAAGAGAAGCAGGGCTTCGAGCGCCTGGTCGAGCAGCGACTGGCGGCCGCGGAGCAGCGCCTCGGGGCCGGAATCGAGGAGCGCACCTGCACAGGGAATTCAGGCGGCGGCCGACAAGGCCGCCCCACAGATCAAGGCCGAGCTCGAGCAGGGAATCGCCGAGCGGGTTGACGCCAAGGTCTCCGAGAGCGCCACCGCGAGCAGCGAGGCGCTGGGCAAGCAGATCTCAGAGCAGGTCGGCTCGGCCCGGACCCAGATCGCCGGCGATGCCGATCAGCAGCTTCAAAAGGCGCTCGCCGAGGCCGGCTCGAGGTTGCAGGCCGAGTCAGAGCAGAAGCTCAAGGCGGCGTCCGACCAGCAACTGAGCGCGGCCTTGGAGAGGTTCCGGGCCGAGAGCGAGGCGATGGCAAGCAAGATGCGCACCGAGAACGAAGCCTCGGCAAAGAAGGTCCGTGAGGAGAGCGAGGCCACGGCAAAGAGCGCCGAGGAGGGCCTGCGCAAGCGGGTGGAGGACAGCTCGCGCGAGATCGAGCACCGAATCGTGGCCGCCGTCAAGGCCGCCACCGCGGACCTTGGTCAGGAGACCAAGGCGGCCCTCGACAGCGAGGCCGAGACTCTGCGGGCGAAGATCGCCAAGGCTTCCGAGGTGGCGGCGGCTCAGATCCAGCAGCAGGGCCGCAAGGTCGCCGCCAGCATCAGCGAGCAGGAGAAGCGCGCCGGCGAGAAGCTCTCGCGCAAGGCGATGCGGCGCGAGCGCAAGGAGCAGCGGGAGGAGAACCAGGCCTCCGAGAAGCAGATCAAGGACGTCGTCGCGACGCTGAGGGCGGAGGCCGAGCGCCAGAGCGCCGAGCTCACCAAGCAGTCCCAGGAGGCCCAGCAGCGCCTCAACACCGCGGCCGAGGAGTCGATCCAGTCAGGGATCGCCAAGGTCCGCGCCGACACCGAGCAGCTCCTCGATGGGGTGCTGCGCGACATCCGCGCGATCGGCGAGCTGTCGGGCTCGACGATCGGCGAGCCCGCCGCCGCACCCGCGCAGCCGCAGCCGCCTCAGCCGAAGCCGGATGCCGGTCCGCCGCCCGAGGCGGCCGACGAGCGCAAGTCGGCGTCGGGCTGAGCGGAGCTACTCGGTCGAAATGCTCGGGTCCGCCTGCACCTTGTGCGGGACTACCTGGAGGAAGTTCTCGCTCGCTTTGGCGGCCAGACCCAGAATCCGATCGGCCTCTGAGTCCTGGTCGCTGACCCGCAGCTCCGCCGCGTAATGGCCGAGCAGATCGTCGATGTCGAGCAGGCCCTCGGCGTCGATTTCCTCCAGCTCGACCAGCGCGCCTTCGCCGAGCCGGCGCTCGATTGCCTCGCGATCCAGTCCGAACTCGTTGATCCGCACGTAGACCCGGCCGCCGGTCATCCCGGCGCAGGCCCAGGGCCCGATGTCGCCGAGCACCACGGCGCGGCCCGAGGTCATGTACTCGAAGGCAAAGCCCTTCGCGTTGGCGCGGTCGACGATGCAGCCGCGCGAGTCGTCGATCGGCTCCGCCGGCTCGCCGCCGAGCACGATGTCGGCGCCGGATAGCCGGATGCAGAAGCGCGAGTCGGCCGAGCCCTGAACGAACAGGCGTCCCCGTTGCGCTCCGTAGGCAAAGGACTTGCCGACCGATCCGTTGACCCTCTCGCCCTTGGCACCCTTGCCCTTCAGGATCGAGACGGTACCGCCGAGCATCGTCTTGCCCACCCCGTCCTGGGCGCCGCCCTCGACGCGGACCACGACCCCATAGGCGTTGAAGGCGCCAAAGCCCTGCCCGGCGACCGAGCCGCCGTTGAAGTTGAGCTCCGCCAGCACATCTTCGGAGGGCTCGGGCCCGTCGGCGAAGATCCGCGCCCTGGCGATCGCTCCGGAGAGCTCTGTGCCGAGCACGCGGTCGTTGGCGTCGGTCGGGCGCGGGAACTCCTGCCGCACCGGGCGGCCCGAGCAGACCTCGTCGGCGAGCGAGCCGATCTGGCTCGACGCCTGCTTTGACTCCATGCGGATCGGCCGCGCGACGACGAGGCCGGCCTCGGCGCGAGCCTCGGCCATGACCTCCTCGGCGACCGGGAGGTCGATCGGCTCCAGGTCGAGCTGCTCCTCCAGCGGCGTGATCATCGGGGCCAGGTCGAGACGCTCCTGGTGCGATATCTGCTCCAGCAGGTCATAGCGGCCGACCAGGTCCTGGGCGCGCTCGTAGCCGAGCGAGGCCACGACCTCCTTGACCTCCTCGCCGAGCGCCGAGAAGAAGCGAGCGCAGTTCTCGGCCGCGGTGCTGACCTCCTGCGGGGTGAACTTCTTAAGGCCGTGCTCCTGCGCCTGCTCGGTGGTCTCGATCTGGGTCGCGATGCCGACGTGGCAGGTGTCGAGCTGACAGCCGCGGCAGATCGTGCAGCCGAGCGAGACCATCGCCAGGGTGCCGAAGGCGACGCGGTTGGCGCCCATGCAGTGAAGCTTCACCACGTCGTGGCCGTGGCGGTAGCCGCCGTCGGCCCAGATCTCGACCCGGTTGCGGATCCCGGCCTCCATCAGGGCCCTGTGCACCGCCCGAGTGCCGATGTCCGAAGGCAGGCCGACGTGGCGCAGGGCGTGCTGGCGCGCCGCGCCGGTGCCGCCCTCAAAGCCGGAGAGGGTGATGATGTCGGCGCCCGCCTTGGCGATCCCTAGCCCGATCGTGCCCACGTTGGGCACCACGGGGACCTTGACCGAGACCCGCAGGTCGGGGTTCACGGTCTTCAGCTCGTCGATCAGCTCCGCCAGGTCCTCGATCGAGTAGAGGTCGTGGTTGTTGGAGGGCGAGATCAGGTCGGTGCCGGGCGACGCGTTACGCGCCGCGGCGACCTTCTCGGAGACCTTCTTGCCAGGCAGGTGGCCGCCCTCGCCGGGCTTCGCGCCCTGGCCGATCTTGATCTCGGCGACGTAGGAGGAGTTGAGCATCTCGGCCGAGACCCCGAAGCGGCCCGAAGCGACCTGCTGGCCGCGCCACTTGCGGTAGTCGCCGTACATGTCCTGGATCTCGCCGCCCTCGCCATTTATGCAGAGGATGTTGATCGCCTTCGCCGCCTCCGCGTAGGCGCGGAAGGCGGGCTCTGACTGCGAGCCGAAGCTCATCGAGGAGATCACCACGGGGTAGTCGTGGTGGCCGACGCTGGCGTCCACGGCTGCGGCCTCAACCGGGTCGCGGTCGCCCTTCAGGGCCATGATGTGGCGCATCGAGATCGGGCTCTGCTTCTCGAGGTCGCGCACCTTCTCCGAGTACTCCTCGTACGGCCCCGAGCCGTTGGCGGTCGCCACAGCCGCCTTGTAGACCTTGGGATAGAAGCGGAAGGTCTTGGCCGGCTTTGCCTCCTCCTCGCCGGCGAGGATGCGCTGGCGCTTGGCGGAGTCGCCGTCCAGCTCCGCGAAGCCGACGCCGCCCTTGGAAGAGGCGGCGAAGGCCTCGGTCTGGAAGATCTCCGCCAGCTCGGGCTTCACGCCGATCGAGGAGAACTGGCGCGCGTAGCCGCGCACCTCGTGGATGCCGATCGTCGAGATCACCTTCTCGATCCCCTTGCGGAGCGCCGCGGCGAGGTTTGAGACGTCGTCCTCGTAGTCCTCGACGCACACGACCTCGACCATCACGTAGGGGCAGACGCCGTTGGCGCCCAGCCCGAGGCCGAGCATCACGTCGTGGACGTTTCGCAGCGCCGCCGAGCGCAGGACGATCGAGCAGCGCCGACGCAGGTTCTCCTCCCCCGCCTCGACCTTGAACTGCTTCAGTGCCTGGTCGACGGCGGAGACCGCGAGGTGGGGGTCGATGTAGCGGCGCTCGCCCTCATAGACGGTGCGGTCGGTGAGCACCAGCAGCTCGGCGCCGTTTCGAACCGCCTTCACCGCCTCTTGCTTGAGGCGCTCGATCGCGCCCTGCACGGTCTCGGACTCAAGCAGCGAGATGTCGACGGCGGCGGCGCGGCCGCGGAACTCCTCCCAGAGGTCCTCGAGCAGGTAGGTCTGGTGCTCGCGGGCGATGCGGCGGTAGGTGCTGTCCGAAAGCGGCGCCATGTCGTCATGGCCGCCGAGGATCACCGGGAAGGAGGTCTCGACCGTCGCCGTGTCCTCGCCCGGCGACGCGATCGAGGGGCGGCGGCCGAAGACGGCGCGGGTGGAGAAGTGCTCGATCTCGCGCTCGCGGTCGATCGCGGGGTTGGTCACCACCGCCACCGTCTCCTTGAAGTAGTCAGCGAGGTTCTGGCGCTCGGGCGAGAGCGCCGCCAGCGGGCCGTCGTAGCCCAGGGAGCCGATCGGCTCGGCGCCGTTGGATGCCATCTGCTGGACGAGCTTCACGTCGTCGCGCTGCCAGCCGAAGCCGGCGAGGACGCGGTCCTCGACCTTTACCGGCTCCTCGGGCCCTGCCTCCGCGTAGCCGGGGATCTCGGTGCCCTCCATCGGGCCACCCGTCTCCAGCGCCCGCTCGTAGGCGGCGACCTCTCCCCCATTGCGCCCCAGCCAGCGGTCGCGGACCAGGCGCTGCATCTGCTCGTGGCTGTGCAGGGTGCTGCTGCGTCCGGGGGCGTCGATCGGTCACCAGCGCCTTCTCTCCCGGCGCCAGCGGCTTGGGCTCGGCGACCATGTCGTGAACGGAGACCACGCCGGGCTCGGAGCTAAAGACGAAGTCCTCGGTCGTCTCCACCTGCCACAGCGGCCGCAGCCCCAGGGCGTCGGCGGAGAAGACGCACTCGTCGCCGTGGCGGGCGATCAGCGCCACCGGGCCCTGCGAGAAGGGGCCCATGGCCTGGCGCAGGTACATGTAGAAGCCGTGCATCTCCTCCGGCAGGCTGCGGATCTCGTCGACGATCGGCGGCACGCACCATCTCCATCGCCTCGGAGAGGCTGAGCCCGTCGCGGCGCACGAGGGTGTCGATCGTACGGTTGAGGTCCTGGGAGTCGGAGTTGCCCTCCCCGATCGGGATCCCGAGCATCCTCGCCTCCTGGCGCAGCTGCTCGATCGTGTTGATCTCGCCGTTGTGGCCGAGGATCGAGAACGGCTGCACGCGCGTGAACGAGGGCCAGGTGTTGGTCGAGTAACGGTTGTGGCCGAAGCAGCCGACGGTCTCGAAGCGCTCGTCGCTGAGGTCGGGGTAGTAGTTGCCGAGCACCTTCGGCGCCCCCATCACCTTGTAGACGCAGGTCGAGGAGCTAAAGGAGGCGACGTGGACGCCGAGCTTTGACTCGATCTCGATCTGCAGGTCGAAGAGGACGCGATCGCAGCGCTCGACGTCGGCGACCAGGCCGGCAATCTGCCAGAAGTGGGGCTCCTCCTCGCGCGCCGTCGCGCCCAGGGCCGGGGAGTGCACGGCGCCGACCCGCTCGGCGAGGATGCGGAAGCCGGCGCCGGCGAGGATCTCGCGGGCGCCGTGCTGGATTGCGTCGAGGTCCTCGGATCGCTCGACGAAGACGTGGGCGACGGCGAACGCGTCGTCAAGCGACAGGGCGGGGTTGTGGCCGCCGCTGCGCACCTCCTCGGCCCAGATCTTGCGCGGGATGTCGACCAGCAGGCCGCAGCCGTCGCCCTCGCCGTCGACGTTGCCCGCTCGGTGCAGCATCTTCTGGAGCGAGGCGATCGCCAGCTCAAGCGGCGCGTGGCTGGGCGTCGCGTCGCGGCGCACCGAGGCGTAGATCGCGCAGGCGTCCTTGTCCTCGACGCTGGGAGGAGAGACGAGCGGGCGGTAGGGAAGCTCAGGCGAGTAGCGCTGCTGGGAAGGTGCCACGGTTACCTCCGGTTCCACGCCTTCTTCGAGCGGGCGCGCGACGGGGTTTGCAGGGCGCGGACAGTATAGGTTCGGGCCGGGGCGGAAGTCCCCGTGTCGCGGCCGCCCAGGCACCGAAATACCCGCTTTGCAGGCCCTTCTTTGCCCTGTAGGGTGAGCGGCGTGGCGCTGACGATCGCGATCCTCTCGCAGAAGGGCGGCACCGGGAAGACGACCATGACCCGGTCGCTTGCGGACATCTTCGCCCGCCTCGACATCAACACCCTGACCGTCGACGCCGACCCGCAGGGAAACCTCTCCGACTACTTCGACGTCGACCCGGCGGTCGAGCCGACCCTTGGCGACGTGCTGACTGGCCGCGCGAAGGCGGTCGACGCGATCCACGACGGCGTCGTCCCGGCCAATCTCGGGCTCGCCGAGGCCGAGCTGATGCTCTCCGGGAAGATGGGACGCGAGCTGACGCTGCGAAACGCGCTGCGCGAAGCCAAGCGGCGCTACGACGCGATCCTGATCGACTGCCCGCCGACGCTCGGCCTGCTGACCGTCAACGCCCTGGTCGCCGCCGACCGCGCCCTGCTCAGCGCCGAGGCGGAGTACTTCTCGATGCAGGGCGTCGAGCAGGCGCTGGAGGTGGTCGAACTGGCGCGCGACAACCTCAATCCCGAGCTCGAGGTCCTGGGGGTGGTGCTCAACATCGCCAACATGCGCACCCGCCATGCGCGCGAGACGCTGGAGACGCTGAAGAAGCACTTTCCCGGGACCTTCGAGACGGTGATCAGGCGCTCGATCGCCTACGCCGAGTCAGCCGAGCGGGCGGTGCCGATCCTCGACTATCGCCCCGACCGTGGCGTCGACTACCTGCGCCTGACCGCGGAGATCTTCGAGCGTCTGGAGATGCCTGACCGGGTCGAGCAGGTCGAAGAGCTCGCGGCGGGGTTCGCTCCCGAGCCCGCTCCGACGCCCGTGGCGCAGCCTGGTTCAGCTCAGAGCCAGGCGGCTGCTGCTCAGAGCCAGTCCGACCCGGACTCGTAACCCGACTCAACGGGGACGCCGATCAGAAGCGCGGTCAGTGGCGCGTCGGACTCATTGAGGATCGTGCGGGTGACGTCGGGGTCCATGCGCACGAAGCTGCCCGCCGGCGCGTCATGGTCAGAGCCGTTGAGCCGGAACTTGCCCTCCCCGTCGAGGATCGCGAAGACCTCCACCTGACCGCTCCCGCTCTCGTTGTGCTCGGGAATCTGGCCACCTGGTCCGATCTCGACCATGTTGATGCCGAAGGCGTTCAGCTCCAGCGGCTTTCGGACCAAATGCCAGGTGCATTCACCAGAGCCCTCCATCGACTCGAGTTCCTCGCGTCGCTTGATCGTGTAGCCGTCGCCTTCGCTCATCGGGATTCCTTCCTTCGCTCGTCGGTGGAAGGATTATCGTCGTCGATGGAAGAAGCAGGATGAGCGAGAACAAGGACACGGCGGCGGAGCTGGAGCGAACGATCGGCCGCTACAACGAGGCCTGGAATGCCCACGACCTCGACGCGATCATGTCGATGCACGCCCCTGACATGGTGTTCGAGAATCACACCGCGGGGGAGTCGGCAAGCGGCGAGGAGGCTCGTGAGCACATCGGCGCGATCTTCGAGACCTGGCCCGACATCGAGTTCACCACCCGCAGGCTCTACGTGCGCGACGGGCTGGTCGTCCAGGAATGGACGGCGACCGCCACCCACGCAAAGACGATGCGGCGCGGCCACCTCGAGGCAGCGCCGACCGGTGAGACGGTGACCTGGAACGGCCTCGATGTGATCCCGTTCGAGGACGGCCTGGTGAAGCGCAAGGACGTCTACTCCGACTCGGTCTCCATCCTGCGCCAGGTCGGATTGCTCGACTGATGGCGAGGCCCGGCATCGACCACATGGATCTCGTGGTCAGCTCCCTCGGCGACAGCCTCGGGTTCTACACCGGAGAAGCAGTCGGATGCCCACGAGGTCCCCTATGACCGCTACGGGATCAAGCTGGAAATCGTGCACCGTCCGGACCGCTAGCCGGGCCCGACGATCGCCGCCGCGACGAGGCCGCCGCTGACGCCGAGGAAGCTGACGACGCTTAGCGTCCGGTACCAGAGCTGTTCCTGGACCTGGGGCCGGAACGCCGGCGGGACGAAAAGGAACGGGTTGACGATCGTCCCGAAGACCAGATAGGCGGCCCAGAAGTCCGGCAGGTCGGGAACCGCGAGGCCGACGGCAACCAGGATCAGGCCCATCATCACGTAGTCGAGGTGGACCTGGCGGATCCGCTGCGGTGCGACGATGCCGAGCCGCTTGACCAGGTCCGGACGCTCCAGCTGAGTGACCATCGCCCAGCCAAGCAGGCCGCCGACGGCCAGCTCGATCAGACCGATCTGCACGACCCAGTCCAAGATTTCCTAGAGCTCGGGGACGTCGACCCCGTGCGGGGTGAAGGGCATCCGGCGCACCTCGGCCCAGTCGCCGCAGCGGCGCTCGAGCTCGGCGACGACCTTGCCGGTGTCCTGCCAGGTGGCCCAGACCAGCACGGTCGGACCGGCACCGGAGATCGTCGCGCCCAGGGCCCCGAGGTCGCTGGCCACCTCCAGCAGCTCCATCGAGCGCGGGTACAGATCGCGCCGCCGGTTCTGGTGGATTCGGTCGCGCAGACCACGGGCGACGAGGTGAAGGTCTGCCTGCTGCAGGCCCAGGACCAGAAGGGCCGCGGCGGCGACGTTCGACACCGCGTCGCCGAGCGGCACCTGGTCGGGCATCGCGGCGCGAGCGGCCTCGGTGCTCACCTCCTCGGAGGGAATCACCGCAACCGCCTCCAGTCCCTCCGGGGGGTCGAAGCGGGTGGCGGCGAGGCCGGAGCCATCGCGCCCGCAGATCACGAAGCCGCCGTGTATCGCGGCGGCGACGTTGTCGGCGTGCCCCTCGAGCTCGGCCGCGCGGGAGAGCATCTCGCCCGGATCGAGCGCCAGCTCGTAGAGGTGGTCGGCGGCGGCGAGGCCGGCGACGATCGCGGCGGCGCTGGAGCCGAGGCCGCGGGCGAGCGGGATCTCGCTGCGGATCCGGAAGCGAAGGCCATCGGCCGGGTGCAGGGTCTCGAATGCCCGCACGACGAGGTTCTCGCGCCCGGTCGGCACGTCGAGGCCCTCCGCCTCGACCGCGAACTCGCCGCTCTCCTCCACCTCGACCTCGAGCTGCATCGCGACCGCGGCCGCCATCACGTCATAACCGGGGCCGAGATTCGCGGAGCTGGCCGGGACCCGGACCAGCCGTCGCCTCGCGGTCACGCTACTTCCACTTGATCGTGCATCCGACCGGCTCCGTCTCCGCCCGATCCGGCTCGCGGCCGTCGAGCAGCGCGTCGAGCGCCTCACGGAGCCAGGCCGCGTTCTGGGACTCGTCCTCATAGTCGGAGTCGGGAGCGCCGCGGTAGCGCAGGCTCAGGTCGCGGTCGAAGACGAAGATGTCGGGCGTTCTCTCGGCGCCGAAGGCCCGCGCGACATCCTGGCTTTCGTCGTACAGGTAGGGATTTGGCCAGCCGCCCTCGGCCTCGACCCGCTCCCGCATCGCGTCGGGGCCGTCCTGCGGGTAACGCTCGGCATCGTTGGAGTTGACGGCCAGCACCCGCACCCCGCGCTCGCCGTACTCGCGGGCGACGTCGATCAGGCGCTCGTGCCAGGCGAGAGCATAGGGGCAGTGGTTGCAGGTCCAGTAGACGACAGTCGCCCCCTCGTCTCCGGGCTCGCCCAGGGAATGCGTCTCCCCGTCGACGTTGGGAAGCTCGAAGGCGGGCGCCTGCTCTCCGATCGCGATGCCGCTGTCTGTCATCGGTCCTTCGCTTTCTCCAGCGCCTCGCGCAGGTCCTCGGGATCGGGAAGCGGCGAGGGACGACCGTCTCGCCGCCGGTAGACACGGCAGGTTAGGCCGCGCGGCTGATCGGGGCCGGGCGGCTGCAGGTCGGTGCCGTCGATGAGGATCGTCGGCGAGCCGGGAAAGCCCTTCGCCTCGGCGTCCTGCTCGTCGACGATCTCGGTCACCTGAAGCGCGCCCGCATCGAGCCCAAGCTCTGCCATCTGCTCGCGCAGCATCTCGATCGCCCGCTCCCAGGAGGGACACTCCCGCCACCAGAGCAGCTCGATCTGGGGTTCACCCGCCATCGAGCGAGCTTAGAGCCGGCCCACTAACGAACCGAGAGCACGTGTGCGCTCTTCGGCTCGACGCGGCCCTCGAGCACGTCGAGGTAGGCGCTTTGCACGGCGTCGAACCCCTCCCCGCGGATCACGTCGAGCCAGCCGCCCGTCCACTCGCAGAATGGGTGCCAGGCGTCGGCCACCCTGGTCTCCAGGCCGGAGCCGCCCCAGTCCTCGGAGCGCTTGACCACGCGGTCGGGTGCGAAGAAGAGGGTGGGCGCCGGCCCCGGCAGGTCTTCCGCGCCCGCCCCGATCTCCTCCCAGTGGGTGACCCCGACGGTCATGCTGTGGGCGAGCTGATCGCCGTAGTGCGTGTGGACGGCGAGGCGGACCTTCCCGTCACCGGCGAAGTCGACGAAGGTCGCTGGGCCGCGGTCGAGCGAGTCGATCTCGTCATAGGTGGCGTAGCTGGCGTAGATGCCCAGGCCTTCGACGAACTCGGTGTTGCGCGTCGAGGTCAGCCCGATGACCTCGACCCCATCGCGCTGCGCGAGCATGAAGGCCGCCGCGATCGCCGTCTTGCTCGAGGCGCTCGAGAAGATGATCGGGCCGCGCTCGGGCAGCCCCTCGTCGTCGAGCTGGTCGTCGATCAGAAACGACGTGTAGAAGAGCGGACGCAGCAGCATCTGCATCTCCTCGGTGTCCGGCCGGTAGAAGCTGTCGGCCTCGGTCGCCTGGTAGCGCTGGTAGACCGACGGTAGCTCCGCCCGGTGCGGCGAGCCGTCGACGAAGCCGCCCTTGCCGGCGTGTGCGGGCATGACCACGAGGTGAGACGAGGGAGGCAGGTATCCGTACAAGCGCGTGCCGGGCTCCACACCCTCGGCCTCGCTCTGCTCAACCTCGGCAAAGCCCCACATCGGCACCCTGCCCCAGCCCTCCTCGGCGGGGAAGAAGTTCCAGTAGGACATCATCTCCCCGAGCACCCCGTAGGTGACGTTGTTCGCGGTCAACCCGAAGCTCTCGACCCGTAGTTTCGCCTGGCCGGGCTCGAGCGCCGGCTCCTCCGATTCGGCGATGCGGCATTCGCGCAGGTCGTCGCGCTTGACGAGGAAATCGGTCATGCCCAACCGTGATGCTCTCACGATCTGCTTGGGGGGACTGGACTCGGCGCTGGGGGGGAGATACCGTCAGCGTGCCAACCAGGAAGGAGCATCAAATGTCGTCGACAACTGAGGATTCCGAGCTCAAGGCACGCCATCGCAAGATGTGGGCGTCAGGCGACTATCCGGGAATGGTCGAGACGTTCCTGCTCCCGCTCGGCCCACGGCTGGTCGAAGCCTGCGGCATCGGCCCTGGAATGGACGTTCTCGACGTCGCCGCCGGAACCGGAAACGCCTCGATCCCGGCGGCCCAGAAGGGCGCGACCGTCACCGCCAGCGACCTGACGCCGGAGCTGCTGGAAGCCGGTCGCCGCCGCGCCGAGGCCGAAGGAGTCGAGCTCGATTGGGTCGAGGCGGACGCCGAGCGGCTGCCGTTCGAGGACGAGTCATTCGACGTGGTCATGTCGTCGATCGGCGCGATGTTCGCGCCACACCACAAGGACGTCGCCGACGAGCTGGTGCGCGTCTGCCGCCCGGGCGGGACGATCGGGCTGCTGAGCTGGACCCCCGAAGGCATGATCGGGGCGCTCTTCCGGACCATGGGCCCGTTCGCTCCCCCGCCCCCGCCGGGCGCGCAGCCGCCGCCCCTATGGGGCAGCGAGGGACACCTTGCCGAGCTGTTCGGCGACCGTGTGGACTTCGGGACGCTGGAGCGAGACGTACTGGAGATCACCGCCTTCGAGCGCCCCCAGGACTATGGCGATCACTTCAAGGGCAAGTACGGCCCCACGATCGCCGCGCAGGCCAATGCGAAAAAGAGCGATCGCGAGGACGAGTTCGAAGCGGCGGTGACCGAGTTCTGCGACGAGTGGAATCGAGGCACGCCCGATGACGCGCACTTCGAGCAGGAGTATCTGCTCGCGGTGGGAGCGCGGGCCTAGTCGAAGACGGCCTTCTCGACCTCGCCGACGTCGTTCGTGCAGCCGATCACCGGCGGCGCCTTGCCGAGCGCCGTGTCGGGGTCCTTGAGCCCGTGGCCCGTGAGAACGCAGACGACCGACTCGGGCTCCCCACCGCCCTCGGGCGCCGGGAGCCCATGGGCGAGCAGACCGGCGACCGAGGCGGCCGAGGCCGGCTCGCAGAAGACGCCTTCGGTCTCGGCGATCCAGCGGTAGGCGTCGAGGATCTGCTCGTCGGTGACGGCGGCGATGCGACCGCGCGACGCGGTGACCGCGTTCATCGCCTCCTCCCAGCGGGCCGGGTTGCCGATCCGGATCGCCGAGGCGACCGTCTCGGGCTCGTCGACCGGGTGGCCGTGGACGAGCGGCGCCGCGCCCTCGGCCTGAAAGCCGTAGAGGACGGGGGCCGCTCCGCCGTCCTCGAAGCCGGCCCACCAGGCGGTCACGTTGCCGGCGTTGCCAACCGGGATCGCGAGCGCCGCCGGTGCCTCGCCGAGCTCCTCGACGACCTCGTAGGCGGCCGTCTTCTGGCCCTCGATCCGGTAGGGGTTGACTGAGTTGACGAGCTCGATCGGGTGACGGTCGGCAAGCTCGCGGACGATCCGCAGCGCGTCGTCGAAGTTTCCCTCCAGCGCGATCACCCGCGCCCCGTGCATCAGCGCCTGCGCCAGCTTGCCGATCGCGATCTTTCCCTCCGGGCACGATCACCGCGCCCCGCATCCCGGCGCGCGCGGCGTAGGCGGCGGCGCTCGCGGCGGTGTTGCCGGTCGAGGCGCAGATCACCGCCTCCGCCCCCGCCCCCTTGGCGCGCGAGACGGCGACGGTCATGCCGCGGTCCTTGAAGCTGCCGGTCGGGTTGGTCGCCCTCGAACTTGAGCCAGGCCTTGGCCCCGATGCGCTCCGATAGTCGCGGGGCTTCGATCAATGGCGTCGAACCCTCGTTCAGGGTGACGACGGGGTCATCGGGCTCGAGGCTGAGCCGATCTCGGTACCGCTCTATGAGTGCTTGAGGCATCGTCAGGTGGTGTGAGGGAGGGGGGCGGGTGTGTCGCGAACGCCGTCATGAGCGCGCCACCGGGCCTGCGGAGCAAGCGACGCGCCTCGCGCGAATTCAGACGTGAGCGGCATACCCGCCCGCTCCCCCCCCGATCACACGAACTCCTCCTCGATCACCCTGATGAAGCGCGGCGGTGAGCGCAGGAACTCGAGCCCGGCGATCTCGTCGACGGCGGCCTTGAAGCGCGACTCCAGACACTCGTGCATCACCATCACCAGCCTGGCGTCATCTCCTTCGACCCGCACTGAACGACGCTCTTCACTGATACCTCGTTGTCGCCCGAGCACCTTCGGCGACATTGGCAGAGCACGCCCGGGCGGTCCGCGACCTCCAGGTGGAGGTAGAAGGCGGAGGGGACGTCGCGCACGATCGGCAGCCGCTCGCGCACTCGGTGCACGGGCGCCTCGCCGGAGACGATCGAGAGCACGTCGCCGAGCACCGCGGAGGCGGTCTGCATCCCGCCGGCGCCGGGGCCGGACATCGTCACCTCCGTGATCGCCGGGGCCTCGACCATCACCGCGTTGAACGGGCCCTCGATCGGGGCCAGCGGGTGGCCGCGGTAGAGGAAGCACGGAAAGACGCGCACGCTTATGCCAGCGTCGCGCCGCTCGGCGACGCCGAGCAGCTTCAGCGAGAGGCCGAGCTGCTTCGCGTAGGCGAGGTCGTCGGGCTGCACGTTCTCGATCCCCTCGAAGTCGACCTCCTCGAGGCTCACCGGCGTGTGGAATGCGAGCCTCGCGAGGATCGCCATCTTCGCCGCGGCGTCGGCTCCGTTCACGTCTTCGGTCGGGTCGGCCTCGGCGTATCCGAGCTCCTGTGCGCGAGCAAGGACGTCCTCATACGCCGCCCCGCTCGAGGCCATCTCGCTGAGGATGAAGTTCGTCGTCCCGTTGACGATCCCAAAGACCTTCTCGATGTCGGTCGCTCCAAAGCTTTCCTGGATCACCCGGATCACCGGGATCACGCCCGCCACCGCCGCTTCGAAGCGAAGCTGGACGCCGGCCGCTTCCGCCGCCTCGAAGAGCTCGTCGCCGTGCTGGGCGAGCAGCTGCTTGTTCGCGCTCACCACCGGCTTGCCGGCCCGCAGCGCCGCGAGCACGTGCTCGCGCGCCGGCTCGGTCCCCCCCATCAGCTCGACTACGAGGTCGGAGGAATCGACGATCTGCGCCGCGTCCCCTTCGCTGCGGGTCAGCACCCCGGCGATCTCCGGCCGTCGGCCGCTCACCTCCTGCACCGCGTCGGCGCGCTGCGCGACCAGCTCCGCGAACGCCCCGCCCACGGTGCCTCGGCCCAGCAGTCCAATGCGTATCGGCTCGCTCATCGCTCGGTCCCCGACCCTCTAGCTTCGACGTTCTACCGTGCCAGCCCTACCCGCGCCGCCCAGGGCGGGCGCAACCGCCCTACTCGACGTCGCGCGCGACGAGGTCCTCATAGGTCTCCCGCCGCACCACGGCGCGCGCATCCCCATCGGAGCAGAAGATCACCGGCGGGCGCGGCATGCCGTTGTAGTTGTTGGCCATCGCATAGCCGTAGGCGCCGGTCGCGGGGGTGACGAGGAGGTCGCCGGGCTGCGGCGAGGCCAGCGAGGTGTCGCGGACGAGGATGTCGCCTGACTCGCAATGCATTCCAGCGACCGTCGCCAAGGTGTCCGGCTCGGCGCTCGGCGCGGTTGGCGATCAGCGCCTCATACCGCGACCCGTAGAGCATCGGGCGCAGGTTGTCGGACATGCCGCCGTCGACGGCGACATAGGTACGGACACCGGGCACCTCCTTCACCGTCCCGACCGTGTAGGCGGTGACGCCGGCGTTTCCGACCAGCGAGCGGCCGGGCTCGACCAGGATCCGCGGCGGG
This sequence comes from uncultured Solirubrobacterales bacterium, assembly GCA_963724905.1. Lineage (GTDB taxonomy): Bacteria > Actinomycetota > Thermoleophilia > Solirubrobacterales > 70-9 > Mayfieldus. Next base: position 237,143 of record CAVRWD010000002.1, read on the forward strand.
TTCTCGAAGACCTCGGCCACGCCGCGCGCCTTCACCTCCGCGTAGGCCTCGATCGAGGGCGGCTCGTCATCAGCGGTGTAGGCGATCCCGAGCCCTCCCCCGACGTTGAGGATCTGGCACCAGTCGCCGGCCAGCTCGCCGAGCGCCTGGATCGCGACCATGTAGGGCTCGAGCTCGAAGATCTGCGACCCGATGTGGGCGTGCAGCCCGACCAGGTTGAGCACCTCCGATCCCTGGACGCGCTCGATCGCACGCTCCGCAAGCCCGTCCTGCAGGCCGAAGCCGAACTTGGAGTCGAGCTGGCCGGTCTGCACGAAGTCGTGGGTTGAGGGCCTGACGCCTGGCGTGACCCGGATCAGGACGTCCTGGGGCGAGTCGAGCAGCTCCTCGCAGCGCTCTATCTCGTCGAAGGAGTCGAGGATCAGGTGGCCCGACCCCCGCCTCCGCCGCCATCCGGATCTCGGCCGCGGGTCTTGTTGTTGCCGTGCATGTAGATGCGCGCCGGGTCAAAGCCCGCGTGCAGGGCCGTGGCCAGCTCGCCGCCGGAGGCGACGTCGACCGAGAGCCCCTCCTCGGCAAAGAGGCGGTAGACGGCGGTGACCGGGAGCGCCTTGCTCGCGTAGAGGACCTCGAACTCGATTCCGTGGGAGCCGAAACGCGTCGAGGTAGGCACGGGCCCGGGCCCGCATGTCGTCCTCGGCGTAGACGTAGGCCGGGGTACCGAACTCGGCTGCGATCTCGACCAGGTCGCATCCCCCCACCTCCAGGTGCCCGCGCTCGTTGACCCGGGCGCCGATCGGGTAGACCGCCGATCCCAAGACTGGATCGGATGCCGGATCGGCGCCGGTTGCCGTTTCTCGGCTGCTCATCGGACGAAGGATTGTGACGATCTGAGGGAGACTTCATTGATTGTGACGTTGAGCAGAGCGGGCGAAGCCCGCGATTGCGAAGCGACAGGCTGGTGGGTGTGATGGTTCACCTGCCCACTCCGCTGCCGGCGGCGGAGCACGACTTCCACGAAGGCCTGGCCTTCATGTCGTGGTTTCCGGAGTCCGATCCACCCTGGCCCGGAATCGTCGTCATCCACGGCGCCGGGTCGCGGAAGGAGAATCACGCCGACTTCGCCCGCCTCGCCTGCGACTTCGGCTGGGCGGTGCTCGCCTACGACCAGCGTGGGCACGGCGAGTCGCTGGGCGAGATCTCGCCCTCCGCGGTCAACGACGCGGTCGCGATGGCGCGGCGGCTGGGCGGTCAGGAGGGGGTCGACTCCAGAGCGGGTCTGCGTGCGCGGATCCAGCCTGGGCGGGTTCGTCGCCATCCACGCGGCCGCCATCGGCGAATCGATCGCCGGCGCGATCGCGATCTGCCCGCCCGGGGAGCAGATGCTGCTCGAGGGCATGCGCTCAGACCGGCTGGAGATGCCGGCAGACCGGGAGGCCCTGGAGCCCTGGCTCGAGGAGCACGACCTCCGCGACGCCGTCGCCCTCGCCGGCTCAAAGCCGTTGATCATCCTGCACGCGAAGGGCGACGACGAGGTTCCCTGGGACTGGTCAGAGGAGCTCTACGAGCATGCCGTCGAGCCGCGCAAGCTGATCGTCGTGCCCGGCGGGCATCACCGGTCGGTGCAGCACGACGCCGAGCTGCAGACGGTCGCCCTGCGCTGGCTGGAGAGGGAGCTGGACTAGCCGCCGAGCGGGGTGCCCTGGAGGGCGCCCGCCTGGCTCGAGCTCTGTCCGAGCAGCGACGCGCTGGCGCCCTTCACGGCCCCTGCCACACCTGCGTCGGAGAGGCTGCCGCCTACCGCGGCGTCAGCCGTGTCGACCGCGTTGCCGACGCCCTGGTTGACCGCGGCTGGGACCTGAGAGACCGCGCTGCCGACCTGCTCGGAGACCGGCGGTTGCTGCGGGAGGCCCGGAAGCGACCCTCCGCCTCCGATGCCGCCGAGCGCACCGCCGCCGCCCGACGTGCCGCCCGTCGAGCCGCCGGCTGCTGCCGCTCCCGGGCGCGCCGGCCGATCCCCGCCGCTCGGCGCGGAGCCCACGCCGCCGCTCCTGGGGCCGACATCGGACGATCCGTTCGGCGGCCGGTCGGCGCCGTTGAGCTGGGTGTTCGCGACTGGCCCATCGGACGCGGTCCCGGGAGTCGCGGATGGTGAGCCGAAGGCAGCATTGGGCGAGACGAATCGCGATGCCTCACCGTCCCCGGAGGGCGCCGGGGAGCTGGCCGGCGTGATCGTGTTGCCGGAGCCGAAGAGGTCCTGAAGCGGGAAGCCGCCGGCTGAAGAGAGCATGGTGAAGACGACGAAGGCGGCGATCGCCGCCGCGTTGAGGATCGCCGCCGAGACCGCTGCCGCGAAGTAGTTCTGCGATTGCCTGATCATCTGACCGCCCGTGCCTTCCTTTGGGTGAGCCGCCACAGCCCACCCGGTTGACACGGAACCTATACCAATTAGTCAGTAAGCGCAACCGCTACTTCTCGGCAGGTCAGTTGCGGACCGTAGCCTCGACCTCAGCTTCAGAGTGAGCTTCGTGCGAGTTCGGGCTAGAGGTAGCCCAGCGGATCGACCGCGGCGCCGTTGATCCGCACCTCGTAGTGCAGGTGGTCGCCGAAGCAGTGGCCGGTGCAGCCCACGTAGCCGATCACCTGGCCCTGGGCGACGCTGCCCGAGGTGATCGCGAAGGAAGACTGGTGCGCGTAACAGGTCGAGAGCCCGCCGCCGTGGTCGATGCACGGTGTAGTTGCCATAGCCGCCGTTGGGGCCGGCGAGCGCGATCGTCCCCGAGCGCGCGGCGCGGATCGGGGTCCCGGCTGGAACAGCTATGTCGACGCCCTCGTGCATGCGGCCCCAGCGCATCCCGAAGCCTGAGACCACTGCCCCGTTGACGGGCCAGATCATCCCGCTGGCGCCGCCCTGGATCGGGCCGGCCGGCAGCGCCGTGGCGGAGCTTCCGAGCTGGGCGGCGATCTCCGCCGAGATCTCCGAGAGGTCGCCCTCGAGCTCATCCTGATGACCGCTGATCTGGGCCAGCAGGTCGCGGCGCTTGCCGCGGGCGGCCTCGAGGTCGGACTGACGGCTCTCGACCGAAGCACGAGCCTGCTCGAGCTCCAGCTTATGGGCGGCGATCGCGTTGCGGGCCGCCTCGATCTGGTCGCGCACGGCGCGCAGCCGGTCGACGACGGCGCGGGTCTGGTTGCGAAGGTCGCGGACCCGCCCCACCAGCAGGTTGTCCTGATTCTCAAGCCGGTCCAGGTATTCGTTGCGGGTCACCAGGTCCGACCAGCCGTCGGACTGAAGGAGCACGGTGAGAACGTCCGGGGAGCCCGACTTGTAGATCGACACGAGGCGCTCGCGCAGGCCGACCAGCGCCCGCTTCAGGTGCGCGCGCAGGACCAGCAGGTGCTCCTTCTCGCGCTCGCAGCTCCTCCTCGGCGCGCTGCAGCTGCGCCTCCTTGGCGTCGAGGCGCTCCTGCACCGTCGGCCTCGCGGTTGCGCAGCGCCGCGACCTCGCCCTCGAGGCGGTCGATGCGGCCGCTGAAGCGGGAGATCTCGGTCGTGACGACCTCCTTGCGGTCCATCACCTCGTCGAGCTGGCCCTGCTTGCGGTCCAGCCGCTCCTGGAGGCTCTGGGCAGGCGCCTTGCCGGCCTCGGTGCCGAGAAACAGCGCTCCGAGCAGCACGACCAGCGCCATAGGCGCTGCCCAGCCGCGACGCTTGAGCTGTGGACCGAGGGCGATCCGCATCCGAGACTCCAGGTCCTCCGCCAAGAGGGAACCCGCGAAGTCGGCGAGGCTAGCTAACCGCCGTCAGGCGCCAGACGCTTGCCGGCGCCGCCTGCAACTCGCCTTGCGACTCAGGCACGAACCGTGCCTGGCAGAGACTTCAGGGGGCCTCCGGGGGCGCCCTCTCCACCCGCAGCAGGTCTTCCGTGACCTGCTCTTCCATCTGCAGCGTCGTGTGGTCGATCCCGTAGCGCTCCTTGAGCATCACCTCGAGGCGGCGCTGCGCGAGGCCGCGGTCAGAGCCCTCGCTGACGACCACGTGGGCGGCGAGGGCCGCGAAGCCGGCGGTCAGCGTCCAGACGTGCAGGTCGTGGACCTCGCAGACGTCCGGCACCTCCCCGAAGGAGGCGATCAGCCCGTCCATGTCGAGGTCGGCGGGAGCGGCCTCCATCAGCACGTCGAAGGGCTCCCTGATCAGGCGCCAGGAGGAGACGAGGATCAAGGCCGCGATCGCGATGCTGACGATCGGGTCGACGACGGTCGAGCCGCCGGCGAGGACGACGACCCCGACGGCGACGACGCCGAGCGAGCCGAGGGCGTCGGCGGCGCTGTGGCGCAGGACCCCCTCAAGGTTCAGGTCCTCGCGCTCGCCCCTGGCGAGGATCAGCGCCGCCGAGACGTTGCCCAGCAGCCCGACGATCCCCAAGCACGATCACCGGTGCGCCGTCGATCTCCGGCGCGTCGCCGAAGCGGCTGATCGCGCCGACCACGATCAGGACCGAGATCGCGACCAGCCCGAGGCCGTTGGCCAGGGCCGCGATCACCTCCGAGCGCTGATAGCCGAAGGTGCGCCGGTCAGAGCCCGGAAGCGACGCCATCCGCGCCGCCAGCAGGCCGAGCCCGATCGCGGTGGTGTCGGAGACGAGGTGGCCGGCGTCGGCGAGCAGGGCCAGCGAGCCGGTGAGCAGGCCCCCGATCGCCTCCGCGACCAGCAGGCCGAGGTTGATCAGCAGGGCGTAGATCATGCGGCGCCGGTTGCCGACCCGCCGCGCCTCCAGCGAGTGGGCGCTGTGGCCGAACCCACCGCCGGCGTGGAGCGTGCCCTCCTGACATGGGCTGAGGATACGATCGATCGCGCGGCTATGAGTGAGGCCGAACGCCCGGAGCTGCTCGATCCCTCCCATGAGGTGACCGTGGAGGACATCCGCGCCCTCACCGGAGCCGCAACCCCCCACTTCGCGCTCCAGGTCCGCAACCGGATCCAGCGGCTGATCGACCCGCTGCCCGCAGGCCCATCCGGCAAGGGCGGCCGGCGTGCGCGCGATCGCCGAGCTCGAGCAACTGGCCGAGAACAGCGGCGAGCCACGCGGCCCCGGCCCTCAGGTTTGACCGACCGCCTCCTCCCCCTTCTCATCCCGGCGGCGCCGCCAGCGCGCCGAGCAGCAGTCCGACGCCGCTCCCTACCTGGACCTGCTCGACGCCGAGCCCGAGTCCACCGGTCCGACCCAGGACCTGATGCGGACGACGTTCGTCCCCCAGATCTATGAGCGCTACTGGCGCCCCGCCCTCGGCCGCGTCGCCAAGGGCGTCCGGGGGCCGGGGATGGCGGAGGAGGTCCGCATCGCGCGTCTGCTGCTGGGGCTGGGGCCCGGCGACAAGGTGCTCGACATCGCCTGCGGCCCGGGCAACTTCTCGCGCGCCTTCGCCGCCGCGGTCGGCGACTCCGGCCTCGTCGTCGGCCTCGACTCCTCGACCACGATGCTGGAGCGCGGCGCCGCCGACCTGCGCCGCTCCGGGAGGGAGAACCTGGTTCTGGTCCGCGGCGACGCCACCGCCCTGCCCTTCCTCGACGGCAGCTTCGACGCCGTCTGCTGCTTTGCCGCCCTGCACCTGTTCGCCGACCCGTTTGCCGGCCTCGACGAGATGGCCCGCGTCCTGGCTCCGGGAGGCCGGATCGCGCTCATGACCTCGGTGCAGCGCCAGCTCGGGCCGCGCGGGCCGCTCAAACCGCTAAGCGAGCGGATGAGCGGGATGAAGGTCTTCGGGCAGGAAGAGGTCGTCGACGCGCTGCAGAAACGCGGCTTCGACGAGCTGCACCAGCGGCTCAGCGGGCTTGTCCAGTTCGTCGGCGGGCGGCTGGCCCCGGCGGCGGCATAGGATCGTCGCGATGAAGGAGTTCGCTCCCGGCGTCTCGCGGCTGAAGCAGTTCCCCGGGCCGACGGTCAACGTCTACCTGGTCGACGACGTGCTGATCGACGCCGGGACCCGCTGGGACCGCGGTCGCGTCATGAGCGAGATCGAGGGCCGCGACCTCTCGCTGCTGGCGCTCACCCACGTCCACCCCGACCACCAGGGCGTGGCGAAGGACGTCTGCGAGAAGCACGGGATCCCGCTCGCCTGCCACGCCGACGACGTGGACGCGATGGAGGGACGCCGCTCGGTTCAGGAGTCCGACGCCGACAACCCCGTGAATCGAATGATCGCCCGCGTCTGGCAGGGCCCGCCGCACAAGGTCGATCGGGTGCTGAGCGAAGGCGACGAGGTGACGGGATTCCGCGTCATCCACGCTCCCGGGCACGCCCGCGGCGAGGTGATCTTCTTCCGTGACTCCGACCGCGTGGCGATCTGCGGCGACGTGATCCGCAACATGAGCTACGCCACCGGCCTGCCGGGAATCAAGGAGCCACCGGACCTCTTCACCTACGACCCGGCGGAGAACCGGCGCTCGATCCGCAAGCTCGCGGATCTCAACCCGCTTCTGATCCTTCCCGGCCACGGTCCCGCCGTGACCGACATGGCGAAGTTCGAGCGCTTCGTGGCCGACCTGCCGGCCTAGCGGACCAGCTCGACCTCGACCCCGATGTCGAGGTCGCGCCAGGAGCGATCCGCGGTCACCGCGGGTACCTCGAGATCGCTGGCGAGCGCCAGGCAGGCTCGATCGGCGAGCGAAAGGCCCAGGTCCCGAGTGGGCTCGCGCAGTATCGCCGCCAGCTCCGCGTGGACGGCGTCGAAGCCCGCCACCCTGACCCCGAGGTCGCTCAGGGTCGCGCGCAGGCCGCCGATCGCCTACCCCGATCGAGAGAGTGCGCTCGGCGACCTCGCTCCAATTCACCGAAGAGATCAGCGCCTCGCCCAGCCGCTCGGCAACCTGCTCGGCGCCCGCTTCGTCGTTGAGCAGAGCCAGGACGGCGGAGGCGTCAAGCACACAGAGCGAGGGTCAGTCCCTTCCCTCGCGAGCGGCGGCTGCCCGGCGCTCCGCGATCAGCTCGTCGACCAGCTTGCGCTTGCCCGACGCCTGCCGATAGCGACGCTGCACCCGGCTCAGGGCGTCAGCACGCTTCTCGAGAACGAGCCGGCCCTCGTCGACCTCGGCGCTCAGCTTGTCGCCGGGACGCAGACCCATCTCCTCCCTGAGTGCGGAGGGAATCACCACTCGCCCCTGCTTGCCGACCCGGATCTCTGCCATGAGCTCGGCTATCTGTGCCACATGGACGACTGTGTGGCATACGCTCGACTCGGTGGCACCAGCAGCGCGCTGCCAGCCCGCCGTCGGCATCGGAGCTACCCGGCGTTGGGCCCGAACGCCTCGATGATCCGGTGCTGGTACTCGAGCAGCTCCTCGGGGGAGATGAAGTAGGTCGGAGGCGTGAGGAAGAGGCCGTCGGCGCGTTCCGCGGTCGCCTCGACCCGCTCGCGCACCTTGTCCAGCGGACCCGCGGCGCAGTAGGCGTCGACCATCTCGTCTGAAATTGCGGCCGGCACCCCTGATAGGTCCCCCCTTCGGAAGGCCTCACCGGCCGCACTCGCATTGTCCCCGAATCCGTGCATCTCAAACAGCGGCATGTAGGTGCGCACGGTTGCGTAGAAGGCGATCGTGCGCCGGGCGAGGTCGTTGGCCCGCTCCTGGTCCTCGTCGATCGCGCAGCAGACGGTCGGCAGGTAGTCGAAGTCCTTGCGCTCGCGGCCAGAGCGCGAAAGCCCGGTCTCGAATCCGTCGACGACCACCTCGTCTATCCATTGCAGCGACTGGATCGGGTGCCCGACCAGCCCGTCGGCGACATCGCCGGCCATCCGCGCCATCCCCGCCTGTACCGCGGCGGTGTAGATCGGCACCGACTCGCGCGGCGCCGGGTGCGGGCGGATCCAGCCCTTGATGTCGATGTCGTAGTAGTCGCCCTCGATAGCGGATCGGCTCCCCCGCGCCGGCGCCCTCCATGATCAGCCGCGTCGCCTCGATCGCCTCGCGGAGGTGCGGCGCCGGCTTCCCGTAGTCGGCGTTGTGCCAGGTCTCGTTGAGGCGCTTCACGCCGGCCCCGAGGCCGAGCCGGAAGCGGCCGCCCGACATCTCGTCGATGTCGAGCGCCGAGACGGCGACGATGAAGGGGCTGCGGGTAAAGGCCCAGGCGATCCCGGTGGCGACGTCGATGCGCTCGGTGCGGGCGGCGAGGTAGGTGGCCTGGGTGACCGAGCTGCGAAACAGCTCCGGCGCCCAGAGGCACTCGATGCCGGCCGACTCGGCGAGCTTTGCCTCCGCCTCGAGCTCGGCGACCTCGTTGCCGAGCGCGGCCAGGGAGATGCGGTCCATCGCGGGCATGTCCCGCTCCGGGCTAGGCGGCCGCCGGCTCGCGGGCGCCGACCTCGGCGAGGATCGAGTCGGCGACCCGCTCGCGGTGCCAGTGCGCGTCGCCGAAGATCGCCGAGTCGACCTTGGCGCGCTTCAGCCACAGGTGAAGGTCGTGCTCCCAGGTGAAGCCGATCCCGCCGTGCACCTGCAGCGACTGGTCGGCGACCCTCCAGCCGGCATCGGAGGCGTAGGCCTTTGCCATCGAGGCGGCCAGCTGCAGGTCGTCGGGGGAGGCGTCTGCGGCCCAGGCGCCGTAGAAGGTGGCCGAGCGGGCGCCCTCGGTCTCGAGCAGCATCTGCGCGCAGCGGTGCGAGACCGCCTGGTAGGAGCCGATCGGGCGCCCGAACTGCTCGCGCTCCTTGGCGTAGGAGACCGCCATCTCCATCGTGCGCTGCGCGATCCCGGTCAGCTCGGCGGAGATCGCCACGCAGACGCGGGGGAAGACTCCGGTGTAGTAGTCCTCCGCCTCGGCAGGCAGAGTGCGCTCCTGCGGCGACCTCGACCCCCTCGAAGCGGACGGCGTAGAAGCGGCGGGTGGGGTCGATCGAGGGCTCGCGCTCGATCGAGACCCCGGACTGACCGGTCTCGACCAGGTGGCGGCGGCCGTCTGACGTCGCGACGAGCAGGAAGTCGGCGGCCTCGGCGTCGAGCACAAGGACCTTCTCGCCGTCGAGGGTGACGCCGCCATCTCCGGCCTGCGCCTCCATCTCGAACTCGCCGATCTCTCCGGTCGAGCCGGCGTCGATCAGCGCCGGGGCGCCGCGCTTCTCGCCCGCGGCAAGCGGGGCTAGGAACTCGGACTTCTGCTCCTCCGATCCGCAGAGCGCAAGCGCCATCCCGGCGACGGTGTTGGAGAGCAGCGGGCCGGCCGCGAGGCCGTAGCCCATCTCCTCGAAGATCACCGCCAGGTCGACGATCCCCAGGCCCTGTCCGCCGTGCTCCTCCGGCAGCGCCAGCCCGGGCCATCCAAGCTCGGCCATCTCGGACCAGTCGGACTGCTCGAAACCGAGGTCTGTGTCGAGCAGCTCGCGGATTCGCTCCGGCTTGTAGCGCGAGGCGATGAACTCGCGCGCCGTCGACTTGATCTGCTGCTGCTCGTCGTTGAGGTCGAAGTACACGGCTACCTGAGCTTGGGAAGGCCGAGCACCCGCTCGGCGATGATGTTCTTGAGGATGTCGGTGGTCCCGCCCTCGATCGAGTTGGCTCGCGAGCGCAGGAACGCGTACTGCCACTGCCCGTCGGCGACCGCGTGCTCGGCGCCGCGGGTCGAGCGGTGAGTAGGCGCCCTCGATCTCCATCGCCAGCTCGGTGATCGCCTGGTGGATGTCGGCCCACTGCCACTTGCCCAGCGAGCCCTCGGGCCCGGGGGTGCCGCTCTCCATCGTCTTCGTCAGCCCCCGGTAGGCGTTGAGGCGCATCGTCTCGGCCTCGATGTGAAGCTGGGCGAGGCGCTGGCGGTAGTAGGAGTCATCGGCGGCGCTGCCGCCGTTCAGGCGGATCTCGGTTGCGAGGCCGAGCAGGCGGTTGATGCTGTTGCGAATCTGGGCGATGGCGCCGAAGGCGAGGCCGGCGCGCTCGTTCATCAGCGTTGTGATCGCGACTCCCCAGCCGCCGCCCACCTCGCCGACGACGTTCTCGTCCGGGATCCGCGCCTCGTCGAGGAAGATCTCGTTGAACTCGCCCTCGCCGGTGATCTGGACCAGGGGGCGGACCTGCACGCCCTCCTGCTCCATGTCGAGCAGGAAGTAGGTGAGCCCCTGGTGCTTGGGAGCGTCGGAGTCGGTGCGGGCGACGAGCATGCACCACTTCGAGTACTGGGCGAAGGTGGTCCAGACCTTCTGGCCGGTGACCACCCACTCGTCGCCGTCCTTGACCGCCTTGGTCTTCAGCGACGCGAGGTCGGAGCCCGATTCCGGCTCGGAGAACCCCTGGCACCAGATCTCCTCCGCGGTCAGGATCGGCTTCAGGTAGCGCTGCTTCTGCTCCTCGGTGCCGTGCGCGATCACGACCGGGCCGCCCATCGCCAGGCCGAGCACGTTGGCCGGCGGCGGCGTCTCCGCCCGGGTGGCCTCGCTGACGAAGATCGCCTGCTCGATCATGGTCGCGCCGCGGCCGCCGTACTCCTCGGGCCAGGAGATCCCGGCCCAGCCGGCGTCGTAGAGCTTGCGCTGCCAGTCGCTGCGGAAGGAGACGATCTCATCGCAGCCCTTCGGGCTCAGGGCCGGGGTGGTTCTCGTCCAGCCAGGTGCGAACTTCGTCGCGGAAGGACTCCTCTTGGGGCGTCAGGGAGAGGTCCACGAAGCGGGAGCATATAGAGGTTGGCCGGCTGGCCAGGAATGCAAAAGCGACCGCGCAGAAAAGACGAAGGGCGCCCGAGGGCGCCCTCCACTACCGGTTCCTAAAGAGGCTCAGTCGCCGGCGCATTGATCGAGGCCGTAGGACTTGCCGAGCCGGTTCGCTTCGTTGAACGAAGCGTCGGAGACCAGGAAAGCCGGATCCTCCTTGCTCCTGTCGAGGTCCTCTTGGGCCGCGTCCAAGAACTCCGTGATCTGGTCCTCATCCTCGGAGGGCGGCTCGAGATCGCGGACGTCGTCGATCTGGGCCTGGATGTTCGGGATCGCCGTCTCGGCGGCGAACTTCTCCAGCTGAGCATCGCTCGGCTGCTTGTCTTCGCTGAAGACCTTTTCCGCTTCGGCGTTGATCTGCTTGTCGCCCTTGGCGCAGATCGCGTTCGCCTGCTCGGACGAACTCGGCCTTCGACAGGGCGTCGTCGTCATCGTCTCCCGCATCCCGACGACGACCGCGGCCAGCAGTGCACAGGCGCCCAGTATCAGCTTGCTCACAAAGTCTCCTTTGCTCATGGCTCCCGAGTAAGGCGCGGAAGCTACAGTCGGCCTCGGCTTGAAGCGGGTCATCGGCGGCAAACCGCCCGCCGCGGTCGGGCGCCAACTCCGCCGGGGCGACGCCGGACTTCTCAGCGAACGCACTGGGGCATGCCCAGATCGATCGCGATCCGGTTCGACTGCTCGAACGCGGGCGGAATCCGCCTCCTGACGACCAGTCCCGGGTCGCGTTTCAGCTCGGCGACCCCGAGCTCGTAGGCCGCGTAGTAGCGCTCCAGCGCCGGGCTCCCGCGCGGCTGGGGGAGCCGGCGCATGTCGGCCAGCTGGCTCGCGACGCTGGGGATCCCGGTCGACTCGACGAAGCGCGTGAGCGGCTCTTCTGGAAAGAAGGTCACAGTCACCTGCCGTTGGAAGGGATACTCCTTGTTATCCAATTCGGCTCCCGATAGCGGAACTGGTCTGCAAGACCCGCCTGTATCTCCACTCCGACGGAAGCGCCGCGCTACGCAAAGAGAAACCGCAACCTGCGAGGTCAACGGACCGTTCGGCTAGCATAGCGGCGACGTTGGGCGGCCGCTTGTTGGGCAGCCGCCCCTGTGAGGCTCAGACCCGCTGGATCAGCGTGCCGGTGCCGAGGCCGCCGCCGCAGCACATCGTCACCAGCCCGGTCTCCTTGTCGGAGCGCTCGAGCTCGTGCAGCAGCGTCGTCAGCAGGCGGGCGCCGGTCGAGCCGAGCGGGTGGCCGAGCGCGATCGCGCCGCCGTTGACGTTGACGCGGTCCATGTCGGGATCGAGCTCACGGCGCCAGGCGCCGAGCACGGAGGCGAAGGCCTCGTTGATCTCGATCAGGTCGATGTCGTCCATCTTCATCCCGTTGCGCTCCAGCAGCTTCTGGGTCGCGGGGATCGGGCCGGTGAGCATGATCACCGGGTCGACGCCGACCGTCGTCTGGTCGAGCACCTTCGCCCGCGGCTTCAGGCCCGAGCGCGTCGGCCTTCTCGCGGGTCATCATCAGCACCGCGGCGGCGCCGTCTGAGATCTGCGAGGAGTTGCCGGCCGTGACCTTGCCGTCCTCCTTGAAGGCCGGCTTCAGCTCCGAGAGCTTCTCGAGGCTGGTGTCGGGGCGGATGCCCTGGTCGGTGACGTAGGTGTCGCCGTTGACCGCGTAGGGGATGATCTCGCGCTCGAAGCGGCCCTCCTCGGTCGCCTTGGCGGCGTTCTGGTGCGAGCGCAGGCCGATCTCGTCGAGCTCTGAGCGGGGGATCTCCCACTGGTCGGCGATCATCTCGGCCGAGATCCCCTGCGGGACCAGGGCGTAGTGCTCGAGCAGCTGGGGGCTGAAGGCGGCGCCGTGCTCGGACATCACCTGCATCGAGTCGGCGAAGGAGATGTGGCCCATGTGCTCGACGCCGGAGCCGATAACCGTGTCGGCGACGCCGGAGGCGATCAGGGCGGCGCCGAAGTTGACCGCCTGCTGGGCGGAGCCGCACTGGCGATCGACCGTGGTCGCCGGGGTCTCGATCGGCAGGTCGGCCTCGAGCCAGGCGTTGCGGCCGATGTTGAGGCCCTGCTCGCCGAACTGCTGCACGCAGCCGGCGATCACGTCCTCGACCTCGGAGGCCTCGATGCCGGTGCGCTCGATCAGCTCCGAATAGGTCTTGGCGAGCAGGTTCGAGGGATGGACGTCCTTGTAATAGCCCTTCTCCTCATGGCCGCGCCCGATCGGGGTGCGTACTGCCTCGACGATTACGACCTCTCGGCCTCCGAACTTGCCGTTCTGCATCGGGAAAAGCCTCCGTTCGCTCTGGGGGTGGGACAGCCCGAACCTCAACTGGGACAGCAATGATATTCGATTGACTGGCTCGTCAGCCAGGGCCACGCGAGGCTTGTTGAGCGAAACCGGCGGGCGCGAGGCCGCCGGTTTCTCGCTCGCAAGGCCCATCGTGATAACAACCAGCCCCCGTGAACGCCTCGGAGGGGTACAAGCACCCGGCGATCGCCGGCAGCGGCACGATCGCCTGCGGCCTGGCGGCGACTGCCACCGCGACCGGCAAGACCCTGCTGCTCGCGCGCAGCGACGCCTCGGCCTGGCGGGCGGAGGAGCAGGCCACCGCCGCCTGCGCCAAGATCGACGGCGCCGACTCCGAGCGGCTCAGGGTGACCACCGAGCCCGCCGACCTGGCCGAGTGCGACATCGTCGTCGAGGCGGTGGTCGAGGACGCGAAGGTAAAGGGCGAGCTGCTGGCCGTCCTCGGCGACGCGGCCCCCGACGCCGACCTGGCGACGACGACCTCCTCGCTGTCGGTCGGGGCGATCGGCAAGGCGAGCGGCCACGGCGACCGTTTCTTCGGCCTTCACGTCTTCAACCCGGTGCCGCGGATGAAGCTGGTCGAGCTCTGCTTTCCCGACTCGGTCAACGACGGGACCGCGAGCGGGCGCTGGCCTGGTGCGGGGCAATCGGCAAGACCGCGGTCGAGGTGCCCGACCAGGCGGGGTTCGTCGTCAACCGCCTGCTCTTCCCCTACCTCTTCGACGCCGTGCGGATGCTCGAGCGCACCGGCATGAGCCCGGCGAGGTCGACTCCTGCATGACCCTCGGCGCCGGGCACCCGATGGGCCCGCTGGCGCTGCTGGACTTCGTCGGGCTCGACGTCGCGCAGGCGATCGGCGACGCGCTGCACGCCGACTCCGGCGAGGCCGCCCACGATCCGCCCGGGCCTGCTGGTGGAGATGGTCGGCGAGGGCAAGCTGGGCCGCAAGAGCGGCGCCGGCTTTTACGACTACGGCTAGCTGCGGCGCGGCTACGCGCCCCGTCACAATCGACGCCGGATGAACGAGACCGGCGAGATGATTCTCGGAATCTCGTCGCGATCGCGGCCTTCTCGACGATCGCGCGGCTGATCAACGTCCCCTACCCGATCGTCCTCGTGATCGGCGGGCTGGGGATCGGGCTGATCCCGGGGATTCCGGACGTGACCTGGACCCGGAGCTGGTGCTGGTCATCTTCCTGCCGCCCGCTGCTCTACTCGGCGGCGTTCTTCGCCTCGCTGCGCGACCTGCGCCGCGAACCTGAGGCCGATCACGATGACCGCCATCGGCCTGGTGATCGCCACCGCTGCCGGGGTGGCGGTCGTCGCCCACTCCCTGATCGACGGGATGACCTGGGGCGCCGCCTTCGCGCTCGGCGCGATCGTGGCCCCCACCGACCCGATCGCCGCAACTTCGATCATCCGGCGGCTCGGCGCACCGCGCCGCCTGGTCACGATCATCGAGGGCGAAAGCCTGATCAACGACGGAACCGCCCTGGTGATCTACGCCTCCGCCGTAACCGCGGTGGTCAGCGGCAGCTTCTCGATCTGGTCCGGGAGCGTGGACTTCCTGATCTCGGTGGCCGGCGGGATAGCGGTCGGGCTGCTGGTCGGCGGTGCCATCGCCGAGGTGCGTCGTCGCATCGAGGACACGCCGGTCGAGATCACGATCTCGCTGGCAACCGGCTATGCGGCCTACCTGCCGGCGGAGGCAATCCACGTCTCCGGCGTGCTTGCCGCGGTCACGGCCGGCGTCTACCTGGGCTGGAAGGCGCCCCAGATCGCCTCCGTGACCCAGCGCCTTCAGGGGCGGCCGGTCTGGGAGCTGCTCCAGTTCCTGCTCAACGCGGTCCTCTTCGTCTTGATCGGCCTGCAGCTGCCCGTCGTCGTCGGGGAGCTGGAGGGAATCTCTTCCTGGACTCTGCTCGGCTACGCCGCGGCGATCTGCGCCGCGACTGTCGGGGTGCGGCTGATCTGGATGAACACGATGCCCTACGTGGTCCGAGCTCTGGACCGACGACCACAGCAGCGCGAGCGGCGAGTCGGTTGGCGCTTGCGGGCGGTCGGCGGCTGGGCGGGATGCGGGGCGCGGTGTCGCTGGCGGCCGCGCTGGCGCTGCCGCTGCAGACGGACGCCGGTGCGCCATTCCCGCAGCGCGACCTGATCATCTTCCTCGCCTTCTCGGTGATCCTCTTCACCCTCGTCGTCCAGGGCCTTACGCTTCCCTAGCTTCGCGACGGCTGCGGGTCTGCGACGACGGCGCCGAGGAGGCGGAGGAGGAGGTGCAGGCGCGGCTTCGGAGCGCGGCGGCGGCGCTCGAGCGACTCGATGAGCTGGCTGAGGAGGAGTGGACCCGGCCGCGACACGGTCGACCGGGCGCGAAGGCTGCACGAGTACCGCCAGCGGCGCTTCAGCGCCCAGCGCGACGGCGCGGCGATGACTCCGAAGGGATCGAGGAGCGTTCGATCGCATACCAGCGGCTGACGCGCGAGCTCGGCGAGGCCCAGCGCCGGGCGGTCGTGCAGATGCGAAACGACGGCGCGATCTCAAACGAGGTGATGATGCGCATCGAGCGCGAGCTCGACCTCGAGGACTCGCGCCTAGAGATTTAGGGCCGCGAAACGAAGTGGAGCGGCAGAGGCATGTCAGGCGGCGAAGCCGCCGCAATAGGTGCTGTAGGACCGGGGGCTTAGGCGGCCATGTCGCGGCGGCGGCCGCTCATGTCCCAGATCACGTCGGCCTCGGAGCAGCCCTGCCGCTCGGCCGCCTTCTGCGACCTCATGCCAGGGCAGCTCGGCCTCCGGCAGCTCGTCCCAGCGCGCGAGGTCCAGTCCCTCCAGCGCCCCCTGCAGGGCGGGGCCCAGGTGCTGCTCGGAACGCAGCAGGGCCTTCAGCACCTCGAGCTGCTTATCGGTCAAGCGAACAACCCACATGGCGCCTCCGGAGGTGGAAGGTCGGGTCGGGAGGAGAAATTAGGCAGCGATGCGGACAGAATCGGCCCGCTCATCGGCCATCCCCGGCAAAGCTCCTGCAAATCAAGCACTCGTCTCGAGGGCCCCGCCCCTGATCCTCACCGCCTCGATGCGGTTCTCACGCACCGACTCGACCCGGATCGTGTAGCCGTCGGCGCTGATCGAGTCGCCGCGCTTCGGCAGCCGCCCGAGCTGCCGCGAACACGTAGCCGCCGATCGAGTTGTAGGCGTCGGTCTCGACCGGGGAGCTCGATGCCCGGCGTCCTCGAGGTCGCCCGAGGGAGACGTGGCCGCGCACGAACCAGTCGCCGTTGGAGAGCTGGCGCAGGGTCCCGGCGCGGGGGTCGGTCTCGTCCTCGATCTCCCCGACCACCTCTTCGATGATGTCCTCGACGGTGACGATGCCGACCGTGCGGCCGTACTCGTCGACGACCACCGAGATCGAGGTGCGCTGGCGCTGAAGGTCCTGGAGCAGGTCGTCGAGAGGGCGGGTCTCGGGGACGATCAGGGCGTCGCGGACGGCCGGGTCGATTGGCGGCGCCGGGCCCGTCGTTCATGTAGAGGCGGGCGAGGCTGTTGTTGTGGACGATGCCCTTGACCCGGTCCGGGTTGTCGTTCTCGGTCACGACGAGGCGTGTGTGGCCGGAGGTGACGCAGCGCTGCAGCGCCGTCTCGACCGTCTCCGAGCAGGTCGACCGTGACCACCGCCGGGATCGGCGTCATCACCTCGCGGGCCTGCTGCTCGTGCAGGTGAAAGACGCCGCCGAGCATCCCCGCCTCGCCCGGGGTCGAGGTCGCCGCCGCTTCGCGAGCGGGCAATGATGTGCTTGAGGTCCTCGGAGGTGTGGCGCTCCTCGAGGTCTGCCGGGTCGACGCCGAAGAGTCGCACCAGCGCGTTGGAGAGCTTGGTCAGGGCGAAGGTGAACGGGGCGCTGGCATTGCGGAACCAGTCGAGCCCGCGGGCCGTGCGGCGCGCGGTTCGCTCGGCGCGGCTGATCGAGATCATCTTCGGCACCTGCTCGCCGATGCTTATGTGCATCGAGGTCACGAAGGCGAAGGCGAAGGCGATCGCGATCGCATGCGAAAGCTCGGAGGAGAGGCCGAAAATGGACTCGATCAGCTCCGCGACCGCGGGCTCGCCGAGGAAGCCGATGCCGATCGAGGCGACGGTGATCCCGACCTGGCAGGCGGAGAGCGCCTCGTAGATGTCGTCGAGCTGGCGCACCACCCTGCCGGCGGCCGTCGTCCCCTTCGGCCGCCAGCTGCTCCATCCTGCCGCCCTCTTGACGCGCACGAGCGCGAACTCGGCGGCGACGAAGAAGCCGTTGAGGGCGATCAGCACGAACAGCAGGACGAGAAGGACTGCGCTCATCGGTGCCCTGCCGGGCGTCTATGCGGCTGCGTACTTCGAGGGGGTTCGTCGTCTGTCATCGGCGACGGGTTCAAGGTAGCAGCCGAATCCGCGTCAGCCGAGAGCGTCGATTCGCTTCGCCAGCTCGAAGTCGTTGGCGGTCAGGCCGCCCTCCGCATGGTTGGTGATCTTCACCGTCACCTTGTCCCACGAGAGCTCCAGGTCGGGGTGGTGGCCCATGTCCTCGGCCGGCTCGACCAGGCTGTCGACGAACTTCACCGAGCCGACGAAGTCCTCGTTCTCAAACGTCTTCGTGATCGCGTCGCCGTCGCGGCTCCAGCCATCGGCGTCGCCCAGCTTTTCCTCGATCTCGGAGTCAGAGAGAAGTGCCATAGTGCCTCCGCGTGCGTATTGCGAGCCTGGTTCCTTCTGCGACCGAGATGCTATTCGCCCTCGGCCTCGGCGACAGCGTCGTCGCCGTCACCCACGAGTGCGACTTCCCCGCCGCCGCTGCCTCCAAACCGCACCTGACCCGCACCGTGATCCCGGAGGGGCTCTCGGCAAGCGAAATCGACGCCGAGGTAAAGCGGGTCACCGCCGAGGGACGGGCGCTCTATGAACTCGACGAGGCGGCGCTGGCCGAGCTCGACGTCGACTTGATCGTCACCCAAGCGGTTTGCGAGGTCTGCGCCGTCGCCTACGACGACGTGGTCGCGGTGGCGGAGCGGCTTCCCTCGCGCCCGCGCGTGATCTCCCTCGACCCCTCGACGCTGGGCCAGGTTCTCGCCGACGTCGAGCGACTCGCCGAGGCCGCGGCGGTGCCGGACGCGCGGCCGCGAGCTGCGCGATGGCCTCGAGGCGCGCCTGGCGGCGGTCCGCGAGCGGGTCGACGGGGCGCCGCGGCCCACGCGTGCTGGCGCTGGAGTGGCTCGACCCGCCCTTCCTCGGCGGCCACTGGGTGCCGGAGATGATCGAGATCGCCGGGGCGCGAGCCGCTGTTGTCCGGCGCAGGTGAGAAGTCGCGCGAGGTCCCCTGGGAGAAGCTGGCGGGCCTAGGCGCCGGACGTCGCGGTGGTGATGCCCTGCGGCTACTACGTCGAGGAGTCGCGCCGCCAGGCCGACCAGAACCGCGACGAGATCGCCTCCCTGGAGGCGGGACGGATCTGGGCCGTCGACGCAGCCTCCTCGTTCTCGCGGCCGGGGCCGCGACTCGTCGACGGCGTCGAGCTGCTCGCCCACCTTCTGCACGCCGAACCGAGTCGAGGCCCCGGAGGGGATCTCGTTTGCGGAGGTAGGCTCCGCCTCGGGATGGGCATCCACAGCTCCGAGCAGCAGATAGAGATCGCAGCGCCTCCCGAGGCCTGCTTCGAGGCGATCACCGACTACGAGACCTTCACCGAGTGGCAGGAGCCGGTGCAGGAAGTCGAGGTGCTGGACCGCTACCCGGACGGGCTCGGCCGCACGGTCGAGCTGCGCGTCGACGCCAAGGTGCGGGAGGTCAGCTACCGCCTCGAGTACCACTACGACCGCCCCGACCGCATCTGGTGGGACTTCCTCGAGGGCAAGGGGATCGAGCACATCGAGGGCGAGTACCTCTTCGAGCCCTCGGGCGACGGGACCGTGGCGACCTACCGAGTCGGGATCGACCCCGGGGTCAAGGTCCCCGGCTTTCTCGCCGGCAGGCTCAACAAGGGCGTGATGCGCAAATCGGTGGAGGAGCTGAAGGCGGAGGCCGAGCGCCGCCAGGGCTGAGCCGAGCTCAGGCGATCGCGACTGCCGCGATCGCGCAGACGATCCCCAGCCCCGCCATCGCCGCGATCTCCACCGGCACCCTGTTTCGGCCCAGCAGCTCGCGATCGCCGGCGAGGATCAGCAGGCCGCAGAGCGCTCCCCCGAGGGCGCCGAAGACGTGGGCCCCGATCGCGATGTTCGGGATCGTGAAGGTGATCACCAGGTTGATCAGCAGCAGAGCGCCGAGCTGGGTCGCGATCGAATCGAGGCGGCGGCCGCGGGCGATCACGAAGGCGGCGGCGAAGAGCCCGAAGACGGCTCCCGAGGCTCCGACGGCGAAGGTCGTCGGGCTCGAACACCAGCACGCCGAGCGAGCCGGCGAAAAGGGAGGCGAAGTAGAGGGCGAGAAAGCGCGGGGTGCCGAATGCCGGCTCGAGCAGCTGGCCGAGGATGTAGAGCGCGTACATATTGAAGGCGATGTGCAGAAAGCCGCCGTGCAGGAAGGCGCCGGTGACGATCCGGTACCACTCGCCGTCGGCGATCGCCGGGCCCGAATACCGAGAGGTCGCGAATCATCGGCCCCGAGACCTCAAAGCCGCCGGACCCGGTCCCGATCTCGGCCAGGAACATCGCGACGTTGATCGCGATCAGCGCGATCGCCGCCGGCATGCCTCCGGCGCGGTCGAAGGCGGCGGTCCCGGTCTTCACCTTGGTGCGCTCGCGAGCGCACTCCGGGCAGCGCATGCCGACCGAGGTCGAGGTCATGCAGTCGGGGCAGATCGGGCGCCCGCAATTGGAGCAGGAGACCCCGGTCTCCCGGTCGGGATGCCGGTAACAGGTTTCCATCAGATCACTGACTCCATCGACGCGTGAGGCTACCTGCGTGCACGGCCCGCGCCGCGGCGGACGCTCCCGCTTAGTTGTTCAGCGCGAGGTTCACCACCGGCGCGGTGCTCGGCTCGCCGGTGCCGCCGCGGGGCTCGACTGTGACCATCACCGCGTCGGCGCCCTCGAGGCGACCCGGGATCGCGACGCTGGCGGTCCCGTCATTCCGAGCATCGAACAAGGATGCAACCGGTTCGACCCGCTTGTCGTGCTGAACCCAGGCCTGGTAAGACTGCGCCGAAGGCGCCTGCGCCAATCCGGTCATCTTCAGGGTCCCCTCGTCGCCGCTGCGCTCCAGCGTCGCGCGCAGGTCGCCCAGGCCACTGGCGGCAACGGTGGTGGTGGGCGTGTCGTCTCCCCCACCATTAAGCGAGTAGCCGGCGATGGCCGCCGCGATCAGCGCCACAGCCCCCAGTGCCACGGCCGGACGCAGGAGGAAGCGCCCCAGACCGCGGTCAGTCCGGCGGCGGCGGCGCTGTGGGTCCGCCGGGGAGCTGCATCGCCGGCGGCGCCGACCTCGGCCATCAGCCGCTCGCGAAGCTGCGGCGGTGGTTCCAGCTGCTCAACC
The DNA here is from genome assembly GCA_963724905.1 of uncultured Solirubrobacterales bacterium. Classification (GTDB taxonomy): domain Bacteria; phylum Actinomycetota; class Thermoleophilia; order Solirubrobacterales; family 70-9; genus Mayfieldus. The sequence continues at coordinate 257,644 of CAVRWD010000002.1, forward strand.
GACTCCGGGAGCAGGTCGACCGCCGGCTGCAGCCAGCGAAGCTCCTCGCGGCAGCGCTCACAGCCCTCGAGGTGAGTCTCAAGCGCGGCTGTCTCGTCCGGCTCCAGCCCCCCGAGCAGGTAGGCGGCGATGTCCGCCCGCCAGCTCCTGTGATCTTGCGCATCGCTCATGAGATCCCCTCGGCAAGCTGGGTGCGGATCTTCTCGATCCCGAGGCGCATGCGGCCCTTGACCGTGCCCAGGGGCATGCTCAGCATCTCGGCGATCTCGGAGTGGCTGAAGCCGCCGAAGTAGGCGAGCTGGATCACCTTCGACTGCTCGTCGGGAAGCTCGCGCAGGGCGCCGCGGACCTCGCGCGCCGACTCGCGCTGCATCGCCTGCTCGTCGGTGAACTCGGAAGCCGGGCGCTGCTCGAGCGCCACCTCGTCGTCGAAGTTCAGCTTCGGCGCCTTGCCCGACTGGCGGCGCAGCGCATCGATAGCCCGATTGCGGACGATCCCAGCGTCCAGGAGCGGACGCTTCCGCGGGCGCGGTCATAGCGGCCGCCGCTGCGCCAGATCGAGATGAACGCCTCCTGCACGACGTCTTCGGCCCCGGCGGGCTCGCCGACGATCCTGTAGGCGAGCGAGTAGGCGGCGCCGCCGTGGCGGTCGTAGAAGACCTCGAAGGCCTCGGGGTCCTGCTCGGCGAGCAGGGGCATGAGGTCCTCGTCGGCGAGGCGCTCGGCTCTCATCTTGTCGGCGGACATCTTCCTCCGCTTCAGGCTACGCATTGGGCGGGTGCGCAGATCATCGCGAGGGCGGTCCTGCAGATCGTTGCGGCTGTCCGCTCAAGGCGAGAAGATCAGCGCGATCATCCACCGGGAGGTCAGCATGGAAGGCGCAAGTCCAGCACGGCTGTACGCGACCCTGATTGGGGGCGTGCTGGTGATCGCGGGCATCGTCGGGTTCTTCATCAACGCCAGCTTCGACGTCGGGGACTCGGTGCAGGCCGAGAACCTCGCAAGCGTCTCGATCAACGGCTGGGAGAACGTGATCCACATCGTCACCGGCGGGATCGGCCTCGCCCTCGCCGGGACGCGCGCCCGCGAGTACGCGCTCGGCCTTGGCGCCGTTTACATCGTCGTCGCGATCCTGGGCTTCATCGAGTTCGGAAGCGGTGACAGCGCCGACACGATCCTGCAGCTGATCCCGGTCAACACCGAGGCCAACATCCTCCATCTCGCCCTCGGAGTGCTCGGCATCGGCGCCGGGCTGTCGACTCCCGGCCGCCGCGGTCGCCGGCCCAGCACAGCCACTACCTAAAGGCGGGAGCGCAGCCCCTCGGTGAGCCCGCGCAGGCCGCCGCTTCGCTGGCGGCTGCGGCGCCGCATCTCCAGCAGGACGAGCGCCCCGGTGGCGACACCGCCGGCGGTCAAAGCGACCGCCGGCCGGACCCAGTTGCGGGGGTCGCGCAGCGCCTCGCGCTCGGAGTCCGACAGCGCCTCGGCGAAGTCCGAGAGCTCGGTGGCGGCGGCCTCGGTGACGGCGGAGAGGGTTCGCTCGAGCCGCTCGGAAAGCCGTTCGGGCGGCTCGATCGGCCGCAGCGCGTCGGCCAGCAGGCGTTCGACCGACCCCTCAGTCGTCATCGCCGCCGCCCTCCTCCATCTGCTCGGTGAGCTGCTTGATCGCGCGGTGGATCAGCACCTTGGTCGCGCCGTCGGTGCGCCCCATGGCGCGAGCGATCTCGCGGTTGTCCATGCCCAGCGCGAAGCGCATGATCAGCGCCTCGCGGCGGTCGTCGGGAAGCTGCTGCACCTGCTCGATCACGTTGCGCAGCTCCTCGCGGCCCTCGACCAGCGCCTCGGTCCCGTGCAGAGCGGAGATCGGTTCGGCGCTTTCGAGCGGCGTCTGCGGCCGGCGTGAGCGGTCGCGGAAGTAGTTGGAGGCGAGGTTGTGGGCGATGCGGATCAGCCACGGCCGCAGCGGCCGGCCATCGGACTCGCGGCGGGCTCGGTCGAAATGCCGGTAGGCCTGCAGGAAGGCCTGCTCGGTGAGGTCCTCGGCGTCGTGATGGTTTCCGACCCGGTAGTAGGAGTAGGAGTAGACGTCGCGCAGGTGGGCCCGGTAGAGGTCCTCGAAGGCGCGGTCGTGCTCCGCCTTGGCGGCCGGGTCGGTGGGCGGCCCGGCCTGGGTCTTCTCCTCCGCCACCCGGCAAGCGTACCCGCGTCATCCGGCGCGTCTCGGTCATGCCGCGCGCCGGGTGCGCTCGGCCCGGCGCAGGCCGGCGACCCATTCGTCGGTTCCGATTCGGCCCTCGATCAGCGCCGCCAGCCCCTGCAGGCCGGCGGCGTCGACGCCCGCCGCGGCGATCGTCTCCGCGATCAGCGGCACCGAGTCAAGGCCCTCGGAGGTCTGGCCGATCTCGGCCCGGATCGCGTCGGCGGGGGTCCCGGCGCCGAGCAGCTCCCCGGCGCGGCGGTTGCGGCTCTCGGGCGCCATCACCGTCGCCATCAGGTCGCCGACCCCGGCGAGGCCGACGAAGGTCTCCAGGCGCGCGCCGCGCATGGTCGCGTAGGCGACGCACTCGCGCCAGATCTCGCCCGCCGCGATTCCGGCCGCGTTCAGGCCGTGCGACTGCGCGGCCGCGGCCGCGAGCGCCGCCGCGTTCTTCGCCACCCCGGCCATCTCGACCCCGAAGACGTCGCCGGAGCGCTCGCAGACCAGGCCGGCGCGGTCGAAGACCTCGCCGAGCTGGGCGCGCAGGTCGGGGTCGGCGGAGCCGAGCACCAGCGCCGCCGAGCCCGAGACCGCCTCGCGGGCGTGCGCGGGGCCGCCGAGGCAGGCGACGCCGCGGGCGCGCACCCGCTCGTCGACGTACTCGCTCGGCAGCTCGCCCTGCGGGGCGACCAGCCCCTTGGCGAGCAGCAGGATCGCGGCCCGCTCCCCGACCCGGTCGGCGATCGAGCCGACGGCCTGGGGCAGCGCCGAGGAAGGAACGGCGAGGCAGATCAGGTCAAGGCCGGCGAGCTCGATCTCGGTGGCGCGCTTTACCTGCAGCGAGTCGGGCAGCCGCACTCCGGGCAGGTAGCGCTCGTTGACCCGCTCGGTGTCCATCTCCTGAGCCTGGTCGGGAGAGCGGGTGCCGAGCTGGACCTCGAGGCCTCCGCGGGCCAGCAGCACCGCCATGGCGGTGCCCCAGCTGCCGGCACCGATCACGGCCGCCCGGCGGACCGGGGGCAGGCCGCCGAGGTCCTCCCACTGAAGCTCGATGTTGGGCCAGATGCGCTCGGTGACCGTTGCCGCCAGCGCCGGCGAGGGATGCTCGGAGCGCGGGAAGGTCGTCGGCGGGCCCATCCGCAGCCTCACCTTGCGCGGCCGGATCCGCCAGCCCCGGCGCACGTGCTCTGAGCCGACGATCGCGACCGGAAGCACCGGGGCGCCGGTCTGCAGGGCGAGGCGGCCGACGCCGCGCTTCGGGGGTCGAGAGCGAGCCGGAGCGGATCCGGGTGCCTTCGGGAAAGATGCAGACGGTGCCGCCGCGATCGAGCACCATGCGGGCGGTCGTCATCGCCTCCTCGTCGGACTCCCCGCGGCGGATCGGGAACGCCCCGCAGCGCGAGAGCAGCCAGCCCTGCCAGCGCTTCTCGAACAGCTCGCGCTTGGCGACGTAACACATCGGCTTTCGCCACGGGAGCGCGGCGGCGATCACGAACGGGTCGAGGAAGCTGCGGTGGTTGGCGGCGACGATCAGCGGCCCCTTGACGCGGGCGTACTTGCGCCCCTGCTTGGAGAGCCGCAGCCAGGCCCAGAACGCCGGCTGCAGGATCGCGCGGATCACAAAGTAGATCGCCCAGTTGACGCTGTGGCGGCGCGTGTACTCGTGATATCGCTGCAGAGAGTCCTCGCCCATGCACACGCCTACACAGGCACCGGGCAGGCGTTACCGCCTGGGACGGGTAGCGCAGCCGCCAGGCACGAGTCACCAGGCCGCCTCGACGATCGCCCGCAGATGCTCGCGGCCAGGCGGGTCGGGCGTGAAGCCGAGCTCGGGCCGCTCGGTCATCGCCTCAAGCGCCTCGTCGAGGCGCTCGTGGTCGGCTCCCAGCTCGCCGAGCGCCGGCGGCCGGCCGAGCTCGCGGATCCGCTGTGGAAGCGACTCGACCTCGGTGCCTAGCGCCCGCGCTAGTTCCAGGATCTGCTCCGGCGCGCGGTCGCTCATGAACGCCATCGCCTCGGGAAGGATCGCGGCGTTGGTCTCCGCGTGCGGGATCTCCAGCTCCCGCACCAGCGTCTGGCAGATCACGTGGTGGATCGCGAACAGGGCCGAGTCGATCGCGTAGCCGCAGAGGATCGAGCCCAGCGCCAGCTCGCCGCGCTCGCGGCTCTCGCGCGGCTGGTCCAGCGACCCTGCGATCAGCTCCGCCCCGCGCAGCGCCGCCATCCTCGAGACCGGGTTGGCGAAGGGGGTGTAGAGGGAGTCGGCGCCGTGCGCGAGCGCGTTCATGGCGCTGAAGCGAAGCTTGTCCTCGGGCAGTCCGGTCATCGCCTCGGGGTCGGCGAGCACAAGCGATGGGCGGACGAGTCCCTTCGCCCGTTGCTCGGCGCCGGCCGGGAGGCGGTGGATGCCGGTCATCTCGGCTCCCGAAAGGGTGGTCGGGATCGCGGCGACCGGCGAGCCGGTGACGCCGGCGACCGCCTTCGCGGCGTCGATCACCCGCCCGCCGCCGAGGGCCACCAGCGTTCGCTCAGAAACCTGATCGAGGATCGCCGCGGCGGCGTCGGGGACGCCTCCAGGCACCACCTCGTGCACTTCGGCGGCAGCTTCGGCGAGTCCAGCCGCCCCGGCAAGCGCCCGCTCGGTCGAGAGCAGGTCGAACTCGGAGATCCCCTGGTCGGCGAGAGCCCCGGCCGCGTTGTCCAGGGTCCCGGGGCCGAAGAGAATCGTGCGGCCTCCGTCACGCCAGGTGAAGGAGGCCTGCTCGGCGCTCAATGCGCGGCGGCGGCTCTCGGATTGACGATCGGGCGCAGCTTCGGCTCGACCTCGTCGCGCAGGTGCTCGTAGTCGGGGGGCAGCGAGAGCTTCTCTCCCAGATGCTCGACCGGCTCGTCGACGCTGAAGCCGGGCCCGAGGGTGGCGATCTCGAACAGCACCCCGCTCGGCTCGCGGAAGTAGATCGACTTGAAGTAGAAGCGATCGATCACCGGGGTCGGCTGGGCGCCGCCTTCGACCGCCCGCTCGCGCCAGGCCTCGTGGTCCTCGATCTGCGAGGCCCAGGCGATGTGGTGGACGCTGCCGGCGCCCTGCAGGCCGGGCTCGGCCGGCGGCTCGTCGTAGGCCCAGAGGCCGCCGCGGCTCTTGCCCCGCAGCTCCCACCCGGCGCCCTCACGGGCGAACTCGCCGTCGTCGTGGGGCGTGAAGCCGAGCGAGTCGGCGAGCAACGCCCGGCTCGCGTCGGGGTCGTCGCTGTAGGCGCGGGCGGCGCCGAAGCCCTGCAGCGCCAGCTCCGCCGGCACCTCGGGGTGGTCAGCGATCAGCGGCTGGTCGGGGACGTCCTCGACCACCAGCTCGTGATCGAGGCCCTCGGGGTCGGAGAAGTGCATGCGCCCGTCGCGCTTCTCGCTTTCGATCCCATGCTCGGAGAGTCGCTTCTCCCAGAAGGCGATCGAGTCGTCGGAGCCCACGCGCCAGACGACCGTGTGCACCATCCCCGCCCCTGCTCGCCCCTGCGGCACGCCCGGGTACTCGAAGAAGGTGAGGTCGGAGCCGGGGTCGCCCTTCTCGTCGGCGTAGAAGAGGTGGTAGACGGTCGGGTTGTCCTGGTTGACCGTCTTTTTGACCAGCCGCAGGCCGAGCACCCCGGCGTAGAAGTCGACGTTGTCCTGGGCGTTCTCGGTGATCGCCGTGATGTGGTGGATGCCTTCGAGCTGCATGCGTACCCCTTTGACGAATGTGCGGACCCTGCGAGTCTCCCAAATGGACCTATCCTGAATCCGGCTCACGTGCCGGAGTAGCTCAGTTGGTCAGAGCACCTCACTTGTAATCAGGGGGCCGTCGGTTCGAATCCGACCTCCGGCTTAGCGCTACCGATGCCCATGTCCAAGCCCCGACTCGTCGGAATCAACCACGTCGCCCTTGAGGTCGGTGACCTCGAGGCGGCGCTCGAGTTCTACAGCCGGGTCTTCGAGATCGAGCTGCGCGGTCGGGTGCCCGGAATGGCCTTCATTGACATCGGCGACCAGTTCATCGCTCTCTCGGAGGGCCGCTCCCAGCGGTCAGACGACAACCGCCATTTCGGGCTCGTGGTCGACGACAAGGACGCGACAGAGGCTGCGCTTCGAGAGGCCGGCGCCGAGATCCTTGCCGGGCGCGGGCTCGACTTCCGCGACCCCTGGGGCAACCACGTCCAGGTAGTCGACTACCGCGAGATCCAGTTCAGTAAGTCGCCCGCCGTCCTTGACGGCATGGGCCTCGCCGAGCTGCAGAAGACACCCGAAGCACTGCAGGAGCTGCGCCACAAGGGCCTTGGCTAACCGGCCTTGTACTTCGTGCTCGCCCGCAGCGCCCGCTCGAAGCTGTCGGGGTTGCGGAAGATTCGTGAATAGGTCGGTCGCTTGACGTCGTAGCCGAGCCGGTCCAGCAGCCCGGAGGCCTCCAGCTCCACGAGGTCGTGGGGCTTGGCCCGCTGCGGGCGCTCTCCCTCTCGGAAGATCTCGAAGGTGCATTCGGTCGCCGCGATCGCCTGCGGGTCGGGAACGTTCGGTCGCTTGAAATTGGGGCTCTTCCAGTCGAAGGTGCGCCCGATGTTGGTCGCATAGCGATGGCGCTTGTTGAGGTAGCCGAGCCCGAAGCGGTAGGAGATCAGCTTCAGGATCGACTCGAAGGTGCTGAACTGATGGCTGACCCGGCCCCGCTTGACAAACGGCGAGACGGCCAGCGCGGGAATCCGGAACCCGGTCATCCCGAAGTCCTGGTAGAGCGTGCGGCTGCGGCGATCATCGGGGACGAAGTGGGGCTTTTTGTGGTCGAAGAACCCACCCCACTCGTCATAGACGACGAAGAGCGCGCCGCGCTCGAACTGCGGTGAGTCGATGAAGGCGTGCACGACGTCGGACATGAACGCCTGCCCGAGGCGGATGTCGCCGTGCGGGTGCTCGTCAGCGGAGACCCCTTTGCCTCCGCCCCCGTCCTTGAAGGGCGGGTCGACGTAGGTGATGTTGGGCAGGTTCCCGGCCGCCGCACGCTCGTAGTAGTTGGCGATCGGCTCGGTCCAGGCTCTGCCCCGCTCCCCGTAGAGCGCCGAGACCGGGATGTCGGAGGCAAAGTAGCCCGCGCTGACGCCGTTCGAGCGGGCGCGGTCGAAGATCGTCTCCCAGTAGTTGGCGGTGTACTGGTTGTCCTTTTGCCCGCCCGACTGCGCTGACCACATGTAGTGGCGGTTGGGATAGGTGGAGGCCATGATCGAGCAGAAGAACTGGTCATAGAGCTGGAAGGCGTCGGAGGCGGCATGGATGAATCCGAGGTCGCCTTCGAGGTAGTAGCCGGCGGCAAAGGCGTCGCTACCAGTGCCGACCGAGTTGCCCTGCACGAACCCGTCCATCCTGCCGCGGTTGAACTGGTGGCGCCCGCCCCACCAGGAGTGGTCGGGGTCGCGGAAGGAGCAGCCCTGAAAGTCGGACCCGAGATGGAAGGTGCCGACGTAGTTGCCCGCCGGGTCGGGGTAGGCGAGGCCGGCATTGGCCCCATCGGCCTTCGGGTGCCAGCCGAAGTAATGATCGAAGGAGCGGTTCTCCATCATCAGCACGACGATCGTGTCGATGGGCATCTCGCGCGGGCTCGGCAGCTTCGCCCGGCGCTGCTCGCGGGCAGCGGCGCCGATCAGCTCGTCGGGCGACAGCATCCCGGCCAGCGACACCCCGCCCGCGAGCATCGCCGTGCGGGCGAGGAACTCGCGCCGCCGAAGGGCCTCGTCGGGGTGCTCGGCCTCGAAGCGCTCGCTCGCCGCCGGGTCCCGCAGGTCGATGCCTTCGAGGCTCATCGGCGGATCACCCGCCCGCCGGGCTCGAACACGGTCTCGCAGTCGAGGACGCCTTCCTCGGCAAGATCGACCACGGCCACGTCGTCGCCGTCGCCGCAGTTGATCTCGTCCTCGCTTCCGTCGCGAGCGAGGATTCGGTCATCGCCCGGCGCGTCGATCAGCTCGCCGTTGGTGGTGTTGATCTGGTCGGGGCCAAGGCCGCCGTTGACGACTCCCCCACCGGGCCCGCTCAGCAGCAGGTCGGCGCCGCGGCCGCCGAGCAGCCGGTCGGGCCCGCGGTTGCCGAGCAGTCGATCCTCGCCCCTGTTGCCTCGCAGGCGGTCACGCCCCTTGCCGCCGGAGAGCCGATCCCGCCCCCCTCGCCCGGTCAGCTTGTCGGCGCCGGACCGCCCGAGGAGCTTGTCCGCCTGCCGAGTCCCGACCAGCTTGTCGGGGCCCGGGGTGCCATGCTCGAAGTCCGCCAGCGCCGTCGCGCTGATCGCACTCACGCCGACTGCAACCAGGAATACCGGTACCGCACGCCCTCCCATGGGGAGCAAACGCTAGGGCATCGGGCGCGTCGCGAGGTTGCGGTTCGGAGAAGCGTCTAGACCGGAACGGCCACTGGCACGAGAGCTAGAGCCGCACCTCGCGTGATGCCAGATGGGTTCCGACCTTGCGCTTCACGCGCTGCAGGGCGTTGTCCACCGTCTTGGTGTCGCAGTCCAGCCGCTCGGCGATCACCTCGTAGGAGTAACCGTCGAGGTAGAGCGACAGCACGCGGCTCTCCAGCTCCGACAGCACGCTAGACATGCAGGACACCAGGCTCGCCAGCTCCTCGGTCGCGATCACCTGGTTGACCGGGTCGGCGGCCGTGGGGCCGGGCAGGATGTCGTCGAGGGTGGAGTCCGAGTCGGCGGCGGCGGCCGGCGACTGGCTGAACGACACGTACTGGTTAAGCGGCGTGTGCTTGTTGCGGGTCGCCGTCTTGACCGCGGTGATGATCTGGCGCGTGATGCAGAGCTCCGCGAAATTGCGAAAGCTCGACTCGCGGTCGGTGCGATAGTCGCGCACCGCCTTGTAGAGGCCCAGCAGGCCCTCCTGGATCAGGTCGTCGGACTCTCCCCCGAGCAGGAAGTACGAGGAGGCCTTGAGGCGCACGAAGCCGCGATAGCGGCGGATGATCGCGTCATAGGCGTCCGGCTTGCCCTCCTTGGCGAGGGCGACCAGGTAGTGATCATCAAGCTCAGGTTGAGGGTTAGCCGGCCCCGCCTTCGCGGCAGCGCGGGCGGGCGCGGGCATCTTCGTTTGCTGCGTGGGGGTAGGTACGGCCACTGAACTCCTCCTTGCGGTGAAGTGTCGGTGGCGCCGGTACCTCCCCTGTGGCGCCCTGATCAAGTGTGCTGCCTCAGACTCAACCTGAGGTTCACCCTTGTGCGGCGGCAGTGTGACGACCGAATCGGGTTCTGTCAACCCCAGATCCGAATTCTTCTCGCCCGCCTGCAATCGAGGTTGCGGGTCCGACGCCTGGCTCGCGCCTGGGAGATGGCGCTCAGTGACGCTGGCGAAGAGCCTCGAAGAGCAGCACCGAAGCGGCGGCGGAGACGTTCAGCGACCCCGTCTCGCCCTTCTGGGGGATCGCCACCAGGCCGTCGCAGCTCGCCGCCACCCTTGGCCGCAGGCCCTTGCCCTCGCCCCCGAGCACCAGCACCGTGCCGCCCTTCAGGTCGGCCTCGGTGTAGGCGGTCGGCGCCCCGGCCTCGGCGCCCCAGGCCCAGAACCCTGCATCCCGCGCCTCGCCGAGCCAGTCGGCCAGGTTTCGCACTCGTGCAACCGCCAGGTGTTCGACCGCCCCCGCCGAGGCCTTGCAGGCAACCGCGGTGACCGCCGCGGAGCGGCGCTCGGGAATCACGAGCCCGGCGGCGCCGGCGACCTCGGCGCTGCGGCAGACGGCGCCCAGGTTGCGCGGGTCCTGCACCTGGTCCAGCGCCACCAGCAGGCCGGACTTGTCGTTCAGCAGCTCGGCGGCGCCCGCGTAGGGATATGGGTCGACCTCGGCGACCACTCCCTGGTGGTCGGGCGATCCGGCGAGGCGGGTCAGCTCCTCGGCCGGGGTGTCCGGAGCGCGCCAAACCTTGTGCACAGCGCGCCGGCCACGCTCGGCCTCGGCCACCGGGCGGCGCCCGTAGACGATCTCGCGCTTCGGCTCCCCCTCGCGCTTTCCGGCCGTTTCGGTGTCGTGCCCGCTCGCCACTAGCCGCGGTGCACGAGGCGGGCGCCCTCGGCGCTGTCGCGAACCTCCCAGCCGAGCGCCGCAAGCTCGTCGCGAATTCGATCGGCGCGCTCGAAGTCGCGCTGCTCGCGCGCCTCCTCGCGCTCGGCAAGGAGCCGCTGCGCATCGGCGTCGGGCGCTTGCTCGGGGCGGGCCAGCGTCTCCAGGCCCAGCAGCTCGAGCATCTCGACCAGCGCCGCTCCCGCCCCGGGGAGCTCGCGCCGATTGCCCTCCGCGACCAGGTTGAACGCCTCGGAGAGCGCCGCCGGGGTGTTGAAGTCGTCGGCGAGGGCGTCGAGGAAGCGCTCCCGGTATGCGGCGGCCTCCTCCCCCGCGCCTCCCTCGGTGCCCTGCTCGCGCAGAAAGTTGCGCAGCCGCTCCACCCCGGCGGCCGACTGCTCCAGCAGCTGCTCGGAGAAGTCGAGTGGCTTTCGGTAGTGCCCGGAGACCAGATAGGCGACGACCGCCTCGCGCTCGAAGCGGTCCAGCGCCTCCGAGAGCTGGAAGATGTTCCCCTCCGACTTCGACATCTTCTCGGCGTCGAGCTCGACCATCCCGTTGTGCATCCAGATCCGCGCCAGCGGCACACCGCGCGCCGCCTCGGACTGGGCGATCTCGTTCTCGTGGTGGGGAAAGAGAAGGTCAAGCCCACCGCCATGGATCGCAAACGACAAACCCAGCTCGGCCTCGGCCATCGCCGAGCACTCGATGTGCCAGCCGGGCCGCCCCCTGCCCCAGGGCGAGTCCCAGGCCGTGTCCTCTCCGTCCTTGCTCGCCTTCCAGAGGGCGAAGTCGAGCCGTTCCTCCTTCAGCGACTCGGTCCCCGCCTCCTCGCCCTGGTCCATGTCCTCGAGGTTGCGGTTGGAGAGCTTGCCGTAGCCGTCGAAGCTGCGCGACGCGGAAGTAGACGTCGCCGCCCGACTCATAGGCGTGCCCGGACTCGATCAACGCCTCGATCAGCTCGACGATCTCCTCGATCGTCCCCGAGGCGAGCGGCTCGGCGTCGGGGCGCCCGATTCCAAGCCGGTCGGTGTCCTCGAAGTAGGCGCGCGTCATCGCGTCGGCGAACTCGTCCGAGGGCTGATCGGCTTCCCGCGCGGCGTCGTAGATCTTGTCGTTGATGTCGGTGACGTTCACAACCAGCCGAACCGGGTACCCCTGATCGCGAAGAAACCGTGCGAGCAGGGAAAAGACGACAAACGGGCGGGCGTTGCCGATGTGGATGCGGCCGTAGACCGTCGGCCCGCAGGCGTAGATGCCCACCTCCTCGCCGTCGCGAAGGGGGCCAGCTCGCCGCTCAGGGTGTCGCGGATGGCGTATCTCGCGCACGCGGCCGCACTCTAGTCTGCCCCTGCCTGGGGTGGCGTCCACCCGTGCCTGGGGTCGGCCGTCGAGGCCGTCGACTAGGGTTCGCCCCGGCTGATGGAAGGCAGGTCGATCCACGCCCACCGGCTGCGTCGGGTCCAAGAGGCTTTCGCGAGCATGCCCGAGCGCTATCTCGGGCGGCGAGGAAGGCCGCGACGCGACCGTCCAGATCCGCCTCTCCGACCTCGGGCGCACCTGGGAGGTCGAGGTGACGCCGGAGCGCTGCAAGGTCAACACCTCCCCCAGCCGCAAGCCCGACGTCGTGATCGGCACCGACGCCGGCACCTGGCTGGCCTTGCGGGAGGGCCGGATGTCGGGCCTCGACGCCTTCTCAGCAGCGCCGCCTCTGGGCCCGCGGCGACCTCGACGCCGCGGTCAGCTTCGAGGGCCTCTTTCGCCTCCCCGACGACCGCCCGCCCCTGCTGCGAATCCACGACGTGCGGGTGCGCGGGGCGCGGATATCCAGCCTCACCTCCGGCAGCGGCGAGCAGCACGTGATCTTGATCCACGGCCTTGGCGGCTCCAAGAGCTCCTTCTATGAAACAGTCGCCGCGCTCACCCCCGAGTACACGGTGCACGCGATCGACCTGCCCGGGTTCGGGTCCTCATCCAAGCCCCTCCCGGCTCCCTACAACGCCGAGTTCTTCGCCCGCCACGTGCTGCGCTTCATGGACACGCTGGCGATTGACCGTACCCATCTGGTCGGCAACTCGATGGGCGGCCGGGTCTCGCTCGAGGTCGGGCTGCAGGCGCCGAGCCGGGTGCGGACCCTCAGCCTGCTCGCCCCGGCGATGGCCTTCAAGCGCGGGCGCGAATGGGCGCCGCTGATCCGGATCCTGCGGCCCGAGCTGGCGGCAATACCCCACGTGCTGCGCCCGGACCAGGTCCGCGACCGCTTCTGGCGCATGATCGCCCGCCCCGAGCGCCTCGATCCCTCGGTCGGCGACATCGCGTCAGACGAGTTCTTGCGCACCTACCGCTCGCGCACGGCCCGGATCGCCTTCTACGCCGCCGCCCGCCAGATCTACCTCGAGGCCCCCAACGGCCCGAACGGCTTCTGGACCCGGCTCGCGAAGCTGGAGCCGCCGGCACTATTCATCTGGGGCGATGAGGATCCCCTGGTCCCCGTCCGCTTTGCCGATCACGTCGCCGAGACGCTGCCCGACGCGCCGCAGGTGGTGCTCTCCGAATGCGGCCACGTGCCCCAGGTGGAGCTGCCCGATCGCACGCATGAGCTGGTCGGCGAGTTCATCGCCTCATCCGGCTCGAGCTCTGCCCTGTCGAAGCGGGCCCTGGCCCGCTCGGCCTAGAATCCGCCGATGGCGCAGACCTCGCTGGCGGGGAAGGCCAAGCAGAACGGCTCCGGAAACGGCGAGGTCGACCTCGACGGCTCGGTCGACGGCGAATCGCAGGGCGGGGTGACCGGCTTTCTGGGCGGTGCCGCGGACGCCCTGCGCAAGCGGGCGTCGCGCCGGCTGCACGCCGACCTCCACGACCGCGACCCCGACTACCTGCGCGAGATGCTGCCGCTGCTGTGGCTGATCTCGACCTTCTACTTCCGCGGCTCGGTCCGCAACCTGGGCAACATCCCCGAGGACGAGCCCGCGCTTCTGGTCGGCAACCACTCGGGCGGAAACGTCATCCCCGACACCTTCATCTTCACGCTCGCCTTCTCGACCTACTTCGGGGTGGAGCGGCGCTTCTTCCAGCTCGCCCACAACCTTGCGGTCGCCTGGCCGGTCGCGGGTGACCTGCTGCGCCGCTCGGGCACGATCAGCGCCTCGCACAAAAACGCCGAGAAGGCGCTGCGGTCCGGCGCGCCGGTGCTCGTCTATCCGGGCGGCGACTGGGAGACCCACCGTCCCTCCTGGGAGAGCAACAAGGTCGACTTCGCCGGCCGCAAGGGCTTCATCCGGCTGGCGCTGGAGACCGGCGTGCCGATCGTCCCGGTCGTCTCCGTCGGGGGCCAGGAGACGGCGCTCTTCCTCAGCCGCGGCGCCGGGCTGGCGCAGACGCTGGGGCTCGACAAGCGCCTGCGCCTAAAGGTGCTGCCGGTCTCGATCGCGCTTCCCTGGGGCCTCAACGTCGGCGACTTCCTCGGCCACCTGCCGCTGCCGGCCAAGGTGACGATCGAGGTGCTGCCCCCGATCGACGTCCGCAAGGAGTTCGGCGCCGACCCCGACCTCGACGAGGTCTATGACCACGTGACCGGCCAGATGCAGGACGCCCTCGACGCGCTCGCCTCCGAGCGCCGCTTCCCCATAATCGGATGAGGGTTCGGATGAGGGTTCGGATGAGGAGATCCGGATGAGGCTCAGCGAGTCGGTGAAGATCTCGGCCCCGGCGGAGACGGTGTTCGGCTACATCGCCGACCCCGAGAACTACCTGCGCTTTCTCTCCGGCGTCACCCGCTGGGAGGTTGTGGGCGACAAGCCCAACGGGCTAGGCGCCCGCTACCGGCTGCTGATCCGGGTCGGAGCGGCGGAGGTCGGCGGCCTGATCGAGATGGTCGAATGGGACGAGCCGTATGACATCGCCTGGCACTCGGTGACCGGCGTCGATCAGCGCGGCCGCTTTCGGATTCGTGAGCAAGATGGGCAGAGCAGGGTCGAGTTCCGCTTCGCCTACGGGGTCGTCGGCGCCGGCGTCGCCGGCCTGGTGACCGAGTTCGCCTCCGCCCCGAGAATGCGCCGTCACCTGCGCCGCACCCTTCAGCAGCTCAAGCGCCAGGTCGAGCATGAGCAGCGCCGTCTCGACTCCGAGCGCCGCCGCGCCGGGCGCGAAGCGACGACCGCCTAGCTGGATCTCATCGATTACGTACTCAGGGGGTCCATAGACCCCCGGTGTACGCGATGAACGGCGCCTAGAAGGTGCGGTAGCCGGCGTCTGCGTTCTCGCGGGCGCTGGCAATGGCCTCGCGGCGAGCCTTCTCGGCCGCCTGCTGGACCTGCTGGTCGGCGCTGCGCTTGGCGCGGTCGGCTCGCTCCTGGGCCTGCTGGCGAATCTGGTCCGACTCGGCCCGCAGGCGAGCTTCGGCGCGGGCGCGGGCGGCCTCCTCGGCCTCGCGCGCGACCTGCTCGACGAGCTTCTGCACCCGCTGCTCGGCCTCCTGGCGCACCTTCTCGGTGCCCTCGAGCACGCGCCGCTCGATGTCGGCCTCGATCTGGGCGATCCGAGCCTCGGCCTTGCGCTCCGCCTCGCGCGCGTTGCGGACCCCGGCCGCGGCCCGCTTCTCGGCCGCCTCGGCGCGCTCAAGCGCCCTCTCCTCGGCGACCCGAGCACGCTCGCCCGCCTTGTGGTCGGCCTCCTCCTGCGCTGCGGCCACCGAACGCTGCGCTCCCTCGCGCGCTTCGGCTGTCGAGCGCTCAAGCTTTTCCACCTTCGCCCTCAGCTCCTCGAGCTGGCGCTCTGCCGCCTGCGCGTTCTCACGCGCCTGCCGGGCCTCGGTCTCGGCTCGCTCCTGCGCGGCATGCGCGGCATCGAGGCTGGCCCGGCCCTGCTCGGTGAAGCGGCGCAGCGTCGCCTGCGCCTTCTCCTTCAGCTCATCGCGGATCTGGGCCCGGATCCGTGCCTCGTCGCGGGTCGCCGTCTCGGCGGCGCGCTCCGCCTGCGAGGTGCGGCGCTCCGCCTCTTCGGCCCGGGCTTCTGCCTCTTCGGCACGATGGTGGGCGCTGCGAGCCTGCTCGGCGGCCTTGCGCGCCAGGTCCATCGCCTTCGCCACCCCGTCATGGGGGTCGAGTGCCTGATCGGACGCCTCGGCCTCCGGCAGATCGGTCTCGGGCGCCTTGGCCCCCGGCAGATCGGTCTCGGGCGCCTCGGGCGTAGGAACCGTCTGGGGCGCCTCCGGCGCAGGGACCTCGGGCGCATGGGCGCCATCGATGGACCGCAGCACGGGGCGCTTTGGCTTCTCCCGAGCCGGCTCCTGGCCGGGAGCGGGCAAGGCATCGCTCATTGCGAAGAAGTTACTGATCGTGCAAGCGCCAAAAACGCGGCTATCCGAAGCGGCGCCGATTAGGCCGCAATTTGGGTATGTGGCGGCTACTCGGCTTCGCGAAGCTCGCGCTTGAGGACCTTGCCGGTCGCGTTGCGGGGCAGCTCGTCGAGGAATTCGACCTCGCGCGGCACCTTGTAGCGGGCAAGGTTCTGCTTCACGTAGCCCTTCAGGTCATCCTCGGAGGGGCCGCTATTGCCGCGGGTGACGACGAAAGCCTTCAACCGCTGGCCGAACTCCTCGTCGTCGACGCCGATCACCGCCACCTCGGAAACCGCTTCGTGCTCGGAGAGCAGGTCCTCGACCTCGCGCGGGAAGACGTTCTCGCCTCCGGAGACGATCATCTCGTCGTCGCGGCCGGACACATGCAGGCGGCCCTCGGGGTCGAAGTAGCCGACGTCGCCGCTGGACAGCAGCCCGTCGATCGTCTCCTTGCCGCCGCCGCCCGTGTATCCCTCGAAGGGAATGTCGCTGCCGACGAAGATCCGCCCCGTCTCGCCCGGCGGGAGCTCCTTGCCGTCGGGGTCATAGATCTTCACCACCGTGTTGCGGGGCGGCCGGCCGGCGGTGCCAGGGGCGGCGCGCAGGTCCTGCGGCGAGGCGATGGTCGCAATCGCGACCTCGGTCGAGCCGTAGAGGTTGTAGACGTTGTCGCCGAAGAGGTCCATCCAGCGCGTCGCCATCTCCCCGGGGAGCGCCGAGCCGCTGACCGCCGTGATCCGCAGGGCGCTGAGGTCGAACGAGCGAAGCGTCTCCTCGGGCAGCTCGAGGATGCGCTGCATCATCACCGGCACCACGGCGAGCACCTGGGCGCGGCTCTCGGCCGTCGCGCGCAGCGTGTCCTCGGGGTCGAAGCGGCGCCGCAGGATCATCGTCTGGCTGGTGCCGAGCCCGAGCACCATGTGCATGAAGCCCCAGGAGTGGAACATCGGGGCGGCGATCATCAACTTGTCGCCGCGCCGGTAGGGAATCCGGTCCATCAGCGCGGTCGCGTTGCCGAGCCCGGTCGTGTTCGAGCGCTGGGCGCCCTTCGGGGTGCCGGTCGTCCCGGAGGTCAGAATCACGAAGCGGGCGTCCTGATCGGGCCGCGTGCGCGGGGCGGGGTCGCCGCGCTCGATCAGCGCCTCGGTCGCGTCGGCGCCGGGAGCATCCCCCTCGTGCCAGCTGACGACCCTGGTGATCGACTCCGGGAGACCCTCCAGCAGGCCCTCGAACTCCTGGTCGTAGATCAGCACCTCCGGCCCCTCGCGCTCCATCACCTCGACCAGCTGGCGCCCGGCGAAGGCGGTGTTGAGGAAAAGGATGCTGGCGCCGAGCTTGGCGGCGGCGGAGGTTGCGTCGATGAAGCCGCGGTGGTTGCGGATCATGATCCCGACCCCGTCCCCCGGCCCGACACCGAGCTCGGCCAGCGAGGAGGCCAGGGCGTTGCTGCGCTCGTCGAGCTCGCGGAAGGTCAGCTCTCCGATCTCGTCGCTGATCGCGATCGCGTCGGGGTCGCGGATCGCGGCGAGCTGGGTGACCGCCCCCGGCGAGGTGCCCCAGCGCGCCAGGGTGTGCAGCGTGCGAGCCACCTGCCTCGGGCCCGACGGCCGCAGGATCCCGACGTTGCGCAAGACCTTTGCCTGAAACGCGGCATCGGAGGCAGCGCCGAGGGGCTTGCGCACGATCTCGCGTGCAGTCTCCGGGACGTCCACGCCTGGAAGCCTAGTTGGCTGGCTGGCTAGTTGCTCTCGATGACAGCCACGGCCACGCACGCGATCCCCTCGCCGCGCCCGATGAAGCCCATTCCCTCGTTGCTGCTCGCCTTCACGCTCACCTTCGCCGACAGCACCTCGGAGAGGTTGCTCTCGATCTCCGCCCGGTGCGGGCCGATCTGAGGCTGCTCGCAGATCACCGTCACGTCGACGTTGAGCACCCGCCCCGAGACGCTCCCCAGAGCGGTGCGCAGCATGTCGACGGAGTCGGCGTCCCGCCATCGCTCCTCGCTGTCGGGAAACATCGTCCCGATGTCGCCCTCGCCGCCGGCGCCGAGCACCGCGTCGATCACGGCATGGGTGAGAACGTCGGCGTCGGAGTGCCCGGAGAGCCCGCGGTCGTGCTCGATCTCCACCCCGCCGAGCAGCAGCCGCTCCCCCTCGACGAGGCGGTGGCTGTCGTAGCCGATCCCGACCGAGACGCTCACGAGCAGATCATCCGCCATTCCCGTGTCCCGGCGCCGGCCCCAGCGGCTCGAGGCGCCGCCGGCGGCCCTCGAAGACGCAAATCTCGGTCACGTCGAGGCTCCCGAGCAGCGCCAGCGCCTGCTCGTAGGCGTAGCCGACGTGCCCGGGCTCGTGGGCGTCGGAGGAGAGCGCAAACGTCGCCCCCGCCTCCGCGCAGAGCTCGGCGAACGCGGGAGCCGGATAGAGCTCGCCGACCGGCTTTCGGAGCCCCGCGGTCGAGACCTCGACCGAGATCCCGGACTCCGCGATCGCCTCCACAGCGGGCTCGTAGTAGGCACGGGGGTCGCCCTCTGGAACCGGTCGGCCGCGTCCCCAGACCTTGACCAGATCCGGGTGGGCGAGGATGTCGAAGAGCCCCGAGCGGGCGGCGTCTGCCAGCGCCTCGAAGTAAGACGTCCAGACGTCGTGGGGATCGGAGCGAGCCTCCCAGGCGTCGTAGGCGGGGTGATCGACGGCGGAGTCGCCGACGAAGTGCACCGAGCCGACGACGTAGTCGAAGTCGCGCGCCTCCAGCAGCTCGGCGATTCGCTCCTCCGCGCCGGGCACCCAGTCGGCCTCGATCCCGAGACGAAGCGGCGTCGTGCGCACGAACTCGCAATAGGCATCGAGGTCGTCGGTCGCCTGCTCGACCCAGAACGGGTGGCGCCAGACGTCGAGCGCCTGGGCGAAGCGGTAAACGTGCTCGGAGACGCCCAGCTCCTCCACCCCCGCCTCCCGCGCGGCTTCGAGATAGCGGTCGACGTTCTCGCCCGTGAACCAGTGCTGCGCCGGCGGCGTCGTGTCCCCGTCCGGCCGCAGGTGGAGGTGGTAGTCGGTGAGCACGGGCGCCAACGCTACCGGCGGGCCGTCTACGCTTGGCGCCGATGATCCACCTGCGCATCATCGCGCCGACCTACGACTGCGACAACGTCATCGACCTGCTCAAGGCGACGCCCTCGGTGACCAACCTGGTGTACCTGCCCGGGGCGGCCCAGAAGCCGGAGGGGAACGTCGTCCTCTGCGACGTCGCCCGCGAGGACGCGAGCGTGGTGATCGGCGACCTCAAGGAGCTCAACATCCACAAAGACGGCTCGATCGCGATCGAGGAGATCGACTCGCAGCTCTCGGTCTTCGCCGACGAGGCCGAGAAGGCGGCCCGCGGCGCCCCCTCCGACGCCGTCGTCTGGGAGGAGGTCGAAGCGCGCACCTCCGAGAACATCGAGCTGAGCGGCAACTTCGTCGCCTTCATGGTGCTGGCGATGCTGATCGCCGCCTCGGGGATCTTTCTCGACTCGACGATCCTGATCATCGGCGCGATGGTCGTCGGCCCCGAGTTCGGCCCGCTCGCCGGCCTCTGCGTAGCGCTGATCCAGCGCCGCCGCGACGTCGCGAAGCGGTCGCTGACCGCGCTCGCGGTCGGCTTCCCGGCCGGAATCCTCGCCGCCTTCCTCTTTTCGCTGATCGTCAAGTGGACTGACATCGCGCCCGAGTCCTTCTCGCTCGATGGCCACCCCTTCACCCAGTTCATCTCCCAGCCCGACGCCTTCTCGGTGATCGTCGCCTTCTTCGCCGGAATGGCCGGGGTGCTGTCGCTGACCTCGACCAAGTCCGGCGCTCTTGATCGGAGTGCTGATCTCGGTGACGACGATCCCCGCCGCCGCCAACATCGGCGTCGCCGCCGCCTACGGCGACGGCGGCGAGCTCACCGGGGCGCTCGGCCAGCTCGGCCTCAACCTGGGCGCCATCCTCCTCGCCGGCGTCAGCACCCTCTACGTGCAGCGGCTGCTCTACGTGAAGCGCCGCCGCGCGCACCTCGACCACGAGGCGCGAGAGGTCGCCGGCCTGCCCAAGGGCCGCAGCCGCAACCCGCGGCGCGGACCGGCGGCTCCGCGGGGATCCCGGGTCAAGTGACCCTCTACGCCCGCCAGCTGGCGATCCTCGCCGCCGCCTTTGCTGCCGGCGTCGGCCTGGCCGAGGCGCTGGGCGCGGTCAACCTCGGCGTCGCCTTCGGGGTCGGCCAGCTGACGTTCGCCGCGGCGCTGGTCTGGGTGCTGCTGCGCGACTGAGCCGCTAGGAGCGGCTGCGGTACAGGTGCGTGGTCAGCGGCATGAAGACCGCGGTCAGCACCGCCGCCGTCGCCAGCGCGATCCCGATGTCGCTCGCCGCCGCGTTGCCCTCCATCAAACCCCGCGAGGCGTCGGCGAGGAACGAGATCGGGTTGACGTTGACGAACGCCTCCAGGGCGCTGGGCAGCGTCTCCGGCTCGACGAACACGTTGCTGAGGAAGGTGAGCGGGAAGATGCTCATGAAGCCGGCGTTCATCGTCGCCTGCGGGGAGCGCAGCAGCAGGCCCAGCGTCGTGAAGACCCAGGAGAGGCCGAAGGAGAAGACGACCACGAGGGCCAGCGCCGCGATCACGCCGGGGGCGCCGGCGCCGGGGTCGAAGCCGAGGATCAGGCCGAGCACGATGATCACGGTCCCCGCGACGAGGTAGCGGACGCTGTCCCCGAGCAGGGCGCCGAGCAGGGGCGCCGGGCGCCAGATCGGCAGCGAGCGGAAGCGGTCGACAACGCCCTTGGTGAGGTCGGTGTTCAGCGCGATGCCCGAGTAGACGGTCGTAAAGACCACCGACATCACCAGCACGCCGGGCAGGACGTACTGCAGGTAGTCGCTGGTCGAGCCGGAGATCGCGCCGCCGAACAGGTAGGTGAACATGACCAGGAACATCACCGGCGTCACCGTGACGTCGAGGAGCTGCTCGGGGACGTGCTTGACCTTGAGCATCCCGCGCCAACCGAAGGTCATCGCGGCCGAGAACGCGCTGGCGCGAGGCGGGCGTGGGGTCGAGGAGAGCGCCTTGCGCAAAGCCTCTTCCTGGGCGGCGCGCTCGGACTCGGTTCGGGTTGTTGCCGGGGTGCTCATCGATCCTCCTCGTTTCCTACGCCGATTGCCTCTTCTTCGGCTTCCTCCGCCGGGCGGCCGGTGAGCGCCAGGAACACCTCGTCAAGGCTCGGCTGCCCGAGCGAGAAGCCCGCGACCGCGATCCCGGAGCGCGCCATCTCGGCCACCGCCTCGGCGCCGCGGTCGGCGTCGGCGCAACCGACGGACAATGCGGTCGGGTCGGGCTCGAGGTGGACCTCGGCACCCAGCGCGTTGGCGAGAATCCGCTCGGCATCCGGGCGCTGCTCGGGTTCGAGCAGGCGCACGTGCAGGGCGCCGCCGCCGATCGAGGCCTTGAGCTGGGCGGGGGTGCCCTCGGCGATCACCTTGCCGTGGTCGATCACAGCGATCCCGTCAGCGAGCTCGTCGGCCTCTTCGAGGTACTGGGTGCAGAGCAGGATCGTCGTGCCCTCGGCGACCAGCGTGCGGATGATCTCCCAGACCTGATTTCGCGAGCGAGGGTCGAGGCCTGTGGTCGGCTCATCCAGGAACATCAGCTGCGGCGTGACGACGATGCTGGCGGCGATGTCGAGCCGCCGCCGCATGCCGCCGGAGTAGTTCTTCACCAGCTTGCCGGCGGCCTCGGCGATCCCGAAGGCCTCCAGAAGCTCGGTGGCGCGGGCCTTGGCATGATCGCGCTTCAGGCCGAGCAGGCGCCCGATCAGGATCAGGTTCTCGTTGCCGGTGAGGTCCTCGTCTACCGAGGCGAGCTGTCCGGTGAGGCTGACGCCGGCGCGGACTTCGTCTGCCTCGCGCACGATGTCGTGCCCGAGCACCCGTGCCTCGCCGGAGTCGGGGCGCAGCAGGGTCGCCAGCATCCGGATCGTCGTCGTCTTGCCGGCGCCGTTGGGGCCGAGCATGCCGTAGACGCTTCCGCGTCGCACGGCAAGATCGACGCCGTCGACGGCCTTGGTGTCGCCGAAGGTCTTGCTGAGGCCGGAGGCCTCGATCGCGAGTGCGGAGTCTGTGGATTCTGGGCTCATCAGTGAATGAGACCGCGGGGGCCGCTGAAACTCATCGCACCCCCGCGGAAAAGTGGTTCGAGCGAAGTTAGCGTGCCGCGCAAACCTGGTCGGTGCGGGAAGTCACTCAGTGGGTACGCCGTGGCGCTCGACGAGGCGGTCGTAGTTCATCCGCATCATCTCGATGACGTCGCGGACGTCGTCCTCGCCGTCGATCCTCCGCGCTCCCGGCCCCTGCTTGCCCGGGAAGACCGGGTGCTCGACGATCCGCCCCTGCCGATGGAGCTCTGCCCAGACCTGCTTCGGGAAGCCGAAGTGGGCGGAGTGGTCGCCGTGCAGGTGGCCGATCTCGTGGCCGCCGAGCTTGAACGCGAACTCTCCGCGAGTGCCGGGGCCCGCCGTGACCCCCTCCCAGGAGGTGACCTGCTCGGTGATCTGCTCACTCGCCGTCTGGGTCCTGGTCATCGAAACTGCCTCCTCGAATCGTTGTCGGACCACCGTACAAGTTAAAGTGCACTTGAAGTCAAGTGGCGGAGCTGTTGACGATCGGAGAGGTGTCGGAGCGCAGCGGGGTTGCGTCCTCGGCGCTGCGCTTCTACGAGGACCGGGGCCTGCTGAGCGCCGAGCGCGCCGGCTCAGGACACAGGCGCTATCCGCGCCCGGTGCTGCGGCGAATCGCCTTCATCGTCTTCGCCCAGCGGATCGGCCTCAGCCTCGACGAGATACGGACCGAGCTCGACAAGCTGCCCCCCAGCCGGGCGCCGAACCGCCGCGACTGGACCCGGCTCTCGAGCACCTGGACCTCGCGCATCGAGGAGCGGATTGCCGAGCTCGAACGCTTAAGGCTCGGTCTCGACAGCTGCATCGGGTGCGGCTGCCTCTCGCTGGATCGCTGCAAGCTCGCCAACCCTGGCGACCGCGCGGCCGACCTCGGCCCTGGCCCCCGCTACTGGGTCGGTGATCGCCCTTCGGGCTAGCGATCGTCGAGCAGCAGCTCGGCGACCCGTAGGTCGAGCGGCGTCGTGACCTTGATGTTCTGCGCCGGCGCCTCGTGCAGCAGCACCCGGCCGCCGAGGCGCTCGATCAGCATCGCGTCGTCGGTCGCCTGCGCCAGCAGGTCGGTCGAGTCCAGGGCCTCGCGCAGCGCCTCGGCCCGAAACGCCTGCGGCGTCTGCGCCGCCCAGAGGCTGGAGCGATCGAGGGTGCTATCGACCTCCATCCCGCGAGCCACCTGCTTGATCGTGTCGGTGACCGGCGAGGCGGCGACCACGGCCCCTGCGTCGGAATCGTCCAGCAGCGCCTCGATCACCGCATCGATCAGCTTCGGCGTCACCAGTGGCCGCGCCGCGTCGTGGACGACCACGACCTCGGCCTCGATTCCCTCGAAAGCCGCGGCCACCGATTCCGAGCGGCTGGCGCCGCCGCTCACGACGCGCACACCGTCGCGGCGCGCTTGATCCTCCTCGCCCGGCGGGGCCGCGACGACGATCTTGCCGACCGCGGCGGCCGCCCCCAGCGCCTCCAGCGACCAGTCCAGGAGCGGACGGCCACGGAGCTCTACGAAAGCCTTGTGACCGCCGGCTCCGAGTCTCGCTCCGGAGCCGGCGGCCGCAACGATGGCTGCTGCCTCAGGCGGTCGCCCTGGCGGCGAAGCGCTCCTCCAGCAGCTCGTCCAGGTACTCCTCGGCCCCGTCCTCGTCCTTGTCGAGCGCGTACATGAACTCGGAAGCGAGGATCTTCTTGGCCCGCGTGTACATCTGCTTCTCGCCGGTGGAGAGGCCCTTCTCCATCTCGCGGATGGCGAGGTTGCGAACCACCTCGGCGAGCTCGAACACGTCGCCGGTCTTGATCTTCTCGCGGTTGTACTTGAAGCGCCGATTCCAGTTCTTCGGCATGTCCGAGACGTCGTCGGTGAGAACTCCAGTGACCTTCTTCACGTCGTCTTCGTCGATCACGCGCCGAAGCCCGGCCTTGCCTGCGTTCTCGCAGGGGACCATCACGGTCAGCTCGTTGTGGAGGATCTTGATCGTGAGGTACTCGCGCTTCTCCCCCATCAAATCCTTGGTCTGCTTCTTCAGCACCTTGCCGGCCCCGTGATGGGGGTAGACGACCTTGTCGCCTTCCTCGAAATCGCAGACGTACACGATTTCTTCTTCCTCGAGACCGGCCTCAGTAGCTTCCTCTTCTAGTGTCGGAATCACTGCCTCCTTCTGTTTTCTGACGGCGCCAAGTCCGTCAGCTCTGTAAGTAGCGGTCGACCAGCTCGATCTCCTGGAGCCGTCGCAGGCCCTCTCGGATGTCCTTGGCCCGGGTCTCCCCGACGCCGTCGACGGCCTCCAGCGAGGAGTCGGGGGCCGCGAGGACCTCCTCCAACCCACCGAACTGGAGGATGATCTTCTGGACCACGAGCCGCGGCAGCCGCGGGATGCGGCCGAGGATCCGATAGCCGCGCGGTGCGACCGGGAAGTCGAGGGTGTTCATCTTGCGGTCGTAGCCGAGAAGCTCGGCGAGGCGACCGAAGTCGAGCACGTCCTGATGGGTAAGGCCGGCCAGCGCCGCGAGCACCATGTCGAGGTTCTCCTCGGAGTCCTCGACGCTGTAGTCGCGCACCAGCGCCGTCTTGTCGGCCGCCACGCCGACCATCGTCTCCTCGAGCTGCATCTCGATCAGCCGCCCCTCGGTCCCCAGCTCGACGATGTAGCGCTCCACCTCGACAGCCATCCGGGTCACCATCTCGGCCCGCTGAAGCACCGCGAGCGCGTCGTAGAGGACGCCGCCGCCCTCGAACTCGAGCGCCGTCAGCCGTGAGGAGACCTGGTCGAGGCGGGCGCGGTACTTGTCGAGGGTGGCGAGGCCCTGGTTGGCCTTCGCGAGCACCGCGGGGATGTCCTGAAGGATGTACTTGCCGCCCTGCACGTAGAGCGAGACCACGTCGCGGCGCTGTGAGATCGCGATCACCAGGGCGTCGGTCTGCTTTGAGACGCGCTCGGCGGTGCGGTGGCGGGTTCCGGTCTCGGAGGAGAGGATCGTCGGGTCGGGCATCAGCTGCACGTTTGCCCAGGCGATGTTGGTCGCCTCCTGGTTGAGGACGATCGCGCCGTCCATTTTCGCCACCTGGTAGAGCAGCGCCGGCGTGTAGTCGACGTCGAGCCGGAGCCCGCCCGAGAACATGAAGGAAATGTCCTCCGGGTCGCCGATCACGATGAGCCCGCCGCTGCGTGAGTGGACGATGTTGTCGACCCCTTCGCGCAGCGCAGTGCCCGGGGCGACCATGTCGAGTGCCCTCAGAAGCCTTGGATCTTGTCGGTCCGAAAGCTCCTGAAGCTCATCACCGGACACAGACACCATGGGGTGAGGATTGCAAAGACTGCCTGCAAACGCCGTCCGATCATTTCCGTGTGGAAAGGTCGGGATAACCCTTGTCAAGTTGCGACGCGAGCTAGTCCGTCACCACGCGGTCGCGCCCGGCCCGCTTTGCCTCATAGAGCGCGGCGTCGGCGCGGGCGACCAGAGCGCCGGCCTCCTCCTCGCCATCCCAGCAGGCGACACCAACCGATGAGCTCGCCCCATCCGGAGTCACCTCGCGCAGAAGCTCCAGCAGCTCCGCCGATTCGCGGAGGTTGCAGCCCATCAGGGTCAGCGCGAACTCCTCACCGCCGTAGCGAGCGATGAAGTCGGCCTTGCGGGTCCGCCCCTGCCAGGCGGAAGCAGCCTCCTTGAGGAACTGGTCCCCCGCCTGGTGGCCGAAGATGTCGTTGTAGTCCTTGAAGTGGTCGAGGTCGAGCATCGCGACGCACAGCGGCGCGCCCAGCCGTTCGGCCCGTGCGAGCTCGCGCTCGAGGTGCTCGTCCCAGGAGCGGCGGTTGGGAAGCCCGGTGAGCTGGTCGGTCCGTGCCGCGCGCTCCAACTGCGACAGCATCTCGGTGCGCTCGATCGCGACCGACGCCTCGGCGGCGAGCAGGGCCATGACCTGCTCGACCCCCTCATGCAGCGCCCCGATCGTCTCGTTCCAGAAGACCGTGAGCACGCCAATCGGGCTGCCGTCGCGGAGGATCGGCTGAAACAGAACCGAGCGTGCCCCGAAGAACTCGACCATCCGTGGGTCGACGTCGGGACTCTGCTCGGCGTCGTGGACGAAGAAGGGCTGGGCGGAGTTGAAGGCGCGGATCACTCCGGACGGGCCGTCGACCAGTTGCACCCTCAACCCGATCGCGTCGGCGCGCGTCGCCGCAGTCGCCGCCAGCCCGCTCCCGTCGGCGGTCGGCTCCCAGAGCGAGGCGCCGGAGGCCTCGGTGACCTCGGCCGCCGCCTTGCAGATCGCCGGCGCCGCCGACTCTGTCGTCGTCCTCAGGGCCAGCTTGTGGGCCACCGCCCCGACTGCCTCCAGGGCCCGCGCCTGGCGGGTCGCCTCAGCCTCGCGGTCGCGCGTCCTTCTCGCCAGCAGCTCGAGAAGCAGTCCGGCGCCGGCCATCGAGATGGTGACCATCAGCCAGCGGCTGAGCGGCGTTGTCGCGTCGATCGCGAGCAGCACCCAGGCGTATGCGGCGCCGAGGAAGAGCATCTGGATCGCCCCCCAGAGGCGGCCGAAGAAGTAGAAGACGTAGAAGACGACCCAGAGGTAGAAGAAGGAGTAGTAGCCGTTGGGCTCGCCGCTGTAGTAGATCGCCCGGGTCGCGAGGACCGTTCCGAGCGCCATCGCCAGGTAGGGGAACCAGCGCGGTAGCTGCGCGGCTACCAGAAGGATCAGCGCCCCCAGCCCCGCGGCTCCGATCGCGTTGCCGTAGAGGGCCCCGTCGTCGAAGGAGGCGGGGTGCGGCAGCAGCAGCGTCAGCAGGCCGAGCGCGCCGCCGGCAAGGAAGAGGGCACCGGCGAAGCGATTGAGGGTGGTCGTCTCCTCGCCGCTCGGCATCGTGTCGAGGAGAGAACGCCAGAGCGTTTTCAGGCGGGCAGGGGACATTTCATGTTTGATCGGTGCCGTGAGCCGAAAAGCTCAAGAGAATGGGCACGAAATTGGACCGCCTGGGCACGGATGACGACGCGATCCTGCGCCTGGAGTCCGACTCGATCACCGGCCACACCTGCAAGGTGCTGGTGCTCGAGCCGGGCGAGGGGGGCGCGCCCAGACCTCAGCGAGCTG
This sequence comes from uncultured Solirubrobacterales bacterium, assembly GCA_963724905.1. Classification (GTDB taxonomy): domain Bacteria; phylum Actinomycetota; class Thermoleophilia; order Solirubrobacterales; family 70-9; genus Mayfieldus. The sequence goes on from CAVRWD010000002.1 coordinate 284,507, forward strand.
CGCCGCCACGTCGAGGGGCGGCTCTGGAGGGCGCCGCGGGCCCGGCGGCAAGGTCGCCCGAACACCGCTGGGGCTGGCGCCGCCGGTCTGGGTCGACGACCCCGACTTCGACATCGCCGCCCACGTCACCGCCTCCACCCCGCGGCCCGGCGAGTCGCTGCGCGACGCCGTCGCCGAGCTGGATCGCCGGAGCGGCTCGACCACACGCGCCCGCTCTGGCACATGGACCTCGGTCGGCCCCTTCGAGGACGGCAGCACGGCGATCGTCTGGCGCATCCACCACGCGATGGCCGACGGCATGACCTGCCTGAAGCTCGGGGCGCAGCTGCTCTGGGACCACGGAGAGCGCCGCCGGAGGAGGACCCGGGCCCGCCCTGGCTTCCCGAGCGATCGCCGGCGCCAGCCAAGCCTGCTGCGGCGGGGCGCTCGCCGACCGAGCCTCCGCGGCCGGCGCCGCGGTCGCCGGTGCCGGGCGCACCCTCGCCCATCCCGCGCGAGCTCGCCGGCTCGGCGCGGCGGCTGGCCGGGCTGCCCGCCGCGCTGCGCCGCGAGCTCGGCCGCGGTCTCCGGCTCCGCGGCACTCGACCAGCACATCTCCGCCGGGCGCGAGGTCGCCTTCGTCTCCTGGCCGCTCGAGCGAGCTGGTGGACGCAGAGCACGGGCCCGCGAGCGGCTCGGCCTGCATGTGACGATCAACGACCTGCTGCTCGCCGCGGTCGCCGGCGGCATCCGCCACTGGCTGCAGGCCGAGCGCCTGCCGTTCGACGCGATGCGGGTCAAGGTGCCGGTCAGCCTGCACCGGCCCGGGGAAGGAGAGGAGGTGGCCAACCGCGACTCCTTCCTCTTTCTCGACCTTCCCTGCGACGAGGCCGACCCCGACCAGCGGCTGCGGCGGGTCACCGCGGAGGCCGAGACCGCCAAGGACCACCACGACGCCGACGCGCTGTACTCCTTCTTTCACGGCCTCTCCTACCTCGGCCCGGTCGGCAGGGCCGGCGTGCGGCTCGCCTCAGAGCCCGCAGGAGTTCAGCCTCGCGGTCTCAAACGTCCCCGGCCCGCGCGAGCCGGTCTACGTCCTCGGCCGCGAGGTGCGCGACATGTACTCGATCGCCGAGCCCTCCGACCGCCACGCGCTGCGGGTCACCGCCGTCTCCTGCGCCGGGACGATGGGTATCGGCCTCTGCACCGACCCGACGCACCTGCACGGGCTCGACCGCCTCGCCGAGGGGCTGGAGCGCAGCCTCGCCGAGCTCTCGGCTTGACCTAATCCAGCTCGGCCGCCTTTGCGCGCGCGTCTTCCCAGGACAGAAAGAACCACGCCTCGCCCGTCCGTCCCTGGCCGTCGAATTTGGTGAAAACCGCCGAGATCCGCTGCTCCACCCGCGTCCCGGCGCCTTTGATCTGCCCGGTATGTCGAGCCAGGAGGATCACCGAATTCCCGCTCTCGATCAGCTCGTCGACCTCCCACGCATAGTCGTCGAAGTTCTCCGTCCATTCCGACACCAGCCGGCCGGCGCCGTCTGGCCCGTGGTACTCGGAATCTCCCGGCCACTCCGGGAACGAGTGCCAAACGGCGTCGGGGGTGAGAAACCGGCGGGTGGGCTCGAACCCCTCGCGGTTGAAGACCTCGAAGACCGTACGGATCGTCTCCACGTTCTCCTGGGACACGTCAGAGCCTCAATTCCTCGAGGCCTCGGCCATCACCCGCTCCGCCCCAGGTCTTCCAGCGAGTTGAGCGAGGTGCTGCCCTCGATGCGAACCACCTTGCCCTCGCTGAGGCGGTACAGCCAGACCACCTCGCCCTCGAGCTCGACTCCGCTCCCCCGGCCCCGGGCGTGGTGGTCAGCAAACAGCAGAATGCTGCCGTCCTCTTGCTCCTCGACCTTTGTGATGTCGAAGTGGGCGTCCTTGTCAAAGGTGCTGAACCAGTCTCCGAACCAGCGCCCGACCGCATCCCGCCCCTCCACGGTCCCGGACCGCAGGCCGCCGCCATGGATGACCAGGACGACGTCCTCTGAGTAGTGCGACATCGCTCGCGCCCAGTCGCGCTCGTTGGTCGCCGCGATCTGGTCGCGAACCACGTCCGCATCACTGAGGCCCATCGGCGCCAGTATCTCGCTCCGGTGCGGGTCGTGCCGGCGCGGCTAAGCCGCTTCGCGCAGCTCGTCGCCGGCTTCGCTGGAGGCCTTGCGCTTCCCGAGCGCGGCGCGCAGGGCGGCGCGGAGAGTCGTGTGCGGCGAGAGGCCATCGATCTTCTCTCCCCCGCCAGGCCCGATCACCGGCGCGAGGCCGAACTTCGCTGCCTCGGCGACGCGGCGGTCGGGGTGGCCGACGTAGCGCAGCTCGCCGGTGAGGCCGAGCTCGCCGAAGCAGGCGCAGCGGCTTGCCGTCGCCGGCCGTCAGAGCCTGGTTGCGTTGCGCGGAGGCGACCGCCATCGCGACCGCGAGGTCGGCGCCCGGCTCGTCGACCCGCACCCCGCCGGCGACGTTGACGAAGACGTCGGCGCCGCCGAGCGGCAGCCGCGCATGGCGCGAGAGCACCGCCAGCACCAGGCTGAGGCGATTGCGGTCGATCCCGTTGGCGACCCGGCGCGGCGACTCCAGCTCGCTCGGGGCGACCAGCGCCTGCACCTCGACCAGCACCGGGCGGCTCCCCTCCATCGCCGGCAGCACCACGGAGCCGGGCTCGCGCGTCGCCTCCTCGACGAAGCGCGCCGAGGGATCGGCGACCTCGGTCAGGCCCCCGGCGCGCATCTCGAACACCCCCACCTCGGCGGTGGCGCCGAAGCGGTTCTTGAGTGCTCGAAGGGTTCTGTAGGTGCGCTCGCGCTCGCCGTCGAAGCGCAGCACGCAGTCGACCAGGTGCTCGAGCACCCGCGGCCCCGCGAGGCTGCCGTCCTTGGTCACGTGCCCAACGAGGATCAGCGCCGTCCCCTGCCGCTTGGCGACCTCGGCCAGCGCCGCCGCCGACTCGCGCACCTGCCCGACCGACCCCGGGGCTCCGCTCATCTCGGAGCTGTGCAGGGTCTGGATCGAGTCGATCACGCAGGCGTCGGGCCGCTCCGCCTCCAGCGTCGCCAGCACCGGCTCCAGCGAGGCCTCGGCGAGCACCGGCACCGAGAGCGCCGGCTCGCCCAGCCGCTCGGCCCGCAGCCGGACCTGGGCCGCGGACTCCTCGCCGGATACGTAGAGGACGTTGCGCCCGCCGCCGGTCAGGTTGGCCAGCGCCATCCCGGTCAGGGTGCTCTTGCCGATCCCGGGAGAGCCACCGAGCAGAACCAGCGACCCGGGGACCAGGCCTCCCCCGAGCACCCGGTCGAGCTCGCCGATCCCGGTCTGGAGCCGCGCCTCGGCGGGCGCCTCGACGTCGCGCAGCGGGGTCGGCTTCGGCGCCGCTCCGGAGCGAGCCCGCTTCGAGCTCCCGCCGCTCTGCGGCGCCTCGACCAGCGTGTTCCACTCCCCGCAGCCGGGGCACTTGCCGGTCCAGGTCAGCGAGACCTGGCCGCACTGCTGGCAGGTGTAGCGGGATTGCTTGCGGGCCACCGAATGAATGTAAGGAGCAGCGCCGACGACACTCTCCGAACCGAGCGTTCAGCTCGGTACCAACTAGTCGAAGAGCGGCAGGGTCGGCGATCGGGGGTGCTCTAGCATCGCCGTCGGGATGGGGAGAGTTCACCGCAGGGAGTTGACGGTTCTGGCGTTCGCCGGCGCGCTGGCGTTCTTCGCCCTGCTCGCGCCGCGGGCCGGCGCCGCGCAGGTCTCCAGCGTTCTCGGAATCCCCTGCACGACCCAGGCCAACGGCGTGCAGGCCTGCGTCGGGAACACCCCCACCCGGGTAAAGAGCTGGGACGGGGTCCCGCTCGACGTCAACATCTGGCTTCCGCCCGCCTCCCGGAACGGGCCCTTCCCGCTGATCGTCCACCACCACGGATGGGGCGGCAACAAGAACGGCGCCGGCGCCGACCCGAATCGGGCCCTCGACGGCTACGCGGTGATGTCCTACACCGCCCGCGGCTTCGGCGAGTCCTGCGGCACCGCCGCCTCGCGCGCCGCCGACCCGGCCGGCTGCGCGCGCGGCTGGATCCATCTCGACGACCCTCGCTACGAGGCTCGCGACACCCAGACGCTCGCCGGCCGGCTCGCCGACCGGAGGCTGGTCAAGCCACGCCGCGTCGGTGTCACCGGCGTCTCCTACGGCGGCGGCATCTCCTTCATCCTCGCCGCGCTGCGCAACCGCGTGATGCTCCCGAACGACCGGCTCGTTCGCTGGCGGAGCCCGCAGGGCAAGAAGATGAAGATCGGCGCCGCGGTGCCGCTCTGGGGCTGGTCGGACCTCGCCGAGTCGCTGATGCCGGCCGGCAACACGCTCGACTATCTGGTCGACAACCCCTACGGGCAGCGGATCGGCATAGCGAAGGAGTACCAGGGCCTGCTCTACGCGACCGGGTCCGGAAGCGGCTTCTATGCGCCGGCGGGCCAGGACCCCGACATCACCGGCTGGTTCGCGCGCATCCAGCAGGGCGAGCCCTACGACGACGCGCTTTCGCGTTCGATCCTGCAGGAGATCCAACGGCATCACTCCGCCTACTACCTGCAGGCGCTTACCCCGCGCCGCAAGCAGGTCCGCCCGGCGCCGATCCTCGCCTACAACTCCTGGCTCGACGACCTCTTCTACGCCGATGAGCCGCTGCGCTACCGCACCCTGGTCAAGGATCGCTTCCCGAAGGCCGAGTTCTCGCTTCTGTTCGCCGCCGGTGCCGGGCACCCGAGAGGGAATGGCCCCTCGCCGGCCGAGCTGGCGCGCCCAGACGCGTGAGTTCTTCGACCGCCACCTGAAGGGCTTCGCCGGCCGGCCGCTGGGGATCCGCACCTACACCCAGAACTGCAACGGCGGCGGCAGCACCCTGATGGGGCCGTTCGACACCCGCAGCTGGCGCGCCCAGACTCCGGGCGAGGTGCGGCTCAACTCGACGGCGCACGCAGACCTTCACCGGCGCCGGCGGCAATCCCGCGGTCGCGTCCTCGCTGAGCACCCTCGGCGGGCTGGCCAACGGCGGCTGCCCGACCCGCGCCGTCGAGGTCGAGCCCAATACCGCCACCTACAGCTTCCCCGCCGCGGGCGGCAACGGCTACACGATGATCGGCAACGCCGACCGTGTCCGCGCGGCTCGCGGTCTCGGGCTCCAATGCCCAGGTCAGCGCCCGGCTCTGGGACGTCGGGCCCGACCGGGACCCAGGCCTTCGTGACCCGCGGCACCCTGCGCCCGCAGGCGGGCAGCAACCGGGTCGTCTTCCAGCTTCACGCCAACGGCTGGCACTTCGCCCCCGGCCACGTCGCCCGCATCCAGCTGCTGGGACGCGACGCCCCCTACCAGCGGGCATCCAACGGGACTTTCTCGATCACCGCCTCAGACGTCCAGATCCGCCTGCCGGTGCGCCAGCAGCCCGGCGCGGCCAGGTGCAGCGCCCGCTCGCCCCGCTCGATCGCGACGGCAGCGATCGCCCGCCGCCACGAGCTCGCCGGCAGCTAGCCGGCGGCGGGCCTTCGCCCCGCTCAGGCGAGCGAGACGTTGTGGTTTCCCTGGATCAGCCCGTCGGGGTCATAGCTGCGCTTGATCTCCCGCAGCCGCTCCAGCGTCTCGGGCGCGAACAGGTCCTCGAGATCGGTCGGGCGGTCGGCGAAGTTGAAGTACCGCTGGCTTGTCGACCAGGGCTGCAGCGCATCAGTGATCGCGTTCGTCTGGTTGACGATCGCCTCGCCCATCTCCGGGCTCATCGGCAGCCCGACGCCCTCGAACACCCACTCGGCGTCGAGGTGCGAGAGCGCTCCCGCCCCCTCCGCGGGCTGCCCCATTGCGCCGCCGCACTGGCGGATCTCCGCCGCCAGCAGCGGCGAGTCGGACCCCGGCCCTGCGTTCTCGATGAAGGCGTCGATCGCCTCGGCCGGTGCCTCGCGCAGCGATGAGGTGTAGACGAGGCCCGGAACGGGGTCCTCGGGCTCCATGTGGACGGCCGACAGCCCCGCCGGGGGCATCTCCTCGAAGGTGTCCATGACCGTTTCCCCCAACTCGCGCATCGGCGCGACCAGGTCGGCCCCCTCCGACTCGGGGCCGGCGAAGCAGGCGCCGATCGTGACCAGGGACTTGCCCCGCAGCGGTTCGGGAATGATCGGCAGCGGCGGAAGGTTCAGGAAGCGCACGATCGAGGTGACTTCGTCGGGCAGCCCGCCGGCCCACTCGAAGTACTTGTGGAGGATCTCGCCGGATCGCTCGTCGGCCGGATAGACAGCGCTGCCTGCGAAGACCTCCGGCCGCTCCACGAGGTCGAACTCCATCGCGGTGACGATCCCGAAGCTTCCGCCGCCTCCACGCAGCGCCCAGAAGAGGTCCGCGTCGTTGTTGGCGTCGACGCGGCGCTGCTCGCCGTCGGCGGTCACCACCTCGATGGCGCGAACCGCGTTGCAGGCCAGGCCGTGCTTTCGGGCCAGCCAGCCGAAGCCTCCGCCGGTCGTGTAGCCGACGACCCCGATGTCGGGCGCCGAGCCGGACAGGTTGGCGAGACCGTGCTCGCCGGCCTCCGGGTTGGCCTCCATCCAGAGCACGCCGGCTTCGTAGCGGCTGCTGCGATTGCCGGGGTCGATCTCGATCCCCTTCATGCGCTCGGTGCGCACCAGGATCGCGCCGTCGAGGGGGCCGCGGGAGCCGGCTCCGTGCCCGGTGCTCTGCGCTGCGACCCAGCCTCCGTTCTCGCGTGCATGGCGGACCACGGCCGCGACGTCCTCGGCTCCGTCCGCGTAGACGACGGCGGCCGGGTTCTGGTCGGCGATCAGGTTCCAGGCCGCGCGTGCCTGGTCCCAGCTCTCCTGATCGGGAGTGACGACATCGCCGGCGACCGCGCTCTCGAGAGCCTTGGTGTCCACGGTTCCCTGCTCCATTTGAACCTCCCCTTCGCTCGCTGCACGCTGGGGCGAACCTATCACCGGCGGCAACTAGCTTCGCGCCGGGGCCGAGCCCGCGAGGTCGCGCTGTGGGTCGATGCCCCAGCGCTCCCCCACCTCGGCCAGCTCGTCGCTCAGCGGCCAGCGGTCGGGGCGCTCCTCACCCTCGTGGTCGGGGCTTGCTCCCTTCAGCGCCATGAGCCGCGGTTGTCGCCGATCGCGCGGACCTCCGCCACCTGCTCCTCGCCGAGCCGCTGCTCGGCGGGAAGCGCCGCCAGCTCTTCGCGCTTTTCCTCGATCGGCCGCGCCTCGGGGCCCGGCTCCTGGATCAGGGTCGGCACGACGCACTGCACCGCCTCGTGGGCGAGGTTCCACTGGCAGGCGAGCTGCATCGGGGTCAGGTCGGCGCGCTCGGCGAGCGGGCGCATGCGATCGAGCCTCTCGCGCCCGGCCTCTATCCAGCCCGCGGGGCGGAAGGCGCGGTGGTCGCCCTTGGCGAGCTCGGCCCCGGGCAGCAGGTCGTCCCAGAAGAGGCCCCCGTAGTCGACCACCCGGGTGATCACCTTGACGTCGTTTCGCCCCGCCGCGTCGAGGCAGAGCTCGCCCGGCCAGGGCTCGAACGGGTTGAGGATGACCATCGCCCAGTCGATCCGCTCCCCGAAACGCTCCAGGCAGTCGATCAGGTCCAGCGTGAAGCCGTTCGCGGGACCGGGTGCGACGCCGAGACGTGCCGCCAGGCCGGCGCCGCGCAGCGCCGCCATCCCGTCCCAGACCGCCTCGCTGGTGTAGCCGGTGCGGTCGGGGTTGTGCAGCAGCAGCAGGTCGAAGCGCTCGGCGCCGATCCGCTCCAGGCTGCGCTCGGTCGCCATCCGCAGATAGTCGGCGTAGGCGTCCGGGACCGCGCAGGCGCGGGTCGGTAAAGCGGGGAAAGCCGCGCGGGCCCTCCCGTTCGCCCTCATAGAAGTCGTGCCCGACCGCGCCGATCAGCGCAGGAGCTGCGCTCAGCGCCCTCCAGCGCCTGCCCCAGCAGCCGGTCGGCCTCTCCCTCGCCGTAGGCGTCGGCGCTGAGGAAGGTGTCGATTCCGTCCGGGCGCAGCAGGCCGGCGAGGCGCTCCTCCTCGATCGCCTCGCCGAAGTGCAGGTAGCGGCCGCCGCTCCAGGTTCCGATCGCGGTTCTGCCGATCTCGGCCATCGGGAAAGACGGTATCTGGCAGGCAGCTCAGCTGAGTCGCGCCAGCGCTCGCCGCGCGCGCGGCGCGTAGAGCGGATCGAAAGCGAGGGCTTGCTCGAGCAGCGTGCCGAGCAGCGGCTCTGCGCGCGCGTCGGCGCCCGCCGCCGCGGAGATCATCCCCGCCCGGAACACGAACAGGGGATCGTGGGAGCCCAGCTTCATCGCCTCTCGGGAGGCGGACAGGGCTCGGCTGTGTCCCGGCGTGGTGAAGCGACGAGGCGTAGGAGTCGTAGCCGACGACGCTGGAGCGCACCGGCAGCGCGGCCCGGGAAAGTGCGACCGCCCTCCCGGATCTCTGTGCTCGGCCAGGAACAGCGCGAGCTCTGTCCGCACGTCGACGTCAGTAGGGGACCTCGCGCCGGATCAACGCCTCGGCGCGGTCATAGCGACGCTCCGCCGCGTCGACCGGCCCGCGGCGGCGCGGATGTCTGCGATCGCCTGCGGATAGTCAGAGATCGGCGAAGCCTGCGCTGCCTCCCGGTAATGGCGCAGCGCCGTCGCGTTGTCGCCCTCGGCGACGGCTACGGCTCGGAGACCTCCGATCGCGGCGGCGTTGCGTGAGTCGGCGTGCAGCGCGACTCGGTATGCCTGCTCCGCTGCACCGTAGCTGCCGCGGTCGAACTCGAGCTTGCCGATCAGCGCCTGCAGGTAGCTGAACTGATCCGACCCGGAGCCGGCTGCTGCGGCGAGCTTGATCGCCTCGATCGCGCCGGCCAGGTCGCCGTTCAGCTCGCGGAAGTAGGAAACGCGCGCGTAGGAAGAGACCGTGGGCTTGAAGTCGACCATCTGCTGGAGCACCCGTTCCGCCGCCCCGTAGTTGCCGAGCTCGACTTGGGCATCTGCGAGGACCGAGTAGGGGGCGAACGATCTCGGGTGAAGGCGGCGCGCTTCCTTCGCCTGGACCAACGCGGCCGGGAAGTCGTGCCGCGCGAGGGCGAGCTCCCCGAGGACGACGGCGGCGTCGTGGTTTCGTGGATCGCGCTCCAGCGCCTTGGTCAGCGCCTTCTCTGCCGGCGAGTAAAGGCTGGCGTCGGCGATCTCGCCCGACCGTTGCAGCAGCGCGTCGCCGAGGTCCGCGTAGGTCTGTGCCTCTGCAGCCGCCGTTGTCGATCACAGCCTCGAGGCTGGCGATGCGGTCTTCGGTCGTCGTCTCTGACGCCTCGGTCGCGGTGGATTGCCCTTGGGTCAGCGACGGAGACGGGGAGCGGTTGACGAGCGCCAGGACGAGCAGGACTGCCACGAAGACGGCACCTGTCGTGATGATCAAAGGCCTTCTAAGGACGAGTGACATTGGTCTCCCAGGGGTGGAAGTACACGATGGCCCGAGGGGCCCGGCGCTCGCCGGGCCCCTCTGACCTCAGGCCTCTATGGCACCAGCGGCGGCGTGCCCGGTGTCGGGGTGTGCGTCGGCTGCTGCTTCTTTATCTCCGACTCGAACCCGGAGGTCGGCGCCGCGGCGTAGGGGAACGTGGACAGGAACTCCTTGTCGTTCACGTCCACCCCGTCGCCGAGCGGCAGCTGCTTTCCGCCCTGGTCCGCCGGGACCAGGAACCCGCAGGCGACCCGCAGGTAGATGTCGACTGCGTCGTCGGCCAGCCTGCGGCCGTTCGGCAGTCCACCTGTGTCGCCGCCGATCACGCCGAAGCGATTCACGGACCCCTGCGCCGTGGGCGCCGTGCCGAGGTTGAGCTTCAACGTGTCGGCCGCGGCCGGGTCGTTGCCGATCTGGGTCAGACCCGGGATGCCCGTGAACAGCGCCTGCACGATGTCGGTGCGGTTCGTCGTTGGGCAACCGAGGTTGAACAGCGCATTGATCGCCTTCACGAGCTCGGGCTCGAGCGCGTACTGGCCGAACTTGCGCCTGTCGTCGGAGGGCTGGCTGCGGTTGAACTCGTCCTTGCGCGAGATCGGGACGAACAGCTCGTTGATCAACGGGTTGCCGAGGCGGTTGACCTGGACCGAGGGGCCCTCGCCACCGCGATCGCGACCGTTCGCTGACCTCGAGCTTGCGTCGCTCGGTAGTGGCCCAGACACCGACCACGTTGGAGGCCGAGGCGTTTCCGGCCCTTGCCTGGTTCTTGGGACCGTTGCCCTTCTGGCCGTTCCCGTCCTTGCCCTTGCCCTTGCCGCAATTCTTGTTCTTGCCGCTTGCCGTTCTTCTTGTTCTCGCGGTCGTTCTTACACTTGCGGGCGTAGGAATCGCGGGCCAGGGCCGAGTCCGGCAGCTCGAGCACGAACGAGTGCACCGAGTAGCCGGCGATGTCGTCCTTGTAGCCACCGGCGTTGCCGGTCGTGTTGTCACGGAAGTTGATCAGGTCGAACGTGACGCCCAGGTCGATGAAGAACGGGTCATCACGCTGCCCGACGAACACCGTGCCACCGCCGTCAACCGGGCGAACCGACTGATCGACGAGTGCCTGGTAATTGGGCATCGTCTTGGGGCCGAAGTTGCTCGGCGCAACCGGACATGTTGTCGCCGACCCTTCGGCTCTTGGTCAGGTCCCCGCGACGGTTGTACTCCAAGCGAGTTACGTCGTAGGTCTGGCGCAGCAGCAGGTCCGGGTCGTCGACCGACGTCACAGGGCCGCTCGCGCCCAGCGCGAGCCGGCGTCTGCTGGTTGATCTTGTCGTCGATCTTGAACCGGTAGCGGATGTCGGGGTTGCCGTCGCCCGTGTTGTCGAAATTGATGTAGTAGCGGGCGTTGGGGTCAAGCGAGTAGAACAACGGGCCGCCGGCCGGATCCTCGAACGGGATCACGTTCGCGACCGACCGCCGCACGGTCGGGGTTGTTGTTCGGGGTGAAGAAATAGACGTCGGTCCAATCGCCGGTTGGATCGAGCGATGATCCGGGCGCCACGCGATGGCTGGAGCCGGAGCTGAGGGCAACCGCGATCGCCGAGGCCGCCAGCACTGCCACGATGCTGAGCGAGAGCTTTTTCATGCTTCCTCCTCTTTGAGTTCCGCACGATCGCCGGCGGCGGGAAACTGGCCGCCCGCATCTCTCCTAACGCCAGGGTTGGGCCACTGGATCAGCGGAGAAGAAGAAAGAGGTCCGCCTGGACTCCGCCGGTAGGCTCCGGCGGTGACTGCCCGCCTGCATCACTTTGGCGCTCGCGGAGTCGCTCCTGCTCACGGTGGGATGCGGAGGCGATGGCCCCGACGACGCGGTCCGCGACTGACTTCGACGCGATCGTCCAGCAGGACGGCGAGGCAGCGTGCGATCAGCTCACCGAGGAGCTGCGCAGTGACATCGAGCAGCCCCGGCCGCCCGAGCGGGAGGCCGCAGCTGCGCCGACGTGATGCAGCTTGCCGCCGGCCTCAACCCCGGCCTGAGTGCAGAAGACATCGAGGACCTCGACATCGAGGTCGAAGAGGACGGGGACCAGGCGGTTGCGACTCTGGTCAACCCGCTCGTCCGCCGCGAGGAGACGATCGACCTCGTCGAAGTGGATGGGGAATGGAGCATCGCGAGCCTGGAGACGCGACCTGGAGGGCTAGGCTGGCGCCGTGGCCGAGGCCGCCAAACATGCCGCTGGAATGGCCTACAGCGAAGCCGTGCCGGATACGGCGACAGATCTGTTACCAGTCCTTTGCGTCCACGGCTTTCCTCAGAGCTCCTACGTCTGGCGTCACCTTCTGCCCGCCCTCGCCGACTCCGGGCCGCGCCGCCTACGCCCCCGACTTGCACGGGTTCGGTGACTCAGAGCCCGACCGGCCCGGCACCTGGGAGCACCACATGGAGTCCTTGGAGGCGTTCCGGCGCGAGATCGGGCTGGAGCGCGTCGTCCTGGTGGTCCACGATTGGGGAGGGTTGATCGGGCTGCGCTGGGCCTGCGATCAACCCCGACGCCGTGAGCGCGCTGGTGATCGGCAACACCGGTTTCTTCCCCGACGCCGAGTGGCACGCCCTCGCCAAGGCGCTGCAGACGGAGGGCCAGGGCGAGACGCTGATCGACAGCTTCTCGCGCGAGGGGCTCGAGGCGGCGCTGAGCGGCCTTGGAACCAGATTCGACAAGGACGCCCTCGAGGAGTACTGGAAGGCGTTCACAAGCGAGGACCGGCGTCGCATCGCTCCTGGATCTATATCGCTCCGGCGACTTCTCAAAGCTCGAGCCATACAGCGGGCGCCTTGCCGAGCTCGGTGTCCCGACCCTGATCCTCTGGGGTGGTGGCGAGCAGGAGTACACGCCGGTCGAGAGCGCACACGCCTTCGAGGAGATGATCCCCGACGCCACGCTGGTGGTCGTCGAGGACGCGGGCCACTTCGTTTTCGAGGCCGACCCGCAGCGCTGCGTGCGCGAGGTGGTCGGATTCCTCGACGGCGCCGGCGTCTAGCCTCGCGCGCCCCTTGAGGGGGCGTGAGGCGAGGCGACCGTTGCGGCCGCCTCGCCACCCAATCCCTGGCTACTTGATGAAAGGCATGACCGCGCCCAGGACTTCGTCCTCGCTGAGCGTCGGGTCAAACGCGTCCGGTGCCGGCTGCGTCTTGTTCTGCAACCGGATCGCTGCCGCGTGACGGGCCTCGACCTGCACGATGGTGCCGGCCGATCCCAGGACTGCCTTGGACTTGATCATCGGCGCCGCGCCGTTGTAGGCGCTCACACCGGTGTCCTCGAACGTCTGGGCCAACTCCAGGAACCCAGCCGTGTCGCCGTAGGGGAACTCCACCTGCGGCGCCTTGACCGGCTTTCCGCCGAGCTGGCGAATCGAGGCGGTCAGCGCCGCCACGTGCTCCTGCTCGTCGGTTCCGATCTGCTCGATCAGCGCCGTCAGCTCGCTTGAGCCGTTGACGCGCTGCTGGGCCTCCTCATAGAAGGCGGCCTCCAGGTACTCCAGGGTCAGCGCGAAGTTGAGGATGTCAACGTCGCCGCTGCCCGACTGCGCAAACGCCTGGCGCAGGAACGGGCCCACCATCGAGAGGCCGTACACGGCCCCGGCGGCGAGCACGCCCTTGACCAACAGGTCGCTGCGGCTGACCGAATCGATCTCCACACCGGCCAGCTCGGGATTCGCCATCTCTGGCTCTTGCTTCAGATGCTCTTGCATTTTTCTAGCTCCTTTCGCTTGGTCGGGGTGGTCAGCTGACGATGAACGGGGTCACCGAGTCGAGGACTTCGGTCGGCCCGGCCGGCTTCGCGAACGCGCCGTCGGGAACGATCGACTCGCCCAGCAGCGTGTTGAGGGCCGCCGCGTGGCGGGCCTCGACGCTGTGAATCGCGAGCGCCGATGCCAGCACCTGCGGGCTCTTGATGTTGCCCGCCTGGCCGAGGTAGGCCGCGGCGCCGAGATTCTCGACAGTCGCCGCGAGCTCCAGCACCGACATCGCGTTGTCGATCGGGAACTTGGTCTTCGGCTTGGCCGCGGGCTTTCCGCCCGCGCCCTTGATCGCCGCGGTGAGCGCCGCGACGTGCTCTGCTTCCTGGGCACCGAACTTCCGGATCGTCGCCTGATCGGAGCCCTTGAAGAGCCCGCTCTTTACGACGTCCTGGTAGAAGGCGGTCTCCAGGAACTCGAGGGTCAGCGCGTAGTTGAGGATCCCGAGGTCGCCGGTTCCGAACATATCGGCCGGGGGCCTCTCGCCGGCGGAATCTCCGCCGCCTCCACCGCCGCCGCCTCCACCTGAGGTGGTCGTCTCTTCGTCGTCATCCCCGCAGGCGACAAGAAAGGCGCTGAGCGCCGCCGAGCCGCCGGTAAGGGTCATGAACTTGCGCCGGGACACAGGGTCGTTGACCACGCGTGAAATTGCGCTGTCTTCAGGCGCCCCTGCTACCCGCGTCTTTTCGCTTCCTTCGTTGGCCATTTGGCCTCCTTGGTCGCCGTTTCGCCCGTGTCCTCCGAGGCAGCCGAAAATGCGTTTGCCGGCAGGGACAGGCATCTCTAAGAGGCCACTACGCGCCACGCCCCCGAGGCGGATCAATCTCGGGGCGACGGTTCACACGACATTGATCCGATGGGTGACCCGCCCCGTAAGCTCACTACATGCCCAATATCGGTCCAATGGAAATTCTCATCGTGCTGATCGTCGCCCTAGTGATCTTCGGCCCCAAGCGCATCCCGGAACTGGGACGCTCGGTCGGAAACGGGATCCGCGAGTTCCGCGGCACCGTCAGCGGCGAACAGCCAGCACTGGCAGATTCCGACGCCAAGCCGGCCCGCAAGGCCGATGAAGCTGCCTAGAGCAGCGATCGCGGCTTCGGCCGTGACCCTGGCGCTCGCCCTCGCAGGCTGCGGCAGCGACGACGATGACGGCGGCTCGAGCGCCGGGTCCGGCTCTGGCTCGGACTCCGGCCAATCGGCGCCGAAGGCGACCGAGGGCTCGGGCCCGGTTGCGATCAAGGACTTCCTCTACAAGCCCGAGAACGTCACCGTCTCGGCCGGCGACTCGATCTCGTTCACGAACGAGGACTCGGCCAACCACACGGCGACCGCCAACGACGGCAGCTTCGACACCGGGACGCTGGAGCAGGGCGACTCCAAGTCGCTCACCTTCGACGAGCCCGGCACCTACGCCTACATCTGCAGCTTTCACCCCTTCATGACCGGCGAGGTCACGGTAGAGGGGTGATCCATCCGCGGCTTTCGGCCCGGGCTAGGGCCGCAGCCGGACCGGCAGCGTCTTCAGCTGGTTGATGAAGGGTGAGAGGACGTACTCGGAGCGCCCGGCTGGCTCCATCGCGGGGAAGCGGGCCATCGTCTCCTCGAGCAGGACCCGTAGCTCCAGCCGCGCGAGCGCGGCGCCGAGGCAGAAGTGGCGCCCGCCGGCGCCGAAGGCCTGGTGCTCGGGGTTGCGGGTGACGTCGAAGCGGTCGGGGTCCTCGTAGCGTGTCTCGTCGCGGTTTGAGGACAGGTACCACATGACGACCTTGTCGCCCTCGCGGATCGGCTGCCCGGCCAGCTCGGTGTCGACGGTGGCGGTGCGGCGGAAGTGGGCGAAGGCGGGGAACATCCGCAGCGCCTCCTCGACCGTGCCGGGAATGAGCGAGGGGTCCTCGACCAGCATCTGGCGCTGGTCGGGGCTCTCCATCAGCGCCTGCATCGCGCTGCAGTAGGTCGCCTTGGTGCTGTCGTTGCCGGCCGCGACGAGCAGGAAGAAGCCCATCACGATCTCGTGCTCCTCGAGCCGCTCGCCGTCGACCTCGGCGTGGACCAGGACGCTCGTGAGGTCATCGGTCCCCTTCTCGCTGCGCTCCGCGATCAGACGCCGGCAGCGCTCGAAGATCTCCGGGACGTCGCGCTGCATCACCGCCTCGACCCCCTCCGGGTTTACGTCGGGGTCGCTGGCGCCGAGGGTCGAGTTCATCAGCCGCGCCCAGACCGCGTCGTCCTCGGGCGGGATGCCCATGAAGCTCCCGATCACACGCGAGACGACCGGCTGCGCGACGTCGGTGACCAGGTCGCAGGTCTCGCGGTCGCCGAGGCCGTCCAGCACGCCGACGGTGATCTTGCGGATCTCGTCCTCGTGGTCGGCGATCCGCTTCGGCGTGAAGCCACGCTGAAAGAGCGCCTTGAGGCGGTCGTGCTTGGGCGGGTCCATGCCGATGAACATCGCCTGGATCAGCTCCAGCGGCATGATCGCGTTGGTCAGCGCCGTGATCCCTCCGACCTCGGAGGAGTAGGTCTTGTGGTCGCGGCTCACCGAGTGGACGTCGTCGGCCCTGGTCACAGACCAGAATCCGGCCTCGTCGGGATAGTCGGTGATCTCCGAGGTCCAGTGGATCGGGCACTGGCCGCGCATCCGCTTGAACAACTCGTGCGGCGGCCCGTGCTCCCAGACCTCTTCCTCGCCCATGAGCACGTCCTCGAGGGGCTTCTCGGAAATCGGCGTCGAGCCTTCGTCGAGACGGCTTTGATCCGTCGCCATGAGCGCTACGACCGTACCGCGCCGGGCACGATGCTGCGCGGCGGATCGGTCAGGCGTTCGGCGATGCGCATGTGCAGGCGAACCGTGGTTCCCTCGTCGTTGGAGCGGATCTGCACCAGGTCGCAGAGCTGGTTCGCGACCCAGAGCCCGCGGCCCGCCATAGCATCGGGCTTGGGGCGTGCCCGGCCGACCAGCGCCTGCTCGATGCGGCCCTCGTCGTGCACGTCGCAGAGCAGGGTGTCGTCCTCGATCCAGACGCGCAGGGTGCCGTGCCCGCCGGCGTGGCGGACGCTGTTGGTCGCCACCTCGTTGACGGCGAGGACGAAGTCGTTCTTGCGCCCGCCGCTCAACGTGGTGCCGTGGGCGGACTCGCCGATGAAGTCGCGCAGGAATGCGAGGCTGGCGCTGCCGATGAAGCCAAGCTCGCGCGGCATTGCGCCCGGCTCCGGGAGTGGGTCCGCGAGCGGCGCGGTGGCCGGCTCGGCGTAGTGCGGACTGGCTTCGTGGGCTCCGTTCTCGCCGATGTGGGGGTGGGTCCGTTTTGCCGTTTCAAGGACCTCTTCGCCGAGGTTGGCACGGTCGTAGGGGCAGAGCAGGGACCAGGCCGGAGAGTCGGCGAAGGCGAGGTTGAGCAGCGACTCGTGGTGCTCGCACTCGATCAGCTCGTCGGGGCTGCGCCCGGGCCAGATTGGCTCTCCGATCCCCCGCACGGGCTGATCCTCGCCCCCGCACTCCTCGATGAACTCGCGCCAGATCGGGATGATCCGGGCCGGGTTTCTGCCCACGAACTCCATGTCGACGAACTTGACCATGTAGGCGTCGCCGCCGAGAGCTGACTTGAGCAGCTCGATCTTGTGCTCGTTGACCGCGACGAAGGCCGGCTCCTCCGCCTCCAGCCCGGCGCGCAGAAACGCCGCGGTTGCAGCGAGGAACTCGTCTTCGTCTGCGTAGAAGACGGCTCGGTGATGAAAGGTTCGCGCCTCGGGCGCGTCGGTTGTGGGGTCCTGATACATCGTCGGCACCCCCGCCGGTTTCGCGCGGCGATTATACGCCGCTCTCGGCACGCCTGACGGCCGCCTGCGATGCATCCGATTTGATGCCTGAGTTGCGGGCATTTCCGACCTGCTTGCTACCCTTTTCAGGTCGGGTTTGGCCCTTCGCCACCCGAGAGGTTCCGTTTCTCCGCGCGCCTATGGCGTCTTGGGGTTCCTGGATCTCCCCTAAGACAGACCATAGGAGTTCAATCAATTCATGCCTGAAACTTTTGCCGATCTCGGCATCTCCAAAGCGGTGGTCGACGCGCTCGATGCGCGCGGCATCACCGCTCCCTTCCCCGTCCAGCGGCGCGTGATCCGCGACGTTCTGGACGGCCACGACGTCCTGGTCGAGTCCCCGACCGGCTCCGGCAAGACGCTGGGCTTCGGGGCGCCGCTCGTCGACCTTCTGAAGTCCGGCGATCGCGGCCCGACCGCGCTCGTCCTCACCCCCACCCGCGAGCTGGCAAGCCAGGTCGTCGATGAGATCGAAAAGCTTGCCAGGGCACGGAACCTGCGCATCGCCGCCGTCTACGGCGGCGTCGGCTTCGGCCCCCAGATCAAGGCGGCCAAGCGGGCCGACATCATCGTCGCCACCCCGGGCCGGCTCGAGGACCTGCTCGAGCGCGGGGTGGTCAAGCTCGACCGCGTCGGCATCCTGATCCTCGACGAGGCCGACCGCATGCTCGACATGGGCTTCAAGCCCGCCGTCGACCGGATCGTCGCCAAGACGCCGCGCAAGCGCCAGACGCTGTTCTTCTCCGCGACTTTGAAGGGCGCCGCGGGCAAGATCGCTGGTGCCTACACGCACGACGCGCGTCGCCACACGCAGCCGGCGACCCACGATCACCGACCCGACATCGAGCACCGATTTCTGGAGGTGTCCTCCCCAGCTGCGAAGCTCGACCATCTGGTCGACCAGCTGCGCAACGGGAACCCGGGCCGGACCCTGGTCTTCGTTCGCACAAAGCGCGGCGCCGATCGGTTGGTAAAGCGCCTGCGATCGAGGGACGTTGATGCTGTTGCGATGCACGGAGACAAGTCACAGGGACAACGCGAGCGCGCGCTCGCCCGCTTTGAGCGCGGCGACGTGCAGACGCTGGTCGCGACCGATGTCGCGGCGCGCGGGATCGACGTCGCCGACATCGCGCACGTGGTCAACTTCGACGCTCCCGGCGACCGCGACGCCTACGTCCACCGCGTCGGGCGCACCGGCCGCGCCGGCCGCGCCGGGGCGGGAACAAGCTTTGTCCTGGCTGACCAGGTCAGCGACATGATCCGCATCGCCGACGACCTCGGCCTGCGAAGCGACCTCGGCGGCCAGCACGGCCGCAGCCACAAGAGCTCACGAAACCGAAACAGCCGGACACACCGGCGCGAACGAAAGGCACCGGCATGAGCACCGCAACGGCAACAGCGACGAAATGGGAGTGCGCTCGCTGCGGCGTCAGCGTGCGACAGGCCGATGGAGCAAAGACCGAACGGCCGGCTAACTGGGCCGAGACCCCGGACGGCGATCACTGCCTGACCTGCCGCCGCGAGCGCGCGGCGGAGGTCGCGGTCGAGTCGACCCCCGAGGACGCCAGCCCCAAGGAGCGCTCCGGCCTGCGCCGCGCCGCTCTGCTGGAGTTCGAGGTCACCCGCACGCCCGACAAGACCGACGGCGAGATCGCCCGCGCCTGCCGCACATCGGTGCCGGCGGTTGCGGACGCGCGCCAGCGGCTCGGCCTCTAGCTGAGCAGCCGAGCGCTTCCTAGCCGCGGCATTTCGAGCCGCGGCTAGGTCCCCGCGGCCGATGACTTCCCGCGAGGACCTCAGAAACGTCGCGATCGTCGCCCACGTCGATCACGGCAAGACGACCCTGGTCGACGCGATGCTCTGGCAGTCGGGCGCGTTCCGCAGCGGCCAGGAGGTCGCCGAGCGGGTGATGGACTCGATGGACCTCGAGCGCGAGAAGGGGATCACGATCCTCGCCAAGAACACCGCGGTCCACCACCGCGACGTCAAGGTCAACATCGTCGACACGCCCGGCCACGCCGACTTCGGCGGCGAGGTCGAGCGCGGCCTGACCATGGTCGACGGGGTGCTTCTCCTGGTTGACGCTTCCGAAGGCCCCTTGCCGCAGACCCGCTTCGTGCTTCGCAAGGCGCTCGAGGCGCGGCTGCCGGTGATCCTGGTCGTCAACAAGGTCGACCGGCCCGACGCGCGGATAGCGGAGGTCGTCGATGAGGTCTACGAGCTCTTCCTCGACCTCGACGCCGACTCCGAGCAGATCGAGTTCCCGATCGTCTACACGAACGCGCGCGCCGGCTGGGCATCCCTTGAGGAGGAAGAGGAGGGCACCGACCTGGGGCCGCTGCTCGACCTGATGCTTGACCGCATCCCGCCGCCCGAGTACGAGCCAGAGCAGTCTCTGCAGGCTCACGTCACCAACCTGGACGCCTCGCCCTACCTCGGCCGCCTGGCGCTCTGCAGGGTGCGCAACGGCACGATCCGCGCCGGGGCGCCGATCGCCTGGTGCCGGGCCGACGGCTCGATCGAGCCAGCGACGGTCAGCGGCCTCTACGTCACCGAGGCGCTGGACCGGGTCGAGGCGGAGGAAGCGGGGCCGGGCGAGATCATCGCCGTCTCCGGGCTGCCGGAGGTCACGATCGGGGAGACCCTTGCCGACCCACAGGACCCGCGGCCCCTGCCGGTGATCAGCGTCGATGAGCCCTCGCTCTCGATCGTCATCGGCATCAACACCTCACCGATTGCAGGGCGCGACGGCGACAAGTTGACCGCGCGCCAGATTCGCGCCCGCCTCGACCAGGAGCTGATCGGCAACGTCTCGATCCGGGTGCTCGACACCGAGCGGCCTGATGCCTGGGAGGTCCACGGCCGCGGCGAGCTGCAGCTGGTCGTGCTGCTGGAGCTGATGCGCCGCGAGGGGTTCGAGCTGACCGCGAGCCAGCCGCAGGTGCTGACCCGCGAGCTCGACGGCGAGACCTGCGAGCCCGTGGAGCGGCTGGCGATCGACGTTCCCGAGCAGTACGTCGGGGTGGTCACCCAACTCCTGGCCCTGCGCAAGGGCCGCCTCGACCAGATGGTCAACCACTCGACCGGCTGGGTCCGCCTCGACTACCTGGTGCCGGCCCGCGGCCTGATCGGCTTTCGCACCGAGTTTCTGACCGAGACCCGAGGGACGGGCATCCTGCACCACGTCTTCGAGCGCTGGGAGCCCTGGGCAGGGGAGATGCGCACCCGCCCAAGTGGTGCCCTCGTCGCCGACCGGGCCGGCGAGGCCGCAAGCTTCGCCCTCTTCAACCTGCAGGAGCGAGGGACACTTTTCGTCGGGCCTGGAGAGCAGGTCTATGAGGGGATGATCGTGGGCGAGAACTCGCGCCCGGACGACCTCGACGTCAACCCGATCAAGGAGAAGCACCAGACGAACGTTCGCGCCGCGAGCGCCGACCTGCTGGTGAGGCTGATCCCGGCCCGGCAGCTATCGCTCGATCAGGCGCTGGAGTTCCTGCGCGAGGACGAGTGCGTGGAGATCACTCCGAAGACGGTGCGCCTGCGCAAAGCGGCGCTGGGCAAGACCGAGCGGGTCAAGGCCGCGAGGCGCAGCCGCGCGAACGCCTGAGCGCCCTAGTCCGGCAAGAGCGGTGCAGTGAACCCCTGCTCGCGGCCGACGAGCGCCGCTCGGGTGATCGCGGCCGACCCGTATCGCTCGCGCACCTCGTCGACCGCGGCGTCGACCGCGCTCGCCGGCCGGCGGTTGAGCGGCAGGGTGAGCTGGATCATGCCGCCCTGCTCGAGGTTGGAGAGCGCTATCCCGATCAGGGTCAGCCCGCGGGCCTGGATGGTTGGTCCGGCCTTGCGGAGCAGCGACCTGGCGGTGGCAAGGACCGGCTCGGTCTGCGCGGTCGCGTGAGGCATGGTGCGCGAGCGAGTCACGCGGGAGAAGTCGTCGAAGCGCAGGCGCAGGACCACCGTCCGGCAGCTCCGCCGGGCCTTGCGCATCCGGCGCATGACGCGATCGACCAGCCCGTCGAGGGCGGCGTCGATGTCGGCCGGCGACTTCCGCCTGCGACCGAGTGCCCGCTGTGCGCCCATCGAGCGGCGCCGGGGGCGGGCCTTCACCGGGCGCGGGTCGCGGTTGCGAGCCAGCGCGTGCAGATGGCGGCCCGAAGCGATTCCAAGCATCGAGACGAGAGCCGAGCGGGGAAGCGCGGCGACCTCGCCCACCGTCGTGATTCCCTCCTCGCGCAGCTTGCCGGCAGTGACTGGGCCCACTCCCCAGAGGCGCTCGACCGGGAGGCGGTGCAGGAAGGTCAGCTCGCCTCGCGGCGGGACGACGAGCAGCCCATCGGGCTTCGACACGCCGCTCGCCACCTTGGCGAGGAACTTGGTTCGCGCGACGCCGACGCTGATCGGCAGACCGACCTCCTTCAGCACCCGCCGCTTCAGCTGGGCGGCGATCTCCTTCGGGGTGCCAAAGATCCGCTCCAGCCCGCGGACGTCGAGGAACGCCTCATCGATCGAGAGCCCCTCGACCAGGGGCGAGGTGTCCTCGAAGATCTCGAAGACCGCCTTGCTGGCCTCCGTGTAGGCGGACATTTGTGGCGAGGCGAATTGGAGGTGCGGGCAAAGGCGGCGGGCCTGCGCTCCGCCCATCGCGCCGCGGATTCCGTAGGCCTGGGCCTCGTAGCTGGCCGCGAGCACGACACCGCCCCCGACGGCCACCGGCTTCCCTCGAAGCGACGGGTCATCGCGCTGCGCGACCGACGCGAAGAAGGCGTCGAGGTCTGCGTGCAGGATCGTCGCTTCTTGCATAGGCGAACGTATGTTCGCATAGCTGGAGGCGGTAGCTCGCTACGCCCCGGTCGCGTAGAAGAGTTCCTTGGGGCCCTTCTCGCACCGGGTGCTGATGAACTCGTACGCCACCTTCACCCGGCACGACCAGCCGCGGTACCGAACCTCTCCCCGGTAGCTCTCCTCCACATCGAAGGGACCGAACTCACAGTCGTTGCGGGCGGCGCAGAACTTCTGCCGGGCTCGGTTCGTGATCTTGTAGCCGTCGCGGCACTTGACCCCGGTGGTCTTGATGTAGCGGAAGGCGCCGTCGCCGGGAAGAAGGCCGCAGGTGCGCTTGATCGGCGCCGCGCTCGCTGGGGATGCAGCGACGAGCAAAAGCAATCCGGCCACGATCGCCACGACGGCCGCGCGATGTGGCCCCTGCGCGAGCAACTACTGCCTCGTGAAGTCTCTGCCGGGGCCGCCTATGAGCCGGTCTCTGCCGATGCCGCCCCTGAGCACGTCCTTACCCTTCCCGCCGCGCAAGGTGTCTCTGCCGGGCTTGCCGAGAAGCTTGTCGTTCCCGCGCGCGCCGTCGAGCCTGTCCCTGCCCTTGCCGCCGCAGACCAGGTCATTGCCGCTCCGCGCCTTGACCCTGTCCTTGCCCTTGCCGACGGAGATCACGTCCCTGCGCTTCGTCCCTTTGATCTTGTCCTTGCCCTTGGTGCCGACGATCGTCGCTTTGCGGCCCGCGCACTTGCCCGGCGCGCCGCCGGGCCAGACGCTCTCGTCCACCCGCAGGTTGTAGAAGCCGCTGCCGCCGTCCGTGTACCAGACCTCTCTACCTGGAGCGAAGGCCGGCTGTGACATCGCGAAGTTCGAGCCGTCAAAGCGGTTCTCCATCCGCGGCGTCGATGGGGCGACGAAGTAGGCAATCTCCTTCGGCTTGTCCAGGTCGCTGATGTCGAAGACACGCAGCCCAGAGGCGATGAACGAGCAGGCGACGACAAGCGGATCGACGCGGCTCGGGATGTTGCAGTAGTGGCCCGCGTATCCCTGAACGGGGCTGCTCGCGCCGGGGTCGTTGGCTGCCGCGGCGTGCTCGGCGGGGTTGTTCACCTCAAGGCGAATATTGGAGACGACGAACGGCTGCGCCTCGTTGGAGATGTCGATGATGCGCGCCGCGCCAACCGTGTGCTGATTCCCTCCCCCGGTCGTCCCGGCCGTGTACTCGTCGATCTCGAGCAGGTACGGCTTGCCATTGCGGGTGAAGGGGAGCGCGTTCTGCGGGATCGAGGCCCGCTCCCAGGTCAGGCGGCTCACCTCGCGCGCCTGCGGGTTGGGCCTGCGGGCCTGGATCTCGCTGACATCGAGGATTGTCAGGATCCCGTCGGGATCGGCGAGATAGGCACGGTTGCCGTCGTTGCTCAGCGACATTCCGTGCGAGAGGACGTTGCCCTGCCAGATCGAGTGCGGGTTCTTGGGATCGGTCACGTCGACCGCCGTGATCGCCTCATAGGCGGTCCCTGTCGCATAGAAGGTGTTCCCGTCCTGGGAGAAGCCGCTCTCATGACCGATTCGCCCGACCGCCGAGGTCGACTGCAGGACCGGATTGCGGCAGTCATTGCTGACGTCATAGATCGAGACCAGCCCCGGATAGGTGGACGGGTTGCCGAGCACCGCCGCGAGCAGGCCCCGCTTCTGGTTCAGCACCAGTGACTCGTGGGGGGAGTCCATCGGCGGCTGGGTCAGCGTGGCGGTCTGCTTGGGTTTTGAGGGGTCGGACATGTCGAGAACCGCGACGCCGGCCGAGCTCGTGTCGAGCTTCAGCGCGTTGATCGGAAAGAGCAGCGCGGTGTCGTAGTACGCACAGACGCGGCCGGCGTTGTCGACGTAGCGGTGGGTCTTGAAGCCGCCCGAGGTGCCCTGGCGGGCGACCTGCTCGATGTTGCAGTTGAAGCCGCCTGGAGGCGATCCAGCCGGCACACGGCCCTGGACGCCGGGCTCGGGCTTGGAGCCGTCGACGCAATCGACCTGCGGGGTGGCGGCGTAGGACGGCTCGGGGTTGCGCTGGACCGCGACCTTGGCCGGCGTCTGCCCGCCGAGCTGGCCGAGCGCGAACAGGTCGTTGAGCGGGCCGGGCAGCTGGCCACTCGCTGAAAGCACGGCGAGGTTCGAGACGACGATGATCAGGACCGGCACCAGATACGACAACCGGCGCCTGATTCCCTCCCCCCTGGTTGCCGCACCCCTACGGTCAGCCACAGAGGGAAGTTAACAGCGGAGAGGGCGTGCGGAGCCGATTGGGCGACCAATAGACGAGACGCTGCTGCTATTCGCGCCAAGCGGAAGCCGAGGCGACTTCGTGAGACACTCGGCTCGCGCGGTCGGATCGCGGACCGCGGACGCGACCGAGGGAGGTCAGATGGGAATTGAGGAGCACGGCGAGCCGGCCGAGGTCGAGGAGTTTCGCTCGACGGTCCTCGCGCGGCAGACCGAAGCCGAGGAGGCGTTCGTGACCAAAGGGGACCCGCGGCCCAGGATGGATCTCTGGTCAAAGAACGACCCGGTGACGCTCTTCGGCGCGATCGGCATGTCCCAGTCCGGGTGGGACCAGCTAAGCGAGACGTTTACATGGGTCGCGTCGCGGTTCTCCGACGTCAGCGACTTCCACTTCGACGTCGAGGTCGTCGGAGTGGATGGAGACATGGCCTACACGCTGGGCTTCGAGCGCTTCAACGGATCGATCGCCGGGCGCCCTGTGGAGCCCGTGTTGGTTCGCGTGACGCACATCTACCGGCGCGAGGACGGCGCCTGGAAGATCGTCCACCGCCACGCCGACAACCCGGGTCCCGACACCCGCATGGAAAGGCCATGAGCGGCGACGCCCGACCGATTCACGCGGCGCGAGGAGAGGGTGACTCGCTACGTAATCCGGTTGCGACGGGGGGGCCGCTCGAGATCAAGGCTCGCGGCGAGGAGACCGGCGGGGCGCTGACGGCCTGTGAGAGCGTCACGATGCCCGGGGAGGGTCCGCCCCTTCACAAGCACGCGAACGAGGACGAGGTCCTGTACTTCGTCGACGGAGCGTTTCGCCTACGCATCGAAGACGAGGTCATGAGCATGGCGCCGGGCTCATTCGCGTTCGTCCCGCGGGATACACCCCACAGCTGGCAGAACGTGAGCAAGGGTCAGGCCCACATGCTCTTCGTCTTCACTCCGGCATCGCCGGGGATGGAGCGATTCTTCGAGCGCTTCGCGGAGGTGGCCGGCGAGGGATCGGCTGTGCGGGAGGCCTTCGCGGCGCTCGCGGAGGACGCGGGCATGACGGTCCTCGGCCCGCCGCTGGCGCAGTCCCACCCGCTTCTTTGAGCGGGATCGAAAATCGGCGAGCGACGAGGAGCAGCGTGACCGAGCGACTAATCGAAGCGAATGGCGTCGAGCTCTGCACCGAGCCCTTCGGTGACCCGGCGGACCCACCGATCCTGCTCATCATGGGCATCGGCGCATCGATGCTCTGGTGGGAGGAGGGCATCTGCCGAATGCTCGCCGACGGCGGGCGGTTCGTGATCCGCTACGACCACCGCGACACCGGCCGATCGGTCACCTACGAGCCGGGCCGCCCCGGATATACAGGAGCCGACCTGACCCGCGACGCCGCCGGAATCCTCGACGCATACGGCATCCCGGACGTGCACCTGGTCGGCGTCTCGGCGGGCGGGGGGATGGCGCAGGAGCTCGCCGTCGAGTCCCCGGACCGCATCCTCTCGCTGGTCCTCATCAGCACTTCGCCGGCGCTCTCGGTCGAGCGCGAGTTGCCGCCCGCGACCGAGGAGTTCGGGCGATTTCTGGCTGCCGCAGAGGTCGACTGGTCAGACGCCGCCTCGGTGGTCGAATACCTGGTCGCCTACCAGGGCATGCTGGCGGGAGGCCGCCGCCCGTTCGACGAAGCGGCAACCCGGGATCTCGTCCGTCGCGATGTCGAGCGCGCACGTAACTTCGCGGCTGCGCAGAACCACGACATCCTGGCCGGCGACGCGGCCTCGCGCAAACCTCTGTCCTCCATCACCGCGCCGACGCTGGTGATCCACGGCACCGCGGATCCGATGTTTCCACCCGCCCACGGCGAGGCGCTGGCCGACGAGATCCCCCAAGCGAGGACGCTGATGCTCGAGGGCGCCGGACACGGGGTCGACCCAGCCGACTGGGAGACCATCGCCCGTGCCGTCATCGAACACACCGCCCCGGCCGATCCCGGCCATGGGCCCAGGAGGTCGACCGCCTGAAAGCGCTGCTGAGCTACTCGCCCGACTCGCCGGCGTCGCCGGCGGGTGTGTCGCCGCCCTCGCCTGAGCCGGCGTCATCGTCATCGCCCTTGCCGGAGCCGCCCACGGCAACCTTCTCGGGCTTGTCGGGCTCGGGGCGATCGGCGGTGCCGGGCGGGATGATCGTGAGGCGGAGCGGGTTGTCGTCGTCCTCGGGCTTGTCGTGGTCGCGGTCGACCATCACGGTCGAGCCGCTGGCCATCTCGCCCTGTCTGAGAACTTCGTCGGCGAGCGGGTCCTCGACGTAGCGCTGGATCGCGCGGCGCAGCGGGCGGGCACCCATCGAGGGGTCCCAGCCCTTTTCGATCAGGAAGTCCTTGGCCTCTTCGGAGAGGTCGAGCTGCAGGTCGTGCTCGGCGACTTGGGTGCGGACGCGGTTGATCATCAGGTCGATGATCTCCTTGATCTCCTCCTTGGCCAGCTTGTGGAAGACGATCACTTCATCGATCCGGTTTAGGAACTCGGGCCGGAAGACCTTCTTCAGGTCGCTCATGATCCGGTTCTTCATGTCGTCGTAGGACATGCCGGTCTCATCCGAGACCGTGAACCCGATGCTCGTGTTCTTGGCGATCTCAGACGCCCCGATGTTCGAGGTCATGATCACGATCGCGTTGCGGAAGTCCACGGTGCGGCCCTGGGCGTCGGTCAGCCGCCCGTCCTCGAGGATCTGAAGCAGGATGTTGAAGACGTCGGGGTGTGCCTTCTCGATCTCGTCGAGCAGCAGCACCGAGTACGGCTTGCGCCGCACGGCCTCGGTCAGCTGGCCGCCCTCGTCGTAGCCGATGTAGCCCGGGGGCGAGCCGACCAGGCGGCTGACGGCGTGCTTCTCCATGTACTCGGACATGTCGATGCGCACCATCGCCTCCTCGTCGCCGAAAAGGAACTCGGCGAGCGTGCGGGCGAGCTCGGTCTTGCCGACTCCGGAGGGGCCGAGGAAAATGAACGAGCCGGCGGGGCGCTTGGGGTCCTTGATCCCGGCGCGGCTGCGGCGGATCGCCTTTGAGACGGCCTCGATCGCGACGTGCTGGCCGATCACGCGCTTGTGCAGCTCGTCCTCCATGCGGATCAGCTTCTTGGTCTCGGCCTCGGTGAGCTTGAAGACGGGGATCCCGGTCCACATCGAGACGATGTCGGCGATCTCTTCCTCGCCGACCTCGGGGCGCTCGCCGTCCTCGCCCTCGGCCCACTCGTCCTCCAGGCCGCGCTTCTTCTGTGAGAGCTGGCGCTCCTGGTCGCGCAGGTTGGCGGCCTTCTCGAACTCCTGGGCCTCGATCGCGGCCTCCTTGTCGCGCCGCGTCTGCTCGATCTCCTCCTCGAGGTCGCGGTAGACGGGGGGCGCGCTCATCGACTTGATCCGCAGCCGCGAGGCGGCCTCGTCGATCAGGTCGATCGCCTTGTCGGGCAAGAAGCGGTCTGAGATGTAGCGGTCGGCGAGCTCGGCGGCTGCCTCCAGCGCCTCGTCGGTGATCTTCACCCGGTGGTGCTGCTCGTAGCGCTCGCGCAGCCCGTCGAGGATCTGCACCGTCTCCGCCTCGGAGGGCTCGTCGACCTTGATCTGCTGGAAGCGTCGCTCCAGCGCGGCGTCGCGCTCGAGGTACTTGCGGTACTCGTCAAGCGTCGTCGCGCCGATCGTCTGCAGCTCGCCGCGGGCCAGCGCCGGCTTCAGGATCGAAGCGGCGTCGATTGCGCCCTCGGCGGCGCCGGCGCCGACGAGGTTGTGCAGCTCGTCGATGAAAAGGACGATGTCGCCGCGCTGGGTGATCTCCTTCATCACCTTCTTGAGGCGCTCCTCGAACTCGCCGCGGTACTTGGACCCGGCGACCAGGGCGGCGAGGTCAAGCGTGTAGATCTGCTTGTTCTTCAGAAGCTCGGGGACCTCGCCCTTGGTGATGCGGGCGGCAAGGCCCTCGACGACGGCGGTCTTGCCGACGCCGGGCTCGCCCAGCAGCACCGGGTTGTTCTTCTGGCGCCGCGAGAGGATCTGCATGATCCGCTCGATCTCGATCTCGCGCCCGACCACGGGGTCGAGCTTGCCCTCGGCGGCGAGCTTGGTCAGGTTGCGGCCGAACTGGTCGAGCAGCTTCGAGGACTTCTTGCCCTCGCCCTGCGCGCCCGCGCCGGCGCCCTGGCGGCGGCCGCCGGGGCCGGAGAGCATGCGGATGACCTCGTTGCGGATCTTGTCCGAGTCGGCGTCGAAGTCGAGCAGGATGCGGGCCGCGACGCCCTCGTTCTCGCGCACGAGGCCGAGCAGGATGTGCTCGGTGCCGATGTAGTTGTGGCCGAGTGAAAGCGCTTCCCGCAGCGCCAGCTCGAGGACCTTCTTGGCGCGCGGGGTGAAGGGGATCTGGCCGGAGGTGACTTCCTCACCGGAGCCGACGATCCGCACCACTTGGGCGCGGACGCGCTCGACGGTGATGTCCAGGGACTCGAGCACGCGCGCGGCGAGGCCTTCCTCTTCGCGCAGCAGGCCGAGCAGGATGTGCTCGGTGCCGATGTAGTTGTGCTTGAGCGTGCGGGCCTCTTCCTGCGCGAGGACGACGACCTGCCTGGCTCTCTCTGTGAATCTCTCGAACATTGCGATTAGTTCTCTATCGGCACCTGTCTGGCTGTTTGCTTAGGCCCCGTCTCCCAAGTTCCTGCCCAAACTGCATCTGGTGATTCAGGGACGCCACAGCGCCGGCTGTCAAATCAGGAACCTCGGCTGCCTGGCCGATGGATTTGACCTCCGGTTCTGTAGGGGACGACGAAGGGAGCATTCTACAAGGGTCGCCTGCGCGGCCTTTGGGGGCCAAATCGGCGCTAGTAGCGGGGTTTCGGCGCGCCTTGGCGCGGAATCGGTCACACGTCTAGACCGAATCTGGCCGAATTTCAGCTCAATGGGTCGAGTTCGAGCTCCTTCTGATCGGGAAGCTCGACCCGCAGGCGGGTGAGCATTCCGTCCTGGAAGGTCAGCCACTGGTGGAAAGTGAGCGAGGCTTCGACGCCGCTCTCACGCCCCACCCCGTCGAACTTCGCGACCGTGAACACCTCGCAGTCGGAGACGACTTCCACCTTCTCGAGCTCGACGTCGATGCTCGACCAGGCGCTTCTGAACACTCCCCAAAACCGCCGCCAGCCGTCGATCCCGCGATAGACGGGCTCGAGGTCCAGGAATACATCCGCCAGCGTCTCCACCTCGACGTCCTCGGCCAGGTTGGCCTCGAACCATTCGGCGTCGCCCTGGTTCCAGGCCTCATAGCCGCGGCGAGCAAGCTTGAGCAGCTCCTCATCCGACATGCCCCCAGCCTCTCAGGAACGAGGGCGCTTTGGAAAGCTCAGGTGCGCGCTTCGCGGCGCCGCTCGGCGGTTTCCGGCGCCATCGCCGTGACCGAGGCGAACTTGCCGTCGCGAAAGGTGAGCCAGTGGCTGACCGGAGTTGACTCGGCGTCGTCGCCATTCTCACCGGCGCGATCGAAGGAGAGAAGCGCCAGCACTCCGTGGTCGCCCATGTCCTCGAAGCGGTGCACCTTGATCTTCGACCCCGCCCAGACCTCGTGCCACTTCTTCCAGAACGCCATCCAGCCATCGCGGCCGCGGTAGACGTCATCGAATCGCTTGATCTCCTTCAGCGGCTGCACCTCTATGTCCTCGGTTATGTGGTCGAGGAGCCAGTCCAGGTCGCCCCGATTCCAGGCGTCATAGCCCTCCTGGGCCCGCTGCAGGTCATGCTCAGACATAGGGAACTGCGCCTCGTATAACAGTTACGCACCGGCAGCGCGCCGGGTCGATTCCCCTGATACGCGACGCCTGGCGCCCTAGGTGCGCATGGCCGGGAACAGCACCACTTCACGCAGGCTCGCCGCGCCGGTCAGCAGCATCACCAGGCGGTCGATCCCAAGCCCGGCGCCGCCGGTCGGCGGCATCCCCTGCTCCAGCGCCTGCACGAAGGCCTCGTCGAAGGGCTGGGTCTCCTCGTCGCCGCGCTTCTGCTCCTCGGCCTGCTGCTCGAAGCGGCGCCGCTGCTCGTCGGGGTCATTGAGCTCGGTGAACGCGTTGGCGATCTCCACCCCGCCGGCGAACGCCTCCCAGCGCTCGACCAGGCCCTCCTCGGTGCGGTGGGCCTTGGCGAAGGGCGAGAGCTCGACCGGGTAGTCGATGATGAAGGTCGGCTGGATCAGCTTCGGCTCGACCTGCTTGGAGAGCAGCCCGTCGACGAGCTTTCCCCAGCCCTCTTCGGGGTCGGCCTCAGAGCCCATCGCATCGGCGAGCTGCTCGCGGCTGGGGTGCTCGGCGATGTCGATCCCGGACTCCTCGCGGATCGCGTCGCGCAGGGTGACCCGCTTCCAGGGCGCCGCGAAGTCGATCGTCTCGCCGTCGCGCTCGACCGTCGTCCCCCCCGTGACCTTCTGGGCGACGCCGCTGACCAGCCGCTCGAGGTGCTCGGCGGTGTCGTTGTAGTCGGCGTAGGCCTCGTACCACTCGAGCATCGTGAACTCGGGGTTGTGCTTGTGGGAGATCCCCTCGTTTCGGAAGTCCTTGCCCAGCTCATAGACCTTCTCGAAGCCGCCGACGATCAGCCGCTTGAGGTAGAGCTCGGTGGCGATGCGCAGGTAGAAGTCGCGGTCCAGCGCGTTGTGGTGGGTGACGAAGGGGCGCGCCAGGGCGCCGCCGTAGAGCGGCTGCAGGACCGGGGTCTCGGCCTCGACGAAGCCGTGCTCGTCGAAGTAGCGGCGCACCTCGCCGATCACCGCGGCGCGGGTCGCGAACAGCTGCCGCGTTTCCTCGTTGGCGATCAGGTCGAGCTCGCGGCGCCGGTAGCGGGTCTCGGTGTCCTCGAGCCCGTGGTAGCGGTCGGGCGGCGGGCGCAGGCTCTTGGCCAGCAGCTCCCAGCCCTCGACCCGCAGCGAGAGCTCGCCGCGCTTGGTCGCGAAGGCGAGTCCCTCGATCCCGACCACGTCGCCGAGGTCGAGGCCGACCAGCTGCTCGAAGCTGCCCCTCGCCGAGGATGTCCTCGCGAGCGTGAAGCTGGATCTCGCCGCTGGCGTCGCGCAGGTCGAGGAAGGCGGCGCGCGCCGTGCCCGCGGCGGGCGACGAAGCGGCCGGCCACGCGGTGGCGGGACTCGGTCTCGGCTTCGGCCGCGAGGCCTTCGTGGGCGCGGCGCACCTCGCCGATCTCCTCGCGGTCGGGGAAGGAGTGCGGAAACGGCTCGATGCCCGCCTCGCGCAGGCGCTCGAGCTTCTCGCGCCGCTCGCGGAGCAGGTCCGAGGTCTCGGGCGGAGCCTTCGGCTCGGAGGAGTCGTTGTCGGGCGCGCTCATCGCCCTAACCCTATGGGCGCCGGAGGCGCCGGCGAGCCTAGGGGTTAACCCTCAACCTCATAAGCAGCCGATGGCCCGAAACTACAATTTGTAAAGCCATGGAAGCCAGAGACAACCCTCTCGCCGTACCCCAGACGGTCCCCGATGCGGCGCCCGAGCCGCAGCGCCACGAGCCGATCCACCCCGGATCGGGGCCGTGGCGGCTGGCTGAAGAAGCTCTGGGGACCGCTCGTCGCCGCCGGCCTGCTGGTGCTCAAGTTCGGCGCCAAGCTGAAGGCGCTTCTCTTCCTGCTGCCGAAGATCAAGCTGTTCACGACCTCGGCGACGATGCTGGTCTCGATCGCGGCCTACGCTCTGATCTGGGGCTGGACCTTCGCCGTCGGATTCGTCCTGCTCTTGCTCCTGCACGAGCTCGGGCACGTGATCCAGCTGCGCCGCGAAGGGATCGAGGCCTCGGCGCCGATGTTCATCCCCTTCCTCGGCGCGGTGATCGCCGCCAAGTCGATGGGCGACGACGCGGCCGCCGAGGCCCGGGTCGGGCTCGCGGGCCCGATCCTCGGCAGCATCGCGACGCTCGTCCCGCTCGGGCTATGGCTTCTGACCGGGAACGAGTTCTGGCAGGCGCTCGCCTACATCGGCTTCTTCCTCAACCTGATCAACCTGCTGCCGGTCCTGCCGCTCGACGGCGGCCGGGCGATGGCGGCGCTCAGCCCGACGATCTGGATCCTCGGCTTCGCCGCCCTGGTCGCGCTGACGATCTTCTTCCCCAACCCGATCATGCTGCTGGTGCTGATCTTCGGCGGCATGGAGACCTGGCGCCGCTGGAAGGCGCGCAAGACGCCCGAGTCACGCGCCTTTCACGACATCCCCGCCCGCACCCGGGCGCTGGTCGCGATCGTCTACCTCGGCCTCGCGGCGCTGCTCGCGGTGGGCGTTGCGGAGACCTTCCTGGAGAAGGACTTCGACGACGTCTAGCCCGGTGCGGCCGACCCCGGCCGCGAAGCCCTAAGTGGCTTCGATCTTGGTGATCTTGAGCTTCTTCTTCGGCCCGCGGGGGACGTCGACCGAGACGACGTCGTTGCGCTTGTGGCCCATCAGCGCCTGGCCGATCGGCGACTCGTTGGAGAGCTTTTGCTCGATCGGGTCGGCCTCTGCCGAGCCGACGATCAGGAACTTCTGCGAGTCGCCGGACTTCTGGTCCTTGACGTGGACCGTCGTCCCGACGCCGACCTGGCTCGTGTCGACGTCCTTCGCGTCGACGACCTCAGCTCGCCGCAGCCGCTCCTCGAGCGTGGCGATCCGCTGCTCGAGCAGGGCCTGCTCGTTCTTGGCGTCGTCGTACTCCGCGTTCTCGGAGATGTCACCGAACTCGCGCGCTTCCTTGATCCGCGCCGCGACCTCGCGGCGCTTCTCGGTCGACAGCTGCTCGATCTCCTCCCGGAGCTTCTCGAGACCTTCCTTGGTGATGACCGACTGACGAGTCACGGCAACCTCTCAACTTCCTCAGCGTGGACGATTGGAAATACCCACTGCCCCCCGACGGCAAAAACGACCCAGGCGCGGCGACTGCGTCGTCACCACCCTGGGCCAATTGAGCGCGGCATTATAGCGGGGCCGCTCAGGCACGAGAAACCGGGTTGCGACTCCTCAGGATCAGCTGTCGCGGGCGCCGATTCCGGTCTTGATCTCGCCCAGGCGCCCCGGCCCGCCGGCATCGGGGTCCAGCGGAGGCGTCGCGGCGCCCTCCCCCTCGCTCATTCCCTCGATCAGCTCGATCAGCGCCTCGACTGAGCTGTGGGCGGGCTCCCAGCCCAGCTCCTCCCGGGCCCGAGTCGTGTCCATGATCGGGACCGCGAGCGCCATGTCGAGCCAGCCGGGAGGCGTCGGCTGCAGGCGCAGCCGCCAGGTCGCGTCGGTCAGCGCGCGCACGATACGGGCCGGGACCGGGACCGGACGGGCGTCAAGCGCTCGGGCGAGCTCGGGCGGATCGAGCACCGGCTCGGCGGCGATGTTGAACGCTCCTCTTGCGTCGTCGCGGGTCACCGCGAGCCTGTAGGCCTCGCCGACGTCGCGCGAGTGGACCGCCTGGAAGCGCAGCCGCGGGATCGAGGGAACGACGGGCAGGAAGCGCGGCCGGACCAGGAAGCTGGGCAGGAAAGGCCCGGCGAACAGCCGCCGAATCTCCTCCGCCGCCTCTCCCTTGAAGATCAGGCCGGGCCGCAGGCGCACCACACGCGTACGCGGGTTTTCAGTCTCGAACTCGTCGAGGATGCGCTCGACCTCCGCCTTGTGGCGCGAGTAGAAGGAGCTCTGCACCCCGTCGGTCGGCCAGCTCTCATCCACCGGGCTGTCCTTGGGGCCTTCGCCGTAGGCACCCACCGAGGATGCGTAGACGAGCGCCGGCACCTCGGCGGCGGCGACGGCGCTGAAGACGCGGCGGCTGCCGGTGATGTTGACGGCGTGAAGCTCACCCGCCCGGCGCGACGGCTGGATCGCCCAGGCGAGGTGTACGACGGCGTCGGCGCCGCTAAAGAGCTCCACGAGGTCGTCCTTGACGACGTCGGCCTGCGCCCAGCTCGTCTTCTCGACCCGCAGCCGGGGGAGGCGGCGGGCGATGCCGAGGATCGAGTCGACCTTCTCCTCACGGGATAGCGCCTCGATGAGGCTCGTGCCGACGTTGCCGGTCGCCCCCATGACCACGACTCGCATGCAGCTCCGATACCCCGCGGCCCTAGGCTTCAAGCATGGGCAATGCGCGCATCGCGGCCCTCGCCGCGCTGGCAGCGGGGCTGCTGCTCGCCGTACCGGCCTCCAGCCAAGCGGCCCAGCTGAGCGAGCGCGAGGTGCGCGACAAGGTCGCCGGCGGCTGGGTCGGGTCGCTCGTCGCCGCCGCCTGGGCCTACCCGACCGAGTTCGACTACCAGGGGCGGATCATGCCCGCGCGCAAGGTCCCCCGCTACAGCGTCCCCTACGCCAACCGCTTCACCTTCCGGCCCTCCGGCGGCCCCGACGAGAGCTACGTCGAGATCCCCTTCATGGACGCGATGGCGCGCAGCGGGGTCACGGCAAGCTGGCCCGAATGGGGCGACGCCTTCGCCGCCACCCGCTTCAAGCTCTTCTTCGCCAACCAGCGCGCGCGGCGCAACCTCCGCCGCGGGATTGCGGCGCCGCTGTCGGGCGACCCGGCGTTCTCCCCCCGCGGCTACGACATCGACTTCCAGATCGAGTCCGACTTCATCGGCCTCGCCGCGCCCGCGCAGCCGGGAGCGGCGATCGACATCGCCTGGCGGCTCGGGCACGTGATGAATTACGGCGACGGCGTCTACGGCGGGGTGATGGTGAGCGCGATGCACGCCGCCGCCTTCGAGGCCCGCAGCGTCCGCGAGATCGTCGAGGCGGGGCGCGGACTCGGTGCCCGAAGGGCACCACCTACCGGCGGATGATCGACGACGTGCTGCGCTGGCACCGCCGCCATCCCGCGCAACTGGAAGGCGACCTGGCGGCGGCTGGAGCGGCGCTGGAACGCGCACTCGCCGCGCGCCAAGCGCACCGCGGTCGAGCTCGGAGTTCAACATCGACGCGAAGCTCAACGGCGCCTACATCCTGCTCGGCCTGCTCTACGGACGCGGCGACTTCGAGCGCACGATCCGGATCTCGATGCGCGCCGGCCAGGACACCGACTGCAACCCGGCCAATGCCGCCAGCATCATCGGCACCTGGAAGGGGCGCAGCGGGATCCCGAAGCGCTTCCGCCGCGGGCTCGCCTACAACCGCAGCTTCCCCTTCACCGACTACACGCTGCGCGACGCGATCGAAGTCAACCTGGGTCTGGCGGAAGAGCTGACGCGTGCTGCGCGGGGGCAGCGTCTCCGGCGGCGTCTGGCATACACAGCCCGAGCCCGGTCGTCGCGCCCGCCTTCGAGCAGTGGCCGCTGCCGCTCGGTCGAGGGGCCGTCGCTGAGCGCCACCGCGACCCCGGCCGGCGGCGGCCGGGTCGACTTCAGCGTCATCGCCTCCGACCTCGACGGGGTGCGCGACGTCTGGTGGTCGTTCGGCGACCTCGAGGGGGCGCGCGGGCCTTCGGTCTCCACACCTACCGGCAGCCGGGCACCTACCGGGTCGCCGTCTGGGCCGCCGACGGGCGCGGCCGCACCTCGCTGCGGAAGTTCGAGGTCACGGCCCCCTAGGCGGCAAATCGTTAGACGAGTTTCATCTTCGCGTTAAGCGGGGTTAAGGCCGCGGCGTAAGGTCGGCTACAGGAACATGCGCTCACGGAGACCTGACCGTCGCCCTGCTCGTCCCCGTCCTCGGCCTCGTGGCCTGCGGCGGCGGAGGCGATGACGACGGCACCGACCTGCCACAGGCAGGCGAGAGGGTCAAGCTGGATCCGGCCGAGTTCACGACCCGGATCGACAACCCGTACTGGCCGATGAAGCCGGGCAGCCGCTGGGTCTACCACGAGGTCCATTCCGAGGACCTGGCGCAGGAGCGGGTCGTGGTGACGGTCACCAACCGGACGAAGAGCATCGCCAACGGCATCGAGGCGCGGGTGGTGCGCGACGTCGTCACAGAGGGCGGCGTTCCGCGACCGAGGTCACCGATGACTGGTACGCGCAGGACTCAGATGGGAACGTCTGGTACCTGGGCGAGGCGACGACCGAGTACGTGAACGGCAAGCCGAAGACAACCGCGGGCTCCTTCGAGGCCGGCGTCGACGGGGCGCAGGCGGGAATCATCATGCCCGCCGACCCGCAAGCCGGGTCTCTCATACCGCGAGGAGTACTACGCCGGTGAAGCCGAGGACGAGGCGAGGGTCATCAGCCTCAATGAACAGGCGGAGCCGCCGGCCGGCCACTTCCGCGACGCTGCTGATGACCCGCAACATCAATCCGCTGGAGCCGAGAGTGCTCGAGTTCAAGTTCTACGCCCGCGGCGTCGGCCCCGTGTCGACCGTCGGGCGTGTCAGGTGGGAGCAAGCTCGAGGAGCTGGTCAGCTTTCGCCCCGGCGGATAGCCGCCGCGGTCACTTCACGCGGTACTTGAGGTGGGTGACGGCCGGGGACTCGACCGTGCGCACCAACTCGATCTCGGGGGGCCGCTCCAGGTTTTCGAACAGCCGTGCGCCGCTTCCAAGCATCATCGGCGAGATGTGGACCTGGAACTCGTCGATCAGGCCGGCGCCGAGGTACTGCTGGATCGCCTGGGCGCCGCCGCCGATCAACACGTCCTTCTCTCCGGCGGCCTCTCGCGCTTGTTCGAGCGCCGACTCGATCCCGTCGGTGACGAAGGTGAAGGTCGTGTCCGCCCAGCGTCAGCGGCTCGCGCTCGTGGTGGGTGAGAACGAAGACCGGCATGTGGAAGGGCGGCTCGTCTCCCCACCAGCCCTGCCAGTCGTCGCCAAACGACGGGTCCGAGCCCCACGGTCCCTTGCCGCCGCCGAACTTGCCCCGGCCCATGATCTCGGCGCCGGCCCCACCCATCGCCTCGCCGAAGATCTCTGAATCGCGGTCCTGCTCGCCGCCGCTACGGCCGTGTATCTCATTAAACGAAGCTCGTGCCGAATACCCATTCGTGCAGCCCCTCGCCGCCCTCCCCGAGCCCTTCCTCGCGGCTCTGGTTCGGGCCGGCGACGTAGCCGTCGAGCGACATCGAGATGTCGAAGATCGTCTTGCTCATGCTCCCTCCAGTTTCGTGGGTTCCGGAGCTAGGACTGCGTCACCGCCTCCAACTCATCGATCAGCTCGCGGGCGCGGTCGAGGCCGGCGCTGCGCTGCAACTCCTCGGTGACCTCGCGCGGGGCGTCGAGACGCTCCAGGTACCAGGGGTAGAACTTGCGCAGGTAGCGCGACGCCCGATCGGCGCCGAAGTGCTCCTCGGCGCTGTCGATCACCCAGAGCAGCTCGCGCACGACCTCGGCCCGCGAGGGCGGCTCGGTCCGCTGTCCGGTGAGCTCCTCGAAGATCCAGGGCCAGCCGAAGGAGCCGCGGGCGATCATCACCGCGTCGGCACCCGACTCGCGATAGGCGCTGCCGCGCCGCTTCGGCGCTCGTCGAGCCCGCCGGAGATGATCACCGGGACCTCGAGCCGCTCGGCCAACTCGGCGGCGAGCGCGTAGTCGGGCTCGCCCTTGTGGCCGACGGCGGCGGAGCGAGGGTGAAAGCCGATCCCGGCGACGCCGGCCTCCTCGGCCAGCTCGACCGCGAGGTCAAAGCCGGAGCGGTCACCGGGCTCGAGCCCGGAGCGCAGCTTCACCGTCACCGGGACCCCGCCGCCCTCGATCGCCCCGCGCGCCAGGCCCATTGCCAGCTCGCGGTCGTGCAGAAGCGCCGCCCCGGCGCCGGTCTTCAGCACCTTGCGCACCGGGCAGCCCATGTTGATGTCGATCAGGTCGGCGCCCGCCTCGGCGGCGACCGCGGCGCCGGAGCGCATCACCTCGGGGTCGTGGCCGAAGAGCTGCACCGAGACCGGGTGCTCGTCGGGATGGATGCGCATCAGCTCGCGCAGGGTGCGCTCGTTTCGGTAGTGAAGGCCGAAGCTGGAGACCATCTCGGAGACCGCGAGGCCGGCCCCGTGGCGGCGCGCCTGCAGGCGCACGAACCAGTTGCCGATTCCGGCCAGCGGCGCCAGCAGGACGCGGTTGGCGATCTCGACGTCGCCGATCGAGAAGGGCTCGGTGAGCGTCGGGCTGGCCGTTACGCATTGAGGTCCCAGATCAGCCGCAGCCCGGTGAGGGTCAGCATGTCGTCGATCTCGTCGACCATCTCGCAGTGGGGGACGATCGCCTCCGCCCCGCCACCGGTGGCGATGAAGCTGACTCTCCTCGCCGAGCTCGGCGACCAGGCGTCGTGCGATCGAGTCGATCGCGCCGGCGAAGCCGAAGACCATCCCCGACTGCATGCTCTCCTGGGTGGTCTTGCCGATCACTCCGGCCGGCTCGGCGAGCTCGACCCGAGGCAGCTTCGCCGCGTGCTCGGCGAGCGCCTCCATCGAGACCCGCACCCCGGGGCCGATCACGCCGCCCAGGTACTCGCCCTTCGCCGAGATCGCGTCGAAGGTGATCGCGGTGCCGAAGTCGACCACGGCGCAGGCTGCCGCCGAAGCGGTCGTAGGCGGCGACGGCGTTGACGAGCCGGTCGGCGCCGAGCTCGTGCGGGTTGTCCATGCGGATCACGATCCCCGTCTTCACCCCAGGCACGACGCCGAGGTGGCGCGCCTTCAGGTAGCGCGACGCCATCCGCGCGTACTCGGGGCTCGAGCGGCGGCACCACCGAGGAGACAATCGAGCCGTCGATCCCGTCGAACGACAGGCCACGCAGCTCGAGGACGCTGGAGACTCTCAGCGCGAGCTCGTCGGCGGTCGCCTCGGCATCGGTGCCGAGGCGCCAGTGCTCGACCAGCTCCTCGCCCTCGAAGGCGCCGATGTGGGTCTGGGTGTTGCCTACGTCGATCGCTAGAAGCACGGGGCGATTATCGCCGCACCCAGCCACGGGGCGTGACATAGGATCACCAAGTGGACGTCCGCCTCTACGTCATTCCCGCCTCGCATCCCGCGGCCACGGCCAAGTTGATCCTCGACCACAAGGGGATCGCCTACAAGCGCACCGACCTGATGCCGGGGATCCACAAGGCGGCCCTGAAGGCGTTGCGCTTTCCCGGCACCACGGTGCCGGCGATGACGATCGACGGCCGCAAGGTTCAGGGCTCGCGCGAGATCGCCCGCGAGCTCGACCGCGTGCAGCCGGAGCCGCCGCTCTTTCCCGCCGACCCCGAGGCACGCACAGAGGTCGAGGAGGCGGAGCGCTTCGGCGACCAGGACCTGCAGGCGCCGGTGCGGCGCATCCTCTGGAACTCGGTCAAGCGCGATCGCTCGGTGCTCACCTCCTACTCGCAGGGCGCGAAGATCGGGATCCCGATCGGGCTCGCGGTCAAGACGTCGGCTCCGCTGGTCGCCTACGCCGTCCATTACAACGAGGCCACAGACGAGAACGTCCGCCGCGACCTCGAGGCGCTGCCCGGGATGCTGAAGCGGATCGACGACTGGTGCGAGGCCGGGGTGCTGAACGGCGAGCAGCTCAACGCCGCCGACTTTCAGATCGCTCCCAGCGTGCGGCTGGCGATGACCCTCGAAGACCTTCGCCCGGCGATCGCCGAGCGGCCGGCCGGGCAGCTCGCGATGCGGGTCTGCTCCGATTACCCCGGCGACGCAGCCCCGGTGCTGCCGCCCTCCTGGCTTCAGTCGCTGCGCGCGAGCGCGCCCGCTGCCGCCTGACTCCAGGCTTCGCGCATCGGCTCGCGGTAGAAGAGGAAGAAGACCGGGGCGATCAGCAGGAGAATCGCCTCGTCGACCGGGCCTGGGATCGGCAAGAGCCCCAAGCCGGCCGCCCAGCGCAGCGGCTTGGGGATGCGGCCGTCGCGGGCCAGGATCCGCATCGCCCGCAGCGTCCTGAGAACGAACTCGCGCGCAGCCCGCAACTCGCTAGGCCTCCAGCGCCCCGACCCGATCGGCCCGTTGCCCCTCCGGCAGCTCCGCAAGCGCTTCGGCGAGCCGCGTCCCGTCGGGCAGGGCAAGCTCCGGGTCGAGCTCCAGCAGCGGAGCGAGGACGAAGCGGCGGTTGGTGACCTGCGGGTGAGGGAGCGTGAGCCGCTCGGTCTCCAGGGTCAGGTCGCCGAGCAGCAGCAGGTCGACGTCGAGCGGGCGCGGGCCGTGGCGCTGGCCGATGACCATCCGCCCCTGCTCGAGCTCGATCGCCTTGCAGAGGTCGAGCAGCTCCTCGGGCTCCAGCTCGGTGCGGATGCGCAGCGCCGCGTTGAGGAAGTCTGGCTGGTCGAGGACCTCCCCGACCGGCTCGGTCTCATAGACCGAGGAGGCCGCCTGCACCTCCACCCCGTGCTCGCCCAGCAGACGCACCGCCGCCCTCAGGTGCTCCGTGCGGTCGCCGACGTTGGAGCCCAGCCCGAGGTAGCCGGTCCGGGTCAGCCCTCGTCCTCCTCGTCCTGCTCGTTGGAGCGCTCATGGGTGACCTCGACCGCGACCTCCTGCATCGCCAGCGGCAGCGGCGGCTCGGGCTTCGCCGCGCGGACGCGGACGTGCTCACATTTGAAGCGCTCGATCAGCCGCTGACCGACCACCTGGCAGAGCCGCTCCAGGGTCTTGTAGCTGCGCTCGGTGGCGGCGAGGGCGACGATGTCGCCGACCTCGGCGTAGTCGATCGTGTCCTCGAGGCGGTCGGTGAGCACGGCGTCGCAGTCGGGGACGTCGAAGCTGACGTCGAACTCGAGCCGCTGGCCGACTTCGCGCTCGGCGTCGGTCACCCCGTGATGGGTGTAGATCGAGAGGCCGCGCAGCTCGACCTCGACGCTGGTCTCGGCACCGTTTCCGTGCGCTTCCACGGCGCCAGTATCTCTGAGTCCGGCGGCGGGCGACCGGGTGAGCGATCAGCCGGCGGCCAGGATCGCCGCGGCGACCTCCATCCCCTCGCGGACCTCGCGCACGTCGTGGACGCGCAGCATCCCAGCGCCGTTGGCGACCGCGAGGGCGCAGCTGGCGATCGTGCCGCCGAGCCGCCCCCCGACGTCGGCCCCGGTCAGCTTCCCGATCAGGCTCTTGCGCGAGGTGCCGACCAGAAGCGGCCGGCCGAGCTCGGTCAGCTCGGCGAGCCGGCGCAGCAGCTCGAGGTTGTGCTCGACCGTCTTTCCGAACCCGATCCCCGGGTCGAGCCAGATCCGCTCCTCCGGTACTCCCTCGGCAACCGCGAAGCTCATTCGCTCGGCGAGAAAGGCCTTGACGTCGTCGACGACGTCGTCGTAGCTGGGGTCCTCCTGCATCGTCCGCGGGTCGCCCTGCATGTGCATCAGCACGAGCTCCGCGTCGCGGTCGCTGCATAGCCCGGCGATCCCGGGGTCGGCACGCAGCGCGGTGACGTCGTTGACCATCGAGGCGCCGGCGCTCAGCGCCGCGTCCGCGACCGCCAGCTTCGAGGTGTCGATCGAGATCGGGACGCCGTCCTGGGCCAGGCCCTCGACCACCGGCACCACCCGCGCAAGCTCCTCTTCCTCACTGACCTCCGCCGCGCCCGGCCGCGTCGACTCGCCGCCGATGTCGAGCACGTCGGCGCCCTGGGCCGCCAGCTCTCGCCCATGCTCGACCGCGCGGCCGGGATCCAGGTAAAGGCCACCGTCGGAGAACGAGTCCGGGGTGACGTTGACGACGCCCATCAGGCGTGCAGGAGGCCGATTTTCGAGCACGGAGGGCTTATATCGCTCACCGGAGCTAAAGCGTCGCCCAGGCACGGACGAAGAAGAGCAGGCGATGTCGCAACTGAAGAGATCTGTTCGCCAAGCAGGCGGATCCCTACGCCGGCGCCGATCTCGGGCTCGTCCAGC
The DNA here is from genome assembly GCA_963724905.1 of uncultured Solirubrobacterales bacterium. Classification (GTDB taxonomy): domain Bacteria; phylum Actinomycetota; class Thermoleophilia; order Solirubrobacterales; family 70-9; genus Mayfieldus. The sequence continues at coordinate 326,353 of CAVRWD010000002.1, forward strand.
GCCTCGGCGGTGCCTTCTGGCTGGTCAACTCCGTGCTCGCGGTCGCCCTTTGGCCCCTGAGCCCGATCGACCGCCAGATCGGCGATCTCGGATGGATCATCGGCGACGTCCTGGTGATCGCCGCGATCTGCTTCGCGGTGACCCTGCGCACGCAGCGGGTCAGCATCGGCTTTGACGGCGTGCTGATCTCCTGCTGGGTCGGCGCGGTCGGCATCGCCTTCATGCAGTGGCTCGCCGGCGGCGGGACCGCGCCCTATGACGGGCTGCTGCTCAACCTCGTGCTGCTGGTCGCGGCGACCAACCCGCTGCGCCGCCTGGCGCCCTACCTCGGCCTCGTCGCGCTGCTGCTTGCGGCTCCGCTGCTCTATGGGGGCTGGGATTCGGCCACCGCCGCCAAGGCGATCGCCGCATTCGTGATCTGGACCCCCCTCGCATTCCTGGTCTTCGTGATGATGAGCAACATCCGCTCTCAGCGGCTGCAGATGCGCGACGAGGAGGAGCGGGCGCGCGAGGAAGCGCGCATGGACGAGCTGACCGGGATCTGCAACCGCCGCGCCTTCGAGGAGGCGATCGCGGACGAGATCTCGCGCGCCGACCGCATGGAGACTCCGCTGACTCTGGCGATGGGCGACATCGAGCACTTCAAGCGCATAAACGACGAGTTCGGCCACCTCGAGGGGGACCGCGCCCTTCACAGGGTCGCCCAGGCGATGGACTCGGAGCTGCGCTCGCCCGACCGCGTCTTTCGCTGGGGCGGCGACGAGTTTGCCCTGCTTCTGCCCGGCACCCACAAGGAGGACGCCGCCGTTTTGATCGAGCGGATCCAGAACAAGGTCACGGTCGCCTGCCGGCGCCCGGACAACGAGCCGATCTTCATCCACTTCGCGGCCGCCGAGCTACAGAGCGGGATGACCGCGAAGGAGCTCTGCGAGGCGGCCGACCTGGCGTTAATGGCAGAGCGCGCGCGGGACCACCGCGAGCGCGTCTAGCCGCAGCTAATCGTTCGAGCGCATCTCCGCCGTGCCGCCGCCGGCGAGGCCGGGACGCGGGCGGGGCATCGGGCGCGGGCCCTCGCGCTGCGCGGGCTCAGGCTCGGAGGCGGGCTCTTCGGGCTTTGACGCTCCTCTTCCTCGGGCGGGAAGACGTCCTGCTCGGTCCCGCCCTCGATCAGGGCGACGAACTGCTCGGCGTCGATCGTCTCGCGCTCGAGCAGGATCTGCGAGATCCGGTCGAGCTGCTCGCGCTTGTCGTTGAGGAGGTCCTTGGCGGTCTGGTGCGCGTCCTCGACGACACGGCGGATCTCGTCGTCGATCTCGCGCGCGATCTCGTCCGAGTAGTCGGGCTCGGAGGAGAACTCGCGGCCGAGGAACGGCTGGCCGCGGTCGTGGCCGAAGACGCGCGGGCCGAGGCGCTCTGACATCCCGAAGCGCATGACCATCGACTTCGCGGTCTCGGTCACCTTCTCAAGATCGTTGGAGGCGCCGGTGGTGATCTCGCAGAAGACGATCTCCTCCGCGGCGCGGCCGCCGAGGGTCATCGCCATCGTGTCGGTCGAGCTCGGCGCGGCTGGTGAGGAACTTGTCCTCGGTCGGCAGGCGAGATCGTGTAGCCGAGCGCCTGGCCGCGGCTGATGATCGAGACCTTGTGCACCGGGTCGCAGTTGGGAAGCATGTGGCCGACGATCGCGTGGCCGAGCTCGTGGTAGGCGGTGATCAGGCGCTCCTTCTCGGACATCACGCGGGTCTTCTTCTCCGGGCCCGCGATCACCCGCATGATCCCTTCCTCCAGCTCGCAGCATCGTGATCTCGCGCTTGGCGGAGCGGGCGGTCAGCAGCGCCGCCTCGTTGATCAGGTTGGCGAGGTCGGCGCCGGTGAAGCCTGGGGTCTGGCCGGCGAGCGCGTCGAGGTCGATGTCCTTGGACAGCGGCTTGCCGCGCGTGTGGACCTCGAGGATCTGCTTGCGGCCCTTGCGGTCGGGACGGTCGACGACGACCTGGCGGTCGAAGCGGCCGGGCCGCAGCAGCGCCGGGTCGAGGATGTCGGGCCGGTTGGTGGCGGCGATGAGGATGATGTTGTCCTTCATCTCGAAGCCGTCCATCTCGACCAGCAGCTGGTTCAGCGTCTGCTCGCGCTCGTCGTGGCCGCCGCCCATGCCGGCGCCGCGGTGACGGCCGACGGCGTCGATCTCGTCCATGAAGATGATGCAGGGGGAGTTCTGCTTTGCCTGCTCGAAGAGGTCGCGGACGCGGCTGGCGCCGACGCCGACGAACATCTCGACGAAGTCAGAGCCGGAGATCGAGAAGAACGGCACCCCGGCCTCGCCGGCGACCGCGCGGGCGAGCAGCGTCTTGCCGGTGCCGGGCGGGCCGTAGAGCAGCACGCCCTTGGGGATCCGGGCGCCGAGCGCCTGGAACTTCTTCGGGTTCTCGAGGAACTCCTTGATCTCGTGCAGCTCCTGCACGGCCTCGTCGACCCCGGCGACGTCGCGGAAGGTGATCTTCGGCGCGTCCACCGACATCCGCTTGGCCTTCGACTTGCCGAAGTTCATCACCCGCGAGCCGCCGCCTTGCATCTGGTTCATGAGGAAGATCCAGAAGCCGAAGAAGAGCAGGAAGGGAAGGATGTAGGTGAGCAGCGAGAGGATGCCGCCGCCCGCTTGCCCTTGACGTCTGTGTTGACGTCGTTTCGCTGCAGCTCGTTGATCAGGCTCTGCTCGGTGTTGCTGGGGAAGCCGGTCGAGTACTCCTCCTGGTTCTTGGCTCGACGTCGAGCGTGTTGTCCTTCGGTGTTCATCGTCACCTTCTCGACCTGGCCGCGGTCGACCTGGACGATGAACTCGTTGTAGCTCGGCGGCTCCTTGCCGTCGGCCTGGGTTGATCAGCCGCTGGGCGACGAACGCCAGGATCACCACCAGCAGGATCGGAAAAGCTGCGCTCTTGAAGAAACGTCTCATCGGCTCTTATACGTGCGTGGACCGCACCGGGTCAGGGACGAATTTCCGGCGCTCGAAGCCGGTTTTCAGCGTACCAGGGTGATACTCCTGCCTCAGGCAGGGCTGGCCGTATGGCTAGCCGTGCGTCGCGGGCGCTCGCCTCGAGCACCGCCACGTAGTCGAGGTTGCGGTACTGCTGGGCGTGGTCGAGGCCGTAGCCGATCGCGAAGCGGTTCGGGATCTCGAAGCCGACGTAGCGGGTCGGCAGGTCGACCCGGCGGCGCTCGGGCTTGGTCAGCAGCGCGCAGACCTCGAGCGAGCGCGGCTCGCGGGCCTGCAGGTTGCGCAGCAGGTACTGGAGCGTCAGCCCCGAGTCGATGATGTCCTCGACGATCAGCACGTCGCGGCCCTCGATCGGGGCGTCGAGGTCCTTGAGGATGCGCACCACCCCGGAGGAGTCGGTCGTGGAGCCGTAGCTGGAGACGGCCATGAAGTCGACCTCGCAGGGGACGGTCAGGTGGCGCATCAGGTCGGCGATGAACAGGACCGCCCCCTTGAGCACCCCGACCATCACCAGGTCGCGGCCCTCGTAGTCGCGGCTGATCTCCTCGCCGAGCTCCCGCACCGCGTCGCTGGAGGTCGTCGCGGGAGACGAGCACCTCGCCGATCGCGGTCGTCGCTCATCGCGGCGCAGTCTACGCCGCGCTCAGGCGCGGCTGGCGGTCAGCACCGCCGCCTCGGTCGTCTCGGCGCTCGAGCCTGAACTCCTCCGAGACGGCGACCCCGGCGACCCAGGCGATCCGCTCGTCGGCGAGTGACGACCGGCAGCTCGTGGCGCAGCGAGCGCGGCACGCGGCGGTCGGTGAAGAGGTCCTGAAGGCGTCTTGGTCGCCGCCGAGGCCGAGCGGGCGCATGCGGTCGCCCTCGCGCCAGGCGCGGACCTCGAGCGTGCTGCCGAGCGCGGCGGCGTCGAGCGTCGCGACGTCCGGGCCGGCCGGCTCGACGCGGCGCCGGCCGCAGCTCGGCGCGAAGCTCGCCAGCGGCCGAAGCGGCACCGCCGGGCACCGTGAGCTCGGCCGGCTCGGGCTCGGCGTCGGGGCGCGCCGCGAATCCGGACGAGGCCCGCCTCGCAGACCGCCCGTAGGCCGCCCGCCGAGGTCGACCTCGCCGCCCTCCGGCTGCCTGCGCAGGCGCCAGATCTCCTCCGCGCGCTCGCGGCCGAGCGCGACCGTCGCTGGCCGGCGGCCCGCTCGGCAAGAGCCCGCAGCGCCAGCCGGCGGATCGCCGGCGCTAGGCTCGGCGAGACGCGTCCGCCTGCACGCGCCGTGCTCGGCGACGCGCGCCGGCCGCCTCCAGCGCCTCGGCGGCCAGCGCCTCGAGCGCCTCCGCCTCCTCGGCCAGCTCGGCCCAGGTCGCGGCGATGTTCTCCTCCGCGGCCGGGCTTGATCTCGCGCAGCACCGGCAGCACCTCGCTCGCGGATGCGGGCGCGGGCGAAGCGCGGGTCGACGGTTGGAGGGGTCGTCGCGGAAGGGCAGCCCGCCGCTTCGCGCGAGCGGCCGGGTGTCGTCGCGGCCGAGCGCGAGCAGCGGGCGCACGACGTGATCCGCGCCGCGGCGCCAGCCCCAGCAGCGCGCGGCGCCCCGGCGAGGACGGCGAGGCGGTAGAGGACGTCTCGGCGAGGTCGGTGCGGGTGTGGCCGGTGGCGATCCAGTCGGCGCCGCGCTCGGCGCGCAGCTGCTCGGCGGCGCTCGTAGCGGGCGTCGCGCGCGGCCGCCTGCACGTTGCCGCCTCCGAGCGCGTCGAGGTCGCTCGACGACCAGCTCGATGCCGAGCTGCTCGCAGAGCGCCGGCACGCTGGCCTCGTCCTCGCCGGAGTCCGTCGCGCAGCCCGTAGTTGAGGTGGAGGCCGACGAACCGCATCCGGGCCCGAGCGCGCCGCACCAGCCCGGCGGCGAGGCAGGCCGAGTCGGGGCCGCCGGAGAGCAGCGCGACGCCGCGCGGAGCCGGGCGTCGACCAGCCCGCTGGCGCGCCGTACCAGCGCTCGGCCAAGCCGCTCGAGCGCGTCATCGTCGCGCGGACACTGTCCACTGAAACGTTGGCATGACGCGACCCGCGCGCTGACGTGAGCGCTTTCCGCGCGTCAGCGCCTCGAGCCGTCAGCCGGGTCGCTGCGGCTGCGCACGATGAACAGCGGCGTCGGCGGCGGGAAGCCCTTCAGCGTCGACCTCGCCGATCGGCTCGAGCCAGGTACTCGGAGTCCCCGATCGACTCGGCGACCCGGTCGGTGACCAGGACCTCGCCGCCGAGCGCCCGGTTGACGACCCGGTGGGCGAGGTTGACGTCGGTGCCGAAGTAGTCGCCGTCGCGGTAGACGGCCTCGCCGTAATGGATGCCGACCCGCGGCTGCGGCCGCTCCTGGAAGAGCGCGAGGAAGCCGACCGCCCACTCGGTCAGCGACGCCGGGTCCGGCGAGACGATCATCACCTCGTCGCCGATCGTCTTCACCACCGTCGCCTCCGGCGGCAGCGTCGCCTCGACCGTCTCGACGAAGCGCTCGACCAGGTCCAGCGCCTCCTCGTCTCCCTCCTCCTCGGTGTAGCGGGTGAAGCCGGTGAGGTCGATGAAGCAGAGGGTCACCGAGCACCCGGCCGAGCTCGATGGTCTCGCGGCCGAACTCGGACTCCATGTGGCCGACGACGTCCTGCTCGATGAAGAAGCGCAGGTAGCGGCTGTGCATGTACTCGAAGAGCGGCGTCGCCAGCGGCAGCATGTCGGCGGCGAGGTCCTCCATCTCCTCCGCCATCTCGAGCTCGGGGACGCCGTCGCGGATCAGCGGCTCGTGCACGTAGAGGTGGAACAGCCGCACCTCGGCGTCGGCGACCCGGCGCAGCGACTGGGCGTAGACGCGGACCAGCTGCAGGAAGGCGACCAGCGGGAAGCCGGCCTCGAGGACGCGGGCGCAGTGACTGCAGCGCCTCGAGGTCGTCGTGGCTCGAGCGTGCGCTCGCGCCCGGCCGGGGTCCCGAGCATCGACCATCAGCCGCTCGATCAGCTCGGGCTCGAGCCCGGTCTCGGCGCGCCGCCTGCTCGATCGGGACCTCGCTCCTCGGGCTCGGGGAAGAGCTCCTCGGCGAGCCCGAAGGCGAGCTTTCCCTCGCTCGCCGGCCTGCTTCAGCTCCTCCAGCGAGTGGCCGCGCTCGCGCATCCGCGCGACGACCCGCGCCTGCGCCGCGGCGCGCCGGGGTCCAGCGCCCCTGCTTGACCGGGATCGATCTTCTCCTCCGCCCAGCGCTTCAGCGTGTTCGGCCGGACGCCGGAGCGGCGCGCGGCCTCGCTGAGGGAGATGTACTGCTCAGACGCCATCCGGTCGCACCTTATTGCCGCCCGGGCGAATGCCGTGGTCGCCTCGTGAACGGGAATCGGGAGCGGACACAAGAAGCGACGGGGTCACGCGGCCCCGTCGCTCTGCGGGCATTCGGCCCGCTTCGTCGGCCTGTCGGCACCCGCTCCGGCGCCTTGCGGGCTCTGCGCGTCGCCTCAGTCGCCGGGAGGCTCGGCGGCCGGGCCCACTATCGGCCTGCTGCCTCTGTAATCAAGGCCGAGCATACGACCGGCGCCGGCCGATGTCAAGCGTCGCTTAACGACCGGCCTCAGGCCATCAACAGGTGTTTGTAGTGGCGCTCCAGGACCTCGCGATAGCGCTCGCCGACCTGGCGGTTGATCGGCAGCAGCCTGATCGCCGCGCGGGCATCGCCGGAGTAGCGGATTCGCCCCCGCGCCATCGCGATCGCCAGGTTCTCGCGGCCCTGGAGATAGGCGTTGGCGATCTCCGAGCTCATCTCCATCGTCAGCGCCGGCTCCCACTCGGCCCGCTCGGAGAACGACCAGCGCAGGTTGTGCGAGTCGTCCTCGGAGCTGACCACGTTGAGAGTCAGCTCGAGGTCCGGGAAGACGTAGCGGTAGGAGAGCCGGGCGGCGCGCATGCGCCCTCCGAGCTCCGAGTCGCGGTCGAGCTCGTCGAGCAGCAGGGTGAGCACCTCGCGCATCTCTCCGGCGGACTCGAACCTCGTCGGCGCCGCCTGCGCATTCGCTGCGGTCTTCCGCCCTGCTGTCGCTACTGCCGTGGACACCGCGGCGAGTCTATGCGCAATTTGCGGATCAATGCGGCGGCTGGGCGAGGGCGAATGCTCGCCCTCAAACCGCCGGCGAGCTCACAGATTCGACAGCCCGGCGGCGACGGCGAAGCCGAGCGTGGCGATCAGGCCCGCGACCCGGCCGCCGGTGCGGTAGGCCTCGGGGATCATCGAGTCGATCAACAGGACGAGCAGGGCGCCGGCGGCAAAGCCGTTGATCGCGGCGTTGAGCTCGTTCGACGTCACGTCGACCAGCGCGTAGCCGACCAGCGACGCCAGCACGCAGACCGCGGAGACGGCGAGCCAGAGCCGCATGATCGTGCGGGTGCGGTAGCCGCCGCGCTCCATCTCGCTCGCGGAGCCGAGCGCCTCGGGCAGGTTGGAGACGAAGATCGCCGCCAGCAGCGCCGCGCTCACCCCGTTGCCGGAGGCGACCGACATCCCGAGCACGAGCTGTTCGGGGATGCCGTCGAGGAATGCGCCGAGGGCGAGCGCCGGGCCGGGCGAGGAGCCCTGCTTGCGCCCTCCCATCCCGCGACCGGTGGAGAAACGGCGCGCGACCGCCCCGTCGGCGAGGTAGTAGACGATCGCCCCGAGCGCGAGGCCAAGGGCGGTCCAGCCGCCTCCTCCGACCTCGATCCCCTCCTGCACGAGCTCGAAGCTGACGGCGCTGATCAGCGCCCCGGCGCCGAAGGCGAGCACCAGCCCGAGCTGGCGCTTCGGCCACTCCCGCGCGAAGGCGAGCAGGGCGCCGAGCACCAAGGATGAGGCGGCAACTGCGCCCCATCCCAGTGCTTCAGCCATGTCGCGACTCTATGTCAGAGGACCGGCAGGTACTTCTCCAGCTCCCACTGGGTGACCTGAACCCGGTACTCCTCCCACTCCTCGCGCTTGACCTCGATGTAGCGCTCGAAGATGTGGTCGCCGAGCGCCTTGCGGACCAGGTCCGACCCGGCCATCGCCTCGATCGCCTCGCCGAGGGTCTCGGGTAGCTGCTCGATCCCGCGCTCGTCGCGCTCCTCGGGGCTGAGGTCGTAGAGGTTGGTCTCCATCGGCTCGGGGATGTCGTATCCCTTCTCGATCCCGTCCAGCCCCGCGTGCAGCATCGCCGCGAAGGTCAGGTACGGGTTGCAGGACGGATCCGGGCAGCGCAGCTCACAGCGCGTCGCCTTCTCCTTGCCGGGTTGGTACATCGGTACCCGCACCAGGGCCGAGCGGTTGCGCTGCGACCAGGCGCAGTAGACCGGCGCCTCGTAGCCGGGGACGAGCCGCTTGTAGCTGTTCACGTTGGGCGCGAACAGCGCGCAGATCTCGCGCGCGTGCTTGAGCAGGCCGGCGATGTATGCCCTCGCCGGTATCCGAGAGGTGGTAGTGCCCGCCCTCCTCATAGAAGGCGTTTGAGCCCTCGTTGAAGAGCGACTGGTGGGTGTGCATGCCGGACCCGTTCTCGCCGAACAGCGGCTTCGGCATGAACGTCGCGTAGACCCCGTGCAGGTGGGCGATCTCCTTGACCACCGTGCGGTAGGTCATCGCGTTGTCGGACATCCGCAGCCCCTCGTCGTAGCGCATGTCGATCTCGTGCTGGGAGGGGCCGACCTCGTGGTGGGTGTACTCGACCGCGATGCCGACCGTCTTCAGCGCGTTGACGGTGTCGCGGCGCAGATCGGAGCCGGCGTCGAGGGTCGTGAGGTCGAAGTAGCCGCCCTTGTCGAGGATCGTCGGCACCCCGTCCTCGCCGACCTCGTCGGATCCGAAGTAGAAGAACTCGAGCTCCGGGCCGAGGTTGAAGGTGTCATAGCCCATCTCATTCGCCCGCGCCAGCGCCTTTCGCATCACGAAGCGGGGATCGCCCTCGTAGGGCTCGCCGCCGGGGCGCAGCACGTCGCAGAAGAGCCGCGCCACGTTGCCCTTGCCCTGCCGCCGTCATCGCGCCACGGCAGCACTACATATGTGTCGGGGTCGGGCATCGCGATCATGTCCGACTCCTCGATGCGGTTGAAGCCCGTGATCGAGGAGCCGTCGAAGCCCATCCCCTGCTCCATGGCCTCCTCGAGCTCCTCCTTGCCGACCGCGAAGCTCTTCAGCTGCCCGTTGATGTCGGTGAACCAGAAGCGGATGAACTCGATCCCATCCTCCTCCACCTTCTCCAGGATCTCGCCCGGGAGGGTCCTGGACTCGTTGATCGTCGCCATCTCTGCGTGAATCTCCTTTCGTGGTTAAGCCCGGAGCGGGGCGGCCCGGCCCTGCAGGCCCGACCGCCCCGTTCCATCGACTTCGATCGTATTCCCGTTGGCCCTAGGCCGGTATCTCGGCCTCCGGATGCGGATCGAGGACCTCCTCGCCCTCCTCGCCGGTGCGGATGCGAATCGCCTCCTCGACCGGCAGGACGAAGATCTTCCCGTCCCCGACCTCACCCGTGCGGGCGTGCTTGAGGATCGTCTCGACCACGAGGCCCTTGTCCTTGTCCTCGACGACGACCTCGAGCTTGATCTTCGGCCGCACGTTGACGGTCAGGGTGGACCCGCGGTACTGCTCGACAATCCCCTTCTGGCGTCCCGAGCCCTTGGCCTCGAGTATCGAGAGGGAGGGAAACCCTCGCTCCATCAACTCGGTGCGGATCGGCTCGAACGCCTCGTGGCGGATGAACGCCTCGATCTTCTTCATGCGCTCGGTCCTCCTCTGTGCTGGGACTGGGGCATCGGCTGTTGCGGTGCCGCCATCTGTGACTGCGCCGACGCCATCTGGCTTACGGCCGGAGCGGGCTCCCCGCTCGGCGTGCTCGTCGCCTTCGACGGCAGGCCGGTCGAGTACTCCGGCTGCGGAATGAACTGCTCCGGATAGCCATACATGCCGTGCTCTGCGATGTCCAGGCCGACGTCCTCCTCGGCCTCTGAGACCCGCAGCCCGATCGTCGCCTTGATGATCGCGAACACCGCGTAGGAGACCACGAACACGCAGGTGAACGCGACCGCGACGCCGAGCGCCTGGGCGCCGAGCTGCGAGAACACCCCGCCCGGAGCATTCGACGAGTCGAACACCTGGTACCAGAGCCCCGCGTCGCCGACCGCGTTGAACTCGGCCAGCCGCGGTGAAGTGAACAGCCCGCAGGCGAGCGTTCCCCAGACGCCGGCGAGGCCGTGCGCCGAGAGCGCGCCGACCGGGATCGTCGAGCACCTTCTCGATCGCGAGGATCCCGTAGACGACGATCACGCCCGCGACCGCGCCGATGATCGGCGCCGCCCAGTACTCCACGTAGCCGGAGGGAGCGGTGATCCCGACCAGACCCGGCGATCGCGCCGTTGCCGGCCATGCCGATGTCGATCGTCTTCGTCTTCCTGTACATCACCGAGACCGCGGCGATGACGCCTGCTGCCGCGGCGAGGTTGGTGACCACCGCGACCTCGGCGAAGCGACCGCCGATCGCGCCCAGCGTCGAGCCGGGGTTGAAGCCGAACCAGCCGAGCCAGAGGATCAGCACGCCAAGGCCGACCAGCGGCATCGAGTGCCCGGGGATCGCCCGCGGCTCACCGTCGGGGCCGTACTTTCCGATCCTGGGGCCGAGCAGCAGCAGCGCCGCCAGCGCCCCGGTCGCTCCGATCAGGTGGACCACCGTCGAGCCGGCGAAGTCCTGCATGCCGATCTCGACCTGCAGCCAGCCGCCTCCGAAGATCCAGTGGCTGATGATCGGGTAGATCAGGGCGCTGAACACGATCGCGTAGATCACGTAGGCGCCGAACTTGATCCGCTCCAGCGTCGTGCCCCAGACGATCGCCAGCGAGACGGCGCAGAACACGAACTGGAAGAACATGAACGCCGCCGGGCTGATCGAGTAGGTCTCAACGAACGGGATGCTCGATCCCGACTGCTCGATCGACTGTCCGACGTCGAGGAAGAACCCATGGTCTCCCGCGAACCAGCCGAGCCCGCCGAAGGCGAGGGCAAAGCCCACCGCCCAGTAACAGAGCGAGGCGATCGAGAAGTTGACGAGGATCTTGGCGATCCCCGCCCCGGCGTTCTTCGCACGCGAGAACCCGATCTCCAGCAGGGCGAATCCCGCCTGCATGAACATCACGAGCACCGCGGCGACGATCACCCACATCGCGTTGATGCTGGCGTCCGGCGTGTCAAGAATTGGAGTCTCTTGGCCGAGGGCGGTCGCCGGCAGGATCAGCATCGCGGCCAATCCCATCGGTGCCCCGGCAAGCAACTTCCTCTTCATCAGCGTTCCTCCTTGCGCGCTGGGGATCCGCCCCGGCGCCTGGCTCACAGGTCGCTATCAAGGTAGGGACGCGCTTCTGGCCTGCCTTTAGCCCGCTGTACGAAATGACAGGAGGGCGTTTCGCCCATTTGTAATCGGTCAACCGCGGGCGCCTGGGCCGTGCGTGAGCAGCCCAGCGACGCCGGTCGGCCAGGCTCAGCGGCTGCGTGCGAGGCGCTGGTTGCGGCGCCGCAAACTGCGGAACTCATCGATCTCGGGCGAGGTGCGGGTGCCCGGCTCGCTGGGCACCAGCGCCGTCGGCGTCAGGCGCGTCTCGACCACGCGCCCCTCGGTCCACTGCACGCGATGCACGGTGGCGCCGGGGCGCGCGGAGTAGACACCGCTGAGCTCGCGCTCGGTCCACATCAGCGCCGCGTGGTCGTCGATCCCGTAGCCGCCGGGGACGCCGCCCTCGACAGACTCCAGCAGCAGCTTGCGGCGGTCGGGCTCGGAGCGGTAGTGCACGCAGCAGGTACCGGGCAGCACGCCGAGCCCGGCGGCGATCCGCGCCACCCCCGAGCCCTTGGTGATCCCGACCTCGAACCAGCACATGGCGCCGGCGCTCTGGCCGCAGATCACCACGCCCTGCTCCCAGGCGAGCCGCAGGATCGCGCCGAGGTCGTGCGCCTCCCAGACCGCGAGCAGGTTGACCAGGCTGCCGCCGCCGACGTAGATCACGTCCTGGGCAAGCAGGTGGTCGCGCAGCACCAGCGGCCGGGTTCCGAGGCGGAACAGAGAGAGCTCCGACGGAGAGCAGCCGCGGTCGGCGAGCGCGGCGTGGAAGCGAAAGCTCTGCTCGGCGGCGTCGCCGCTTGCCGTCGGGACCAGGCAGACGCGGCGGTCGCCGTCGCCGGCCAGGGATGCGATCAGGTCGGTGAGCGCCCGGTCCTCGGGACGGGCGCTGAAGTCGTGGCCGCCGATGCAGAGCAGCCGTCGCATCACGCGGCCTTGACCGGGGGCAGGCCGGAGGGCGGCGGGGCGCCGGTCTCCACATCGCCCAGATATGTAGTGGCGAGGCGGATGATCGAGAGATGCTCCCCGCGGCGCTCGAGGCGCCAGCCGCGCGCCTGCGGCCGCGAGGCGACGACCCGATCGAGCCCCAGCCCCTTGAAGTGAAGCGCGCTGCCGTCCTCGGCCGCGTAGCCGGGGCGCATCCCCTCGAGCAGGAAGCGGCGGTAGGCCTCCCCGCGCCCGCCCTCGGGCTCGTAGTGCACGCAGTTGGACCAGGGCAGAAGGCCGAGCCCCTCGATGCGACTCGGCTGGCCGTGAAAGCCGGTCACCGACTCCGCGAACCAGCACAGCGATCCGGCCGAGAGGCCGCAGAGCACCACCCCCGCCTCCCATGCCTCCTGCAGGATCGAGTCGATCCCGTGCGCACGCCAGACCCCGAGCAGGCTGACCACGCTGCCGCCGCCCACATAGATGACGTCCTGGGAGAGCAGGTGAGCGCGAAAGTCCACCGCCCCCTGCTCGCGGCGAAAGAGCGAGATGTGCGAGGGCTCGCAGCGGCTGGCGGCGAATGCGCGGTAGAAGCGCACTATGTAGTGGTCGGCGTCGCCGCTGGCGGTGGGCAGGAAGCAGACCCGCGGCCGCGCCGAAGGCGCAAGGCCGAGCACGTAGTCGTCGAGAAGCGGGTTGCCCGACTCCATCGAGAAACCGCCTCCCCCGAAGGCGACGATCTGCCTGCGCTCCTCGCTCGTTGCCTGCCCGCTCATTGCGGGAGAAATGTTCGACGGGAATGCGCCGCGGGTCTTTGGCCCACTGTCGAAAGATCGGCCGGCGCGTACCGCCGTGATGTCGCTAGCAGAGGGCGGGCGGCGTTCATTGCGTACTCAGGGTGCCTATAGACCCCCTAACTACTCAATGAACGGGGGAACGCCCGGTGGATCAGCCGCGCTGCGAGCCCTCGCCGCCGTAACTCTTGCGCCTGAAGACGTCATCGACCAGCGACTCGACCCGGTCGAGGAAGAGGACGCCGTCGAGGTGGTCGATCTCGTGAAGGACGCAGCGCGCCTCGAACCCCTCGCACTCGACCTGGCCGCCGGAGTGCTCGACCACGATCCGGGTCGCCCGCCGCACGTTCGCGGTCAGGTCGGGAAGCTGAGGCAGCCCTCGCGCCCGACCTCGGAGCCCTCCGCGCTCGGCCACCCGCGGGTTGCCGAGCACCAGCAGGCCGTTGCAGGTCTCGGCCTTCGGGTGGCCGCTCACGTCGACCGCGACCACCCGCACCAGCTCGCCGAGCTGCGGCGCCGCGATGCCGGACGCAGTGCCCGATCGAGCCGCATCGTGTCGACGAGGTCGGCGCCGACCGCCTCGACCTCATCCGGCTGCGCCGGCGCGCAGACCTCCTTAAGCCTGCGGTCGGGGTAGAGCAGGATCTCGCGGACCGGCATGTCGGGCGCCTCGGCTAGAGGGCCTCGGCGCCGAGCTCGCGCAGGCTGACGTCGAGCCCGGCCGCCTCGCCCACGGCCGAGAGCACATCCCGCAGCTGCTCGACGTCGCCGCTCACCGCGATCTCGATCAGCATCACGTAGACCGGGCTCTCGCCGACGCCGGTCAGCTTCGTCTGCACGTCGGTGATATTGGCCCCGCGATCGGCGAGCGCCTCGGAGACCGTGTGGACGATCCCCGGATGGTCGGCGCCATAGACGCTCAACACGTGGGTCGGCTCCTCGCCGCGATCGAGCTCCTGCGACCTCGTTGACCGCCATCGCCTCGAGCCCGAGCTCCGCCCGCACCGCATCGAGGCCCTGCTCGAGCTCGCCCGCTGTCGCGCTCCGGGACCGCGACGATCAGCATCACCGCGAAGTGGCCGCGCAGGATCGACATCTGCGAGTCCTCGATGTTACCCTCGACCTCGAGCAGCACCCTGCTGATCGCGGCGACGATCCCGGGCCGGTCGCGCCCGATCGCGCTGACCGCGTAGTGGGTCGCGCCCCCGCTCACAGAAACGCCGCGCCGCGCTTCACCAGCGCCTCGTAGAGCTGCTCCTGGATCGTCTCCCGCACCCGCTCGGAGAGCTCGAAGACGAGCGCCCTGTCCTCGGCCGCCTCGGGCGGGTACTCGGAGACGTCGATCGGCTCGCAGAACTCGATCCGCCAGCGCGAGGGCAGCGGGATCAGGCCGAGCGGCCCGAGCCAGGGGAAGGTCGGGGTGATCGGGACGAAGGGCGCGCCGAGCAGCTTCGCCAGCGCCGGGCTCTCGGTCAGCTTCGGGTAGATCTCCTCCGCCCCGACGACCGCGGCGGGGACGATCGGCGCGCCGGTGCGCAGCGCCATCTCGACGAAGCCGCCGCGGCCGAAGCGCTGCAGCCGGTAGCGCTCCTTGAACGCCTTGCCGGTTCCCTTCACCCCCTCGGGGAAGACCATCACGATCTCGTCCTGCTCGAGCAGCCGTATCGCGTTGAAGGGGCTCGCGGGGACGCCGCCGACCTTGCGCATGAAGAAGCTGAGGAAGGGGAGATCGAAGGCCCAGTCGAGGACCATCGGCCGCGGCCAGCGCGGCAGCGGGTGCTCCTTCATCATCGCCCCGACCAGCATCGCGGCGTCGAAGGGGAACAGCGAGCCGGAGTGGTTGGCGACCACCAGGGCGCGGCCGTGGGAGGGGACGTTCTCGGCGCCCTCGGTCTGCACCCGCCACCAGACCTCATAGAGGAACTCGAAGAAGGGATAGACGGCCTCGGCGAACTCCTCGTCAAAGCCCCACTCGTCCTCGTGGTAGCGGCCCGACAGCCGGCGGCTGACGCGGTCGACCGAGTCGCGAAGGGTCTTCGGCAGCGGGTCGGCGGCCCGCTCCGCGGCGCTCAGCGGGTCGAGCCCGTCATCGAGGCCGGAGCGCAGCCGGCGCAGGAACTCCGCCGTCCCGGTGACCGCCTGCACCCGCGACTCGCCGGCTCTCGCGGTCATCGCGCCGATCCGCTCGGCGACCGCCGCCGGGATGCGGCGAGGCGAACAGGCGGCGGCTAGCGGCGGTCTTGGCGACGAAGTCGCGGACCGCGCCCGACGGCGTCGAAGCGCGGGCTCGAAGCCGAGCTCGGTGCGCATCCGGGTGTTGTCGCACCCCGCGCCCGTAGCGCAGCAGCTGCACCCCGTCGTCGTGACGGCGGCGGCGCCGAGCCGGCGGCCGAGCTGGGCGAAGGTGCGGGCCGAAGAGCGGGTGCGGGACCGGCAGCGTCGGGCGGCCCGCCATGCGCAGGATCCGGGTCAGCGAGATCGTCCCGTCGGGCGCGACGTTGACCGGGCCCCTGGATCGGGTTGTGCGCCGCGGCCACCAGCGCCCCGGTCGCGTCGTCGGCGTGGACGAGCTGCAGCCGCGGGTCGAAGCCGAGCTGGGTCGGGACGACCGGCAGCGAGAGGTAGCGGACCAGCGGCGTAGTCGAGGCCGGGCCCGATCTCGGGCTGGAAGCGCAGGATGCTGCAGGTGACCTGGGGGTGGCGGCGGGCGAAGTTGTCGAAGTAGCTCTCGAGCTCGCCGATGTCGCGCTGAAAGCGGGTCTTCAGCGGATAGCGCCCGCGCCATGTCCTCGCTGAAGAACGACGGGCCGGCGCCCTCGCAGCCGTAGATCGCCGAAGAGCCGCGGACCACCAGCGACTTCAGGGTCGGCGTCTTCTCCAGGCTCGCCAGCAGCTGCAGCGAGCCGATCACGTTGATGTCGTGAAGCGCGCGCGCCGACTTGCCGGGCTCGGGGTAGAGCAGGATCCCGCAGTGCACGACGACGTCGGGCTCGGTGACCGGCAGGATCCGGGTCAGCACCGGGTTGCGGATGTCGGCCTCGATGAACTCGGTGCGCTCGAGGTCGCCGGCGGGCTCGGTCATGTCGATGCCGGCGATGAAGGAGACGCCGGGATCGCGCTCCAGCCGGCGCGCCAGCTCGGAGCCCCAGTGGCTGGCGATGCCGGTGATGACGACCCGGCGTGCCGGGCGCCACCCTAACCCTCGACCTTAGGCTTCTTTTCGAGCTCGCTGACCCGCTTGGAGAGCTCGTCGACCTGGTCGGAGAGCGCCTTGACGTCCTCGCGGCTCGCCAGCCGCATCCCCTCGATCGCCTCGATCACCCGTCGCAGCGGCGCCGGCCGAGCTCTCGCGGGCCTCCTGGGCGCGGCCGGAGACGCTGTCGCGCGCCTCGCGGCCGCGGCTGGGCGACCTGGTCGAGCACTCCTCCGGCGCGGCTCGCGGGTCTCCGCCGCGCCCTCGGCGGTGGCGGCGAAGGTGCGCTCGACCGCCTTTCGCAGCGCGTCGGGCACGCCCTTTGCTCGCATTCGCTCTTTCTCGGTGCTCCCTTCCACCGACTGCAAAGCTTATTCCGCATAGCACCCCCCTCGCGCCCGTCCGCGCCGATCGCCGCCGAGGCGCTGCTGCCCGGCGACCCGGCACGGGCGCTCTTCCTGGCCCAGGAGCTGATGGACAAGCCGAAGATGAGCAACCACGCGCACGGGCTCTGGGGCTACTGGGGCGAGACCGAGGACGGCCGCGAGCTGACGATCCAGTCGCTGGGGATCGGCGGCCCCAGCGCGGCGATGGTCCTCGCGCAGCTCGCCGGCCTCGGGGTGAAGCGCGCGGTCGGGGTCGGCACCTGCCGGGCGCTTGACCCGGGCTGCGCGCTCGGCGACGTCTTGGTGGTCGAGCGAGGCGATCGGCGCCGACGGGGTGAGCCGCGAGCTGGTGCAGCGGCGAGCCGGCGATCGCCCCGCGATCCGCCCGCTCGGGGCCGCCGAGCTGGCTGCTCGAGCGCGTCGCGGGGCGGCCGGCGTCAGCGCCGCAGCGTCGCCAGCACCGACCTGCTCGGCGAGCTCGACGGCCGGGCGCCGGAGCGATGGCGGCAGCGCGGCGCCGCGGCGCTGGAGATGGTTAGCGCGCCGCTGTTTGCCACCGGCGCCCGCTGCGGGATCGCGGCGGCGGCGCTGCTCGCGGTCAGCGACGCCGGCGGCGAGGCGATCGCCGAGGAGCCGCTGCAGGAAGCGTCGATGCGTATGGGGCGGCTGGCGCTGGCCGCACTGTCCAGCTCCGGTTGAGGGTTAGAGAACGGGCCGACGGGCCGGGTTCGAGCGCGGAGCTACTCGGACTCGGAGACGCGCAGGCTCTCCTGGTCAGCGGAGACCTCGGTGCTGGTCGTCGAGCTGGCGGCGCATGGCGCTGACGTCGCGCGGCGATCCGGTCGATCTGGTCCTCCAGCGCCTCGATCCGGTCTGAGAGCGAGCGCACCCGGCGCTCGAGCCGGTCCAGCTCCTCGGCGGATGGAAGGCCGACCGCGTCCATCGCCGCCTGCTGGGCCTGGGCCGCCTTCTCGCCCATCCCCAGCGCCGGCCGAAGGGCCTGGCTGAAGACCGGGTTGTCGAGCAGCGCGTTGGCGAGATCGCCCACCGCGTCGCCGCCGCGGGAGCGCGATGCCCTCCTGGGAAGAGTCCTCGGCGCCCATGCGGCCCGCAGCCTAGCGCCTCGACGAGTGTTTGCGGCGGTATTAAGGCCTTGCGAACCATGCCTGCGCGTAGCCTCGCTCGGCCGTCCGGCGGGATAGGGTTGCTGGGCGACGGTTCTCGGTTGCGATGGGATGGAGGAATGGGTAGCGTTGCCTAGCCTGGGAGCAGGGATTCGCGCAGCAAGGAAGTGCGTGTAATGACCGATGTTCCCGGGTGCGGAGATTCGGGGTAGCGGCAGATGAGGAACAAGCTTGGATTGACCACGGCGTTGACCGTTCTCGCTGCCGTTCTCGGCGGCGGACTGGCGCCGGCGCCAGGTCAACCTCCCCGGCGGCGGCCACGTTCCCCCGGTCACCCTCCCGGTCTGCGCCAACGGCGCCGACGACGACGGCGACGGCGCGCGTAGACCTCGCCGACCCCGACTGCGCTGCCAGCGGCGGCGCGACCGAGAGCGGCTCCGCCGGCACCCCGACCGTCCCCGCCGGTGCCCGGCGTTCCGGCGGCGGCGGCGGCACAACGCCCCGGCGGCACGGCCCCGGCCCCCGGCGACACCGGCTCCCGGGTCCGGCGGCGGCAGCAACTCGGTCACCGTCACCCCGGCGCCCAACGACAGCCGGCGGCGGGTCCAACGGCGAGACCGGCGGCGTCGGCCCCGGCAAGTCGCAAGAACCAGGGCGCCGACCAGCAGAAGAAGAACCTCAAGCCCCCGCCCCCCTACGAGGAGGACGGCACCCCGACGATCGGCAACCCCACGACGACGATCGGCGCTCTTCGGCCCCGCCCCGATCGGCGTCCCCAACTTCGTCATCGACCAGTTCGAGATCCCGCCCTTCCTGCTGCCGCTCTACCAGGCCTGCGGGACCCAGTACGACATCCCCTGGCAGGTGCTGGCCTCGATCAACAAGATCGAGACCGCCTTCGGCACCAACCTCAACGTCTCCAGCGCCGGCGCGATGGGCTGGATGCAGTTCATCCCCTCGACCTGGGAGGCCTACGGCGTCGACGCCAACGGCGACGGCGACAAGGACCCCTACAACCCGGTCGACGCGATCTGCGCCGCGGCCCGCTACCTGCGCGCCGCCGGCGGCAGCGACGACCTGCGCACCGCGATCTTCGCCTACAACCACGCCGACTGGTACGTCGACGAGGTGCTGCTCTACGCGAACGCCTACGGCAAGATCCCGGCCGACCTGCTCGGCTCGCTGACCGGCCTCACCGAGGGCGCCCACTTCCCGGTCGCCGCCAACGCCCGCTACGCCGACGACATCTCCGCCCGCGAGGCGCTGCGCGACTCAAAGACGGCGCGCAAGGAGTTCGGCAACGCCGCCGCGGTGATCCAGTCCTCGCCGACCCGGCGCGGCATCAACATCTTCGCCCGCGAGGGAGCCCCGGTCGTCGCCGTCAACGACGGCGTGATCAAGAAGATCGCCAGCAGCAAGAAGCTCGGCAACTACATCGTCCTTCAGGACGCCTACGGCAACCGCTACACCTACGCCGGCCTCGGCAAGATCTCCGAGCGCTACCCGGTGCCGAAGCAGAAGAAGCTCACCGCGCGCGACTTCGAGATCGTCTCGCCGCCCGATGACGCGGCGCCAGGCGCCCCGGCGAGCAGGGGCGGCAGACGCCGACAAGCCGAGAAGTCCAAGGCCAGAAGTCCAGACCGCTTCGCCGAGTCCGGCGGCATCGCCCGGCCCCGTCGGCCGGCCCGGTCGCGACGCCTCCCTCGGCAGCCAGCTCGACGACCTCGCGAACCGCAAGATGCCCGGCTACACGAGCTTCCGCAACTACTTCGCCGACGTGCTCGGGCTGAGCCCCAAGGACGCGAAGCTGCGGCCGCTGCGCAAGGGCTCGAAGGTGATCGGCGGCACCGTCCTGGCCCGGATCGGCGAGTCCGAGGGCGGCGCCGCCCCGCACATGAACTTCGCGATCAAGCCGGCCGGCCGCGGCGCCCCGGCGATCGACCCGAAGCCGATCCTCGACGGCTGGAAGCTGCTCGAGGCGACGGCGATCTACCGCGCCGCCGGCAAGAACCCGTTCGCGGTCAACCTCGGCGTCGGCGGCGTGCTGCTGATGTCCAAGGAGGCGCTGATCCGCCGCGTGCTCGCCGACCCGCGCATCGAGACCTACTCCTGCGGGCGCACCGACATCCGCACCGGCCAGATCGACCGCCGCGTCCTGGCGACGCTCGAGTACCTGGTCGAGAAGGGCTTCCGCCTCACCCTCACCTCGCTGAAGTGCGGCCACGGCTTCTTCACCGCCAGCGGCAACGTCTCCAACCACTCCTCCGGCAACGCGGTCGACATCGCCGAGATCAACGGCATCCCGGTGCTCGGCAACCAGGGCCCGGGAACGCTCACCGAAGCGCTGCTGAAGTCGGTGCTGCAGCTGCAGGGGACGATGGTTCCCGAGGAGCTGATCTCGCTCCAGGAGCTCGGCGGCCCGAGCTTCGCGATGGCCGACCACGCCGACCACGTCCACATCGGCTGGCAGCCGATCTACGGCAACTCCCAGCTCGACAAGCAGTTCAACGCGATGCTCAAGCCCGACCAGTGGGAGCGTCTGATCAACCGCCTCGGCCAGATCGACAACCCCGAGGTGGCGGCCGGGCCCTCCAAGTACGCGCGCCAGCAACGCGACGGCGCGCCTCCAAGGCCCACAAGGGCGACTAGCGCCCGGGCCACTAGGGTTCGCGTCATAGCCCCGAAGCCCAGCTCTTTCCCTTCGCACAGCTCGAGTTCGCGGGCCGCATCGGGCTCGGGGACGGCCGCTACCTGGCCCGTGCCGGCGGCCTGTCACCCGCCGCCACCGAGGACTCCGAGCGCCGTGAGGTGCTGGTCGTGCAGACGATCGCCGCGCCGCGCTACGTGCGCCGCCGCCGCCGCGCCCGCGACGCCAAGGCCGGCCCCCCGGCCGATCTGCCGCTGACCAGGGTGACCGCGGTGAAGGCGGACCCGTTCGCCGGCGAGGCCGACGGCCGAGGACTGGCTGGCGGAGATCGGCGACGACGTCGACGCGCTCGCCGACGCCGCCGAGGACGGCCTGCGGCTGCTCAACCGGGCGCTCTCCGCGCAGCGCGCCGCCGCGGGCGACCCCTACATGCACGAGCTCGGCATCGCCGGCGCGGTCGCGGTGCGGGTCGGCTACGGCAGCGGCGAGCAGGTCGCCGAAGGGCGAGTGGCTGCAGGCGCGCGAGCTGCGAGCCCGGCAAGCCGGGCGGCCGCCGCGCGCCGCCGCGAGGCCGAGCTGCGCCCCCAGGAGCGGGTCGCCGCGGTGCTCACCGGCCGCGAGCGGCTCGACGCCTGCGAGACGCTGCTGGCCCGTGCCCGCGTCGACTTCGATGCCGGGCAGCGAGCGCGAGGCGGCGCTTCAACTTCAGGTCGGGGTCGAGGCTCTGCTGGTCGAGCTGCGCGGGGCGATGAAGGACCCCGGGCACGACGAGGACATGGCGCTTCTCGGCGAGCGCCGCGGCGAGATCGCAAACGCCGCCAAGGCGGCGCTGCGGGGCGAGCTCGACCCCGCGAGCCGCGACCGTCGGTCGGCCGAGCTGCTCGCCGTCGCCGAGCGGGTGCTGCGCCGGCGGCGAATCCTGCGCGGCTAGGTCGGTCCCTCGGAGCCGATCCGCTCGGCGAGCTCGACGATGATCCCTTCAGGACCGCGGACGTAACAGACCAGGAAAACGTCCTTGTAGTTCGCGACCTCTCCGACCGTGTCGATGCCCTTGTCCCGCAGTCCCTTGAGGATCGTGTCCAGCTCATCGACGACCAGAGCGACATGGCGGATGCCCAGCCGATTCGCCGGCGCTGGGTGCGCGCCCTCCTCGTCGGCCGGACTGTGGAACTTGACGAGCTCGAGCTTGCCGCCGCCGTCCGCTGTCTTCAGCATGACGAGCTCCGCTTTCACGTCATCGAGGCCGATGACGTTCCCCACCCACTCGCCCTCGACTGAACCCGCTCCCTCTCGCTCGAGCCCCAGGTCGAGGAAGAACGCGGTCGCAGCCTCGAGGTCGTCGACGATGACGCCCACGTGATCGAGGCTCTTCACGCCCATGGAGTCGATGCTAGTCGAGGATAGACCTGGTTCAGAAGGCGCGGATCAACAGGTTGAGCAGGATCGTGGCCACGATGGAGATCCCGATCGACCACAACAGGCAGCCGGGCATGAAGCGGACCTGGGTGCGCTCGCCGGAGCGCTTCCAGAAGACGAACATCTAGGGCCGGGGGTCGCCTGGCGCGAGACCGCCGGCCTCCTCGGCCCGCCGCTCGCGCCACTTGCGGACCGCGAAGACGATCAGCACCGCGAAGAGCAGCGAGAGCAGGAAGCCGGGGCCGCGGTCCTCGTCAAACACGTAGTAGGTGATCAGGCCCGCGAAAAGGGTTCCGCCGATGCCGACGAGAATCGTCTGCGGGATCGTCATCGGGTCCTTGCCGGGGAGCACGAAGCGCGCCAGCGCGCCGATCACCAAGCCGCTCAATGCCGCGAGGAGCAGATAGACGATTATCGACATCCGCCGCCCCTACCCCGCGCGGAAAACCTCGAATACCGGGTACAGCCTGCCTTGCCTTCCGGGTTTACCGCTTATACCGTCCTCCGAGCGCAGGATCGCGAGCCGCAGGAGGAGAGAACCTATGCGTCTTGCCGTTCGAGCCCTGATCGCCAGCGCCGCCATCGCCCTGCTCGCCCCCGCGGGCGCCAGCGCAACCGGAGGCGGTGGAGGCGGCTTCAGCTTCGGGGTCGCGGCGGGAGAGGTGAACTCACACTCGGCGGTGCTCTGGGCGCGGGCGAACCGGCCCGGGTTCGTCTTCTTCAAGGTTGCGAAGGACCCCGGCTTCAACCGCGTGGTTCGCTTCGGCTTTTCCTACGCGAGCAGCTTCAACGACCTCACCGTTCAGCGCAAGGTCCACTTCCTGGCGTCCGACACCCGCTACTGGTACCGCTTCAAGCGCTTCTCGGGCGACGCCAGCGCGATCGGCAGCTTCCGCACCGCCCCGCGGCCGACCGACAACGCGACGATCCGCTTCGCCTGGACCGGCGACTACGACGCCACCCCGGCGGTCGGGCAGACGCAGCCGTTCTGGAACAACTTCGAGATCTTCCGGCGCATGCAGGCCGAGAACAACCACTTCAACATCGGCCTCGGCGACACGATCTACTCCGACAGCGAGGTTCCCGGGCGCCTCAACCCGGTCGCGCTCACGGTCGCCGCAGAAGTGGGGCAAGTACAAGACCAACCTCGGGCAGGCGAAGCTGTCGAACCTGCGCGGGTCGACCGGCTTCTACTCGCACTGGGACGACCACGAGTTCATCAACGACTTCTCGCGCCGCGAGAACGTCTTCTCGACCGCGCACGATCAACGGGCGAGGTGCTCTACCAGCGCGGCGTGAAGGCCTTCACCGACTACGCCCCGGTCGAGTACAGCAGCAAGGACGGCATATACAGGACCAAGCGCTGGGGCAAGAACCTGGAGCTGTTCTTCCTCGACCAGCGCTCCTTCCGCTCCGCGAAGGCGAGCGCCAATCCGGCCTGCACGAACCCGGAGAGCGGGGAGGCCGGACATCGCCCCCACCGCGCCACAGGAGCGGCGCGACTTCTTCGCGCTGCTGGTGCCTTCGCTCTCGGAGCCGGTCTCACCGGCCTGCCTGGCGGCGATCCGCGGCCCGCGGCGGACCTTCCTCGGCGAGCGCCAGCTGCAGAGGTTCTTCCATGACGTGAGGACCTCCAACGCCCGCTTCAAGGTGATCGTCAACGAGATGCCGATCATGCAGTACTACGTACTGCCCTATGACCGCTGGGAGGGCTATGAGGCCGAGCGCCAGCGGGTCCTGCGGGGGCTGCAGGGCACCAAGAACGTTGTCTTTCTGACCACCGACGTGCACGCAACGCTGGAGAACGATGCCCGCTTCCAGACCCTCGAGCCCGGCGGGCCCGCAACAGCGGCATCCGCGAGATGATCGTCGGGCCCGCCGCGACGGCGAACTTCGGGCTCGAGATCGAGGGGGAGACCGGCATCCCGGGCGCCGGGGGCCTGGTCGACAGCCTGTTCTTCGAGCCGCCGCCGCCGAGCGGGGTCGGGATGAGCTGCTCGATCCTCGACCAATTCAGCTACGGCGAGGTCACCGTGACCAACACGCGGCTGACGGTCACGCCGAAGGACATAAACGGAGTGCCGCAGGTCGATCCGCAGGGCGGGCCCTGCGGGCCGTTCGTGTTCAACTACCAGCCCTGAGCGGGTAAGCGCGGGCGACGACTCTCGTCGCCCGGTCAGCGGTTGCAGGCCGTCCGCGGGACGTCGTCGCGGGCGCCCGAGACGCCGATGAAGTCGGCCTTGTAGCCGCGCGGGCTTCAGCAGCACGCGGGTGACGCCGTGCTCGGAGATCCGCGCCTGCGAGTTGGGCGCGCGGCCTCAAAGCCGCGCAGGTCCTGCCCGCCGCGCGCCGGAGACGATCTGACGGTAGCCGTCGCGATCGGCGCTCGCCGGCGGGGCTCTGCTTGGCGAAGCGCTCGTAGTTGTGCTCGTGCGCGGTGAGGATCAGGTCGCCGCCCTGGCGTAGAACGCCCGGTAGAGGGGCTTCACCGCCTCGATTCCGCCCGCGTAGAGCGCGCCGCTCGAGTGCAGCGGGTGGTGCAGGTACATCAGCAGGCAGGGCGCGGTCGGCCGGCGCAGGTTGCGGCGCAGGAAGCGCAGCGCCGCGGAGTCGCCGAGGCTGGTGTCGAGCGCGACCAGGTGCCAGCTGCTGCCGACGTCGTAGGAGTAGTTGCGCCGGCGGCTGCCGAAGTAGGCGTCATAGCCGCGATCGGCGTCGAGCTGCTCGTGGTTTCCAGGCACCGGCTGCGTCCGGCGCTTGAAGCGGCCCCACCAGGGGTCGTAATGGGACTTGAAATCGGCCAGCGTGCCGTTGGGGTAGGCGATGTCGCCGAGCGCCAGCACGAAGTCGGGATCGATGCGGGCGACGAGCGCGGCGGTCTCGTCCTGGCAGTTGGGCAGCGGGCTCTCGTCGCCGATGTCGCCGACGGCGACGAGCTTCGTCGTCGCCGGCGGCTTGGTCGCCAGCGGCTTGAGGTCGGTGACCTCCTCGCGCCCTGCGTCCTCCGACGAGCCACAGCCGAGCGCCAGAAGCGCCGCGGCGCAGAAGACGAGCGAGAGCCTCCTCACGCCGGAATCTGCAGCGTCGTCGCCAGCTCGTCGAGCTGGCGCTCGACCTCGCCCGAGTCCCCGGGCTGGACATAGGTAAGGCAGCGATGGATGCCCGCCTTCTCGCCGCGCTCGGCGAAGCCGGGGTCGGGCCTCGCGGCGTTGAGGGTGACCGGGATCGGCTCGCGCCCCGCCGCCTCGGCCAGCTGCTGCAGCTCGGCGACCCGGTCGCGCAGGCCCGGCTGCGGGTTCGGCATCCACTCGTCGCCGAAGGCGACGACGCGCTCCAGCACCTTCTCGCCGTTGCCGCCGACCAGGACCGGCGGGTGCGGGTTCTGGAGCGGCTTGGGCCAGGACCAGATGCGCTCGAAGTCGACGTGCTCGCCGTGGTAGCTGGCCTCCTCCTCGGTCCAGATCGCCTTCATCGCCTCGACCCGCTCGCGCATCAGCGAGAAGCGCCGCTTCGGGTCGGTCCCGTGGTCGGCCATCTCCTCGCGGTTCCAGCCGGCGCCGACCCCGAACAAAAAGCGCCCGCCCGAGATGCGGTCGATCGTCGCCACCTCCTTCGCGGTGACGATCGGGTCGCGCTGCGTCACCAGGCAGATCCCGGTCCCGATCAGCAGGCGCTCGGTGGCCACCGCCGCGGCGCCGAGCGAGACGAAGGGGTCGTAGGTGTGGCTGTACTCCTTCGGCAGATCGCCGCCTGCCGGATAGGGCGTCTCGCGGCTGGCCGGGATGTGGGTGTGCTCGGGCAGGAACAGCGACTCGAAGCCGCGCTCCTCGACCATCCGCGCCAGCTCCGGCGGCTCGACCGAGTAGTCG
The DNA here is from genome assembly GCA_963724905.1 of uncultured Solirubrobacterales bacterium. Lineage (GTDB taxonomy): Bacteria > Actinomycetota > Thermoleophilia > Solirubrobacterales > 70-9 > Mayfieldus. The sequence continues at coordinate 352,046 of CAVRWD010000002.1, forward strand.
GTGGCGAACATCGCGACCCCGTAGCGCATCGGTGCAGCCTATTCAGGAATGCCGGCGCGGCGCCCGCGATCAGCCGCCGGGCGGTGTGTAGTCGACGGACCGCTTCGCAGCCTCGTCGACCTCCTCGGGGGTGAGCAGCACCTTGGTGTTGATGCTCGCGCCGCCGGCGGCGTTGACTGTCAGCGCCACGGCCGCGACGGCCTCGTTGTCCGGCATGTCGACGGTCACGAAGGCGTCGTCATCTCCAAACCCGAAGTAGAAGCTCTCGAGCTTGCCGCCGAGACCTTCCACCGTCGCCGCGACGGCGTCCCTGCGGCTGCTCCCGCCCTTGCTCTTCACACCTTCCACACCCTCGGGTGAGTACTGGGCCGTAATCAGATACTTGGGCATTGGGTCTCCTTCCAAAGCACGACAGGGATTCCACCCTCCCACTTTTCGGCGCGAAGCAACGGCCGCGAGCGGTCGGTGACCTCGGATCGGCCGGTGGTCAGCGGCCTAGATCGGCCAGCTGTAGAGCAGGTAGAAGTTCTCGCGGTCGCGGCCGATCAGGCGCGCGTAGCGGAGGACCGCGTCGACGTAGAGGCTGCGAGGGGTTGTAGGCGTAAAGCGCGGCGCGGTAGTTCCCCGGCGCTCCGGACTGGTCGAGGTAGTTGGCGGCGCCGAGGATCGCGTCGCGGGGGTCGCGGATGTTGCCGCCGAGGCCGTAGATCTCCCAGGTGGAGGGGATGAACTGCATCGGGCCCTGGGCGCCGGCGACGCTGTCGTTGCGGGCGCGGCCGAACCCCGACTCGATTCGGTTGACCGCGGCGAGGATGCGGAAGTGGACGCCGAAGCGCCGCTTCGCGTCGCGGTAGGCCGGCATCAGGACCTCGAGCGAGGTCGGCGGGCCGGAGCGGATCTCGTGCGCCGGCCAGCCGGCGGAGAGCCGGCGCAGGTTGCGAGCCGAGCGGATCATGTGCCGGACCTCCTTCGCCAGGCCGCGAGGGAGCTGGCGCAGGGTCTTCTCGGCGACGTTGGGGCGGCCGGCCAGCCGCCGCGCCGCCCGCTGCACGTAGCGGGCCGGGACGGCGACCTCGATCGGGCACCGGCTCCGGGCTGCCGGCGGCGCGCCACTCGTCCAGGGCCCCGCGCCAGGCGGCGTCGGCCTCCTCGATGCCGGCGGCCAGCTGCTCGGCGCCATCCGGCAGCGCCGCGCGCGGCTCCGATGACGCGTCGTCGCCGCAGGCGACGAGGAAGGCGAGAACGAGCGCGGCGGTCAGCGGCCGCGGTGGCAAGCAGAGATTGAGCGCGGGCCTGCCATACGTCAGTCACTACCCCCGCGATCGACGAGAGTCGCGGTCGCCTGTGCGGTCGGCTTCACGCTCACGTAGTCGATGTCGACGTGCGGCGGCCGGGTCACCGCGTAGGCGATCACCTCGGCGACGTCTTCGGGGGCAAGCGGCGTGACTCCCTCGTAGACCTTCGCTGCGCGCTCCTCGTCGCCGCCGAAGCGCACCAGCGAGAACTCGGTCTCCACCATCCCCGGCGCCACCTCGGTGACGCGGACCGGCTCGCCGAGCAGCTCGATGCGCAGCGTGCGCGCGATCGCGTTGGCGGCGTGCTTGGCGGCCGTGTAGCCGCCGCCGCCGGGGTAGACCTCGACCCCGGCCACCGAGCCGACGATGACGATGTGCCCGTTGCCGCTGCGCCGCAGCGCCGGCAGCAGCGCCTTGGTCACCCGCATCACGCCGAGCACGTTCGACTCGTACATCTCGCGCCAGCTCTCCTCGTCGGCCTCGGCGACCGGCTCCAGGCCGAGCGCCCCGCCGGCGTTGTTGATCAGCACCGCCGCGTCGGGCACCGCCTCGGCCAGGGCGGCAACCGAATCGGGATCGGTGACGTCGAGCTCGATCGCGCGGCCGCCGATCTCGCTCGGCGAGCTTCTGGCAGCGGTCGAGCCGCCGGGCCGCGGCGACGACCTGTAAAGCCCGCCTCGGCCAGCGCCCGCGCGGTCGCCTCGCCGATCCCGCTGCTGGCGCCGGTGACGACCGCGGTGCGGTTCTCCGCCCTGGCAGCCATCTGGCGGAGCCTAGTCGCCGGCGGGCAGGTCGCTCTCGGCGATCCCCAGCTCCGCCAGCGCCTCGTCCCAGCTGGCGTAGCCCTGATAGCGGATCAGCAGGCCGTCGCGGATCACCATGTGGTTGACGAACTCGAGGTCGACCTCGATCCCGTCGCGGCCGCGAGCCTTGAAACCGACCAGGGCGAGGACGCAATCGTCGTCGGGCTCGACGATCCGCTTCGCCTCGATCTGAAGCTCCTCCCAGGGCCCTGTGAACTCCTCCCAGAAGGTGCGCATCCCGTCGTGGCCCTTGTACTCGGAGCGCAGGCCCGGGAACAGCCCCGCCGTGCTCCAGACGATATCCGGGTGGACCGTGGCGAGAAAGCGCTCACAACTGCCGGAGTTCCAGGCGGCGAATCCCTCCTCGGCGGCCCGGGTCGGTGTGGGGCTGCCGGACCCGGCCCGTGGCTCCTGCTCTTGGCGCGGCGCGCTCAAGCCAGCGAGGCGAGGACCGCGTCCATGTCCTCGACGACGTCGCCGTCGAGCTTCACCTCGGCCTCGGAGTCATACGGCGTGTCCCCCTGGGTGATGATCGCGAGCTTGGCGCCGCCGGCGAGCGCGATGCTCGGCAGCCCGGCGACCGGATAGACCTCGAGCGAGGAGCCGACGCAGAGCATCAGGTCGCAGCGCTCGGCCAGCGTCTGGGCCTCGCGCATCGCGTCGGCGGGCAGGAACTCGCCGAAGAGGACGACGTCGGGCTTCACCAGCCCGTCGCAGGTCGAGCAGTGGGCGACGCCGTTGGTGAACAGGTTCTCGACCATCTCCAGCGCGAAGGACTGGCGGCAGCTCTGGCAGCTCGAGGTCTCGATCGTGCCGTGGACCTCGATCAGCCGCTCGCTGCCGGCCTTGCGGTGCAGGCGGTCGATGTTCTGGGTGACGATGGCGTCGAGCAGGCCCTCGGCCTCGAGGCGGGCAAGGGCGCGATGCGCGTCGTTGGGCTTCTTGTCGCCGAGGGTCTCGAAGCGGGGGCGGTAGAAGCTCCAGAAGCGCTCCGGGTCGGCCTGGAAGGCGTCGATCGAGGCGACCTCCATCGGGTCGACGTTCTCCCAGATCCCGGTGCCCGGGGTGCGGAAGTCGGGGATTCCCGACGGCACGGAGATCCCGGCACCGGTCAGCGCGACCGTGCTGCGCGACTCACGGATCAGCTCCGCAAGGCGCGCGGCCGTGCCGTCCCTGGCAACAGTGCCCACGCGGCCCAGGCTAGCGCGGCTGGTCAGATTGAAAAGCGATGCGAGGCTCATGCGGGTCAGCGGCACGCTAGCCGAAAGCCGCAATTTGCGGAGCTACTAGCGGCCCTTCCAGTGCGGCTTGCGCTTCTCCAGGAAGGCGCCGATGCCCTCCTTGGCGTCGAAGGACGCAAATGCGTCTGCAAAGCCTTCCTTCTCGGCCGTAATGCCCTCGTCGAGGTCGCCCTTGTTGGAGGCCTTCTTGATCTCCCCCACCGCGACCGGCGCCTGCTCGGCGAGCCGGCGGGCGAAGGAGAGTGCCTCGTCGAATAGCTCGTGGTCGGGGACGACGCGGTTGACGAGCCCGTGCTCGAGCGCGTCGTCGGCGGAGATCGCGTCGCCGATCAGGTTCATCTCCAGGGCCTTGTTCTCGCCCACCAGGCGCGGCAGCCGCTGGGTGCCGCCGAAGCCGGGGATGATCCCGAGCTTTATCTCCGGCTGGCCGAAGACCGCCGCCTGGGCGGCGATGCGGGCGTCGCAGGACATCGCCAGCTCACAGCCGCCGCCGAAGGCGATCGAGTTCACCGCGGCGACGGTCGAGACCTGATTCTGGCCCAGCTCGCGCAGCAGCGCGTGCCCCTGGTCGACCATCTCGCGCCCCTTCTCGGGGCTCTCCATCTGGGTGAAGCCCTTGATGTCGGCGCCGGCCGAGAAGACCATCGGGATCGAGGAGCAGATCAGCATCGCGCCGATCCCGTCGTCGGCCTTGACCTTCTCCCAGACCTCCGCCAGGCCCGTCATCACTCCCGCCGAGACCGCGTTCATCGGCGGGTTCATGAGCCAGGCGATCGCCACCCTGCCGCGCGTCTCCAGCTTCACCTGCTCGGGCTGCTCGACCTCCTCGTCGGGCTGCGGGTAGGGGTAGAAGCCCTGGCCGGAGGCAAAGCCGAGGCGGCCCTGGGCGACGAGGCGCTTCAGCAGCCGCGGCGGGGCGAAGCGCTCGCCGTGCTTTTCCTCCAGGCCCTCCATCCGCTCAAGCGCCGTGTCGAGGCCGTCGATGTCGGCCTTCCAGAAGGGCGGGAAGATGCCGCGCCGCGGGTCCATCCCGGCGCCGGCCATCAGCCCGACGTCGATGTCGCGCACCGAGCAGACGCCCTCCTCGACCAGCAGGCAGGCCTCGCGCAGCGCCTTGGCGCTGAAGAGCTCGGCGAGCTCCTCGGCGTTGGGCTCGCCGTCGGCGTCCAGCGTCGCCTCGCCTTCGCCGTCGTAGAAGCCCTCGCCGCTCTTGGCGCCGAGCTTGCCGTCGTCGACCAGCTTCTTCATCCCCTTGTGGACGTAGAAGCTGTCGCCGTAGGACTCGTTCAGGTGCTCGGCGGTGTGCAGGGCGACGTCGAGGCCGAGCAGGTTGGTGAGCAGGAACGGGCCCATCGGGGCGATGTTCTGGGCCCCGACCCCCTCGTCGATCGCCTTGATCGAGAGGCCCTGCTCCTCCTGGGCGCGGAAGACCTCGCCCACGGCCGACATCAGGATCCGGTTGACGACGAAGCCGGGCACCTCGCCGCAGTTGATCGGCTGCTTGCGGATCGCCTGGGCGAAGTTGGAGGCCGCCTGCATCGTCTCCGCCGAGGTGTCGGCGCCGGCGATCACCTCGACCAGCGGCAGCACCGAGGCGGGGTAGAAGAAGTGAAAGCCGCAGACCTTGTCGGGGCGCAGGGTCGCGTCGCCCATCTCGGTAATAGAAAGTGAAGATGTATTGGTGGCGAGGATCGCGCCGCCGGGGGTGACCTCGTCGAGCTCGGCGAAGACGGCCTGCTTGATCTCCATCTTCTCGGTCACCGCCTCGATCACGAAGTCGACGTCTGAGAACTCGTCGTAGGAGGTGGTGCCGGTGATCAGGCCGGTGATCGTCTCCAGGCGCTGGTCGGCCTTCTCCTGGGTGATCTTCTCCTTGGAGACCAGGCGGTCGAGCTGGCCCTTGGTGACGTCATGGGCCTTCTGCAGCGCCGCGTCGACGAACTCCTGCTTCACGTCCTTGACGACGACTGGGATCTCGGCGTTGGCGATCACCTGGGCGATCTCGCCGCCCATCGTGCCGCCGCCGACGACTGCTGCCTTGAAGACGAACATGCGAGTAGCCTACCTCCGGGGTTCGGGGCTGGAACGAAGCGGGCGGGAGGCTACTAGTGAGGCTTGCGATAGCGCGGGTCGTGCTCGACCAAGAGATACGCAACTTCTCCCGCAACCAGGGCCAGCACGATGACAACGAGCGCCGAGACCGAACCGCTGGCGTCCACGGCATTCAGCACAGCGGCCGCCACGCCGCCAAGAATGGCGATGCCCATCGCCGCCAAGAGAACCATCTTCCGGTGAGTCATCGGCACGATTCTACGCCGCCACCGCGTCGATCAATATGAGCGCCATGGACAGCAGGAGTCCGAGGAACCCACCGTAGATCGTCATGCGTTGGGTTCTCGTCTCATCCCGGTTCCTGAGGATCGCCTGACCACGTGCCAGGAAGGCGCCGACCGCAATCGTTGCGGCCATGAGGCCGAAGGCCGCCGCCGAGCGGTCGAGCACGACTCCAGCAATCGGCAGCACTCCTAGTCAATGGACTTGAGGCCTCATCTCCCCCCCACCAGGGAGCAAGCTGTCGGCTATTGCGCTTCGATGATCCGCGCCCGGTGGCCGCCCCCGCGCGCCAGCCTGCTGTCAGTCGTGACCAGCGGCATGTCGAGCGCCTCGGCCACGGCGATATAAGCGGCGTCGTAGGGAGTGTGGTTGTGGCGCAGTTCCCAGATACGCCCGGCATCTGCAGCGGCCGTATGCAAGATCAGCGGTGCCGACTGGAGATCGCTGAGGGCTGTCCGCGCGCGTTGATCGCTTATCTCCCCATTTGCCGCCTTCCGCCGCAGCGCCGAGAGAATCTCCAGGTAGGCGAAGTCAAGAGTGTGCAGAGCACGAGCCTTTCGAACCTCTGCCGAGACCGCCGCTCCAAGCTCAGTCGTGCCCAGCAACCTGTCAACGAGCGCCGAGGCGTCTAAAAAGATCAACGCGAGTCGAGTTGAGACTCGCGCTCTGCGCGTACGGCTCGAATCGATTCGGCCCCGGTCTCACCACCGACTGGCTCACGCGATTCCACCCTGGCGAGCCATGCCTCGATAGTCGGCTGCTCGCCCAGCAGTTCGAGCTCTCCACGCAGGTATTCGGAAAGGCTCTTGCCCTCGTCCTTGGCCTTCGCGCGCAGACGCTTGTGCGTTCTTGTCGAGACGCCCCTGACCTGAATGATCGCCATGGGAAGAGAATAGCGAATATTGCATGCATCTTGCATGCACTTTGCAACAAGAGGCGAACGAGCCCACACTGCGCCGTCCGGTGCGCTACGGTCCTCGCGTTCGGCCGGGCATGACCCGGCAAAGTTGTGTCCAGCGCTCGCGTCGTTGCTTTCAAGGCATGTACCGAGTTCGCGGCACATGAAGTGGAGGCAATGCATGCCTACGGGAACAGTCAAGTGGTTCAGCAATGACAAGGGCTATGGATTCATCACGCCCGACGACGGATCGAAGGACGTCTTCGTCCACCACACCGCAATCGCCGGCGAGGGCTTCAAGTCGCTCGACGAGGGCGCGAAGGTGAACTACGAAGTCGAGGACGGCCCCAAGGGGCCGGCCGCTGTCAGCGGTTCCGTCGCGGCGACTGCTTAGTCGTTCGCAGACTTGACGATGTCGCGACGCCCGCCATTCGGCGGGCGTCGCTCGTTAGGCAACCAAACGCTGTCTACACGCGTGGCGTATCGCTTGGCGGTGTTGTCGCCCCGCCTGGCTCCGGCAGGTGCCAGGTCTCCCACTCGTCGTCTGAGATCGAGAGCAGCTTCTGGGCGAGCGGCCAGAGGGCGATGAGCAGGAGCACAAACGAGGCCGCGGTGATCCACTTGTCCTCGCCGCCGACGAAGCCAATGATGGTGGAGAGCACAAGCGCGATCGGTGACCAGACCGGGACGACGCGATTGCGCCACAGGGCGACGGCGAGCAGGATGCTGCCCAGGGTCAGGCCGAGGATGAACCCCCCTACCCATATCGGGATGCCGAGGGCACTGTCCTCGGCGGCGTCGAACAGCTGCGCCATTTGCGCCCGGTCAAGACCGCTCTCGGTCGCGGCGACGTACTCGAGCGCGCCCCAGCCGTAGAAGGCCATCGTGATCAGGGCGCCGAACATGACCATCGCCGCGCCGACCTGGCCCAAGGTCACGCCCCGGCGTCGCATCAGCCGGATCACGCCCATCAATCCGGGGACGAGGACCAGCGGCGCGAGCAGGAACAGTATTCCGCTGGTTACGTACGCGGCCTCGTTATCGGCGATGTTGGCCAGCTCCTCGGTGTAGTTGTCGCCGAGGTCCGGGCCGATGATCGACGCCGCCAGCAGCATCAGCGGTGCGAGGATCAGGCTGATCGCCGCCAGCGTGCGAGTGAAGTTGCGCGAGTCAGAGAAGTTGAGCATCGAGACCCTCCAGTCTCTAGTCCCCCATGAACGCCTGCGCGCACGCTAACCGAGACAGGAGGCCAAGCTGGGCGAGTCGCTGCGCGCTAGCCTCAGGATGAGGTGGCCGTGGCTAAGGACAGCCTGCAGATCCGCGGTGGCGAGGTCGCCAACATCGTCGGCGGGGAAGCGGTGCCTGTCGACGGAGCCGAGCTGCTGGACGTGCTTGACCCGCAAACGGGGAGCTGCTGGCGCGGGTTCCCCTTTCGGGGGCCGAGGAAGTCGATCTGGCCGTGCGTGCCGCCGCCGAGGCGTTCCCCGCCTGGGCCGAGGAGCCGCTGCCGAAGCGGGCGCGGCGGATGTTCAAGCTGCAGCAGATCTTCGAGCGCGAGCTCGACGACCTGGCGCGGATCGTCGTGCGCGAGAACGGCAAGCACGTCGACGAGGCGCGGGGCGAGATCCGGCGCGGGATCGAGGTGATCGAGCTCGCCGCCTCGATGACGACGCTGATGAAGGGCGAGTCGCTGGAGCAGGTCGCCGACGGCGTCGACGTGGCGATGAACCGCTACCCGCTCGGGGTGGTGACCGCGATCACGCCCTTCAACTTCCCGGCGATGATCCCGCTCTGGTTCCTGCCGCTGGCGATCGCGGCCGGGAACACGGTGGTGCTGAAGCCCTCGCAGCGCACGCCGCTGAGCGCGCAGCGGATCGCGGAGCTGTTCGCCGAGGCGGGCTTCCCGGACGGGGTGCTGAACGTCGTGCACGGAGCGCAGGAGACGGTCGAGGCGCTGATCGACCACGAGGAAGTGAGGGCGGTCTCGTTCGTCGGCTCGGCGCCGGTGGCGAAGGCGGTCTACGAGCGCTCGGCGCTGCGCGGCAAGCGGGTGCAGGCGCTGGCCGGGGCGAAGAACCACCTGGTGGTGATGCCCGACGCGGACCTGGAGAGCGCCGTGCCGGCGGTGTTCGCCTCGGCGTTCTCGAATGCCGGGCAGCGCTGCCTGGCCGGGAGCGTCGCGGTCGGGGTCGGCGGGGTCGGCGAGTCGCTGGTCGGCGGGCTGGCGGAGATGGCGCGCGGGGCTGAGCTTGCCGCCGGGGACGCCGGAGGTGGCGACGCCGACTCGACCGTGACGCCGGTGACGACCGAGGAGGCGCGGGAGCGGATCACGCAGGCACATCGAGCTCGGCGAGCAGGAGGGCGCGCGGCTGGTGGTCGACGGGCGCGGCGCCGACGGCGACGGGTTCTTCGTCGGGCCGACGCTGTTCGACGAGGTGACGCCGGAGATGACGCTGGCAAGGGAGGAGATCTTCGGGCCGGTGCTCGCCCACGAGGCGGTCGAGTCGCTCGACGACGCGATCGCCGCGATCAACGCGAGTCAGTTCGGCAACGCGGCGGCGATCTTCACCCGCGACGGCGGCGCGGCGCGCAAGTTCTGCCGCGAGGTCAAGTGCGGAATGATCGGCGTCAACGTCAGCGTCCCGGCGCCGGTCGCCTACTTCCCCTTCGCCGGCTGGCGCGGCTCCTTCTTCGGCGACCTGCACGCCACCGGCCGCGACGGCGTCGAGTTCTTCACCCAGCGCAAGGTCGTGACGACGCGCTGGCCGTCAGCCTGACCGTGCGCGAAGCGATCAGTCGCCGTAGACGGCGCCCTTGATCAGGGTCACCGAGCGGATCACCGAGTCGAGGAACGGCTCGACCTCGTCGACCAGCCGCTTGTACTCCTTCTCGCCGGCCTTGGTGATCTCGTAGAAGCGCCGCGTGCGCCGGTCCGGGTGCTCCCACTTGCCCTCGATCATCCCGTTCGCCTCCAGGTCGCGGAGCAGCGGATACATCGTGTTCGGATTGACCGAGATCACCCCCTGGGTGATCTCCTCGATCTCCTCGATCAGGTGGTTGCCGTAGCTCGGCTCCTTGCGGATCAGGTGCAGGACGAGCAGCGGAAAGACATCGCGGCGCCGGATCTCGCCGCCGAAGACGTCGGATGGGCGGCCGCGGCGCTTGCCCGTCGTCGGGCCTGGCCTTGGTCGGATTCGGCAGCCTTCGCCGCCTCCTCGACAGCCTCACGCAGCGGCCGGGATCCCTCGCTCGCCATGAGGCGAGTGTACGCGAGGTTATTAGATGTAAGCCCGCGCAGCGACGCTTTTGTCAGGATCAAATAGCTGCCGGCGTTGCACTGCACGGAGGTGCATCGTGCGAACACAGCGGGCACAGACCGGGGCCAATATCAGCTGGATCCGAGCGGCTGACCACACTGCAAGCAGCGACGGGAATCTCCGTCTCGCAGCGGAGGCGGGGATTTTGGAGTTGATCCCATCCTCCCAAGGTCGCATTCCTCAGCACGCGAAGTTTTCGTTTCATGTTGCAATAGCGAAAAGAGACTTCCAAGAAAGGCGCACAGCATTCTGTGCCAGCATCGACTTGAAGTGATGCTGTGGTTCTTGCCGGGCTCGGTGTCCTTCAGCGGCGGATTGCAAAGCCGCCGTATTTGGCCTGGTTACTGGGATCGCGGCGACCGGATACCAAACCGGATACCAGCCTCGTGGCCGCCCGCGCGTGCGATGGGCGCCGATCATCGTGGCACCCAGCCAAGTCCACAGAGCCAGCGAGATTGCGCCGCCGCATCCGTGGCTGTGTTGCGGTGTCGCCTGGCGCCAACCGTGTCACAGCGCCACGGCTCTACCTCTCCACCGCTTTGCCATCGCTGTCGTGCCACGGTGCCACCTATCCCCCGCCCTTGCCGCTCAACCCGCTCGGGGGGCTTTGAATCCTGAGTCCTCAGCACCCGGTTAGTGAAGTGCCAAAACGGGCACTCAGATACCCCCTCAGACGCGCTGAGAAGCCGCCTAAGCGCGGCGACGTTTTCGCGGGCATGGTGTGGGCGGGTTGCTTTGGATTAGGCACGATCACCGCTGCCCGAATCGCTAGGCGCGCTCCACCTTCCTCGCATAGCGGTGTGATTTCCGCACCCAGGGCCGCTTTCGCTCTCACGCGAGAGCAGCAGCCGCGCCGGAGACTGGGTTGCATGAAAAGGAGAAGCGGCTGACGCATCGGTAGAAACCATCGCGGACGCGCGCTGGGGCGGCTCGGGTTCTTGTGTCAGGATCAGCGCGTGGCGGATAAATCGGTCGCGGACCAACTCCGCGAGCTCGGCGTAAAGGATCGAACGTCCTTGTGCAGATGGCCGAGCGCGGCCAGCTCCTCGACCTGAAGTGCGAGATGCCGCAGTGCTACCACCACAAGGGGCGCGGCGAGTTCGATCCGGTCACGACGCCGCGCAGCAAGTGGGCGCCCTCGCGCGACCACTACCCGATCCTTAAGTCGGCCGGCGGGAAGCTCGTCCCCGAGAACGTTCGGCTGTCCCACACCGAGTGCAATCAGCGGGATTACGGATGGCGGACGCAGATCCGGACGCTGCTTGCGAAAGGCAAGTCCCTCGCCGAGATCGCCGAGACCCTGAACCGCAAGGATGTCCCCCCGGCCCACGGCACGAACCGATGGACGGCCGCCATGGTGCGCAAGGCCTACGTGTCCTAGTCCGGGTTCGGCGCTGGGTGCCGCTTTGCGCGAGAGCCAGAGGTAGCGCGTCACATGTACCGAGCGGAACAGCTCGATACCGTGAGCGCATATGAGCAACGACGAAGGGGAACGCGAAGGAACTGCAGAAGCGGATCTTCGAGTCGCCATCCCTGCTTCCCGGCTTCGACGGGCCGATGGCAGCGGCGAAGGAGGTACCGGTTCGTCGGGCCGGAAACGCGGACGTGGTCGTGGTCGATGCCGAGGGCCAGATCGCGATCGTCGAGTGCAAGCGGGCCAGCAACCCCGAATCTCGCCGCTGGGTTATCGGCCAGGTGTTCGAGTACGCGGCTGGACTTTGGAAGCTCGACTACGAGGACTTCAAACGCCTCCTCGCGGCGCGTGACACGGGTTGACGAAACCGTTCGAGAACCTTGCGGGATGGGATGAGGAGACGTTTCGCCGCGCCGTCTCCCGAAACCTGAAAGCCGGAGACTTCCGACTCTTCATCGCCGTTGATGAGATGACGGAAAAGCTGAAGAAGAGGCTGAACCGAACGGTCACATTCCTCAACAGCCAGCTGCCCAAGGTCCAGTTCTTGGCGGTAGCGGTGCCCCGCGGCGGCCCTGTGGAGGTCTACGGCGACGACCCTGAGGCGATCCCGCCCCTCGAGCCCAAACTCAAAGCCGACCGATGGACGCTGATCGAGGAGATCAGCAGCCCGGACGCCGCGCTCGTGGCGGAGGGCCTTTTCGACTGGGCAGACAGCATGAGGTCTCGCGGGGTGAGGGTCCGCCCCCACAGAAACACAAGGCATCATCAAGGCGCCTCGGGGTCGGCTGTTCAGGGTCAGGCTCGGGAGGTCCAAGTGTCGCTTAGCGCCATCGTCGGGAGGGGCGAGCCGTGGGACGAGCGGACCGAGCAGCTTGTGCAGGACCTCGACGAGATCGGCGTGAGGCTCGAAGGGCAACCGGCCGACAGCGCCCCTTGAGCTCCTTGCTGACGACCGCACGCGGGCGGAGTTCCTTGACTTGATGGAGCGGCACCTCGAGACCCTGACCGGCTGAAGCCTTCCTCAGCAAGGGAACACGGATGTTGGATCGATCGAGCTAGCTGCTCCCTTGCGCGAGGCGGAGC
>CAVRWD010000003.1:0-654839 GCA_963724905.1 uncultured Solirubrobacterales bacterium
AACACCCCATCGGCGAGATCAGGGGGCACCTCGCCTGAACGAGTGCCGTGCCACTTAATTCCTTGTCGACCGGCCATCCGGCCGTCGCGAGCGCGCCCTCCCAGCGACGCCCGAAGCTCCGGCCACGCGTCGGCGCGCACGGCCACCCCCCGACCGCGAAAGGCGATCGCCGGGCTTTGCCGGACTCGTCGAGGAAGAGGAGGTGCATCAGGAGACGCAACCATCCCGCAGCGCCCGCGCAGCGCAAGTGTCAGGGAGGGTCGCCCATAGTGACGTGATTTACTGCCTCGTTCGCCAGCACGGAAGACGATCCGACTCCCGCATGTACCTCACCGACGAACAGCTCATCCTCTCGCCCTCCGACCTCAACGGGTTCGTCGAGTGCCGGCACCTGACGGCGCTCGATCGGCGGGCGCTTGCGCGGCGAGATCGAGAAGCCCGACCAGCACGACCCCGTCGCCGACCTCCTCTCGCGCAAGGGCGACGAGCACGAGCTCGCTACCTCGAGCAGCTGAAGGCCGAGGGCAAGACCGTGATCGAGATCGGCCGACGCCGGCCGCTCCGTCGCCGAGCTCGAAGCCGCGGCCGCAGGCCACGATGGACGCGCTCCGCGAAGGCCCCGACGTCATCTACCAGGCGACCTTCCTCGGCACCGGCCCGGACGGCCCGACGGCAAGCCCACCCGCTACCGCGGCCACGCCGACTTCCTCTTCCGCGTCGACCGGCCCTCCGAGCTCGGCGACTACTCCTACGAGGTCGCCGACACGAAGCTCGCCACGACGCGCCAAGCCCTACTTCATCCTCCAGCTCTGCTTCTACTAGGAGATGCTCCACGCCGCCCAGGGCGGCGAGCGGCCCGAGCGGATCCACGTGATCCTCGGCACCGGCGAGCAGCAGAGCTTCCGCCTCGCCGAGTTCTCCGCCTACTTCGCCGCGTGCGCGAGCGCTTCCTCGCAGTCGTTCGCGGTCGAGCCCGACACCTACCCCGAGCCGGTCGCCCACTGCTGCGTCTGCCGCTGGCGTCGAGCGCTGCGACGCAGCAGCGCGATCGCCGACGACCACCTCTCGCTCGTCGCCAGCATCACGTCGGTCCAGCGCAAGAAGCTCGTCGCCGACGGGATCACGACCCTCGACGAGCTCGGCCAGCTCGACCCCGAGCGCGAGGTCCCCGGCATCCGCGCCGAGCAGCTCGAGAAGCTCCGCGAGCAGGCCGCGCTCCAGCTCCTGGCCCGCGAGACCGACGAGAACCAGCTCGAGCTCCTCGAGCCCGAGGCCGAGCGCGGCTTCGCCCGCCTGCCCGAGCCCTCGGCGGGCGACGTCTTCTTCGACCTCGAGGGCGACCCGTTCTTCGAGGGCGGCCTCGAGTACCTGTGGGGGTTCGTGACCGACGACGCCGAGGGCGAGCGCGCGAGTTCCAGCGCGCTCTGGGGCCGCGACCGCGCCGAGGAGCAGGCGGCGTTCGAGGCGCTTCATGGACTTCGTCGCCGAGCGGCGCAAGCGCTGGCCCGACCTCCACGTCTACCACTACGCCGCACTACGAGATCACCGTGCTGAAGCGCCTCGCCGGCGAGTTCGCCTCGCGCGAGGAGGAGCTCGACGAGCTCCTGCGCGACGGGGTCTTCGTCGACCTCTACCGCGTGGTCGTCGAGGGGATGCGGATCGGCATGCCCGGCTACGGCCTGAAGAAGGTCGAGGGCTTCTACATGGAGCAGCGCGAGACGACGGTCACCGACGGCGACGACTCGATGGTCGAGTTCGAGCGCTGGCTCGAGCAAGGCGGCCTCGACGGCGGCGACCAGGAGATCCTCGAGGCGATCGCCGAATACAACCGCGACGACTGCGTCTCGACCCTGCAAGCTGCGCGACTGGCTGCTCGAGCGCCGCGCCGAGGGCGAGCCGAGGCTTCGGGCCGATCGAATGGTTCGTGCGACGAGGACCGAGCGCGCCGAGGACGCCGAGGAGCGTCGACGCCGAGACCGCGGCGCTGATCGAAGACCCGCTTCCCGAGGCCTGCCCGAGGACCTGAACTGAGACCGACGACGACCGCGCGCCGGCGGCTGCTGGCCCACCTCCTCGACTACCACCACCGCGAGGCGCGGCCGGTCTGGTGGGCGTTCTTCGAGCGCATCGACGGCCGACCCACGGAGCTGATCGACGACGCCGACTGCATCGGCGGGCTCGAGCCCGATCCCAGCACCGCACCGGAGCAGGCCCGGTCGGTCGACGATTCATCCCGCATGCGCTTCCCGTCCCAGGAGACCAAGCTCGACGATGGGGACGGCGGTCATGATCCCGCGCGCCCCGAGCTGCCCGGTCGAGATCACCGAGCTCGACCCGGAGACGGGCAGGCTGACGCTCTGGCGCGGACCGGAGTCACGACGGCAACCCGCCGCCCGCGCCCTGATCCCCGGCGGCCCCTACGACACCGACGACCAGCGCGCGGCGCTCCGCCGCTTCGCCGCGAGCGTGATCGCAGCACGGGCTCGACGGCGACCGGGCCCTACCGCGCCTGCCGCGACCTCTCTCGCGCCGCTCGCCTCGCGTGTCGCGGGCGTCGCCGAGCGGGCGAGCCGCTCTACCGCGACGCGACCGGACATTGATCGAGACTCGCGAGCCTGGTCGAGCATCGCGAGACGCTGCCTCTTCATCCAGGGCCCGCCCGGCTCGGGCAAGACCTACACGGGCGCGCGGCTGATCACTGCACCTGATCGCACCAGGGCAAGCGGGTCGGCGTGACCTCGACCAGCCACAAGGCGATCCACAACCTGCTCGACGAGATCGAGAAGGCCGCCGCCGAAGCGGCCTCGAGTTTCGCGGGCTCGAAGAAGGGCACCGGCAGACCCCGAGTCGAGTTCGAGTCCGATCACATCGCCAGCGTCGACGACAAGCCAGCGCCTCACCGATCCCGAAGTCGCAGCTCCCGCCGGCACCGCCTGGCACTTCGCTCGCGACGAGGTCGACGGCACCCTCGACTACCTCTTCATCGACGAGGCGGGCCAGGTCTCGCTCGCCGACGCGCTCGCGCTCGGCACCGCCGCCCGGAACATCGTCCTGCTCGGCGACCCCCAGCAGCTCCCGCAGGTGACCCAGGGCGCCCACCCCGCCGGCGCCGCGCTCTCGGTGCTCGAGCACCTGCTCGGCGACCGCCAGACGATCCCGCCCGACCGCGGCGTCTTCCTCGACCACACCTAGCGCCTGCACCCCGAGATCGCGCAGTTCTGCTCGGAGCTGATGTACGACGGGCGCCTGGAGTCGGTCGAGGCCGCGAGCACCAGCGGGTCGTCGCGGAGCGACGGCGCACGCCGAGCGGAACGGGGCATCCGCTGGGTCCCGGTCGAGCACGCCGGCAACTCCCAGCAGCTCGATTGAGGAGGCCGAGCGGATCGCCGCAGCTGATCGACGCGCGCTTGGAGGCGCCACCTACATCGACTGCGACGGCGACGAGCACGCAGCTCAGCGCACGAGGACATCCTCGTCGTCACGCCCTACAACGCCCAGGTCAGCTGCCTCGAGACTCGCCTGCCCGACGGCGTTCGCGGTCGGCACGGTGGACAAGTTCCAGGGCCAGGAGGCCCAGGTCGTCTTCTTCTCGCTGGCGACCTCGAGCGGCGCGGAGGTGCCGCGAAGTCTGGAGTTCCTCTCTCAAGCGAACCGGCTGAACGTCGCGGTCTCGCGCGCGCGGTGCCTGGCCTGCGTGGTCGCGAGCCCTGGCCTGCTCGACATCGAGTGCCGACGATCGAGCAGATGCGCCTGGTGAACGCGGTTTGTCGGGTGGCGGAGGTCGGCTAGTCAAGCTGAGCTCCGGCCTGACGATCGCCGGTGCCACGCGGACCCTTTGTCGGGGCGCCGGTTCCGCTTCCGGGGTTAGTAGCTTTGCTGGTTAGGCACCCGATGGCCACGTCAATCCCGAGAACCGCAACCGCGAGGCGACTTTTCAGACGCAACACGGGATTGGCTTGGCGGCGCGCGCATTGCCGACCGGAAGGCGCAAGGCCAGTTCATGACGCCCAGGGCTGTGCGCGAACGCCTGCTTGACCAGCTTCCTCTTTGGCCCGGCATGCGGTCGACTCGGGGTTGGAACAGGCGAGTTTCTCCGCTCGATCCTGAACCGCGAACCAGAAGCAGAGGTTCATGGGTGGGACATCGACCCTGACGTCTTGGGCTTTGCGGAGCGGCTTGTGCCAGAGGCACAGCTGGTCAACCGGTCTGCGCTCGACCAGCTCCGGTCGGAGTATGGGGAGCCGTTCGACCTCGGCGCGGTATCGGGAACCCGCCGTACTTCCAATTCCGGGCGCCACGTGAAGTGAAGAGCTACTTCTCCCAGGTCATATCCGGCCGGCCGAACATCTTCGCCCTGTTCTTCCAGGTGGGCATGGAAGCCCTCCAGCGGAGGACGGCTCGCCTACGTGGTACCCCCGTCCATGAACAATGGTTCCTACTTCGAGGCTCTTCGTGAGTACATCGTTTCGCGCTCGGTTGTCGAACACCTCGAAGTGCTAGAGAGCCACGGTCTATTCGAGGACGCTCAGACCGCCGTCCAACTAATCGTGATGCGAACCGGAGCAGGGCAACGGCCACGTGTTCACCCGGACGTGCTGCCGCCTCCGGCTTCCGGCGACAATCTTCGCCCAGCAACCCGAGTCACTCGGCGGCGAATTTGAGGGCCGCCCCAGTCTGTGGGATTTGGGCTACAAGGCTGTGACGGGAACAATCGTGTGGAACCAGCACCGCGATGCGCTCCGCAACGAAGTCGAGCCTGGGGCGGTTCCGCTCGTATGGGCGCACAACATCCAGGACGGCAACATCGTCCTCGGAGGAAGGCGAAACGGCCGCAATACGTCATGACGACACGATCCCTTGAAGGACCCGCGATTGTCGAAACCGGATCGTCGGTGCCGTCGGCTCGGGCTCCCTCCGCTGCGCCCTCGTTCCCGAAGGGATGACCTTCGTCGGCGAAAACCACGTCAATGTAATCCGGAGCCATGGCCTCGAAGCCGCGAAGGTCGGCTGGAATGAGCTACTCGGTGCGCTTTCCCAACCGGAGATCGGACGACGTATCAGGCTCCTGACCGGAACACGCAGGTCTCGGCAACGGAGCTGACCCATCTCCTGCCGCTCGACGTGTAGCTATCTCACCCAGATGTTGAAGCAAGCTGTCGCAACCCAACAGTCGGCGGGAATTCTGGACCCGGTTCTGTCCACGTAAGAATTCTTGTAGTGCGGGTAGAGCAGCATCTGCCGACCGGTGTCTTCGCCCCTAACCACAAGCTTCGCTCGAAGTCCGGAACGCTCGACTTTCTCAACGATTATCCGCTCGGTCTCGTCAAACGCTTTCTCGTAAAGGACGAGTCCTGAGGACCAGTCAGCCTGAAGGAGAATCGGAAGCTCTGCGTATTCCGATTCAAATGCGAGCCTGATCTCGTTCTCCTTCGTGAACCCCAGAGCGACGCAACGCGCAAAATGGGCGAGGCGCGGGGGCGCTGGCAATCCCACGGGAGCAAGGGTCAGCATGTACGCCTCAACCTCGCGCATAGTGCGATCCTTCGACGCTTCGATCTCGGGCATCGCGTTGGCGATGTCGGTGGGAGCGCTCCGCAGATACACAGCGCGCCGATGCTTCATGGACTCGGACATGATGTTCCGGAGGCGGATCACATCGCCGCCTAAAGCCCACGCGACGCTTCCAAGGCCTGCGTTAGCGTCCGTCATCGCTGGACCGCTCTTGAGTTCCACGTGGCGGCCAGACACGGAGTCGAGAAAGGTTTTGCCAACCACATTCGCGTCACTCGTTGTCAAGACCGCCTCCGCTCCAACCTGACGGCGCAGGGCGTCGGCTGCCGCGTGAGGAAACCGCGCACTTCGTCCGCGCTACGCGCTTTGACCACCTTGGGTTGCTCACCCCGCGGCAAGGCAGCGATCTCGTCGGCCACCGCAGCGAGCGTTTCCGAATCGCTACGTGCGACGAGAGCCCCTCGAGCAGGCGCTCGAATCTGTCGAAGTCGGGCAACTGACAATCTCCCGCTGAATCCCGGCGTGCATGCTGTCATGCGAGAGGAGGGGCTGTCGGTCAGGCGCCAGGGAAAAGGCGCCGTCTCGCTTCCTCGAACTCAGTATCTGTGAGCTCCGCCTTTGCGTGGAGGCGTACGAGGCGCTCCAGCTCATCCATAAGAAGGATCTCCGCGTCCACGTCCGCGAACATTTCGGCGAGGTCTGTGATCGGGCGATAATCGCCCACGAAGGTCTCGCGGTCGTCCGTGCGGGCCGAGTACGAGCGACCCGTGAATTTCTGGCCGCGCTTCACGTCATCGCTGCCGTCCCGATTTCTCGGGGCGTCAAGTATCCCTCGATCTTGACGATACGGCGCCGATCCTTGAGGCACGACGTAAGGATGATTGGCGCATCCGTTTGGTCGATGCGCTGATGAGCATGAACCCCGAAGGGCGCCCGCGAGTCTGGCCAACGTGTGTAGATCCCGTTCTTCACGTGGACATGGCGGCGCTCCGGGGGACGCTCGACATATAGATCGAACTGGGCGCCGATCTCGCATAGACCTACGTCGTCAGGCTCGCTCAGACCGAACTCCTCGCCGAGAAACCGCAGAACGGCGATCTCGCCGATGAACCCCTTCTCGTGAGCGTCCTCACCCGTCCCGAGCGTAAATGAGCCCCTATCTCGGCCGAACAACCTCTCCTGTTCGGCGGAGAGAACCGCAATTCGCGCCAAGTCTTCGTCGGTGAGCTTCACGATCGGTTTACTGCTCACGACTAAGAGCCTAGCCTCGAAGCTTCCACCGGCTCCCG
Source organism: uncultured Solirubrobacterales bacterium (assembly GCA_963724905.1). Lineage (GTDB taxonomy): Bacteria > Actinomycetota > Thermoleophilia > Solirubrobacterales > 70-9 > Mayfieldus. The sequence continues at coordinate 6,801 of CAVRWD010000003.1, forward strand.
AGATTCCGGAGCCTGACAAGGGCCGCAAGTACCTGCCGAGACAAGCCAATCAGTGGACACCAGCTCGTTCAGACCTGGGACCGCAGCAAGGTCCGGCCAGTTACCGACGATTTCGCACCAGCGCAGCAGCCCGATCCGCCTCCCGAACGATCGACGGGTTGATTCATCTAGATGGGGCCACCCCGCTGGCCAGGTTCCGCTGCGATACCCCTCCACCAACGCGAGCTCGTGGAGCTTTAGCTCCGACTCGTAACAGAGGATGAACCGAAGTCAGTGTCCGCCTCCGTGGCGAGGGTCCAGGCGGCCTCCACATTTCGCGCCAGCTGATCGCGAGCCACGTCCCACGCGATGCTCGGATCGAGCCAATCGTTGCGCTTTCCCTCAACCCAGATCAGACACCGCTCACACCTGATGACGCAGTCTGCGCTCGTAGGCCCCTCAAGGATGAACCTCTTGGGTATGTGCTTGGTCCCTCGCCGAATCCCATCCAGGACATCCGCTCGCTCCGGATGACCGACCACCCTTCGGTGAAGCTCGCGCCACCGCTTCCCCTCTCGCGGAGCTAGACGTTCAACATTGCGAATCATCCACTCGAGCCGGGCGGTCGAGGGACGCACTTTGATCTCGCACTCGTATGTCAGCTCCTGCTCCATCCCGTGAGTGAGGCGCACGAGCTCTGCCGGCCAGCCCACCGGTCCCCACTCGGCGAAACCACCGGAAGACCGGCTCTACCCGAGTCCGCTTGCTGTTCTCGTCACCCATCGCGACTCGCTTGCGCTGCGTCTAGCTCGGACGTTGTTTGTGGCCCGCGACGAAGAACTTCCGAACGCACATACCGTTGGAACAGCGTCCATGCCCAGGGGCGTCCATGTTGATCCGTCTTCGTGTTGAGGATCACGTTGGGCAACCTCATGTCTCCTGCCCGTCTGGCGGGCTGAGGAGGAAGACCTGATAGGGCTGACCCCCACGATTGGGATCGTCACTCAGGTCCATCACTAGCTCCGCATTCCGGTGATCGACCGGATCCTCGCTGTCGTCACGGAAGAGCTGCTGACGCCTCGGCGCTGAACATGACGTTGTCCCGGCACCACGGATGCGCGGTAGCTCCCTTGGATCGCTCCTTCGGCGTAGAAGCCCATGCGTTCTAGTCCAGAACGAAAGCTTCTCCCCGGGCTGACAGATATACGCGCCTATTCGTAAGTACTCGGGATAGGCATTCCTGGCGGCCACGACTACGGTGTCGTCGTGGCCTAGAAGTCCCTCCTCCGCGAATAATGCTCGCAGCTCAGAAAGAAGGAATCGTGTTTGCTCGGCGATGAGCTCGAGGGTCGCTCAGGATGTCAGCGATGCCTTGATCGAGACCTCGAAAGCTCAACCAGACGAGCCTCTCGTCACCTTGGGGCGGCGACCGCGGCTGGTTCGTCGGCATCAGGGGTCACGGCAAACAGGCGCTCGTGGACATGCCGCCGTCGAGATCGCCAGATGGTGCTCGAGTTGCTCGACACCCAGGGCGCCTCGCGCTCGTCTTGACTTCGAACAGGTAGCGAAAGCTTGCGGAGATGGCCGCGTCGGGAACGCTCTCAGGTCCGGAGATCTGATTCTCGAAGGCGACAAAAGGAAGTGTTGATTCGCCAGAAGCCGCCGCGACCAGCCGCTCAAGGATCCCTGCGTCGATTCGCTCAAAGACAGCCAGCATCGAGGCCGTGACGCGATTCTCACCGGTGCGATACGACGAAAAGAGCGGGTTCTTTGGCATCTCAATTCTCCCGGGGCGTGTTGGTCGCGTCGGTTGGTCTAAGGCGGCGCTGCTCCTCAAGTCGGTGCTCGTGGACCCGCAAGTTGAGGCGTTTTATCATCGATCGACCGATCTGCCCACGCAGGCGCCGCAGCCGCCGTCCGGTAGGGCCCAGGGATCAATGGCTAGACCTATACCTTGACCAGCTCGGAAAGAGGGACGCCCATTTTGCCCCAAATCGAGGCTCGCCCGCGCTGACCGTGGGCAGAAGCGATCGAGCTCGACGATCGCGGCCTTCTTGTCGACGATGTCAGGCATGCTGTGTCGCAGGTCCTGGTGGCCTTGGATGAGCCGCTGCCGCCGGCCTGCACCAACTAGGCCGCGTCAGCGACCCAGTGTCTGCTGACTTGTCCGTCCCTGCCATTGGGCGTCCCCAGCCTGTGCTCTCCGGTTCGCGTAGCTAATCATGCCCGCTCCTCCTCGTCGGAGGGAGCGTTGCCCATTCTTCACGTTCCTGGTCTCGGATCGCCATGGGGGGTCAAACTGGGCGTAGGATCGGTCGAAGCTGATGGGGAAGCATGAGCGCGACACAATCCGCGAGCTCGAGGAAAGCAGCGCCACACAGCTCTGATTTCAGAATCTGGCGCTGAGGTGATGCTAGACCTTGGAATCGAGCATCCATGGCGGACACGACCATGCCCTCGCTGAGCTCATCGCTGTGGACTACCCGGAGCGAAAAAGTGCGCGGGCAACGGGAAACGAGTTCGCGCACCCCGGCGACTTAGAAATTGAGCTGCTCAGCGGAGAGACCGTCTATCTAGAGCTGAAGGCGAGCGACTCGAAAGCCGGCACCGGCACGGCCGCGAACATAACCCAAGATGCGCTGACGAGCTACGGGCTCGTTCCCGATGCGCAGCCTTGGTCGAAATGGCGCCAGGAACGGGCGTTTGATCAGAACGTGATTGCGTTGCTTGACGAGTTCGAGCCTGCGCGTTCATCGACGCGAAGGGACGATAAGGGTCGAATCGTGAGAGAGCACGCCCGGGAAGGCGACCCGGGCGCGAAGGCGGTCAAAGCGAAGGTCGCCGCATACGCTGATGCGGACCGAAAGGCGTATCTGAAAGGGATCGAGGACTTGACCGTCGATCCGGAAGCGGTCCGCTTCCTTGCCTTCGCCGTAGTAATGGGTGCCCACACCGCAGCAGAGATCGGCGAGCTCGAGAAACGCGGCGTGCCCACGAGCCCCGACGAGGTCCCGAGTGAGTACGCGGTCTATTTCACAAACCTGCGCCCCGACGGCAGCATTGGGGTGAGGACGTTGGGCCGAGACGCCGTGGTTGCGCTCCTCTCGGTTTCAGACTTCGAGTTAGAGCTCGGAAATGATGACCGAGCAACGTGTCGGGTCGTTGGACGCCTAGACGGTGAGCGCGTCGAGATCCTTAGGTTCATTCTGCATTGGAAGAACGTCTTTCTCGGTATCAAGACACCGTGCACAGATCAACGTCTTCCTCGGTAGATATAGCGCCGGCTTGGTGCAGTAGGCCTGCCGGTTGCGGTTTCACTCTGTCGAGGCGGACCCTTATCAGCAGCGCTCTGTTGCGCTCAGCTTGCTGCTCGCGCCACAAGCGGCTCGGCAGGGTGAAGGACCGCGGGTCGAAGCGCTGAGTTGCTCCACAGCCAAACTTGTCTAGCCTCAAGCGGCAGTCAACGGCGCGGACCCTTCAGCGGAAGCGAGCACAACTTTATCTCGCTGAAATGGCACGGCCAACTTGCACTTCATGCTCTGGCGCTGGCAACCAGGCACGGAAGTGGGAGGACAACAGTCGGACGTCCAGCCGGTAGCCATGAGCGCCAGGCCCCAGACATGTCGTGCGATTGGAAGTCGCCAACCGATTGATCCCGATTGATGCCCGCGCCGGGAGGAGCTCGGAGTCCTTAACGCAAGAAGCCCGCTCCAGAGAGCGGGCTTCCGGCTATAGCGGGGGCCCGATTCGTTCCGACCACCACGGTATCCTCGAAGCGAATACACCTGGCAACGTGACTCCCGCTCTCGCATCCACGCGAAGGGGGCACTCCCGGGTCGCGTGGTTGGGCGAAGCAAGCAGTCGAGGGAAGCGTGATTAGGTCGGTCCTCACTCCGCCCCCTCTGGATTCTCGGGGTCATGCCACTCGAACGCCCTGAGCCATCGCTTGTTGAAGTCGGGGTATGGCGAACCCAAGGCTTCCCATAGCTGGGGATAGATCCGCACAAGTCCGTCCCACCTAGTCGTCCTCGGAGGTTTCGAAATCGACCATCCCATCTCTTCGAGCAGGTGATCTGCCTTCAAGCTCTGGCAGGTCCAACATGCAGTCGCAAGATTTTCCGGATCCCGCCAGGGTCCGCCTCGGGTACCGGGCACGATGTGATCGCAGCTTGTGTAGATCGTCCAAAAGGCCAGGTGGGTGTCCGCACGTCTACTTGCCTCGGGGAACTCCTTCGGAAAGGCGTGGGTGACAAGACTTAGGAGCCCGTGGGGGACGGTCCGCCGGCCGCAGTAGCGACAGATAAAGGAATCGCGCCAGAAGACGGCCGCCTGCTCGTAGGGGGTCAACTGGATGCGACCTTCGATGACCTCGGGCCGCTCGTACTTGATCTCGTCCATCTCCCGGGCAGCTGTGTTCCGGTCGTGGTCAGCGAGCGCCCCCACGATCTTCTCGAGCTGATCAACGAGCGTTTCATCGGGCTGTCGGGACCGGCGGCTTGGCATGCGCCCTTCCCAGAGCCTATCCTGCTCAGCGGCCTCGACCTGGAGGTGAACTACACCCGCTTCCTTGCGCGAAACGCAGAAGCGTCCGTCGTGCCTGGATTCGCGCGTCGCAGGTGAGATCCGATACGTGGCCCGATTCGTTTCTCGCTACCACCCACGGATAATCGAGTGCGTTCGGCTCCGGGCGTAACTGCCGCTTGTCGCGCCGAGCGGTGGTTCCTGACGATTACGGACGGCTAGGGCTGTGCGTCCAGAGCAGCAGCCGATTACGAAGCCGCGGTTCTGTGTTTACGCTCAGTCAATCCATATGGATCCGGAATCCTCAACCAGTCGCGATGATCACCCGAATCGGTGGCGAGATTCGGGTGCGTGGACACCCAGCGCGCGTCAAGGACATCCGCTGGAGGGAGGCCATACGCGACGAGGTGAAGGCGACCTATCCGCATGCCCCTTTCCCTGCGCCGCCCTTGGAGACCAAGTTCGACGTCGAGGTGACCTTCCGAATGACTCCAGAGGATTTGGCTAGACCGGCCTTCGATCTCGACAACTTCGTCAAGCCTGTCCTCGACACACTCTTCACCTCGCAGAACGTCTCGCCGAGGGTCACCGGCGTGCTTCTCCCGGTGAACGACACGTGGGTGTTCCGGCTCGTCCTTGAGAAGGTCGGAGTGGAGACTCCGCAGGACCAGGGTGCCGACATCACGGTCACTTCGCACCCACCGGGTACCCCGGATCTCAGCACTGCTTCGGCTTCTCCCTCCGCGTGAAGGCAGCAGCGGTTCGTGCGTCTCCCTGAAATCCGATAGGCGGTGGGATTTGAACCCACGACCTCCGGGGTTATGAGATCGGACGCGGGGGTTGGTCCCGGTTGAGCTCGTGCGTGCCCAGGCACGCTGCTTTGCCCTTTCTTGGCCTCAGTTGCGCTCAGATTGATGCCCGAATTGATGCTCGCGCGCCACGGGGTTCGTTGCTACGCGCCACCGTATGAGCCCGGCGGCCCGCACGCCTGCTAACAATGCTCTGGACTAGGGAATCGAGAGATCAGAACCTCTACGAAAAGCCGGGATGGCCACAAGCCAGGTCGGCTCGATGCCGTGATCGCCGCTAGTGTGATCACCGCTGTGCGACGAGGCTCGGGAGGAGACGTGGAGGCAACGCTCGAGCCGCGGCTCGTCATGAAGGGCGAGGAGGGCAAGCCCTTCGTGTCGGGCGAGTTCTTCGTCGCGGCGTACCAGCGCGGATACCGCTGGGGCCGCGACGAGGTGCGCCAGCTCCTCGACGACATCCAGGCCAACGCACGAGACGCCGAAGAGCCGGCGACGACTGCCCGACGACTACTACCTGCAGCCGATCGTCGTTCTCGGCGGGACGACGGGACGTGGGAACTGGTCGACGGCCAGCAGCGCCTGACGACCCTCTTCCTGATCACGAAGTACATCGGCACGAAGCTCGCGGACGCGCAAGGTCGAGTACTGGCTCACCTACGAGACGCGGGACGGACAGCCGCGACGTACCTGGAGACCCTGGACCCGGCGACGACGCGGACGAGAACATCGACTTCCACCACATCGCCGCGGCATACGACGCGATCGACGAGTGGTTCGGCGAGCAGGCCGAACGCCGGTCAGGCCGCCATCGACATCCACACCGCCCTCTCCAAGTGGGTCTACGTCATCTGGTACGAGGCGCCCGAGGGAACCGATCCGAACGAGCTGTTCACCCGACTCAACCGCGACCGCATCCCGCTCACCGACTCCGAGCTGATCAAGGCGCTCGTCCTGTCGAACAGCGGCGCTGCAGACGGGCAGCCGAGTCGCCAGCAAGAGATCGCCGCGCAGTGGGATGGCTTCGAGCGCGACCTCCGCGACGAACAGTTCTGGGCGTTCCTCACCGGGTCGACGGCGAAGCGGCCGACGCACATCGACTTCCTGTTCGAGAGCATGACTCCGGCTGCCGGGCCTCCGCGGTCCGGCCCCGGTACTGGACGTTCGGCGAAGGTTCGCAAGGACATCGAGCAGCGCGGCGCGGCGGCGTTTTGGCGCGACGTCGTCGAGCGGCACGGCCTGCTGATCGGCTGGTATCACGACCGCGAGCTGTACCACCGGATCGGCTATCTCGTCGCGATCGGCGACTCGATCCCCGATCTGATCCAGGCGTCGCGGTCGCAGACCCACTCGGCGTTCCGCGACGGCCTCATCGACCGGACTCGGCAGCGACTCGAGCTCTCGAGCGACGAGGTCTCGCTGCTCCGGTACGACAACCGAAGGACGCCGAAGTGCACCGAGGTCCTGCTGCTCATGAACGTCGAGACGGTCCTGGGCAGCAGCGACGCCGGGAGCCGGTTCTCCTTCCACGCCTACGCCGGCGAGGGCTGGTCCCTTGAGCACATCCACGCCCAGAACTCGCAGGGCTTGAAGAAGGAGAACGAGCGCCGCGACTGGCTCAGAGCCACCTCAAGAAGATCCGGGCAACGACGTGGAGCGCCGAACTCGCAGCCCGACAGCCGAAGCGGTGGCGGCGAAGATGCGACGCGCACCTCGCGCTCGCCTGCCGAACAAGACCGACGACCTCGGGTTCCAGGAGCATCCTCGACAAGGTATTCGCGCTGTTCGGCGCGCCGGGCAGCCGACACCGAGGAGGACATGCACGGGCTCGGCGAACCTCGCGCTGCTTCAGCGCGACTTCAACAGCAAGCTCAACAACGCGGTGTTCGCGCTCAAGCGCGAGCGCATCCTCGAGCTCGATCGAGGCGGGGCCTACATCCTGCCGTGCACCCGGAATGTGTTCCTGAAGTACTACACCGCGAGCCGCGGACCAGCAGCTCTCCATCTGGGGCCCGCAGGACCAGGACGGCTACTACGAGAAGCTCATCGAGACCGATCGAGCGACTTCCTCCTGCCCGATCCCGTTGCCGACGAGCGGCGGAGGTGACGGCATGAAGGGCTACCCGACCACGTTCCTCGGGCTGTTCGACGCCCCCGAGGATGAGCGGCCCGCGATCACCGAGATCGAGATCCCGATCATCCAGCGCGACTTCGCCCAAGGACGACCTGACGACGAAACCACGGCGATCCGCGAGCGCTTCCTCGACGCGATCGTCCACGCCGCGACGACCGACGCAGAGCATGGGTCTCGACTTCATCTACGGCGACGTCAAGGACGGCGTGCTCCGCCCGCTCGACGGCCAGCAGCGACTCACGACCCTCTTCCTGCTCCACTGGTACGTCGCATCGCTCGCTGGCGTGCTCGACCCGGACGCGCCGTGGCTGCGGTTCTCCTACGCGACGCGACCGACCGCGCGGGACTTCTGCCGGACCCTCGCCGAGCACCCGTATCCCGGCGGCGCGACCACGCCGTCGGAGTGGATCACCGACCAGCCTTGGTACGTCTACCCCTGGCGCGCAGGACCCGACCATCTCCTCGATGCTCGTGATGCTCGACGCGATCCACGAGCGCTTCGACCACGCAGCAGACCGACTTCGGTGCCGTCTGGGACCGCCTGTCCGACAGGGACCGACCAGCACCGCGGCGCGATCTGGTTCCTCTTCCTGCCCGTCACCGACATGGACTACGGCGAGGACCTGTACATCAAGATGAACTCGCGCGGGAAGCCGCTGACCACGTTCGAGGTGTTCAAGGCGGACTTCGAGAGCGCAGCTCTTCAAGGCAGCCTGCTCGGTCGGCCACGACCACGACCGTACAAGCATCTCGTCGACAGCATCGACGGCACCTGGGCGGACATGCTCTGGGAGTACGAGAAGACCAGCCGGCAGCGACTACATCATCGACGACGAGTTCATGCGGTACCTCGACCTTCATCATCGACATCTGCGAGTGGCGCGACGGCGCAGCCAGACCGGCGATGGCACGACAAGACACGTCCGGCGAATGTGGCCGATCGAGGAGCGCGCGCGGCTTGCTTTCGCCGACCCAGGCAACGAGCACGCCGCGAGGAACCGCGACTTCTTCTTCCACGCCTTCGACACCTGGGTTGGCGTGCGACCCGGCCGACGAGTTCGCGGAAGCTGTTCACCGCGGGCGGCGACGGCGAGGGGCCGCTGCCACTGTTCGCGTCGACGTCACCGGACCTGTTCGGTGCCTGCATCTCCAAGTACGGCAGGACGCGAGTTCTCGCTCGCGGAGACGCTGCTGCTCTTCGCCGTCCTTCTGGCCCGCCAGGCCGGTGAGGCTGGATCGAAGCCGAGCCGGACGCGTCGACTTCGCACGCTACGCAACATCGCCGAGTCTGCGTTCCTCGACCGCAAGCGGATGGCCGAGTACGTCGGCACGACCGAGCGCCTCATCCTCAGCGGCACCCTCGACGGAGCCCCAGGCATTCCACGCCGAGTGGACCGCCGACGAGCAACTCAAGTGGGACTTCATGGATGCGCACCCGGAGGTCGCGGAGTCGTTCCACGGGCTCGAGGACCTCGTGATCCGTGGACGCATGTTCGCGTTCGAGCTCGAGGACGACGCCGCTCGATCTCGGCGCGTGCGCGCCTTCGCCAGCATCGCTCGAGCCAGCCGCTGCGCGATCGCTCTGGGCGCGGCGCTCCTCACGAAGGGTGACTACTCGCGCGACGTCGGCTGGAACGGCGAACGGCGGCAACTCGGGAGTTCCGCAAGCGACGACTCCTGGCGTGACATGTTCACGACAGGAGTCCGGGCCATCCGTCGCAGCGCATCCGCGATCCCGCTGATGGCGCTGCTCGACGACGTCCGCGCGCGCATCGAGAACGGCGATGTTCGAACGCTGCCGCGGCGCTCGATGCGATCTGCCGGGAATGGCTCGCTGACCGCGAGGCACGACCAGTGCTTCGACTGGCGCTACTACCTCGTGCGGTACCCCGGAGCGCGTAGTTCCGTGGGCGAGGGCTACTTCCACAACGCTGGCTACGACGACGAGCCGGGGCGGATTCAGCTATGCCGAGCTCCGAATCCTGCACGGCAGCAACTACACCGCCTATTTCAGCGACGCCCTGCTCAGGGCGGCGTGGATCGACGGCAAGCTCGATGGGATCGCCGAGGAGCCAAGGTGGTGGCGTACCGCGACGACCCGGGCATGCGCATGAAGCGCTCCGCTGTCGAAATCCGATGCCTCGACGACGGGTTCGAACTTGTCCTCCCCGCCGACGACGAGGAGACCGCGGCGCTGGCATTGGACGCCGTCCAGGAGTTCGACGCAGTGAACGAGAATCGAATCCTCATCGCGCAAGCGGCCCGGGACGGGGTGCTGATCGACACCGAGGACCGAGTTCAAGTGTGCATCAGCCTCGTGCGGGCCCTTCACGAAGCGGGGCTGTAGTTCGCGCCCCCGGGGCCGTGACTATCGCCCCCGCAGCACCTGTTTGCCCTGTCAATCTCGGCCGGGGGATTCGTCGCCACCGAGCGCGCCGATGCAGCTACGTTCTGGACCTGGGGTCAAGGGATCGGCGGCTATACCAAGACGACGACAATCACCAGCTGCCAGTCGTCGACGTACCAGTGCATCGCCCTGCGCTTCGAGTCCGCACGCTACGACAGGGCGAACCGCCGCGGGACCGGACTCTCGGTCTGGTTACACGCGGCCGGACGGCACCCAGGGGAATGCCTATGTGACGCGCGACGGGTGCACGCCGAGCCCGTTGTTGGTTCACCACCGGGATCCTCGCCCGTCGAGGCACCGTAGTCCACCTCACCTACCGCGCCGAGTTCCAGTCGTACTCCGGCGAGAAGTTCCGGGTCGCTAGCCGCGGCGTCCCTCGTGACAGGAGCCGGGCCCTAGAAGGCGCGGCTCTTCGTCGTGCTCGGGATACGCGGCGGAGTCCGCGCAGCATCGGGATCGATCGCTGCTCCGTTCACGTGAGAGCGGAGACCGATGCCTGCCGCTGAACGCTGGCTCGCCTCCCGACCGACGGGAAGCAGGGCTACCGGGATGATGCCTTGCGATGGTCCGAAGCCCACCAAGCCGCAAGCCGCGGAAACGCTCATCCCATTTGCGATCCATGGGATGGCCGTTGGGATGGTCAGCACAGGCGACAGGCGTGGCCCAACCGACGACCGCCTAGATAGTCGGAAACCACCGGACCGTCAACATTCCGCAGGCTAGAGCGGAATGTGGGCTCTGATTCGAGCGCGCCCGACAGGATTCGAACCTGTGACCTTCGGTTTCGTAGACCGAAGGTCGAGACAGCGCTACTCATACGCCAACGCCTCGAGCACGTCCAGCTTCGACGCCCGCCTCGCCGGCCCGATAGCCGCAAGCACGCCGGCCAGCCCCGCCAGCACCAGCAGCGCGATCAGCTGGCCGACCGGGAAGCTCAACGAGAAGCCCTCGTCCTCCAGCGGCACTGACATCAGCGCCGCGAAGATCATCCCGAGGACCATTCCCAGCACGGCGCCGATCAGGGCCGTGATCACGGCCTCGTAGCGGATCAGCCTCCGCACCTGGCGGCGGGACATCCCCACCGCGCGCAGCATCCCCAGCTCCCGCGTGCGCTCGTAGATGCTCAAAGCCAGCGTGTTCGCAATCCCGAACAGCGAAATGATGATCGCCAGCGAGAGCAGCGCGTAGATCAGCCCCAGCAGCTGGTTGATCGAGTCCTCCTGGGCCTGCTTCAGCTCCCCCTGGTTCAGACTTCCGTGGTCGGGAAGGCGCGCTCGGTCACCGCGGTGAGCCGCTCCTGCACCCGCTCCGCGTCGGCGCCCGGCGCCAGCTTCACGAGGTCGATCGTGTCCTCGTTCACGCCCAGCTGGCGCGACATCGTCCGCTGCGTCACCACCGTCACCCGAGCAGATCGGCGTTGTCCTTCAGCTCGCCGACGATCTCGAAGCTCGGCCTCTTGCCGGTCTGGGTGAGCATCCGGATCCGGTCGCCGACCTCGAGGTCGTTGCTGTCCGCCCATGCCTGGTCGACGATCGTCTCGTCGTCGCGCAGCTCCCGCAGCGTGCGGTCGCTGGTGTCGCCCTCGAAGTCGAGCGTCAGGACCTCGGTCGCGTTGCCCGGGTCAACCGCCGAGACGCGCGGCTTGCCCCCCACCCCCTCCACCCGCACCTGGCTGTAGCGCAGGGTCGAGATCGTCTCCACCCCCGGCACCTCGCGCGCCGCGGTCGCCGCCGCAGCGGGGATCGGGGAGAAGTTGTCGGTGTTCTGCAGCACCAGCTCGCCCTGGAAGTTGCGATCGATCGCGGAGGAGATCGAGCTCTTGATCCCGGCCGCGAAGATGGTCACGAAGCGACCAGCGCCAGGCCGATCATCAGCGCCGCCGCGGTCGCCGCGGTGCGGCTGGGATTCCTTTGCGAGTTCTCCCGCGCCAGGCGCCCGATCAGCCCCCGCAGCCGCTGCAGCGGCACGCCCGCCACGGTCGCCAGCGGCTTCACCAGCCGCGGGCTGAACAGCGCCACCCCGAAGAGCACCAGCGCGGCGCCGAGCCCCAGCAGCTGCGCGGCGTCGCCGGAGCTCTCGATGTTCCCGAGCAGCCCGATCAGCACCATCGCGACGCCGGCCAGCCCCAGCAGGCCCGCCAGCACCGCATAGACGATCGAGCGCCGCCGGCTGCGCGGCTGCTCGATGTCGCTGAGCGCCGCCATCGGCGGCACCCGGGTCGAGCGCAGCGCCGGGCTCAGCGAGGAGACCAGCGTCACCACGATCCCGATCAGAAGCGAGACGACCACGGTGCGCGTCGCCACCACCAAGTCGGTGGTCGGCAGTTCGGCGCCGATCGCCTGGAACAGGCCGCGGATCCCCTGCGCGATCAGCAGGCCGGCGAAGAGCCCGATCACCGCTCCGATCGCCCCGATCAGCAGCGCCTCGACCACCACCGAGCCGAGGATCTGCGGCCGCGAGGCGCCGAGCGTGCGCAGCAGGCCGAACTCGCGCACCCGCTGGGCGACGGTGATCGAGAAGGTGTTGAAGATCACGAAGGCGCCGACGATCAGCGAGATCGCGGCGAAGACGAAGCAGGACGATGTTGAGGAAGCCGAGGTCGTCGCGGATCTCGTCCGACTGGCGGTTGGCGTTCTGCGCCGCCGTCTCGACCCGGAGGTTGGGAGCGGCACGACCCGCTTGATTCGGTCCCGCAGCGTCGCCGCCCCGACCCCCTCCTCGGCGGCGACATAGATCGCGGTCGAACTGACCCACCTTGTCGGTGATCTGCTGCGCCTCGGGGAGCGTGAGCTGGGCGAGGGTCGCGCCGCCGAAGGACGTGTCGCTTCCCTCCAGCTCCCTGATGCCGACGAGGCGGTAGGTCTTGGCCCGCGTCTGCGCAGCGACCCGGACCCGGTCGCCGAGCTCGAGCCCGGCGCTGTCGACGGACTGGCTGTCGAGCGAGACCTCGCGCGCGTTGCGTCGCCGGTCTGCCCTCGACCACGGTCAGCGTCTCCAGGGCCGGTCCCGAGCGGCGAGACGATGAACTTGGGCGAGAACTGCGCCCCGATCTGGTCGCCGTTCTCCTTGAACAGGCCGCCGGGGGTCTCGATCGCGCCCGCCGCGACGCGAACCCCGTCGACCTTGCGCACCCGCCGCAGGACGTCGGCCGGAGAAGCTGTTGACCTCGAGCGAGTCCTGGCGCACCGGCTGCTGGGCGCTGATCACCACCGAGGTCTTCTCCAGCGAGTCGCTGAAGATCTCGTCGAAGGCCTTGTTGATCGTGTCGGTGAGGACGTAGGTCCCCGACACGAGCGAGACGCCGATCAGGACCGCCAGCGTCGTCGTCGCGGCGCGCCGCTTGCGCGCCCAGAGGCTCTTGATCGCGAGGCTAGTCAAGCTGCTTCATCAGCTCGATCACCTCGTCGGCGCGTGCCCGGCTTGGCGTCGGAGACGATGCGCCCGTCGCGCAGGGTCAGCAGGCGATCGGCATAGGTCGCTGCCTCGGGATCGTGGGTGACCATGATCACCGTCTGATCGAACTCGTCGACGGCCTGGCGCAGCAGCTTCAGCACGTCCTGCGAGGCCTTCGAGTCGAGGTTCCCGGTCGGCTCGTCGGCGAAGACGACCGCGGGCTTTGAGACCAGCGCCCGCGCGACCGCGACGCGCTGCTGCTGGCCGCCGGAGAGCTCGGAGGGCCGGTGGGTGCGGCGGTCCTGCAGGCCGACCGTGGTGACCAGCTGGTCGAGCCAGGCCGCGTCGGGCTTGTGGCCCGCGATCGAGAGCGGCAGCACCAGGTTCTCCTCCGCGGTCAGCACCGGCAGCAGGTTGAAGAACTGGAAGATGAAGCCGAGCTTGTCGCGGCGCAGCTGCGTGAGCTCGGCGTCGTCGAGGCCGGTGATCTCGGTGCCGTCGATCTGCACCGTCCCCGCGGTCGGGCGGTCAAGGCCGGCGAGGATGTGCATCAGGGTCGACTTGCCCGAGCCCGACGGCCCCATGATCGCGGTGAAGCGGTCGCGATCGAAGTCGACGCTGACGTCGGTGAGCGCGTCGACGGCGGCGTCGCCCTCGCCGTAGCGGCGGCTGACGTCGCTGGCCTGGACGATCTTGCCGTCGGGGGAAGGCATAGCGGCTCAACGTAGCGGGTCGGGCTGATCGGGCGTGTGCCGAGGCGCACGCGCCGCGCAGGTCGTGTCGGTTGGCATTTGCAGCGCGAGCAGGTCGGTGCGAGGATCAGTCAATGGGCCACTGGGAGTTCGAGCACAGCGCCGAGACCGAGGCCGAGCCGGCCGCTGTCTGGGAGCGCTACACAGACGTCGCGAACTGGAAGGAGTGGTCGCCGAAGGGGGTCGAGGAGTCGGGCCTCGACGGAGACTTCGAGGTCGGGAGCACCGGCTACAGCAAGGCGCCGCACCTTCCCAAGGGCAAGTTCGAGCTGGTCGAGGTCGAGCCCGAGCGGCGCTTCGTCTCGGAGTCGAAGATGCCGGGCGGGACGATGACCTTCGAGCACATGCTCGAGCCCAGCGGCGGCGGCACCAAGATCACCCACAAGGCGGCGATCGACGGGCCGCTGACCTTCCTCTGGAATCCGGCGATCGGCCGGATCGTCAAGCGCGGGCTGCCGACCGGAGTTGAGCGGCTGGCCGAGCTCGCGCCGCAGAAGGAGAAGGAGATGCGCGAGGAGGAGAAAGAGAAGGAAGAGAAGGAGGAGCGGCTGAAGGAGGCCGACGAGCACTTCAAGGAAGAGATCGACAAGACCGCCCACGGCGAGGACAGCGGCGGGGCCAGCGTTCCCGGCAGCGGCTGATGGTGCCGCGCACCTATATAGGCTCCAGCCCTTCCCCAACTTGAGGAGCGACGATGGCCCAGACGAAATCCCAACGCAGCGCAGCAGCCAAGAAAGCTTCAGCCAGCCGCAAGCGCAGCGCCGCCCGCAGGAGCGAGCAACAGCTCAAGGGCTCGGCGCCGCAGGCAGCCAAGGAGGTCGCCAGCGCGGCCAAGGCGGTCGGCAAGACGGCGCAGAAGGCGGCCAAGGCAGTGGTGCAGCGCGCCGACGCAGAGATCACGCGCGCGAGCGCGACCCGGGAAGCCGCAAAGCCGGCCCAGCGGGCCGCAACACGGCGGGCGAAGGCGGGAGCGACGAAGGCGAAGAGCACCGCGAAGAAGACGCAGCGCAAGGCCAAGGCGAGCACGACTCGCGCCAAGAGCAGCGCCAAGTCCGGTGCCCGAAAGACGAAGAGCCGCGCGAAGGCGAGCTCCACACGGGCCAAGAGCAGCGCCAAGGCCGGCACTCGCAAGACCAAGAGCCGCGCCAAGGCAAGCTCCACGCGGGCCAAGAGCGGCACCAAGGCGAGGACCACCAGGGCGAAGTCCGGGGCCAAGCGGGCCTCGAGCAGCGCCAAGCGCTCGGGCAGCGCCGCGAAGCGCAAGACGACGGCGAAGCGCAAGCCGGCCGCGAAGCGGTCCGGGACGCGCAAGAAGCGCTAGCGCGCTACTTCAGCTTCTTCTTCGCGGTATCCGGCGAGCCGAAGGGCACCGTGCCGGTGGCCTTGACCTTGGCCGAGTTGAGGTCCTCGAGCACGTTCTCGCCCGCCGTCGTCAGCGTCAGCTTCACCGTGCGCGAGGAGCCGGCGGTGAGGCTGAGGCCGCCCTTGGTGCCCAGCTTGCGGGCGCCCTTCTTGGCGGTCAGCAGGACGTCGGCGCTCGCGGTCGGCGCGGTGACCTTCAGCTTCAGCTTGCCGCTGCTCACGACCTTGTCGATCTTGGTGCTCAGCACCTTGAGCTCGATGTCGGGCCGCGCAACCGGGGTGCCGGCCCCAACCGCGAGGTCGGAGCGCATCTCCGGGTGGATCGAGCAGAAGAACTGGTAGCTGCCCGGGCTCAGGTACTGCGTGCCCTTGACCGGCGTCTGCCCGGTGCCGATCGTCTCGGAGATGAACAGGGCTGCGCCGTCGGGGCCCTTGCCGCTCGCCGTGACGTCGTGCTGGCTGGAGGAGATGTTCTGGAAGTTCGGCGATCTGGCCGGCGTCGAGCTGGAAGGTCGGCTTGTCGTAGGAGACGCCGGCCGCCGTGGCGGTGATCGTCTCGGTTGCCGCCAGCGCCTGCGCCGCACCGAAGCCGGCGACTGCGGTCGCGGCCAGAGCGGCTATCGACTTGCGGGCCCTACTGCTTCTCGCGATCATTCCCTGCGCCACCGGTCAGCTTGTCCTTGGCCGGTCCTCCCTTGAGCATGTCCCTCGCCGTCCCCCCGTAGAGCCTGTCGACCCCGAGGCCGCCGAGCAGCTTGTCCTTGGCCGAGTCGCCGAACATCTTGTCCTTGCCCTTGCCGCCGATCAGCCTGTCCTTGCCCTCGCCGCCGCAGATCTGGTCGTTGCCGCCGAGGCCGATGATCTTGTCGTTGCCGCCAAGGCCGATGATCACGTCGCGCTTCTTGGTTCCCTTGATCACGTCGCGGCCCTCGGTGCCGATCAGCGTCGCCTTCTTGCCGTGGCAGGTGTTGGCGGCGGTGACCCGGAAGCTGCCGCGCATGAAGGGGTGGACGCGGCAGAAGTAGGCGTAGGTGCCCGGGTCCATGTCCTTCGGCAGCTCCCAGGTGTCCTCGTCCTTGGCCACCTCGCCGACGCCCTTCTGGTTGAAGCCGAGCTGCCCGGAGTCAAAGCTCACCGGGCCGTCGGCGAGCGGGTAGGCGATGCCGGTGCGGCCGTTGCAGGGCGGAGCGCAGTTGGTGATCGTGTGGAAGGCGTTGTCCTCGTAGTTGGCGTCGAGGTTCTTGAAGCTCAGCGACTCGCCGGTCATGATCGTCGGCGGGTTGCGGTTGAAGCCGGCCGCACCCAGCTCCCCGAAGTTGGCCACGTAGTTGAAGCCCTTGATGTCGACCTGGTTGCTGGCCACCGGCACCCCGGGAACCTGCAGGGGGTTGGGGGCGCCGGTCGGCTCGCCGCCGTGGTTGTCGTTCTCGCGCAGGTGGCCGTGGGTGAGGATCTCGACCTGGGGGATGTTCGGGTCCAGCGCGTCCATGCCGCCAACATCGGACCCGTTGTAGACGGAGATCGGCATGATCCCCATTCCCTCGTACCAGTCGGCTCTCTTGGTGTCGTAGGTGGTGTGGACGGTGATGCGGTCGCCGGTCTGGACCTTGACGCGCCAGAAGCCACCCGGGGTCGCGCCCATCGAGACGTCCCATGACACCGCTCCCGCGGGCTCGTAGTAGTGCGCTCTGGAGGTGAATAACGTCCGCGTCTGGTTGCCGCGCGTCACCCGCAGCTCGACGTTGAGCCCGCCCGGGTGCAGGTGGCCGGCGGTGCCGATCAGGGTCCGCGGCCCGGGCGCGGTCCAGGTGTGGGCGCCGCCGATGTCCTCCCGCGCCTCACCGGTCGCCTCGTCGGGGAAGGTGTACTGGCCGCCGGGATCCATCTCGCGCAGGGCGTCGAAGACCGGATAGAGCTTGGTCCCGGCGACGTCCATCCAGCGCGTGCTCACCGGCTTGATCGACGCGGCGGCGGGAGAGGTGTCGGGGACGAAGTCGATGCGCCAGACGATGTAGATGTTGGCCGGCTTGGCGATCAGGTCGTGGATCATGTCGTTGAGCAGCCAGCCATGGGTCGGGAGGTGGCGCCAGCCGAAGCCCTGCGGCAGCTGCGCGATCGTCTTCTCCTCGCCGGCGGCGAACTGCGGGCCGCCGTTGACGACCCAGACCGCGTGGTGCAGGTGCAGGACGTCGACGGGGGGAATCGACCCGTCGGCGTAGACGAGCTCGGGATCGAAGCGGGTGATGTAGCCGGGGACGTTCGGCTTCAGGTTGGTGCCGGCCAGCCGGATGATGTTCTGGCCGGGATCGACGGTCGCCGGCACGCAGTAGGTGATCTGCTGCATGCCGGCGTAGTTGGCGTGCGGGATCGCTCCGGGCTTGTCGGCGATCGGCGGGCACTCGCCGTTTACCCCGGCGCTGGCCGGAGCAGCGATCAGCAGCGAAGCGGCGGCTGCGCAGATCAGCGCAACCATCCAGCTGCGTGAGTTCATTCCAATGAGTGGGGACCGGCAGGGAAGGGGAACATCCCGGCCGGGCGTCCTTGCAACCCCCGGCATGCGGGGGAACCTATATCGCCCCGGTGGCGAAAGCAAGTCAGCGTTTCTGGATCTCGGTGCCGAGCTTCGGCTCGGCGACCCGGAAGGCTCCGCGCATGAACGGGTGGATGCGGCAGAAGTAGTTGTAGGTGCCCGGGTCGAGGTTGCGCGGCGTCTTCCAGCT
Organism: uncultured Solirubrobacterales bacterium; assembly: GCA_963724905.1. Taxonomy (GTDB): domain Bacteria; phylum Actinomycetota; class Thermoleophilia; order Solirubrobacterales; family 70-9; genus Mayfieldus. Next base: position 24,875 of record CAVRWD010000003.1, read on the forward strand.
CGCGCGGTCGGCCGCCGGCTCGTCGAAGTACTGCTCGTAGTTGAAGCCAAGCTGCCCGGAGTCGAACGTCACCGGCCCGTTGGCGAGCGGGTAGGCGATCCCGGTCGTGCGGTTGCAGGGGGACTTACAGCTGGTGATCGTGTGGAAGGCGTTCTCGTCGTAGCCGGCGTCGCGGCTGATGAACTTGAGGCGCTCGCCGGGCTGGATCGTCGGCGGGTTGATCGGAGCGCCGACGCCGTGCAGGTCGCCCTGCTGGTAGGCGTAGCCGTCGATCCCGATCGGCTTCCCGTCAAAGGGCCAGGGAGCGCTCGGCAGCCGGCGGGCGTCGGGAAGCCGCGGGGCGGTGCCGCCGTGGTTGTCGTTCTCGGCCAGGTGGCCGTGGGTGAGGACGCCCTCCTGCGGGACCGCGCCGCTGAACGGGTCCACCCCGCCCGCATCGGTGCCGCTGTAGACGGCGACCGGCATGATCCCCATCACCTCATACCAGTCGGCGCGCTTGCTCTCATAGGTCGCGTTGACGCTCAAGGTGTCGCCCGGCTGCAGCTGGACGCGCCAGTTGTCCGGCGTGGCCGACATCGAGACGTCCCAGGAGACGGCACCGGCGGGCTCGTAGTAGTTGGCCCAGGATTTGAAGACCGAGGTGCTGTTTCCGTTGCGGAAGACGCGCAGCCCGGTCTTGATCCCGCCGGGATGCAGGTGGCCGACCGTGTCGACCAGGGTGACCGGGTTGCGGACGAACCACTGCTGCGTGTCGCCCTTCACGCCGAGTTGGGAATCCGGCGCCTGCCCGGGGAACGTGTAGCGGCGCTTGCCCCCGAACTCGCGCAGGGCGTCGAACACGGGGTAGGCCTTCAGCCCGGCGACGTCCATCCACTGGGTGCGCACCGTCTTCATCGTCGCCGCGGCGGGCGAGGTGTCGGGGACGAAGTCGATGCGCCAGACGATGTAGACCTCGGCCGGCTTGCCGATCAGGTCGTGCAGCATGTCGTTGAGCAGCCATTGGTCCGCCGGCTTCGAGCGCCAGCCGAAGCCGGGCGGGAGCTGCACGATCGACTTCTCCTCCCCGGCCGCGAACTGGGGGTTGAAGTTGACGAGCCAGACCGCGTGGTGGAGGTGGATCACGTCGACGGGCGGGACCGATCCGTCGGCGTAGACCAGGTCCGGATCGAAGCGGGTGATGTACCCGGGAACCTGCGGCTTCAGCTGGGTGTCCTTGAGCCGGATGATGTTCTGGCCCGGCTTCACGGTCACCGGCACGCAGTAGGTGATCTGCTGCATTCCCGGGTAGTCGACGTGCGGGGCCGAGCCCGGCTTGTCGGCGATCGCCGGGCACTCGCCGTTGACGCCGGCGGCGGCGCCGGAGGGCAGCAGGAGGATCAGCGCCAGGGAGCCGAGAATGCAGGCGACGCCGGTACGTACGGCAGTAGAGCGTCCGTGCTCAACTTCCCCCATGGCCAGGCGACGGTACCAGAGCAACCCGCCGGCGCCGGTCGGAGATTCGCCTAGTCGAGCGTGATCAGGCGCCTACTCGGGCGTGATGTAGGCGGCCGAGAGCCCGCCGTCGACCATGAAGTTGGTGGCGGTGACGTAGGAGGACTCGTCGCTGGCCAGGAACAGGGCGCCCTGGGCGATCTCCGTCGTCTCCGCGAAGCGGCCCATCGGCAGGTGCACGAGGCGGCGATTGCGCTGAGCCTCGTCGGATGAAAACAGCTCCTCCAGCAGCGGCGTGTTGACCGGGCCGGGGCAGATCGCGTTGACGCGCACGCCGCGGTTGGCGAACTCGACCCCGAGCTCGCGCGAGAGCGCCAGCACCCCGCCCTTCGAGGCCGTGTAGGAGACCTGCGAGACGGCGGCGCCCATCACGGCGACGAAGGAGGCGGTGTTGATCACCGACCCCCCGCCTCCGAGCAGGTGCGGGATCCCGTACTTGCAGCAGAGAAAGACGCCGCGCAGGTTGACGTCCTGGACCTTCTCCCACTCCTCGACCGAGGTGTCGAGGATCGAGCTGTCCCAGGGCGGGTTGATGCCGGCGTTGTTGAACAGCACGTCGATGCGGCCGAACTTCTCCTGCGCCTGCTCATAGACGCCGCGCACCTGCTCCTCGTCGGTGACGTCGGCGACGATCGCGAGCTCGCCCTCGGCGCCCTCGTCGACGTCGACGCCGACCACCTTCGCGCCCTCGGCGGCGAAGAGGCGCGCCGACTCGGCGCCGATCCCGCTCGCGGCGCCGGTGATCACGCAGACCTTGCCCTCGAGCCTTCCCGGCATCAAGCGGCCTCGGTCAAGGCCTCAGGATGACGGCGTCTTTTTCTTCGCCTGCTCGTAGCCCGCCTCCACCGTCTGCTTCCAATCGCTCGCCGAAACCTCGCCGGGCGGCCCGCTGACGTCGAGGTGGTAGAGGTAGGGGCCGATCGTGAACTCGATCACGCGGGCCTCGAACGGCGGGCCGGCAGTGGGAGGAAGCTCGGCGCCCTCGAGCGGGACCTGATGCACGGCCTTCGCGTCAGGCACCCCCAGCGTCCCGGTCTGCTTCGGATCGACTGAACAGGGACCGTGGCAGGGCTGCTGGAGGTTGTTCGCGTTGAGGACGTCGCGTGCCTCGGCTGCCCCGTCCTCGGAATCGAACTTCACCACGTCAGCGAAAACTGTGATCGAGCCGTCGTCCGAGGCCAGCACATTGCCGGCTGCAGCCTCAAAGCCGGCGTCTTCGAGCGCGTGGACGGTGTTTGACGCGGCGCCGGAAACCGACTGCGGAACGAAGATGCCCTCGACCGTGAAGTCGATCGGGTCGGTCCACTCGAACTGCCGGTCGGTCTTGACCTCCGTCCCGACGACGACTGCTGACGGCGGGACTAGCTGCCCGGAGAGCTCCTTCGTTGAAGCGGTGTCGCCGCCATCGTCATCATCGTCGCCGCCACAGGAGGCGATCGCAAGGGCAGCGACCAGGGCTGCAACGCAGGAGAAAACCCGACTCGATCTCCGCATAGGCCCCACCCTATTCCAGCTCACGCCGTTTTGAAATACACATTTTTCACCTCCGTGTAGGCGTCGAGCGCGTCGGGGCCGAGCTCGCGGCCGACCCCGGACTGCTTGAAGCCGCCGAACGGGGTCGAGACCCGCACCGAGGTGTTGTCGTTGATCGAGATCACGCCGGTCTCGATCGCGCGCGCGACCCGCAGCGCCCTGGCGCCGTCGCGGGTCCAGATCGAGCCCGAGAGGCCGTAGATCGTGTCGTTGGCGATCCGCACCGCCTCCTCCTCGCCCTCGAAGGGGATCACGCAGGCGACCGGGCCGAAGATCTCCTCGCGCGCGGCGCGGTCGTCGTTGGAGACCGGCGCCAGCACCGTGGGCGGGAACCAGAAGCCGTCGCCGTCGGGCGCCGAGCCGCGGATCGCCACAGGCGCGTCGCCGTTGACGTAGGAGGCGACCTTCTCCCGCTGGTCGGCGGAGATCAGCGGGCCCATCTGCGTCGTCTCGGAAAGCGGGTCGCCGACCTCGATCGACTCGACGCTTTCCTGCAGCGCCGCCATGAAGTCGTCCATCGCGCCGCGCTCGACCAGGATGCGGGAGCGCGAACAGCAGTCCTGGCCCGCGTTGCCGAAGCAGGCCATGGGCGCCGCGGCGGCGGCGGCCTCGAGGTCGGCGTCGGCGAAGATCACGTTGGCCGACTTGCCGCCCAGCTCCAGGGTGACGCGCTTGATCGTCTCCGCCGCGCCCGCGGCGATCCCGCGCCCGACCTCGGTCGAGCCGGTGAAGGCGATCTTGGCGACGTCGGGGTGCTCGACCAGTCGCTTCCCGACCTCGCTGCCGGGGCCGGGGACGACGTTCAGCACCCCCTCGGGGATCCCGGCCTTCATCGCCAGCTTCTCGAGCTCGATCGCGGTCAGCGGGGTCAGGCCGGCGGGCTTGAGCACGATGCAGTTGCCGGCCGCCAGCGCCGGCGCCACCTTCCAGGAGGCGATCACGAGGGGGAAGTTCCAGGGCACGATCAGCCCGACGACGCCGAGCGGCTCGCGGAAGGTCATGTCGACGCCGCCGGCGACCGGGATCGTGTGGCCGAGCAGGCGCTCGGGGGCGCCGGCGTAGTAGCGGAAGGTCTGCGCGACCATCCCGATCTCCCCGCGGGCGTCGCCGATCGGCTTGCCCGCGTTTCGCGCCTCGAGCCTTGCGAGCTCCTCGCTCTCGCCCTCGATCTCGGTGGCGAGGCTGTGCAGCAGGGCGGCGCGGTCCTCGGGCTTCACCGCGCTCCACTCGGCGAAGGTCTCCTTGGCGCGGGCGACCGCGGTGTCGAGGTCCTCGGCCGCCGGCGGCCGGAATCTCGGCCAGCACCTCCTCGGTCGCCGGCTCGATCACTTTCATCGCGCCACCTCCTCCGCTCCGCGTCCGGGGGCGGCGCGGTCCCCGGTTGACTCTGTCTTTGCGGCCTGTACGAGGGCTTCGATCACGTGGCTGTCCTCCTCCACCTCAGGGTGCCAGAGGACACCGAGCGCGAACGGGTGCGCCGCCTGGTCGAGCTCGATCGCCTCGACGATCTCGGTGTCGCCGAACCAGCCGCTTGCCCGCAGGCCCTCCCCCAGCTCGCCGACTCCCTGGTGGTGGGCGGACTTGACGTGCACGATCTCGGCGCCGGCCGCGCGGGCGGCGAGCGATCCCGGCTCGAGGCGGATCTCGTGATCGACGAAGCGGCCCGGAGTGTGCGGGTGCACGTCGGGGCCAACCGCTTCGGGCAGGTGCTGGATCAGGTCGCCGCCGAGGGCGACGTTGAGCAGCTCCATTCCCCGGCAGACGCCCAGCAGCGGCATCCGGCGCTCGATCGCGGCGCGGGTGAGGGCGATCTCGAAGCGGTCGCGCTCCGGCCGCACCGTCTTTACCTCCGGGTGCGGGTCCTGGCCGAAGAAGGCGGGGTCGATGTCGTTGCCGCCGGAGAGGATCAGGGCGTCGATGCGGTCAAGCCAGCGCTCCGGCGCCGCCTCGGCCGCGTCGTCGGGCGGCAGCAGGATCGCCAGCCCGCCCGCCCGCTGCACCGCGTGGGCGTAGTAGCGGGGCGCCATCGTCACCACCTCGTCCCAGGCGCCCCAGCGCGCCTGCTCGATCGCGGCGCTGATCCCGACTGCACAGCCGTTCATGGGCTGAACGCTAGTGACCCGCGAGCTAGCCGCGCTCGAACATGCGCCGCCGCTCGTAGTCGGTGACGATCTGGTCGAAGAGGCGCTGCTCGGTCTGGCCGTAGTTGAGGTAGTGCTTGTAGGCCCCGTCGCCGAACGCCTTGCGGGCGAAATCGCTCCCCTCCCACAGCTCCACCGCCTCGCGCAGGGAGGCCGGGAACGGCTCCGCCTCGCCCGCCTCGTAGGCGTTGCCCTTCAGCTCCGGGCCCGGGTCGGTCTTGTTCTCGATCCCGTCCAGCCCCGCGGCGAGCAGCGCCGCCATCCCCAGGTAAGGGTTCATGTCGGCGCCCGGGATCCGGCACTCGACCCGCCTCGAGGCCCCGTGGCCGACGATGCGAAAGCCGCAGGTGCGGTTGTCGCGGCCCCAGGAGACCGAGGTCGGGGCCCAGCTCTCGGCCGCGTAGCGCTTGTACGAGTTGATCGAGGGGGCGACGAACAGCGCCAGCTCGCGGATGTGGGCGCGCTGGCCGCCGAGGAAGTGGCGGAACGTGTCGGTCTCCTCGTCGCCGTCGACGAAGACGCTCTTGCCGTCCTCGCCGACGAGGCTGACGTGGACGTGGCAGGAGCTGCCGATCGCGTCCTCCGACGGCTTGGCCATGAAGGTGGCCGAGATCTCGTTCAGGAAGGCGATCTCCTTGACCCCGTTCTTGTAGATCGTGTGGCGGTCGGCGGCGGTGACCGCGTCGGCGTAGCGGGTGTTGACCTCGTGCTGGCCGTACCAGGCCTCGCCCTTGGAGAACTCGATCGGGATCCCGGCCTCGTGCATGCCGCGCCGGATCGGCCCCAGGTACTTCTCGTCCATCGTCGTCGCCAGCACGTGGTAGTCGAGGATGTAGGGGATCGTCGGCGTGAGGCCCGAGAAGTCCTTCTCGTGCGCCTCGGCGTAGGTCTCCTTGTAGAGGTAGAACTCGAGCTCGGTCGCGGCCATCGGCGTGTAGCCCATCTCGGCGGCGCGCTCGTACTGGGCGATCAGGACCTGGCGCGGCGAGGCAACGACCGGGCTGCCGTCGTGATTGCAGACGTCGCAGAGGACGAGCGCCGTGCGATCGAGCCAGGGGATCCGGCGCAGGGTCGCCATGTCGGGGACGATCGAGAAGTCGCCGTAGCCGCCCTCCCAGTTGGCCATCTCATAGCCGGGCAGAGGCTCCATCTCCATGTCGAGGGCGAGCAGGTAGTTGCAGCCCTCGATCTCGCTCTCGACGACGTCGTTGAGGAAGTACTCGATCTGGATCCGCTTGCCGAACAGCCGCCCCTGCATGTCGGTGAAGGCGGTGACGACGGTGTCGATCGTGCCGTCGCCGGCGGCGCTCTTCAGGTCGTCGAGCGAGAGCATGCCCCGGTCGCCGCCGGGGCCGCCGGGGCGGTCCGCTGCGTCAGCCATTGACCGAAGCCAGCTGCGTGCGGCGGCCGCGATCAAACGTCCCGCGTGACTTCGTCTTCTTCCAGCGTCCGGACCGGGCCGTTGTAGCGTGTTCTTGGCCGAGACCAGGTACCAGACGCCGAAGATCAGCGGCATCAGGATCGCCAGCGGCGTGTAGTTGACGAGGCTGGTGTCGAAGTCGTCGTTCCAGGGCAGCCCGGCGGCGTGTAGGGCAGGTCGAGGGCGTAGACGACCACGACCACGAAGACGATCGCCAGGATGTTGACCAGCTTGTAGCGGCTGCCCAGGTTCCAGGGCCCGGGCTCGAAGGAGTCGCCTGCCCGCAGCCGCAGGTAGACGGGGATGATGTAGGCGAGGTAGAGGCCGACGGTGCAGATCCCGGTGATCGCGAAGAAGGCGAACGGGCACGTCGTTCTTGCCGAACAGCGCCGGGATCGTGATCAGCGAGTGAGAAGAACGACACTGCGATCACGGCGTTGAACGGCACCTTGTCGCGGTTGACTCGCCGGAAGACGTTCCAGCCGGGCATCGCGCGGTCGCGCGAGAACGCGTACCAGGTGCGCGAGGCGCTGGTCATGCCCGCCGCGACGCAGAAGATCTGCCCGATCATGGCGATCAGGATCACCAGCTTCGCCGCCCAGGAATCGAGTGCGCTGGTGAAGATCGCGACCAGGCGCCGGCCGCTTCGTTGACCGCCTCGACGTCGTTTGCGGCGAACAGGAAGGCGAGCAGCACGAACCAGCCGATCAGCGGCCGAGAAGAAGACCGAGCGCCAGACGCCCTGCGCGGCGGCGATCGCCGCGTTCTGGGTCTCCTCGGCCGTGTGGGCGGAGGCGTCGTAGCCGGTCTGCGTGTACATCGCGAGCAGGAAGCCGATCGGCAAGACCAGGAACCAGAAGCCGAGGCCGCCGGTCGAGCCGTCGTGAAGCCCGGAGTTGTTGATCCGCTCGCCGAAGACGAAGCTGAAGCTCTGGTGGTCGTCGGGGACGAAGACCAGCAGGCCGATGATCGACCAGCACTCCGATGCACGTGCCACGCCGACCGAGATGTTGTTGAGCATCGCCAGAGCCCTGTCGCCGAAGATGTTCAGCGCCGTGACGAAGACGAGGATGATCAGGAAGAGCAGGAAGGTCTCGGCGAGGATGTGCAGCGCTGTCGCCGAAGTCGACTCCGAAGATGTTGAGCCCGTAGAGGCCCAGCAGCGCGTTGAGGAAGAGCGCCGCGCCGTAGCCGACCGAGGCGACGATCCCGATCAGGCCGACGATGTTGAACCAGCCGGTCATCCAGCTCCAGCCGGGCCCGCCGAGGCTCGTTCGCCCACCAGTAGGGGCCGCCTGCGGTGGGGTACTTCGAGGTCAGTTCGGCCATCGAGAAGGCGACCATGAGCACGAAGAAGCAGATCACCGGCCAGCCGATCGAGACGGCGATCGGGCCGCCGTTCTGCCAGGCGAAGGGGAAGGCGGTGAAGGTCCCGGCGAGGACGGAGATGATCGTGAACGAGATCGCGAAGTTGGTGAAGCCGCCCCAGGCGCGCGAGAGCTCCTGCCGGTAGCCCATGCTCGGCGAGCTGGCGCTCGTCGTCGGTCTGCGCCGCGCCTGCCTGGCGCCCCTACTCCGGTGCTCTGGCGGCCTTAGTCGCCGGGCTCAGTCGCCATCCGTGGTCTCCTCTCGTCCCAGTGACCGAACCGTTCTTGTGCGATTCGGCATGTGTGCTCTGACCATATGCTCCGTGGCGAGGGCGTGTCAATGGTCGGTATGGAGCATGCATGGACGCTGACTCAGACGTAGTCGTGATCGGAGCGGGCGTGGTCGGCAGCGCCGTTGCGCTGTCGCTGGCGCGGCGGGGGGTCGCGGTCACGCTGCTGGAGGCCGAGGTCGCGCCGGGGCTGGCGGCAAGCGGGACCAACTCGGGGATCGTGCACACCGGCTTTGACTCGCCCACCGGGGAGCTGGAGACGGAGCTGATCCTGCGCTCGGCGCCGCTGCGCGACCCTGTGATCCAGGGGCTCGACCTGCCGCTGCGCCGCTGCGGCGCGGTGCTGCGGCCGGACGGCGACGGCGAGCGCGAGGCGGTGCGCGAGCTGGCCGCAAACGCGGCCCGCAACGGCGTCCGGGTGGCGCTGGAGCGAGGACGGGTCGCTCTCGGTTCCGGGCGAGGCGATCACCGACCCGATCGCCTACACCTCCGCTCTCGCTGCGGCAGCGCAGCGCCACGGCGCTGCGCTGCGGACGTCGTTCAGGGTCGTCGCAGTACGAGCGTGAGGGAGAGCAACTGCGGATCGAGTCCGAGTCCGGCGAGCGGGTCGAGTGCCGGGTGGCGGTCAACTGCGCCGGCCTTTACGCCGACGAGGTGGCGCGGCTGGGCGGCGATGAGAGCTTCGAGATCTATCCGCGCAAGGGAGAGTTCCTGGTCTTCGACCCGCCCGGCGAGCCGCTGGAGCAGATCCACCTGCCGGTGCCGAGCGAGGGAACCAAGGGCGTGCTCGTCTTCCCCACCCTCGACGACAAGATCGTCGCCGGGCCGACCGCGGTCGACGGCGAGGACAAGTCCGACTGGTCGGTGCGCCCGGAGGCGCGCGAGGAGATCCTGCCCAAGGCGGCGGAGATGGTCCCCGAGCTGGAGGGGGCGGAGCCGATCGCCGCCTACGCGGGGCTGCGCCCGGCCGGCCGCGGGGTCAACTACGTGATCGAGCCCTCGCGCGACTGCCTGGGCCTCGTCAATGTCGCAGCCATTCGTTCGACCGGCCTCACGGCCTCGCTGGGGATCGCGGTCGAGGTGACCGGGATCCTCGATGAGATGGGGGTCGAGCTCGGCGACGAGGCGCCGCTCGAGCCCGGCCCGGCGCCGCCGTCCCAGGGGCCGTGGTGGCGGCGGGTCGCCGAGCATCGGGCGTTGAAAGTGATCAGCTGGGGACCGCGTGAGCTACCTGCTCGGCATCGACGAGGGCACTTCGGCCGTAAAGGCGGTCCTCTACGACGAGGAGCTGAAGCAGGTGGGCGAGGCAAGGCGCCCGAGAACCACTCGAGCACCCGAAGCCGGGCTGGGTCGAGCAGGACCCCGAATCGATCTTCACGGCGGTCACCGAAGCGGTCGCCGAGCTGCTCGCCGAAGCGCCCGGGGAGGTCGCGGCCTGCGGGCTCGACCACCAGGGCGAGTCGGTCCTCGCCTGGGAGGCGGAGTCCGGCGAGCCGCTGACCCAGGTCGTCACCTGGCAGGACAAGCGCTCGCAGGAGATCCTCGACCGCCTGGAGGCCGACGGCGGGGCGGATGCGGTTCGCGAGCGCAGCGGCATGCCGCTCGACCCCTACTTCTCGGCCGGCAAGCTCGCCTGGCTGCTCGAGCACGACGAGGCGGTCGCGCAAGGCCCGCGACGCCGGCACCCTGCGCCTCGGCACCGTCGACTCCTGGCTCTGCCAGCGGCTCGGAGCGGGCTTCGCCACCGACCTCTCGACCGCCTCGCGGACCCAGCTCGCGGTGCCCGGCGAGCCGAGCTGGGACCCGCAGCTGCTCGAGGCCTACGGCGTCCCCGGCGACGTGTTGCCGGAGCTGCAGGACACGGCCGGGGACCTCGGCGTCCTGAGCCACGAGTCCTGGCCGCAGGAGCTGCCGCTGCGGGCCCGCTGCGTCGACCAGCAGGCGGCGCTGGCGGGCGCCGGCTGCGTGCAGCCGGGGCTGGTCAAGGCCACCTACGGCACCGGCGTCTTCGTCCTCGCCCACGTCGGCGCCGAGCGGCCGAAGCCCGAGGGCGGCCTTCTGCCAACCGTCGCCTGGAGGGTGAACGGCGAGGTCGAGTACGCGCTCGACGGCGGCGTGTTCACCGCCGGGGCGCTGCTGGAGTGGATGAGCGGCGACCTCGGGCTGGCCGCCGACCCGCCGGCGCTGGCGGCGCTGGCGGCGCGAGGTCGAGGACTCCGGCGGGGTGCGGGTGCTTCCGGCGCTGGCCGGGGTCGGCGCGCCCTGGTGGCGCTCCGGCGCGCGCGCGGTGCTCGCCGGGATGACCGGCGGCTCGCGGCCGCCGCACATCGCCCGCGCGGCGCTGGAGGCGATCGCCTGGCGGGTCGCCGACATCCTCGCCGTGGTCTCGCGCCAGGTGCCGCCGGAGACGCTGCGCGTCGACGGCGGCCTGACCCGCGACCCGACGCTGATGCAGATGCAGGCCGACGCCGGCGGGGTATCGGTCGAGCATGGGGTCGTCGACGCAACCGCCGCCGGGGCGGCGGCGCTGGCGGCGGTCGGCGCCGGGATCTGGCCCTCGACCGAGACGATCGCCGAGCGGGTGCCGGTCGGCGACCGGGTCGAGCCGCAGCGCGACGATGCCTGGCGCGAAGAGCAGCACGCCGCCTGGCGCGAGTTCGTGCAGCGCGCGGTCGAGCTCTAGCTACTGGGCGGCGGGATCGACGGAGGCGGGGTCGACCCTGCGGGGCCCGGTTCGTCTCGCCGCCGCTCAGGCGCGGCGACGGGCTCGTTCTGGACCGTCGTTGCCGGCCCCGTCGGCAGGCTCCTCTTCGGGGGCGACGGCGACGAGGAAATCGGACTGCACGTCAAGGCTCTCGTGGTAACAGAAGAAAAGCGCTTCCTCGACCTCAACGCCCTTGGACTCGGCCGTCGCGCGGGCGGCGGTCCAGACCCGGCGCTTGCCGGCCTCGATGCGGCGTGGGTCGGCACCAGCCTGGAGGGCGCGGCTCTCGAACTCCTCCTCGACGTCGGCGTAGTGAAAGACCGTGTGCCCCTCGATCGCCTGAGCTCTGCGAATCGTCGCCTCGGCGACCCGGGCGGCGCGCTTGGGCGGCACGCCCTCGGCGATCAGCTGGTCCATGATCTTGTTGCGCGCCTGCTTCCAGCCGGTCGCCTGCTGGACCATCGTCTGCTGAACCTGGTCCGCCGGGGTTACCGGCTGCCATTCGTTATCCGGGGTCGGCGGGCTCTCGCCGGCGTGATCCGGGGCGGTCGGCTGATCGCTCGTAGATGCCATCAGGACATCCATCGGCTCGTGCCTGGCGACGCTTTAGCCACGCAGGCGTTAAGTGTTCGTGGAGGCGCAGGCGTCAGCCGTGCGTGGTCAGCCGTCGGTGCTCAGCCGTCGGTGCTCTTGACGCGGAAGCGGGCCACCGCCGGCGAGGAATCCATTGCCCCCTCGCCATCGATCGCCTTCACCTTCATCACATATCGGCCGGGCTGCAGGTAGCGCACGAGCTTGCGCGGACAGGAGGCGTAGGCCTCCTTGGAGAGCCGGCAGCGGAAGCTGGAGCCGCTCTCGTCGGAGCCGAAGCGGAAGACGACCTTCGCCTCCTGGCTCTCGGTGCGTACGGTCTTGCGCGGCTTGCGCCTCAGGAAGGTGTTCGGCCTGCGATTGATCGAGGTGGGCGTGCTGCCGGCCGCGGCGCCCGCAGCCGGCGCTCCGCCCCCGCTGGCCGGGTTGGAGTCGCCGATCAGGGCGCGGAAGGCATTCAGCCGCCCGCCGGAGACGGTGAGGTTGGACAGCCCGGTGACCGGGTCGACCGAGCTCAGCAGCCGCGCCTTCGCCTGTGAGGGGCTCAGCGACGGGTCGTCGGAGAGCAGCAGCGCCGCGGCGCCGGCGACCATCGGGCTCGCCATCGAGGTGCCGTTGAGGAACTCGGTTCCGTCATCGCTGGGTGAGCCGTAGCAATGAAGCGAGATGTCGTCCATGTGGACGCCGTTTGCGACGCCGGCGCCGTCGCTGACCAGCCGCAGGCGCACCCCGAACTGGCCGCCCGGGTCAAACTGAGAGTTGAGCGTGAAGGCCCCCGGGGACCCGGACGGGTTGTTGTCGGCGGAGGTGAAGAGCTTGCTTTGCGCCTTCTCCTCCCCGTCGAGCATCGCGATGATCCGGAACGTGTCGCCGCTGCCCAGCGTGATCGAGCGGAAGTACTGAAGCTCACAGCTCGAGTAGCCGGCGGGCAGAGTGATTCCGTTTGACGTCACCTCATAGGTGGTGGAGATCGCGTAGTCGCCGCCGGGAGAGTCGGTGACGCCGGTCGAGGTCAGCGGGCGCCTCGCTGGTGGTGCTCCAACCGGGCGTTCCGTTGGTCCACTTGGTGGAGAAGTCGCCGCCTTCGAAGTCGTCGACGTCCAGGGTCCGCTCCGATGAGGTGCTGAGGACGTTGACCCCCGGGGCGCCGAGGTCGACCGAGTTGAGGCCGTAGTTGGAGAAGCTGGCGCGGTTGTCGAACTGGTTGGTCGCCGCGACGCAGATCACGTTGTCGGGGGCATAGCTGCCGACCTCGTCGATCGCGCAGGGGTAGCGCAGCGAGCTGTCGTTGTTGTCCCCCACCCCGTCGGTGCCGCCGTTGCCGGCCGCGAAGACGTAGAGCATCTGCGGGTAGAGCTCCATCGTGTCCTGGAGGAACTGGCTGTAGGTGCCGCCCTCGATCGAGCCGTTGAGGACCTGGGCGCCGTTCTCGCCCGCGTACTCGATCGCGTCGATCTCGTCGGCGAGCGGGCAGCCGTTGATGTAGGAGCTGCTGCAGATCCGCAGCGGCATCAGCGAGGCGTCCCAGGAGACGCCGGCGGTGCCGAAGGCGTTGTTGCCCTCCGCGAGGGCGATCCCGGAGACGTGGGAGCCGTGACCGGTGACGTCACTGGGGTCGGAGTCGCCGTCGTAGAAGTCGAAGCCGTGGACGTCGTCGACGTAGCCGTTGCCGTCGTCGTCGAGCGCGTTGCCGGCGATCTCGCCCGGGTTGGTCCAGAGCTGATCGTCGAGATCGGTGTGGGAGAGGTCGGCGCCGGTGTCGATCACCGCGACCACGGTGCCCGGCAGCCCCGTGTCCACGTCCCAGGCGTCGAGCGCGCTGATGTCGGCGCCGCTGGTCCCGGAGACCCCGCGCACCGTCTGGCTGTAGTTGTGAAGGCCCCACTGCTGGTCAAAGCCTGAGTCGTCGGGCATCGCCGCAGGGCGCAGCAGCTGGTTGGGCTCCGCGTAGGCGACGTCCGGATCGGCCTCCAGCTCCGCGACGGTCGCGGCGACCGACTCGCCGTCGGTGATGCGCAGCAGCTGGGCCCGCGGCAGGCCGAGGCCCTCGATCACCCTGGCGCCGGCGTCCTGGCGGACGTCGGCACGCTCGGCGCCGGAGCTGCCGGGCGCGTAGCGGACCAGGACCTCTCCCGGCACGACGTCGGGCGCGGCGGCGGTCGGGGCATCGTCGGCAGCTGCGGCGGACGCGGGCAGGGTCAGGACGGCAGCGATCGCAGCGGCGATCGGCCCGGACAAGCGCATGCGCAGCGGGTGAGTCATGAACTCACGCAAGGTATCGGCGGGAAATGCGGCATTGATGAGGCGCCCCAGGCTCAGAACACGGCTGGAGGGAGCCGTTTTCGTGTGGGCGTGCGGGCGCCTAGACGCTTATACGAGGCGCGGGGCGTGATCCTCGTCGCGCCCGTGCGCCCCTGCGAATGCGCAGCCGGGACCGCCCTAGTAGCCGCTCGGGTGGCGAACGGCGTAACGGCCCGGCGTCGCCGCCCGGGTGCTCTTGTGCCAGCGTGGGCCGCTGCCGCGGCGATTGCCCGAGGTGTCGAAGCGCAGCCCCGCGATCACCGCGTAAGCGTGTCCGCGGTTGGTATAGACCGTGATCCAGGCGCCGCGGCCCCACTCGCCCCAGCGCTTCAGCCCTCGAGAGTCGAGCGGTGAGCTGAGAAAGCGCCCGCCGTGGAGCGCATAGCTCACCGCTCCGGAGCAGTCATAGCCGCTCGACTTCCAGGCCCCGTGGCCACCTCCCCACTTGTACGGGTGGCGGCTGATCCGGTTGGCGGCGGCGATCGCGGCCTTCACCCGCGGTGGAGCGGTGGCGGGGGCAACCGCGACCCCATCCACGAGCCGCGCCTTGGAGCCGGGGACGGTGGCCGAGCCACTCGACGGCGTCGCGCTCACGCCGCCCGTTCCGGCCGCGGCGGTCGGGGCGTGGAGAAGGGCGACGACGATCAGCAGAGCCACGGCCAGGCCGCACCACGGCAGGGCACGCTTCGAACAAAGCACAGGGAAGGACAACTCGACTGCCTCCTTCTGGTGCCTGCGGGGTTAGCTGTCGGGCTGGCGCTGAAGGAGCAGCGCCCCCACAGATGTGTGGGTTAGCCCCGGGAACCTGGGTCCCCCGCTCCCCGGCCGTGTAGGCCAGGGATTAGGCGTCGATTTGCGAATTGGCGGCTAAAACAGGCGCGACCGCGAGTAGTTGCGGTCGCGCCTGCCTATAAAAATCAGACCGTCGCCGGGGCCTGCTCGGCCTGGCTGCGCTCGGCGTCCTCGGCCTCCTTGGGCCTCGGGGCCTCGGCGGCGGGCGCCTCGCGCGGCATCAGAACCTCGCGGGCGATCACCAGGCGCTGGATCTGGCTCGTGCCCTCGTACAGCTGCATGATCTTCGCGTCGCGCATCAGCTTCTCCACCGGGTACTCCTTGATGTACCCATAGCCGCCGTAGACCTGCACGGCATCGGTGGTGACCTCCATCGCCGAGTCGGCGGCGAAGCGCTTTGCGTGCGAAGAGGCGAGCGTGTTGCGCTTGCCCTGGTCGAGCAGCACCGCGGACTGCCAGACCAGCAGGCGGCCGGCCTCGACCTTGGTCGCCATGTCGGCGATCAGGAACTGGATCGCCTGGTGCATCGCGATCGGGACGCCGAACTGGACCCGCTCCTTGGAGTACTCGGTGGCGAACTCGAAGGCGGAGCGGGCGATCCCGACCGCCATCCCGGCGACGCCGGGGCGGGTCAGGTCGAGGGTCTGCATCGCGAGCTTGAAACCCTTGTTCTCCTCGCCGAGCATGTTCTCGGCCGGGATCTCGACGTCGTCGAATGAGATCGTCGCGGTGTTGGAGGCGCGCTGGCCCATCTTGTCTTCCTTCTTGTCGACCGTGACCCCGTCGAGGTCGGCGTCGACGACGAAGGCGGTGATGCCGCGATGGCCGGCCTCGGGATCGGTCTTCGCGTAGACGGTGAACCAGTCCGCGTAGCCGCCATTGGTGATGAAGCACTTGGAGCCGTTGATTACGTACTTGTCGCCGTTGCGGACAGCGCGCGTCTTCATTCCGCTGACGTCGGAGCCGGCGTCGGGCTCGGTGAGGCAGAAGCTGGCCAGCTTCGGCTCCTCGGTGAGCATGCCGAGGTACTTCTTCTTCGTCTCCTCGGAGCCGCCAAGGCTTACCGGAGCGGAGGCGAGTCCGTTGGCCATCAGCGAGGTGCCGATGCCCGAGCAGCCCCAGCCCATCTCCTCCTCGATGATGCAGCCGGAGAGGTTGTCGAGCCCGGGGCCTCCGTACTCCTCCCCGATGTGGATGTTCATCAGGCCGACTTCCCAGGCCTTCTCGATGATCTCCTGCGGCCAGGTGCCTTCGCGGTCGTAGTCCCAGGCGACGGGACGAATCTCCTTCTCGGCGAAGTTGTGCGCCATCTCGCGCAGGTCTTGCTGCTCGTCAGTCAGCGTGAGGTCAACCACTACGGCTCCTTTGCTCGTTCGAAAAGCCTGTCCGGGACCGATTGACTGGTCAGTCAACCAGGACCCAAAGAGTACCTGACCGAACGCGCTCAGGCACGGGTACGGGCGGTCCCAGGTCGTGATTCAGGCACGAAATGAGCGCAGAATGCGCGTCGCACGAAGCTCCGCGGCGCCTTTTTGTCGCTATGCGGAAGAAAAGCGCCGCGCCCAGGGGGCGGCTGCTCAGGCGCCGTCGTCGAGCCCGGCTGCTCAGGCGCCGTCGTCGAGCCCGGCTGCTCAGTCGTCGTCGTCGAGCTCGGAGGACTCCACGTGGTCCGCCTCGCCGTACTCGGCGTCGCTTCGCTCCGCCTCGGGCTCGCCGGCGTGCTCGGATGGATCGGGGGAGCCCAACTCGCCCGCGTTCTCGATCAGCTGCTTCTCGGCCTCCTCGAAGCCCTCGGCCTCGCCCCCACCCGCCTCGGCGACCGGGCGCTGCGCTTCGTCGTCGACGTTCTCGGCGCCGCCCTTGCCTCCGATGCTCCCCGCCTCCTCGGCTGCGGCGTCCTCTTCCTCGCGCACCAACTCGTCGTCTTGCCGGGGGCTCTCCATGCGCCTCGGCTACCCAGGGCCGCCAGCGTCCAAACCGGGCCGCCTGGCGCCGGCTCGCTCTAACCTTGAAGGGCATGCCCCTTCTCGAACGGCTGCCCCATGCTTGAGCAGATGCCGCTTGCGATCAGCGAGCTCACCGCGGGCATGATCATGATCGCGGTCGTGCTCCTGGCCGGCCCGATCGCCGCGATCGCCTTCGCGCGCTCCGGCGATGCCCTGAAGACGATGGGCAAGGGCCAGTGGGCGATCGAGCGCGAGCTGCCGCCCTCGCGAGGGCTGACGAACAACACCACGAGCGTCCCGCGCGCCGTCCGCGAGCAGGAGATCCGCCAGATGGTGGAGGCGAAGTCCTACCGCCGCCAGGCTCGCGGCGGCGAGCCGCTCGACGTCGAGCTCGAGGTCGAGCGCCTTTTGAGCGAGCTCGACACCCCGCCGCAGGCGATCGACCGCGAGCTACGCGAGGAGGTGCGCCAGCTGGTGCTGGCGCGCAACGAGCGCCGCATGCGCCAGGGCAAGCCGCCGCTCGACGTCGAGGCCGAGATCGAGCGCCAGGTGCGCAACCTCGAAGGCCTCGGCCAGTAGTCCGCCGTATGGATATGGGCGCCGGGCGGGTATAGATTTCGCACATGGCGGAGCAGGTCGAGCAGCAGGAGCCCGAGAAGCGGGTGGTCGAGGTCGAGGAGCTGCTGATGCAGCCCGGCACCTACTTCAACCCGCAGACCGAGGTGCTGGTTGTCGTCGACGACTCGAGCTCGCTCGACCAGGAGGTCTTCAACATGGAGGCCTATGAAGGAGCCGACTGGGTGCGGATCGCCGACGAGGTGCCGGTCGACGAGGACGGCCGCGACAGGCTGCTGGAGGAATTCCAGACCCACTACCACCCGGGCTCCTCCGGCTCGGTCTCAGAGACGGCGCTGGATCAGGGCGACGGCGAGACCGACGAAGACGAAGAGGGCCAGGACCCCGGCCGCGAGGACTGACGCCCCGGCGCGGGCAGACGGGCGGCGGCCCCCGAGGCGCCCGTCGCGACAGCAGTACCGGGCCCGCTAGGACGCGAGCACGTAGCCGAGAAAGATCCCGTAGAGCAGCGTCCAGCCGATGATCGAGATGGCGTCGAAGCGCCCCCGCAGGTGCAGCGACCAGTAGGCGAGGCCGCCGCCGGCGAGGCCGAGGATCACCGAAAGCACCCCGAAGCGGTCGAGATGCCACTCGGTGAAGGCGAGGCCGAAGGCGATCGGCAGGGTCGCCTGAAAGGCCATCGCGCCGGTGATGTTCCCGAGCGCAAGCGCGTCCTTTCCGTCCCGCACCCAGAAGAAGCTGTTCGCCTTCTCGGGCAGCTCGGTAGCCAGCGGCGCCAGCACCAGCGAGAGGACGATCGCCTCCACGCCGAGGTCCTCTGCGACCGCGAGAAGCTCCTCTACGAACAGCTGCGCGCCACCGACCATGGCGCCCAGCCCGATCAGCAGCTGCACGACGACCAGCGCCGTCGGGGGGTCATCCTGAATCTTGGTCGGGGCGATCGTCAACCCCTTGATCGTCGACTCGGCCTGCTGCTCTCCCTGATTGAGCAGGGTGTAACGGACATAGAGGCCGTAGGCGACGACAAGTGCGATCGCGGCCGGGATCCGCACTGCCGCCGGCGCACCCCATCCCAGCGCCAGGCCGGCGGCGAAGAAGACGAGGAAGAACTTCAGGTCGCGCTCCAGGGTCGGCTTGTGGGCCTTCAGCTCGCGGCCCTGGTCGCGGCGCCCGCGGTAGCCGAGCGCCGCCAGGCCGACCAGCGCCATCGCGATCGTCGCAAGCAGGAAGGGGGCGCCGATGATCGCCCCGATCGCCACGTCTTCGGACCCCTCGGCGCCACCGAGCACGGCGACGATCGGGATCAGGGTCTCGGGCATCGCCGTCCCCACCGCGGCGAGCAGGCTGCCGACCGCCCCCTCGCCGATGCTCAGCTTGTTGCCCATCCACTCGACCGCGTTGGTGAACAGCAGCGCGCCGGCGAGGATGACCGCGAAGCTGACCAGGAGCAGGGCTACGTGCATCGGCGGCGACCGTTCATCGGGCGAATTGAAGCGCTATCGGGAGAGTCGTTCATCACGCGTAGAAGAAGGCGATCCCGAGGATCGCGTAGAGGGCAAGTAGCTGGACCCCTTCGAACCAGGTCGACTCCCCGTCCTGAGTGACGTAGTTGGCGACCAGGATCGCGACCAGGATCGCGCCGAGCTCGAATCCGTTGAAGACCAGCGGCATCGGCCCGACGCCGATCAGGAACGAGGCGATGACCAGAAGCGGGGCGACGAAGAGGGCGATCTGGGCGCTGGAGCCGATCGCGATGTTGACCGCCAGATCCATCTTGTTCTTGATCGCGACCAGGATCGCGACCCAGTGCTCGGCAGCGTTGCCGACGATCGCGACCACGATCACGCCGATGAAGAACTCCGAGAGGCCGAACGACTCCGAGGCCTCGGTGATCGAGCCGACGAGAATCTCCGACATCAGCCCGACTGCGACCCCGGCGATCGCCAGCGCGATCACCGCGGTTCGCACCGACCAGCCCCAGAGCCCTTCATCCTCCTCATATGGAGGGTTGAAGATCGCGCGGTGCGTCTTCAGCGAGAAGACCAGCCCGGCGACGTAGGTTCCCATCAGGACGATCGCGGTGGCAAGAGAGAGGTGCTCGACCGTGGAGCCGTAGTCGACCCGCTCGGCGCCCGGGTCGGGCAGTCCCTTGCCCTCGACCAGCTCGAAGATCGCCGGCATGATCATCGCCGTCGCCGCCAGCATCAGCATCGTGCTCTGCACGCTGGCGCCGGTGGCGTTGAAGGTCTGGCGATCGCGGCCGAGGCCCCCGAAGAGCATCGCCGCCCCCATCACCAGCAGGACGTTGCCGAGGATCGAGCCGATGATCGATGCCTTGACCACCTCCTGCAGGCCCTCGTTGAGCGCCACCAGGGCGATGATCAGCTCCGGTGCGTTGCCGAAGGTGACGTTGAGAAAGCCGCCGATCCCGGGGCCGGAGCGGGCGGCGAGCTCCTCTGTGGCGCGGCCCATCAGCGCCGCGGTGGGGATGATCCCCAGGGCCGAGGCCGCGAACACGATCGTCGCCTCGGCATGGAAGAGCTCCAGCGCCACGGCCGCCGGGATCAGCGGGACCAGCAGGTAGGGCCAGCCGTCAGGACGCAGGAAGAATCGGGCGTTCAGCTTCGGGCGACCCGAGCCATGAGTTGCCTCGCCGTCCTGCTCACGCCCTGCCCCGGAAGCTTGCATCCGGCAAGCCTACGGGGCGCTGCCTATGGAGCCGGGGCCAGCTCCGAGCAGGCCTCGAGGTCGGCGGCATCCTGAGCTTCTGAGACGCACTGCAGGTAGGCCTGCGCGGCGTCGGCGTCGGGGGCTGGGCCAGGTAGCTCAGGAGGAGCCGTCGAGCCGCTGCCGCTACCGCTACCGCTGCCGCTGCCGCCGCCAAGCGATCCGCCGCCCCCGAGGGCGCCCAGCGCGCCGAGCGCGCTGCCGTCGATGCCGATCTCGGAGAGGAAGTCGCTGAAGGGCTGCGGGTTAGCGGGGGCCTCGATCGTCTGCGACTCGTTGACGCCGGCGAGGGTGAAGTCGAGCCCCACGTCGACTGAGCCGGAGACGTCCTGGGGCTCGATCGCGAGGTTGATCTGGATCCTGCGCAGGATGTCGTCCTCGGTGCCCGAGTAGACGTCGAAGCTCGCCTCCTGGATCGCTTCGCCGACCTCGTCGAGCTCCTCGGCGTCGGGGATGCTCTGCGTCCCGCCCAGGGCGCCAAGGGCGCCGGCGTTCCCGATCACGTTCTTGAGCGCCTCGATGCTGCCATCGACGTCCAGGTCGCCGGAGATGTGTGTCGTCTCGGTGCCCTCGACGTCGGCGGTCCCCTCGTTCTCAAGGTTGGTCAGCAGCGAGGTTGGGTCCTCGATCCCGAGGACGTCGAAAAGCGCCTGGTTTGACTGCTCGCCTTCCTGCTGCTGCTCGGCCGCCTGCTGGGCCGAGGCCTCGAACCGGTCGAAGAGGGCCTGGTCGACCTCGTAGTCGCTGCCCTGGTAGTTGATGAAGGCGGCGTCGCCGGTCGAGATCAGGCCGCCCTCGAAGTTGATGTCATCGTCGCCCTCCGCACTGACGTCGAAGATCGCGTCGAAGTCGAACTTCGGCACCTCGCCGTCGTCGCCCTGGCTTTCGAAGGGGCCGCTGACCTCGGCGTCGAGGGTGCCCGCGTCCTCGCCGGTCGCCTCGACGTTGAGGCTGAGGCTGAGGTCGCCGCTGTCGACCTCCTCTGTGTCGCCGGAGAACGTCCTGTCGAGGACCTCCTGTGGATTCTCGTTCTCGCTGCTTCCACCATCGTCATCGCCTCCACAGGAGGCAAGCGCAGCCGCCAGCGCAAGGGTCGCGAGGAGGGAGAAAAGCAGACGAAATCGACTCACGGGATGGCTCCTTTGGTGCGCTTCGGAAGGACGGCCGGGACCGAGAACGGCGCAGGGTAGCGCATGGGCAATAAGCGCAAACTAAGCGCAAAACGCGGCCCCAGCCAGCCCACTAGGCTCATTGACGATGCGGCCGCGGACCATTCTCTACACGGGCAAGGGCGGGGTCGGGAAGACGAGCGTCGCCGCCGCCAGCGCCCGGATGTGCGCGCGGGCGGGACTGCGCACGGTCGTCCTCTCCACCGACCCCGCTCACAGCCTCTCCGACTCGCTCGAGGTCGACCTCGGCCCGGAGCCGACGCCGGCCGGCGAGCGACTCTGGGGCCAGGAGGTGCGCGCCCAGCGCGAGATGGAGTCGAACTGGTCGGCGGTCCAGGACTGGCTGGCCAAGCTGCTCGCCGACCGCGGCATCGAGCGGGTGCGGGCCGAGGAGCTGACCGTGCCCCCGGGCATGGACGAGCTTTTCTCGCTGCTGCAGATAAAGCGCCATCACCAGCAGGGCGAGTTCGACGTCGTGATCGTCGACTGCGCCCCGACCGGCGAGACGCTGCGGCTGCTCGGCTTCCCCGACATCGCCCGCTGGTGGCTGGAGCGGGTCTTCCCCTGGGAGCGACGCCTGGTCGGCGCCGCGCGGCCGCTGGCCCGCACCTTCGACGTGCCGCTGCCGGGGCCCGAGGTCTTCGACGAGGTGCAGAGGCTGGTTCGCAACCTGATCGAGATGAACTCGATCCTCCGCAACGGGGAGCGATGCACGATCCGGCTGGTGATGAACCCCGACCGGATGGTGATCAAGGAGGCTCAGCGGACCTTCACTTACCTCAACCTCTACGGCTATCTGACCGACGCGGTGATCGTCAACCGGATCTTCCCCGACGATGTCCAGCAGGGCTACTTCGGCGCCTGGCACGAGCACCAGCGGCGAAACCTCGAGCAGGTGCACGAGGGCTTCTCGCCGGTCCCGGTGCTCACCTCGCGATTCTTCGACGAGGAGGTTATGGGCGCGAGGATGCTGGACCGGCTCGGCGCCGAGCTATTCGAGGGCGGCTACGCGCCGCAGGACGTCCTGCACGACCAGCTCGCCCAGGTCCTCAGCGTCGAGGGCGATGAGGCGACGCTGCGGATCCCGATCCCCTTCGCCGAGAAGGGGGAGATCGACCTGAAGAAGGTCGGCGACGAGCTGATCGTCTCGGTCGGCGGCGAGAAGCGCAATATCATCCTGCCCTCCGCCCTGGCCGACCTCAGCCCCTCGGGAGCCAACTTTGAGGACGGGACCCTGAAGGTGACCTTCGACCATGTCCAATCCGGAAGATCACAGCCGCAGCGGGTCTGAGGCCGGCGGCCCAGGCGCCCCGAGCGGTGGCGCCGGCGCCGAGGCGCAGCGCTTCTGGGGCGAGTACGCGCGCCGCACCCGCCATGGCGGCCAGCGAGCCGAGCGCGGCCCCGCGCCGGAGGCCGGCAACGGCCGCAACGACGTCCCGCAGGCGCACGAGTGCCTCGAGTGGTGTCCGATCTGCCGCACCGCCGACATCCTGCGCGCCTCGACCCCGCCGGAGCTGCGCGACCAGATGCAGAGCGTGCAGCACGACGCCCTGGTGGCGATGCGGGCGCTGCTTGACGCCTACATCGAGCGCGGCGAGGGCGGGCCCGCGCGGCGACGCCAGTCATCGGTCGAGGACATCCCGATCGAGTGAGCGTTCATTGCGTACTCAGGGGGCCTATAGACCACCTAAGTACGCAACGGTCCGAATCAGGGCAGCTTCAGTAGGCCCTTGTGACAGAAATCACTCCGCCGCACGCCTGAGGCGGCGTAAGGTTGTGCCCGATGGCCGGGCCCTGCCCCAATTGCGGCGCCGAGAATCCGGAGCGGGCGCGCTTCTGCATGTCCTGCGGGACGCCGTTCGCCCCCCGCTGCCCGAGCTGTAGCGCCGAGAACCCGCCGCAGGCGAAGTTCTGCATCGAGTGCGGGACCGACCTCTCGGGGGCCGCCCCGGCCACCGCTCCCGAGGCGGCCGCCCCGGCCCCGCCCGCGGCGACTGAACCACTTCCCGAGGAGCGGCGCCAGGTCTCGGTGCTGTTCGCCGACCTCTCCGGCTACACCGGTTACGCCGAGCACACGGACCCCGAGGCGGTCAAGCAGCTGCTCGACCGCACGCTGCGAAAGCTCGGCGAGGACGTGACGCGCTTCGGCGGCTCGGTCGACAAGTACATCGGCGACAACGTGATGGCGGTCTTCGGCGCCCCGGTGGCGCACGAGGACGACCCCGAGCGCGCGGTCCGCGCCGGGCTCGCGATGCAGGAGACGATGGAGCGCCTGAACGAGAAACACGCGCCGCAAAGCGAGGTCAACTTCATGCTGCGGGTGGGCATCAACACCGGCGAGGTGCTGGCGGGACGGATGGGAGAGGGCTACACGGTGATCGGCGACACCGTCAACGTGGCGGCGCGCCTGCAGGCGGCGGCGCGGCCGGGCACGGTCACCGTCGGCCGCTCGACCCACAGGGCGACCCGCGGGCAGATCGACTACACGGAGCTCGAGCCGCTGTCGCTGAAGGGCAAGTCCGAGCCGGTGCCCGCCTGGGAGGCGAAGGCGCCGCTCGCCGAGGGGCCCGAGCACCGCGCCGAGCCGCGCACGGCGGCGCCGCTGATCGGCCGCAGCGAGGAGTCGGGGCTGCTGCTGCGCCTGGCGGAGCGGGTCTCGACCGAGCAGCGGCCCCATCTGGTCACCGTGATCGGGCAGGCCGGGGTCGGCAAGTCGCGCCTGCTGCGCGAGTTCCGCTCCAGCCTCGGCGCCCTGCGCCCCGCCCCCCGCCTTCTCACCGGCGAGTGCCCGCCCTATGGGACCAGCATCTCCTACTGGGCCCTGGGCGAGGTGATCAGGGCTGAGTTCGGGATCAAGGGCGGCGAGCCGATGGACAGCGCCTGGCAAAAGCTCAGCGAGGGCATGGCCGAGCGCCTCGACGGCGATGCCGACGCCGAGGCCGCGGAGCGAAACGCGGCGCTGATCGCGCGCATGTTCGGGCTCGAGCCGCCGGACAGCGCGCCGCCGCTTGAGAGCGACGACCCCCAGCGAATGCGCGAGAGCATGTTCTCCGCGATCCGGGTCCTGCTGGAGGCGATCAGCTCAGGCCGTCCGCTGGTGGTCGCCTTCGAGGACATCCACTGGGCCGACGAGGGGATGCTCGACCTGATCGAGCACCTGGCCCGCTGGCTGCGGGGGCCGGTGCTGCTGGTCTGCATGGCGCGCGACGAGCTGCTCGACCGGCGCACTGACTGGGCGGGCGGAAGGCGCAACGCGACCTCGATCTACCTCGACCCGCTCACCGACGACGAGACCGAGAAGCTGGTCGAGTCGCTCTACGGAACGGCAACAGCGACCTGATCAGCCGGGTCGCCGCGCGCGCCGGCGGCAACCCGCTGTTCGCGGAGGAGATGGTCAACCGCCTCAACGAAGGCGGCGAGGGGGACGACGCGCTGCCCGAGTCGGTGCACTCGGTGCTCGCCGCGCGGCTCGACTCGCTGGCTCCCTTCGAGCGCCGCCTGCTCCAGCAAGCGGCGGTGGTGGGGCAGAACTTCTGGGAGGGCCTGCTGCTCACCACCGCCGATCGCAGCGACGCGGAGGTGATCGAGGCGCTGGGATCGCTGCAGGACAAGGAGCTCGTGATCGCGAACCCGGCGAGCCGCCTGGCCGGTGAGCGCGAGTACGTCTTCAAGCACGCCCTGATCCGCGACGTCGCCTACGGGATGCTGCCCAAGGCGACCCGCTGCCGCCAGCACTTCCAGGTCGGCGGCTACATCGAAGAGCGGGCCGGGGAGCGCGGCGAGCGCGCGGTGGCGCTGATCGCCGACCACTACGGGCGCGCAGCCACGCTGGGCAACGAGGCCGGGATCGAGGGCGACGAGCTGCGCTCGATGAACGCCAAGGCGGTCGAGTTCCTGGAGGCCGCCGGCGACGCGGCCCTTTCGCTCTACTCCAACCTGGAGGCGCTGGACCACTACCGCTCCGCCGGCAACCTCGAGGGCGCGCTGGACGAGGAGGGCTCCGCGCGGGTGGGCGAGAAGATGGGCGACGCGGCGCTGCGCCTCGGCCGCGTCGATGAGGCGGTCGCGGTATGGGAGCAGTGCCTGGACTACCACCGCCGCCAGGAGGACCTGGCGCGGGTCGGCGACCTGCACCGAAAGATCGGCGCCGGGCTCTGGCACAAGGGCGACCGGGGCGCCTCGATCGACCACTACCAGAAGGGCATCGATCTGCTCAAGGACGGCCCGCCCTGCATCGAGCTGGTGCGCCTCTACGAGGAGGCGGCGTCGCTCTATATGCACACCGGAGACAACATGCTCGCGATCTACGCCTCCGAGAAGGCGCTGCGGCTGGCGGAGCGGCTCGGCGAGGCGGCGGCTGCGAGCCGCGCCCACGGGATCTTCGGCCGCGTCTTTGGCCGAATCGGCGACTTCGAGAAGGCGCGCGAGAACCTCGAGCGCTCGGTCGAGCTTGCGCGCGGCTCCGACCAGGCCGAGGGGGTGCGGGCGCTGCTCACGCTCGGCTACCACCTCGAGGCCTCCGAGGCCGACTACGGGGGAGCGGGAGATGCCTACTCCGAGGCGCTGAAGCTCGCGATCGAGGTCGGCGACCTCCCGTCGCAGGTCGAGCTCCACGCGGCGCTTGCCGAGCTCGCCGTCTACCGAGCCGACTGGGAGACGGTGCGCGAGCAGACCGATGCCAGCGCCTCGCTGGCTGAGCGCGAGGGGCTGCTCGGAAAGCTCTGCTTCCCCTACGTGATGCGCGGGGTGATGTGCTGGCGCGAGGGCGACTGGCAGGCGGCGGAGGAGTCGCTGCGTCGCGCCCACGAGGTCGCCGAGCAGGTGGGCCGCTCAGAGGTCGCCTACTCGGCGCTGTACTGGCTCGCCGCCGTGCTCTCAGACCGCGGCGAGCACGCGGCGGCGGAGACGGTCCTCGCACAGGCGCTCGACATCGGCGAGCGCGCCGGCCTGGTCGCGCAGCTCGTCGAGGCGACCTCGGCGCGGGCGGTGAACCTGGCGCTCGCAGGACGCGAGGAGCATGCGCGCGAGGCGGCCGAGGGCGCCGCGCATCTGGCCGAGCGGCTGCAGCAGTACCCGATCGGCAGCCCGGCGACCCGCGAGGCCGCCGGGGCGACGGCTAGCGATCCCGCCGAAGGGGCGGCGGCGCTTGCGGAGGCGGCGGTGGAATGGGAGAAGCTGGGGCACCCGCTCGACGCCGCGCGCTGCGAGGAGCTGCGCGGGCGCCGGCTCGCCGAGACGGATCGCGACGCGGCCCGCGACGCCCTCGACTCCGCCGCGCAGCGCTACGAGCAGCTCGGCGTCACCCACCTCGCTGAGCGGGCGCGCGAGCTGGTCGCCGGCTAGCGGCGTACGTTCGGCGGGTAGCGTTGGCGAATGGCCGAGCTCGAGCGCCCCGACGGCACCCGGATCCACTACGAGATCCAGGGAGAGCAGGGGCCGTCGATCGTCCTCGCCACCTACTGGTCCTGGAACCCGGGGGTCTACGCCGAGATGCTGGCCGACCTCGCCGCCGATCACCGGGTCGCGACCTACCACCTGCGTGGCAGCGGCGAGTCGTCGCGCAACGGCCCCTACGACATGGCGACCGACGTCGGCGACCTCGAGGCGGTGGTCGAGGCGGTGGGCGGCCCGGCGCTGCTTCTCGCGGTCGCAGACAGCTCGAATAGGTCGGCGAAGCTGGCGGCGCGGCGGCCCGACCTCGTTGGTGCGGTGATCAACTTCGGCACGGCGCCGTTCGCGCGTGCAGCATTCGCCCATGAAGAAGGAATGATCTCCTCGAACACGGTGGTCGAGGCCTTCAGCGAGATGCTGGAGAGCAACTATCGGGGCGCGATGCGAAACATGATGGAGGCCACCAACACGCAGGCAAGTGAAGAGGAGCTGCGCGAACGGGTCGACGCCCAGGCCGAGTTTCATCCTCAGCAAGCTGCGGTCGCTCGGTTCAGGGGCTGGGTCGAGGACGATCCGCGCGCGGAGGCACGGGCGATCGGGGAGCGGCTGTGGATCTTCACCGCACCGGACATCGCCGGGCCCTGGCTGCCGCCCAGCGAGGTCCTGCAGCGCTTGACGGCGGAGACCCTGCCGGATGCGCGGGTTGTCCAGATCGAGTCCGAGAGCGGACCGGTCAGCCACCCGGAGGAGGCTGCGGAGATGGTGCGCCGGGTGAGCGCCCCGTTGCGCGAGCCCGCCAGATCGGAATAAGGTTGGAAGTCCAGCGACGAGGAGGGATCCGAACGATGGGTGAAGCAGGGCGGCAAAGCGGCAAGGCAGGATGGAAGCGGGTCGCGCTGGCGCTCGCGACGCTGATCGCAGCGCTGGCTCTCGCCGCCTGCGGCGACGAGGATCTCGGCGGCGGCGCCAGCGACGAAGAGGTGACAGTCGCGAAGGCCGGGCCGGTGGAGGGCAAGATGACGATGTCAACCGGCGTCTACTACATCGACCCCGGCAAGGGCGGCAAGGTCGACGGCGAAGGCTCGACGATTGCGAACTTCGAGCAGGAGACCGGCGTCGACGTCAACTACCTCGAGGACATCAACTCCAACGAGTCCTTCTTCGCCAAGCTGCGGCCCGACCTCCAGAACGGCGAGTCGGGAGGCCGCGACATCATCGTCGCCTCCGACTGGATGGCGAAGCGCTACTACGACCTCGGCTACGCCCAGAAGCTCGACAAGAGTGCCCTGCCGAACGTGGAGGCGAACCTGGTCGACAGCCTGCGCAGCCCCGAGTTCGACCCCGAGCGTGAGTTCACGGTCCCCTGGCAGAGCGGCCTGACCGGACTGGTCGTGCGCACCGACCTGGCGCCCGACATCACCTCGGTCAACGACATCTTCGACCCCAAGTACAAGGGCAAGATCGACGTCCTCGCCGAGCTGCGCGACACGGTGCCGCTGGTGATGTTGGCCGACGGAATCGACCCCGCCGATGCGACCAAGGACCAGTGGCTGGAGACGATCGACAAGATCAAGAGTGCGATCGACTCCGGGCAGATCCGCGACGTCACCGGCAACGACTACATCGAGGACGTGCCGCGCGGCGACGTCGTCGCGGCGATCGGCTGGGCCGGTGACGCGGCAGCGATGCAGCTCGACAACCCCGACATCGAGTTCGTGATGCCGGACACCGGCTGCATCATGTGGTCCGACGACATGATCATCCCGGTCGGCGCGCCGAACCCGGGCGCCGCCTACGCCTTCATGGACTACGTCTACGACCCCGCCCACGCGGCGCAGATCGCCGGCTACGTCAACTACGTGACCCCGGTCAAGGGCGTTCGCGAGGAGCTGCGCAAGCTCGACCCGGCGACGGCGAAGCAGGACCTGATCTTCCCCACCGAGGAGTTCACGGCCGACTGCGTCGACCAACCGGTTATCGACCCTGAGTTCGAGCCCGAGGTCGAGCAGGCCTGGCAGGAGCTGACCACCGGCTGACCCCCGGGCGGCGCCACCTCTCGCTCGCCTTCCTCCTCGGGCCCGGCCTGCTGTGGCTGGGCCTGTTCTTCCTCGTCCCCATGTACTTCATGGGCTACATCTCGCTCGAGACGGGGTCGCTGAATGAGGGCTTCCGCTTCAACTGGCAGTTCTCCAACTTCAGCGACGCGATCTCCAAATACGACGAGCAGATCCTGCGCTCGTTCTTCTACGGCGGGATCGCCACCGTGCTGGCGCTGGCGATTGGCTATCCGCTCGCCTACGCGATCGCGATGCGGGGCGGCCGCTGGAAGAACCTCCTGCTGTTCGCGGTCATCGCCCCGTTCCTCACCACCTACCTGATCCGCACCCTCGCCTGGCAGACGATCCTCGCCGACCAGAGCCCGACCGTCGACGTGCTGCAGAGCATCGGCCTGGTCGCTGACGACGGCCGCGTCCTCGATACCTCCGTCTCGGTGATCGCGGGTCTGACCTACAACTTCCTGCCCTTCATGATCCTGCCGATCTACGCAAGCCTCGAGCGGCTCGACCAGCGGATGATCGAGGCGGCGAAGGACCTCTACTCATCCTCGGCCGCGGCCTTCGTGCGGGTGACCTTGCCGCTCTCGGCGCCCGGGATCGTCGCCGGCGTCCTGCTCACCTTCATCCCGGCGGTCGGTGACTACGTGAACGCATTCTTCCTCGGCGGGCCGAACCAGGCGATGGTCGGCAATGTGATCCAGGGCCAGTACCTGCAGACGGCCAACTACCCGATCGCCGCGGCGCTCGCATTCACGCTGATGGCGCTGATCCTGATCGTCGTGGTCGTCTACCTGCGGTTCGCCGGGACCGGCAACGTGATCGGTGACGACGGGCGGGTGCTGGCCTCCGAGGGCACAACGATGTCGCGTTTCCGCCACCCGGGTCCGATCGGCTGGCTGCGCGTCCACGCTCTCGACCTATACGCCGGCGCCGCGATCGCCTACATGCTGATCCCGATCGTCGTCATCGCGGTCTTCTCCTTCAACAACCCGGCCGGCAACTTCAACATCCACTGGGAGGGGTTCACCCTCGACTACTGGCGCGACCCCTTCGCCGACGCACAGCTCACTGACGCCCTGAAGGTGAGCCTGCGGCTGGCGGCGCTTTCGACCCTGATCGCGACCGTCATCGGCACCCTCCTCGCCCTCGCGCTCGTGCGGCGACGCTTCCTCGGCCGACGGGCGGCCAACCTGCTGATCCTGATCCCGATGGCGACCCCGGAGGTGGTGATCGGCGCTTCGCTGCTGTCGATGTTCGTCTACCTCGGCGCCGCGCGCGGCTTCGGGACGTTGCTGATCGCCCACGTGATGTTCTCGATCAGCTTCGTGGTCGTCGTCGTGCGGTCGAGGCTGATCGGCTTCGACGCCAGCCTCGAGGAGGCCGCCGCGGACCTCGGCGCGACGCCGCTGGCGACCTTCTTCAAGGTGACCCTGCCGCTCCTGGCGCCGGGGATCGTCGCTGCGGCGCTGCTCGCCTTCACGCTCTCGATCGACGATTTCGTGATCTCGAACTTCAACTCCGGCACCACGGTGACCTTCCCGCTCTTCATCTTCGGTGCCTCGCAGCGCGGCATCCCGGTCGAGGTGAACGTCCTGGCGACGATGCTATTCGCGGTCACGGTGATCGCGATGGCGCTCACCGTCGTCCTGCAACGCCAGGGCAGGCGAATGTCTGCCCAGGGCGCGGCCTGAGCCGACGGTCGCTCAGCGACCGATATGGATGCCGAGCCGGCGCGGCATGTCGACGATGAGATCGGTCAGCGGGTCGGCGGGCGAGCCTGCGTCCTCGCGTCGCTCCTTTCGCAGCAGCGCCGAGCGCACCAGGCTGCCGCCCACATAACGCAGCGGCTCGGGCGGCACCCGGGTCCGGGGTGGCTCGACGATCGGCAGCGAGGTCAGCTCGTCGCGGGAGTCGAGCGCCATCGAGGCGAGGACTCGCCCGGCAAGGTGCGAGGGCCCGACCCCGTTGCCGGTGAAGCCGTAGACGTAATGCGTGCGGCCGTCGGGCAGGGTGCCGAGGACCGGCAGCCGGTCGGGGGATACGTCCACCGGGCCGCCCCAGGCCCCAGTGATGCGCCGCCCCTCCAGTGCCGGGAACAGCCTCACCAGGTCGGCACGCAGGCGCTTGCCGACCTCCGGATCGTCGTCGATTCGGCCGCCGAGGCGGGCGCCGCAGGCGAGCCGCCCACCGCCCCAGCCGAAGGCGATCCTGTCGTCGGGTGTGGTGCGGAAGTAGTGCAGGTATGTGCGAGCGGTCGAGATGCACTCTCCTCCTTCCCAGCCAAGCTCCTCGAGAACGTCGGGAACGGGCTCGGTGATCAGCATGTGAGTCGAGCTGACCACCAGGCGGTTGCGCAAGGGCCCGAATCCGGCGCTGCCGGCATTGATGGCGATCACCGCCGACTTCGCGCTGGCCCTCCCACCGCCCGCCGTCTCGACCACGACGCCCCCGCGGCCGGCGTCGATCCGCGTCGCCCGGGTGCGCTCGTAGACGGCGACCCCGGCCTCGGTCAGCGCCTCGCGCAGGCCGCGGGCGAGCCGCGCCGGCTGCACGCTTGCCGAGCGCGACATCAATACGCCGCCACCGAAGTGGGGCGAGCGGCAGATCGCCGCGACCTGGCCAGGGTCGAGACTGGCGTACTCAGATCCGGACCCGAGCCGCTCGCAGGCCCGCACGGACTCCGCCCAGACCCCCTCCTGCGCCGGGCTCGTCGCCACCTTCAGGTGGCCGGACTTGCGAAACCAGATGTCGAGGTGACGCTCGTCCCCCCACTCCCCGATCTCCTCGACCGAGCGGGCCGCCTGCCGGCAGAGCTCCAGCGCCCGTTGGTCGCCGAAGCGATCACAAAGCGGCGCAAGGTGGTGCCAGAAGGAGTTGACGAAGCCGGCGTTTCGCCCACTTGGGCCCTCGCCGCACACGCCCGCCTCCAGCACCGCGACCCTGGCCTGCGGCTGGCGCTGGGAAAGCGACCATGCGGTCCACATCCCGGCGTATCCGCCGCCGACGATCACGACGTCGAAGCGTTCGTCTCGGTCGAGCGGCGGCCGGGGCTCGACCGGCCCTGCTTCGGAGAGCCAGTAGCCCATTTGCCCGAGGCTACTGCGAGATTGGACTTCGGAGGCGCAGGTTGAGAGCCTCTGGTCGTGGGAGCGAGGATCGCGATCTCGGTCGAGGACGACCCGACGCCCCTGGTGCTCGGGCTGGCCGCGGACCTGCGGGGCCTGCTCGGCGAACCCGACTTCGCGCAGCGCAGCGCTGAGCTCGAGGGGACCGCCGCGATTCGCGCGGCGACCGGCGAGACCGCGACGGTGCGGGTAGGCGATGACGCTGTCTCGATTGCCCACGGCTACGACGAGCATGCCGACGTGAGGGCGATCGAGGATGCCGAGATCGAGGGCGCGCCGGACCACCCCGACCTGGCCCAATGGGTGCGTGAGCTCCTCGATCCCTCCGGGGCGGACTGGCGCGGCACGGCTCAGCGCTTCTGGTCCGTCCTCGAGCGGATGCCGGGGTCGCCCGCCGCCCTGCTGGTCGTCAATCTCGCGGACGGCGAGGAGCAGCGCTTCGGTTCGCCCGACGGCCGCGCCTATGAAGTCCACGGGGAGGCGGAGGACCTGGTTGCCGTGCTCAGCGGGCGCCTCCCGCTTCTCGACGCCGCATTCGAGGGGCGGGCATGCCTGCGCGGAACATTCGCGGAGATCTCGGTGCTGACCGGCGCCGGACATGCAATCCGGCACAACCTGGAGGCCGGATGAGCGGGCCCGCCCCCGATCGGATCGAGGACGTCGAGGCCTGGCTGACCGACAACCGCATCTCCGGGGTGCGGCTGGAGGCGACCAATCACGACGGGCTCGTGCTCGGCAAGTACCTCTCCGCGTCGAAGTTTCTCTCGGTGCTGGAGAAGGGGGCGGTGTTCGGCGACACCGCCTTCGGTGTCGACCTCGGTGGCGAGGTGGCGCTGGGCTGGGACTGGGGCTCCTGGCGCGGCGAGGTACGCGACATCAAGGTGACGCCCGAGCTCGCGACCCTGGTCAAGCTCCCGGGCGGCGAGGGCTGGGCGTCGGTGCTCGGCGACTTCACCGACCTCGACGACAATCCTCTGCCGGCCTGCTACCGGGGCCTGCTGAAGCGAATGCTGGCTCGCCTCGATGGTCACGGCTACTCGGCCGTCGTGGCGCCGGAGCTCGAGTTCATGGTCTTCGAAGAGCCTCTGCAGGAGGCACGGGCGAAGGGGTACCGAGAGCTGACGCCGCTCGGGGGCGAAGTCCGGGTCACCTACCTGATGAGCACCTCTTCGGACCTGGCCCTGTTCATGGATGCAGTCTGTCGCCGGCTCACCGACCTCGGTGTGAGCTGGGAGTACTGGAGCAACGAGACCGCCCCCGGGCAGGTGGAGATCAACCTCGCCCCGGCAGACCCCCTGCACAGCGCCGACCAGGTGATGCGGACGAAGATGGCGCTGCGCGAGGTCGCCGATGAGCTCGGCCGCAGCGTCACCTTCATGGCCTACGGGATCGACGAGCACCTGGGCGGGGGGATGCACGTCAACCTCTCGCTGCTTCGAGACGGCGAGAACGCCTTCCACGACTCGGCGCAGGGGGATGGGCCCTCGGAGCTATTGCGCAATTGGGTCGCCGGCCTCCTCGAGACCCTGCCCGGGGCGATGTCCTTCCTCACCCCGAACCCGAACTCCTACCGGCGCCTGGTCGAGATCACGGGCCCCCCAACCTCCGTCACCTGGGCCGAGGACAACAAGTCGGTGGCGGTGCGGACCGTCACCCGCGAGCCGAGCTCGAGCCGCATCGAGCACCGAGTCCCGTCCGCCGACTGCAACATCTACCTCGCCCTGGCGGTGATCCTGGCCGGTGGCATGGCCGGTATCGAAGAGGGCCTCGAGCCGCCGCCGCAGTTCGAGGGCATGGCCTGGGCGCTGCCCCCGGGCGTCGCGTCGCGGGCGCCCGACACGCTGCGCAAAGCCGCGGCGGCCCTGGCCGCGGACCGGCGCCTTGCGACGATTCTGGGCCAGGACGTGGTCGACTACTGGCTCGGGAGCCGCGAGTGGGAGTGGGTCGCCTTTCACCGCGGCGGCGGGGACCCGGATGCGGTCAGCGACTCCGAGCTGCGACGTTACTTCGAGCAGGTGTGAGCGAAGGGAGCACGGAATGGAACGGGCTGAGATCGTCGATGAGCTGCTGGGCGGGGCCTATCCCTGCTGTCTGACGACCTTGAACAAGAGCGGCACGCCCTACGGAGTCGTCGTCTGGTGCAGCCTCGAGGGTGAGCGCTTGACCGTCAACGCCGGCGAGGGGCACTGGCTGAGCAATCTGCGCCGCGACCCCCGCGTCTCCTTCGTCGTCGTCGACACCGACAACATCCTGCGCCACGTCGCCGGGGCCGGCAGCGTGATCGAGATCAGCGACGACAGCGACTACGAGCACATCGACAGCCTCTCGCGCATATACGAGGGGCGCCGCTACCAGTACTCGATCCCGGAGCAAGTGCCGCGCTTCAAGGTCGTGATCGAGCCCGGCAAGATCCGCGCCCAGGACTACTCCCCGCCGGAGGAAGAGATTCGCTGAACGCCCCGATCTCCGGCGGTCACCCAGCTCCGCCGGACATCGCTCGCCAGGCGTCGAACAGCTCGAAAGCCTGGCGCGCGGCCTGATCGCCGTGGCGCTGTCCGTCAGCGCTCAGCTCCCCGGCGTCGACACCGAGCGCCACCAGCCGGTCGGACTCGCTCACCGCCCAGGCGTCGACGATCGTCGGGGTCGCCTCGGGGTGAAATTGGACCCCCAGGTGAGGCCCGAGGCGGAAGGCACCGGCGCCGCAGCGGGTGCTCGCCAGCCTGGTGGCACCGTCGGGGACCGAAAAGCACTCGGCGTTGAAATGAGCCCAGGGACCGGCGGGAACGGCTGCGTCGGAGGGCTCGACCTCGAACCAGCCGATCGAGGTCTGCTCAGCGGAGAAGACCTCGCCCCCCAGCGCGGCCGCGAGCGCCTGGCCACCAAAGCAGATCCCCAGCACCGGCACCTCGCGCGGCGGCGGCGCGGCGCAGGAAGTCGAGCTCAGCCGCGATCCACTCCTTCTCGCGCTGGTTGACGGAGTCAGCGGCGCCAAGCGAGGCGACCCAGGCGAACTCGCCGGGGTCAGAGGGGATGTCTCCCTCCCAGGCGCGGACGATTCGGTAGCCGATCCCCCGCTCGCGCAGCCAGTCCTCGAACAGCGCCGGCGGCGCGTCGAGCTCGTTCTGCAGCACCACACCTTCCACGGCTTCAGACTAGCCGCGGCAGGGCGGGCGTAGAATCGCCGCATGAGCGAGCCGCGACCTGCCCATGTCCACGAGCGCCACTTCACCGTCGGCGAGGCGAACGCGGCGCTGGCGAGCGTAAAGCCGCTGCTGCAGCGGCTGCGCGACTCCCGCGACCTGCTCACCGACGAGCAGGCCCACGAAGCGCTCACGGACGCCGCCCCGAGCAACGGCGGCGGCGAGCCCGGCACCCAGGTCGGTGAGGCGTTCCTGGAGGTGCGAAAGCTTTTGCTGGCGCTGGAGGAAGCGAGCATCGTCGTCCGCGACATCGACCGTGGGCTGATCGACTTCCCGGCGATCATCGACGAGCGCGAGGTCTACCTCTGCTGGGAGCTGGGCGAGGACGAGATCGGCTTCTGGCACGACCTCGAATCCGGCTACCGTGGCCGCCAGCCCCTCTGAGCGCCGACCGGCGGCCAGAGGTCCCGAGCCGGCCGGCCTCTGGCAGGCGATCGCCTCGCTGGGGACGATGGAGCGGCTTGCGGCGGCCGGGGCGCTGCTCTGCGTCGCGGCCACGATCCTGCCCTGGTACCGCGCTCCGGTCGGCGGCCTCGTGAAGACGGGCCTGGGCAGCTTCGGCTTTGTGATGGCGGCCCAGCTGCTCGCCGTCGGAGCCGCCCTCTACCTGCTGATCCAGAACGGGCGCGGGCGGCGCCCGGCGCTTCCGCTGCGCGAGGGAACGCTGCTGGCCCTGGCCGGCTTCTGGGCCGCGGCGATGGTCGTCTATTTGATGTTCGACCGGCCGCAGTTCCAGCTCGCCGGCTTTGACACCGACTACCGACTCGCCTACGGGATCTTCATCGCCGCCGGCGGCGCCGGGCTGCTGGGAGTGATGGGCCTGCGGATCAGGCGCGCTGAGGCTGCGGCGGCTCGAACCCCCACTTCTGCATCCCGGCCTCGATCCGCTCGATAACCGTCCCCAGCACCGCGACCCTGGCATAGCGCTTCGAGTCCGCCGCGATCAGGTCCCAGGGCGCGTATGGCTGGTCGGTGCGGTCGATCATGTCCTC
The DNA here is from genome assembly GCA_963724905.1 of uncultured Solirubrobacterales bacterium. GTDB lineage: Bacteria > Actinomycetota > Thermoleophilia > Solirubrobacterales > 70-9 > Mayfieldus. Next base: position 60,688 of record CAVRWD010000003.1, read on the forward strand.
CACCGCCTCCGTGTACTGGTCGCGGAGCCCGCGGTTGTGCCAGTCGTCGGGGGTGAGCTTCCAGGCCTTCAACGGGTCCGCTTGGCGCTTCTCGAAGCGCTTGAGCTGCTCGCCGTCGGAGATGTGCATCCAGAACTTGATCAGGATGGTGCCCTCGTCGGCGAGCGAGCGTTCGAAGGCGTTTATCTCGTCATATGCGCGGAGCCACTGTTCGCGAGTGGCAAATCCCTCCACCCTCTCGACCAGCACCCGGCCGTACCAGGAGCGGTCGAGGATCGCCATCCCTCCCCAACCGGGGAGGGTGGGCCAGAAGCGCCAGAGGAAGTGGTGGCGCTTCTCGTCGTGGGTCGGGGCGGCGAACTGGGCAACCCGCACGTGGCGCGGGTCCATCTTCGCCACCAGCCGCTTGATCGCCCCGCCCTTGCCGGAGGCGTCCCAGCCCTCGAACACGACACATACCGGCGGCCCGATCCGCTCCTCGTCCAGCAGCCCGCCGAGCGAGAGGCGCAGCTCGGTGAGGCGCTCCCAGCGCTGCTCCAGCGCTTCTTGCTCCTCCTCACGGGAGAGCTTCAGGCTGAGATCGAGCTCGTCGAGCCTCCCCACGCCTGCAAGCCTATTTCCCCTTCACCCAGGCGTAGGTGTGGAGGCCCGGGTCGGCCTCGTAGAAGCGCACGTAGCCGCCGCTGGCTGAAGCCTGCGCTTCGCCGATGTCGCGGTTGCCCTTCCAGACCACGCGACCGTCGCGGCCGATCGTGCGACTGGCGCCCAGCGTCGGCACCGCGACAGTCCCGGTGGAGCCGCGCGGAACCCGCACCGAGATCCGGAACGAGGTGATGCCGCCCGCGTCGCGCTCCCAGCGCACGCCGAGCCTGCCCTCCGGGGTCCCGACCGCTCCCTGCGCGAACTTGAGGTCCCCTGGCTGGGGCTCGACCAGCCACTTCGCCCACCCCGGGCTCACCGGCCGCATCCCGAGGACGTAGGCCGACAACGCCGCGGTCGGGCCCGCCGCCCAGCCGTGGGCGAGCGAGGTGAGCCCGCTTCTGGCGTCTTCGACGATTGGCGACCCGTTGGGGTTGAAGCCCTGGTAAGGGGAGACGCTTCCGTCGGTCGCGAGCTTCTCCCAGAACGTGTCCCCCGGATCGCTGCGCAGCATGTGGCCCCAGAGCCGGCGAATCAGGTCCAGCCCCTCACCGGTCTGGTAGTACTGCATCCGGGCCAGCACCTCCCAACCGGACTGGAAGGGAGAGATGTAGCGGCCCATGAAGGGGTCGTTGTTGAACTCCCCGGTCGCGGTCCCGTACGGAGTGCCGAGCGCCGAGCGCAGCCAGTTGAACGCCGAGCCCGCCGCGGCGCCGCGCAGCACGCCGGCGAGGACCCCCTGCACGTTGGCGTCCTGGGTGTGGTTGCCGGTCGGGTCGTAGGTGTTGAGCCTCAGCGCTCCTACCGCGGGATCGAAGAGCGCCGCCCGGATCGCACGCGCGAGCTTTCGCGAGCTGCGCGCGTAGCGGCGCCCGCGGCGCGGGTTCCCGAGCTGCTTCTCCAGCGTCGAGGCGCTCTGCAGGGCGCGCACCCAGACCGAGTTGGTGTCGGCGTCCTCGCCGCCGCCGACGTCGGGCGGATGCCAGTTGATCTCGTTGCCCTTGGTGACGAACAGGCCCCGCGCGCCGACGTTCTTGCGAAAGAAGTTGATCGCGCGGCGGATCACCGGCAGCCACTCGGCGACCCGCGGGTCAGCGGTCATCTTGTAGTAAATCCCGGTCCCGACCACGAACCAGGCCGTGTAGGAGGGCAACCGCGACCCCGTGACGCAGGTGCAGATCCCCTTCGCCGATGCCGGCGGCCCGTTGGCCGGACCCGGCTCCCGGCAATCGACGTTCACCTCCGAGACCTGGGGGATGAAGCCGCCTCGATACTGCTGGCAGGTGAACATTTCCAGCGTGCGGCGCAGCACCCTCGGCATCTGCCGCACGGTGTAGAAGCCGGCCAAGGACTCGATCGGCACGTCGCCGAGCCAGACCAGGCGGTCGCGCTTGGCGCCGTCGGTGACCGCGAACTTGTTGCCGCGCGCGGGGTCGCCATAGGTGCCGAGGTTGAGCGTGTAGGCGCCCGCGAACCAGATCTTGTTCAGCAGGTCGTCGCTGGAGAGGAAGTGCCCGATGTAGTCACCGACTCGCGGGCGGAGGTGGTTGACCGCGACCCGGATGTAGTCGATCTGGGCGCTGCCGGCGCCGGCGAGCTCGATGCGGATGTAACGCTGCGAGCCGCGCACGCCGCCGATCGTGTAGACGCCGGGGCCGACGGCGAACTCGTCGACGCGGCGGTCGGGATCGTCGTTTCGCCCCTGCGAGCTGAAGCCGGTGTCGCCACCGGGACCGAGAAAGCGCCGCGCCTCGCTGTAGGCGAGCCTGATCGGCACCCCGCTGCTCGACACCACGGAGAGCTGGATCCTTCCTCCAGTGAGGCGCCCGAGGTCGACGATCATGAACGGCCCGTCGGGGCCGCTGGCCTGGATCGTCGCCGAGCCGCCACCGGGGGCGCCGAGGCCATTGGGGTCCTCCACCGTGTTGCCGGGCTTGGCGTTCTGGACCGTGACCCCGGCCGGGTACACGTAGGGGCTCGGGTTGTCGCGCACGTAGCCGCGCCAGGCGCCGCTGGCCGGAATCCCCTTGCGCGAGAGATCCGCCGACGGACCCTTGCGGGAGCCGCCGATCGGACCGTCGCCCTTGCCCTTCGCGACGGCCGGCGGCGCCGACACCGCGAGCGCGAGAACGAGGCCCGCCATCCCTCCGGCTCCCAGCGCCCGCGCTTTCAGTCGAGTCCTCTTCACCCTGCCCGCGGCCGGTCCATGAGCGCCGCCACCGGATGCTAGCCCGTGGCCCCGGCGGCGGCACGGGGCGGCGGCGGAGGCTCATCATTAGTGGTGGCCTTCAGTAACAACGGCAGCAGAAACGCCCCGATCACGATCAGCATCACGCCGATCGCGACCAGCCAGCGGCTGCGGGTCATGTGGCCGAGGATCCCGAGCAGGAAGCCGAGCAGCATCAGAAACGCGTAGGGCGCGAACTCACGCGGAAGGGCGGCGAGCAGGTCCGGAAGCAGCGCCCAGCCCACGGTCAGAAGCGGCGACATGCGGCGATTATCGCCTCGGGGGCGGACCGGGGCGCGGGTATCCTTGCCCGGTGGCCGAACCGCAGACACCCGCATCGGTCGAGGAGGTCAAGGAAAGCCTCGAGAAGGTCGCCTACCTTGCCGACGAGCCCGCCGCCCTGGTCTCCTTTCTCGCCCAACGGCTCGGCAAGCCGATCCTGGTCGAGGGGCCGGCCGGAGTCGGCAAGACCGAGCTCGCAAAGGCGCTCTCGCGGGCCAGCGGCCGTGACCTGATTCGGCTCCAGTGCTACGAGGGCCTTGACGAGTCGAAGGCGCTCTATGAGTGGAACTACCGCAAGCAGCTGCTGCGGATCCAGGCGGGCGCGGCAGTGGGCGAACCCGTCAGTGACCCGGCGGCCCCCGGAAGCGGAGCTGAGGAGGCCGCCGGCAAAGATGTCCTCGAGGACATCTTCAGCGAGGAGTTCCTGCTCCCCCGCCCGCTGATGACGGCGATCTCCTCCCCCGACCCGGTCGTGCTGCTGATCGACGAGGTCGACAAGACCGACCAGGAGTTCGAGGCGATGCTGCTGGAGCTGCTCTCCGACTTTCAGCTCACGATCCCCGAGCTGGGCCAGATCAGCGCCCGCACGATGCCGATCGTCGTCCTGACCTCGAACAACTCGCGCGAGCTCACCGAGGCGCTGAAGCGACGCTGCCTCTACCTCTGGCTCGACTATCCCGAGCTGGAGCGCGAGATGGAGATCGTGCGCCTGCACGCGCCCGAGCTCGACGAGAAGCTCGTCCGACGCCTGGTCGAGGTGGTGCACATGGTGCGCGACCTCGATCTCAAGAAGCCGCCCTCGATCGCGGAGTCGATCGACTGGGCGCGGACGCTGCTGCTGATGGGGTCCGACGACATCGACGCCAAGACCTTCGAGCGCTCGATCTCGATCCTGGTCAAGCATCGCACCGACATCGATCTGGTCTCGGAGCGGGTTGGCGTGAAGTTGGGGGAAACGTCTGAAGAAGTGGCTCGCTCCTCCTAGCTCGGAGCGAATGTGAACGGCTCCCCCTACGGCGCGAAGCTCGACTCCGGCCCCCCCGGTCTGGCCGCCAAGCTGCTGGCCTTCTGCGAGGAGCTGCGCCGCGAGGGAGTCGCGGTCGGCACCTCGGAGATCCTCGACGCCTTCGCCGCCCTCGACGAGGTGCCGTGGACGGTCGCCGACGACTTCCGCGAGTCGCTGGCGGCGACGATCGCCAAGTCACAGGAAGACCGTCGCCTCTTCGAGCTGCTCTTCGACCGCTACTTCTTCCGCGCCGCCGAGGCCGAGGCGGTGCAGCGCGGCCTCGGCGAGGGCGAGGGGCGCCAATCAGGCGGCGAGCGGATCGACATCGACGAGCTCCGCGACGCGGTGCGGCAGGCGATCGTGGAGGGCAACGACGGCGAGATGCGCGACCTCGCGCAGCTCGCGATCTCGGCCTTCGGGCGCCAGGGCGAGGGCTCGGGCGTGATCGGAGTAGACGTGCAGCGGATCCGCCGCACGCTGGGCCTGCAGGCGGGAGGCCAGGCCTCCGAGGACGACGAGCAACCCGCGATCGAGCGCGAGCAGCTGAACCGCTTCGAGCGCCACCTGCGCCGCGAGCTGGAGCGGGCGCTGATCGAGCGCACCGAGACCCTTCCCCCCTCCCGCCCCCTGGCCGAGCTCGACCGCGCGCTGCCGACCAGCCCGGCGCAGGACCTGGCCGCGGTGCACCGCGCGGTGGCGCAGATGAAGCGGCGACTGGCGACGCTCGGCCACGAGCAGCGCGGGCGGCGGCGCGGGCGCGTGGTCGACGTGCGGCGCACGATGCGGGCCTCGCTGGAGACGGGCGGGGTGCCGCTGCGGCTGCGCTACCGGCCCAAGCGCCCGCGGCGGCCAGAGATCTACGTCCTCTGCGACGTGTCGACTTCTGTTACGTCGGCGAGCGTCTTTTTTCTGTCGGTCCTGCACGCCCTTCACGACTCGTTCCGAAAGCTGCGCAGCTTCGTCTTCATCGAGCGGATCTCCGAGGTGACCGAGATCTTCGAGCACGAGCGCGACTTCCGAAACATCTCGCGGCGGATCTCCAGCGAGGGCGGGGTCGCCGACGTCTCCGGCTACACCGACTACGGGCGCGTCTGGCTGGAGTTCCTGGCCGAGATCTCCGACGAGCTCGACCCGCGCTCGACCGTGATCGTGCTCGGCGATGCGCGAACCAACGGCCGCGAGCCGCACGCCGACGCCTTCGCCCAGGTCGCCGAGCGGGCGGGGCGGATCTTCTGGCTCAACCCCGAGCCGCGCCTGTACTGGAACTACGGCGACTCGGTGATGTCGGCCTATGAGACCTACTGCGACGGCGCCTTTGAGTGCTGGACCACCAAGCACCTGGAGACGTTCGTGAACATCGTCGCCGGCGGCCCTCGAGCCGAGGTGTAGCGGTGCCGCATCGAGTGAAGCAAGGCCCCTCGTGACGCGGGCGATATTCGTCCGCCACGGCCAGTCGGTCTCCAACGCGCACCCGGAGCTGGCCGCGCTGCCGCTCGAGGAAGGCGACGAGCTGACCGACCTCGGGCGCGAGCAGTCAACGGAGGCGGGCTTGGCGCTGCGCTCCTATGAGCCGACGGCGCTGATCAGCAGCCCGATGGGCCGGGCGCGCCAGACGGCGGAGCTGATCGGCGGGCAGCTGGGGATGGAGATCACGGAGCTGCCCTACATCAGCGAGCTGCGCGAATCGCGCAACTACACGACGCTGAGCCCGGAGGAGCAGAAGCTTCGCCGTTGGTCGGTGTGGATGGTCGAGCACGGCGACGACTCCGACTTCTCCTGGCATGGCGGCGAGAGCTTCGACCAGGTGCGAGGCCGGGTGCGGCGGCTCAAGGACGAGCTGGAGCGCGACCACGCCGGCGGCCGGCCGATCGTGGTCACGCATGGGCTTTTCCTGCGCTTCTTCCTCTTCGACTCGCTGCTCGGCGATGACTTCGGCCCCTCCCAAGCCGATCGGCTCTGGTACCTGCGCTCGGTCAACTGCGGCGTCAGCGTCTTCGAGCACGGCGAGCGCTGGCACCCCGCCGATGCCGACACCCCGGGCTGGACCTGCGTCAGCTGGATGGCGCGGCCGTGGGATCCACCGTGACGAGCGTCGGCGGATCATCGGGCGAGACCTGGGTCTGAGCGTTGACCATCGCGCCTGCCGGCGGCTGCACCGGCCCGTCGAGCAGAGGGTCCTGCGGTCTCGCGCATCCACGTGTCGAGTCGCTCCCGCATCTCGGCCAACACGACGCCGCGAGGTGGATCGCCTGCGAGGTTGTTGCCCTCGTTGGGATCGAAGAGCAGGTCGTAGAGCTGCTCGGACGGGATGACCTGTTCGCCCCATCCGTTCTCGACCCAGAGGTTCTTGCTGTCGCTGTCGTCGCAGTTGGCGAGGATGGGGTGCGGGTAGTCGTCGAAGCGGCGGATGTACTTCCAGCGCTCGGTGCGCACGCAGCGGTGCGGCTGGTAGGCGGCGTGGAAGGTCGTCTCGGCGAAGACCGCATCGTGAAGCTGCTCGGTCTCACCGCGCACCAGCGGCATCAGCGAGCGCCCCTGCAGCCAGCTCGGCGGCGTGCGGAGCCCGGCCAGCTCGCAGATCGTCGGGTAGACGTCGAGGTGGGTGACCATCGCATCGACGACCTTGCCGCCCGTGAAGCCGCCCGGCCCCCGCATCAGCATCATCACCCCGATGCCGCGATCGAAGAGGGTCGCCTTGGCGTTGGGGAAGGCGACACCGTGATCGGTGGTGCAGATCACCAGCGTGTCGTCGGCGAGGTTGAGGTCGTGAAGCGCATGCAGCACGGAGCCGATCCCCTGGTCCAGCGAGCGGGCACTGGCCTTGAACGCGGCCATGTCGCGCCGCGCGGTGATCGTGTCCGGCAGCCCGCTCGGCGGCAGCGAGTAGAGCGTGTCGCGAACCGAGGTCGGAGCGAAGAAGCTCGCGGTGCGTCTCGAAGAAGCCGACCGAGAGGAACCAGGGCCCCTCGGGCTGCTCGTGCAGCACCTCGATCGCCGTCGGGGCGACCGCTTCGGCGCGGTGTGAGTCCATTTCCAGGACGCGGTCGAAGCCGATCACCGACGGGTCGGTTGAGATGTGCTGCTCGCCGATCAGCACCGAGCGGTAGCCGGCCTCGCGAAGGGTGTGGACCCAGTGCTTTCCGTAGTCGTCGCAGCGACCAGCCGCGATGCGCGAGGCCCATCATCCCGTTGTTGTGGCAGTACTGGCCGGTCAGCAGGCTCGCGCGGCTGCCCGAGCAGGTGGGCGCGACGCAGAAGGCCTCGCGAAACAGGACGCCCTGGTCGGCCAGCATCTGGATGTTGGGGGTCGGCACCTGGTAGCCGTACGGCTGCACGCAACCGACCGGTGTCGTGGGAGTGGATATAGAGGATGTTCGGGCGCATGACGGGTACTGAGGGATTCTCCGCCCGTGTGGCGGCTCCCCCGCTGAAGCGACTAAGCTAGCAATTGGATAGTTTCTCTATTAGGTTAGTAGTCAAAGCTCGATGGCAACGGCAGGCGACAAGCCTTCGGATTCGTATCTGATTTGCGCGACCCCGCGCAGCGGAAGCACGCTTCTCTGCGAGGCGCTGAAGGTGACCGGCGTCGCCGGCGTCCCTGAGGAGTACTTCGAGGCGCTGCGCCACAGCGGCCGGCCGCGCAGCCCGCAGGAATACTTCGTCGGCGCCGCAGGACCGCACGATCCTCCGCCACCTTGGCGAGCACACCCGCGTCGACGGCCGGCCTGCCCGCTCGCCGCTGTGGAACAGGCACGAGTACGAGCCCTTCCTGGACTGGGCGATCGAGCAGGGAACGACCCCGAACGGCGTCTTCGGCGCGAAGCTGATGTGGGGCTACTTCGGCGACTTCGTGAGCCTGCTGCGCGAGATCCCCGAGTACCGGGAGGTGCCCCAGGAGCTCTTGCCGACGGTCTTTCCCAACCTGCGCTTTGTCGGGTGGTACGCGCCAACAAGGTGCGCCAGGCGGTGTCGCTTTGGAAGGCGGTGCAGACGGCCACGTGGCGCGAGGATCGAGTCTCGCGCCGAGGCGGATCCTCGGTCAAGGTCGACGGCCCGCGCTACCGACTTCATCGATGAGCGACGGCCGCAGAAGGCGAAGAGCTTCTAGGCGACCTGCTCGGCTGGAAGTTCAGCCCCGGCAATGCGCCGGAGGGCTGGAACGTCGAGGGCGGGAGCCCGCCCGGCGGGTCTATACGGGGGCCAGGACGATGCGCGCGCCAACGTCTGCTTCGAGGTCGACGACCTGGACGGCGTCGATGGCGAAGGTGAGCGAGCTCGGGGGCGAGGCCGACGAGCCGCAGCCGACCGATGGCGGCCGCTTCGCGATCTGCCGCGACGACCAGGGTTTCGAGTTCTGCATCTGGACCGCTAACCCTTAGGCCGCTTGGCGGCGGTCGGGCAGGCGCGCTCGCTTGCCCAGCCGACCCATGCCCACGCTCGCGCCCCAGCCCGACCGCCGAAACGCTCCTACCTATGCGGCTCCCATGCGTCCGGTGAAGCAGCAAGCTGCTTGACCGACTTCGGCAGCTTGCCCGTGGTGACGTCGGCGAGGGTCGTCTTCTCGAGCACCGCACGCAGGCTCGCCCGCACCGCGATCCAGACATCCTGCAGGTGCTCGGCCCGGCCGCGGTAGTCCAGCGACTCCGGGGGCGCCGACTGCACGTTGGCGAGCGGGCCCTCGACGGCGCGGATCACGTCGGCGAGGCTGATCTCCTTCGCCGGGCGGGCGAGCCAGTAGCCGCCCTTGGCGCCGCGCCTCGCACGCACGATCCCCGCGTGCTTGAGCTCGAGCAGGATGTGCTCGAGAAACTGCAGCGGGATGTCCTGGGCCTCGGAGAGCCGCTCTCCCTTCACCGGCCCGTCGTCGACCGCCGCCAGCTCGGCGGCGGCGCGGACGGCGTAATCGGCCTTGGCTGAGACGCGCATGGGGGCTAGTAAATCAGGAGCGCCATCAGCCGCGAATGCGTGCCTTTAGACTGAGAACCACAACCCAGGGGGGCTCGCGGGAAGGCGGGCTGAGATAGCGCCCCCGGCAAAGGACACCGATCCAGCCGCCCGGCGCTGACCCTCAGAACCTGTGCGGTAATGCGCGCGGAGGGAGCATGTTGACCAAGACCGGGGCTCCCACCAAGGAGCCCCTTTCGATTTCCAGCAGCGGCAATGGCGCCCCGGCGGGGGACGGCGAGCTCCGCGTCGATGGCCTGCGCCACGGCTTCGAGTCGCTGCGAGTGATCGCCGATCTCAGCCTGCACGCCTCCCCGCACGAGGTGCTGGGAATCGTCGGCCCCTCGGGCTGCGGCAAGTCCACCCTGCTGGAGCTGCTGGCGGGGCTGCGCGAGCCCGACGCGGGCGCGATCAGCATCGACGGCGAGCGTGATCCGGCCCAGCGCCTCGCCCGCTGCGCCTACATGCCGCAGCGCGACCTGCTGCTGCCCTGGCTGTCGGCGATCGACAACGCAGCGCTGGCGCTGCGCAACCGGGGAGTCCGGCGCCCGGCGGCGAGGGACGCTGCCGCACCGCTGTTCGCGCGCTTCGGCCTCAGCGGCTTCGAGGACGCCCTACCCGCCGAGCTCTCCGGAGGGATGCGCCAGCGGGTGGCCTTCCTGCGGACCCTGATCGCGGGCAAGCCGGTCCTGCTGCTCGATGAGCCGTTCGCCTCCCTCGACGCGATCACCCGGGCCGAGATGCAGGAGTGGCTGGCGGCGGCACTGGGCGCGGAGCCGCGCACAGTGGTCCTGGTCACCCACGACGTCGAGGAGGCGCTCTTCCTCTGCGACCGCGTCGCCGTGCTCTCCCGACGGCCGGGACGCCTGCTCGCCGAGCTGCCCGGCGCCGAGCGCACCGCCGACCGCACCTCCGTGGTCACCTCGCCCGAGTTCGCCGCCCTGCACGAGCGCGCCCTTCGGGCCCTGCGAGGCGAGCTGTGAATCGGGAAGCCCTGGCCCGCTGGCTGCTTCCGGCTGCGATCCTCGCCGCTCTGCTGGGAGCCTGGGAGCTGGCGGCGCGCTGGGACCTGATCGCCGACGCACTCAGCATCGAGCCGTTCCTGGTCCCGGCGCCGAGCGAGATCGCGGAGGCGCTCTGGGACGATCGCGACTTGCTCGCCGACAACGGCTGGGTGACCCTGCAGGAGGTGCTGCTCGGCTTTGCCTGCGCGCTGGCCGCCGGCATCGGGTTCGCAGTGCTCCTGCATCTCTCCGAGACCCTGCGCCGCGCCTTCTATCCGCTGCTGGTCGCCTCCCAGACGGTGCCGATCATCGTCGTCGCCCCGATCCTCGTTGTCTGGTTCGGGTTCGGCATCGGCCCGAAGCTGGCGATCATCGCCCTGATCTGCTTCTTCCCGATCACCGTCAACACGCTCGACGGCCTGCGCTCGGTCGATCCCGACGCGGTGAAGATGATGCGCAGCCTCGACGCGGGCCGCTGGCAGATCCTGCGCCGGGTCGAAGCCCCGACCGCCCTGCCCTACACCTTCAGCGGCGCAAAGATCGCGGTCGCGGTGGCGGTGATCGGCGCCGTGTTCGGCGAGTGGTCAGGCGCCACCGAGGGCCTCGGAGTGGTGATGAACACCGCCAACGCAAACCTGCTGGTGGCGCGGATGTTCGCCGCCGTCGTCGTGCTGGCGGCGATGGCGATGGCCCTGTTCGGCGCCCTGGCGCTTCTGGAGCGCAAGGTGGTCCGGTGGCGCTAGCCGGTAGAAAGCAGCTCCGATGAGACGGAATCTCACACTGATCCTGGCCCTCGCCGCCACCCTTGCGGCGACCCTGGCGCTCGCCGGCTGCGGTGAGAAGTCCGAGGACGAGGCGGCGGTGCGCGAGGACTTCAGCCTGATCCTCGACTTCTACCCCAACCCCGATCACATGGGGATCTTCGTGGCCGAGAGCCGCGGGTACTTCGAGGACGCCGGCCTGAACGTCGAGATCCAGGCCCCGTCCGACCCCGCGGCGCCGATCAAGCAGGTCGCGGCCGGGCGCGCCGACCTGGCGATCTCCTATGAGCCCGAGCTGCTGCTGGCCCGCGAGCAGGGCCTCGACGTGAAGGCGGTCGCGGCGCTGGTCGATCAGCCGCTCACCTCCCTGATCTGGACCCGCAGGTCGGGTATCCAGAGGGTCGGCGACCTGCGCGGCAAGACGATCGCCACGGCCGGCATCCCCTACCAGGACGCATTCCTGGAGACGATCCTGGCCCGCGCCAACCTCAGCCCCGGCGACGTGAGCACGGTCAACGTGGGTCTCAACCTGCTGCCGGCCGTCCTCGGCGGCCGCGCCCAGGCGATGCTGGGCGGCTTTGCCAACGTCGAGGGGGTCGACCTGCGGCTGCGCGGCGCCGGCCCCACCGTCACCCCGGTCGACGAGCTCGGGGTGCCGCCCTACGACGAGCTGGTCTTCGTCGCCAACGGGAGCGGGATCGAGGAGGACTCCGAGTCGATCCGCCTCTTCCTCGCCGCGGTCGCGCGCGGCACCGCCGCGGCCGTCGAGCGCCCCAACGAGGCGACCGACGCGGTGTTGGAGCAGAACGCCTCCCTCGATCGCCGCCTGACCGCCGCCGAGGTCGAGGCGACGGCCCCGGTGCTGAGCCGGGCCACCGCCGAGAAACCCTACGGCGACATGGACGAGCGCGAATGGGCCCAATTCATCGGCTGGATGCGCGACAACGGCTTGATCGAGTCGCTGCCGACACCCGGGCAGGTGCTCACCGAGGAGCTTCTGCCCGGAGAGATTCCCGAGTAGGCGCGGCGGCGAGGCGGAACGGCGATCCGCCCGCGGCGCGCTCCAGCAGCGCCGTCATCTCGCGCACCGGCATCGGGCCGGAGAAGAGGAATCCCTGGGCAAAGGCGCAGCCGAGGCGGCGCAGCTCGGCGAGCTGGACCTCGTTCTCGACCCCCTCGGCGATCGTGCGCAGGTCGAGGGCACGAGCCATTCCGATGATCGCCTCGACGATCGCGGAGCGATCGCGCTCGATCCCCAGCCCCTCGATGAAGGAGCGGTCGATCTTGATCGCGTCGAAGGGAAAGCGGTTCAGGTAGGAGAGCGAGGAGTAGCCGGTCCCGAAGTCGTCGAGGATCAGCTCCGCCCCCATGCCGGCGAGGTCGTTGAGCATCTCCTCCGCCGAGCCGGACTTCTCGACCAGCACGCTCTCGGTGATCTCGAACTTCAGGTGCACCGCGTCGACGCCGGTGCGCGAGAGGATGCTCTCGACCGTCTCGGGGAAGCCGCTCTGGGTGAACTGCCGCGCAGAGAGGTTGATCGTCATGTCGATCGGCCTCTCGTCGGGGCGCAGCTGGTTCCAGGCCACGCTTTGCTGGCAGGCGCGCTCGATCACCCAGCGGCCGAGTGGGTGGATCAGACCACTCTCCTCGGCGACCGGGATGAACTCGGCCGGCTCGATCACGCCGCGCTGCGGATGGTGCCAGCGCAGCAGCGCCTCCAGGGCCGGGATCTCGCCGCTTCCCAGGGCAACGATCGGCTGGTAGTTGAGGGTCAGCTCCTCACGGTCGATCGCCCTCCGCAGCTCGCGCTCGAGCTGCAGGCGGCGCACCGCCTTGGAGCGCATTTCCTGGTCGAAGAGCTCTGAGCGGTTGCGGCCGCGGTCCTTGGCCCGGTACATCGCCGCGTGGGCGTCGCGGATCAGCGACTCGGCGTCGTCCGTGTCGGCGCCGGTGATCGCGACGCCGACGCTCGCGGTCATGTGCTGCTCCAGCCCCTCGACGTCGAAGGGCGCCTCGAAGGCGGCGCAGAGGCGCTCGGCGATCCGCGACGCCTCGGCCTCGTCGACCACCTCCTCGACCAGGATCGCGAACTCATCGCCCCCGAAGCGGGCCACGGTGTCGACCGAGCGCAGCTGCTTGCGGATCCGCGGGACGATCGCCTTCAGCATCTTGTCGCCGCTCTGGTGGCCGAAGCTGTCGTTGATGACCTTGAAGTGATCGAGATCGCAGAAGAAGACGGCTAGTGGCCTCTCGCGGCCGCGGGCACCCTCGAGCGCATGCTCGACGCGGTCGACGAACAGCAGACGGTTGGGGAGCCCGGTGATGTGGTCGTGCAGCATTCCCTCGTCGACCGCGACCTGGCGCTCGATCATGTGCGCGAGCACGTTCGCCAGCGCCCGCACGAAGATGACGTCCTGCTCGGAGATCGCCTCGGCGGCGTCCGCGTGGGCCTCGATCACGCCCAGCGACTTGCGCTCGCCGTCGATCGGAACCGCGATCGTGCTGCCGATCCCGAGGCCGTTGAGGTGCGCGGGCACCTCGAAACGGTCTTCCCGCGACCAGTCGGCGACGGTCACCGCGTGGCCAGACGCGAACGCGAGGCTGGCAGGGGTGTCGCTTGCGGCCTTGAGCGCCTTTTCCGCTCGCCCCTCGACAAGCCCGATGCCGGCGCCGAGGAGAAGCTCTCCCCCGTCTTCCTCCTGCACCCAGACGGCGCTGCGGCCGAAGCCCTCCCCGGCGGCGAAGACGGCGGCGTCCTCGACCAATTCCTCCACCCCGGCTCCCTTGAGTGCCCGCTCCCCGAGCTTTGCGACCGAGGCCTGCTGGGCGGCGCGGCGCTCGGCTTCTTCCTCAGCGCGCTTGCGCTTGGTGATGTCGTAGAGGACCCCGTGCCAGACGGGGTCGCCGCTCTCGTCGCGCTCCAGCACCGCCTCGTCGAGGATCCAGACCTCGCGCCCGTCGGCGCTCAGAAGTCGGTAGTCGACCGGCGGCGGGTCTCGATCGCCCAGATCGCGCTCGTTCTCCTGCGCGAGGGCGCGCTCGCGATCGTCGGGGTGAAGCTGCTTGCTCCACAACTCCGGGTCCGCCATCCACTCCTGCGGGGTGAAGCCGAGGATCTCCTCGATCTGAGGGCTTACATAGGTCCAGCTCCCGGTCTCCCCGAGCCCGGCGCTGTACACGATCGCCGGCAGGCGTTCGACCAGGGAGCGGTAGTTGGCTTCGACGTTCTGGTGGCGACGTGCCTGTTCCTCGCTTTGCTCGCGCATCGACCGCTGCTCGTCGCGCACCTCGAGCATCCGTTCTGCCATCGAGAGGGCGTGGGCGAGCGAGCGAGCGACGCTGAGCTCCTCACTGCTGAAGATCTCCTGGCCCGAGCGAGCGACCATCAGCGAGGTCTCCTCCGGCCCGCTGACCGCGATCGAGACCGCTTTGCAGAGGCCGACCCCCGGAATGTGGATCGTCTTTGAGCGACCCTCGATCACCGCCGCCAGCGCAGCGCCGGACATCCCCTCGGGATCGACGCCGGTCGCAACCAGGACCCGGCCGCCGGAGACGATCGCCGCCACCTCGGCGTCCAGCGCCTCGGCTGCGCGGTCAACCGCGGCGCGGCGGGCCGTGGCGACGTCGCCGACCGCCGAGATTGCCTCGAGAAACTCGGCCAGCTGCCGTGTCGACCATCCGGAAACGGGCATCAGAAGAGCTTTCTTCCACGCAAAAAGCGTATTTCCGCCTCAAGCCCGCTATCGGCGGGGGCGCGGCCGGCTTGACGCCCAGCTGGCCGGATATCGGGGAGGCGGCTGGGACGCCCCTTGCAGGGCCCGGCAGGCTCAGGCGGCCAGGCGCAGGGGCGGGCCCTTGGCAACCAGCCCGTGCAGGCCGCGCAGCGTGAACTCTCCTGCCAGGCCGCGATAGGGGGCGTAGGGCGCATAGAAGCGCTCCACCTCCTCCACCGTCGCCCGGCGCCCTTCGCCGGCGAGATAGCCGACCAGCTTCACGTAGCCGAGGTCTCCGGCAGGCAGCGAGTCGAGGTCGCCGCGCCCGTAAAGGCCGAGACATTGCACCGTCCAGGGCCCGATGCCGGCCACTTCCTGCAGCCGGCGGTCGCTCGCGGGGTCCCCGAGGTCCAGCTTCCCGGCGATCCGAGCAACCGAGCGCATGGCGACAGAGCGCCCTGCCGATAGGTCCGTTGACTGCAGCTCGGCCGGTGCCCGCCCGGCGATCACGCCGGCGCTCGGCACGTCGCCGAGCGCTGCCCGGCCGGCGCCGATTCGCGGCCCCCAGCGGCGCACGATGCGGCGCTGGATCCCGGCCGCGCGCCGAGCTTCGATCAGCTGGCTGGTGACCGCCCAGGCAAGCGCCTCCCAGTGCCAGGGGCGGCGCCGCGGGCGCAGGGTCGAGTAGCGGCGGACCAGCGGCTCGAGCAGACGGTCGCCGCGAAAGCGCTCGCGAAAGTCGCTGTAGTCGTCGTCGACCCCGATCGCGAAGCGCATCCGCTCGATCGCCAGCTCGAGCTGCTCAGCGGTCGCCGGCTCCCCCGCCTCGGGGCCGCCGATCAGCGGCGGACAGGTCACCTGGGTGGCGCTCGAGGGCGTCGGCGCGCAGCATCACCCGCTGCCTTCCCGGCTGCCAGGCCCGGATCAGCACCGGGCGCCCCTCGACGTGCAGGAGGCGGCAGAGGACGCCACGGCGCCAGCCGGCGGTTCCGTCGCCGCCGCTGCCGCGCGGCAGGCGGAAGGGCCAGCGCGGGCGCACCTCGACAGTGAGCGGCTCTACGCCGCCTGCGGCTAGGCCGTCGCTCACTTGCCGAGCAGGTGAACGTCGACCAGAAAGGAGCGGCTGGCGACCACGTTGGCCGGCCGCTCGCCGCGCCGCGCGAGCCGCGGGCGCTTGCGTGAGTTGGTGCTGGAGACGGCGCGCACCGCTGCCACCGTCGCCACCCCCGCAATCGCTCCTCCCGCCGCGGCGATCGCGGCTGTGCGCACCTCGCGAAGCGCCGGCACCGCCGGCTCGCGGCGCGTAGGCAGCCGCCGCACCGAGCTCTCGGCGACCGGGCCGCCGTTTTCCTCGGCGATCACTTCTCCCTCTAGCTGGTCCATTTGCCCAGTCTAGAACCGAGGACGGCGGGGTGGGCCATAGGGAGGCTCGATTTACGCAAGCAGCGACTTCTCAAAGATCCGGTAGCGCTTGACCACGGTGCCCCCCATTCCCTCCATCGCCCGGTTCATCGGCTCATTCGTCTCCAGGATCCAGCCGGTCTCGCCGCCGTAGACGCGGTCGGGGTCGGCCTCGTCCAGATGGCGGATATAGAGGGCAGCGGCGGTGCCGGTGTGCTGATGGGCGTGCTTTACCCCGAGCGCGAAGACCCGCACGTGGTCGATCTTGCGCTTCTCGAGCAGGAAGCGCAGCCAGCCGATCGGCAGCAGCCGGCCGTTGAGCTTTGCCAGCACCTGGTTTATGTCGGGCAGGGTGATCGCGCCTCCGATCGCCTCGCCGTCGCGCTCGGCGATCATCGTCCAGCGCTCATCGAGCACCGGCTTCAGGTTCTTGGTCTGAAAGCGGCGCTCGGCTTCGGTGATCGGGACGAAGCCCCAGTTGTCCCCCCACGCTTCGTTGTAGACCTCGCCCAGCAGGGCGAAGTCGCGCTCCAGGTTGCGCTTGCTGGCGTTGCGGATGCTCACCCCGTGCTCGGTCCTCGCCTTCTCGGCCGCGGCGTGGATCATCGGGTGAAACTCGCTGCCCTGCTTGAGCTCCCCCAGCTCCAGCCACCACATCAGCAGGTCGATCGTCTTGCTGAACCCCTGGCTCTCGATCAGCTCGGTGTAGTAGGGCGGGTTCCAGGGCTGCAGGATCATCGGGCGCAGGTCATAGCCCTCGATCAGCACCCCGAGCTCGTCGTTGGTGGAGAAGTTCATCGGCCCGAGGATGCGCTCGCGGCCGTGCTCGCCGGCCCAGGCGCATGCGGCGTCGAGCAGCGCCGCGGCCACCTCGGGGTCGTCGATGCTCTCGAAGAAGCCGAACATGGCGTCCCTGCCGCCATGGCGGGTGTCCCAGTGCTCGTCGGTGTGGGCGCTGACGCGGCCTACCGGCTCGCCGTCGCGCTGCGCGATGAAGTACTCGGCCTCGGCGTGCTCGAAGAAGGGATTGCGCGAGCGGCTGAGGAACTGCATGCGCTCGGTGATCAGCGGCGGCACCCACTGCGGGTTATCGCGGTTGAGCCGGAAGGGGACCTTTACGAAGCGCTTCAGCTCGCGCCGCGTCTTCACCGGCTCCACGCTCAACGACACCGCCTCAACGTATAGGAACGACCGCGACTGGCAGACTTCCGCTGATGGCCGAGACCGCGAAGCCGCCCGTGGACGTCTTCGAGAAGGTTCGCCGCCACGACCGCGCCGAGCAGCTCGAGGCGGCCCGGGAAGGGGACCTTCTGCCCTACTTCCGCCTGCTCACCTCGGCGGCCGGCCCGGTCGCCGAGATGGAGGGCCGCGAGACGATCATGCTCGGGTCCAACAACTACCTCGGCCTGACCGGCGATGAGCGGGTGGCCGAGGCGGCCCGCGATGCGCTTCGAGACCTATGGGACCGGGGTTACGGGCTCGCGGCTCCTAAACGGCACCACCCCGCTTCACCTCGAGCTCGAGCGCGAGCTCGCGGAGTGGATGGGGACCGAAGACGCGATCGTCTTCACCACCGGCTACCAGGCGAACCTCGGCTGCATCGGGACGATCCTGGAGGCCGGCGACACCGTGATCTGCGACTCCGGCGATCACGCCTCGATCCTCGACGGGTGCCGGCTGGCCGGCGCGCGGCTGCGCCCCTTCCGCCACAACCGCATGGACAAGCTGGAGACGATGCTGGAGCGCGCGGCCGGAGACGGCGGCGGCGTGCTGGTGATCGTCGACGGCGTCTTCTCGATGGAGGGCGACGTTTGCGACCTCCCTTCAATTGTCGAGCTCTGCAAGCGCCATGGGGCGAGGCTGATGGTCGACGAAGCGCACGGCGTCGGCGTGCTCGGCGCCAGGGGGGCGGGGGCCTGCGAGCTGTTCGGTCTCGAGGACGAGGTCGACCTGCGGATGGGGACCTTCTCCAAGAGCCTCGCCTCCTGCGGCGGCTTCATCGCCGGCACCGAGGAGGTGATCGACTACCTGCGGATCTCGGCCCGCTCCTTCATCTTCAGCGCCTCCGCGGTCCCCGCGGCCGTCGGGGCAGCCCTAGGGGCCCTGCGGGTGATCCGCTCCGAGGGGCCACAGCTGTTCGAGAAGCTGCTCGACAACGCCGCATACCTGCGCCAGGGCTTCCGCGACCTCGGCCTGCGCGTGGTCGAGCCCGGGACGCTTCCCGATGGCAGCGAGGCCACGACTCCGGTGGTGCCGGTGATCGTCGGCGAGGACTGGCAGGCGGTGCTGCTGTGGAGGGCGCTCTTCGACGCCGGGCGTCTACACGAACGTCGCCATCCACCCCGCGGTTCCGCCCGCCGGGGCTCTGCTTCGGACCAGCCTCATGGCGACCCACGAGCGCGAGCATCTCGACCGGGCGCTGGAGATCATCGGCCGGGTCACGGAGGACTTCCCCGACCTCCCCCGCGACCCGCTGCCCAGCTCCACCTAGACGAAAGTAGGACCTGAGAGGCCCAGGGCATCCCCCGGTATGGGTAGTTTCGGCTTGTCCAGAAATGGACTTGTCCGGGGCGCCGACGAAAAGCATGCTCTTAGCGAACGACGCGGCGGCGTAAGACGGGTTGTGGCTTGTACTGGGGGGCGAGACCGCTATAGGTTCCCGCCCGCGCCGCACACCGGGGCAGGAGCGCGAAGGACACACGCACTCCCAGTCAGAAGTCCGACCAAAGCCCAAGCAAGATGCCGGGGGGTCGGCGCGCAGAGAGAGAGTGAAACCCAACCTCTAAGGGAGGAATATTCGTGGACGCCGCAACGATTTCGCCTGCCCCAGCCGCCCCTGCCCGCCCCCGCCGCCAAGCGCCTCAGCACATGCAGGCCCTCGCGCATGCGAACAAGGTCCGGCTCGCCAGAGCGGCCCTGAAGCGCAGCATCAACGGCGGTGACGTCAGCGCTGTCGACGTGATTCGCGATTGCCCCTGGGAGACCGAGAGCATGACCCTGGCCGAGCTGCTGACCAGCCAGCGCCGCTGGGGCCGCACCAGGGCCCGCAAGTTCCTCCTTGCCCTCGCGATCTCCGAGAACAAGCGCCTCGGGACCCTCACCGACCGCCAGCGCCAGCTCCTCTCGCACGAGCTCGAGGCGAAGACCGAGCGCAGCCCCGCGTTCGCCTGAGCAGCAACCTCCCTTTATTCGCAGGCGGCCGGCCACTGTGCCGGTCGCTTTGCGTTCGAACCCCAGAGCTTCGCCGAAGCGGTAGGAGAGGCCGCCGGAGGCGCGCTGGAAGGCCCCTCGCATGGTCAGGAACGCGGGGACGAAGGCCAGCGCCCCGGCCAGCACCGGGATCAGCGGGATGACCGAGCCGAAGGCGAGCACCGCGATCCCGGTCACGGCGCCTGCGGTGGCCACCGCGCATGCCCCGGCAAGCAGGGTGCTGTGCGAGCGGTAGCCGGAGAAGTGCTCGCGGACCGCCAGCTCGAGCCCGCCGATCGCGGCGAGCGTGATGCCGACGGCGATCGTCAGCGTCCCGGAGAAGCCGCCGGCGAGGAAGCCGACCACGAGCATCACCAGTCCGACGAAGATCGCCAGCTCGGTGAGCGGGAAGGAGCCCCAGGGCGCCTGTGGGCGCTCGTCGCGGGCTGTGCGGCGGGCCGCGGGCTCGGCCGCTTTGGCGCCTTGGGCGCCTGAGGCGGGGCGCTGCGCGGTCTGCGCTTGCGCCGCTTCTTGGCCATCAGTGGGTCGTCAGCGCGACGGGGGCCGAGGCCCCTCGGCTAACGGGCAACCAGATGAGACCTTGACGCGCCACCAGCCCATGAGCATGCCGAGGGGTCCCCAGCGGGGCTTGGAGTGAAAGTGTTTGCAGCCGGGCTCGCCGATGTCCTCGTTGGAGATGCGAACCCAGTGGTAGCGCTCCGGCTCGGCCATCACCTGCTCGAGGAATTCGCGGTTTCGCTCCTCCACGTAACCCTGGTCGCTGAGGATCCCGCGCACGTCCGCTATCCGGGAGAGAAGCCGGTCTCGCACCTGCTCGAGCTCCCCGATGCTGAGCAGCCTCGGGCCGCCCGCCGCCGCCACCTCGCAGCTGACCCCACCCTTGGGAAAGGCGGAGGTGAAGAGCTCGGCGAGCTCGAGGTCGAGGCGGGCGATCTGCCGGCGTAGCTCGGCCCTTGCCGGGCGCTCGTCGCCGTGCAGCAGGGCGGCCAGGCGATCGGCTGACGGAGGAACGCCGCCGACTTGCGCTTGCTGCTCTCTGATCAATTCCTGCATTCGATCCCTTTCAACCCCCGAGAGCGGAAATCCATTCTAGATGGTCAGGGCGGCGCGAGCCAGCCACAAGGCCTCTTCGACCGCGATGTCGGGCACGCCCTTGACCGCGATCGAGCAGACCACGATGCGCTCCGTGTGGGGGTGCACGCCGCGGCCGCTGCCCGTGGCGCCGAACAGAAGGCCGACCGGGCGGCGCTCGTCGGCGATCACGAGCGTCCCGGAGGGAAGCTCTCCGGGCCTTCCCTCCAACTCTTCCCCCGGCCCGGAGGCGCGGATCCCGAGCCGGCCCTCGAGCCGCTGCGCGTCGAAGGCCCGTAGCGCCACACCGGTCTCGACCGTCGCGATCGTGAGCGCGTCATCGAGCTGGCTGCGGCTGCGGAAGGAGCCGTGCTGCATCCGCTCCAGGGCCAATTGCTCGATCGGGGTGCGGGTCTGATCGGGGTCGAGACCGATCTGGCGAAAGAAGACCCGGTAGGCCCAGGGGATCGGCCGCTGGCGCATCTGGATCGCGTGCCCTCCGTGGAAGCGGTCCGAGAGCAGCCGCAGCCGCTCCTTGACCTGGCGCGGGCTGCGGCCCGAGCTGGCCTCGACCGTGGTCCAGGCGATCGCCAGGCCGCCGAACTCGTCGGCCACCGCCGGCGCGACCCAGCCGCGCTCGGGCGGGGCGTCGTCCTCGGCGGCCAGCGCCGCGAGGTCGGGCTCGCGGTCAGCGATCGGCGCGCTCCTTGCGCTCCGTCGCCGCAAGCAGGTCGTCGGTCCTGGCCGAGAGCTGGGAGACGCTCAGCTCGCCGATGCTCGCCGATTCCAGGATGCCGCCCGGATATGCATAGACGAGGGTCGGGCAGCCGCCAACCCGGTACAGCGTCGCCGCGGCTCCGTCGCTGTCGTGGCCGACCGGCATCTTCCATCCTCGTTCGCGCACCAGGTCGCGAACGCTGTCGCGGCTGTCGCGGATGTCGATCGAGAGGAAGTTCACGCGCCCACGGTAACGCTGGGACACCTCGCTGACCACGTCCTGCTGGTCCTCGCAGTCGCCTCCCTGGCTGAACCAGAACGAGATCACCAGCGGGCGGTCGAAGTAGTCGCAGACGCGGATCACGTTCGGCAGCTGCACGTCACACGCCGGGGTGCGACGGGCATCCGCCGGGCAGGGAAGCTGGTCGGTCTCGCAGTCGTCCTGGGCGACGTTGGCGTCGCCCTCCAAGGGGCCCCCGGCGACCGGCACCGCGAACTGGGCCAGCGGCTGGTCGGTCGTCACCTCGTCGAGCCCGAGGACGCCCTCGCCGCCCTCCGAGAGGGTGTTCAAGGTCACGAAGACGACCACGGCGAGGAAGAGCAGCCCGACCGTGGTCGAGTAGATGCGGCCCGGCCGCGGGGTCGGGCCAAGCGTGCGGCGGCCCGCCGGGCCGCCGGATCCGTTGCCGCGGTCCCGCTCGGTCGCGGTCGCTCATTCTCGGTCGGCGGCGGCCGGGCGCGCGACCAACCGGCGGCGGCGCAGCGACGGCAGGCGCAGCTCGACGCCCTCCTCGGCCCAGACCAGCACCGCGGGCAGGACCAGCATCACGCCGAGCAGGGCGACGCCGAGGTCGACGACCGTGACCAGCCCGAAGTCGCGCAGCATCGGGAAGTCGTAGGCGCCGAGGCCGGGGATCGCGGTGACCAGCAGGGTGGCGAAGCCGGCTATCGCGGTCAGGCCCGAGGCGAGCACGGCGGCGCCGGTGCGCGCGTAGGAGCGGCGCAGTGCCTCACCGACCGACCTGCCGCCCTCACGCTCCTCGCGAAAGCGGGAGGAGAGGATGACGCTGAACTCGGTGGCGATCGCGATCACCAGCGCTCCAAGTGTCGCCGACATCGGGTTGAGCTCGATGTGGCTGGCGAAGAGGACCAGCGAGGCCCAGCCGGTGGCGAACACGATCGGGACCAGCGGTATCAGTGCGCGCGACCACGAGCGGTAGACCGCGAGCAGGGCCAGCGCCACCGCGGCGAGGCCGGCCAGCGTGAGCCAGTAGCGGCTCTCCTCCAGCGATGAGTTGGAGGCGGCGGCGAGCACCGGCAGGCCGGCGAGCTCGACCTCGGTGCCCTCTGGCGGGCCGTTCCCCTGCCCCGGCGGGTCGACCGCCGCGCGCACGTCCTCGATCAGCTGCTGCTGGTCTTCGAGCGGCTGCACGCGGATGCCGAAGGAGACGTTTGCGGTGTCCAGGATCTCCCCCTCGCTGTTCTGGGCGAGCACCGCCTGGCGGTCGTAGGGAGGGATCGAGGCGTAGAGGGTCTCGATCCGCTCCCGCGTCAGCTCCTGGCCGGCGGTGAAGAAGTCGGTGGGAGAGGCGCCGGGGCAGATCTCGGCCTTGCGGCAGCTGGGGAACTCGCCGCCAAACCCGTGCTCGGAGAGGACGCGCTCCTTGAAGGCCGCCATCCACTCCAGGAGCTCCGGGTCGCTGAGGTCGTCGGAGCGCACGGTGACGTCGAGCTCGCCCGAGACCCCGGTCGCATCCTGGAGCTCGTTCAGGTCGCGCACCTCGGCCAGATCCTGGGGAACGAGCTTGGTGACCTCGGACTCGATCGCGACGCGCGGTGCGACCAGCCAGCCGCAGAGCGCCAGGGCGGCGGCGACGGCCAGGACGCGGCCTGGGCTGCGGATCGAGGTTGCGAGGGCCTCCGTGCCGGCCGCGCTGAGCCGCTGCCCAGCGCTGTCACGAAACGGCCGCAGCCCTGGCCACAATGCCGCGGGTCCTGTCGTGGCGAGTCCGCTTCCCGCCCGTGCTCGAGGCTGCGCGCGGAGCGGGAACCGGCCTCGCCACACCACCCGCGGAAGAAGCGTCTCCGACACCAGCCCCCGCGCCACCCCCGGGAGATGCGTCTCCCTTCCTCCCCCTCAGTGACAGTCCCGTCCTCCCCCTCATCGAGAGGGCGGCGAAGCCGGCAGTCAGAGCGAGCAGGAAGGCGATTGCGACGCCGGCGACCAGCATCAGGCCGAAGCCGCGCACCATCGGCACCGGGGAGAGCAGAAGCACCGCGAACCCGGCCGCGGTCGCCAGGCAGGCGGTCCCGACCACGGGGCCGGCGCGAGCGGCGGCCTCGCGGGCGGCGTCTACGCCGCGGGCGCCGGCCGCCTCAGCCTCGTCGAAGCGCGCCTGCAGCTGGATCGCGTAATCGACGGCGAGCCCGATCAGGATCGGCAGGACCGCGATCGCCGCGATCGTCAGGGTGCCACCGACCAGGCCGGCGAGGCCGAAGGTGATCGCCGTCGCCGCAAACGCCAGGCCCAGCGGCAGCAGCCGCAGGCGGGAGCGGAAGACGACGACCAAGGTCGCGGCCATCACCAGCAGCGCGGCGGCAATGAGAACCAGCAACGCCGCCTGCAGCCCGTCAGCCACACCGTCGATGACCGCGGGGGCGCCGCTCACCACATAGCTGCCGCCCTGCAGCGCGAAGCAGGGCTGGTTGTTGCAGACCTTGCGCGGCGTCGTGTCGAAGACGGCTTCGCGGATCAGCTCCACAGCCCGGCCGCGCTCGGCGTCGCTGAGCTCCGGGCGCAGGCGGACCGAGATCACGGCCGACTCGCTGTTCGGGAACAGATAGGCAAAGCGGGCCTTCGGGGTCCCGGGCGGCTGGCGGGTGTCAAAGACGACCTGGCTGACGAACAGCGGGTCGTCGATCTGCGGCGGGCGGGTGATCCCGTACTCCGACGCGACCCGCAGCAGCCGCGCCTGGAAGCGCTGCTGCACGGCCTGAGCGGCGGCCTCGGCCGCTGTCCGCTGCTCGGCCTCCGAGAGCCCCTGCCGGGCGGCGTCGCGTGCCGCCGCGAGCGCGGCGCTCTGCGCCTGGGCGCGGGTCTGCTGGATCTGGCCGCCGAGCGCCGCCTGAAGGCCGGCGGCGGCCTGGTTGAGGAAGGTGGCCGGGCCGTACACAACCTTCGCCGGCTTCATCTCCGAGAGCTCGGTGCAGGCGCCCGGGAGCGGGTCGAGGTCCTCCGGAACGTTGCCCGCCAGGCAGCCCTCGAGCCGCAGCAGCCGCCCAAGATTCTCGGTCAGGACCAGCTTGCGCAGGTCACCCCGGACCAGCACCACCACGGCGTCGTCGCCGAACAGGTCGCGGAAGCGGTCCGTCGCCTGGAAGGTCTCCGAGTCGCTGTCGACCAGGGTGTCGGTTCCGGCGTCGGTGTCGAGCCGCGAGGCGCCGAACGCCGCACCCGCCGCGACCAGCACCGTGACCGCGAGCAGCAGCCGCGCATGGCGCGCCGACCAGGCGGCGATCCGCCCGAAGGTCTCTCCTGCACTCACGAGGGAAAGGTTACGGAGGGGGAGTTAAGGGGACGCTGCTTCGGGATTGAGGGCCGCTGCTTCCGCGGGTGGTGTGCGGGATCCGGTTCCCGTTCCGCGCGGACCGTGGAGCACGGACGGGAAGCGGGCCGTGCGACAGGACCCGCGGCCTAGCGGTTGACAGGACCCGCAGCCCAGCGGCCGCGGGCTCAGTCCATCGCGAGCGGGCCCGTGACCTCGGCGTTGAGGAACTGACTCACGAACTCGTTCTCGGAGTTGAACAGCTCCTCCTTGGGCCCCGACTCGACGATCTGGCCCTTCCAGAGCACGGCGATGAAGTCGGCGATCCGGCGCGCGGTCCCGAGGTCGTGGCTGATGACCAGATAGCAGCCGCCGTTCTCCTCGTGCACCTCGCGGATCAGCTCGCAGAGCAGCGCCGTGCGCACCGGGTCAAGGCCCGGAGTCGGGCTCGTCGAACATGACGATCGCCGGGTCGAGCACCAGCGCGCGGGCAAAGCCGGCCCGCTTGCGCATCCCGCCCGAGAGCTCGTTGGGCATGTGTTCGAGCGCCTCAGCGAGGCCGACCTCCTTCAACCGCCGGTTGACGACGTCGCTGATTTCCTCTTCGCCCTTGTCGGTGTGCTGGCGCAGCGGGAAGGCGACGTTGTCGTAAATGTTCATCGAGCCGAACAGCGCCCCGTCCTGAAACAGCAGGCCGAACTTCTTCCGCACCTCGAAGAGCTCGTCGTCGGTCATGTTCGGGACCGACTCGCCATGCACGAGCACGTCGCCGGAGTCGGGGTACAGCAGGCCGACTATGTGCTTGATCAGCACGCTTTTGCCGGTTCCCGAAGGACCGAGGACCATCGAGATCTGGTCGTCGGGGAGGCCGAGGTTGAGCCCGTTGAGAATCCGGGTGCGGCCGAACTGCTTGACCAGGTCGATGATCTCGATCGCGTCGTCGCCGCCGTGGTCGCGCTTGCGGCCGGTGTGCCAGCGGTAGGGGTCCTCGTCCTTGGCGTCGACGCCGGGGATCATGAAGTCGCGGCCCAGTTGCGCCCCGTCGCTGGCGACGTGCGCCCCCTCGCCGTTCTCGCGCGCCGGGGCGCGGCCCGACTCGGCCGCGCGCGCGTCTGCTCTTGCTTCCGCTTCGCGAGCGGACTTCTCGGTCACGCCCCCCTGGGTGCGCTCGTCGCCGGCGCCCTCGGAGACGACCTCGACGCCCTTGTCGCGGTCATAGACGTCCCCTTCCACCTGCTGTGGGTCGGGGCGCCCTTCCTGGGAGCGGTCGTCGTACTGGTCGGCCGGGTAGCCGGTGAACGGCTCCCCGTTGCCCTGATCGGACTGATCCGGGACCCACTCCGAGCCGCCGGATTCCTCGTCGCCCTTCTTGCGTCCGAATCTCGCCACGTCACCCTCCTATCGGGGCCCTGGGATTGGCGCCCCAGAAGACCAGTGTTCCCGCCATTCCGATGATGTGCACCAAGACGATGTTGAGCGCCATCGACTTCGCCGTTGCCGCGCCCACGCCGACCGGGCCGCCGGAGGCCGTGTAGCCGAAGTAGCAGCCGACGAGCACGATCACGGTCGCCATCACCATTCCCTTGATCAGGGAGAAGATCAGGTCGGGTGGGTTCTGGAACATCCAGAAGATCAATAAGTAGCCGCCCGATGAGGTGTCGCCGATCTGCTCGACCACCGCCAGGTAGCTGGCGATGTAGGTGATGCCGATCCCGACCAGGTAGACGAAGGGCAGAGCGATCCAGGCGGCGAGCAGGCGCGTCGCGCAGAGGAAGGTGATCGGGGGAACGCCCATCACCTCGAGGGCGTCGATCTCGTCGGAGATCCGCATCGAGCCGAGCTCGGCGACGATCCCCGTTCCGACCTTGGCGGACATCATGTAGCCGAACAGGTAGGGGACCAGCTCGCGCAGGTCACACCAGGCGGAGAAGACGCCGGCGTAGGCGGGGGCGCCCTGGGCGCGCAGCAGATAGGCGCCCTCGATCCCGCAGGTCAGCCCGCCGATGAACAGCAGGCCCCAGATCACCAGCGCCGAGCCGAGGATCAGGATCCCGGCCTGGCGCAGCGACTCGCCGAAGAAGCGCATGACGCGGCCCGACGTAGACCTGGCCCATGACCGTGCCGCCGAAGCGAGCGATCTCGCCGAGGCTGTCCAGCCAGGAGCGCGGCAGGGCGAGCCAGCCGGGCACTAGTGCTCTCCTCTTTCAGTCGCGAGACTCATCGAATCGTCTGCAGCTCGGGATGGGTCGCGAGCAGGGTCTGGGTGAAGACGTAGTTGAAGGCGAAGACCCCCATGAACGCGATCACCACGGCCTCGTTCACGGCTCGGCCGACGCCGGCCGCACCTCCGGAGGCGGTCATGCCCTTGTAGGAGCAGACGATCGCGATGATCGCCCCGAACAGGGTCGTCTTTAAGACCGAGCCCCATAGGTCAGTGACCGATGCGTTGGAGAAGAGGGTGGCGAAGAAGCCGCCGAGCGGCTGGTTGTAGAGAAGCTCGGCGCCGATCCCTCCGCTGATGCCGAAGATCAGCGCATAGATGTCCATGCAGCCCGGTGATCAGCATCAGGGCGAGGAAGCGGGGAACGACGAGGTTCTTGATCGGGTCGACGCCGAGGACCTGAAGCGCGTCCAGCTCCTCGCGGATCTTGCGGGCTCCGAGGTCGGCGGTGATCGCGGTGCCGGCGACGCCGGCCACGACCACGGCGGTGACGAAGGGGGCGAACTCGCGGATCGAGGCGAGAACGAAGAAGCCGCCGAGGCGGTCAAGGGCCCCGAAGAGGCTGAGGAAGTTGGCGGCCTGAAGACCGGGGGCCCCGAAACCGAAGGCGATCGTGGAGATCATCATCGGGAACCAGCAGAGCTGCAGCGCGAAGAGGAACTGGCCGATGAACTCGCCGCCGTAGGGGTAGGGAGGGCGCGCCGCCGAGACCAGCGTCTTCGCGGTCAGGATCATCATGTCCCCGACCTGCTCGAAGAGGTTCTTGGCGGGTAGGAATGCCCTATCTACGGCTGATCGAACCATTTGCTCCTCCCACGACCCGAGCCCTGCCATCGAGCCCGATCTCGTCTCCGGCAAGGATATGCCATCGAGCAGGCGTCCGCCACCGACAACGGTTAGGTCTTGGCGAAGCCCGTTTCCGCCCCGAAAGGCCTAGAAATGTGGCTGGAAACGGGAATTTTGCGTGGTAGGCTGGCCGCGCCTTGCGGGAGACCGGTTCAATATTCCGGCGCGCTCGCCGCAAACGCTCTGGGGAAAGTTTCGTAGTCGGCGCGCTCTTGGCGGCGGTCGCGGTGCTCGCGCTCGCCGCTTCGGGTTGTGGCGGCGGCGGCGGAGAGCGCCAGGACGAGAGCGAGCCGACGGGCCAATTCCCGGTCAGGATCGTGACCTCGAGCTTCCCGAACCGGCAGCGCCTGGCCCAGACCTCGCTACTGCGAATCGGCGTCGAAAACACCGGCGAGAAGGCGGTCCCGTCGCTGGCGGTGACGATCTCGATGGACAAGAACGCCCTCAACCCCTTCTCGGTCTACGACACCCAGCCGGGCCTCGCCGACCCCGACCGCCCGGTCTGGATCCTCGAGAACGACTACCCGAAGCTCGCGGGCAGCACGCGGTCGGCCGGGGCGGTGACCGCCAACGACAAAACGTTTGACTTCGGCACCCTGGAGCCCGGCGACACGGTCGAGGCTGTTTGGAAGGTGACGCCGGTGCAGGCCGGCACCTACACCCTCGACTACCAGATCGACGCGGGGCTGACCGGCAAGGCCAAGGCCGTGACCTCGGGTGGCGGCCCGCCGACCGGCTCGTTCTCGGTCCAGATCACCGACGAGCCCCCGCAGACGCGGGTAAACGACCAGGGTGAGGTCGTGGTCGTTCCCGAGTCGGGCGCCGGCGGCTCCTCGGGCGGGGGCGGCGCGGCGGGTGGATCCTCTTCAGGCGCCGGCGGCAGCGCTGCGGGCGGCAACTAGCGCCGGCAATTAGGGCATCCGAACCCGGTTTGCAATCGTATTGAGGCCGATGAGCACGCTGTGGCGTAACTCGACTCTCTGCGCGCTCGGCGCCTGCCTGGCGCTGCTCGCGGGCTGTGGCGACGACGACGAGACGACGACCGGCGGGGGCACGGCTCCCCCGCCGCCCACGAATGGAGGCGGCGGACCGCCCCCCGTGGGCAACGGCAACGGCGGGGTGAAGCTGACCGAGATCGGCAGCTTCGACGAGCCCCTTTACGTCACCCAGCCACCGGGCGAGAAGACCGACCTCTATGTGGTCGAGCGGGGCGGCAAGGTCCGGGTGGTCAGCGATGGCGAGACCCTGCCCGAGCCTTTCCTCGACGTCGGGGAGGAGATAACCACCGATGGGTCCGAACAAGGCCTGCTCTCGATCGCCTTTGCGCCCGACTACGCGAAGTCGGGTCTCCTCTACGTCGACTACACCAACACCGAGGGTGACACGCGGGTGGTCGAGTACCGGCGCTCCGAGGACAATCCCCTGCGCGCCGACCCGGGCTCCGCTCGCGAGCTTCTGGGCGTCGACCAGCCGTTCGAGAACCACAACGGCGGCCTGCTGCTGTTCGGCCCCGACGGGCATCTCTATATAGGGCTCGGCGACGGCGGCGACGCCGGCGATCCGGAGCGAAACGCTCAGAACCTCTCCACGATGCTCGGGAAGATCCTGCGCATCGACCCTTCCCCCCAGGGCGGCAGGCCCTACGGGATCCCGGAGGACAACCCGTTCGTCGGCCAGGCGGGCGCCCGGCCGGAGATCTACGAGTACGGGCTGCGGAACCCGTGGCGCTTCTCCTTCGACCCCGACAACGACGCGCTGCTGATCGCCGACGTCGGCCAGGACGAGTTCGAAGAGGTGGACTACCTGCCGCGCGGGGAGCAGTCCGGGGCCAACCTCGGCTGGTCGGCCTTCGAAGGGCCCGCCCCCTACAACGAGGACGAGAGCGCTCCCGGAGCCGTGCAGCCGATCCTCGACGTCCCCTACGGCCGCGATGGCGCGTGCTCGATCACCGGCGGCTACGTCGTCCGGGACCCGGCGCTGACCTCCCTCTACGGCCGCTACATCTACGGCGATTTCTGCAACTCCGATCTGCGCAGCTTCATCCCCTCCGCAAGCCGGGCCAGGGACGACAAGGTCCTCGGTCAGGACGTCAGCGGGCTGAGCTCATTCGGGGTCGACAACGCCGGCCACCTCTACGCCACCTCGCTGCAGGGCCCCGTCTATCGCATCGACCCCAGCAACTAGCCTGCACCGCTCCGTCTCAGGATCGCGCGTGTTGATCCTCTGAAGCAGCAGGGACCCACCTCCAGATGACCTTCCGTATCCGAACTCTGATCGTCCTCAGTGCCCTCGTGGCGCTGCTGGTTGCGGCGCCCGGCGCGGGCGCGGTGAAAAAGCGCCAGATCGGCCAGTTCAAGCAGCCGGTCTCGGTCACCGCCGCCCCCGGCTACAAGAAGCTCCTCTTCGTCGTCGAGCAGCGCGGGACCGTGCGGGTAATCAAGCGCAACCGCAAGCTGGGCCGGGCGTTTCTGAAGATCAACGGGTTGGTCAACTACGACGGCGCCGAGCGGGGGCTGCTCTCGATCGCCTTCCCGCCCGACTACAAGCAGACCGGCCTCTTCTACGTCTTCTACACCGATAACGAGGGGGACCTGCGAATCGAGGAGTACCGCCGCCGCTCCCCGACCAGGGCGCGCCGCAGCTCGCAGCGGCTCGTGCTCGAGATTCCTCACCGCCAGTACGAGAACCACAACGGCGGCCAGCTGCAGTTCCTCGGCGACCTTCTCTACATCGGCACCGGCGACGGCGGCAGCGGCGGCGATCCGGACAACAACGCCCAGAACCTCGAGAGCCTGCTCGGCAAGATCCTGCGCATCGACCCGCGGGCCGGCGGCGGCAACCCCTACACCGTGCCGGGAAGCAATCCCTTCGTCGGCCGGGCCGGCCGCGACGAGATCTATTCATACGGGCTGCGCAACCCCTGGCGCTTCTCCATCGACAGCTTCCGCGCCGGTGGCCCCTACCTTGCGATCGGAGACGCCGGCCAGGACCGTTTCGAGGAGATCGACTTCCTGACCGTCGGGGCGGCAAGCGGCGCCAACTTCGGCTGGAACGCGGTCGAGGGCTTCGTCCCCTATCCCGAGGGCAGCCCGAATCCGGGCGGCCTCGACCCCCCGGTCCTCGCCTACGGCGGCGGGCTCGACTGCGCAGTGATCGGCGGCTATGTCGGCGGCAAGGGCGCGCCCGGTGCGCTTCGCGGCCGCTACGTGTACGCGGACTTCTGCCGCGGGCAGGTGCGCAGCTTCGCGCCCCAGAACGGCAATGCCCGCGGTGACCGCGCGACCGGGGTCGAGGTCAGCGCGCCGAGCACCTTCGGGATCGACAGCAAGGGTCGCCTCTACGTCGCCTCGCTCGAGGGGCCGGTTTACCGCCTGATCAAGGGCTAGTCGGCGCCGGGGCCGCCGCCATTTCCGACCGCCGTTCGCAGGCGGTCCACTAACCTCTGGCCAGGCAGCCAGAGGGCAAGGAGGAGACAAGGTGGAGACCGGCACGACAGCGACGGGCACCGCAGCAACGGGCGCAGGCGCACTTCAGGGCAACGGCGCAGGCCCAGCGGAGAGCTTCGAGGTCAGAAACCCCGCCACCGGCGACCTGATCCGCGAGGTCGGGATCGACTCGCCCGAGCGGGTGCGCGAGGTCGTCGCCCGGGTGCGCGCGAACCAGGCCGAGTGGGAGGCGATCGGTCACCGCGAGCGCTATCGCTGGCTCGGACAGCTGCGCGACTGGTTGATCGACAACTACGACCGCGTCGCCGACACGATGCAGGCCGAGACCGGCAAGGTTCGAGCCGATGCCGGCTCCGAGGGCGTCTACCTCACCGACCTGATCAATTTCTACGGCAGCCGTGGCGAGAAGCTGCTCGGCGACGACAAGGTCAGCCCTCACTCGGTGCTGATGCGCTCCAAGAAGCTGCGGGTGCAGTACCGGCCCTTCCCCGTCGTCGGGGTGATCAGCCCCTGGAACTTTCCCCTGATCCTCTCGCTCGGCGATGCGATCCCGGCGCTTCAGGCCGGCGCCGCGGTCGTGATCAAGCCCTCCGAGTACACGCCGCTGGGCCTGATCGAGATCATCGACGCCTGGAAGCAGGAGATCGGCGGCCCCGACGTGCTCGACTGCGTGCAGGGGCTCGCCGAGACCGGCGGTGCGCTGGTCGACGAAGTTGACTTCATCCAGTTCACCGGCTCTGACCGCACCGGCAAGGCGGTGATGGCGCGCGCCGCGGAGACGCTGACCCCGGTCAGCCTCGAGCTCGGCGGCAAGGACCCGATGGTGGTGCTGCGCGACGCCAACGTCGACCGGGCGGCAAACGCCGCCGCCTGGGGCGGGCTCGCGAACTCGGGCCAGATCTGCATCTCGGTCGAGCGCGTCTACGTGGAAGAGCCGATCTACGACGAGTTCGTCGCCAAGCTCACCGATGAGGTCAGGGGCCTGCGCCAGGGCCAGGACGGCCCAGCTTTCGAGAGCGACGTCGGTGCGATGAGCACACCGATGCAGACCGACATCGTCGAGGACCACGTCAACGATGCCGTCTCAAGCGGTGCCCGCGCGCTCACCGGCGGCAGCCGCCTCGAGGGGCCCGGCAACTATTTCGAGCCCACGGTCCTTGTCGACGTCGACCACTCGATGAAGGTGATGCGCGACGAGACCTTCGGCCCGGTGATCGGGGTGATGAAGGTCCGTGATGAGGACGAGGCGGTGCGGCTCGCGAATGACACCCGCTACGGGCTGTCGGGGTCGGTGTTCGGCGCCAAGCGCCATGCCGAGCAGGTCGCGCGGCGAATCGAGTGCGGGCTGTGCAACGTGAACGACGTCCTGGTCGGCTTTCTCGCCTCCGACGTGCCCTTCGGCGGCTGGAAGGACTCGGGGATCGGCTACCGGCACAGCGACGCGGGGATCAAGAAGTTCTGCCGCCCCGAGTCATTGGTGATCAGCCGCTTCGGCGGCAAGCGCGAGCTGCTCTGGTTCCCCTACACCGACAAGCGCCGGAACCTGCTGCGACGAGTGAGCACGATGTTCAACGCTCGCGATCTGCGGCGGCGGTTCGGCAAGGGCGCCTGACTTCCTCCGACCTCGACAGGCTGCGCGAGCACTACGCCCGCCTGGCCCGCGGAGACTTCACCCAGGCCGACCTCTTCGATCCCGAGATCGTCAGCTGCACTCACGGTGTCTGGCCCGAGGACAGCAAGTCGGAGACGCACGGGCTGGCGGAGCTCGGAGCGGAGCTGTTCGGGTGGCTGCAGCAGTGGGAGGACTTCGCGATCGAGGCGGGAGAGTTCATCGAAGCGGGCGACCGGATCGCGGTCACCATCCGCTGGAAGGGTCGAGGGAAGCTGACCGGCGCCGACATGTCGGGCGAGGGGACGGATCTGTGGACCTTCCGCGACGGAAAGGCGGTTCGCCTTGACCTCTACGTCGATCACGATGAAGCGCTCGCCGCACTACGGGCGGGCAGCGGGACGGGCGAGGGCGACTGAGTCGCCCGGCTAGGCTCTTGGAATGGAGGAGCACGACGCGGTCATCGTCGGGGCACGGTGCGCCGGGGCGACGCTCGCGACCGCGCTCGCGAAGAGCGGCTGGGACGTGCTTCTGGTCGACCGCGACCGGCCGCCCAGCGACACGATTTCGACCCATCTGATCTACCCCAACACCCTCGCCCGCCTCGAGGGGCTGGGGGTGCTCGACCGGATGCAGGCCGAGCACGAGGTCGCCTTCGTCCGCCACAGGCTGCGAGGGCTCGGGCACGAGATCGCCGGCACCTTCACCTCGGTCGACGGCTTCGACCGCGCCGCGGCGCCGCGGCGCCGTGTCCTCGACAAGGCGATCGTCGAGACCGCCCTGGCCGAAGGGGCGCAGGGGTCGTTCGGCAACCGGGTCGTCGACCTGATGGGCGCCGGGACCGAGGAGGACCCGGTGCGTGGGGTGGCGATGGAGGACGGGCGCGAGATCGAGGCGCGCTGGATCTTCGGGGCCGACGGGCGCGGCTCGGTGGTCGCCAGCCGGCTTGGGCTTGAGAAGCAGCGGCCCCAGCGCGGCGAGCTCGCGATGTCCTACTCCTACTGGAAGGGCATCGCCCACGACGGCCACGGAACCCTGCAGATCAACAGCGACGGGATGCTCTACCACGGGCCGGTCGAGGACGGCCTCTACATCATGATTGCCAACGGCGCGGCGGCGCTGGCCCAGGGCACCGCGCCCGAACGCGAGCGCAAGTACATGGAGGCGATCAGCAGCTTTCCGGAGACCTTCGACCCGTCGCGGCTCGACGAGGCGGAGATGGTGACCGACGTGGCTGTCGCGCCGGAGCCCCTGATGCAGGGCTTCTACCGCACCGCCGCGGGGCCCGGCTGGGCGCTGGTCGGGGACGCCGGCCACTTCAAGCACCCGGGCACGGCGCAGGGCATCGGCGACGCGGTTGAGCAGGCCCTCTTCATCGCCGAGGCGCTATCGGGCACGCGGCCGAGCCTGGACGGCTACGAGCAATGGCGCGACGCGCGCTCGGCCGAGCACTACGACTGGTCCTTTGACTGGGGCCGCTTCCCGAAGCCGGAGGTCGGCGGGCCAATGTTTCGCGGCATGGCGAGCGAGCCCGACGCCGGCCAGGACCTGCGCGATTGCCTGGCGAGGCAGATCGAGCCCTCGCAGCTGATGAGCAAGGAGCGGCTGGCGCGCTGGTTCGATTCCCCGGCCGAGGCGAGCTCCGCCAAGTTTGCGGCTTCCCCACGTTGATTGCGTACTCAAGGGGTCCATAGACCGCCTGAGTACGCAACGAGCCAAAGGAGCTTCAGCGCCGCAGCCGTTTCACGACTGCGGCCAGCGTGTCCCGTACGTGAGACTGCTCGAAACGGACCTGGGCGTGAGTAAATCGAAGGCAAGTGAAGCCGGCTGAGGTGTGAGTCTGGTCGCGCAGCCGGTCTTTCGCCTGCTGTGCCGGCGTGCGGTGATAGCGGAGGCCGTCGGTCTCTACGATCAGCCCCAGCTCCGGCCAGTGGAAATCGACCTTGAACCCGTTCAGGCGCTGGCCAGTCCGAGGTGGTGGAAGCCCGACCGAGCGCGCGAGCGGCAGGAAACTACGCTCGAGCTCTGAGTCGGTAAGGGTGAAGGTCCGGCGGTCAAGCAGCTTCCGCAGTCTTGCCAAACCGGGTCGACGGTGTATTTGTCCCAGGGCGGATCGCAAGGTCTCGGGATCGACCAGATCTCGCTTGTCGGCCTCGTTCACGGCTGATTCCAGCCGGTACCCCGGCAATTGCGCGGCGAGGTCGACCAGGGTGCAGATCGGAGTGGTCACAGGAACGCCATGCCGCATGGTCAGATCCAGGGAGCGAAGGCTCTTCCTACGGTGAACGAGGATCCCCGGATGGCGGTGGTCCAATCGCCTCGGAACGGACACTTCGATCGGGGCTCCCCGCTGTGCCTCGATTGCGGATGGCGGTTGGAGAATCGCCCAAAGGGCGCCGGCGCTGCGGTGGCTTAGAACACAACTCGGCCCGCAGGCCAACACGGCCGCCATCCAGCGGCCATGGGGGGTGAGCTGTCGTCGCCCAAGCGCGTAGACGCCTTGGTAGACCGGGTGCAAACGGGCCGTAGCGATGCGGTGCTTGACCGCGTGCGAGGTAACCCCAAGCGCGATCAGCTGCCGGTGTGCCACCACGCCATGCTGGCTTTCCGCGAGTTCCTCAACCGTCGATTGCGTATTCGGGGCGCCCATAGACCACCTGAGTACGCAACGAACTGGATTCACCCCGGTAGAGCAGACGTTCGCGGCCGCCGCCAGCCGCTCGGGCTATCCGGCGAGCGGGCGGGCTAGCCGGCGGGGACGAGCTGCTCGCGCGCCTGGCGGGCGGCGTCGACCATGTTGCGAAGCGCCGCCTCGGTCTCCGGCCAGGCTCGGGTCTTCAAGCCGCAGTCGGGATTGACCCAGAGCTGGTCCGCGTTCAAGACATCGGCGGCGGCGCGCAGAAGCTCGGCCATCTCATCCGCGGGCGGGACGCGGGGCGAGTGGATGTCATAGACGCCCGGGCCGATCTCCTGCTCATAGCCGGTCCGCTCCCAGTCGTGCAGCAGCTCCATCCGTGAACGCGCCGCCTCGATCAGCAGCACATCGGCGTCCATCGCCTGGATCTGCTCCATGATGTCGCCGAAGTCCGAATAGCACATGTGGGTCTGGATCTGGACCGCGTCCCGAACGCCGGAAGTCGAGATCCGGAAGCTGCGCACCGCCCAGTCCAGGTACTCGTCCCAGCGATCGCGGCGCAACGGCAGCCCCTCGCGGATCGCGGGCTCGTCGACCTGGATGATCTGCACGCCCGCCTCGGCGAGGTCGTGCACCTCGTCGCGAATCGCAAGCGCCAGCTGCAGGCAGGTCTCACCGAGGTCCTGGTCGTCGCGGACGAAGGACCACTGGAGCATCGTCACCGGGCCGGTGAGCATCCCCTTCACCGGGCGCTCGGTGAGCGACTGCGCGATGGCGATCCACTGGGTGGTCATCGGGTTGGGGCGCGAGACGTCGCCGTAGAGAATCGGCGGCCGCACGCAGCGGGAGCCGTATGACTGCACCCAGGCGTTCTGGGTGAACGCGTAGCCCTCCATCTGCTCGGCGAAGTACTGGACCATGTCGTTTCGCTCCGGCTCGCCGTGGACGAGCACGTCGATCCCGACCTCCTCCTGGAAGCGGATCACGCGCTCGATCTCCGACTTCATCCGACCCTCGTACTCGCCGCTGTCGATCTTGCCCTCGCGAAGCTCGGCGCGGGCGGTGCGGATCTCCTGCGTCTGCGGGTAGGAGCCGATCGTCGTGGTCGGGAACTGGGGCAGGCCGAGCTCTGCGCGCTGGGCCTCGCGGCGGGTCGCGAAGGGGCTGTCGCGACGGTCGGCGTCGGCGTCGAGCGAGGTCGACCCGGTCGCGCACCTCGGGGTTGCGGGTGCGCTCGGACTCGCTGCGGCTCTCCATCGCTTCGACGTTCTGCGCAAGCTCGCTCTCGATCGCCTCGGCGCCCTCGCCCCGCCCCTTGGCCAGGGTCGCCACCTCGCCGACCTTCTGGGTCGCGAAGGCCATCCAGGAGCGCAGCTCGTCGTCGAGGTCGGGCTCGGCGTCGAGGTCGACGGGTGTGTGAAGGAGCGAGCAGGAGGTGGAGACGACGACCTCGTCGGCGATCTCCTCCATGTGCTTGAGCTCCTCGAGGCTGGCGTGAAGGTCGTTGATCCAGACGTTGCGCCCGTCGACGATCCCAGCGAACAGGGTCTTTCCTTCGAGCTTGCCCACGTCGCGGGCGATGCCCATGTTCTCGCGGCCCGTAGGCGAAGTCGAGCCCGATTCCGTCGACCGGGGTCTCGCGCAGCACGCGCGTAGGCGTCGCCGACGTGATCGAAGTAGGTCTTGACCAGGAGCCGGGTCCGCTCGTGGACCTTGGAGAGCTCCTCGTAGGCGAGGCGCAGGGCATCGAGCTCGGGCTCGGAGCGATCGAGCACGAAGCAGGGCTCGTCGAGCTGCACCCACTCGGCACCGTGCTCGGCGAGGCGCTCGATCACCTCGCCGTAGACGCCGAGCAGCGGCTTCAATCAGGCTGAGGCGGTCGAAGTCCTCGTCGACGCCGTCGGCGGGCTTGGCCAGCAGCAGCAGCGAGACGGGCCCGATCAGCACCGGGACGGTGGAGATCCCGAGCGCCTTCTGGGCCTCGGCGAACTCGTCGAAGGGCTTCGTGCTCGAAAGCGAGAACTCGGTGTCTGGGCCCGAGCTCGGGGACGATGTAGTGGTAGTTGGTGTCGAACCACTTGGTCATCTCCATCGCGGTGACGTCGACGCCCTCGGCCTGCGCGGCCGCGGGCCATCGCGAAGTAGGTGTCGAGGTCGACGTCGCCGCCCCCGTGCCCGTAGCGCTCGGGGACGGCGCCGACCAGCGCCACCGCGTCGAGCACCTGGTCATAGAGGGAGAAGTCGTTTGAGGGGATCAGGTCGATCCCGGCGTCCTGCATCAGCTTCCAGTTCGCGCGCCGGATCTCGCTCGCGGTCGTCGCGAGCTGCTCGGCGGACGTCTCGCCGCGCCAGTAGCCCTCGGCGGCGAACTTCAGCTCGCGGTTGGGGCCGATGCGGGGAAAGCCGGAGATGTTGGACAGCGACATGGGTCGGGAAGGCTACCTAGGAATAAATTGCGGCGGCTTCGCCGCCTGACATGCATCTGCCGCTCCACTTCGTTTCGCGGCCATCAAACTGACGCAGCCTGGCGGCCGCTGTCGCGAGACGGCGGCTTCGCGGACAGCTGGACCGGTGACGCGGACAGCGCCCGCAGCCGCATGTCGCTCCAGGTCATTCCCTCGCGCACCAGCGCCGGCACGCCGAGCGCGACGGCGGTGGCGATCTCGACCGCCTGCAGGATCACGCCGTAGGCGAGCGCGTTGGCGGAGCCGATCCCGAATCCGGTGGTCAGCACGCTGATCACGGCGAGCTGGAAGATCCCGATGTTCGACGGGGTCGCCGGCACGACCGCGGTCACGTTGACCGCGAACAGCACCGCCGCGGCGGCGCCGATCCCGGCCCGGTGGTCGAGCCCGAGCGCGACAAGCAGCGCCCAGCAGGCGGCAAGCTGGATCGCCCAGGCGCCGAGCTGGGCGGCGGCGGCGAATCGCACCCTTGCGCGGCTCGCGGAAGACCTGCAGGCCGCGGCGCACCTGGACCACGGCGCCGCGCACGGTGGTCGAGATCCGCGCGAAGCGGCCGCTGCCGTTGCCGCGCATCACGACAGCGGCGCCAGCAGCACGACCAGAAGCAGCGCCAGCGGCACGAAGCTGAAGGCGAAGAGCTTCTCGGAGCTGGAGTGGAAGAGATCGGTGCTGAGGACGATGATCACGCCCAGCATCAGCAGCGCGACGAGGTTGAAGCACGGTCTGCGAGACCAGGGTCCCGAGCAGGACCGGGAAGGTCTCGCGCATGCGCCCGGTGCGGCGGGCGAGCACCATCGCTCGTGCCGGCTCGCCGAGACGGGCCGGCAGGGTCGCCGACATCAGCACGCCGATCATCGTCGCCGAGGTGACGTCGCGGCGCCGCAGGGCGCGGTTGGGAAGGGCCGCGCGCGGCGATCGTGAACCAGGAGGCGGCGCGGACGAACAGCGAGAGCGCCCATCAGCGCGCAGGCGATCAGCACCCAGCCGACAGTCGGAGCGGACGATGC
The DNA here is from genome assembly GCA_963724905.1 of uncultured Solirubrobacterales bacterium. Lineage (GTDB taxonomy): Bacteria > Actinomycetota > Thermoleophilia > Solirubrobacterales > 70-9 > Mayfieldus. Next base: position 99,437 of record CAVRWD010000003.1, read on the forward strand.
TCTCGACCACGTTGTCGACGCCGATCTTGTTGGCGGCCAGCGCCGTCAGCCCGATGCCCGAGGATCCCGGCGACGCCGAGGGCGAGGCGGCGGGCGGCGCGCCGGCGGCCGCGGCCCTCGCGGGCGGCTCCGGGTCGAGCGAGGGGAGCCGGCGCGCCGGGCGCGCGGGGGCCGCCGTCGGCGCGCACCAGCCCGACGCTTGCGGGCCGCACGCTGGCTGGCCGTGGTCGGCGGCGGGCGCCTCGATCGCGCGCTCATAGACGTGGGTGACCTGCTCGGCGACTCGCGGCCAGGCATAGCGCTGGGCGCTGCGGCGGGCCGCCTCGCCCATCTCGCGCAGCCGCTCGCGGCTCGAGGTGGGCGCGCTGCAGCTCCTCGGCGAGGCGCTGCGGGTCGGCGGGCGGCACCAGGACCCCGTCGACGCCGTCGCGTGACGACGTCGCTGTAGCCGGCGATGTTGGAGGCGATCACCGGCGTGCCGGCGGCGAAGGCCTCGGTCAGGACCATGCCGAAGCTCTCGCCCGAAAGCGAAGGGGCGCAGAGCACGTCGGCCTCGTGCAAGCGCCCACCAGATCTCATCGTCCGAGACCCGGCCGCGGGCGTCGATGTGCTTGGCCAGCTCGGGGTCGGCGAGGTAGCGATAGACGCGTCTTCGCGGTCGGCGCCGATCACGGTGAGCCGGCAGGGCACGTGCTCGATCAGGCCGCCCGAGGGCGGTGAGCAGCACCGGCAGGCCCTTGCGCTCCTCGGGGCGGCCGACGAAGAGGATCCGCAGCTCCTCGCTGGGGGCTTCGGGCCGGCGGGGGCGGCGTCGATGTCGACGCCGTTGGGCACGATCGCGTACTCGCCGCCGAACCAGCGCCGCCCGGTCCAGGCGGCGGCCTCGGAGACCGCGATCCGCGCGGAGAGCTTGTTGAAGCCGCGCCGGGCGCCGGGCAGGGTGGCGATGTGGTTCGGGATCGCCTTGGTCGAGTAGGCGTGGAAGGTCCCGACCACGCGGCGCCGCGGTGCTGAGCATCGCGTCCCAGCCGATCGCCGGGGCGACCGGCTCGTGGACGTGGACGACGTCGAAGTCGCCGGCGGCCAGCTCGCGGCGCATCTTGGTCACCGCGTCGGGGAACGGGACGAGGTTGGAGACGGCGCCGTTGGCGCCGATCCCGATCGTGCGGCCGAGCGGGATCAGGTAGTCGGGCAGCTCGCCGCGGCTCCGCCGAGGCACGGTGAAGCCAGCGGCTGAGCCGGTCGGGCGGGTCCCACGGGGCGAGCACCCGCACGTGGTGGCCACGGCCGTCGAACTGCTCGGCGAGCGCCTCGACGTGCCGGTTGACTCCGCCCTGGTAGGTCCACGAATAGGGCGAGACCAGGGCGATGCGCACGCAGGAATCGTAGAGGACGCCTTTGCCGCCTTCAGACCGGTCGCCGAGCGACTGCCTGCGCCGTGCGTGCAGGCGTGGCTTGAACGCGCGGCGCGCCTCGGCCCAGGCAAATCCCGCAAATAGCAGCAGGTAGATCGGTCCCGACCTCGAGCAGCAGGGCGCCGGAGTCGTTGGCGAGCGTTGCAAGCAGGACAGCGACGGCGGCGCCGAGGAAGCCGGCGCGCAGGAACGGGCGGCCATCGAACCAGCCGAGGATCCGCTCGCGGTTGCGGATCGCGACGGCGATGCCGACCAGCGCCACCCAGAGAAGCGGGACGTCGACCGCGCGGCCGAAGCTGTCGGCCGAGAGCCGCAGGCGGCGCTCGGCGACGTCGGCGAGCTGGTGAGGCCGCCGGCGTCGAGGACCGATCGGGTCAGGTGAGCGTCGCCGCCGAGCGCGAGGTCGAAGAGGGCGAGCAGCGCCAGCGCCGGCGAGCGGGGCGGCGAGGACGAGCAGCGCGGTGCGCCGCCGCGCCCCGAGCAGCAGACGCCGCCGCCGCGGCCCCGGCAGGGAAGCACGATCGCGGCGCCGACGTCGGCGCCGAAGCGCCCGGCGGCGAAGACGAATGCGAAGAGAAGGCCGACAGCAAGGAAGACGGCGCCGGCGCGGCGCGCGGTCAAGGTCTGGCCAGCAGGGCGGTGAGCGCCGCGCCGGTGCCGACCGAGCACCAGCGGCACCAGCAGCGCCTCGAGCTCGTTGCCGATCCCGAAGAAGCGAACGCCGAGGCCGGGGTTGGAGCCGATCAGCGAGAGGCGGGTGAGCGGCGAGCCGACGATCACGTCGATCGCGTAGGCGAGGGTGGTCAGCGCGCAGGCGACGGCGAGGGCGCGGTAGCCGCGGGCGACTGCCAGGGTGGCCGCGGCGAGCAGCGGCGCTCCGAGCAGCACGATCAGGCGCTCGACCGATTCACTCGGCTGAGTCGCCGAGCCGACCAGCAGCGCCAGCGGCAGGTAGACGACCGGTCAGGGCGACCAGCCGCGGCCGCCGGGCCGGCCGAGCGCGCCGCGGCTTGCGCGCCGCGACCAGCAGCGCGAGCGCGAGCCAGATCAGGACGCTGAGGCCGATCACCGGCCGCGCCGATCGACGATCGTGCGAGAGGCGGTCCTCGAGCGTCGGCCAGCGCCTCGACATCGCGTTCGCCCTCGGCGCGGATCGGCTCCCCTCCCATCTCGTCCGGCACCGGGGACGCCGAGATGGTCGAGGATCGTCGGCGCGAGATCGGTCGAGAGCACGTAGCCGTCGCAGCCGGGTGCTGTCGGAGGTCAGGTTTCCGTCGAAGCCGCGCCCGGCGATCCCGATCGTCAGCAGCTGGTCCGGTCGGCGGGCGGCGGGCGCTCGAAGGCGATCAGGAGGTCGTCGGAGCCGCTGTTCGCCAGCGAGCGCTCTGCAGGTCCGCAGCCCGGACGTCGCGAACGCAGACGGTCGCGGGGCAGCGGTCCGCGCCGAGCCGGTCGAGCCGGAGGACCTCGCCCGTTGCGATCGGCGGCGAGCAGCGACGAGAGCCCGGATCCGGCCGGCCGCCGGGTCGTGGCCGCGATCGTGTGGCAGTCCGCTTTCAGGCTCGCGGCGAGCAAGCCCGGGACCATGTCGGCGGGCGCCGATCGGCGCGATCGACGATCCGCTCCCAGCCCGGCACCCGGAAGCCGATCGGACCCGACTCCGGCAGCGTCGCTCGTCGTAGAGCGAGCTCGGAGACCCGGTTGCCCTGGCCGATGTCGAGGTAGGTCTGGGCGGCGGGAACCGCGCCGAGCCCGGCGCTGAGCAGGCCCGGGGAGAGCCCGTCGGCGCCGCCAGCGCTCCTCGGCGGGGTCCCGTTGGGCAGCAGAGCGATCGAACACCTGCGGCGCGCTCGGTGGCACGGCCGATCCGGCTTGCAAGGCCGACGCCGAGGCGGGCGAGAATCGGCGCCAAGCGGATCGCGGCCGCGGCACGCACCGGAGCCGCTGCGAGCGAACCTATACTGGGACCCCGTGGCCGACCGGACCTTCGCCAAGTTCACCTTCTTCAAGATCGATCCGGCCTGGCGCCGGCGGGATGACGAGCAGCGTGCCGCCGACAAGCGCGAGTTCCTCGCCGCCTGCGAGGACTTCGCGATCGACCGCTCGCTGCGCGCCTACTCAACCATAGGAACCCGGGGCGACGCGGACCTGCTGCTGCTCAGCCAGAGCCCGGTGCTGGAGGACATGCACACCTTCCACGTCGTCCTCGGCCAGAGCGGGCTGGCGCAAGTGGGCGACGACCCCCTACTCCTACCTCTCGATGACCAAGAGCTCGCCCTACTCCGAGGAGGCAGGCGCGGCCGGAGATCTGCACCTCGCGGCGCAAGTACCTCTTCCTCTACCCGATGGTCAAGAAGCGCGAGTGGTACTCGCTGCCCGCCGAGGAGCGGCAGCGGATCATGCGCAGCCACATCGAGGTCGGCCGCCGCTACCCGGAGATCTCGATCAACACCTCCTACTCGTTCGGCCTCGACGACCAGGAGTTCGTGGTCGCCTTCGAGGGCGACGACCCCGGCCAGTTCCTCGACCTCGTGCAGGAGCTGCGACCGACCGAGTCGAGCGCCTACACCGAGCGCGAGACCCCGATCTTCACCTGCGTGTCGATGTCGGTCGGCAAGGCGCTGGATGCTCTCGACGGGCAGGCGGTCAGCGCCGTGTCGATCGCGTAGTACCGAGCAGCGCTTTCCCTATCCTTCCCCGTTCGCATGAGCGCCCCAGGCAGCCCGGACAACCCCCTGCGCGTCGCCGTGATCGGCGCCGGCCCGGCCGGCTTCTACGCCTGCGAGCACATCCTCAAGCACGAGGCGACGACCGCCGAAGTCGATCTCTTCGACCGCCTCCCCACCCCCTACGGCCTGGTTCGCGGCGGGGTGGCCCCCGACCATCCGAAGATCAAGTCGGTGACCCGGGTCTACGACAAGACCGCGGCCCGCGACGGCTTTCGCTTCTTCGGCAACGTGAAGCTCGGGCGAGGACGTCTCAATCGAAGAGCTCGAGCGCCACTACCACGCGATCCTCTATACCTTCGGCGCCGAGACCGACCGCACGCTCGGGATCCCGGGCGAGGACCTGCCCGGAAGCCACGCGGCCACAGCTTTCGTCGGCTGGTACAACGCCCACCCCGACTACGCCGACTACGAGTTCGACCTCGACTGCGAGCGAGCGGTGGTGATCGGCAACGGCAACGTCGCCGCCGACGTCGCCCGGATGCTGGCGCTGACCGAGGCGGAGCTGCGCGAGACCGATACCGCCGACCACGCGATCGAGGTGATGGCGGAGAGCAAGATCCGCGAGATCGTCGTGCTCGGGCGCCGCGGGCCCGCGCAGGCAGCCTTCACCAACCCTGAGCTGCGTGAGCTGGGCGAGATGCAGGACGCCGATATCGTCGTCGACCCCGAGGAGATCGAGCTCGACCAGCTCAGCCGCGCCTTCCTGGACTCCGACGACGCCGACATAACGGCGCGCAAGAACGTCGAGATCCTGCAGGGGTTCGCGCAGAAGCCTCTCGAAGGCAAACCGAAGAGAATCGTTCTGAGGTTCCTGCGCTCGCCGATCGAGCTACAGGGCGACGGCAGGCTGGAGAAGGTGGTGATCGGGCGAAACGAGCTGGTCGACTCCGACGGCAGGATCCGGGCCAACGACACAGGCGACCGAGAGGAGCTGGAGTGCGGGCTGCTGCTGCGCTCGGTCGGCTACACCGGCATTGGCGTCGAAGGGGTCGCCTTCGACGAGAAGCGGGGGACGATCCTCAACGACGGCGGCCGCGTGCTCGAGGCCGAGGGCGGCGGGCACCGTCACGGCCATTACACCTCGGGCTGGATCAAGCGCGGCCCCAGCGGCGTCATCGGCACCAACAAGAAGTGCGCCCAGGAGACCGTCGACGCGCTATTCGAGGACGTCGAGTCGGGCAGCCTCGGCCAGCCCGAGGCGCCCGAGCCGGCCGCGGTCGAGGACCTGCTGCGCGAGCGCGAGGTCGACTTCGTCAGCTATCCGGGCTGGCAGGCGATCGATGCCGCCGAGACCGCCCGCGGCGAGCCCGAAGGGCGGCCGCGGGTCAAGTTCGTGCGCGTCGAGGAGATGCTCGAGGCTGCCAAGGACTCCGTCCCCGGCTGAGCCTTTGGCTGACCTGGCCGAGCTTCAGTCGATGATCGAGGCGGCGCTGCCGGGCGCCGAGGTCGAGGTGATCGACGAAGGCGGAGGCGACCACCTGCGCGCCGTCGTCACCGCCCCGCAATTCGAGGGGCTCTCCCGCATCGACCAGCACCGCCTGGTCAAGGCCGCGGTGAAGGAGCGCTTCGACGACGGAACTATCCACGCGTTGTCGGTCAAGACATCGGTTCCGTAACATCGTCCCCATGCCCGAACCCGAACTGAAGGAAAAGCTCGAGCAGCTGATCGGCCAGAACAAGGTCCTGCTGCTGATGAAGGGGACCCCGGAGATGCCGCGCTGCGGATTCTCGATGCGGGTCGTCGGCGTCCTCGACTCGATGGGAGTCGAGTACGGCGCGATCGACGTGCTGCCGGCGCTGGAGCCGCTGCGCGCGGCAACCACCGAGATCTCCGACTGGCAAACCTTTCCGCAGCTCTACGTCAACGGCGAGCTGCTCGGCGGGTGCGACATCGTCGAGGAGATGTATGAGTCCGGCGAGCTGGCGACCCAACTCGGCGTCGAGCAGCCGTCAGAGCCGGTCCCGCAGCAGCAGACCGGCCAGGCGCCGCCGCTTCAGATCGACCAGAACTGAGCGCCGCGCTAGACGGTGGCCTGCTCGGCCTCGTCCTCGCGGACCTGGAACGAGGAGCCGCAGCCGCAGGCCGCGACGACATTCGGGTTGTTGACCGAGAAGCCGGCGCCCTGCAGGCCCTCGACGTAGTCGACCTCGGAGCCGAACACGAACTGCATGCTGGTCTTGTCAACGATCACGGAGACGCCGCGGTCCTCGAAGACGTGGTCGTCGTCCTTGACCTGGTCGAAGGCCAGCGCGTACTGAAAGCCTGAGCAGCCGCCTCCGCGAACCGCAACCCGCAAGGCCTGCTCGCTGCCGTTCGCGTCTCCCGACTGAAGCTCGCGGATCTTGTCCGCCGCCTTGTCGGTGAGCTTGATTGCCGCGTTGGGAGTCTCGGTCATTGCTTCAGAAATGATAGCTGGGTCACTGGTCCCCGTCTGAACCGGGCGCCTGGCCGTATTCGGTGTCCAGGTACTGCCTGATTCGCTTCGAGTCGTAAATCACCTCGTCGCCGTCGACCAGGACCGGCACCCGGTTCTGCTTCGTCAGCTCGACGATCTCGGGGCGGTCCTTGCGCGAGAAGCCGACCCGCTCGGTTCTGTACTCGACCTCGAGCTTCGATAGCCGCCTGGCCACCGCCCCGCAGGGACAGAGGTAATTGGTCGGGGTCCGGCAGCGATAGAGGACTCGGCGATCGTCGCTCATCCCAACCCCACCCTCTCACCGATCTGCAGCAGGCGTCCGAAGGACCGAAGCGCGATGTCGCTGCGAGGTGCCCGGCCGACCCGGTCGCCGAGCCGCTCCTCCTGCCAGCGCACCGCGTCCTCGAGCGTCTCCTCGTGGGGGCGGGGCGAGAACCCAAGCTGCTTCTTCGCCTTCGTTGAGCGGTAGGTCCACCAGTGCTCGGCCGATCGGACCTCATCCGCCGAGACCGGCGCCGGCAGGCCGAACCGGCGGGCCACGTTGATCGTCGCGATCGTCAGGTTGGGCGGCACCTTGAGCGGGGGCGGAGGCACACCGGAGATGCGGCCGATGTCGGCGAAAAGCCGCGCGATCGTGAAATTGCGACCCCCGAGGATGTAGCGCTCGCCCGACTTTCCCTTGCGCGATGCGAGCAGGTGCCCCTTTGCGATGTCGCGAACGTCGACGATGTTGAGGCCGCCGTCGACGAAGAAGGGGATCTGGCGCAACATCACCCGCCGGATCAGCGCATTGGAAGTGCCGCTGGGATCGTCGGGGCCGAGGACGAAGGTCGGGTTCACGATGACCAGCTGCAGGCCGCGGGCGGCGGCGCGCATCGCCTCAGCCTCGGCCTCGTGCTTGGAGTTGATGTAGGGAATGCCGACATGGCCCGCGGTGAACGTCTGAGTCTCGTCGGCGGTGCCGCCGGGCCGAGCGGGCCCCACCGCCCCGGCCGAGGAAGTGTGAACCACCTGCTCGACGCCGGCGCGCATCGCCTCCTCGACCACGTTGCGGGTCCCGCCGACGTTGACGGCGAAGATCCGCTCGCGGTCGCCGTGCCGCATCGAGGTCGTCCCGGCCACGTGAAACACGCGCTCGGCTCCCTTCATCGCCCGCCGCACCGCGCGCCGGTCGGTGATGTCCCCGGTCACCCGCTCGAACTCGATGCCGTTCAGGTGATCGACGCTCGACCCGCGCCGCACCAGAAGCCGCAGCTCGTCGCCGCGCTGGGCCAGGGCCCGCGCGACGTGACTTCCGATGAAGCCCGAAGCGCCGGTGACAAGGGTCTTGGCCATAGCGGCGAATCCTAATTCGCGTGATAGAAGCCGGATCGATGCCCGAGCGCCGAACCGAAGTCGTCTCCGACACGACCGCCTATCTGCCCGATGACCTCGTTGCCGCGCGGGGGATCCACCGGGTCAGCCTCTATGTCGGCCTCGAGGGGCAGCTCGAACGTGAGTCGGCGATCACCGACTACGGCCAGTTCTATGAGCGCCTGCGCACCAGCGAGTCCAAGGTCACGACCTCACAGCCCTCGGTCGGCGACTTCGTCGAGGTCTACGAGCCGCTGCTGGCGGAGGGCAAGGACGTCGTCTCGCTGCACATCTCCGGCGAGATCTCCGGCACCTGTGCGACTGCCGAGCAGGCCGCCCGAAGGCTTGACGAAGAGGGCAAGGGAGGCGAGCGGATCCGGGTCTTCGACGCGCGCTCCAGCGCCGCCGGCCTCGGCCTACCGGTGGTAGCCGCAAGCGCGGCTGCTGAATCCGGGGGCGGCGGCGACGAGGTGCTCCAAAGAGCGATCGACGCCCGCGAGGCCTACAGGATGTGGTTTGCGCTCGACACGCTCGAATACCTGCGCCGCGGAGGCCGGATCGGCAAGGCGCGCGGGTGGGTCGGCGCGACGCTGAGAATCAAGCCGATCCTCACCTTCGAGGAGGAGATTACGCCGGTGGAGCGGGTGCGGACCCGCTCCAGGGTCCTGGAGCGGCTGCGCGCCTACGCCCGCCAGCGCCACGAGGCGGGAGCCGACGGCTGGGTGGTCCAGTACATCCAGGACCACGAAGCCGCCGAGTCCCTGATCGACGAGTGCCGCAAGATCTTCGGCAGAGAGCCCGTCTTCACCTCCGAGGTGGGACCGGTGCTCGGTGCCCACCTCGGGCCCGGGATGCTGGGGGTGGGCAGCGTGCCGGAGTCGTTTCTGGCCTAGAGCTAGGCGTCGGCGCTTCCGGTGAGCGGCGGCGCCTGTGCGGTGGCTCCGTGCCGGAAGCGCCACCAGTCGCGAACCACGCTCTGGATCGCGGCAACCGCCGGGATCGCGACGAGGGCACCGAGGATCCCCAGCAGCGAAGCGCCGACCAGGACCGCGATCAGCACGGCGAGCGGGTGCACCTGAACGGTGCGACCGTATACGAGGGGCTGGATCAGGTTGTTCTCGATCTGCTGGTAGACGACCAGCACGATCACCCAGGCGATCACGCCGCCTGGGAAGCTGACGAAGGCGACCACGATCCCGACCAGGATCCCGCCGATCGTCGCACCGACCAGGGGAATGAGGCCGAAGAACCCGACCAGCACTGCTAACGGCACCTTGAAGGGGACGTCGATGATCGTCAGGGTGACGTAGGTCATCAGCCCGGATAAGGTCGCGATCACGAAGGCGCCGAAGACGTAGCCGGCTACGGCGCTGCTGATGTCGTCGGCGACGTCGCGCATCCGCTTCTCGCGCTCGGGCGGGAGCTGGTTGTAGAAGAACTCGAGCATCCGGCGGCCGTCCATGAGCAGGAAGAAGGCGATGACGAGGATCGCGAACAGCTGCACGAAGCTGGTGAAGACGCCGACCGTCACGTCGCGCAGCGTCCCCGCCGCGTCACCGAGCCTGCTGGGCAGCTCCTCGGCCTGCTCGGTGAGATTGTCGGTGATGTTGTACTCGTCGTCGTAGTCGCGGAAGGTCTCGTTGCCGCGCAGGTCCTCGACGTAGCCCGGCAGGTCGTTGGAGAGGTCCTCGACCCCCTCGACCATCGGCGGCACGATCAAAAGGCCGATCCCGAAGATCGTCGCCCCGATGCCCAGATAGACGAGCAGGATCGCGAGCCAGCGCGGCACCTTGCGCTGGTCGAGCCAGTTAACCGCCGGCGCGATCGCGAGCGCGAAGAAGAGCGCGATCATCACCAAGCCGACCACATTTCTGATCTGCCAGATCAGATAGAGGGCGGCGACGGTCGCAGCGGCGACCAGGACCACCTTCGCGATCAGGCGCCAAGAGACGGCCGAGGCATCGCCCGACATCGCGCCGAAGGTACCCGGCGTCGCGGACGGGGCCGGGCCCCTTCGATCCGCTAGCGGCGGCGGCGCAGGGCGACGATCCCGCCGATCACGAAGCCGGCGATCGCCGCACCGGCGATCAGCTCGTTGCGATGCTCGCTGATCTGGCGGCGCCAGTCGGTCAGCTCGCCGACTCGCCCGCGAAGCTTCTCCACCGACTGCCCGAGCTCCTCGCGCTGGACCTCGATGTCGCGGCGGATCTCCTGCGAGCTGCGGTTCGGCATCCCGACGGTCGAGGGATAGCGCTGCTGCGGATTGCGCTGCTCCGGGTAATTCACTCGACTCCCTTCTCGAGCCGCTCGCGGGTCAGCTTCGCCTCTTCGATCGCAAGGTCGGGGGTCGGCGGCGCCCCGCGCTCGAAGGCACGCTTGGCGATCAGCACGGCGACCGCTCCGATGACCAGGAACAGCGCTGCTTCGACGAAGAATCCGAGCCAGAAGTTGTCGAACACGAGGTCGTTCAGCAGCCAGGCGACGCCGTGCATGATCAGCATCAGGGCGGCGAGCGCGAAGACACCGGCGATGATCCCCAGCACCGAGCCGCGGATCAGCTGCTCGACCTTCTCGCGGACCTCCGCCTTGGCGAGCTCGATCTCCTCCCGGATCAGGACCGAGGCGCGCTCCGAGACGTCGGAGACCATGTCCCCGACCGACTTGTCGGAGGGGTCCCGCGGAGGTGTGACGGGCGGGTCCTGCGGTGGGGTGACGCGCGGCTCCTGCATCAGTCGGGTGGGTCCTCGTCGTAGATGCGGCGGTAGAGGATCGAGGCACCACGCGCCGCGACGATGCTGGCCAGCGCGCCGGTGGCGGCGAGCAGGCCGCTCCAGACCAAGCGCTTGACGATCTCGTTATCCACTTATCCCACCTTCCCCGTCGTGGGGCGGGAGTAAACCACCTCGTCGGCCGCGCGGTCGGGATAGGTAGCCCAGCGCTCGAAGAAGCCGCGGTAGACGGAGTAGGTCCAGTCGCGGTCGACGGCGTCCAGCGCCCCGTGGCCACCCCCCGGGAGGGTCCAGACCCGCACCAGGTCGTTGCCGGCCGCCGCCTCGCGCAGCATCTCCGCGTGGCTGACGGGGATGATGTGGTCGTCTTCGGGATGCAGGACCAGGACCGGGACCCGGGCGCCGGCGATGTGGTTGACGGCCGAGGAGCGGCGGCGGATCTCCTCCACCTCGACCCCGTAGAAGCCGGCACTGACCTGGTCCAGCGCCTCGCTGAGCAGCGAGACGTCGGGCCAGCGCGAGCCGCGCACCCGCGACAGCAGCATCGCCCGGAAGCCGTAGTTGAGCGCATAGGCGGGGTGATTGAGCGGCACCTGGCGGGACAATCGCTCGGTCGCGTGCCCGATGTCTGCTGGAGGCGAGATCGCGAGGATGCCTCCGTCCAGCGCCTCCACGGCTCCCTCCGGGTGGCTGGCGCCGAGCACCGAGGAAGCTCCCAGCGAGATTCCCAGTGCCCCGACGCTGGTGGCGCCGAGCCGCTTCAGCTCGCGGGCGACCGCGATCAGGTCCTCGCCCTCCTTCCAACCGCCGGTCGAGGTGGCCTCGTTCATCAGCCCGGTGAGGCCGAAGCTGCGCAGGTCGACGGCGGCGACGTTGAACCCCCAATCGAAGAAGGCGCGCACGGCGGGCTCGCGGACGTAGTCGAAGCGCCGGGTCGTGAAGAGGCCGTGGACGACGATCAGCGCCGGACGCGGCGTGTCGTGCATCGCGACCGATGCGGCGATCCGCACCCCGTCGGAGGTGTCGATGGTCAGCTCGTGAAACTGGCGCGGGTAGCTGTAGCCGTAGTTGGCGAAGTCGGCGCTCTGGGTGAGCACGAAGGTCGACATGTCGGCGAGCCCCTTTCGCGGCTCCGCCCAGGGGCTGGAGCGGACGCGGCTCGGGATCGCCTCCAGGTCGGCCATCAGCGCCGTCATCGAGCGCTCGCGCTGCGGCGCCACCGGGAGCTCGCGTGGCCGCGCGCCGCGGCGCTCGAGCAGCCGCCGCAGCGGCCCGCCGAGGCGCTGGGCGATTAGCCATGCGGGCAGCGCGACGATGCCCAGCAGGACGTTGAAGAACTTCGCCGACCCGTGCAGGACCCGGTCCTGGCGCCGCGTCGTCGCCAGCGACTCCCACATCAGCGCACTTCCAGGCCGCCGCAGATCGTCTCCACGATCAGCTCCTTGGCGCCGTCGAAGTCGCTGCCGCCCGAGGGCATCACCTCGAAGATCCACCCCGTCAGCTGCTGCTCGATCGCCCCGTAGAAGGACATCGAGGCGAACATCGGGTCGACGTCGTCGCGAAACGCGCCCTGCGCCTGTCCCTCGGCGACGATCCCGGCGATCAGCTCGTACGCTTTGCGGATCTCGGGCAGGTGGATGCGCCCGAATGAGTTCGCCGCCCGCGTGACCTCGACGATGATCACCTTCATCAGGTCGGGGTCGTGGCGGTAGGAGTCGATGATGAACCCTGCCACCGCCGCGAGGCGCTCGCGCGGGGGTGCGCCGCCGTCGGTCTCCTCGATCGCTGCCAAGAGCAGCGACCAGCGCTCCGTGAAGAGCTCGTTGAGGATCTCGTCCTTTGAGCGGAAGTAGTGGTAAACGAGGCCGTAGGCGACCCCGGCCTCATCGGCGACGTCGGAGACCCGGGTGGAGTGAAAGCCCTGGCGGGCGAAGACCCGAACAGCCGCGTCGAGGATCTGCTGCCGCTTGTCGGCCGCCACCTCGGCCCGCGCGCGGCTGGCCATCAGCCGACTCCCACGTGGTCGGGCCAGCGGTAGGCCGCCGGCCTGCGGTTGGCGAGCGAGGGAAGCTTCTCGCGCACCCGCTCCTGCTCGGCGAGGTCGAGGTCGGCGGCGACGAAGCACTCCTCATCCGGAGCGTCGGCGAGGACGACGCCCCAGGGGTCGACGATCGCCGAGTGTCCATATGAGTCGTACTGAGGCGCTGCCTTGCCGAACTGTCCTGGGGCGAGGACGAAGGCCTGGTTCTCGATCGCGCGGGCGCGCAGCAGGACCTCCCAGTGGGCGCGCCCGGTGGTCGCGGTGAAGGCGGAGGGGATCGTGATCAGCTGTGCCCCGCGGACCGCCAGGATCCGGTACAGCTCCGGGAAGCGAAGGTCGTAACAGACGCTCAGCCCGATCTCGATTCCCGCCGCGGCGACGCTGACGATCTCCTCCCCGCCCTGCTCGTTCTCGGACTCGCGGTAGGTGACGCCGCCGACCTCGACGTCGAACATGTGGATCTTGCGGTAGGCGGCGAGGTTGTCCCCATCGGGCCCGATCAGAGACCGAGGTGTTGGAGAGCCGCTCCTGGCCGGCGACCAGCTCGGCGATGCTGCCAGCGAGCAGGTGGATGCCGAGCTCGCTTGCCCATTCCCGCGCGGCTCGCAGGCTGGGGCCGTCGAGCGGCTCGGCGCCCTCGCGCAGGGCCTCCGAACCGCCGAGCAGGTTCCATTTCTCGGGCAGGCCGACGAGCTCCGCCCCATCCGCGGCGGCGGCGCGCACCTGGCGCTGCGCCGCCTCGAGGTTGCGGCCCTTGTCGTCGGTCGAGTTGAGCTGTACCGCTGCGACCCGCATCTTGACCCCTCATCCCCTGGCTGACTGACCAGTCAATCGGGGTCCAGTATCCCACAGGCCGATCGAGCCGATGCAACCTGCGAGGATCGCCGCATGGCGAGTGCATTCGTCACCGGGGGCTCGGGTTTCATCGGCGGCAGGCTGGTCAAGCGCCTGGTCGATGAGGGATGGACGGTGTGCGCTCTCGCCCGCTCAGATGGCTCCGAGCGCGCGGTGGCCGAGCTCGGGGCGGAGGCTGTGCGCGGTGACATCGGCGACGCCGACTCGATCGCGGCCGGCGCCGAGGGCTGCGAGGTGGCGTTTCATCTCGCCGCCCACCTCGGCGACTCCGGGCGCTGGGAGGACTTCGAGCGCGGCAACGTCGACGGGACCCGGAACACTCTCGACGGCTGCGCGCGAGCCGGTGTAACGCGCTTCGTCCACTGCGGCACCGAGGCGGCGCTGATGGCAGGCGAGCCGCTGGTCAACGTCGACGAGACCGCCCCCCTGCGCCCCGACTCCCCGGCTCCCTATCCGGCCACCAAGGCGAAGGCGGAGCGGCTGGCTCGCGATGCCAATCGCAACGGATTCGAGACCGTCACCCTGCGGCCGCGCTTCGTCTGGGGAAGCGGGGACACCACCCTGCTGCCGCAATTGGTGGAGATGGTCGAGTCCGGCCGCTTCGCCTGGGTCGGCGGGGGCGGCCAGCTGACCGCGACCACCCACGTCGACAACACGGTCGAGGGCCTGATCCTCGCCGCCGAGAAGGGAAAGCCGGGCGCCGCCTATTTCGTCACCGACGGTGAGCCCAAAGGCGAGCCGGTGGTCTTTCGCGAGTTCATCTCCGACCTGCTGCGCACCCAGGGCGTCGAGCCGCCGAGCCGCAGCATCCCGGCCTGGCTCGGGCGCGGGTTGACCGCGATCGGCGAACCCGCCTGGCGCCTGCTGCCGCTGCCCGGCCAGCCACCCCTCGCCCGCTTCGCCTTCTGGATCCTCACCCAGGAGTGCACGATCGACGACTCCAAGGCCCGCAGCGAGCTCGGCTACTCAGCGCCGGTGACGCGGGCAGAGGGCCTCGCCGGTCTCAGCTCTGCCGCTGAGCGCTAGTCCTGCCCGGCGCGCTGGCGCTGCAGCTCGACGATCAGCTGCTTGCTGTGGATCGCGGCGATCAGGTCCTTGAGCGGCTCCGCCCCCGCCTCGATCAGCTCCATCGCGCGGTCAGGCTCCATCTTCGACGCCACCCGCTCCATCAGCACCTCGACCTCCTCGCGCACCAGCTCCTCCATCGCCCGCTGGTAGCGGAGGGTGTCGTAGACGGTGAACCCGAGCTCCTGCTGATAGCCGCCGGCGCGAAAGCGGCTGATCGCCTCGATGATCCGCACGTCGGTGGGGCCGTAGCCGCGGCTGTTCGGGGTCAGGACGCCGATCTCGCCCAGCCGCTCGAGCACCTCCGCCGGGATGTCGTAGCGCGCCCGGACCTCGGAGGCGCTGGTCCGCGTCCGCTCACCGGCGAGGGCGCGCTCGATCACCCGATCCTCGACCTCGAGCAGGGCCGCGGCGCGCTCGGGCTCTGACTCCAGCATCGAGCGGATCACCTTCAGCGGCATGAAGCGCTCCTCCTGCAGGCGCTTGATAAGCCGGATCCGCTCCACGAACTCGGGCGGGTAGTAGGCCATGTTGCGGCTCGTCTTCACCGGCTCGGGAAGAAGGCCCTCGCGGCGGTAGTGCTTGATCGTCGCCGCCGAGACCCCTGTGGCCTCCGCGAGCTCGCCCATGCGCAGGAGCTCGCCGTCGCCGCCCGGCCCCTTGGCCGCATCGCTGGTCCGCGTCGCCACCGCTAGCCCCCGGCCGGGGAGCGCTCGCGCTTCGGCACGCCGAGCAGCTCACGTGCTTCGGCGACCGAGGCGACCCGGCGCCCGACGCTCTCGGCGATCTCGCGCGCCTTGGCGATCAGCTCGCCGTTTGACTTCGCCATCTCGCCGTCGGGCAGATAGAAGTTGTCCTCGAGCCCGGCGCGGACGTTTCCGCCCATCACCAGGCCGGCGCCGATCAGCTTCCACTGCTCGCGCGAGATCCCGATCACCTGCCACTGGTTCTGGCCTTCGGAGCCGCCGGGGATCTGGTCCGACATCCAGCCGATGTTCTTCGCGTTGGGGCGGATGCCGCCGTTCACCCCCATCACCAGCGAGATCTGCAGCGGCTCGGCGAGCAGCCCCATGTCGAGCAGCGGGTCGAGGTTGGCGATGTGGCCGGCGTCGAAGCACTCGTGCTCGGGCTTTATCCCCAGCTCTCCCATCACCTTCAGAAACTCGATGATCGTGTCGAAGCTGTTCTCGAACACGGCCGCGAAGACGAACTCCTTGCGGCGCTTGGAGTACTTGGCGTAGTTCATCGAGCTCATGTTCAGCGCCGCGACGTCGGGGCGCAGCTCGCGCAGGTACTCGATCCGCTTCTCGATCGGGATCCCGATCGCCCCGGTGGAGTAGTTGACGATCACGTCGTCGACCTCGCCAAGGATCGCCTCGGTTATCGCGCGGAAGTCCTCGATCTCATACGAGGGCACGCCGTCTGGTGTGCGGGCATGGATGTGGATCTGCGCGGCGCCCTCGTCGACCGCCCGGCGCGCCTCGGCCGCGTAGTCCTCGGGCGTGTAGGGGATCGCCGGGCACTGGTCGCGGTTGGCGACCGCGCCCGAGATCGAGCAGCTGAGGATCGCCGGGTCGTCGAAGGAGCTCACGCTGTCCTCTCCTGGGTCGCCGCACCGGTTGCGGCGTCAATGTCGAGGAAGCTGCGCGCGCGGGCGAGCTTGTCGCCTTCAAACCAGAGGACCATCGCTATCGGCTGATCGAGCTCGACGCCGCTGCCTCGCCCTTTCGCACGGAGCCGGCCGACACAGACCACCTGCTCATCGACCTCCCGGTACTCGACTTCGTCGACCACGAAGCTCTCCCAGGGCTCGTCGAGGTCGGCGAGGAACCGCCGAATGCTCTCCGGTCCACGGACCGCACCCCCCTCCCCCTCCACCGTTGTGACGATTGCGGGAACGAAGTCGAAGTCCGGCGTGGAGTTCTCGACGAACCACTCCGCGTCGCGTTGGTTCCAGGCCTCGAGGGATCTACGGGCTAGCTCGCCCTTCGCGTCGCTCATACCGGCATCACCCCGTGCTTCTTCCAGGGCCGCTCGACTCGCTTGTCGGCCGCCATCCGCAGCCCGTTGACGATCGTCGGGCGGGTCTCGCGCGGGTCGATGATGTCGTCGACGAGGTCGTTGCGGGCGGCCAGGTAGGGGTCGATCTGCTGCTTGACCGCGTCCAGCATCTGCGCCCGGGTCGCCTCAGGGTCATCCGATGCCTCGATCGCCGAGCGGCCGATGATGTTCACCGCGCCTTCCGGGCCCATGACCGAGATCTCGGCGCTGGGCCAGGCGACGATCAGGTCGGGCTCATACGCCTTGCCGCACATCACGTAGTAACCGGCTCCGTAGGCCTTGCGAACGACGACGGTGATCTTCGGCACCGTCGCGCGGCTCACCGCGTAGAGCATCTTCGCCCCGTGGCGGATGATCCCCGCCTGCTCGACCTTGGAGCCGACCATGAAGCCGGGCACGTCCTGGAGGAAGAGCAGCGGGATGTTGAAGGCGTCGCAGAGGTTGATGAAGCGGGCCGCCTTGTCGGCGGAGTCGTTCTCGAGGATCCCGGCCAGCTGCTTGGGCTGGTTGGCGACGATCCCGCAGGGCATGCCGCCGAAGCGGGCGAAGCAGGTGATCAGGGTCTTGGCGAACTTCGGCTTGATGTCGAAGTACTCGCCGTCATCGACGATCTCGCGGATCACGTCGTACATGTCGTAGGGCTGGCGCGAGGACTCGGGGACGATGTCCAGCAGCGCCTCCGACATGCGGTCGTCGGGATCGGAGGTCTCGCGGATCGGCGGCTTCTGCTCGCAGTTGGAGGGAAAGTAGGAGAGGTAGGTCTTGATCGCCTCGATGCACTCGGGGTCGTCGGCGACCTCGAGGTCCCCCACCCCTGACTTTCGGCAGTGGACCTTGGCGCCGCCGAGCTCCTCCATCGAGATGTCCTCGCCGGTGACCGCCTTGGTCAGGTGAGGGCCGGCGAGCGCCATCGCCCCCTGGCCGGCAACCATCGGCACGAAGTCGGAGAGCCCGGGGATATAGGCGGTGCCGGCGGCGCAGGGGCCGAGCATCCCGGCGACCAGCGGCACGACGCCGGACATCACCACCTCCTCGCGGAACAGGTGCCCGGAGCCGGCGAACATCGAGCCCGCCGCCTCCTGGATCCGCGCGCCGGCCGAGTCGAGCAGCCAGATCAGCGGCATCCGCTTCTGCAGCGCCATCTCGCGCAGGCGGCCGACCTTGAACTCGCCCGTCATCCCCATCGATCCGGCCATCACGGTGAAGTCGTAGGCGGCGATCGCGCAGCGGCGGCCGTCGACGTCGCCCCAGCCGGTGATCACGCCGTCGGCGGGCGCCTCCTTGCCCTCCATCGCGCGCTGGGTGGAGTGCGGGCCCGCCTGGATCCCGATCTCGACGAAGGTGCCGGGATCGACGAGCAGGTCGATTCGCTCGCGCGCGGTGAGCTTGCCGCGCTCGTGCTGGAGCGCGACCTTCTCCTCGCCGCCGCCGAGCTTTGCCTTCTCGCGGCGCTCGTGGAGGTCATCGACGAGCCCCTTCATGCCGGTCTCGCTCGCCGTGCTCGGTGCTGGCGGGGCCTCGGGGGCCTCGCCGCTGTGGTCGGTCGCCTTGCGCTTGTCGGTCGACTTGCCCTTGGTCGCCATCAGCGTCCCTTCCATTGCGGCTCGCGCTTCTCGAAGAACGCCTGCACGCCCTCCCGGATGTCCTCGGTCGTGAAGGTGAGCGAGAGCTGGCTGCGCAGGAACTCCAGCGCCTCGTCGAGCGCCATGTCCTGCTGGCGGTACATCGCGTCGTGGCCGATCCGCATCAGCACCGGGCTCTTGGAGGCGAGCTTGCCCGCCCACTCGCCGACCGCGTCGTCGAACTCGGCCTCCGGCACGACCTTGTTGGCGAGCCCATAGCGGACCGCCTCCTCGCCGCTCATCCGCTCGCCCAGCAGCATCATCTCGTTGACCTTCTTGCGCGGGACGTTGCGGTAGATGATCGCCATGATCATGTAGGGGAAGGCGCCGACGTTGATCTCCGGGGTGCTGAAGGTCGCGCCCTCTTTGGCGATCAGCAGGTCGCAGGAGAGCGCCAGGCCCATGCCGCCGGCGAGGACGTGGCCGTTGAGCGCGCACAGCGACGGCTTGCCGAGCCGCGGCATGAGGCGGAAGAACTCGAGGAAGAGGTCAGAGGCGAAGTGCTTCTCGACCAGTGGTGCATCGGCGCCGAAGCCGCCTAGGTCGGCGCCGGCGCAGAAGACCTTCTCCCCGGCGCCGGTGAGGACGACCGCCCGCACCTCCTCGGTGTCGCGGGCCGTCTTCATCGCGTCGACGAGCTCGGTCAGCATCTGCCCGGAGAGCATGTTGCGCTTCTCGGGATCGTCGAGGGTGACGGTGGCTACGCCGTCGGCAACCTCGTAGGCGACCTTCTCGTAGGCCATCGCGCGGCCACGATAGCACCTACTTGGAAGTAGGAAGTGCTACTGTCCACTCTGCCCGGAGCCGACCAGACGGAGGAGAAGACAGTGGCCACAGCGACGAAGAGCAACGGCGCCTCGACCGTGATCAAGCCCGACCACGCGGCGGGCCGCAAGCACTTCATCTTCAGCGACGAGCACGAGGCCCTGCGCGAGTCCCTGCAGTCCTGGGTCCTGAAGGAGCTTCACCCGCACCGAAACGAGTGGGAGGACACCCACTGGCCCAGCGAGGCCATGAAGCGTGCCGGCGACCTCGGCTTCCTCGGCCTCTGCTTCCCGGAGGAGTACGGCGGCCAGGGCGGCGACTACTACTACTCCCTGGTCCGAGCCGAGTGCATGAGCTACTCGGGCTCCGGCGGAACCAACATGGGCTTTGCGGTGCAGACCGACATGGTCCTGCCGCCGATCCACCTGCTCGGCTCAGAGGAGCAGAAGCAGCGCTACCTGGTCCCCGGGATCAAGGGCGAGAAGATCGGCTGCCTCGGGATCACCGAGCCGGGCGCGGGCTCAGACGTAGCAGGCATTCGCACCAGCGCGATCCGCGACGGCGACGAGTACGTGATCAACGGCTCCAAGACCTTCATCACCAACGGGCCGCGGGCCGACTTCATCGTCCTGGTCGCAAAGACCGACCCCAAGGCACGGCATGAGGGCATGACCCTTTTCGTCGTCGACCTGCGAGACGAGGAGGGCAACCACGTCCCCGGCTTCACCGTCTCGCGCGAGCTGGAGAAGATGGGGATGCACGCCTCCGACACCGGCGAGCTCGCCTTCGAGGACGTCCGCGTCCCCGCCGAGGCGATGCTGGGCGAGGAGGGCAAGGGCTTCTACCACATCAGCTGGGAGCTTCAGGGCGAGCGGCTGGTCGCCTCCGCCGGCTGCCATGCGGGCGCCGAGCGGATGATCGAGCGAACGCTGGAGTACGCGAAGGAGCGCGAGGCCTTCGGGCGGCCGATCGGCAAGTTCCAGGCGATCCGCCACAAGTTCGCCGAGATGGCGACCCAGGTCGAGGCGGCGAAGCAGTTCAACTACGCGACCGCCTGGCGCTTCGCCAACGGCGAGTACCCGGTGCGCGAGATCACGATGGCGAAGCTGTTCGCGTCGCGAGTCGCCTGTGACGTCGCCGACGAGTGCGTGCAGATCCTCGGCGGCTACGGCTACATGAAGGAGTACGAGATCGAGCGCGCCTACCGCGACGTCCGCCTCAACCGCATCGGCGCCGGGACCGACGAGATCATGCTCGACGTGATCGGTCGCTCCTACGGGCTGTAGGCCGCGGCGCGGCTAGCCGCGGCGGCGGCGGCTACCAGCGAACGGCGCTGTGAATCGCTTCGATCAGCTCGTCGCGACTGAAGCCCTTCTCGAGGAAGGCAACCGCGCCGGTGGTGCCCATCTGGGTCGAGGCGACGAACGGGTCACCGGCGCTGATGCCGACGATGCGGATCTCCTCACGCTTTGCCTTCAGCTCCTCCGCCGCCCTTGGGCCGCCGCCGTTGGGCATCATCCAGTCGAGCACCGCAACGTCGGGCTCCGTCTCCTCGGCGAGGTCGATGGCGCTCGTGGCGTCAACCGCGGTGCCGACCAGCTCCACGGAGTCATCGCGATTGACCATGTGGGCCAGCAGCTCACGAATGTCCTCGTCGTCGTCGGCAACGAGCACGCGGATAGTCTTGGCCTCGTCGTTCATGGCCCCAAGATAGTCGGGCGAAAAGACGCCCAATCTGACTAACGGGCGAAATCTGGACGAAGTGTCGAACCTCGACCACATCCGCTCCTACTACGAGGCGCTCAACAGCGGCGACGTGGACCTCGTCGCCTCGCACTTCACCGACGACGCCGTCCACTACTACACCCGGCTCGGGCCGCACGAGGGCGCCAAGACGATCGGCGAGAACGCCAGCTGGGCAGTGGGGCAGATCGACGGCCAGTGGCATTTCGAATCGGGGATCGAGCAGGACGACGAAGCCTGCATCGAGTGGTCGATGACCTGGCGCGACCCGAAGTCGGGCGAGAAGCGGATCAACCGCGGGGCGGAGTTCTTCCGCCTTCGCGACGGCAAGATCAGCGAGGTGCGCGCCTACCACCACGGCGACGCCAAGAACCCGCAGGGCGACCTGCTGGGCTTCGACCACGCCGGTCGTGGCCACACGACTCTCTAGCGGGCGCTAAGCAAGTATTCGACCAGCCGCCTCGTGCGGGTGGCTCAACTCCACAATGTGCGGGTAGGCGAGCAGAGGAAAGGATTCCCAACAGAGGAGAGTCACGGATGGCAGCAACTACGAAGGCTGCGCCACGCAAGCGCAGCTCGAGCGCCAAGAAGTCAACGGCGCGTTCAAGGGCTTCAACGGGTACGCGGAGCAAGAGGAGCAGCAGCGCAAAGCGATCGTCGAACGGGAGCCGCTCGGCGGCGACCAAGCGGCGCAGCCCAGCCCGCAGCTCCAACGGCAGCGGTCGGGTTGAGGAAGCGCGCAAGGCGGTGGCCGGGACGGCGAAGGATGCCGGACATGCCGTGAGCGGCACGGCGAAGGATGCGGGACATGCGATCGGCGACGCTGCGGGCAAGGCGAAGGTTCCGCTGATTGCCGGGGGCGCCGTTCTGGCGGGGCTCGCCGGCGGAGCCGCGATCGGCGCCCGAGGGATGCGGCGTCGCAAGAAGGTCCTGGGGGTACCGATGCCACGCCGCAGCGTGCTGAAGGCATCGACGAAGAACCTGGCCAGCGCCGCCAGCGATTTCGGCAAAGCGGCTGGGCAGATGGGCGAGCTGACCAGCGAGGTGCGTCAGACGCGCCAGGCGATGGACAAGGGCCGGTCGCCGATCGAGGTCGTGCTGCAGGGACTCACGAGCAGGAACCGGAGGACCTGACCCGCCCCACCTGGACGGCACCGTAGCGGCGGCGGCAAGCGGCCGCTACGGTGCGTGCGTGTCGGTAATCAAGGACACCGGCAAGCGGGCGATCCTGCCGCCCTTCTCCGAGGAGCACGAGGAGCTGCGGGAGACCGTGCACCGCTTCGTGAGCGCCGAGATCGCCCCTCACGTCGAGGAGTGGGAGGCCGCGCGCGAGTTCCCGCGCGAGCTCTACAACCGCTGCGGCGAGCTCGGCTTCCTCGGCCTCAAGTTCCCCGAGCAGTACGGCGGCCAGGGCGGCAGCTACCTGCATGATGCGGTCTGGACCGAGGAGCTCTCGCGCTCGGGCGGCTCGGGCGGAGTCGCGGCCGGGCTCAACGCCCACGCCTCGATCGCGATGCCGCCGATCTTCAACTTCGGCACCGAGGAGCAGCGGCAGCGATGGGTCGTGCCGGGGATCAAGGGGGAGAAGATCGGCGCCCTCGGCATCACCGAGCCGGGCGGGGGCTCAGACGTGGCGAGCATCCGCACCTTCGCCCGGCGCGAGAACGGCTACTACGTCGTCAACGGATCGAAGACCTTCATCACCAACGGCGTCCGCGCCGACTTCCTGGTCTGTGCCTGCAAGACGACCCAGGAGGGCGGCCACGGAGGGATCTCGTTCCTGGTCCTGGAGCGCGAGATGCCCGGCTACGAGGTCGCGCGCAAGCTGGAGAAGCTGGGCTGGCACGCCTCCGACACCGGCGAGCTCTCCTTCACCGACGTCGAGGTCCCGGCGGAGAACCTGCTCGGGGAGGAGAACGGTGGCTTCCACCTGATCATGGCCAACTTCGCCTGGGAGCGGCTCGACATGGCGATCGGCGCGGTCGGCGGGATGCGGAAGGTCTTCGACCGCACCCTGGAGTACGCGTTGGAGCGCGAGGCCTTCGGGCGCCCGATCGGCCGGTTCCAGGCGATCCGCCACAAGTTCGCCGAGATGGCGACCACGATCGAGGCCTCGCGGGCGCTGACCTACAACGCGCTGCGGCTCTTTCACGAGGGCCGCGACTGCATCCGCGAGGTGACGATGGCGAAGCTGATGACCCAGCGGGCGCTGCTCGACGTCGCCGACGAGTGCCTGCAGATCCACGGCGGCTACGGCTATATGCGCGAATACGGGATCGAGCGGGCCGTCCGCGACGCCCGCCTCGGCCCGATCGGCGGCGGCACCGACGAGATCATGAAGGAGATCCTCGGCAAGCAGATGGGGCTCTGAGGGCTAGCGCTGTGAAGATCCGAAACGCGCTCGTGACCCGGTTCAGCTTGCGGTCGGGGTACTCGACCGCGAAGGTGACGGGGTAGTCGGAGACTGCTCCGCCTGACGCGCGGCGCGGGCGGTGGTGCTGCGGTTCCTCCATTCCCCTTCGGCTTCGGGGGGCCGCAGCGGTTTCCTTGAAGGCGCGAAGGCGGGGCCCGGCTGCGGGGAGACGTCGTACTCCAAGCTCGGCGTGCAGCTTCGGCGCGCCATCGGCAGGAAGACCTCCACCAGGCGGGGGTCGAAGTGGGTGCCGCTCCCGCGGCGGATCTCGGCCAGCGTCTCCTCAAGGGGCCAGGGCTGCTTGTAGGGGCGCTCGTGAGCAGGGCGTCGAAGACGTCGCAGATCGCGCAGATCCGGCCCTCGAGCGGGATCTCCTCACCCTCCAGCCCGGCCGGATAGCCACTTCCGTCCCAGCGCTCGTGGTGGGTGAGCGCGATGGTCTGGCCCATCTGCACCACAGCGGAGCGCGAGCCGGCGAGGATCTCGGCCCCGATCACGGGGTGGGCCTTCATCTTCTTCCACTCGGAGCTGTCGAGCTTGCCCGGCTTCAGCAGGACACCGTCGGGGATCCCGATCTTGCCGACGTCGTGCATGGCGCTCGCATAGCGCAGCATCTCGGCCTCCTCCTCGCTCTTGCCGACGGCGAGGGCGAGACGCTCGCAGCATCGGCCGATGCGCCCGATGTGCTGGCCGGTGACCTCGTCGCGGGACTCCGCGGCCTGGCTGAGGCGGCGGATGATCTCCAGCTGGGTCTCGTGCAGCTCCTCGGTGCGCTCCCGCACCCGGTCCTCGAGAAGCTCGTTCACCTTCGCCATCCGCAGGCGCTCGAAGCGCTCCCGCAGCTCGCTCACCGCGACCATCCCTACGGTGCCCACGACCAGGGCGACGAAGGCGGGCACGACGGTGAGTATCCAGCCCTCGTCAAAGGCGAGCTGAGCCCCGACGGCGTAGGCGGCGGCGACCACGATCGCCACGCCGGTCGCGGCGAGCACGCCGAGGCGCAGGCGCGCCAGGGGTGCGGCCATCCCGAGCAGGGCAATCAGCAGCAGGTTCACCCAGCCCGGCGCCTCGCGCAAAGGCACGCCGTTGAGCACGGTCCAGATCGCGTTCGCCTGCACCTCCGGTCCCGACATCAGCTCGCTGCCCGAGGTCGGGGTGGCATGGACGTCCCGAAGTACCGGCGAGGTGGCGCCGACGACGACGACCTTGTCGCGCAGCGCCCCGGATGGCGTGCGGCCTTGCAGCACGTCGGAGAAGGAGTAGGTGGGGATCGTCCCCGGCCCGCCGCGGTAGTCGATCCAGGCGCCTCGGTCGCCGAAGCCGGATCGCGGAGCGGGCTCCCCGCTGGCCCGCTGCGCCGCCACCACCGCCAGCGACTTCAACCCCTCGACGTCGTAGGGAACTCGGGCGACGACGCCGCCGCGTTCGTTGTCGAGGTCAGCCGCGCCCGCCTCGGCGCCGATCTGGGCCAGGTTCTGATCGCCGCCGAGCACGTCGGTGCTGCCGTCGGAGCGCACCTCGCCGGTTGCCAGCACTGCGCCGCCGGCGCGTTCGACCGCCCGGTACAGGGCGAGGTCCTCGGTGGGGTGCGTCGGCTCGGTGAACTGGACGTCATAGACGATCTCGCGGGCGCCCACGGCGGTGAGACGATCGACCATTTCGGCATGCACGGAGCGGCGGAACGGCCAGCGCATCTCCAGGTCGGAGAAGGTCTTGGGGTCGATCCCCACCACCGCGATGTCGCTCGGCGTCGACTCGCCGCGCAGCTCGAAACGCTGGCCAAGGGTGTCGCGCTCAAGCGAAGAGAAGGCCCCGCTGAGGTAGGCGAGGCCACCGATGCAGACCGCCACGAGGCCGGCGAGAAGGAGAGGTCGAACGCGGCGAGGTTCGGTCATGCCGCGGTTCTCAGCGTGGGAAGCGTGCCAGGAAGCTCTGGCCGGCCTTCAGCAGCTTCTGCCGGCCGGTACCCCGCTCGCGGACCATCACGGCCCCCTCGCTGACCTTGGTCAGCGTGCCGTCACAGCGATCGGCCGTGTACCAGGATGTTCCCCGCACCGTGGCCACGCTGCCCTTGCTCGAAGTCTTGAACCGCCCGCCCTTGTCGCTGGCCCAGAGCTGGCGCTTGGGGCCCTGGCGCCGGAAGGTGATGGCGCGGCCCCGATGGGCCCTCGCCTTGCAGGAGGAGAAGTCCCCGCCTCGCAGCGCGATCTCGGTCATCCCGCCGCCCTTGAGCGGCTGGCGCACCTGAAAGGCGCCGCCGTGGAAGGTGCCGGTCTGGCTCCTGCCGCCCGGAAGCGCGGTCTCGATCACCACGGTGCCGTCCGTGGTGTCGAGGACCGAGTTGACGGGAATCGACTCGGCGCTGTCGAGGGGCTGGAACTCCGAGGAGCCCTTCTCCCTGACCCGAACAGTCCCTGAGGCACTTCGGCGACGACCGACTCGCCCAGCGCAGGCTCCGGAGTAACCGTCGGTCGCGCCCCCGGTGCGGCGGCGAGAGCGAGGGTCGAGAACTTCACCTTCGCGCCGATATCCCCAGTCGTCGTCGTTCACCGCCTACGGCTCGAAACTGGTAATTGGTGCCTGGCGCCAGTCCGGTGACCCGGGACCGAGACTTCGCGGTCTCCTCGCCGGAGGAATACCAGCCGGTCTGCTTGCTGTAGCTATTGCTCGTGTTCGCGGGCCGTACTGGAAGCGGTAGCTCGGCCCACGTCGTCGTCCTCGGGGTCAATTCGAGCGTTGAGAAAGGCGGTGGTCTGGGTGATTCCCGTCGGCGCCTGCGCGGTCACCCGCGGCTCGTCGTCGTCGTCACCATGCGCGATCGGCGCGCAGAGAGCGAGGGTCGCGAGGGCAGCAATGAGGAGTCGGTTGAATTTCTTCATGTCCTGCTGTTCGGCAGCCGGAGCGGGGCTTTACCCGGACGTCCGTCCAGCCCTCGTGGCGCCTACCGGCTTTTCGCGTCTCATGCCGGCGGTTTTTGGGACTACATGGCTCTGGGCACGGGCGTGCGTCCGCATCGCGCCTACCGATAGCGTTCCCGCCTCAGCAGACCTCGGAAGGAGAACTCACGCAGATGGGACTACTTGACGGCAAGAGCGCGATCGTCACCGGCTCGGCTCGCGGGATCGGCCGCGCAACGGCGGAGCGGTTCGCCAGCGAAGGAGCGAAGGTCCTGATCAACGACCTCGACGCCGACGTCGCCGAGCAGACGGCGGGCGAGATCGACGGCGAGACCGCCGTGCACGCAGGCGACCTGACCGAGGAGGGCGCCACCGACAAGCTGGTCGAGGCTGCGGTCGAGGCATTCGACTCGGTCGACATCGTGGTCAACAACGCCGGCTACACATGGGACGGCGTCGTGCACCGGATGGAGGACAAGCAGTTCCAGGCGATGCTCGACATCCACACGATCGTCCCCTTCCGGGTCGCCCGTTCGCTGGCCCCCCACTGGCGCGAGGCCGCCAAGGGCGAGGCTGCGGAGGGCAAGGAGGTGTTCCGCAAGCTGATCAACATCTCCTCGATCTCGGGCACGATGGGCAACGCGGGCCAGGCCAACTACTCGGCCGCCAAGGCGGGCGTGGTCGGGTTGACCAAGACGCTGGCCAAGGAGTGGGGCCAGTTCAAGATCAACGTCAACGCGGTCGCCTTCGGCTTCATCGAGACGCGGCTCACGGCCTCCAAGGAGGCGGGAGAGAAGATGACCGCGCCCGGCGGCGAGGAGGTCGACCTCGGCATCCCCGAGCAGATGCGGGCGATGGCGTCGGCGATCATTCCGCTGGGCCGCCCGGCCCAGCCCGAGGAAGCTGCGGCTCCGGTGCTGTTCCTCGCCTCGGAGCTCTCCAACTACGTGCACGGCCAGTGCATCAACGTCACCGGAGGCCAGTTCGGCGGCATGTACACCTAGGCGGGGCGCCGCGGGGTCCAGGCGCGGCGCCGAAGGGCTCGCCCTCGCCCTAGCCGCACTGGCGCTCGCCGCCGGCTGCGGCGGCGGCTCCGACGACGAGCGGGATCGGTCGCGTCCGCCGGACCGCGGGCCGCTCGCTCGATCGCGGCACTGGGCGACTCGATAACCGCCGGCAGCCCCGGCTATGACCCCGACCCCGCCGCCCGCGAGCGCTTCGGGTTCGGCAATGACCTGCGCAGCCAGTACGGCTACTGGGCGCAGCAGGAGGCGCCGCGGCTGCGGGTCAGAAACTGCGGCGTCTTCGGCGAGACCACGGCGCAGATCGCGGCGCGGCTGGCGCCCTGCGTCCGGGGGCCGACGCGCTGATCGTCCAGGGCGGGATCAACGACATCGCGCGATCGCTGCGAGACCCGGCGCCAGTGCGCCGCATCGCCGTCAACGAGGCCGCCTCGAACATCGGCCGAATGATCGACGCCGGCAAGAGCCTCGGCCTGCGGGTCGCCGTGACCGACGTGCTGCCCTGGAACAACGGCTTCCCGGTGGCGGCGCCCCTGATCACGCGGCTCAACCGCCTGATCGCGCTGAGCGCGAACCTCAAGGACGTGCCGCTGCTGGCGTTCAACGAGGCGCTCGCGAACCCAGGAAACCCGGACCTGATGCGGCGACCTCTGACCGCCGACGGCAACCATCCCTCGATCGCCGGCTACCGGCGCCTTGGCGGATCTGGTCGCCGAGAGCTTCCGGCGAGGCGCTCCCGGCGCCTAGAAGTCGCGGTCCGCGGTCCCGGTCTCGTTCTGGACCGTGGCGTCGGTGAGGTTGACCCCGGCGGCGTCATAGAGCGAGGTCGATGGGAAGTAGCCGGTGGTCGAGGTACCTGTACCGGTGACCAAGGTCGGGCAGCCGCCCAAGGTGACGCGATTAACGGTGCCGGGCACGGTCGGCTGGATCAGCGTCGATGCGGTACAGGTGCCGTTCGCGGTCACGTAGTCGGTGTCGCCGAGGTTCAGGCAGCCCATCGCGGTCACCTGGGCGGCGTTTGCGGCGTTGTAGATCACCATCGTGTCGTTTGTGCCGGTGTCGCAGGCAGCCGGGCTGCTGCCGGTGCCGGCGTCCAGGAACCGCACCGCGACGGTGGTCGAGGTCCCGGTCCAGCTCGCGATCGGGCTTACCGAGAAGGGATCGATGTTCTCGGTGTGGGTGAAGTTGCAGATGTCGCCGTTGTTGGGCCGGCCGGCGGTGCCGACATTGGTGCACTGGATGTCGCTCGCGTCAGGGGCGGCGGTGTCGCCGGTGGCGTTGGTGCCGGAGGGCGTCGCGGTATTGCCGAGCAGGTCGGTCGGGGTCAGGGTCCAGGTGTAGGTGGCGTTGTTGGTCAGCGTCCCGGAGGTGACCGTCGAGGCGGGGCGGTAGTTGTAGCTCACGCCCTGGGTGCTGTATGAGCCGCTGGTCATCGCCAGCGCCGTCTGGCCCGCGGTGACATTGCTGACGTTGGCGGTGACGGTCGAGATCCCGACGCCCGCGTCAGTCACATTCGCATAGGGGTAGTAGGCGACAGCGGACTTCAGCCTGCCGGCGAGGTAGCCGGTCGACTTGGAGAGCGTCGAGGTGCTCACCGTCGGCGCGGTGCTGTCCTCGGTCACGGTCGGCGTGCCGGTGGTGGTGTTGGCGGCGTTGTCCCTGAAGGTGACGTTGTAGGTCTTGGCGCCATCGGTGATCGAGGCATCGGACGTAAGCGTGGTCGCGGTGCCGCCGCAGGTGCCGTCGTCGTCTGAGCGGTAGGCATAGCTCTGGCCGCCGACCGTGAAGGGACCACCGTTGGAGCACAACATGACGGTCGTCTTGCCGGTGCTGATGACGTTGCTGGCCACCGCCACGTTGGCCGTGATCGCCGCGGTGTCGAGGCCGCTTCCGCCCGTATCTGCCACCTCCGCATAGACGTAGTACTGGTCTCCCTGCCTGATGAAGCCGGGGTTGTTGTTGGCGGTGCGCTGGATCTGGGCGCGGGTGAGGGTCGGCGCCGTGTTGTCGACAGGGCCGCTGACGTTGGTGGTCAGATACGGGTTCCCGGCCGCGTCGTATATCGAGGCGGTGGGGGTCCAGACCGCGGTCGTGCTGCCCGCCTGGGTGGCGGCAGCCGCGCTCTGCGTCCCGAGGGTCACCGTCGTGCAGGCCGTGAGGCAGCCGTGGCTCAGCTGAGACTTCGTGCCGGTGGCACCGAAGGTGATCGTGCTGCCCGAGGTGTTGTAGCCGGTGCCGCCGAGGCAGACGGTGCCCAGGTTGGTCGCTGCCGAGTTGGCGGCGTTGAAGACCTGAAGCTGGTCGCTGCTCGCCACGCAGCTGCCGCCGCCGTCGGTCAGCCGCACCACCACCTGGCCGCTGCTGGTGGCAGATCCGGTCCAGCCGCTGAGGATCGACTCCGGATCGACGGAGCCGTCCATCGAGTACGTGATCGTGT
The DNA here is from genome assembly GCA_963724905.1 of uncultured Solirubrobacterales bacterium. Lineage (GTDB taxonomy): Bacteria > Actinomycetota > Thermoleophilia > Solirubrobacterales > 70-9 > Mayfieldus. The sequence continues at coordinate 129,001 of CAVRWD010000003.1, forward strand.
CGTTCTGCTCCAGCCGGCCGACGGTGCCGCCGCTTGCGTTCTTGATCAGGTGGCTGGTGCCGGAGCCGGAAGCGTTGTCGAGCGTGACCGAGTCAGTGGGCGAGGCGCTGTTGCCGGCGTTGTCCTTGAAGTTGAGGGTCCAGATCTTCGCGCCGCTTAGACCGTTGTCAACGGTCAGGTTGGAGAGGGTTGCGTCGCACGGGGTGCCGTCGGAGTCGAACCTGAACTGCCATGACTCGGTCCCGGGGTCGCCATAGCGATTGATTGTGTGACCGCCGGCGCTGTAACACATCGGCACGCTGGTCCGGCCGGCCGTGAGGCTGCTGGCGTCCAGGGTGACGGTCGAGGTCTCGACGCCGCTCGCCGTGTCGGCGAGGTTGGCAACGATGAGATATGCGCCGTTTGCCCTGACCGAGCCGTTGAGGCGCCCGAAGGCCTTGGCAATCCCGGAGGCGCTCACCGTCGGCGCGACGTTGTCGACCGTCGTGCTGGCGCTCGGCGAGGCCGAGTTGGTCACGTTGTCGGCTGCGGTGACGGTGTAGTTGAAGCTGTTGCCGTTCGCGAGCCCGGCATCGGCCGTCAGCTGGATGCTGCGGTAGTTGTAGGAGGTGCCACCGATCGTCCAGGGCCCGCCGCTGGTCGACATCGCCGTCGTCGCCGAGGCCGCAGCGGTGAGGTTTCGCGGGTCGGCCGTCACGGTATCGACGCCGGTGCCGGAGTCGGTCACCTGCGCATAGACGTAGTAGGTCTTGCCGGCGCCGGCGTAGCTTGTGGTGGTGCAGCCGCTGCCGCCGCAGACCCGCGGGCTGATGCTGGGAGCGGTGTTGTCGACCGTGACGCTGAAGCTGTTGTTGGTCGCCGAGTTGGAGTTGTTGTCGGCGGCGGTGATCGAGTAGCCCTTCGACCCCGCCGAGAGCGGGTTGTCGGAGGTCAGCGACGCCGAGCGGTAGTTGTAGGAGACCGAATTCACGGTGTAGCTGCCGGCGGTCATCGCGACCGTGCCGCAGGAGGCAGTGGTGACGTTGCAGACGTTCGCGGTCACCGTCCCCACCCCGCTGGCCGGATTGCCGGCATCGGTCACGTTCGCGTACACGAAGTAGCTCTGGCCCTGCTTGACGTATCCGGTGCTGCCGTTGTTGCCGCCATTGCGCTGGATCACCGAGGCGGACACCGTCGGTGCCTTCCAGTCGGAGGAGGACCCGTACGTGTTGCCGTCGTTGGCGCTCGTGTCGGTGAAGAGCGCCATCGTCGTCGCTCCCGCGAAGAGCAGGATCGTCACGACCCAGATCACACGGCGAACCGGAAGCTTGAAGGCAGGGCCCCTGGGGCGGCCGTCGGCCCTCGCCGCGGCCGCGGGGGCGGCTGTGCCGCCGGCGCTCGAGCTCCTGCGGTCTACCCACTCGAGGATCACCAGGCCGGCGCGGCCGAACAACAGAGACAGAAAGATCCGGTGGAGGCGGTTAACCATGAGCCAGATCCCCTTCTTCGGGCTCGTGTTGCTCACTGGGTCGCCAGATCTTCACCATCGCCCAGAGCGCCAAGATGAGGGCCGGAATCGAGATCAGCGCCAGCCGCCCGTCGCGAGACCGGCTCCAGGTGACCGGGTAGCCGATCTTGGGGACCGTGTAGGCGACTCGGCCGACGCTTCCCCCGACTGGGATCTCCCACTTCTCGGGCTTGTCGTTGGCGTCGCCCTGGGTGGTAACGCGGGCCTGGCCCTCGTTGATGGTGACGTTGCGCACCCGGTGGGTGATCGTCCGCTCGCCCCGCGGCTCCTGGAAGGTGATGATGTCGCCGACCCTGATCTGGTCGCCGCGGATCTCTTCGTCGACGACCATGTCGCCCGGATCGATCGCCGGCCGCATGCTCCCGGTGAGAACCGTCAGCGGGCGCATGTCGAAAGCGAGCGGCACGGTGACCGCGGCGACCAACCCGACGACGAACCCCCAGGCGAGCCAGGAGGCGATCGAGATGGGCCAGCGCAGGATGTTCAGCGAGGCGCGGATCATGTATTGCGCGCTTCCCAGGTGATCGAGTGCGTGCCGGTCGAGAGGTTCTGCGCCGCGTCGGGAGCGCTGCTCTGCAGGGTCAGCGTGAGCCGGTAGACGACCGAGTTCCCGTTCACCCAGCTCGAGCCGGCGCCGGGGCCGGCGTCGAGCAGGCCGTTGGACCAGCTGCTGTGGCTGCTGGCGAAGCTCGCGAGCGTGCCGTTGAAGAGGTCGCTTCCGTCAGGCGTGAAGCCGCTGCAGCCCGGGAAGGCCGGGTTGCCCGAGCCGGTGCGGATCTGCAGGTCGATGTACTGGCCGAGCGAGCCGATCGAGCTCGCCGTGTACAGCTTCACGGTCGAGCTCAGCGAGCCCGTGTAGTCGACCTTGATGCACTGCTGGAAGGTGTCGCCGGGCTTCTGGTTGGTGACGTTGTACATCGCCTGGTTTATGTCGTTGTCGCCGATCACCACGGTCCCGGACGCGATTGCGTTGCCGCTGTTGGTCGTGGTGGCGCTGAAGGCCGAGAAGGTGCCGAGGCCGATCGCGGCGACCGCCACGACGAGAACCAGGACCGAGAGCGCGAGCTTGCGGGGGCGCGACATCTCAGCCGGCCCTCCGCGCCGGGGCGAGCTTGAACTCGATCGTCACCGTGGCCTCGCGGTTCTGGTAGCCGCGCTTGACCGACTCCGGCAACCAGAGGCGAGCCTGCAACTGCGTCTCCTGGTGGCTGGGGACGACGAACTGCCGCTTCGACCACGAATGCAGGTCCTCGAGGCGGCCGCGGAAGATCTGCTTGCCCTTGGCGGTGGCCTCGACCCGCAGCATCTTGTCGAGGTCGGTGATCGAGGGGAGGGTGTGGATGCGAACCGCGAGCGGCTGCTCCATCGTGTTGCGCAGGGCGATCCGCCCGACACCGCCCCGGCTGGCTCCCGGCTTGAGGGCGTTGCTGATCGTGAAGGGATGCGGCGGAGTCGACTGCAGCTCGCTGGTGCCGACGGCAACCAGCTGGAGCTTCGCCCCAGGGTTGCTGTGGGCCGGCACTCGCCAGCCGGCGACCGCCATTGCGGCCACTGCCAGCCCCGCGAGGAATGCCCCCGCACGCACGAACTTTGTTGCTCCGAGTTTCATTTCCCTTCCAGTGCACTGGAGCCCCGTTGTTGGAGCCCCTGGGAAATGTCGTCCACGACCGGAGGTAATCCGGCTGGCGGCGGTATGGAAAAGGTATGAGCGCGTGCCTGGGGCACGCCTGGCGAACTGGCTCAGACAACTGCTCGCGGCGCCCGTCGGGGCGCCGCGGCGGGCCCGCTAGGGGCTAGCTGCGAGCCTCCCAGGTGAAGGTGTGGTTGCCCGACCCGTTGGGGGTCGTGTGGGCGTTCGGCGTCGGGTCGTCGACGACGCTGATCGTGAAGCGGTAGTCGATGCTGTCGTTGGTCGCCCAGGTCGCCGCCGAGGCCTTGCCGTCGAGTCCGGCGGCATAGGTGGTCGGGACCGTGTCCAGCGTGCTGTTGAAGGCGGTCGAGCTTGCCGTGAATCCCGCACAGGACATCGTGTTGTCAAGAGTGGTCAGGCCGGAGCCGCGCTCGACTTGCAAGTTGTAGTTGGCGCCGTTGGTGATCCCGGAGGAGACGTACAGCTTCACCGTGTTGGCTGTGAGCGAGCCGCTGTAGGTGACGCGGACGCAGCCCTGCGTCGTCTGGCCGGGGCCGCGGTTGGTCGCCGAGTACAGCGTCGTCGCGCCGGTGTGCTGGTCGATCTTGACCGTGCCGGAGCTGATGTTGTTGCCCGAGTTGGTAGTCGTCGCGGAGAAGGCGGAGAAGGTTCCCAGCCCCGCCGCCGCTCCCAGGCCGCCAACGGCGAGAAGCGTGAGCAGCGACTTGCGAAGCGTGCCGACGCCGGCCTTGGCGGCACCGGCGGCGACACCGCGGCCGGCGGCCGATCCGGCGCCGCCCGGCGACAGGGTGTCGGACTTGATGCCGACGCCGACGATCGCTGCCGGGGCTGCCTTGCGCTTGTTTCGGTTTCGTGCCATTTCTTTGCGTGATCAGGCGTCGCTGTGTGCGCCGCTTGAGGCTCTCTTCGGCAGCCTGCGCATGCGCATTGAGGGCCCCGGACGAAGTTCAGGCCTTTGCGGTAGTACGCCTGTCCAGAGGCAATTGAGCAGATCCGCACAAAGAAAGGGGCCGCCCGAAGGCGGCCCCTTGATCGAACTCCTGTGCGGGTGGGCTAGCTGCGTGCCTCCCAGGTGAAGGTGTGCGATCCGCTCGACGTCACAGTCGTGTGAGCGTTCGGCGTCGTGTCGTCGTTCTGGGTGATCGTGAACCTGTAATCCACCGTGTCGTTGGTGGCCCAGGTCGCAGCAGACGCCTTGCCGTCGACGCCGGCGGCGTAGCTGGTCCCGAGCGAGCCCAGGTTGCCGTTGTAGGCGGTCGAGCTGGAGCTGAAGCCCGCACAGGACATCGTCCCGTCGAGGGTCGACAGTCCCGAGCCACGCTCGATCTGCAGGTTGTACTGGGATCCGTTGGTGATGCCCGAGGACGCATACAGCTTCACCGCGGTGGCGGTGAGCGAACCGCTGTAGTTGATCCGCAGACACCTGGCGATCGAATCGCCGGGCTTCTGGTTCGTGACGTTGTAAAGCGTCACTGCCCCGGTGTGCTGGTCGATCTTGACCGTGCCGGAGCTGATGTTGTTGCCCGAGTTGGTGGTGGTTGCCGTAAATGCCGAGTACGTCCCCAGCCCGACCAGCGCGCTGAGTCCGCCCACGACGAGCGCCGTAAGCAGGAACTTGCGGGCCCTCCCGGCGTCATTGACTGTTGCGTTCACTTGACTCCTCCTTGGCCGGGCTATGGTGCCCGCCGTGGGTTTGTGGGTGTTTGTGCACGAGCTGGTTTTCTGCCCGTGGGAGGAATTTCGTCGGGTGAAGGAAAGAACTGGGCTGCCCCAGGTTTGAATCAGGTAAGAGAATGAGCCCGCCAGCCATCCCGGCACAGGTGCTAGTCGTCGACGACGACGACGACCTGCGGGCGATGGTCTCCAAGCTGCTCGAGCGTGCGGGCCTGGGCACGATCGAGGCCCGCGACGGCAACGAGGGGCTGCGCAAGTTCTTCGACAGCCGCCCCGACCTGGTCGTGCTCGACGTCGAGATGCCGGGCCTTGACGGCTTTGCGGTCCTGGAGCGGATTCGCGAGCTCTCAGGCGTGCCGGTGCTCCTGCTCACCGCCCGCGGGGTGGAGATGGACAAGGTCCGCGGGCTCAAGGGGGGCGCCGACGACTACGTGACCAAGCCCTTCGGCCGTCAGGAGCTTGTCGCCCGGGTCGAGGGGCTGCTGCGCCGCGGGGCCGGCGAGGAGAGGGGCGCCGAGCCAGAAGTGCTTTCAGATCCGCTCTGCGAAGTCGACTTCTCCCAGGCGCGGGCGACGGTTGGCGGGCAGGAGCTCTCGCTGACCCCGCTCGAGTTCAGGCTGCTGGCGGCGTTCATGCGCAATCCCAGGCAGGTCCTCAGCCAGGAGCAGCTGCTGGAGCTGGCCTGGAGCGGCTCCTCCAACGCCTCTCGCGAGCAGGTGAAGCTCTACGTCGGCTACCTGCGCCGCAAGCTGCGCGACGCGTCCGGGGCCGAGCCGCTGGAGACCGTGCGTGGCTTCGGCTACCGATACGACCCTGGCGCCGCTTGAGATAAAGCGCGATCACGCCGATTAGCTAGGCGTGAGCGAAGATCAGAACCCCCTCCGCCGCGAGGGGCTGCTGCGGCGTTCGGCGCCGTTCTTGGCGATCGCCGTGCTCGCGTTCGCCGCGGCGCCCCTTTCCTCGCAGCCAATGCACTCGCCGGCGCTGATCGCAGCGGGCGTGCTCACGGTCCTGATCATCGTCGCAGCGCTGATCGTGCCCTGGCGGCGCTTGCCGCCCTACGCCCAGTCGGTGCCGCCGATCATGTATTTCCTCGTCGTCGCGCTGCTGATCCAGACCTCCAGCGGCGGGGCCTCGGGATACGTGCCCCTCGCCCTGCTGCCGATCTTCTGGCTCGCTCTCTACGGCACCCGCTCAGAGCTCGCGATCGCGATGGTCGCGGCGTTCAGCATGTTCGTGGCGCCACTGCTTTTCCTGCAGGACCGCGCGTACTCGCAGTCGGACCTGCGGGCCGCCCTGCTCTGGATGGCGATCTCGCTGGTCGTCGGGTTCACCGCTCAGGCGCTTGTGCGCAGGATCCGCGACGACGCCGAAGAGATGGAGCGGCGCGGGCAGGCGCTGGTCGAGAGCGAGGAGCGCATCCGGCTGATCCTGGAAACGGCCGGCGAGGCCTTCGTCTCGATGGACGCGGAAGGCTTGATTACAGGGTGGAACGCCGCCGCGGAGCAGATCTTCGGCTGGAGCCGGGAGGAGGCGATCGGGCGCCCGCTCGCCGACACGATCATTCCGCCCGAGGCTCGCCAGGCCCACAGCCGCGGGCTCGAGCACTTCCGGCGCAGCGGCGCGGGCCCGATCCTGAACCGGACGATCGAGCAGATGGCTCTGCATCAGGACGGCCACCAGTTCCCGGTCGAGCTGACGATCTCGCCGCTGCGAGTCAATGACGGCTGGGCCTTCAACTCCTTCATCCGCGACGTCACCGAACGCCAGGCGGCTCAGCGAGAGGCCGAGCGGCTCAAGGACGAGTTCTTCGCCCTCGTCTCGCACGAGCTGCGCACACCGCTCACCTCGATCATGGGCTACCTGGAGCTGCTCAGGGAGGACCTCGAGGACAAGCTTGACGAGGAAGATCGCAACCATTTCGACGTCATGCAGCGAAACACCGACCGGCTCCTGCGGCTCGTCGGGGACATCTTGCTCGTTGCCCAGGTGCAGGCCGGGACCTTCACGGTGAACACCGCCCCCTGCGACATCTCGACCCTGGCGGGCCACTCGGTGGAGGCGGCGGCGCCGGTCGCGGAGTCGAGGGGGATCACCCTCGAGCTGCGCGGCGAGCAAATGCCAGAGGTGGAGGCGGACCGCGTCCGGCTCGCTCAGTTGGTCGACAACCTGGTCTCCAACGCTCTCAAGTTCACGCCCGAGGGAGAGAGAATCGAGGTGCGCAGCCTCGAGCATGACGGCGACGCGCTCATCGAGGTCGAGAACACGGGCAGCTACCTCAGCCCGGAGGAGCAGGAGCATCTGTTCGATCGCTTCTTCCGCGCCTCGGATGCGGTCGAGCAGGCGATCGGGGGCGTGGGGCTGGGGCTGGCGATCTGCAAAGCGATAGTCGACGCCCATGGCGGGCAGATCTCGGTGCGAAGCGAGGAGGGCCAGGGGACGACCTTCAGCGTCCGCATTCCGGCCTACGATCGTCGCCAGCTTCAGGCTTCCGCCCAGGAGCAACGCGAGGCGCTGGTATGACAGCCGCAATCGACAAGGACGGTGCGCCGGGCCCGACGGTGCTGGTCGCCGACGACGACGCGGACATCCTCTCTCTGGTCGAGCTGTGGCTGCGGAGGGCCGGCTACACCGTCGTCTGCGCCGCCGACGGGCGCAAGGCCCTCGATGCGGTGCGCGAGCACCGTCCGGAGGTGGCCATCCTGGACGTGCGGATGCCGGAGATGGACGGCCTGGATGTGATCAGGGCGATCCGAGCCGACGAGCACAGCAAGGAAATGCTTCTGATCGCGCTGAGCGCCAGGGTCCAGGCGGCGAACATTGCCGAGGGCCTGGAGGCGGGTGCCGACGAATACCTGGAAAAGCCGTTCAAGGGAGAGCAGCTTCAGGAGCTGATCGACGCGCGGCTCCCGGCGGCCCGCCTCTAACGGACGACGCCCGTCATCTGCGCGACAACCGGCCCAAGCTCGGGTTAGTGCTGGTATACGTGGAGCGGGGGGAAGCACCGGGAGGCTTCTTGGCGTCTGGCAGCACCAGCAACGGAGGACGGGCACGGCGAAGGCTGTGCCTCGGCGCGGCTGCGCTGATCGCGACGGGCGCCGGGGCGGCGACCGTGCACGCGTCGCACGCGGGGAACGAGGTCGCCGGACACACCACGCGCGATCAGACGATCGTCGGAGGTGATCCCGCGCAGGGCTTCTCGACCCTCGGAGTCGGTGGCGGCGAGCCTTACACGGTGAGAACCCAGCTCGCCCCCGCTTTCGACGGTCGCGGCAACCGTCGGAACTCGCTCGCCTACTTTGGCCAGATCACGGACTTCCAGCTTGCCGACGAGGAGTCACCGGCCCGCGAGGAGCGCTTCGACGCCGATCCCTTCCGGCGAGTCTCGACGTCCGGACACCGACCGCAGGAGACCCTGGTGGTGCACGAGGTGGAGCTGACGATCCGGCAGATGAACCGCTTCCTGCGCAGCCCGGTCGCGCAGCGCGGAGGCGAGCGAGCGAGGTTGATGAACGCTGTGATGACCGGCGACCTGGCCGACAACATGCAGCGCAACGAGACCGAATGGGTGCTGCGGCTGCTCGAGGGCGGGACGCTTGACCCCAACAGCGGCACGACGAACTTCACCGGAACCAAGTGCACGGGATTTCCACCCGCCCTGGTCAGCGATGGCTCTTCCCCCGGCAACTACACCGGGGTGCAGGACTACGACGACTACAGCCCCGACAACCCGATCTTCTATGACCCAGAGGTCCCGCTGGGCCTTTACGCCGATCGCGGCTGGCCCAACCTACCCCGGCCTTCTCGATCGTGCACAGCAGCCGTTCCAGGCTGTGGGACTGCGGGTCCCCTCCTACGTTGCGTTCGGCAACCACGACGGCCTCTACCAGGGGACGACGCAGGCAGCACCGGGACTGGTGACGCCCGGCGCGACATTCGAGGACACCGCCATCGACTGCCTGAAGCCCGTTTACCCGTTGTCCAACCAGGACTCTGCATCGGGTCTTTTCACGCCGGACTTCCTACAGTCGGTGTTCGGCAGCGATCCGACGAAGGTGATGGCGGTGCCGCCCGACATCAACCGCCAGTTCGTCGACCATCCGCAGTTCAAGAACATCTTCGCCGCCGGAAGCCAGCCCGATGACCACGGCTTTGCCTACGTCGAGGGCCCAGAGCTACAGGGCTCTCGCGGCCACGCTGCCTATTACTCCTTCCGGCCCCGCCGCGGCGTCCGCTTCATCATCCTCGACACGCTCGCCGAGGCGGGCACATTGGTCGCCCCCACCAGCCAGGGCTCGTTCGCCTCGGGCTCGGAGGGAAATCTCGACAACCCGCAGTTCCAGTGGCTGCAACGGGAGCTCAACCAGGCCGAGCGCCGCGACGAGTTGGTCGTCGCCTTCGGGCACCACGCGATCTCCAGCCTCACCGTCGAGGTGCCCGACGAGACCGCTCGCTGCACCGGCTCGCAGCGGTTCGGCCATGACCTCAACCCCAGCTGCGACCTCGATCCGCGCAGCTCCACACCCGTTCACACCGGGCCGGATGTGCGGAACCTGTTCCTCTCCCACCCCCATCTGGTCGCCTACGTCGCCGGTCACTCACACGAGAACCGGATCCAGGCATTCGAGAACCGCCAGCGCCAGACGGGATTCTGGGAAATCAAGACCCCCGCGATCGCCGACTTCCCTCCCCAGCATCGCCTGCTCGAGGTCATGGACAACCGTGACGGCACGCTGTCGATCTTCGCGACCCTGCTCGACTTCGACGCGCCGGTTGGCACCCCGCCCTCGGGTACCAACGTGGGCGGGGCCGACCTCGGGGTCCTGGGAGCAATCGGGCGAGCGATCACCTACAACGATCCCCAGCAGGGGCCGGGCAAGGGAGCGGAGGGCGAGTTCCGCGATCGCAACGTCGAGTTGCTGCTGCGCACTCCCCTTCGCAGCGGCCAGCGCGGGCGCTGCGCCAACCTGAGGCTGGGCAGCCGCAAGCGGGACCGCCTGCGGGGCACCAGGCAGGGGGACCGCATGCGCGGCAGGGGCGGCAAGGACGTTCTGCGGGCATACCGCGGCCGTGACTGCGTGGGAGGCGGACGCGGACGCGACCGCCTCAAAGGTGGACCGGATCGCGATGTGCTGCGCGGCGGCAAGGGGCGCGACCGGATCTTCGGGGGCAAGGGGCGCGACCGGATCTTCTCGCGCGGCGACGCCCGCGACCGGATCAACTGCGGGCGCGGGCGTGACTTTGCGCGGGTCGACCCCCGCGACCGCGTGCGCGGCTGCGAGAGAGTGCGCCGCTCCCGCCGCTAGTCCTTCGGCCTGCGCTCTTCCGCCAGCGGTTCGCCCGCCTCGTCGCTGGCGCCTCCCGGCGGCCAGGCGCCGAACCAGTTGTCGCGGGCGCCGTCGATCGTGATCACGGCGCCGGAGAAGAAGTCGCCCGCCGGTGAGGCGAGGAAGGCGATCAGCCAGGCCATCTCCTCCGGGGTGCCGAGGCGGCCCAGCGGCACCGTGCGGTGGACGTTCTCGACCACCTGCTGCGGGTACTTGGTGCGCAGGGTCTCGGTGTCGAACTGGCCCGAGGCGACGGCGCAGAGCTTCACGTTGAAGCGCGACCACTCGATCGAAAGCGTGCGCATCATGTTCTCCACCGCGGCGCGGGCGGCGCCGGAGTGGACCATCCCCGGCATTCCCTGGTGCGGCGAGAGGGTGATGCTCACCACCTTGCCCTCGCGCTGGGGGATGAAGGCCTTGGTCGCCGCGGCGTGGGTCATCAGCCAGGTGCCCTGCACGTTGAGATCGATCACGGTCCGAAAGCCCTTCGGAGTGATCGCCTCCGCCGGGCTCATGAACTGGCCGCCGGCGTTGTTGACCAGCAGGTCGAAGCGGCCGTGGCGCTCGAGCACGCCGTCGACGAGCCTCTCCACCGCTTCCTCCTCGCGGATGTCGGCCGCCTCGTGCTCGAATGACCCGGCGAGGCCGGCGGCCTGCTCCCCGGTCTCCTCGAGGGGCTCCCCCCGGCGCCCGCAGCCGACCACCGTCGCGCCAAGCCTCGCCAGCTCCAGGGCCGTCGCGCGCCCCAGGCCGCTGCCGGCGCCCGACACCAGGCAGACGCGACCGTCGAGCAGGCCCGGCACAAAGACACGCGAAGGATCGCTCTCAGCCATCGGCGGGCCAGCTTATCCGCAGGCGCGCCGGCGGTAGGCTGGCCTCGCGATGAAGATCCACGCGGAGCCGAAGCCGCTTCACGAGCCGCTCGCGGGCGGCCGGCAAGGGGCGACTGTCACGGTTGAGCCGCTGATCGCCGGCCGGGTGGTCTGGCCCATGGAGATGATGGAGTCGCCGGGAGGGCGGTTCCTCACCCTGCGCCTGGCGCGAAAGCTGCTCTCCTCCGACGGCCGCGTGAGCGTCCCCTGCCCGGCGTTCCTGATCCGCCACCCCAGCGCCGGGAACGTGCTCGTCGACACCGGCCTTCACCCCTCGATCGCCAGCGACCCGAGTGAGAACTTCGGCCGCCTCGCCGTGCGCGTCGCGACCCCGGAGCTGGAGAAGGGCGAGGACGTGCCGGCACAGCTGCGCAAGCGCGGGATCGAGCCCTCGCAGGTGGGGACAGTGGTGATGACCCACCTGCACTACGACCACGCCTCGGCGATCTCCGAGTTTCCCGACTCGACGATCGTCCTCAGCGAAGCGGAGTGGGTGGAGGCGACGACCACCCGCCAGCCGGCGATGCTGGGCTACCGGCCCGCCCACTACGACTTCGTCTTCGACTACCGCACGGTCGACTTCGGACGCAGCAACATCTCCTCATACGCAAGCTTCGCGCGAACCTTCGACCTCTTCGGCGACGGATCTATGCGGCTCGCCTACACCCCCGGTCACAGCGCCGGGCACATGTGCGTCGTCTGCCGGCTGAGCGAGCGCGACTTCGTGATCGGCGGCGACGCCGTCTACACCCAGGCTCAGCTCGACGGCAACGCCCCGCCTCCCCCGCGCCCCGCCGACCTGCACAACTGGCGCCGCTCGCTGCAGGAGCTGAAGCTCTATCGCGGTCAGTACCCCGACTCGGTGGTCACGCCGGGGCACGACCCCGAGTTCTACGCGGGGCTGGACGAGAAGTACAGCTAGCGCCCGGCCCGCGACGCCTTGCCGGGCTCGGGCGAGGGAAGACCCCGGCGCAGGGAGCGGATCACGCCCTTGCGGCCCTTCTCGTCCAGGGCGACGTACATCGAGCGCACCCGGTCAAAGACCTCTTCGGCGACCTCCTGCGAGCGCTCGCGGGAGGGGTCTGACTCGGCGGGGAAGTTGAGCGGCTCGCCGTACTGCACCGTCACCTTGGGGAATCGCAGCCGCCTCCAGCTCCGCACTCCGGCCGAGCCGTGGATCGCCATCGGGACGATCGGGACGCCGGCCTCGAGCGCGATTCGCCCAATCCCGGGGCGCGGCTTGCCCAGCGCGCCGCTTCGCGAGCGGCCCCCCTCGGCGTAGATCAGCATGCACTCGTCGGCCTCGAGGATCGCGTGAGCGGTCTTGATCGCCTCCTTGTCGCGATGGCCGCGGCGGATCGGGAAGGCTCCGCCGTGAGAGATGATCATGGTGATCACGGGGTTAGTGAAGAGCTGCGACTTGGCCATGAAGCGGACCTTTCGACGCAGGTAGAGCGCGGCGAAGAAGTGGTCCCACTGGCTGAAGTGGTTGGGGGCCAGGATCACCGGGCCGGTGAGCGGCACGTTCTCTGTGCCGATCGCCCTGGCCCGGTAGATCAGCAGGCAGAGCGGAGTGAGGACGACGCGGGCGAAGTCGTAGATCCAGTCCGGTCCGCGACGCCGTGCGCGCTCGTGGAAGCGGTCGAAGTACTCGGCGGGGCGGGGATCCTTGTAGACCTGGGGCTTGAGGTCGGCCATGTGGGACGGCGGAGCCTGCGGTTTGCGGCGCCGCCGCTTGCTCCTACCCTCCCCCGGGGCGCCGGTTACGCGGCGCCCGCCTCGCTCACTCATCCGCGGCCCAGCCCTTGGAGCGCTCAAGCGCCCGCTCCCACTCGCCGAGCAGCTCCGCCCGCCGGGACTCCTCCATCCTCGGCTCGTAGCGCTGCGCCTCGCGCCACATCTCTCGCACCTGCTCCTGCGCCCAGAGCCCGGTGGCGATCCCGGCCAGATAGGCGGCGCCCAGCGCCGTCGTCTCGGCGATCTCGGGAACGACGACCGGCGCCCCGAGCACGTCGGCCTGGAACTGCATCAGCCAGGAGTTGGCGACCGCGCCGCCGTCTGCGCGCAGCTCCTCCAAACGCTTGCCGGAGGCGGCCTCCTGGGCGCGCACCGCGTCGACCGTCTGGTAGGCGATCGCCTCCAGCGCCGCCCGCGCCAGGTGGGCGCGACCGCTGCCGCGCGTCAGCCCGACGATCGTGCCGCGCGCGTAAGGGTCCCAGTGCGGCGAGCCGAGGCCGGTCAGCGCCGGAACGAAGTAGACGCCGTCGTTCCCATCCAGCGAGGCGGCGAGCTGCTCGCTCTCGGCCGCCCCCTCGATGATCCCCAGCCCGTCGCGCAGCCACTGCACCGCGGCGCCGGTGACGAAGATCGCCGCCTCCAGCGCGTAGGCCCGGCCCTCGGCTGCCGCGGCGACCGTCGCCAGCAGCCCCTCGCCGGGGTCCGCCGCCTCGCCGCCGGTGTGCAGGAGCACGAAGCTCCCGGTGCCGTAGGTGTTCTTCGCCATCCCGGGGCCGTGGCATGCCTGGCCGAAGAGCGCCGCCTGCTGGTCGCCGGCGATGCCCGCCACCGGAACCTCGCCGCCGAACTCGTTCGTCGTGCCGTAGACCTCCGCCGATCCGGCCGGCTCGGGCAGCTTCGCGGGGTCGACGCCGAGCAGCCCGCAGAGGTCCTCGTCCCAGGCGAGGCGGTGGATGTCGAAGAGCATCGTCCGCGAGGCGTTGGTGAAGTCGCAGACGTGGCGCCCGGTGAGCTTGAAGGCCAGCCAGGCATCGATGGTCCCGAAGACGGCCCGCTCCGCTCCATCGACGTTGGCGAGCATCCACTCGATCTTGGTGCCGGAGAAGTAGGGGTCGATGACCAGGCCGGTGCGCTCGCGCACCAGCTCCCCGTGGCCAGCCTCGCGCAGCTCCTCACAGCGAGCCGCGGTGCGCCGGTCCTGCCAGACCAAGGCGTGGTGAAGCGGCTCGCCGCTTGCCGGGTCCCAGGCGACCACCGTCTCGCGCTGGTTGGTGATCCCGATCCCGGTCAGCTCGGCTCCGTCGGTCCCGGCGCCAGAGATTGCCTCGGCGGCGACGGCGCGGGTCACGTCCCAGATCTCGGTCGCATCGTGCTCGACCCATCCGGGGCGCGGGAAGTGCTGCTCGAACTCGCTGTAGGCGCGGCCGCGCACCTGCCCCTCATCGTCGAAGACGAGGCAGGTCGTCCCCGTCGTCCCCTGGTCGATGGCGAGGATCACCGCGCGAGCCTATCCCCGGTGCGGCGCCGGCTCAGGTAGACGCGCCCGAAGTCGCGCAGCTGCGCGGCCCGGTGGGCGAAGCCGCCGAGCGTGCGGCCGCTGGCCCGGTGGCGCAGGTCGAGCTCGTACTCGCGCATCCGGTGGCCGTCCCGCACCGCGTCGACGGTGATCCCGATCTCCATCCCGAAGCCTTGGGCGAACGGCATTACGTCCCGCAGTACGTCGGCCGGCATCGCCCGCTGACCCGAGATCGGCGCAACCGGCTCCGCCGCGCAGAGGCGGCGGATCGCCCAGCGGGCGAAGCCCAGCGCGACGCCGAAGCCGCCCCCGACTCGCTGCGCGAAGGCGGCAACGGCGAGCTCGCACTCTCCCGCCTCCACCGCCTCCACCAGGCGAACGAGCTCGCGCGCCGAGTCGCCGAGATCGGCGTCGCAGAGCAGCACGACGCCGGGCTCGGGGCCGGCGCCGAGCATCGCTTCCGCGGCCGCGGTGACGTTGGCGCCCTTGCCGTGTGGGCGGCCGCGGCTGATCACCGTCGCCCCGGCAGCCATCGCGACCTCGGCGGTGCCGTCCTCAGAGGCGTCGTCCGCGAGCCACAGCTCGGCCCCCGGCAAAGCCGAGGCAAGGGCCCCGAGCGTCGCAGCGACAGAGTCGGCTTCGTTGCGGGCGGCGACGATCGCGACCCGCGCCCGCCCTCCCGTCTCGGTTTCCTCTCCCACGCGGCGGGTATTGTGCCGCGCCGTGGCGGATATTGAGGCTCACATCACCGGCAACGTCTGGAAGATCGAGGTCAAGGTCGGCGACGACGTCTCCGAGGGCGACACCGTCGTGATCATGGAGTCGATGAAGATGGAGATCCCGGTCGAGGCCGAGGACGATGGCAAGGTGAAGGAGATCCGCTGCGAAGAAGGGCAGTCGGTCAGCGAGGGAGACGTCCTCGTAGTCTTGGAGTAGTGCCCCCTGGATCGATGACCGAGGAGCTCGCCGCGGGGAAGCTCTTGCTCGACGAGCCGGCCGAGGCGGTCGCGCGGCTGCGGATCAACAACCCGGCGAAGCGAAACGCGCTGGACCACGACATCCTCGACGCGATCGCCGAGGTGCTGCCGCGGCTCGATCGAGAGATCGAGGTTCGCTGCGTCGTCATCAGCGGCGCCGAGCAGCACTTCTCCTCCGGCTATGACATCGGCTCGATCTCCGAGGAGAGCCTGGAGAGCGACGCTCGCTCGCTTGTCGCCCATCCTTTCCACGCCGCGATCGAGGCGCTCGCCGAGCACCCCTGGCCGACCGTGGCGGCGATCAGCGGCGACTGCCTCGGCGGCGGCCTGGAGCTTGCGATCACCTGCGACCTGCGGATCTGCGCCGCCGGCTCGCGGCTCGGGATGCCGCCGGTGAAGCTGGGGCTGATCTACGGCCACACCGGCCTGCGCCGGTTCCTCGACGCGATCGGGCTTGCCCGCACCAAGGAGCTCTTCCTGACCGCCGGCAACATCGACGCCGAGCGGGCGCACGAGATCGGCCTCGTGCAGGAGGTGGTCGCCGACGAGAACCTGGAGGGCGCGGCCGTTGAGCTGGCGGAGAGGATCGCCTCCAACGCCCCGCTCTCGCTGAAGGGCAACAAGCGGGCGATCGAGACCCTGAATGCGCACCCCTCCCTGCGTCCTCAGCAGGAGGTCGAGCTGGTCGAGCTGCGCGAGGCCTCGCTGGCCTCAGAGGACTTCCGCGAAGCGATCACCGCCTTCACGGAGAAGCGAAAGCCGCGTTGGCGCGGACGCTGACCGCAGCCCGGGCCGAGCTCGCCGCCGCCGACCCGGCGCTCGGCGAGCTGATCGAGCAGCTCGGCAAACGCAGCGTCGCAACGCGGCGGCGCGGCCAGGCCAAGCCAGACGCCTACGGCGCGCTGCTGCGGGCAGTGGTGGGCCAGCAGCTCTCGGCCAAGGCGGCGCGGACGATCTATGAGCGGGTGCTGGAGCTGTTCGGTGGCACGACCCCGACCCCGGAGCAGATCCTCGCCGCCTCCACCGCCGACCTGCGTGGGACGGGGCTCTCGGGGCGCAAGGTCGAGTACATCCGCGACCTCGCCGCCCACGTCCGCGACGGGGAGCTGGAGCTCGACCGGCTCGAGGAGCTGAGCGAGGAGGAGGTGATCGAGGAGATCGTCGCCGTGCGGGGCTTCGGGCGCTGGAGCGCCGAGATGTTCCTGATCTTCCACCTCGAGCGCCCCGACGTGATCTCGGGCGGTGACCTCGGGATCCGCAAGGCGATTCAGCTGCTCGACGGCCTGACGGAGATGCCGACCCCCGACGAGGTTGTCGAGCGGGGCGAGCGCTGGCGCCCCCACCGCAGCCTCGCCTCGATCTACCTCTGGGAGTCGCTGGCCAACGACGTCACCGTCGGCGGCACCTAGCCGGCTTAGTCGTCGAGGCTGGCGCGCAGGTCGAGCACCCGTTGTGCGGATCGCTCGAACTCGGCACGTGGCAGCGAGCGAGCGCGAAGGGCCTTGCGGACCGCGCCCCCGGCTTGCGACGCCGCCCGATACTCGGTGAACAGCAGCAGGTCGGTGCCGGCGGCGGCCGCTGCAACGCCCACTTTGGCCGGACCGCCGAATGCCTGCGCCGCGGCGGCCTCGAGCGCGTCGCTGATCGAGACGCCCTCGAAGCCGAGACGATCGCGCAGCTCGCCGGTTGCAATGGCAGAAGTGAATACCGCCGGCCGCTCCGAGAAGGCGGTATATATCGCGTTGCTCATCATCACCATCTTGCCGTCGCCGGCAACGAAGCTTTCGAAGGGAACCTCATCGACTCCGCGCAGCGTCGCCTTCGGCAGATCAATCCGCTGTACGCCGACATCGGTGTTGACCTCGGCAGCGCGGAGGCCTGGGAAGTGCTTGGCCGTTGCCGCTACCTGGCCCGCTTGTAGGGCACGTGCGAACGGAATGGCGGTTTCAGACACCTTATCCGGGCTGGCACCGAAGCTCCGACCTTCCTCGCCAATCGCTCCGCCCTCGCGGTGGACATCGAGCACCGGCGCCAAGTCGACGTTGATCCCCACAGCCGCCAGATTCCGCGCCGTAAGCCGGCCCTGCCGGCGGCTGAATGAGGGCCCCCTACTACCCATCTCTTCCGCGGAGGCGAACGGCGCCCCTGGCAGACGCTTTACCAGCCCGCCCTCCTGATCCACCATCACCAGCAGCGGATCGCGAAGCCCGCGGGGGCGGCGAATCGACTGCAGGGTTCCAACCAGCCGCCGAGCTTCGGCGCGGTTGCTGAAATTGTCGGAGAACAGGATCACCCCCGCGACTTCGCCGCGGCGGATCATGCGGCGAAACTGCCTGGGCGGCTTTTCGCCGCTGAAACCCGCCACCACCCTCTGGCCGGCGAGCTCGCGGATCCCCAGCGCGCCGGCATCGGCGCCGCGGCGCGCCCCATCGTCCCCATCGTCCCCAGCGCCGAGCGCGATGCTGAGTCCAGCTCCGGCCGCCAGGATTCCAATCGTTAATCCTGCCGCGGCGCGGCGCCTTCGCTTCTTTTTCGCCCTAACCGGCGGCCGAGTGTCTTTGCCCTGGCTGCTCATGGAGTCCGGGAGCCAAGGGTTATTGCTCTGAGCGTTCCGGTTGTACACAGGGGCGTATTTATGGCTGATTCATGCGGAAATAGCTGGGAGTTCTTTGAGTTTGCGGTAATCGGCCCCACTCATACCGCGTACTCGTTGTCCATAACTCCGACAAGGGCGACACAGCGGCGCGGCGCGGCGCTTCGGGAAGGCTGGGCTCAGCGGCAGACGCGGATCTTCTCGTCGATCGTCAGCCGGCGGCCGTCGAGCAGGGTCGCGCGGGTGCGCAGCGTCGATTTCTTCTTCTTGCGCCAGCCTGCCGTAGGGAAGCTTGCGCTTGAAGGGGCGCTTGCGGTCGCTGATCGACGCGCTTGCCGTTGACGAAGAACTCCGCGAAGCGCGTCCGGCCGACGTCAAAGCCCTTCAGCTTCGCCCGCACGGGAGCCCGCAGGCAGCCGCCGAGACCGCTGCGCTTCAGCAGCTTCACCCTCAGCTTCGGGGTGCTCCGGCAGCTGCTCCCCGAACAGCTGCGGACGCGATCCAGGCGGGCATCGAGAGCGGCCCGCACCGAGGCGTAGGCGGGGTTCGCGGCCACGTTTTGCAGCTGGAAGGGATCGGCGTCGTTGTCGTAGAGCTCCTGAAAGCCCGAGTTGACGCCCGAGGTGTACTCGACGTACGTGTAGCGCTCGGTGCGCACGCCGCTGTAGCCGTTGGTCTCGATCGAGAGCTCGCGGCCCCGCTCGCGGCCGGGCTGCTCTGCGAACGGCTGCAGGGCGTAGCCGTCGAGCCGGCGCGCCGGGCGGGCGCCGGTCGCGCGGACGATCGTCTTCGCGATGTCTGCGTTGGTCGCAAGGTCGCGCACGATCTTGCCGCCACGGAAGCCCGGTCCGCGAATCATCAGCGGTACCCGGATCGACTCCTCGTAGGGAACCTGCTTGCCCGACTTGACCCGATGCTCTCCGTGCATGAAGCCGTTGTCAGAGGTGAAGACCACCAGGGTGTTGGCGAGCTCCCCGGTCGCCGCCAGGGTCGAGATGAGCTGCTGTACGCCGAGGTCCTCGGCCAGCAGTGAAGCGCGGCGGCAGCGCCAGAAGCGAGTTATGTCGTTGATATCGCCGGCACCCTCCCCTTGGGTGTCGGCGTCATTGAGGTTGCGCGCCTGAATGCTCGGCGGCTTGTCGGATACATCGGCCTCGTTGAAGGCTGGGCCCTGCGGCAGGGGCACGGAGTCAAAGGCGTTCAGATCGCGGGGAGCGGGCTTCGCGGTGCCGGCGCATTGGCTCGTGTTTGGAGCGGCCGGGTTGGGCCCGCCACCATGCGGCGCCAGGTAATTGAGCCAGAGGAAGAAGGGCTGATCGGAGGGTGCGCGGCGGTTGATGAAGTCGACCGCCTTCGCCGTGTAGACGTCGGTCGAGTACAGGGCAGGGTTGGGCGGGCTGTCGGGGTTGTCGCTCAGCGACCCATAGGTCGTCAGCGCCCCACCCTCGTTCAACTGGTAGCCGTAGAAGTCGTAGGTGCGTGTGGAGCCGCGCCACTCGCTCCACCCGGGTGGGATCAACGGGCCGCCCGGATCGTCGCGATGGGCCTCATAGCCGTTGAGGTACTTGCCGATCATGCCCGTGTAGTAGCCGGCTCCCTGCAGCCAGACCGGCAGCGTGTTGGTCGAGTCGAGCTTGTCGAAGCCGCCCAACGGCGCCGTGTTGCCGAGCACGCCGTGGTTGTGGGAGTACTGGCCGGTCAGCGTGGTGGCCCGCGAGGGACAGCAGACGGCCCAGTTGACGAAGCTATTGGGAAAGGTCACGCCCTGGCCGCCGATCAGGCTGCGGGTGTTCGGCATCACGGAGATCGACTCCTGGGTCTGATCGTCGGTCTCGATCACGAGGACGTTTGGTGGCACCTCGTCGTCCTGCGATTGGGCGGAGGCGGTACTGGCTCCAATGGCCATCAACACCAGCCCGAGGGCCAAAAGAAGCAGTGCCTTGGCCGTCCCGAAACCCAGTTTGGCCTTCGAGCCGGTCCGCGATCTTGATGCCATCTGCCCCACCCTGATTCCTCCAACACAACCTAACTCGGCCGGTTGCGTTGACGCGCCGGTCAGTTTGCAGCGGCGTCCGGGCACGCTCGTAGCCTTCCCCGCGACGTTCCTCCCCGTCGAATGTCTTCTCTGATCACCTTCGAAGAGGCTCTGCGGCTCGGCGACCTCACCGAGCGCGACGAGATCATGGCGCTGGTCGAGCGGGCCTGGGAGGTGCGGCGCGAGAACTTCGCCGACTCGACCGACATGTGCTCGCTGGTCAACGCGAAGTCGGGCGGCTGTGCCGAGGACTGCGGCTTCTGCGCCCAGTCCCGCTATGCCGAGGCCGACACCCCGATGCACGCGATGATGGAGCCCGAGCAGATGCTCGAGCACGCGCGCGCCGCCGAGGCCGCAGGCGCGCACCGCTTCTGCATGGTCACCCAGGGCCAGGGGCTATCCAAGCGCGACTTCGAGAAGGTCCTGGCCGGCGCGCGGCTGGTCGCCGAGAAGACGAACCTGAAGCGCTGCGCCTCGATCGGCCACATGTCGGCGGATAGGGCGACGAAGCTGCGCGAGGCCGGGATCCAGCGCGTCCACCACAACGTCGAGTCGTCTCGCTCCTACTATCCCGAGGTCTCGACCACGGTCCGCTACGAGGGCCGTTTGCGCACGATCCAGGCGGTCAAGGAGGCGGGGCTGGAGACCTGCGTCGGCGGGATCCTCAACCTCGGCGAGACTCCGCACCAGCGGGTCGAGATGGCCTTCGAGCTGACCGAGATCGACCCCACCTCGGTGCCGATCAACCTGCTCAACCCGCGCTCAGGGACCAAGTTCGGCGACCGCGATCCGATGGACCCCTGGGACGTCGTCAAGTGGGTGGCGATATTCCGGCTCATCATCCCCGGGGCGCTGTTCCGGCTCTGCGGTGGGCGGGTCGAGAACCTCGGCGAGCTGCAGCCGCTGGCGGTGAAGGCGGGCCTGAATGGAGTGATGATGGGCAACTTCCTCACCACGCTGGGCGCCGAGCCGGAGGACGACCGCGGGATGTTCGAGGAGCTGGGGCTGAACGTCGGCCGCCAGCCCGACAACGGGGCCAACCCGCGCCCCGACAACCGCTCCGGCTGGCTCGATGGCGAGACGCCGGCGACGCCGATCGACGAGCTGATCGACAGCCAGGCCGATGCCAACTTCTGGGACCCCTCGACGCAGCTGCGGGTGATCAAGACGAAGGGCAAGCCTGATCCATATCCCGCCGCCTCCTCGGCTTCGCGTCCGGGGGCGGCGGGGTCACCGCCGGGCTCAGAGCCCGCCGGTTGGGGCGACTAGTGACCGATCTCGCCGACCGCCTCGAGGAGCTTCGCGAGCGCGGGCTGCACCGGCGGCTTCGCCAGATCAACGGGCCCCAGGGCCCCCGAGTCCTTCTCGACGGCAAGCCGGTCCTGCTGCTGTGCTCCAACAACTACCTCGGGCTCGCCGATCACCCGAAGGTCCGCGAGGCGGCGGCCGAGGCTGCGATGCGCTGGGGGGTCGGCGCCGGCGCTTCGCGGCTGATCTCCGGGACAATGAAGCTGCACCGGCGGCTCGAGGAACGGCTGGCCGACTTCAAGGGGCACCAGTCGGCGCTGCTGTTCGGCTCCGGCTATCTCGCCAATACCGGCGCGATCGCGGCCCTGGCCCGAAACGGCGAGGTCGTCTTCTCCGACCAGCTCAACCACGCCAGCATCATCGACGGCTGCCGCCTGGCGCGGGCGGAGACCTTCGCCTACCGACATTGCGATCTCGAGCACCTCGAGTGGGGCCTGCGCGAGGCGCGCGGCCGCGGCTCGCTGATCGTCACCGACGGGGTCTTCTCGATGGACGGCGACGTGGCGCCGATCGAGGGGCTGATGCGCCTCGCCCAGCAACACGACTGCCGGCTGATGGTCGACGAGGCACACGGCACCGGGGCCATCGGGCCGGGGGGCCGGGGCGCGGTCGCGGCGGCGGGCCTGGCCGGAGAGGTCGACATCGTGGTCGGGACGCTGGGTAAGGCGCTGGGCAGCTACGGCGCCTATGTGAGCGGAAGCGCGCGAGCTGGTCGACTACCTGATCAACGTCGCCCGCCCCTTCATCTTCTCCACCGCCCCCGCCCCCCCCGTCATCGCCGCGGCGCTGGCCGGCCTGGAGATCCTGGAGGCGAACCCGCACCGGGTCGAGCGGCTGCAGGCAAACGCGCGCACGCTGCGCGAGGCACTCGCCTCCGAGGGCCTGGAGCTGGGCGACTCGGAGACCCAGATCCTGCCGGTGATGGTCGGCGACCCCGAGCGGGCGCTGCGGCTCTCGGAGCTGGCGCTGGAGCGGGGCGTCTTCGCGCAGGCGATCCGCCCGCCGACCGTGCCCGAGGGCACCTCGCGGCTGCGCCTGGCGACGATGGCGACTCACCGCGGCGCCGAGCTCGTGACCTCGGCGCGAATGCTCGGCAATGCCGCCCGCGAGCTGGGCATCGTCTCCGGCTCGGCGCCGGCGCCGGTGCAGGAGCTGGACGATGAGCAGTGGGTCGAGCGCGAGCGGCCCGAGGCGGCACCGTGGCTCGAAGAAGCAGCCTGAACGACGGGCTTCGGGGCGTCTTCGTCACCGGCACCGGCACCGAGGTGGGAAAGACGGTCGTCGCCGCGGCGATCGCGCGCGGCGCCGCGTCCGCAGGGTTGCGGCCCGCCGCCTTCAAGCCGGCCGTCACCGGCCTTGACGACCCCGGCGAGCCCGACCACGAGCTTCTGCGCCGCGCCGCGGGCAGCGCCCAGTCCGACGACGGGATCGCCCCCTACCGCTTCGGTCCTCCCGCCTCACCGCACCTCGCCGCGGAGATGGCGGGCGAGCGGATCGAGCCGCAACGGCTGATCGAGGGCGCCCAGAGCGCCGCCGATGCCGGCGACTTCCTGGTCTGCGAGGGCGTCGGCGGGCTGCTGGTGCCGCTGGACGCGGACTACTCGGTGCGAGATTTCGCCCGCGAGCTGGGCATGCCGCTGGTGGTCGCCGCATCTCCCGGGCTGGGGACGATCAACCACACCCTGCTGACGCTGGAAGCGGCTCGGGCGGCAGGACTCGATGTCGCCTGCGTCGTGCTCACCCCCTGGCCCCCGGACCCCGGCGAGATCGAGCGCTCCAACCGCCAAACTCTGGACGAGGTTGGGGGGGCGCCGGTGGCGGTCCTCCCGCAACTTGACCTCGAGCGTCCCGAAAGCTGGCCCTCGCTGCGGGAGTCGCTGGCGGACCTGCTTCCCGGTCGGAGCTCCCCCAGCGCCTAGGCGGCGCCGTTTGCCGCCGAGCGGAGATCTATCTTCGCCAAAGTGTCGGCAACCTCCCAGCTCGACCACGATCACCTCTGGCACCCGTTCACGCAGCAGCGCCAGTGGTGCGAGGAGGAGCCGTTGGTGATCGAGCGTGCCGAGGGCACCGACCTGATCGACTCGGAGGGGCGGCGCTACATCGACGGCGTCTCCTCGCTGTGGTGCAACGTGCACGGCCACCGCCACGAGGGGATCGACCGCGCGATGCGCGAGCAGCTCGGCAAGGTCGCCCACACGACGATGCTGGGGCTCACGCATCCGGGCGCCGCCGAGCTCGCCGAGCGCCTGGCCGAGCTCGCCCCCGACGGGCTGCGCCGGGTCTTCTACTCCGACTCCGGCTCGACCGCGGTCGAGGTGGCGCTGAAGATGGCCTTCCAGTACTGGCAGCAGCGCGGCGGCCAGCACGTCCGGCGCACCTCTTTCGTGCGCCTGCGCGACGCCTACCACGGCGACACCCTGGGCTCGGTCTCGGTCGGCGGCATCGATCTCTTTCACGCCACCTACCGGCCGCTTCTCTTCGGCTCCCACGCCGCCGAGCCCGGCGACGCCGCCGACATGGCACGGATCCTCGCCGCCCACGAGGAGGAGATCGCGGCGGTCGTCATCGAGCCGCTGGTCCAGGGCGCGGCGGGCATGCTCGTCCACCCGCCGGGCTACCTGCGCGCGGTGCGCGAGCTCTGCGACCGCCATGGCGTGCTGCTGATCTGCGACGAGGTCGCGACCGGCTTCGGCCGCACCGGGACGATGTTCGCCTGCGAGCAGGAGCGGGTCGCGCCCGACTTCCTCTGCGTCGCCAAGGGCCTCACCGGCGGCTACATGCCGCTCGCCGCGACCCTGACCACCGAGGAGGTCTACGAGGGCTTCCTCGGCGCGCCGGAGGAGCTGCGGACCTTCTTTCACGGCCACACCTACACCGGCAACCCGCTCGCCTGCGCTGCGGCGCTCGCCAACCTGCGCGCCTTCGAGAGCGAGCGCACGCTGCTGCGCCTGCAGCCGAAGATGCGGCTGCTGCGTGAGCTGCTCGCGGAGCTCGGCGAGTCCGACGCGGTGCGCGAGGTGCGGGGGCGCGGCTTCATGGCCGGGATCGACCTCGGCGACCAAGATCCCGCCCTGCGCGATCGGAGCGCGGGTCGCGCACGAGGCACGGCGACGGGGGGCGATCATCCGCCCGCTCGGCAACGTGGTCGTGCTGATGCCGCCGCTGGCGATCTCCAAGGGCGACCTGCGCAGGCTGGTCGAAATCACCGCCGCCTCGATCGCCGCGGTCGCCGCCGGCGGCGAAGAGGAAGAAGCGGTGACGCAGGAGATGGACGCGATCGCCCCGCTTGCCGAAGCGGCCTAGGCAGCCGCTCCTTCAACCCTCCGGCGTCGGGCGCGGGCGTCAATACTCGCTGTGATGAAAGCCCCCGGCGACCGTAGTAAGGGCGTGAACCAGACGATTGCCGCCCCGGCGTCGGACGCGCCCGCATCGGCCGATCTCGCCTTCGAGGAGCTCTACCGCTCCAGCCGCGACGACGTCTACGCCTACGTCGCGGGCATGCTGCGCGACCGCTCGGCGGCCGAGGAGGTCACCGCGGCCGCCTTCGAGAAGGCGTTTCGCAAGCGGCGGCGCTTCGACTCCGGCCGCGGCAGCGCCCGAGCCTGGCTGTTCGGGATCGCCCGCAACGCCGCGATCGACGAGTTGCGCCGCCGCAAGCGGCGAGCCGAGCTCACGACCGAGCCGGCCGATGCCGACGCGCCGGGAGCCGAAGCTGTCGCCGAGCACAGCGTCCGCCGCGCGACCGTGGTCGCGGGTCTTGCGCAGCTGGCGCCGCGCGAGCGCGAGCTGGTGGCGATGAAGTTCTTCGCCGGGCTCTCGAACGCCGAGATCGCGGCCGTCCTGGGGATCAGCGAGTCGAACGCCGGAACGACCTTGCACCGAGTGATCACGAAGCTGAGGGAGGCTTGCACATGAACCGCGAAGAGCTGACAATCGAAGAGCTGAGCGACGAGCTGCGGGCAATGCGCGAGGCGCCCTCGGAGGAGTTCGCGGCCAAGCTCGACGCCCGCGCCGCGGAGGGGTTTGCCGGCGGCCGGGCGCGGCGGGATCGATCGCGAGCCTGCCGAGCCGCGTCGCGGAGCGCCTGCAAGGTTCCGGCGTGCGCCGCCGGCTGCTACCCGCCCTCGCGGGGGCAACGACGGTGATCGTCGTCGCAACAGCTGTCGTGGTCTCGGTTGGCAGCGATGAAGACTCAACGGCACCGACGAATCTCAGTGCCACATCCGATGCCGGCGGCGCCGCGGAGACCGCGGGCGCCGGGCAAGCTGGCTCGGCCGGCGGCGAAACCGAAGCCTTGGCCCCGCTCGAGTCCAAAGCCGCCAACGGAGTCGAGGGCGGGCCCACCGCTCTCCAGGCGCCGTCGCAGATGACCGTCCCGCCGTCCGTTCCTGTCCCGGGCCCCGGCACCGCGCCTGGCGCCCGCAACCGCCAGGTCGAGCGCTCCGCCGAGCTCACCCTCGGCACCGAGCCCGAGCAGGTTCAGGACGTGGCGGCGAAGACGATCGACGTCGTCGGCCGCTACCGCGGGATCGTGCTCTCCTCCTCGACCCGTGACGGGGCCGAGGGGACCGCCGGAGCAAACTTCGAGCTGCTGATCCCCAGCGCCAGGCTCAGCCCCGCGCTCGCCGACCTCTCGGAGCTGGCCGAGGTGCGCTCGCGCAACGAAAGCACCCTCGACATCACCGCCCCGTTCATCTCCGCCCGCGAGCGGCTGCGCGACGCCCGCGCCGAGGCCGAAGGGCTTCTGCGCCAGCTTGCCGAGGCCGACACCGTGGCGGAGCGAAATAGCGTCAAGGGCCAGCTCGAGATCGTGCGCGGGCGCATCGCCGCCTTCCGCTCCCAGGTGCAGCGGCTCGAGCGCCGCGCCGACTTCTCGCGCGTCTCGCTGCAGATCGTCTCCGGGGAGGCGAGCGTCTTCCCCGGCCCCAGCGACGACGAGTGGACGGTCGGCGACGCCCTTAACGACGCCGGGCGGCGTGCTTGCCGTCGCCGCCGGCATCGCCCTCGTGGCCGCCGCGGTGATGCTGCCCCTGGGCCTGCTCGCCGGGGCGGCCTGGGCGGGCCGCCGTATCTACGTGCGCCGGGCCCGCGAGCAGACGCTGGCGGCTCGTTAGACGGGAATCAATTGCGGCGGCCTACGGCCGCCTGACATGCCTGTGCCGCTCCACTTCGTTTCGCGGCTAATCACCTGTGTAGGGCTCGAAGTCGGTCTTGCGAGCCCCGCAGACGGGGCAGAACCAGTCGCTGGGGATGTCGTCGAACGCGGTGCCCGCGGGCACGCCGCCGTCGGGGTCGCCCTCGTCGGGGTCGTAGATGAACCCGCAGGACGTGCAGACCCAGAGCTGTTTGGTCGCCGCCTCCATCGCGCGGGCAGAGTATCGAGACCAGCGGGATAGGCTGGGCTCGTGCCCGTCCCCACCCCGCGTCCCGCCGCCTCGGTGATCCCGCTGCGGCGCGGCGGCCGGCATGCGGACAGGGGGCTGGAGGTACTGCTGCTGAAACGCTCCGAGGCGGCCAGCTTCATGCCCTCCGTTTGGGTGTTCCCGGGCGGCGCCGTGGATCCCGAGGACGGGGACGGCGAGCCCGGGTTTCGGGCCTGTGCGGTGCGCGAGCTGGCAGAGGAGGCGGGCATCGAGCTCGACGAGGGCGCCGAGCTGGTCCTCTTCTCGCACTGGATCACTCCCGAGCTCGTCCCGGTGCGCTTCGACACCTGGTTCTTTCTCGCGCTGATGCCCGCGCACAGCTCGCCGCAGCCGGACGGCACCGAGACCACCGAGGCGGCCTGGTGGCAGCCGCGCGCCGCCCTCGACGCCCACGCCGCCGGCGAGCTTCAGCTGGTCTTCCCGACGATCCGCCAGCTCGAGTCGCTGCTTCCCTACTCGAGCTCCGACGAGGCCCTCGAAGCCGCTCGAGGGCTCACCGTGGAGCCGATCCTCCCGAAGGTGATCGGCGAGGGCGGCGATCGCCGCGTCGTGCTGCCCGGCGAGCCGGGCTACCCGGCCTGAGCGTCCGGGAACGGCTCCATCCCCGCGTGCCATGGCCCGGCCGGGTAAGTGTGGACTCCGTGCTCCTCCATCTCGCCCCGCACGCGGCGAAACAGCTGCCCGGCATTGCGCAGCGACTCGGCCAGCTCGTCCTCGCTGCGCTCGCGCAACCTCCAGAGAAACCAGAGCTGGCGATCGTTGACTCCGAAGTCGATCTCGTTGGAGATCGTCGTCACCCACTCCAGAAAGCCGGGGCCGAAGAGCTCGCGCAGCGCCACCGGGTCATATTCGCGCGGAACGGTGGCGAGGAAGCGGCGGTTGAAGTCGATTGACTCGAACTCGACCTTGCGCGCCGTGTGGCGCTCGACGAAGTCCGCCGGGCGTGCCTCGATCGATTCGACGTTGAAGGCCGGCATCACCTGCGCCAGATCGGGCATGTGGGCCTTGGCGAGCACCGCCCGGGGCAGCACCGCCTTGCTGAAGAGGCCGCCGACCTGATGCTCGTCGGCGTCGCAGGAAGAACCCCAGAAGTCGTGGTCGAGCTGCCCGGTGAGGCGGTTGGTCCCGCCGACGCAGAGCGCCACCGGCGCGTCCTTGGGGTTCAGCCCGCCGACCGGCTCGTAGCGAAGCCCGTTTCGCTCCCCATAGGAGCTAACCGTCTGCGCCCAGCTTTGGGCATCGTCCTTGGCGCTCACGCGCCGATCCTAGTTGTGAAGCGAACGGGCCCGCCTACGGGTCCGCGAACAGCTGAGGTGCGCGTTCGCCGCCGAATTCCGCCGGGAAGTTCGGCGCCACGAAGCAGGCCGCCTTTGCCGACGTCGCCTCCGGCTCTGAGATCTCCCCCTCGTCGGTCTCGTCGCAGTCGAAGTTGGGGAAGATCCCGGCCGCGGTCGACGTCGGAGCCGTGAGCGCCAGCGGCTGGATATAGCCGTTGCCGCGGTTGGTCGAGAGTCGCGACGGATGTATCGAGAGGCTCTCGGTGCTCAGGTAGGAGACCTGGCGCAGGGTGTGACGGGGGGCCGGCTCGCCGGCCTGAGGCGTCACGGTCCCCGACAGCGCCGCCGGCGGTGAGCTGAGGAAGTCGCTGGCGTTGTGCCGGTAGGCGTTGGTGTAGCGGATGATCGGGTTCAGGTTGGCGAGGAAGGGATCGAGCGCCGCCATCACGGGCCGCAGCTCGCGCAGCGTCCGCCGCAGCGCCGGGAGCCCGGTGTCGGAAGCCCGCAGCAGCGGCTTGAGGCGGACGAAGAGGCTGCGCAGGTCGGGCGAGAAGCTGCGCACCTTCTGGAAGGTCGGGGTGAGGTCGTCGGCGACCGGCTTCAGGTCCTGGACCAGCGGCCGGGTGTCGCCGGCGAACTCGGCCAGGCGGTCGAGCGTGAGACGTGTCTGCTCGTTGAAGGTGGGGAAGATCTGGATCACCTCTGCCAGGGCGCGGTCGCGCGAGGCGACGGCGCCGAAGGTGGTGTTGGAGTTGACGATCGCCCCGGCCAGGTCCTGGTCGCGGGCGCTGATCGCCTCGAAGACCGTCCCGGTGTCACGAACCAGGCCCTGCAGCGAGCGCCGCTGCTTGCGCAGGATCGCGAGGATGTCGCTGGCGTCGTTGACGAACGGGCCGAGGTTGCCGAAGGCGTCGTTGAGGTCGATCCCGCGGTCGTTGACGCCGATCGCACCGTCCTGCATCCAGGTTTGGAACGCCTTGCGGGTGGCCGGGTCGAAGGCGCGGAAGACCTCGTCGATCTGGGTCGCCTCCTGCGTCTGCGAGCGGTCGAGATGGCCGCCGTCTGCCAGCTTCGGAGCCTCCTCGGTGCCCCCGGTGAGCTCGATGAAGGTCTCGCCCGAGCAGCGTCTTCTGGCGCACGATCGCCCGCGTGTCGGAGGGAATCGGGGCGAACTCCGGGTCCAGCTCGGCAGTCGCCTCGGTGACGTTGCCCTCTTCGGGCAGTTAGAGCTTCGAGACCTTGCCCACCGTGACGCCGCCGATCCGAATGTCGGACTCCGCCGCCAGCGTCACCGCTTCGTTGACGTCGACCGTGAACTCGTATCCCTTTGCCTTGAACGGCGTCGGGCCGCCGAAGCTGACCCAGAGGAAGAGCAGCAGGCCGAAGCAGGAGAGCGCGAAGCCGATCGCGACGAGGAACTTGGTTATCGAGGGGGCTTGCTTCTGCATGGTCGTCCTACGGGATCCCCGGGATGTCGTTCGAGCAGGGAGCGGCCCCGCCCCCGATCTCCTGGAAGACCCGCCCGATGCCGCCGACGACCGGGTTCAGCGGCGAGGCCAGGAGCATGTTGAAGATCGAGTCGCAGCTGCCGGTCAGATAGATGCGGCGGTAGACGCCGTGCGCGTCCTGGGTCTGAAAGACGCTGTTGCCGTTGTGGCCGAGCCAGGCGAGCCAGTAGAGGTAGCCCTCGTCGCGCCCGCCCGTCCCCGGCGCCTCGGCGCCGTTGGGGTTGTAGGCGGCCATGTTGCCGAGCCGGTTGAGGATCGTGCCGATGTCGGTGAGGCGCGGGGTCGCCTTGGCGAGCTTGCGGGCCGCCGGGCGCAGGTCGCGGACCGGCTCGCGGGCTGTGCGGACCAGCGGGCGGATCTCGTCGCGGATCTCGTGCTTGGTGTCGGAGACGTTGCGCACCGACTCGTTGAGGCGGTCGAGGTTGCGGGCGAACGGGCGCAGGTTGTTGAAGGTCGGGCCGAGCAGCTCGGCGAAGGGCGCCGTCTTCTCCAGCGTGTCGCGCGCGGTCGCCAGGGTGCCGGGCAGAAGCTCGACGGTGCGCTGCACGTTCAGGTCCTGGTTGGCGATCGCTCCCAGGGCCGAGTTGGAGGAGTCGACGAGGCTCGCCAGGTCGTCGCCATTGCGGGCGAGCTCGCCGCTGAGCAGGTTGAAGTTGTGCACCAGGCGCGCCAGGTTCTGGCGCCGCGTCGCGACCTTGCTGTTGAGGCGCGCGAGCTGGCGGTTGATCGGCCCCAGGCCGCCAAGCACCTGGCCGAGGTCGCGCGAGCGCCCCTTCAGCCCCTGCCCGGCGCCGACGAAGAGGGTTCGCAGGTAGGCCTGGGTGTCGCCGTCGAGCGCCGCGAGGACCTCGTCCAGGTTGACCTGCGGCACCGTGTTGGCGACCGGGATCGTCCCTCCATCTTCGAACTCACCCTCGCCCCTGTTGCCCGGGTCAAGCTCGATGAAGACGTCCTGGAGGCCGGTTCGTGGCCGCACGAATGCGCTGGCGTCGCGGTAGATCGGCAGGAACTTGCGCTCGATGTCCATCGTCACCACGGCCCTACCGTCCTCCAGCTCGACCGTGGAGATGTCTCCGATCTTCACCCCGGCGACGACGACCGTCTGGCCCTGGCCCGGCGTCACCGCCTGCGCGGACTCGAACTCGGCCTTGAGCTGGAAGGGCTTTTCCTCCAGCACCGGGATCCGCAGGCGCTGCTGCTGCAGGATCACGTAGACGGTCAGCAGGGCTACCGCGGCGAGCCCGGCGACGGCGAGGAAGTCACGCAGGTGCTTGCGGATCGCGGTGCGCATCAGCCCTCACCTCCGACCTTGTCCCAGAAGTCTCCGTACTCGCGGTCGAAGGCGCGCAGCCGCGCGGTGACGTCCTGCATCAGGTTCCTCCCCTGCAGCGCGTTGCCCGACGCCTGCACCGACTGCGCCTCCAAGAAGTCGCTGTAGATCTCCGCGTACTCGCCGCTCGAGCGCCCCAGCGTCGTGTCCGATGCGGGACCGCTCGACCCATTGGTGCGGAATGTCGGCGGGGGCGCCGCCGCGCCACCGCTGCGCAGGTCGGGCGTCTCCTGGTTCTCGCAGGGGATCGACGGCCGGATCGGCGTCTTCGCTGAGGAGTTCTTCGGCGGCTCCGCCCCGAGGAGCGGGAAGAGCGTCGATCCCACGTTCTCCAGCCTGCCCCGGGCACGGGATCCAAGGTCGACGACGTTGGTCCCCGTTCCCAGGCCGACGCGGATGTACTCGCCGTTGGCGTCACCGGAGCGGCTCTCGCCCGCGATCCCCACCAGCCCGTAGCCCGTCTCCTCGAAGACCCTGCCGATGTTGTCGGGGTCGGTGTCGTTGGCGGGCGACGGTGTCGTTGCTCCAGGGGATGATCACGTTGTTGAAGCAGGAGGAGACCGCGCGAATCTCTTCCATGAACGGGACCTGGCGGCGGGCCAGCCTGGCCAGCTGCGGAACGGTCGGGCGCAGGTCCTTGACCAGGCCGCGCAGCTCCGGCTTGGAGACCAGCCTGCGCAGCTGGTAGATGAACGGGGTCGCGACCTCGAGCGTCTCCGGCGTCGAGCGCACGCCGGGCAGCGCCTCGCGCGAGAACGCGCGGACGAACGGGAATGAGCGGTTGAGGTTCGTGAACACCGGGCGCGCGGCGAACAGGGTGCCGGGGAGCTCGCCGACCGCGGACTCGAGCGCCTCGTCCTCGGCCGCGAAGGAGCCGGTCACGACGCGCAGGTTCGTGATCAGGTCCTTGAGCTGGGGCTCATTGCGGTCCAGCGCCTGCGGCGACGATGTCGAAGTTGCGGACCAGGTTGGAGAGGTCGTGGGCCTCGGTGCCGAGCAGCGCCTCGTTGACGTAGGCGGTGTTCTTGTAGGCGGGGCCGCCGCTGGCATTGAAGTCCCGCAGGCCCTCGGCGCCACCGTGCTTCTCGAATGCGTCGCCGAGCTCCTTGAAGGCCAGCTGCAGGTTGCCGCGCACGTCCGATTGGAGGGGTGGTGAGGATCTGGTCCAGCTGCACCGAGTTGGAGGTCTGCTGGACCGGGATCCGGCCTCCGCTTTCGATCTCCGGCGAGCTCGGGCTGCCCGGTCGCACGTCGACGAACAGGTTGCCTTCCAGGAACAGGCGCGGGCGCAGCTGCATGCGCGCGTCCTCGTGGATCGGCCGGCCCGCTCCTTGATCGACATGGTCAGGACTGCGGCGTTGGACTCGGCGCAGCGTCTCGATCTTGGTCACCTCGCCGACGTTGACGCCCGCGATCCGCACCGGCGACTTCAGCGCCACGCTCTGGGCGTCGCGGAAGACCGCCTCGACCTGGTAGCCCTCGCTCGAGAACGGCAGCTTCTTCGTGAAGGCGAGATAGAAGCCGAAGATGACGATGACGATCGCGATCAGCCCGATCGTCCAGTTGGGAAGCCTGTTGCCGCTGCGCGCGCTCATGGCAGCGGCCTCGGCTGCAGTCCGTTGGGAAGCTCGGGCGGCCGTGGAAGGTGGGGCCTGCAGGCCGCCGATGCTGGCGTTGGCCAGCACCGGGGTGTCCACCGGCTGGCCGGGGGCCAGGTCCTCACCGAGCAGGTAACCGACCTGGCCGGCCTGGCAGTCGGCGTTGCCGGCAGCGTCGATCGCCGGCCCGTAGGCGGGCGCGTGCAGGATCGGCAGCTTGCGGGGCATGAACTCGCCCGGGTTGGCGGGGTTTTGGGCCGGGTTGTCGAGGGTCTTGCCGTTGGCCTGCAATGCCGCTGTAGCCGCCGGTCGGCGCCTCGGGCCGCTCGCCGGGCGGGGAGGTCGTGCCGGGAACGGCGACGATCGAGACCCGCTGCGTGGTGCCGATGCTGTCTTCCTCGGTCAGGTGCTCAGGGAGGTAGGTGAACCAGTAGTTCCAGTAGTTGCAGACCGTCTGGTAGGGGGCGATGTGGGTCGCCGCCGGCGCCGCCTGATTGAAGGTCTCGCGCAGGCGCAGCAGGGTCGTCTTGGTCTGCGGCTGGCGCACCAGGCTGCGCAGCTGGGTGAAGACACCCCGAAGCTTGACGTTGACCGGCGGGGTGTCCTTCAGCACCGGCGCGCCGACGGTCAGGGCGCTGTTGAGGACCGGCAGCGCCTGCCGCAGCGCGACGACGCCGGGCTCGAGGCGGTTGTTGAGGTCGGCGAAGTCGACCAGGAAGGGGCGCTGGGCTCGCAGGTCCGCGGTTCCCTCGTCCAGGGTCGGGGGACCGGAGGAGATCGTGTCCTTGAGCGCCTCGGTGTCCTCCGAGAGGGCGCCGAAGGTGATCGCCATGTTGGTGAACAGCTCCGCGTTCTGCGGGCGCCACGGGAGCGACGATCTGTGCGGTGCGGCCGAGAGCGGGGAAGAAGCGCCGCAGCCGGGTCTCGGGCTCGACCAGCAGCTCGGCCACCGGCTTGAGGTTGGTGAACAGCGGGTTGAGGTACTGGATCGTCTCGTTGAGCGAGGCTCCGCGGCCGGCGAACCCGTCGCCATAGCCGAGCAGCTGGCCTCGCGAGCCCTCGCGCGTCGGGGCGTCGAAGGTGTTGGCGACGTCGTCGAACTCGGTCTGCGCCGTCGACTGGTCGACCGGCAGCGTTCCGCCCTCCGGCAGCCCCTCGCCCTCGCCACGGGTGATCTCGATGTACTTGAGCCCGAAGGAGGACTTGTAGCGGACCGCCACGGTGCTGTCGGCGGGCAGCGGCTCGGCCGACTTGTCGAGCTTCAGGTTCAGCTTTGCGCGCCGCGTCGCCGGTCTCGTCGTCGCGGACCGGCTCGATCGACTCCACGACGCCGACCCGGGTGCCGCCGATGCGCACCTCGTTGTTGGGCGAGACGCGGGCGCCGTTTGCCATCTCGACGGAAACCCTGTAGGTGGGCACGAAGGGCAGCCCGCTGCTCGAGTTGTAGGCGAGGAACACAGCGACGATCACGATCAGGGTCGTGATCGCGCCGACCAGCGTCGGCGAGGCGGCGAGGCTCTGTGCCCTGCCTTGCCTCATGCGAGGCTCCCGCTGCTGTTGGCGCTATCGGTCATCAGGCTCCGAAGAGGTAGTTGAGGAGGTCGGTGGTGGCGGCATCGTTCGCCCGGCCGGCGCGCAGTCCGAGCCCGCCGAGAGGGCTGCCCTGGCTCTGTGAGCTGCCACCGCCGAGCAGGTCGCCCAGCCCGCCGAGGCCGGGAACCTCGGGCGTATCGGGAGCGTTGGGGAGGTTCGGGTTCTTGGGCGGCTTCGGGACGTTGGGAAGGTTCGGCCCGTTGGGCAGGTTGGGCACGTTCGGGAGGTTGGGGAGCCCTGGAAGGTTTGTGCCGCCCTGGCCGCCGTCGGCCGGTGTGCCGGCGGTCGGTGGCGCGACGCCGGGAGCCGGGGCGGCGCTGCCGGGCGCCGCCCTGGAGCTCCGCATTGCGCGCCCTCGCGGTCTGGCGCGGGCCGGCCGGGTTGCAGATCTCCGGGTGGGTGGACCCGTTGGGGCAGACGCTCGGGTCATAGGGCGGCAGGGTCGGCCCGGCGTTGATCCCCGGCTGGTTCGGGCCGACCCAGGACACGCAACGGTTGCGGTTGGAGGCGCTCTTGGTCGCCACGTAGCCGGGTTCGCCCTCGGGCGCCGTTGCATTCGAGGCCGGCACCTCGTCGAGGGCGCTGAAGTGCCCGCAGGGGCCGGTCTCGAACTCGAAGACGATGAAGTGCAGCAGGTGGCCGATCTCGTCGAACTGGTTGATCGCCAGCGTCTGGTAGTAGGCGTAGTTGAGAAGGCCTTCCAGGCCCGTGTACCCGGTCGGCGCCGGGCGGCCGGTGTCGCGGGCGGCCCGTGCGTCGGTCTCCACCGCCCGCGCTGGGTCGTCGAGGTCGACCAGGAAGTTGGCGAGTCGGGTTCGCCGCCGCGAAGGCGTTGGTCGCGGCGTTGTTGAGCGCGTCGATCTCGTCGCGGCCCTCGCGCAGGCCTGGCGCCCGATCACGGAGGCGTCGCCGAGGCTCTCGACCGCCGGTTCCCCGGCGTCGTTGAAGCGGGGCAGGGTCGTGGTCAGGCGATTCAGCTGGCCGGAGGCCGCATTGAGCTCGGCGAGCACCGGCGTCGACTCGACCGAGAGGTCGCCGAGACGGGCCAGGGTCGGCCGCAGCTCGGTGAGGAAGCCGGGGAGAAGCTCGAAGTTTCGCTCCAGCTCGACGCGGCGCTCG
Organism: uncultured Solirubrobacterales bacterium; assembly: GCA_963724905.1. GTDB lineage: Bacteria > Actinomycetota > Thermoleophilia > Solirubrobacterales > 70-9 > Mayfieldus. The sequence goes on from CAVRWD010000003.1 coordinate 164,046, forward strand.
GCCGAGGCGACCGCGGTGCGGTCGGCGTTCTGGACGAAGCGGACGACGTCCTCGCGCCTCTCGGCGAGCCGGGCGAGGATCTGATCCGAGTTGACGTTGAGGTCGCGGATCACCGTGTTCTGGTCCCCGATCATCTCGAGCGCCTTGCGCAGCGCCTGAAGCGCCGGCGCGCCACGGCGGATAGCGGCGTTTAGGTTCTCCGGGTTGCCCGCCAGGGCGGTTCCGAACTCATTGATGATCAGCGCCAGCCGCTCTCTGAACGGCAGCCTCAGGGTGGCGTTTACGAGGTCGTTCTGGACCGTGGTCGTCGGTCTGCTCGACCGGGACGATCCCATCGTCGGGCAGCACTCGCTCCGACTTCCCCGGCTGGCAGTCGAGGAAGTACTCGGCGATCAGCGACTGCGGCTGCGAGGAGCAGCTCGCGTCCTCGCGGAACTCCGACAGCGGTCCGGCGACCTTCACCGTCACCACGGCGCGCTTGGCGGCGTTGATGTCGAGGTCCTCGACCGTGCCCGCCTTCACGCCCGCGATCCGCACCTCCGACTGCTGTACGAGGCCGAAAGCGTTGTCGAGCTCGACCTTGTAGGTGTGCTCGTCTTCGGCGCCGGCGCTGGCGGCGAGCATCGCCGCCGGGAAGCTCAGGAACAGCGCGATTATCAGGGCGAGACGCCTCATGGGCCCTCCGGCACCTGGCGCGAATCGCAGTTGAGGGTGCCGTTGTCGGTGAACGGGGTCGAGCCGTCACCGGGGTCGCGCTCGTTGGAGCCCGGGCAGCGGCGCAGCTGGTCGACCTCCAGCCCCAGGCTCTCGAGCTGGCCGACCGACGGGTTGATGATCGGGGAGGTCAGAGTCGGGCACCGGGTCTCCGCCGGGGACAGGAGGCGAGGCCGAGAACAGGTTGAAGGTGGTCGAGATCCGGCCCAGGCCGCCGTTGGCGTCGACGATCCCGGAGTGGCCGAAGTCGTCGAACCAGCCGCTGAGCGCCTCCTGGGTGATGTAGGGACGGAAGAAGGCCAGCTGGGGAAGGCCGCCCACCAGGGCGTCGGCGGACTCGGGCAGGGCGCCCTGCCTGGTGGCGCCGTTGCGGTCCACCGGGCCGGCGGCGATCCGGCCCAGCGGCACTCTGCAGGCGGGTGAGCTCGACCAGGTCGTTGTCGGCGCGCGGGCGGCGGACGATCTTCTTCAGGTCGCGGATCGTCGGGACCGCGTCGGTGGCAAAGCCGCGCAGCTGCGCGGTGAAGGGCAGCAGCTTCGCGGGCTACCGGCTTGGAGGCGTCGACCAGCGGGTCGACGTCGTCGAGGGTCGCGCGCAGGTTGACCGAGGTGGTGTTGAAGGTGCGCATGAAGTTGGGCAGCTCGCCGATCGCGCTCGGCGAGGTTCTGGTTCTCGGCCGCGATCGCGCCCATCATCTGGTTGGTGTTGGTGACGAACTGCTCGAGGTCGGGGGCCCGCTCGGCGATCGCGCCCGACAGCGATGCGGTGTCGATGATCAGGCGCTCGAAGCGGCGCTCATCCAGGGTCAGCTCGCCGAAGAGCGTTGCGGGAGGTGGAGAGGAACGGGTTCAGGTAGCGAAAGCCGCGGTTGGTCTGCGGGCCGATGTCCTCGTTGGCGCGGGCGAAGCCCTTGATCACCTGCTTGAAGTGGTCGACGGTCTTGTCGTCGAGGGTGTTGAAGAGCTGGTCGAGGTCGACCTCGGAGACGGTGCTGGAGAGCGGCAGCGTGCCGCCTTCAGGGATCGCCTCTCCGCGCTGCGCCGGCGCTCGGCATATCCAGCTGCACGAAGCGGTTGGCGATGCCCGACAGCGACTGCGAGCGGATCGTCGCCACCGTGCCCTCATGGAGCGGGGCGTACTCGTCGCTGACCTCCATCTCGACGATCGCGGTGCCGTTGTCGCCGAGGGAGATGTCCTTGATCGTCCCCACCCCGACGCCGGCGACTTTGACCTCGTTGCCCTTGACGAGCTGGGAGGCGTTCTCGAACTGGGCGTTGACCTTGTACTTGTCACCGCCGCCGAGCAGCAGGAGAGCGATCACGACAACAGCCGCGGCCAGCGCTACTACGGCGGCGATCCGCCCTACTGCAGATGAGCTTCCAACCACTTCCCTGAATACCCGTTGACGGGCCGCACTCCCGTAGCGCGGCGGATTTCGAAACTAGCAGGCACTCTGCAGGCACGCAAAGGACAACCGTCGCCGATTCTGGACGACCGTGCCTGCCCGTGCCAGGCAGCGGTTGAGATGGCATTAAGGCGGCCGCTGGGCGGCGATAGGATCAGCCACTTCAGGCACGAGGAACCTCGGCGCCTCCGACGACCAAAGGAGCCAGAGCAGACATGACAACGGTGATCATCGTCATAGCCGCGCTGATCGTCCTCGGCGTACTGATCTACATCTTCAGCCGCAACAGCATGATCGCGGCCCGCAACCGGGTCGACGAGGCCTGGAGCGGCATCGACGTGCAGCTGAAGCGCCGCCACGACCTGGTCCCCAATCTGGTCGAGACCGTGAAGGGCTACGCGACCCACGAGGCCGCGGTGTTCGAGAAGGCGACCAAGGCCCGCGCCGAAGCGATGTCGGCGCGCGGGGTCGGCCAGACCGCGCAGGCGGAGCAGCAGCTGACCGGCGCCCTCACCGACCTGCGGGCGGTGGCGGAGAACTATCCGCAGCTGCGGGCGACGGAGAACTTCCAGCAGCTGATGCGCAGCCTCACCGAGCTGGAGGACGAGATCCAGGCCTCGCGGCGGATCTACAACTCAAACGTGCAGTCCTACAACACCAAGATCCAGGTGTTCCCGAACTCGATCATCGCGAGCCAGGGCGGCTTCACCGAGCGCGAGTTCTTCGAGATCGAGGACGCGTCGGAGCGCGAGCCCGTCGCGGTCGTCCTTCGACAGCACGACGACTCCCCCGGCCGCTCCCCCACCGGCCGCCCCGCCGGCGCCGGGCGGGACTACCCCTCCGGGACCAGCGAGCTGAACGCCGCGGCGCGGGTGTAGAGCTTGTAGAGCTTGAAGCCGCGGGCAAAGTCGTTGCGGCACCAGTTCTCCATCACCTCGTAGCCGCGCTCGTCGCTGAGCGTGGTGCCACGACCCGCCGGCGATCCCGTCGGCCCGCCGGCGAAGTCGGCGAGCTGCTCCACGGTGCCGAGCCGCTCGCTGACGTCGGCCTGATTCCAGTCGTCGCAGTCGGCGAGCCGCAGCGCGACGCCGATCCGGGGCCCGGACCCCGAGGCGGTGTCGGCGGCGTCGGAGCCCCCACATCCAAGCGCGATGAGGCTGCAGATCAACGCGGCTGCGGCCGCAGAGGCAACGCGTATCGGCATGCAGAAGAGCCTAGGGCGTCGGTCGCGGCGGAGTGCGGAACCAGCTGCAGTTGGGGTTGTTCGGGTCGGGGTTGTCGACCGCGGTCAGGCAACTGAGCAACTCGGCGGTCGCGGGCTGGTAGCCGGTGCCGACGCTGAGCTCGGGGTTGCGCCCGTTGTTGCAGTTGGGAAGCGGGGTTGGCTCGCTGGTGATCGGCCGGTAGCTGCGGTTCCCGCACCAGCAGTTGCCGGTGTTGCCGGGCCAGGCGCTCCACCAGAAATCGGTCCCGTTCGGCTTGCGGGCCCCGTTCGGGCGCAACCCCCATCAGGTTGTCGTGGAAGGAGTTGTCGAAGGAGGTGTTGGTCTCGTCGGGATCGCAACCCGGTATCTGGTTGTTGGGGTTGTCGCAGACGAAGCCGTCGGGGACCGCGAAGAGCATCGCTCCGCGGCGCCAGTTGTTCCAGAAGCGGTTGTTGCGGATGACGTTGTCGTTGCCGCCCGCGATCCACATCCCCGTCCCCACCGGCACCGGCACAGTTGGCTCGACGTCGGAGCCCGGCAGGTAGGGGTTGAAGTTGTTGCTGAAGATCTTGTTGTCGTGCAGCAGGTTGGAGTCCTGCGGGAAGCCGGGGTGGCCGGCGGCGCTGAAGACGTCGGTCGAGTAAGCCGGTCGCGTTGTCGTAGACGTGGTTGTGGTCGAAGCGGACCGAGTTGGCGTTGGTGCCCGAGAAGCCGAGCGCGCTGTGGTGCATGTCGCAGTAGCGCAGCCGCTGCGTGTAGCGGAACGGGGTCCCGGGCGTCCGCTGGCTGCCGCCCTCGGCGGCCGAGCCCGGGATAGAGAGCCGCGTCGCCGTGACCCTCGGCATCGCAGTTCTGGATCAGGCCGTGGTCGGAGGTGAAGGTGAGAAGCCCGTACTCGCGCGGCCCAGTAGACCTTGAAGCGGTCGAGCAGGAAGCCGTCGACCTCGAGCACGTAGATGTCGTGCTCGTTCACGTGCCGGGCGGTGATGTTGCGAAGCACGAAGCCGTCGGCGCGGTCGGCGCGGATCGCGACGTCCTTGACCGGCCCCGATCGGCCCGCCGTTGCCGGACGCGACCCGCCCGGCGTCGACGACCACGTCGTCGGCGCTCACGCCCGAGCCCTCGATCTGGAAGTTGCAGCGGATGCAGCGGCCGAGGTTGGGGATCCCGCGCCGGTCCTCGAGCGGCGGCTGCGGGTCGGCGCCCGGCCCGACGGTCCGTCCGATCACCGCGATCAGGTTCTGGTCGTTGGGGCAGTGGAACTGGTAGGCGTAGGAGACCGCCCCGGCCTGGCTGCGGTCGTTGGTGATCTCGTACTGGTCGCAGCGCGGATCGTTGGTCGGGGCGGCTCGCGACCTGGGCTCGGTGTAGACGCCCGGCATGACGACGACGCGGTCGTTGTTGCCCGATGCGGTCACCGCGGGCTGGATCTGGTGGTAGTCGCACTTGCGCCACAGGCCGAGGTTGATCGCCGCCAGCCGTGCCGCCTCGAACCATCCGAGCCGGCGCTTGTCGTGCGGGCGGATCTCATAGCCGCGGAAGCGGCCCGCGCAGGATCGAGCGCGCAAGCCGCTTCAGCGAGTCGGACTGGCAGACGACGCGGGTCTGGCCGCGAGCCTTGCCGATGAGGGCACTGGCAAGCGAGCGGGGCTCGGGAACCTTGCCGCCGGCGGGCGGATTGACGCTGCGGTCGGGCGCCGGGTCGGGCCAGTAGCTGGCCCGCTCGATGTGGGCCGGAGGCGATCGCCGCCACGGCCAGCGAAACAAGGACCGCGGCAACCGCAACCAGCCGACGCGGCGTCCTTGCCGTACCTCTAGTCCCTCTCCCAAACACCGGCGCCGAGTCTATTCAAATCCGCGCGGCGCGGGCTCGGCCCACGGCTAACTGAACCCGGTTGGCCCATCAGCTCGGCCCGGCGATCAGTTCGGCTCGGGCGGCGTCTTGAACCAGGGGCACGAGTTCGGGGTCGTAGCCACCGGTCGAGAAGCCGGCGAGGCACTGGCCCAGCTCGGCCTCGTTTGCCGCGCCGGGCAGGCCAAGCCCGATGCTCATGCCCGGGTTCTGCCCGTTGCTGCAGTCCGGAAGCGAGGGCGGCGGCGGCGAAGTGGTGATCGACTTGCCGGGCGCCGCCGTATTGGCAAACCAGCAGTTGCCGGTGTTGCCGAGGAAGTGGTCCCACCAGAAGTCGGTCCCGTTGGGGTCCGCCTTGCCGGTCGGCGACGACGCCCATCTGGTTGCCGTGGAAGCGGTTGCGGAAGGAGGTCGAGACCTGGCCCGGGCTGCAGCCGGCGAGCTGGACCGACGGATCGGCGCAGACGGTTGCGTCGGGGACCGCGAACAGCATCGTGCCGCGCCGCCAGTTGTCCCAGAAGCGGTTGTTGCGGACCACGTTGTCGTTGCCGCCGGCGATCCACATCCCGGTCCCGACCGGGAAGGGGACGGTCGGGATCACGTCAGAGCCTGGCGCGTAGGGGTTGAAGTTGTTGGAGTAGAAGTCGTTGTTCTCGACCAGGTCGGAGTCCTGCGGGAAGCCGGGGTGCCCGGCGGCGGTGAAGACGTCGGTCGTGAACCCCAGCGCGTTGTCGTAGAAGTTGTTGTGGTGCACGTGGACGGCGTTGCCGCTGGTGCCCGAGTAGCCGGCGGCGTTGTGGTGCATGTCGCAGAAGCGGATCTCCTGGCTGTAGCGGAACTGGGTCCCCGGCGCGCGCTGGTTGCCGGTGTCGGCGCTGGAGCCCGGGTAGAGCCCCGCGTCGCCTGCCCCGGCCGCCTCGCAGTTCTGCATCAGGCCGTGGTCCCCGACGAAGGTCAGCACGCCGTACTCGTGGTTGTGGAAGACCTTGAAGCGGTCGAGCACGAAGCCCTCCGTCTCGAGGACGTAGATGCCGTGCTCGGCCGCGTGGCGGACGGTCATGTTGCGCAGCACGAAGCCGTCGGCGCGGTCGGCGCGGATGCCGACGTCCTTGACCGGGTTCGCCGGGCCCGCCGTTGCCCGACTCGACCCGGCCGGCGTCGATGACGACGTCGTCGGCGCTCACGCCGGAGCCCTCGATCTGGAAGTTGCAGCGGATGCAGGGCCCGAGGTTGGGGATCCCGCGCCGCTCCTCCAGCGGCGGCTGCGGGTCCTGTCCCGGTCCGACGGTGCGCCCGATCACCGCGATCAGGTTCTGGTCGTTGGGGCAGTTGACCTGGTACGCGTAGGAGACGGCGCCCGCCTGCGCACTTGTCGTTGGTGATCTCGTACTGGTCGCAGGCCGGGTCGTTGGTCGGCTTGCCGCGCGCGGTCGGCTCGGTGTAGATGCCCGGCATGACAACGACGCGGTCGTTGTTGCGCGAGCGGTTGACCGCCGGCTGGATCTGGCGGAACTTGCAGCGCTTGTAGAGGCGCCTGTTGACCCTGCGCAGCTTCTTCGCCCGCTTCCGCGGCAGAGTGCCGATGGTCGGCGGGCCGGATGTCGTAGCCCCGCTTTCGCGCCCGCCGGATCGAGCGCTTGGCCTTCTTCAGCGAGCCGCGCTTGCAGACGACGCGCGTGCGTCCGGGAGGCTTCTTGCGCAGCGACGAGGCGAGGTTGCGCATCGCGGGCACCTTTCCACCGGCCGGAGGGCGGACCGATGTATCGGCCGCCGGGTCGGGGAAGTAGGAGGCTCGCTCGATGTGGCCGGACGCAGCCGGCAGCGAAGACGAGCAGGCCCAACAGTGCGGCGGCACCGACCGCCGACCGCGCCCCCCTGAGCCGCGAACCGAACATCGAGGCCAGATTATGCAACTCAGATCGGCTGCGCGCCACGTTCCCGCACTGGCCGACTGCATCGCTGTTTAATCCAGCGGGCGTGATCGACCGGCTCAAGCAACGGCAGCTCCGCCGCAGACGAGGCACACGACTTCGACTGGATCGTGATCGGCTCCGGCTTCGGTGGCAGCGTCTCGGCGCTGCGGCTGGCCGAGAAGGGCTACTCGGTCTGCGTGCTGGAGTGCGGGCGGCGCTTCGCCGACCAGGACTTCGCCAAGTCGGCCTGGAACCTGCGGCGCTACTTCTGGAGCCCGCAGCTCGGCCTGCGCGGGGTCCTGCGGCTGACCTTGTTCAAGGACGTCTTCGTCGCCTCCGGCAGCGGGGTCGGCGGGGGCAGCCTCGGCTACGCCAACACCCTCTACCGGGCCCGGCCGGCCTTCTTCTCCGACCCGCAGTGGGCCGAGCTGGCCGACTGGGAGTCAGAGCTCGCCCCCCACTACGACGTCGCCGAGCGGATGCTCGGGGTCACCGACTACGAGGGAATCGGCCCCGCCGACGACCTGCTGCGCGAGTACGGCGAGGAGATCGGCGTCGCCGACACCTTCGCCAACACCCGAGTGGGGGTCTTCTTCGGCCCGCCGGCAAGGAGGTCGCCGACCCCTACTTCGGCGGCGAGGGGCCGGCCCGGACCGGCTGCCGGCGCTGCGGGAACTGCATGATCGGCTGCCGCTTCAACTCCAAGAACACCCTGGTCAAGAACTACCTCTGGTTCGCCGAGCGGCTCGGGGTCGAGATCCGGCCCGAGCGCCAGGTCACCGAGGTGCGCCCGCTCGGCGCCGGCGACGGCAGCGGCGGCTACGCGGTGACCAGCGCCCGCTCCGGCGCCTGGCTGCGGCGCGAGCGCGACACGATCACCGCGAAGGGGGTCGTCGTCGCCGCCGGGGCGCTGGGGACCAACCAGCTGCTCGCCGACTGCCGGCGCTCGCGGGCGCTGCCGCGGCTCTCGCCCCGCGCTCGGGCACGTGGTGCGGACCAACTCGGAGGCGGTCCAGGCGGTCACCGCCCCCGACGACAGCCGCGACTTCGCGAAGTCGGTCGCGATCACCTCGAGCATCTACCCCGACCCCGACACCCACATCGAGGTGGTCACCTACGGCCGCGGCGGCGACGCGATGAGCCGCCTGTTCACGATCATGACCGGCGAGGGGACCCGGCTCACCCGTCCCGCGCACTGGCTCGGCGCGATCTGCTGCGCCATCCGCTGCGGGCGATCCGCCTGCTCTGGCCGCTTCGCTGGTCGCGGCGCACGATCATCCTGCTGGTCATGCAGACCACCGACACCGCGATGCGCCTGGTGGCGAAGCGGCGGCTGTTCGGCCGCGGGGTGCGGCTGCAGACCGAGCAGGACCCCGAGCGGCCCAACCCCACCTTCCTGCCGGCGGCCGAGAAGGCGACCCAGTGGTTCGCCGACCGGGTCGGCGGGATCCCGCAGAGCGGGTTCACCGAGTCGACCCTCAACATCCCCACCACCGCCCACATCCTCGGCGGCGCGGTGATCGGCCCCGACCCCGAGCAGCGGCGTCGTCGACGCCGCCAACCGCGTCTACGGCTACGAGAACCTGCTGGTCTGCGACGGCGCCGCGATCCCGGCCAACCCGGGCGTCAACCCGAGCCTCACGATCACCGCCGTCGCCGAGCACGCGATGGCGGCGGTTCCGCCGAAGGACGGCGCGGCGAGCCCGAGCGCCTCGGCCGCGAGGCCGGCGCAGACCGGCGCCAGCACGATGCCTGCCTCGAGCTAGCTCGCCGTCGGAGGAACGCTGCTCAGAACGCTCGACGAAGTCCCAGTTGACGACGTTCCACCAGGCGTCGATGTAGTCGGGGCGCTTGTTCTGGTACTTGAGGTAGTAGGCGTGCTCCCAGACGTCGCAGCCGAGCAGCGGCGTCTGGCCGTCGGAGACCGGCGAGTCCTGGTTGGCGGTCGAGACCAGGGCGAGGCCGGAGCCGTCGTGGACCAGCCACGACCAGCCGGAGCCGAACTGGTTGACGCCGTCGTCCTTGAACTCGGACTTGAAGTCGTCAAAGCCGCCGAAGGCGTCGTCGATCGCCGAGGCGAGGTCGCCGTCGGGCTCGCCGCCGCCGTCGGGGCTCATCATCTGCCAGAAGAGGCTGTGGTTGTAGTGGCCGCCGCCGTTGTTGCGGACCGGCTTCTGCTTGTCGTCGGGCAGGCTCGAGAGGTCCTTCGAGCACGTCCTCGACGTCCTTGTCGGCCCAATCGGTGCCCTCCAGGGCGGCGTTCGCCTTGTCGACGTAGGCCTGGTGGTGCTTGTCGTGGTGCACCTTCATCGTCGCCTCGTCGATGTGGGGCTCGAGGGCGTCGTAGTCGTAGGGAAGGTCGGGAACGCTGAAGGCCATCGCTGTCTCCTCTCGGTGGGTGGGAATTCAGCCTAGCGACGAACGTCGGTCAAGCCGTCTTGCGAATCGCGGGCTTGCGGCCGCGCGGGCTTCCGGCCTTGAGCTCCTCGCGCACCCGGTCGAGCGTCTGCTGACAGCCGGCGCAAAAGCTGCGGCCCTCAACCGCCCGATGCCGGCAACCCGGCGTGTGACAGGCGGCGTGCTCGTGCCGCCGCGCCCGCGTCCTCAGCGCAACCCTTGGATAGTCGCCCCGGATCGCGGTCGCACACCCCTGCCTCCATCCCAACCCCTCCTCTCCTTGTCGGAGTCGCGAGACGCCTACCCTTGAGCAGAGTTCGATAAACGATCCGCGCCGCCCCGCGGGCGCGCATAACAGAAACGCAATGTCTTCCAGCCCTGCCGACCTTGCATTTATGGCCCGCGAGATGGATCGTCTCACTGCCTGATGGCTCACGACCCACTCCACACCTCCCCACCGGGCCCCGAGGAGCACCTCGCCGACGAGGACGAGCTCCTGCGCCGCTTTGCCCGCACCCGCGACCCGGTCGTCCTGGAGGAGATCGTGCGCCGCTTCATGCCCTTCGCCCGCAGCCTCGCCCTGCGCTACCGCGGGGGGACCGAGCAGGTCGAGGACCTCGTCCAGGTCGCCAACCTAGGACTCGTGCAGGCGATCGAGCGTTTCGACCCCACGCGCGGGACCGCGTTCAAGTCATTCGCCGCGCCGACGATCCTCGGGGAGCTGAAGCGCCATTTCCGCGACCGGGTCTGGAACCTGCGCCTTCCGCGCGGCCTTCAGGAGCGCATCCTGAAGCTGGAGAACGCGACCGCGGAGCTGACCGGCGAGCTCGAGCGACCGCCAACGGTCCGCGAGCTCGCCGTGACTCTCGGAATGGACGAGACCGAGATCCTCGAGGCGTTCGAGGCGCTGCAGACGCGCCGAACGCTTTCCTTCGACCAGCCGGTGACCGTGGTCGGGGCAAGCGACGAGGGCACGGTCGGCGAGCAGGTGGGAAACGAAGACCAGCACTACGAGGGGTCGAGGACCGGGCCGCGGTGGAGTCGAGCATGCCGGGGCTGACCGAGCGCGAGGTCATGGCTCTGCGCCTGCGCTTCGTCGACGACCTCACCCAGAGCGAGATCGCGGAGCGGATCGGCTGCTCCCAGGTCCACGTGTCGCGAATCCTGCGCGGGGCGCTTCAGCGCCTGCGCGAGAGCGCCGACGCCGAGCCCGAGCTCTGAGCGAGCGCCTGGCTCAGGACCGGCTCGGGCGCATCTTGACGTGAAAGTACTCCCCGTCGTCCTCGCGCTCGACGTCCACCTCGTCGGCGAGCGTCTCCAGCGTGGCGCCGAGCCCCGGGATCTTGAGGTTGTCGCGCAGCTGCTGCCCGGCGCCCTGCCGCATCGGCCCGACCCTAAGGTCGATCGTGCCATCGCCATCCTCGACCAGCATGTGGACGACCCCGTCCTCGAACCCGTCGGCCGCGTTGGCCGATAGCGCGTCGGCAAGCAGCATCGTGTCGGTCAGCCGGTCGACCGGGAAGTCGGTTCGCGCTGCGAGGACTGCGAGGACGCGTCCGAGCACCGGGCCGATGATCCTCTCGTCGGAGGCGCTGATCGTGGTCCCGGGGACGCTCTCGGGCATCGGCGCCTGTGCCATCCCGCTCTGACATCGATCGGCGCCGCGAGGTCGATCCGCATCACGACCTCGGTCCCGCGATCGAGGCCGCCGCTGATCGAGAAGCTGGTTGACAGTGCCGCGATCAGCGGCAGCCCCAGGCGCAGGCGCGCCTGGTCGAGGTCGGGCTTGGGACGAATCCCGGCCCTGTGTCGCGGACGGTGACCGTGATGCCCTCCTCGTCCGGGCTGACGGCCGACCTCGAACGGTCCGCCCTCATCCCCGTAGGCGTGCAGGGCGGCGTTGGTGCATGCCTCGCTGACGATCGTCTTCAGGTCCGAGAGCGGGATCGGGTCCATGCCCAGCGTCTCGGCGAGGCCGCCGATCGCGTGACGGACGACGGCGACGTTCTCCGCCTTAGCCGGCAGCGTGAAGAGCAGGCTCGATCGCCTCGGGCGCTGCCTGGGGTCTGTCGGGTGCGGTCAAGGCTGACAACTTCCAAATGCCGGGCGTGCGCTGCCGCCCCCGTATCGACAGATCGCAGTCCGACGGGCTGTGTCTGCTCTACCCAGCCGACGGCTGCTCGAAACGCGGCAGCGACGAACATTCGTGCCACTAGCCGATCTCCTGGGGGACCTGGGTCAAGGCCGCGTCGCCTTCTCGGACCTCGCGATCGCGCCGCAGGACGAGCATCGCCGCGTCGTCCTGGACCGTCTCCGCGAAGCTCTCGATCGCCTCGCCGACCCTTTGCACGACCTCCGCTGGCCCGCCCGGCGGCGCAAGAGGGCCGCCAGCCGCTCGCGGCCGAAGCGGTCTCCGTTGCGCCGCGCCTCGACCACGCCGTCGGTGTAGGCGACAAGCTCCTCGCCGCGCTCGACGCATGAATCTGACCGGCGACCACTGCGGGTCCTCAAGCGCTCCGAGCAGCGAACCGGGCAGGCCGACCTCGCGGCTGACGCCCTCCGAGACCACGAGCGGAAGCGGATGACCGGCCGAGACGACCGCCGCTTCGGCGCCCGGACCGAGCGTGAGGCAGACGACGCTGCACAGCATCGGCCGCTCGCGGGCGCGCAGCTGACGGTTGAGGATGCGGAATGCCTGCAGCAGGTCGCCGTCGATCATGCCCGCGGTCCGCACCGTGTAGCGCACCATCGCGGTGAGCGCAGCGGCTTCCGCCCCATGGCCCTCGACGTCGCCGAGCACCACGACCCAGCCGTCGCGCGCCCTCGAATACGTCGTAGAAGTCGCCTCCCGCCCTCGTCAGCTCGCCGGCGGGCCGGTACATCGCCGCCAGGCTCCAGCCGCTCACCTCGGGCAGGATCGGCGGCATCAGCGCTCGCTGCAGCGTCTCCGCGATTCCCGCTCGCTCGGTCGCCAGCTTCGCGTTCAGGATCGCGACCCCCGCCCGGTCGGCCATCGCCCGAGCGAGCCGGATCTCCTCGCTGCTGAAGGCGCGCCTATCGGCTCGGTTCACCAGCGTGAGGACGCCGATCGCGCTGCCTCCGCTGCGGATCGGCTTCAGCAGCACCCAACCTTGGACCGGCCCGGAGCTGAGCTTCGGCGGTAGCCGGCTGGCTCGCCCGCAAGACGTCCATCATCGCGACCCTCAACCCGGGTCGCACCACCAGGCCCTCGCGCAAACTGCGGTCGAGCTCGAGCATTCGCCGGATCCTCCTCGGCGACGGCGACCAGCTCGATCGAGCCGTCGTCGGTGGGCACGCTCACCGAGCACCAGTCCGCCAGCTGCGGCACCACGGTGGTCGCAAGCGCCTTCAGGGTCGCCTCGTAGTCGGGAACAGCGGCGGCGATCGCATCGGCGGTGTCGGCGAGCAGCCGCTGCGAGACCTCGGCCTGCTTTACGGCGGTCACGTCCTGGACCGTGGTCACCGAGTAGAGGACCTGGTCGGTTGGGCCCTCGATCGCGGTCGACCTCTCCAGCAGCCAGGTCTCTCGCCCGGTCTCGACCTCGCGCGCCCGCAGCAGCTGCGGCGCCGCCTCCTCCCCGCGCAGCACCCGCCGGCGGGGAAGAAGGTCCGGCTCAACGGGCTCTCCCCCTTCGTCGCAGATCTCAAAGCCGGCGGCTGCGCGATCAGACTCCAGGGCTGCAACCCCGGCGAGCTCCGAGGCAGCATCGTTGGCGAAAAGGACCGCGCCGGCGGCGTCGTGGACGATCACCGCCTCACTGATGCTGCTCATCACCGAGTCCAGCCGCCGCTCGACGCTCTCCAGGTCAGAGAAGAGGCCGGCGTTGTCGAGCGCGATCCCGATCCGCGAAGCGAGGGCGGTGACGAACTCGACCTCGCCGGCGTCAAGGCGCGGGGAGTCCCCTACCCGCACGACCGTAAGCGCGCCGAGGCTGTGGTCGCGGCTGACCAGCGGCGCGACGATGAAGGAGTTGGGGCGCAGCCAGCGCAGGAACTCCAGGTCCTCGGCGTCCTCGGCCATCTCGCAGGAGCGCGTCGTCGGGCATCGAGGCGACGAGGTGCGGATCGAGGGAGTCGGACTCGGGATCGCGCAGCCAGTCCGGGGTGCTGGGAGTGCGTCGCCGCAGCGCCGCCTCGATCCGTTCGGCGTCCGGCCCGCAGGCCTGCACGCCGATGCGCCGCACGTCGCCCTTGTGAATGGCGTCGATCATGCAGAGATCCGCGTAGCCGGGCACGATGGCCTCGGTGACGCGCTCGAGCGTCTCCGCGAGCGGCAGCGAGCCGTCCGCGATGCGGCCGACGCGATCGAGCATGTGCAGGCGCTCCATGGCCGTCCGCGCCTTCGTCCTCTCCCGCGAGGCGAAGACCGCAATCCGCCGGCGGCGGCGATGATCGCCAGGTGCGCGATCCAGTCGTCGCTGCCGAAGTTGTCGTGCCAGAGGCCGCTCGCCAGCGCCGCGCAGGGTCGCCGCGACGGCAACAGCGACCGTGGCACGCCCTCCCGCGAACAGCGCGGTGATGAAGGGGGCGATCGCGTAGACCCCGACCAGCGCGTCGTTGTCTCCCAACAACAGGTCGAGGACGACCATGCCGGCTAGCGTCGCGATCCCAGACGCGAGCCCGATCCAGCCGGCGGCGGCGTCTCGATCGCTTTGCGGAGCTTTCCAGGGCAAACCGACCACCAATCTAGTTCAGGTTCGGCCTAGGAAGGCAGGGGCCGATTCATCGGCGCTTAACCTGGGTCGTCGCAAGCCCCTGAGATAGGATCAGCGCATCCCGGCGCTGCCGGGAGGCTGCCCGAAAGAAAACGGCGCGGAAGACACGGAGCGTCCAGCCTCATAGCGGCGTCAGGGAAATCTGATGACCATCGCGCCATTCAAAGTCGAGGTAGATTCGCTGGAGAGCGGAATCAGCGTCTTCGCGATCACCGGCGAGCTGGACCAGGCGACGGCGGCCGACCTCCGGGGGCCGATTCAGGAGGCGATCGACTCCGGCGCCCGAGCGGTGATGGTCGACATGACCGACTGCGGATTCATCGACTCCACCGGCCTGGGCGTCATCGTCGAGGCCTGGAAGCAGCTCCAGCAGCGCAATGGCGAGCGGAGCCGCCTTCGCGATCTGCTGCCCCGAGCCTGAGGTCCGCCGCCTGCTCGAGGTCACCGGCCTGGACCAGGAGATCGCGCTTCGCGATACGCGCGAAGAGGCGATCTCCGTGCTCGAGCGCTAGCGGCGGCTAGGAACCGCTTGCCGCGGTCGCTTCGGCCTTCTGGCCCTCGTGCTTGCCCTCGGCGAGCTCCTCGACCGTCTTCGCGCAGAAGGCCTCGAGATCGTCGGGCTTGCGGCTGGTCACCAGGCCCTCGTCTACGTGAACCTCCTCGTCGACCCAGTTGCCGCCCGCGTTGCGGATGTCGGTCTGCAGGCTCGGCCAGGAGGTCAGGTCCGGCCGCTCACCACGTCGGCCTCGACCAGCGTCCAGGGGCGTGACAGATCGCGGCCACCGGCTTGCCCTGCTCAAAGAACGCCCGCGTGAAGCTGACCGCCGCCTCCTCGGTGCGCAGCAGGTCGGGGTTGGCGACTCCGCCCGGCAGCACCAGGCCGTCGTAGTCACCGGCATCGACCTCGTCGACGCTCCGGTCGAGCGTCGAACGTGTCGGCCTTGTCAAGGTGGTTGAAGGCCTGGATCTCGCCCTTCTCGGGAGCGATCAAGTGCACCTCGGCGCCGGCGTCGCGAACCGCCTCCAAGGGCTCGGTGAGCTCAACCTGCTCGACGCCCTCGTTAGCGACCAGAAACGCGACCTTCTTTCCCTGCAACTCGTCAGCCATTCGTCTTCATCCTTCCCTAGTTTCCACTGCTTCACTCCTACCCCGCAACGGTCCGGAGAGACGACCAAGTGGCGCCCGCCGCTAGGGCTGGCGAAGCGCCCGACCGACCGCCTTCGCGTGTACCTGCTCGAGACGTGCGCGCTGACTCTCGGCGCGCTCTGACAGCGCCGTGAAGTCGAAGGCCGCGAGCCGATCGTCACGCTCGGCGACAGGCAGCAAGGCGCGCCAGAGCTGCAGCTTTCCGCTCACCCCGGCGATCAGGCCCTCGAGCTCGATCACGTCACTGAGCGGCGAGCGGCCGAAGACGCGCTCATTGAGCTTCAACCTGCCCGCCTTCTCCGCCAGCCAGCCCAGAGCCGACTTGATCGCCGGCGGGCTCACGCCGGTTGCGTCCATGATCTGGCGGAGGGTTTCCCGGTCTTCCTCAATCTCGGTTGCGATCGGTGCCAGGACCTCGCTGTCAGGCTGCGTGGACGCCATCCGCCGCGCGAGCTCCAGTCCGCCGGTGGAGCCGGCGAAATGGTCGCTCAGGTAGACGTCGAGCAGTTCTTGATCCGGCACAGGGAGTGAGTTCCCATCGCCGCTGCTTCCAAACCTCGGTGGAGGACTGCTATCGGGGCGCCCGGATTTGAACCGGGGACCTCACCGACCCGAACGGTGCGCGCTACCAGGCTGCGCCACGCCCCGAGAGCGGTCGATTATCTCAGAGCTCCCGCCGCGAGCTCTAGCCGACGGCTTCGATCGCGTTGGTGATCTGGTCGAGGCTCGGGGTGTCCTGCAGGGTGCGGGTGCCCGCGGGGCCATTGACGATCGTCGCCGGCTCGGCGCGTATCTCGAGGTCCCGCGCCAAGGGCCTCGTATCCGTCGAGGCGCTCGCGGATCTCGCCGTCGGGCCCGCCCTCGGCGCGCAGATAGTCGCGCCATTCGGGGACCTCGAGCTCGGGGATCGAGCCCGCGATCGTCTGCCAGGTAGTCGTCGTCGATGCCGAGGCGCTCGGCCTCGTCCTGGTTGCGAAAGAAGAGGTAGATGTAGGGCCAGGGTAGTCCTGGTCGGCCGCCGCCTCCGCCGCCAGGAAGCCGGTTGCGTGACTCTCTCGGTGAAGGAGTAGTGGCGGTACTCCAGCTTCGCGTCCCCGGCCGCACGTAGTCCTCGACGAGCGGGGGGATCGTGGTCAGGAACTGCTCCCGGCAGCTGGCGCAGTGATGTCGTCGAAGAGCTGGATCGAGACCGGGGCGTCGGAGACCCGATCCGGTCCCCCTCCTGGCGCACGCCGCCGAAGGTCTGCTGGGCGTCGCCGATCCCGGCGATTCTCGCCTTGCCGCGCTCCGGCTCCTGGGTCGAGAGCTCGACGACGATGACGATCATCACCGCCAGGACTGCAAGCAGCCCGGCCAGCACCAGCCAGCGGCCGCGCCGGCTGCCCTGCTGCACCGCCATCGCCTCTATCCGGCGACCGCCTTGTAGTAGCGCACGGCGAGGCCGGTGAGCAGGGTGCGGAAGCCCTCCTCGACGCTGATCTCCTCCGCGCTCGCGTAGGCCGCAGGCCCTGCTCCTCGATCGCGACGCTGCGCTTCACGACCTCGTCGACCAGCTCCGGGTGCTCGTCGCTGAAGAAGGCCCCCATCGAGTAGAGGTCGGTGTCCATCAGCGACTCGATGAACGAGTCGCGGCCGGATGTCGATTCCGGGGTTGCCTCGGTCTGCGCCATGCCCCAATCGTAGATTGGCGGCGCCGCGGGGCGGCCCGCGACCCGACCGCATAGGTTTCGCCGATGGCCTCCCGCGACGAGATCATCGGGTTCTGCGACGAGCTGCTCGACGCCCAGTCCTTCGAGGACTACGGGCCAAACGGCCTGCAGGTTCCAGGCGCGGCCGAGGTCAGCCGGATCGCAACCGGAGTTTCGGCGAACCTGGCCTTCCTCGAGGCGGCGGTCGAGTCGGGCGCGGAGCTCGCGATCGCCCACCACGGGCTGTTCTGGGGCGGAGACCCGCAGGCGCTGAGCGAGCAGATGGCACGGAGACTGCGGGTCCTGCTCGAGGCGGGGGCCTCGCTTGCCGCGTATCACCTGCCACTGGACGCGCACCGCGAGATCGGCAACAACGCGCTGCTCTGCGAGCGGCTCGGCTTTCAGCCGGGCGAGTCCTTCTCCGCCTTCAAGGGCGCCCCGATCGGCGTGATCGGCCGCGACGAGGACGGCGTCGAGCCGGGAGAGCTTCGCGACCGGGTTGCGAAGCTGACCGACCGGGAGCCGCTGATGTTTGCCAACGGGCCCGAGCGGGTGCGCTCGATCGGGATCGTCAGCGGCGGCGCCTCCGGGCAGGTGGAGGACGCGATCGCGCTGGGGCTCGACGCCTTTCTCACCGGCGAGCCGTCAGAGCCGGCGATGGCCGACGCCCACGAGGGCGGCATTCATTTCATCGCGGCAGGCCACTACGCGACCGAGACCTTCGGGATGAGGCGGCTGGGAGAGCTGGTCGCCGAGCGCTTCGACGTCGAGCACGAGTTCATCGACGTGCCGAACCCGATCTAGCCGCGCGCCGAGTGGTTCGCAAATTCGGCTCTTTTCGTTTGACACATCCGCGACAAGCGGAAATTTTTGGCACACCCTGAAACTTATGAGGAGGAGTTGCCTGTGGCCGTTCACTTGACGCCTACCGAGCTCGCCGATGAGTTGAACATGAAGCGGCGGGAGGTGATCGCCAAGTGCATGGAGATGGGAGTGCCGATATTCAACGGGCGGATCGACAAGACCCTCTTTGTCTCCTCGCTGCGCAGCATCACACAGGGCAAGAGCCAGGCCAGCGCCGCCTAGCCCGGGCGCGCCCTATTAGACTCGCGGCTTGCCCCAAGACCACAGGGGGAGTGGTGATCCGGAGCAAGCGACGAGGCCTGCAGGCGCGCCCCGAGGCGCACGAGCAGAGCGGCAGCAAGACGATCGCCGACCTGCTTCCCCTCGCTGCGGAGAAGTTCGGTCCCAAGCCGGCGATGATGTTCAAGGACGACGGCGGCAACTGGGTGACGAAGTCGTTCTCGGAGGTCACCGACATCGTGCGCAACCTCTCCCTCGGCCTGATCGGGCTCGGGGTCGGGAAGGGCGACACCGTCTCGATCCTCGCCAACACGCGCGCCGAGTGGACCTACTTCGACTTCGCGGCCCTCACCGCGGGCGCCGTGGTCGCTCCGATCTACCAGACCAACTCCGCCGAGGAGACCGAGTACGTGCTCACAAACTCCGACGCCAAGGTCGTCGTCGTCGAGGACGAGGAGCAGATGGAGAAGGTGCGCACGATCCGCGACCGGTGCCCGAAGCTCGAGCACGTCGTGCGGATGACCGGCTCAAGCGACGACGCGATCTCGATGCAGGACCTCGCCGCCCGCGGCGCCGAGCACGACCAGAGCGAGTGGGAAGCGCGTTACAGCTCGGTCACCTCCGAGGACACCTGCACCTTCATCTACACCTCGGGCACCACCGGGCCACCGAAGGGCTGCGTGATCAGCCACGGCAACTATCGCTCGATGCTCGACATGGTCAACTCGGTCTCGGTGATCGAGGAGGGCGACCTCGTCTACCTCTTCCTCCCTCTCGCCCACTCCTTCGCTGTGCTGATCCAGTTCGGCAGCTTTGACCTCGGCACCACGATCGCCTACTGGGAGCGCGACCCGTTGAAGATCGCCGCCAACCTGCAGGAGGTGAGGCCGACCTACTTCCCGTCGGTGCCGCGGATCTTCGAGAAGATCTACACCGCTGCGACGGCGAAGGCCGAGTCGGCCGGCGGGCTGACCAAGACGGTCTTCAACTGGGCGATCGGGGTGGGCAAGAAGGTGCGCGAGGCCGAGCGGGGGGGTCGCGAGCCCGGCCCGCTGCTGAAGCTCCAGTACAAGATCGCCGACAAGCAGGTGCTGTCGAAGATCCGAGCCCTGTTCGGCGGCCGCCTGCGCCTCGCGGTCTCCGGCGCGGCGCCGATCAACCCCGACATCCTGCGCTTCTTCGAGGCCGCGGGTGTGCTCGTGCTCGAGGGCTGGGGCATGACCGAGACCTCGACCGCGGCGACGATCTCCACCCCAGACGACTACAAGATCGGCACGATCGGCAAGCCCTTCCCAGGCTGCGAGGTGAGGATCGCCGACGACGGAGAGATCCTGGTCAAGGGCCCCAACGTCTTTCAGGGCTATTACAAGAACGAGGAGGCGACGCGCGAGACGCTGGTCGACGGCTGGCTTCACACCGGCGACATCGGCGAGGTCGACTCCGACGGCTACATCAAGATCACCGGCCGCAAGAAGGACATCATCATCACCGCGGGCGGCAAGAACATCACCCCCGCGAACCTGGAGGCAGAGATCAAGCAGCACCCGCTGGTCTCCCAGTGCGTGGTGATCGGCGATCGCCGTCCCTATCTCGTGGCTTTGGTCACCCTCGACCCCGAGGAGGCGGTCACCTACGCCAAGGAACACGAGCTGCCGGAGGATCCAGAGGCGCTGGCCGCGAATGAGAAGGTGAAGGCGGAGATCGACGCCCACGTGGAGCAGATCAACCGCAAGTTTGCCCGCGTCGAGCAGGTGAAGAAGATCCGCATCCTGCCCCAGGACCTGTCACAGGCCGGCGGCGAGCTCACCCCGACCCTGAAGGTCAAGCGGTCGGTGGTCGCCTCGAAGTACGAGAACGAGGTCGACCAGCTGTACGACAGCTAGCACCCGCTTCGTCTGACTGCCGCAGCAATGCGCCGGTCGTCTGCTCGAGCACACGGCGCCAGACCGACGTCTGCTCGGACTCCTCCTCGGTGGCCTGCTCGACCACCTTGCGCACCCGCCGGGCCGAGATCTTGATCCCGTGCCGTTCGGCGATGTCCTTGTAGCGCTTGTAGTCCTTGGCCAGCGAGACGGTTACCGACTCGAAGCCGTGCTTGGCGATCTGCAGCCGCGCCGAGTAATCGAGGATCGAGGTGCCGAACATCAGCTCGTCGTGGGGCTCGGGCTCGATCAGGATGATGTCGACGCCCGGGTACTTCTCGCGCCAGGTGGCGACCGCCTGGTGCAGGCGCGCGTGGGCGATCAGCTTGAAGGCCTGGTTGCCGATCGCCGGCAGCCCCATGTCGGAGACGCGCCGCACCCTGGTCCCGAAGATGGTCGGGATCTGCTTCGAGAAGTCGTTGACGAAGGGCACCAGCGGGTTGACGACGACGATGAACTTGGCGCCGCGCTCGACCGCGATGTCGACGTTGGTCGTCGAGCGGATCCCGCCGTCGACGAGCTGGCGGCCCTTGAGGTCGACCGGCTCATAGACGACTGGGAGCGCGGTCGAGCACTCGACCGCCTTGGAGATCGGCACGTCGGCCCACTCGCCCTCGCCGAGCACGATCCGCTCGCAGGTGTCGAGGTCGGTCGCGGTCAGGTAGAGCTCGCGCTCCAGGAGGCGAAAGTCGTTTGTGCGGTCGGGATCGGAGAGGACCCGCTCGACGTAGGACTCCAGGCCGGCGCTGGTGTAGAGGCCGTTCGGCAGCCCCTCGGCGAGGCCGACGCCGATGTCGATGAGCGAGAACTCCCCCATCCGGTTGGCGAGATGGCGGGCGAGACCCATGACCTTGAAGGGGAAGGTGGCCGCCTTCTCGGCAAAGCCGCGGTAGTTGGGGCGCAGCATCGTGCCCAAGTCGGGGTCCTCGATCGGGGAGGGCAGCCGGGTGTTGAGCACCCGCATCATCTCCTCCGGGGTGACCCCGTTGGCGAGCATGCTGGCGACGAAGGAGCCGGCGCTGGTGCCGACGTAGAGGTCGAACTCGTTGACCGTTCGGTTCACCGCCAGCAGGTCGAACGCGCGCAGGGCTCCGATCTCATAGACCCCGCCCGTGAAGCCGCCCCCGCCGAGGACGAGCGCGGTCTTCGAGCGGCGCCTGCGAGACGTCCGCTTGCTCTCCTTGGACGCCTCCAGGTTCACGACCTTGCCCATGGGGCGATCGGTTATACCAGCCTGGCCAGGCGGCCAGGCCGGCTCCTGCCACCCCGCTACCCTCGCCCCCCGCACTTGTTGGTAGCAACGTGAAGCGAGCCCTGATCGCCCTGGCGAGCATCGTGACATTGGCCACGATGACCACAGCCAGCGCCGCCGCCGCGGGCCCGGACCGTCCCTCCCGCACCCCGGTTGCGCGAACCGCGGAAGCCACCGCGACCAGCTCGATATCGCGCTCGCGGTTGTGCGCGGGGCTGCGGACGCGCCTGCGCCGGGCCGGGGGCGCCAACGGGCTGTTCGTGATCGATACCGGGACGGGCAGGCGCGTCTGCGGCAGCAAGGGCCGCGTGCGGCGCATCCCGGCCTCGAACATGAAGATGTTCACGACCGCCGCTGCGCTGGCCAGATTCGGCGCCGATCAGCGCCTGCCGACGACGCTTTACCGCTCCGGCTCGCTCTCGCCGACCGGGGTGCTGACCGGGAACCTCTACCTGGTCGGCGGCGGTGACCCGGGGCTCGCCAGCCCCGACTTCGCGCGCCGCTTCCTCGGCAACTCGGGCACCGACCTGCACGGGCTCACCGCGATCGTCGAGGCGGCCGGAATCAATCGGGTGACCGGGCGCCTCTATGCGGACGACACGATCTTCGACCGCCTGCGCGGTGTGGCCGACTCGGGCTTTGACACCAGCCCCTATATCGGGCCGCTCTCGGGCCTTGACTTCAACTCCGGCTATGCGGACTCGAGCGCCCGCCGCTTCGCCACCGACCCGGCGATCGTCGCCGCCGACAGCCTCGCCGACAACCTGCGCGCGTCGGGGGTGCAGATCTCCTCCGACGTGTCGCTGCGCACCCTCCCCACCACTGGCGTCGAGCAGGTGGGCGCGGTGAGCTCACCGCGCATGGAGGTGCTGGCCAACGAGACCAACGTCTACTCGAACAACTTCTTCGCCGAAATGCTGCTCAAGGGCCTCGGCGCGCGGTTCGGCAGCGGCGGCAGCACCCGCTCCGGGGCGGTAGCGGTGAAGCGCTATGCACGCAGCGTCGGCTCAGGCGTGCGGGCCGTCGACGGCTCGGGGCTGAGTCGCGGCAACCGGGCGACCCCGGCGCAGGTCGCGCGCCTGTTGGACGCGATGCGCGACACACCGGTCGCCGATGCCTACGCCAACTCGCTCGCGATCGCGGGCAAGGAGGGAACGGTCGCCGGGCGCATGCGCGGGACCGCGGCAGCAGGTCGATGCCGCACCAAGACCGGGACCCTGACCGGGGTCAGCGCCCTGTCGGGCTACTGCTTTAACCGCTCCGGGAAGGTGATGGCTTTCGCGATCCTCAACAACCGCGTCTTCAGCCTCTCCGAGGCCCACCGCCAGCAGGACCGCATGGCGGCGCTGATCGCCAGGTACTAGGCCCGGCTTGGCGCACTCTTAGGTGCGCAGCACTAGGATCGGGGCGTGAAGCTGTACGTCTGTTGGGGCACGTGGACAGGCGCTACTCCACGGCCTTTTCGACGAGCCGAATCGCATCCTTGCGGCGTCGCCCACGAAGCCCTGAAGCGGGCCGGCCACGATCCGCAGGTCATCCGCTGCTTCGGCTGGGAGGCCTTGCCCGGGGTCTTCAATCTCACACCCGGGCGGCGCAAGGTCAAGGACCTGACAGGCGAGACGACGGTCCCCGTCCTCGTCACCGACGATGGGGAGGTTGTCGCCGGTTCACGCGAGATTGCTACTTGGGCTGGGCTAAACCCCCTGGGCGGCTAACCCGCAAGCGCCAAGCGGTAGTGACAAGCCGGGATAGCATGCGCTGCCCATGGCAGCCACACGCGAGCTGGACGTCGTGCTCTACGGAGCCACCGGGTTCGTCGGCAAGCTCACGGCGCAGTATCTGGCGCGCGAGGCGCCCGAGGACGCGCGTATCGGCCTCGCCGGTCGCTCGCGGGAGAAGCTCGAACGGGTGCGCGGAGAGCTTGGCTCTCGAGCGGCCGACTGGCCCCTGATCGTCGCCGACTCCAAGGACGGCGCAGCACTTGCCGAGCTCGCGGCGCGCACGACTGCAGTTGCCACGACCGTCGGGCCGTATCGCCAATACGGCATGGAGCTCGTCGAGGCGTGCGCGGCGGCCGGGACCCACTACGCCGATCTCACCGGCGAGACGCTTTTCATGAACGAGACGGTCGAGCGCTTCGATGCGCCCGCGAAGGCGAGTGGCGCGCGCATCGTCCACAGCTGCGGCTTCGACTCGATCCCGTCTGACATCGGGGTTCTCGTCCTGCACGAGGCGGCTGGAGAGCTGACCGACACCACACTCGTAGTGCGACGGATCAGGGGCGGGGTCAGCGGCGGCACGATCGCCTCGCTGAAGGGCATGATCGACGACGTCAAGAGGGACCGCTCGCTGGCGAAGGTGATGGGCGATCCCTACGCCCTGTCGCCTGACCGGGCTGCCGAGCCTGAGCTCGGCGACGAGGCTGATCTCCGCGGTGCGGAGCACTCCGAGGAGCTCGACACCTGGTTTGGGCCGTTCGTGATGGCGACGGTCAATACCCGCGTCGTGCGTCGCTCCAACGCGCTCACCGACTGGGCTTATGGGCGACGCTTCCGCTACCGCGAGGTGATGGATTTCGGCTCCGGCATCGTGGGACGAGCGAAGGCCCTCGGCGCAGGAGGGGGCATGGCCGCGCTCACGGCAGGACTCGCCCTGCCACCTTCCCGTTACGCCCTCGACCGCGTGCTGCCCGGGCCGGGCTCTGGGCCGAAGGACGAACTCGTGCGGGAGGGGTTCTTCGTGATTGAGATCCACGCGCGCACCCCGGCTAGCGAGCGCTGGGTCTGCCGCGTCGAAGCGCAGGGCGACCCGGGCTACGGGGCGACGGCGGTGATGCTTGGGCAGAGTGCCCTGTGCCTTGCGCGCGACGGCGAACGGCTCCCGGATCGCGCAGGGGTGCTGACGCCCGCGACCGCCATGGGAACCGTGTTGGCAGACCGCCTGCGCGCGGCCGGTCAGACGTTCGACGTCTCGCGCGCCGATTAGCTCCCCAGCTCTCGCTTTCGCGCAAAGGGGGCGCAGTTTGGTGAATCCACCAATGGGCGATGAATCCAAGCGAGGAGGTAGGTCTCTACAGCCATGAGCGAAAGAAAGGTGATTCTCAAAATGATCATGTCCCTCGACGGTTTTGTCACCAGCCCCGATGGGACCCATGAATGGATGTTCGAGTGGTTCGGCGACGACTCGGGTGAGTGGAGCCGCCGCGCGCTCGAGGAGGCCGGCGTTCACGCGATGGGCCGCCGCAGCTACGAGATCATGGGCCCGCACTGGGCCGCGTCCGAGGGACCGATCGCAACCGCGATGAACGAGAAGCCGAAGGCTGTCTTCTCCCACACCCTGGAGAAGGCGGACTGGGGACCGGCCGAGATCTTCAGCGGAGACCTGAGCGCGGAGATCGCGGACCTTAAGGCCCGGGACGACGAAGGGACGGTCCTGGTCCACGGCGGTCCCGACTTCGCCAGGTCGCTGACCCGCCTGGGCCTCGTCGACGAATACCAGCTGTCGACGATCCCGATCGCGATCGGCGCGGGCCAAAGCCCATTCGCCGAGCTGGAAGAGCACCTGAAGCTGGACGTCGTCGAAGAGGAGCGCTTCCGGAGCGGAGTCCTCGGGCAGATCCTGGTGCCGAAGCGATGAGGCGCTTCCCATGCGGAGGAGTCGCCGGCCGCGTCCGATCGCTCACGCCTCCTTCCGCGTGACAGCGAAAGCGCCGAGAACGCCCCGCGCTCTAGGTTGAAGCGGCGAAGGCCCAGCTGACACCGCGCTCGCGCAACCAATGTCCGGGGCGGGGTATGTGTGCCCGATGCCGGAGCTGGACAAAGCGGTGGAGGCCGAGCGCGAGGGTGGCTTTCTCCTCGCCAAACCCGAGATGCGGCTGCTGCGCTGGATGGCGGCGAAGCTGCCGCGCTGGATCCTTCCCGACGACCTCACCGTGCTCGGGGTCTTGGCGGCATTCGGCGTCTGCGCCGCGTACCAGCTCTCCAACGAGGACCTCGTCTGGCTCTGGGCGGCGAGCGGCCTGCTCGTCGTGCAGTGGATCGGGGACAGCCTCGACGGCACGCTCGCCCGGGTGCGCAAGATCGAGCGGCCGACCTACGGCTACTACATAGACCACGTTGTCGACGCGGTCGCCACGGCGGCGATCGGGATCGGCCTCGGGCTCTCGCCGCTGATGCTGCTCTCTGTCGGGACGCTGATCGTGGTCGGCTATCTGATCCTCTCGATCAACGTCTACCTGGAGAGCTTCGCCTTCGGGCGCTTCAACATCGGCTACGGCTTCATCGGCCCGACCGAGGTGAGGATCATCCTGATCGCGATCAACACGATCGTCGCCCTCGGCTGGGGCCTTGGCTTCGACGTCTTCGACCTGCGGCTGACCGCGCTCGACCTCTTCGGCCTCGCGATCGTCACCGCGATGGTCCTCGTGCTCGCCGTGCGGGTGACCCGCAACCTGCGCGAGCTAGCGCAGAAGGAGCCCGCCCAGCCGCGGCGGGCTCCGCGCGCTGAGCTGGGCGAAGAGCAGCCCGGCTAGGCGCCGACCAGCTTCTTCAGCCCCGCCTCGTCGAGGATCTCGGTCTCCAGCTCTTCGGCCTTCTGCATCTTCGTCCCCGGGTCGTCGCCGGCGACAACGTAGTCGGTCTTCTTCGACACCGACCCGGTCACCTTGCCGCCGGCGCGCTTGATCATCGCCGTCGCCTGCTCGCGGGTGAGATCGGGCAGGGTGCCGGTGAGCACCAGCGTCTTGCCCTCCAGCGGCCCGCCACCGGCCGGGCGCCCTCCGCCCTCCTGCTTGAAGTTCAGGCCCTTCTCGCGCAGCTTCTCGATCAGCTGCCAGGTGCGCTCGTTCGAGAGCGACTCAGTGATCAGAGCGGCGAGGATCGGGCCCACCCCGTCGACCCTCTCGATCGCCTCCTCGTCTGCCTCGTGCAGGGCGTCTATGTCCCCGAAGTGGTCGGCAAGAGCCTCGGCGGTCACGTAGCCGACCCCCTCCAATCCCAGCGCGTAGAGCACGCGGTTGAAGGGGCGCTCGCGCGAGGCCTCGATCGCGGCGAGCAGGTTGCGGGCCGAGATCTCGCCAAACCCCTCAAGGCCGGTGAGCTTTTCCTCGTCGAGGTCGTAGATGTCGGCGACGTCGGCGATCAGCTCGTCCTGCAAAAAGCGCCAGGCCTGCTTCTCCCCCAGCCCCTCGATGTCCATCGCCCCCTTGCTGACGAAGTGCTTTACGTGCTGAAAGGCCTGGGCGGGACAGCCGGTCCGGTTAGGGCAGTAGGTGAACACCCCGTCCTCGGGCTTCCTCGTCTCCGTCCCGCAGGACGGGCACTTCTTCGGCGGCTTTGGCTTGCGCAGGCCCTTGCGCTTGCGCGGCAGCTTCGGGGCGACCACCGCGGGGATCACGTCGCCGGCCCGCATCACGACGACGTCGTCGCCCTCGCGCACGTCCTTGCGCTCCAGGTCCTCCTCGTTATGCAGCGTCGCGGTGCTGACCGTGACACCGCCGACGTGCACCGGCTCCAGCATCGCGAACGGGAACAGCGACCCGTTGCGCCCCACGTTCCAGACCACCTTCTTCAGCTTCGTCGTCGCCGTCGTGGGGGCGAACTTCCAGGCGATCGCCCAGCGTGGCTCGCGGCCGACCACGCCCAGCTCGCGCCAGAAGCCGCGCTCGTTGACCTTCACCACGACCCCGTCGATCTCGAAGTCGAGCTGGTCGCGGCGCTGCTCCCACCACAGGCAGCGCTTGACCACGGCCTCGATCTCGTCGTGCTCGCCGGTGTCGGGGTTGACCTTGAAGCCGCGCTCGCGAAGCCAATCCATCTCCTCCGCGTGGGAGGCGAACTCGACGCCCTCGGTGGCGCCGACGCCATAGCACCAGATCGAGAGCGGGCGATCCGCCGCAACCTGCGGATCGAGCTGGCGGATCGAGCCGGCGGCGGCGTTGCGAGGGTTGGCGAAGGTGGGCTCGCCGGCCTCGGCACGGCGCTCGTTGAACTTCGCGAAATCTTCGATCGGCAGGTAGACCTCGCCCCGCACCTCGACCAGCTTCGGGGCGTCTTCGAAGCCGAGGGGAATCGCGCCGATCGTGCGCAGGTTCTGGGTCACGTCCTCGCCCACCCGCCCGTCCCCGCGGGTCGCACCGCGAGTCAGCATGCCGTCCTCGTAGGTGAGCGAGATCGCCAGGCCGTCGATCTTCGGCTCGGTCGTGTAGCTGGTCTGCGCCGCGGAGACGTCGAGGGCATCGAGCCGGTTGGCGACCCTCGTCTCCCAGGCCCGCAGCTCCTCCTCGGTGCGGGCGTTTGCCAGCGAGAGCATCGACTCCGCGTGCTCGACCGGAGCGAAGCGCGAGAGCGGCTTGGCCCCAACCCGCTGGGTCGGCGAATCGGGCGTCTGCAGCTCCGGATTGTCGGCTTCCAGGCCGCGCAGCTCATCGAGCAGCGCGTCGTACTCGTCATCTCCGATCTCGGGGTCGTCGAGGACGTAGTAGCGGTGGTTGTGGCGCTCCAGCGCCCGCCGCAGCTCCGCGGCCCGCTTGGCCGGTGCCTTCGGGCTCACTTCGCCTTGCCGTCGGAGGACGCGCCGGGCGAGGCGAGGTCCCACTCCCGCAGGGCCTCGATCCCACCGCGGTCGGTGAGGTCGAAGTGGACCGGGGTGACCGAGATCCGCCCGTTGGCGATCGCCGAGAGGTCGGAGCCTTCCTCGTCCTCGAAGGAGGGCTCAAAGCCGTAGATCCGATAGCGCTTGCGCCCGTCGGAGGTGTCCTCGTCGACGAGCTTCAGCTCGTCGTCATAGAGGCGCTTGCCGAGGTGGGTGATCTCGACCCCATTCGACTCGCCCGCCGGGCAGTTGACGTTGATCAGCGTGCCCTCCGGCATCCCCCGCTCCCCCAGCCGGCTGACGAGGGCGGCAAGGAACCCGCCGGCCTGCTCGAAGTCGAAGGCGCGGGCGGGGTTGAAGCCCATCTCGCGGCGCTGGGACTGCTGGGAGATCGCCACGGCCGGCAGCCCGAGCACGATGCCCTCAAGCGCCGCGGCGACGGTCCCCGAGTAGGTGATGTCGTCGCCGAGGTTCGAGCCGTGGTTGATCCCGGAGACGATCAGGTCGGGCTTCTCACCCAGCAGCCCGAGGTCGGCGAAGCGCACGCAGTCAACCGGCGTGCCGTCGGTGGCAAAGCCGCTCGTGCCGTCGTCGAACTCGACCTCCTTGACGGACAGCGGCGAGCGGGTGGTGATGCTGCGCGCGGTCGCGCTGCGATTTGAGTCGGGCGCGATCACGTGCACCTCGAGGCCGTCGACGCCGAGCAGCGCGCGGCGGGCTGCGTGAATCCCCTCGGCGCCGATGCCGTCGTCGTTTGTCAGCAGGACTCTCACGGGCTCGATTCTAGGTAGCGCACCGAGGCGAGATAGAGGCCGTGGGCGGCCATGGTGTCGCCTGCCTGCTCGCGCGGCGCGCCCTCGAGCAGGGCGGCGAAGTCCTCGACGCTGCGACGCCCGCCGCCAACCTCGAGCATCGTCCCGATCAATGCGCGGACCATGTTGCGCATGAAGGCGTCAGCCTCAACCCAGAAGCACAAGATTTCGTTCGGCTCATCAGTCCACTCCGCTCGCAGCACTTCACGCTTGAAGTGCACGTGGCCGCCGTCGGTCGGGGTGAAGGCGGTGAAGTCGTGCTTGCCGATCAGGGCAGTGGCGCATGCGTCCAGAGCGGCGCGATCGAGCGGTCGCGGCCACCAGAGGGCGCGGCCCAGCTCGAAGGGGCTGGGCGCCGAGCGGGTGAGCAGCCGGTAGCAGTAGGTGCGCGAGCTGGCGTCGCGGCGGGCGTCGAAGCCGGCCGGGGCCGGCTCCGCCTTAGTGATCGCCATGTCGTTGGGCAGCACGCCGTTGAGCCTGCGGGCGAGGGAATGAGGCGGCTCGGCGGCGCTCTCGAAGCTCGCGACCTGGCCCCAGGCGTGCACCCCGGCGTCGGTGCGCCCGGCCACGATGAGGTCTACCCGCTGGCCGAGAATCGTCTCCAGCGCCGACCCCAGCTCGGCCTCGACCGTGCGCACACCGGCCTGCGTGGCCCAGCCACGAAATGCTCCGCCGTCGTACTCGATGTTCAACCTGGTCGTGGTCAAGTGAGCGATCTCACGCTAGCCGCACTGGCTTTGAGAGCCGGGGCGGCGTAGGCTGGTCCAGCAACCAGAGGAGGAGCAGCGATGTCCAACATGACGGTCAATCAGCGCAACGAGATGGACCGCGCGACCCTTTCCGGCTCCGGCGAGAGATACCGGCGGGGCTCCGAGCGCGGAATGATGATCTTCAACATCATCGCCCTGATCGTTGGGGCAGCGATGTGCGCAACCGCCCTCGCAATCATCGACAGCTGGGCTCAGTGGATCGTGCTCGGCGTGATCGTGGGCACCGTGATCGGGTTCATGATCGCGATCAGCCCCAACCGCAAGGGCTGGTAGCTACACCAGCTCCAGGTAAACCATCTCGGTCGAGTCCGAGCGCCTAGGGCCGAGCTTGACAATCCTCGTGTAGCCGCCGGGGCGCTCGCCATAGCGCGGCGCCACCTCCTCGAACAGCTTGTGGACCGTGAACTTGTCCTGTCCCAGCGCCGAGAGCGCCTGGCGGCGGGCATGATGGTCGCCGCGCTTGCCGAGCGTGATCAGCTTCTCGACCTCGGGCTTTACCGCCTTGGCCTTCGCCTGGCTGGTCTTGATCCGCTCGTGGGTGATCAGCTGCTTGGAGAGATTCGCGAGCAGCGCCTTGCGATGCGCGGCGTCGCGGCTCAGCTTCCCCTTCTTGCGTCGGTGGCGCACGGCCCGGAGCTTAGTCGGGCCGCAGCGCCAGCCCGCGCGAGTCGAGGGTCTCGATCACTTCCTCGATCGACTTCTGGCCGAAGTTCGGGATCGCGTTCAGCTCCGACTCGGACTTTCGCACCAGGTCGCCGACCGTCTGCACGCCGGCTCGCTTGAGGCAGTTGTAGGAACGGACCCCGAGCTCCAGCTCCTCGATCAGGATCTCGTCGAGCCCGTCGCTGCCCGGCTGGGAGGCAACGCTCTCGGGGAGGGCATCGCTCAGCCCCATCACCGGCTCGCGCGTGGTCAGCTCCTCGACCCGGTCGGCGTCACTGAAGATCGCCAGGCTCTTGATCAGGATCTCCGACGCCTCGCGCAGGGCCGCCGAGGGCTCGATCGAGCCGTCGGTCTCCAGATCCAGCGTCAGCTTGTCGAAGTCGGTGCGCTGACCGACTCGCGCCGAGTCGACGTTGTAGGAGGCACGGCGGATCGGCGAAAAGATCGAGTCGATCGGGACAACCCCGATCGGTGCCTCTTCGGTCTTGTTCTCCTCCGCCGGCGAGTAGCCGCGGCCGCGGCCAATCGTGAGGTAGATCTCCAGCTTGGTCTTCTTCTCCAGCGTCGCGATCGGCGCGTTGGGGTTGAGGATCTCCACCCCGGAGGGCAGGTCGATGTCCTTGGCCTTCACCTCGCCGGGGCCGGTGGCCACCAGGGGCGCCTCGACCTCGTCGGCATCGGTGTGCATGCGCACGACGATGTCCTTGAGGTTGAGGACGATGTCGGTGACGTCCTCCTTGACGCCGGGCACGGTTGAGAACTCGTGCGCGACTCCCTCGATGCGGACGCTGACGATCGCGGCGCCGCCAAGCGACGACAGCAGTACTCGTCGCAGGCTGTTTCCGAACGTGTAGCCGAAGCCCTTGTCTAGGGGCTCGACGGTAAAGGTGCCGCGGTTCTCGTCAACCGTCTCGGCGCTGATTCTCGGTACCTGGAATTCAGTGGGCATGCGTTCCTCGTGTTGTGGGCGGGTTTGGCGCGGTCTACTTGGAGTACAGCTCGACGATGAGCTGCTCCTGGACCGGCGCAGAAATCTCAGAGCGCTCCGGAGCCCGGAGCACCTTTGCCGTGAGCGAATCGTGGTCGGCCTGGAGCCAGGCCGGCACGGCCGCGGTGAGCTCGGTCGCGGCCCGCACGATGTCGGATGCCGCGGAGTCGGCCTTGATCGAGATCACGTCCTCGGGCCGAAGTTGGTAGGAGGGGATGTTGACGCGGCGGCCGTTGACCATCCAGTGTCCGTGGCGGACGAGCTGGCGGGCCTGGCGCCGGGAGCTTGCGAAGCCGAGCCTGACCAGCACGTTGTCGAGCCGGCTCTCCAGCATCCGCAGCAGGTTCTCGCCGGTGACGCCGGGCTGGCGCGAGGCCTTTGCGTAGTAGGAGCGAAACTGCTTCTCGAGGATCCCGTAATAGCGGCGCGTCTTCTGCTTCTCGCGCAGCTGCTGACGGTACTCGGAGTGGCGCATGCGGCCTCGGCCGTGCTCTCCGGGCGGGTAGGAGCGGCGCTCGACCCCGCACTTGTCGCTGAAGCAGCGCTGCCCCTTGAGGAAGAGCTTCTGGCCCTCGCGGCGGCACTGCTTGCACTGCGGCGCGGTGTCGCGGGCCACTAGACGCGCCTCCGCTTGCGGGGGCGGCAGCCGTTGTGAGCCTGCGGGGTGACGTCCTTGACCGTCGTCACCTCGAGGCCGGCGGCCTGCAGGGAGCGGATCGCGGTCTCGCGGCCGGAGCCTGCGCCCTTGGCGAAGACCTCGACCCGCTGCAGCCCGTGCTCCATGCCCTTCTTGGCCGCCGAGTCGGCGGTCACCTGGGCGGCGAACGGGGTGCTCTTGCGCGAGCCCTTGAAGCCGGCGCTGCCCGCCGACTCCCAGGCGATCACGTGGCCTTCGGTGTCGGTCAGGGTGACGATCGTGTTGTTGAAGGAAGTCTTGATGTGTGCCTGCCCGTAGGCGATGTTCTTCTTCACCCGGCGACGCGCGCGACCCTTCTGTGGCTTTTGCTGGGCCATCGCGATTGCTACTTCGGCGTCGGAGCCTTGCGCGCGCCGGCGACGCTCATCCGCCGCGGTCCCTTGCGGCCGCGGGCATTGGTCTTCGTGCGCTGGCCACGAACCGGCAGCCCGCGGCGGTGGCGGACGCCCCTGTAGGAGCCGATCTCGGCCAGGCGCTTGACGTCCTGGGAGCGCTCCCGGCGCAGGTCACCCTCGACGTTTCGCGACTCGACAGCCTCGCGCAGCTTCACGACCTCATCCTCGGTCAGGTCCTTGACCGCTGTGTTCGGGTCGACGCCGGCCTCGGCGAGTGATCTTCTGCGCCGTCGACTGGCCGATTCCGTACACGTAGGTGAGGCCGATCTCGACCCGCTTGTTGGTGGGGATGTTTACGCCTGCTATTCGCGCCATTTCAGTTCCTAGCCCTGTCGCTGCTTATGCCGGGGATTTGGGCAGATGACGAGCACCGAGCCGCCACGGCGGACGATCTTGCATTTCTCGCACATCGGCTTTACGGACGCTCGAACTTTCATCGTCCTCGGATTCGTATCGAATAAGGAAGGCCCGCCGTCCCAGGAGTTGGACCGCGGGCACGAAAAACCGGCCGATTGGCCGACGGAGAAGAATAGCAAAAGGGCCAATACAACCGTGCCTGGCCAGGCACGGCGCTAGGCGGCCTTGGAGTCCTCCTCGTCGAGGTGCCATGGGGTGAGCACGCGGGGGCCGTCGTCGGTCACGGCGACGGTGAACTCGAAATGGGCCGCCAGCGAGCCGTCCTGCGAGTAGACCGCCCACCCGTCGTCGCCCATCCGGACCAAGGGGCCGCCGGCGTTGACCATCGGCTCGATCGCCAGCACCATCCCCTCCTCCAGCAGCGGCCCTCGCCCGGGCTCGCCGTAGTTGGGGATCTGTGGCTCCTCGTGCATGTCGCGACCGATCCCGTGGCCGACCAGGCTTCGGATGATCGAGAAGCCATCGAGCTCGACCCGGCGCTGAATCGCCGCCGACACGTCGCCGAGGTGGTTTCCGGCGCGCACCTGCGCGGTGCCCTCGATCAGCGACTCGCGGGTCGTGTCGAGCAGCTGCCGCGCCTCGGCGCTGAGCGGCCCGATCGGGATCGTTATCGCGGCATCGGCGACCCAGCCGTCGAGGACGACGCCGACGTCGACCGAGAGCACGTCGCCGCGCCGCAACTCCCCCGGACCGGGAATGCCGTGCACGACCATCGAGTTGGGAGAGGCGCAGATCGAGCCCGGGAAGCCGCGATAGCCCTTGAAGGCCGGCTCGGCGCCCTGCGAGCGAATGAACTTCTCCGCCGCGCGGTCGAGCTCCTCGGTGCTGATCCCGGGGCGGGCGCTGGACCTCAGTAGCCGCAGGCAGCGAATCAGCACTTCGCCCGCGGCGGCCATCTTGTCGACCTGGTCGGGGGTCTTGCGAACGATCATTTGATACATGGCGGGGGCGACATCAGGCGTCGATTTCCTCTTCCATCTTCACCGTCGCGAGCAGGGCGCGGATCCTGTCGCCGACCTCGTCCGGAGGGAGCGATCCGTCGACCCGCCGCAGCAGGCTCTGGTGATCGTAGTAATCGACCAGCGGCTCGGTCTTGGTGTGGTACTGCTCGAGGCGGTGGCGAATCATCTCCGGCTTGTCGTCGTCGCGCACGAGCAGGCGGCTGCCGTCGAGGTCGCAGACGTCGGGCTCCTTAGGTGGATCGAAATCGACGTGGAAGACGTGGCCGTTCTTGGCGCAGGTGCGCCTGCCGCCCAGCCTCCGCTCGACCTCCTCGTCGGGGGTGTCGATCAGAAGCGCCGCGGTGAGCCCCCGGCCGAGCTTTTGCAGCTCTGAGTCCAGCGCCTCGGCCTGCGGCAGGGTGCGCGGAAACCCGTCGATGATGAAGCCGTCGGCTGCCTCGGGGTCCTGGACGCGCTCTGTGATCACCCCGATGATCACCTCGTCGGGGACGAGGTCGCCGCGGTCCATGTACTCCTTCGCGGCGCTGCCGAGCTCGGTCTCGTCGCGAACCGCCGCCCGCAGGATGTCGCCGGTCGCGTAGTAGGGCAGGCGGAAGTCCTCCTGCAGGCGCATTCCCTGGGTTCCCTTCCCGGACCCCGGAGGGCCCAGCAGCACGAGATTCAGCTCGGACACAGGGGCAGCCTAACCGCGAACTACTTCAAGAACCCCTCGTAGTTGCGCATCATCAGCTGTGCCTCGAGCTGCTTCACGGTGTCGAGAGCCACTCCGACGACGATCAGGATCGAGGTCCCCCCGAAGAAGAAGTTCGCCGAGGTCTGGGCGATCAGGATCGTCGGCAGCGCCGCCACGGCCGCGAGGTACAGCGCTCCCGGGAACGTGAGGCGGGAGAGAATCCGATCCAGGTACTCGGCCGTTGGCCGGCCGGGTCTCACCCCGGGAATGAATCCCCCGTACTTCTTCAGGTTGTCGGCCTGATCGACGGGGTTGAAGGTGACCGCCGTATAGAAGTAGGTGAAGATGATGATGAAGAAGGACTCGCCGACCACGTAGGCCCAGCCGTTGGGGCTGAAGAAGTCGGCGAAGTCGAGCGCAGTCGGCGTGTTCAAGAGCTGCCCGATGGTCGGCGGGAAGGCCATGATCGAGGCCGCGAAGATGACCGGGATCACGCCCGCCATGTTCACCCGCAGAGGCAGGTAGGTGGAGCCGCCGGATGTCATCCGGCGCCCGACCACGCGTTTGGCGTACTGCACCGGAATCCGGCGCTGGCCCTCCTGGACGAAGACGATCGCGACGATCACCGCGAGGGCGATGAAGGGCATCATCACTACGAATACCTGGTCGGGGCTGTCCCACCATCTGGTGATGCCGGTCGGCAGCCCGGCGACGATCGAGGCGAAGATCATCAGGGAGATCCCGTTGCCGATCCCGCGCTGGGTGATCAGCTCGCCGAGCCACATCAGCAACGTGGTCCCCGCGGTGAGCGAGATCACGACCAAAAAGACCTTGCCGAAGGTGCGCTCGCCGATCGGGTTGGCGGCGCCGGCGCCGAGGAAGGAGCTGGAGCTGAAGAGGAAGACGTAGCCGAGCGACTGCATGAAGGCCAGCCCCACGGTCAGATAGCGCGTGTACTGGGTGATCTTCTGCTGGCCGACCTCGCCCTCCTTCTGCAGGCGCTCCAGCGAGGGGACCACCACGGTCAGCAGCTGCAGGATGATCGACGCGGTGATGTAGGGCATGATCCCGAGGGCGAAAAGCGACAGGCGCGAGAGGCTCCCGCCCGAGAAAAGGTCGAGAAAGCCGAGGATGTTGGAGCCGGAGAAGTTCTCCGAGGCGTCCTTCACCGCCTGGATGTCGACCCCGGGCGCCGGGATGTAGGCGCCGAGGCGGTAGAGCAGCAACATCGCCGCGGTAAAGGCGAGCT
This sequence comes from uncultured Solirubrobacterales bacterium, assembly GCA_963724905.1. Lineage (GTDB taxonomy): Bacteria > Actinomycetota > Thermoleophilia > Solirubrobacterales > 70-9 > Mayfieldus. The sequence continues at coordinate 199,578 of CAVRWD010000003.1, forward strand.
TGCGGCGGATATCCGGGACCGAAAAGGCGTTGGCGATCGTCGCGAGCATCAGCCGTCCAAAGTCTGGCAGGTGCCTCCGGCGGCCTCGATCTTCTCCTTCGCGGCGGCGCTGAAGGCGTGAGCGCTCACCGTGAGCTTCTTGGAGACGTCGCCGCGGGCGAGGATCTTCACCGGGTCCTTGCGCTTTGCCAGCCCGGCCTCGCGCAGAGTCTCGGGGTTCACCTTGGCGCCCGACTTAAAGCGCGAGTCGATGTCGCCGACGTTGACAGGCTGGGTGTGGGTGCGGAACTTCTCGAACGGCATCGACATCTTGCGATGGGGGCCGCGCAGCTTGCGCATCCGCATATGGATCGGGTTCTGGCCGCCCTCATAGGCGACCTTGCGCTTGTTGCCCGAACGGGCCCCGGCGCCCTTGTGCCCGCGGCCGGACTGCTTGCCCAACCCCGAGCCCTCGCCGCGACCGAGCCGCTTGCGGGGCTTGCGGGTCCCCGGCTTGGGCTTCAGGTTGTGAAGCCCGACCTGCTCTGAGCGCTCCGCCATCAGCCGTCCTCGTCGACGCTGACCAGGTGCTCGATCACGCGTAGCTGGCCCCGCAGCTGGGGGCTGTCGGCGCGCTCGGTGCTGGAGCCGGGGCGCCCGAGCCCGAGCGCCTCAAGCGTTGCGCGCTGGTTGGGCTTGATCCCGTTCGCGGAGCGGGTCTGGCGGATCTGAATCACTCCGGCCACTTACTCCGCTCCCGCTCGCTCGCGCTCACAATCACTGGCCATCTCGCTCGCTCGCTCCCGCGTCCGTCGTGGCCGGGTCACCGGCGGGCTGATCGCCCGCTGGTTCGGTGGACTCGGCGACAGCTACGGGCTCGGCTACCGGAGCGGCGGCGTCATCCGCGCTCTCCTTCGCCTTGGCCGCCGCCTCCTTCAGGTCCAAGCCGAGCACCTGCTTGACGGTCAGGCCGCGCAGCTCCGCGACCTGCTCCGGGCGGCGCAGGCGCATCAGACCGTCCATCGTCGCCTTCACGAGGTTGATCGGGTTCTGGGTCCCGATGCTCTTCGTGAGCACGTCGCGGACCCCGCTCAGCTCCAGTACCGCGCGAACGCCGCCGCCGGCGATCACGCCGGTACCGGGGCTCGCCGGGCGCAGCACCACGTGGCCGGCGCCGAAGCGGCCGATGATCTTGTGGGTGATCGTGTTGCCGTACTTGGGCACGCGGATCAAGTTCTTGCGCGCGTTCTCGACCCCCTTCTGGATCGCCAGGGGGACCTCGCGGGCCTTGCCGTAGCCGATCCCGACCACCGACTCTTCGTCGCCGACCGCGACCAGGGCGGTGAAGGAGAAGCGGCGCCCACCCTTGACCACCTTGGCGACGCGGTTGATCTCGATCACGCGCTCCTGCAGGTCCAGCCCGCGCGGGCTGACCGTCTCTACCTCTGTGCTGTTCGATCCCTTCATAGGCGGCCGGTCACCGTAGCGGACTCAGAGCTCGAGCCCGCCCTCACGGGCGCCTTCGGCGAGCGCCTTGACGCGCCCGTGGTAGCGGTATCCGCTGCGGTCAAAGACGCAGCTGCTCACGCCGGCGTCCTTGGCCCGCTTGGCGAGCGTCTCCCCGGATGTCTTTGCCTGTTCCATCGGGTCGAGCCCGCGCAGGTCCTTCTCGGTCCAGTTGACGGCCGCGACCGTGGCCCCGGCGTCATCGTCGACCAGCTGGGCGAAGATCCCGCGGTTTGAGCGGTAGACCGAGAGGCGCGGACGATCGGCGCTGCCGCGCACCTTGGCGCGGATGCGGCGCCGGCGGCGCAGGCGCCGCTGCTGCTTGGTGAGCACGGTCATGCGCGCTTCCCGACCTTCCTGGTGACCTGCTCGCCCGCGTAGCGGACGCCCTTGCCCTTGTAGGGCTCGGGCGGGCGGCGCTTGCGGATGTCGGCGGCGATCTGGCCGACCTGCTGCTTGTCGATCCCGCGCACGATCACCTCGGTCGGCTGTGGGACCTCGAACTCGATCCCTTCCGGGGCCTCGACCGTGATCGAGTGCGAAAAGCCAAGCGAGAGTTCCAGCGCCTTGCCTCGCAGCTGCGCGCGGTATCCGACTCCCTGGATCTCGAGCCGTTTCTCATAGCCCTCGGTGACGCCCTGGACCATGTTCGCGATCAGGCTGCGGGTGAGGCCGTGAAGCGCCCGGTGCTCGCCGCGGTCGGTGGGCCGCTCGACGGTCACGGCGCCCTCGGCGAGCTCGACCTTCATATCGCCCGAGACGCCCTGGGCCAGCTCGCCCTTCGGCCCCTTGACCGTGACCTGGCCAGGGGCAACCTGGACGTCGACGCCCTCGGGAACCTCAATCGGCTGTCTTCCGATCCGACTCATCTCTCACCAGACGTAGGCGACCACTTCGCCGCCGACGCCGCTGGCGCTTGCCTGGTGGCCGGTCATCACCCCGCGCGAGGTGGAGACGATCGCGGTACCGGTGCCGCCGTGCACGCGAGGGACATGATCGCTGATCCACGTAACGCCGGCGGCCGGGGCGCGAGACGCGCTCCATGCCGGTGATCACCGGGCGGCGCGCCTCCGTGTACTTGAGCTGGATCCGGATCACGTCGCCGACCCGGGCGGGGGCGGAGGCAAAATCGACGATGTAGCCCTGCTCCTTGAGGATGCGGGACATCTCGAGCTTCAGCCGCGATGCGGGGATCTCGACGTCGTCCTGGCCCGCCTGCACCGCGTTGCGCACCCGGGTCAGGTAGTCGGATATGGGATCGGTGAGCAGGGATCTACCAGCTCGACTTCGTCATTCCGGGCACGTAGCCCTGATGGGCCGCCTCGCGCAGGCAGATCCGGCAGAGGCCGAACTTGCGGTAGTAGGCGCGCGGCCTGCCGCAACGGCGGCAGCGGTTGTAGCCCCGGGTCTTGTACTTGGGCTTGCGCTGCTGTCTGACTTTCTGTGAGGTCTTAGCCATGAAGTTTTCTAGGAACCTTCCTCTTCTTTGGACCTTTCGTCGCCTGACGCTTCGGGCTCGCCGCCCTCCCCGCCGCCTTCTTCTCCCTCTTCGCCTTCCTCGCCCTCTTCCTCGCGCACCGGCTTCTCGTAGGCCTCGGGGTTCTCCTCCTTGAGCTTCTCCAGCGCCGCCTGCTCGGCCTCGGCCCTCTGGCGCGCCTCCTGGGCCCGGCGCTCCTCCTCGGCCTCCGCCTCGAGGTCGGCGGCGCCGGGCCTGCCCTGCTCGGCGAACGGCATCCCCAGCGCCAGCAGAAGCTCGAAGGCCTCCTCGTCGCTGGCGGCGCTGGTCGTGATCGTGATGTCGAGGCCGCGAACCTCGTCGATCGAGTCGTAATCGATCTCGGGAAAGATCAGCTGCTCGCGGACGCCCATCGAGTAGTTGCCGCGGCCGTCGAAGGAGCGCGGGTTAAGGCCGCGGAAGTCGCGGATGCGAGGAATCGCGATCGAGCAGAGGCGGTCGAGGAACTCCCACATCCGAGCCCGCCGAAGCGTCACCGAGACGCCGACCGGCATTCCCTCGCGGATCTTGAAGGAGGCGATCGAGCGGCGGGCGAGCCGCACGTTGGGGCGCTGGCCGGCGATCGTCTGCAGCTGCTCGGTCGCGGCCTCGAGGATCTTGTCGTCCTGCTTTGCCTCGCCGATCCCCATGTTGAGGGTGATCTTCTCCAGGCGCGGCGCCTGCATCGGGGTCGAGTACCCGAACTTGCTCGTCAGCGCCGGCAGGATCTCCTCCTGGTAGCGCTCGCGGAGGCGCGGCGGCGGCGCGACCTGTGCGGTGCCGGCTTCCATTAATCAATCACCTTCCCGGTGCGCTTTGAGTAGCGCTCCGCCTTGCCGCCCTCGCGCTTGACCCCGATCCGGGTCGGCTTGTTGTCGGTGGGATCGAGCAGGACCACGTTGGAGACGTGGATCGGGCCCTCCTTCTCGACGATGCCCCCCACCTCGCCGCCGCGCGAGGCGTCCTTGACCGAGCGCGGGCGCTCGTGGCGCTTGATGATGTTGAGGTTCTCGACGTAGACGACGCCGCGCTTGGGCTCGGTGCGGATGACGCGGCCGGTCTTGCCGCGGTCCTTGCCGCCCGTCACCTGGACGTGGTCGTCGCTGCGTATGCGCATCGACTTCGCCATCAGAGCACCTCGGGAGCGAGGGAAACGATGCGCATGAAGTTGCGGTCGCGAAGCTCGCGGGCGACGGGGCCGAAGATCCGCGTCCCGCGGGGGTTGTTCTGCGGATCGATGAGCACGGCGGCGTTCTCGTCGAATGAGATGTAGGTGCCATCGGAGCGCCCGAACTGCTTGCGGGTCCGCACGACGACGGCCTGCACCACCTCGCCCTTTCGCACGCCCCCCTGCGGGTTGGCCTGCTTGACGGTTGCGGTGATCACGTCACCGACTCCCGCGTAGCGGCGGTGCGAACCGCCCTTGACCCGGATGCAGAGCAGCTCCCGAGCCCCGGAGTTGTCGGCCACCTTGAGCTTCGTCTCCTGCTGGATCACGCGACTCAACACCCCCACCGATCACTTGGCCTTCTCCACGATCTCCACCAGACGCCAGCGCTTGCTGCGCGAGATCGGGCGGGTCTCGACCACGCGCACGACGTCGCCGGCGCCCGCCTCGTTGCTCTCGTCATGGGCGTGCAGGGTGCGCGAGCGGCGCACGACCTTCTCGTAGGTCGGATGGCGGCGGGCGATGTCGATGCGGACGGTGATCGTCTTGTCGGCGCCGTCGGAGACGACGACCCCTTGGCGCACCTTTGTCGGGTTCGGCTGCCGCTCCGCGGCAGGGGTACCGACGCCGGGCTCGCCCTTTTTCGCCCTGCGCGAGGCGCGGTGACGCCGCCGCGCGACCGCCTTGGCGCCGCGGCGCTGCTGGCGCTCGGCATGGCGCTCCTCGGGGCTGCGCTGCGGCTTCGCCTCGGCCGGACGGCGGGAGCGCTCCAGGCGCCGGCGGGTCTTCCAGTCCAGATCATCGCCCTCCGCCTCCTCCGCTTGGCGTCCCGGGGCGGCGGGGCTCGGGGTGTCTGCTGCGTCCTCGGTCGACTCCTCCGCCTCGGCCGCAGGCTCCTCCTCCGCAGGGGCTTCTTCGGCAGGGGCTTCTTCAGCCTCCTCAGCGGGGGCCTCTTCAGCAGGGGCCTCGGCCTCGGGGGCCTGCTCCTCCGCCTGCTCTTCGGGCTGTTCGTCCTGAGTCTTGTCTTCTTCTTCTGCCATCAGCGTCGCCTCATCTCGGCGTCGACATCGATCCCGCGCTCCTTCGCCACGGTCAGCAGCCGCGCCACGTCGCGCCGCGCAGCTCCGATCCCGGCCGAGTTCTCCAGCTCCCCGGTCGAGTGGCGGAAGCGCAGGCTGAATGCCTCCTGCTTGGCGTCGCGCAGCCGCGCCACCAGCTCCTCGTCCTTCAGGTCGTGTACCTCCGAAGCCTTCACGCGAGCTCGCCCTCCCTGCTCACGAACTTGGTCTTGATCGGCAGCTTGTTTCCCGCCAGGCGCATCGCGTCGCGAGCGAGCTCCTCCGGAATCCCGGCGATCTCGAACATCACTCGCCCCGGCTTTACCACCGCGACCCAGCCCTCCGGGTTGCCCTTGCCGGAGCCCATACGGGTCTCGGCCGGCTTCTTGGTGATCGGCTTGTCGGGGAAGACGTTGATCCAGACCTTGCCGCCGCGCTTGATCTTCCTCGTCATCGCGATTCGCGCAGCCTCGATCTGGCGGTTGCTGATCCAGCCACGCTCCACCGCCTTGAGCCCGTACTCGCCGAAGGCGACCGTCGTGCCGCCCTTTGAGTTGCCGCGCATGCGGCCGCGCATCTGCTTGCGGTACTTGACCCGCTTCGGCATCAACATCAGCGACCACCTCTGCCTCGGCCGACCGGGCCCGTCGTCGTCCGTGGCCCCGGACTCGGAGCGGAAGCCCTCGGGCATCACCTCGCCCTTGTTGATCCAGCACTTGACGCCGATGCGGCCGGTGGTGGTGCGGGCCTCGAAGAACCCGTAGTCGATGTCCGCGCGCAGCGTGTGCAGCGGGACGCGGCCGTCCGAGTAGCCCTCGGTGCGCGCCATCTCGGCGCCGCCGAGCCGGCCGGAGACCTGGACCTTCACGCCCTTGGCGCCGGAGCGCATCGCCGACGTGAGCGCGCGCTTCATCGCACGCCGGAAGGCGACCCGGTTCTGCAGCTGCTCGGCGATCGACTGGGCGACGAGCTTCGCGTCGAGCTCAGGGCGCTTTACCTCGCGGATGTTGACCTTCACCGGCTGGCCGGTGAGCTTATGCAGGTCGCGCCGCAGGGCGTCGACCTCGCTGCCCGACTTGCCGATCACGATTCCGGGGCGTGCGGTGTGGATGTCGACGGTGACCTCGCCGCGGCGCTCGATCGTGATGTCCGAGAGGCCGGCGTGCGCGAGCTTTCCCTCGATGTGCTCGCGGATCCCGATGTCCTCGAGCAGCAGGTCGGAGAACTCCTTCTCGTTGAACCAGTGCGACTTCCAGTCGTGGATGTAGCCGACGCGGAAGCCCTCGGGTGGATCTTCTGGCCCATCAGCGCGTCCTCCTCGGGACTCAGCGCCACCGAGATGTGGCTGGTCCGCTTGTTGATCCGGGTCGCCCGCCCCAGCGCCCGCGGGCGGTAGCGGCGCAGCGTCGGGCCCTCGTCGACGGTGATCTCGGCGACCTTCATGTCGTCGGCGATCAGCTCGTGGTTGTTCTCGGCGTTTGAGGCCGCCGAGTCGATCAGCTTCGCGATGTCCTGGGCCGCCGAGCGAGGCGAGAACTGCAGCAGCGCCCGCGCGCGGTCGATCTGCAGCCCGCGGACCTGGTCGGCGACCAGACGCGCCTTGCGCGGCGCGGTGCGCACGTAGCGGGCGCTGGCGCGCACGACGACCGGCGCCGGCTCGGCCTTCGGCTTCGGCGCGGCCTTTGGCTTTGCCTCCGGCTTCGGCTTCGCCTCGGTCTTGGTCGGTCCGTCTTCGACTTCGGCGCGGCCTTCGGCTTCGCGGTCTCCTTCTCCGCCGCGGCCTTGCTCCGACTGCGCCGGCTTTGCCTTCGCGCCTTGCGGGCAGGCTTGCGCGAGCCCTTGGCCTCCTCCTCGGCTGCGCCGGACTTCTGTGTCTTCTCGTCCTCGGGCATCAATCTTCCTTCTTGGGGTCGGCGCCGGAGTGGGCGCGGAAGGTGCGGGTCGGGGCGAACTCGCCGAGCTTGTGGCCGACCATCGACTCGGAGATGAAGACCGGCACGTGCTTGCGGCCGTCGTGGACGGCGATCGTGTGCCCGACCATCTCCGGAAAGACGGTCGAGGTCCGCGACCAGGTCTTGACCATCTGCTTCTGGCCCGATCGTTCATCTGGCTGATCCGGCCCATCAGGCGCTCCTCGGCCCACGGCCCCTTCTTGGTCGAGCGTCCCATCGCCCTAGCCCTTGCCCTTGCGCTTGCCGCGCCGCGCGGCCGCACGATGTAGCGGCTCGAAGTCTTGCCCTTCTTGCGGGTTCGGTAGCCGAGCGTCGGCTTGCCCCAGGGGGTCACCGGGTGCCCGCCGGGCGTGTGGTGGGCCTCGCCGCCGCCGTGCGGATGGTCGACGGGGTTCATCGCCACGCCGCGGGTCTGCGGGCGGCGGCCCTTGTGGCGGCTGCGGCCGGCCTTGCCGAGCTTGATGTTCTGGTGCTCGGGGTTGGAGAGCGAGCCGACCGTCGCCCGGCACTCGGCGCGCACCATGCGCACCTCCGTCGAGGGCAGGCGCAGGCTCGACCATCGGCGCCCTCCTTGGCACGACCTGGATCGCGGTGCCGGCGGCGCGGCCGAGCCGCCCGCCCTGCCCGGGGACCAGCTCGACGTTGTGGACGACGGTGCCGGTCGGGATGCGCGCAGCGGCAGCGCGTTGCCGGGCTGGATGTCGGCGCCCTCGCCGGACTGCACCTGGTCGCCGACCGTGAGCTGCTGGGGGGCGAGGATGTAGCTCTTGGCGCCGTCGGCGTAGTGCAGCAGCGCGATGTAGCAGCTGCGGTTGGGGTCGTACTCGATCGCCGCCACCCTCGCCGGGACGCCGTCCTTGCGGCGCTTGAAGTCGATGCGGCGGTAGCGGCGCTTGGCGCCGCCGCCGCGGTGGCGGCTGGTGACGCGCCCGTAGGAGTTGCGCCCGCCGGACTTCTTGGCGCCCTCGGTGAGGCCCTTCTCGGGCTCGGTCGCGGTGAGCTGCTCGCGCAGCGGGATAGGTCCCGAAGCGGCGCCCGGGGCTGGTCGGCCTTGTCTTCCGATTCGCCATCGTCTAGCCCTCCGCCGCCGCGCCCTCGAAGAGCTCGATCCGCTCGCCGGGGCCGAGCTGCACGACCGCCTTCTTCCAGGAGCGGGTCTTGCCGTAGTGAAGGCCGCGGCGCTTGGGCTTCGAGCGCACCTTGGCGGTGCGCACCGTCGGCGACGCTGACGCCGAAGACATCCTCGACCGCGTGTGCGATCTGGGTCTTGTTGGCGCGCTCGTGAACGCGGAAGGTGTACTTGCCCTCGGCGATCAGCGCGTAGCTCTTCTCGGAGATCACCGGCCGGACGATCACGTTGCGGTGTCCATCAGCCGTCCTCTCGTCGCCGGTCTCGTCGCCGGCCCTTGCGCTCGCTGTTCGGAGCTCCGGCCCGGCCCTGGAGGATCTCCAGCGCCTTCTCGGAGATCACCAGCGACGCGGCGCCGATCACGTCGGCGACCCCGATCGCGGTCGCCTCGGCGACCTGCACCCGCTCGATGTTGCGAAAGCTGCGCAGCGCCCCAAGCTCTTCGGTCTCGAGCACGACCAGGGTCGGGCCGTCGGGGCCCCACTTGCCCAGCGCCTCGGCGGCCTTCTTGGTCGAGGGCTCGTCGAAGGCGCCGGCGTCGAGGATCGCGACGCTGTCGCGCTCGGCGTGCACCGAGAGCGCGGCCCGCAGCGCCCGCCGGCGCGCCTTGCGGTTGACCTTGAAGGTGTAGCGGCGCGGCTTCGGGCCGAAGGCGACGCCACCGCCGGTCCGCGTGGGCGAGCTCAAGCGCTCCGACGCGGGCGCGGCCGGTGCCCTTCTGGCGCCAGGCCTTGGCGGTCGTCATCGAGACCTCGCCGCGGCGCAGGGTCGAGGCTGTGCCCCGCCGCCGGGCGGCGAGGTCGGCGCGGGCGGCGTCGTGGACCAGCGACTGGTGGAAGTCCTCGCTGAACAGAGCCGCCGGAAGGTCCGCCTTGGTGGTCTTGCCGAGAACGGTGGCCTTACTCATCGCCGCCCACCTCCCCGCGCACCTCGACCACGCTGTTGCGCGACCCGGGCACCGAGCCCTTGATCAGCAGCAGGTTTCGCTCGCTGTCGATCTCGACCACCTCGAGGCCGAGCTGGGTGACGCGCTTGCCGCCCATGCGGCCCGGCATCTTCGTGCCCTTGAACACCCGGGCGGGGTCGGCGCTGGCGCCGATCGAGCCCGGCGCCCTGACGTTGTGGGAGCCGTGGCTGACCGGCCCGCGGTGAAAGTTGTGGCGCTTGATCGTCCCGCAAAGCCCTTGCCGATCCCGACGCCCGAGACCTTGACCTGCTGGCCGGGCTCGAAGGACTCAACGGTGACCGTGTCGCCGATCTTGGGCTCTTCGTCGCCGCCGAGCTCGGCGTCGCGGAACTCGACCACCGTGCGCTTGGCGCCGGCGTCGGCCTTCGCCAGGTGCCCGAGCTCGGCCTTGCTGAGCTTTCCCTCCTTGACGTCGCCGAAGGCGAGCTGCACGGCGGAATAGCCGTCGCGCTCGGGCTCGCGGATCGCGGTCACCGGGCAGGGCCCGGCCTCGATCACGGTTACCGGGACGACGGTCCCGTCCTCGGTGAAGACCTGGGTCATTCCGAGCTTCTTGCCGATGATCGCCGGCATCAGAGGCGGATCTCGATGTCGACCCCGGCCGGGAGCGCGTCGAGGCGCTGCAGCGAGTCGACGGTCTTCGGGGTCGGCTGGAGGATGTCGATCAGCCGCTTGTGGGTGCGGATCTCGAAGTGCTCGCGCGAGTCCTTGTCCTTGAACGGCGAGCGGATCACGACGTAGACGTTCTTCTCGGTCGGCAGCGGGATCGGGCCCGACACCGTGGCGCCGGTGCGCTCCGCCGTCTCGACGATCTCGCGGGCAGCCCGGTCTATGGCGTCGTGGTCGTACGCCTTGAGCCTGATGCGGATTTTCTGTGCTGCTACGGCTGACACGGTGGGTTTTCTCTCTGGTCCTTCTCGCGCGGAAGGGGCGCCGCCCCTACTTCTCGGTGGGGCGCCGCCCCGGTCGTATGTCCTTACAGTTTTTTGCTCGCCGCCCGAGCGGCGAAAGGGCGGGCTTACGGCCCGCCCTCCGTGGTCACTCGACGATCTCGGAGACCACTCCCGAGCCAACGGTGCGTCCGCCCTCGCGGATCGCGAACCGAAGGCCCTGGTCCATGGCGATCGGCTGGATCAGCTCGATCGTCATCTCGACATTGTCGCCGGGCATGACCATCTCCGTCCCCTCGGGGAGGTTGGAGACGCCGGTGACGTCGGTCGTGCGGAAGTAGAACTGCGGCCGGTAGCCGGAGAAGAACGGCGTGTGGCGACCGCCCTCCTCCTTCTTCAGGCAGTAGACCTCCGCCTTGAACTTCGTGTGCGGGGTGATCGAGCCGGGCTTGCAGAGCACCTGGCCGCGCTCGATCTCCTCCCGCTTGGTGCCGCGAAGCAAGGCACCGATGTTGTCTCCCGCCTGGCCCTGGTCGAGGATCTTGCGGAACATCTCGACACCGGTGACGACGGTCTTCTGGGTCGCCTTGATGCCGACGATCTCGACCTCCTCGCCGCTGTTGACGATCCCCTGCTCGACGCGGCCGGTCGCGACGGTGCCGCGGCCGGTGATCGAGAAGATGTCCTCGACCGGCATCAGGAACGGCTTGTCGAGGTCGCGGGTCGGCTCCGGGATGTAGCTGTCAAGCGCCTCGGCGAGCTCGAAGATCGCCTGCTTCGCGTCCTCGTCGCCCTCCAGCGCCTTCAGCGCCGAGCCCTTGATGATGGGCGTCTCGTCGCCCGGGAACTCGTACTCCTTGAGCAGGTCCTTGACCTCCTCCTCGACCAGCTCGATCAGCTCGTCGTCGTCGACCTGGTCGATCTTGTTGAGGAAGACGACCACGTGGGGGACGTTGACCTGGCGGGCGAGCAGGATGTGCTCGCGCGTCTGCGGCATCACGCCGTCGGCGGCCGACACGACCAGGATCGCGCCGTCCATCTGGGCGGCGCCGGTGATCATGTTCTTGACGTAGTCCGCGTGACCGGGGCAGTCGACGTGCGCGTAGTGGCGGTTGTCGGTCTCGTACTCGACGTGCGAGGTCGCGATCGTGATCCCGCGCTCCTTCTCCTCCGGAGCGTTGTCGATCTCGTCGAACGTCTTCGCCTCGGTGCCGCCCTTCTCGGAGAGGGTCTTTGTGATCGCGGCCGTAAGGGTCGTCTTGCCATGGTCGATATGACCGATGGTGCCGACGTTCACGTGCGGCTTGTCGCGCTCGAACTTCTCCTTGGACATCTCTCTCCTTTGGGCTAGGTCGTTGGGCTGAAAAGCGTTCTGGTCCGCCTGACGGCGAACCATGGGAATATAGCTATGAAGTGGCTCCCACGGGCTCGCCGGCGCGGTGCTCGATGATCTCCTCGGCGATGTTCGCCGGCACCTCCTCGTAGCGAGCGAACTGCATCGTGTAGTTGGCGCGTCCCTGAGTGGAGGAGCGCAGGTCGGTCGCGTAGCCGAACATCTCTCCGAGCGGCACGAAGGCCTCGACCGCGAGCGCGTTGCCGCGCTGCTCCTGGCCCTGCACCTTGCCGCGGCGCCGCGAGAGGTCGCCGATCACCTCGCCGAGGAAGTCCTCGGGCGTGACCACCTCGACCGCCATCACCGGCTCCAGAAGGACGGGGTTGGCCTTGCGGGCGGCCTCCTGCAGGGCCATCGACCCGGCGATCTTGAAGGCCATCTCGGAGGAGTCGACGTCGTGATAGGAGCCGTCGATCAGCTCCACCCGCACGTCGACCATCGGGTAGCCGGCCTTGACGCCGTTCTCCAGCGCCTCCTCGATTCCCTGCTCGACCGCGGGCAGGAACTCGGAGGGGATCACGCCGCCCTTGATCTTGTTGACGAAGTCAAAGCCCTCGTCGGGCGCCGGCTCGAGGTTGATCACCGCGTGGCCGAACTGGCCGCGGCCACCGGTCTGGCGAACGAAACGACCATGGACCTTGGTGACCGCCTTGCGGATCGTCTCCCGGTAGGCGACCTGGGGCTTGCCGACGTTGGCGTCGACGTTGAACTCGCGCAGCATCCGGTCGACGATCACCTCGAGGTGCAGCTCGCCCATGCCGTGGATCAGGGTCTGGCCGGTCTCCTCGTCGCCCTCGACCTGGAAGGTCGGGTCCTCCTCGGCGAGGCGAGCAAGCGCTGTGCCGAGCTTCTCCTGGTCAACCTTGGTCTTGGGCTCGATCGCGACCGCGATCACCGGCTCGGGGAACTCGATCGTCTCCAACGTGATCGGCGCGTCGGGGGCGGCCAGCGTGTCGCCGGTCGACGGTCTGCTTGAGGCCGACGCCGGCGCAGATGTCGCCGGCGTAGCACTCCTCGATCTCCTCGCGGTGGTTGGCGTGCATCATCAGCAGCCGCCCGATCCGCTCGGTGCGCCCGTTTGAGACGTTGAGCACCCGGCTGCCGGCTGCGAGCTTGCCGGAGTAGACGCGGAAGTAGGTCAGCTTGCCGACGTATGGGTCCGCCATCACCTTGAAGGCGAGGGCGGCAAACGGTGCGTCGTCGTCGGCGGGGCGCGCCTCCTCTGTGCCGACGCCGTCATCGCCCTTGGCGGGGGGCACGGTCCCGGTCAGCGGCGGCACCTCCAGCGGCGAGGGCAGAAGCTCGACGATCGCGTCGAGCAGCGGCTGCACGCCCTTGTTCTTGAACGAGGAGCCGCAGAGCACCGGCGTCACCTTGATGTCGAGGGTCGCCTTGTGCAGCGACTTGGCGATCCGCTCGTGGGGGATCTCCTCCTCGTTGAGGTAGGACTCCATCAGCTCGTCGTCGTAGTCGGCGCAGGCCTCGATCAGCTCCGTGCGGTGCTGCTCGGCGCGACTCGCGCATTCCCTCGGGGATCTCCTCGTACTCGAACTCGGTCCCCAGCTCGTCCTTCCAGACCAGCGCCTTCATCTCGATCAGGTCGACGACGCCCTGGAACTCCGCCTCCTGGCCGATCGGGAGCTGGATCGGCAGCGGATGGGCGCCGAGCCGGGTGCGCATCGTCTCCACCGCGCCGTCGAAGTCGGCGCCGGTGCGGTCCATCTTGTTGACGTAGGCGATCCGCGGGACGCGGTACTTGTCGGCCTGGCGCCAGACGGTCTCCGACTGCGGCTCGACCCCGGCGACCGAGTCGAAGATCGCGATCGCGCCGTCGAGCACCCGCAGCGAGCGCTCGACCTCGACCGTGAAGTCGACGTGGCCGGGGGTGTCGATGATGTTGATGCGGTGCTCGTTCCACTCGCAGGCGGTGGCGGCGGAGGTGATCGTGATCCCGCGCTCCTGCTCCTGCTCCATCCAGTCCATCACCGCGGCGCCCTCGTGGACCTCGCCCATCTTGTGGGTGCGGCCGGTGTAATAGAGGATGCGCTCAGTCGTCGTCGTCTTACCGGCGTCGATGTGCGCCATGATCCCGATATTGCGGGTTTTCTCTAGGGCGAAGGTGCGGGGCATAGGTGCGTAAAGTCTGGGGTCAGTTGGGGCAGGGCGTGGAGATATTGCTCGATAAACAGGCGCCTTCGGCGCACAAAAAAGGCCCTCGCGGGCCCGGTGCAGCTTGGGGCATGCCTGAGCGACGCCTCAGCGAGCCGGGCAATGATAGCAGGGGTATGAGCCTCTTCAGGCGTCGAAAAAAGGCCTCCTCGCGTGCCCAGACTAGGCGTCAGGAGCTGGTCGAACGGGAGCGCCGCGAGTATGGGCGCGAGCGCGCGCTCCTCGCCCGGGCGGGGGCCTCGTCCAGCTGCCGAGACACACGCGGCCATCGGCTGACGGCCTCGCGGCCGTCCGCCGCGCTCGTCGCGGCCGGCGCCGCAGGCCCGCGCGTGGGCAGCGGGGGGCCCGCCTGGCCGGGCTTCGGGACGCCTCGGCGAGTGGCGCCCGCGCCACTGCACGCCGAACCGGGCCGGGAGCACAGCGCCTGCTCGGCAGCATCGGCCGCGGCCTCGGCTCGGTCCTCGCGATCGTCTTTCGCCTCGCCGACCTGGTCGAACGGGCGCTGCTGCGGACCTTCGACGCGATCGTCGACACGGTCGAGAGGACGTTGGAGCTGGGCGAGCGCTGGCTGACGCCGGAGCGGGCGCTGGTGGCGGTGATCGTCGGCGCCGCCGTCTGCCTCGGCGCCTCTCAGTTCGTCGCCTATCGCGGGGTCGAGGTGGGCCAGCCGCAGTACGTCGACGTGAGCAGCGTCGCCCCGGCGCCACAGACCGACCGAGTCGACGCCGGAGCTGCGCATGCCTACGTGCTGCTGCCACTGGCGCTGATTGCGGTTGCGATTGCCGTCGTCGCGCTGACGACGAGGCGCTGGCGCCTGGCCCGGCTGGTCTCGGTGATCGGGCTGGTCGGGATCGCGGTCAGCCTCGCGATCGACCTCCCGAAGGGACTTGACGCCGGGGACGCCAACACAGCCTTCGAGGGCGCCAACGCGACCCTGACCGAGGGCTTCTACGCACAGCTCGCGGCCTCCGCCGCGATGGTGCTATGCGGGTGGGTGCTGTCGATCAACCTGCGACGAGGAGCCGGTGTGGCGCATCAGCGCCGGGCTTCCAGCCGCAGGGCGCCCCCGCGCCAGGCACCGTCGGTGGCCGGAGGCGAAGCGTGAGCAGGTTCCGGATCGAGCTTCTGCTTCCTCTGGCCTGCGCCGGAGGCTGCGCGCTGCTGGCGGCGTCGGAGTTCATGGACACCTTTGAGCTCAACGGCCCCGGGCCCTCCCCGCAGATCGTCCAGACGGCCGCGGACCAGCACTACTACTCGCTCCTGGTGCTGGCGGGCTTTGCACTCTTGGCGCTCGTCGCCGCCGTGCTCACCGGCTCCAAGCCCGCCGCCACCGCGGTGGCCGTCTGCGGGGCCGGGGCGCTGCTGATCTTCCTGCTCATCGACCTCCCCGACGCCGGCAAGGTAGGAACGATCGAGGGCTTCACCCAAGCCAAAGCGGAGCCGGTGACCGGATTCTGGGTCCAGCTCACCGGTGCCCTGGTGCTGGCCATATGCGGCGGCGCGCTGGCGACCCTCGATCCCGAGCAGTTGCGCGCCTTCGGGCGCCCGGCCGAGGAACGCCGGACGTCGGCGAGCCATCCGGCGGCGGGGTCGGCTACGTCAAACGCGGGCGAGGACCGAGAAACTGAAGAGGGCACCGAACGGGCGCGAACGCGAACCGGCGGGCCCTAGCCCATCCCGAACGGCCTCGAAAACCGAGGAGATCGGCGGATGCAGGTCTCGCGGCGACGCGAGCGCACTGAAATCGTGCGTGAGCTAGACGCGAGACCGAAGACGCCGATATCCGACGGTTTGCAGAGGCCGAGCTACCAGCGGTAGTGGGCGAAAGCTTTGTTGGCTTGTGCCATGCGGTAGATGTCGTCCTTCCGCTTCCAGGCATTGCCCTGCTGCTTTGAGGCGTCGAGGATCTCGTTGGCGAGGCGCTCGGCCATCGAGTACTCGCGTCGCGCCCGCGCGAACTGGACCAGCCAGCGAACGGCCAGTGTGCGGGCGCGGCGTGCGGGGACCTCGACCGGGACCTGGTAGGTGGCGCCGCCGACCCGGCGCGAGCGCACCTCGAGCACCGGCGTCAGCTGCTTGATCGCCTCGTCGAGGGTCTCGGTCGGGTCGCCGCCGCTGCGCTCGCCGACGATCGCAAGTGCGTCATAGACGATGCGCTCGGCAAGCGACTTCTTGCCGGCCTCCATCACCTTGTTGATCAGCTGCTGGACCAGCCGGCTGCGGTGGCGCGCGTCCGGCTCGACGGTGCGGATCTGTGCCCTGGAGCGGCGGGCCATCAGCGAGACTTGACCCCGTACTGCGAGCGCGACTGCCGGCGGTCGGAGACGCCGGAGGCGTCGAGCGTGCCGCGAACGACCTTGTAGCGAACGCCCGGAAGGTCCTTGACGCGGCCGCCGCGCACGAGGACCACCGAGTGCTCCTGCAGGTTGTGTCCCTCGCCGGGGATGTAGCAGGTGACTTCCATGCCGTTGGTGAGCCGCACGCGGGCGACCTTGCGCAGAGCCGAGTTCGGCTTCTTGGGCGTGGTCGTGTAGACGCGCGTGCAGACGCCGCGTCGCTGGGGGGCGGCGATGCGCTTCTTGCGCCCCTGGCCGGACTTCAGGCCCGGCGTCGCGACCTTCTTCTTCGGGCTCCTGCGGCCCTTGCGTACAAGCTGATTGGTATTCGGCACGGGCGGAGATGGTACAGAGGGCCCGCGTTTTCACCGTCTGCCCCCTCGCCTTAAGCTCACCCGGTGTCCGCCAAGCCAATGCTCGCCGTCGACGTCGACGGGGTGATCAGCCTCTTCGGCTTCGATGAGCCGCCGGACCGCAAGGTCGCCCGCTTCGAGCTGATCGACGGCATGGTGCACTGCATCTCGATCGGCGCCGGGGAGCGCCTGCAAAGGCTCGCCGAGCATTACGACCTCGTCTGGGCGACCGGCTGGGAGGATCGGGCAAACGACGCCCTCGGCCCGCTGATCGGGCTTCCCGAGCTCCCCTTCCTCACCTTCGACGGCGCCGCCCGCTTCGGCTCCGCGCACTGGAAGCTGGGCCCGCTGGACAGCTACGCCGGCGACCGGGCGCTGGCCTGGATCGACGACTCCTTCGACGAGAGCTGCCTCGAGTGGGCGCAGGAGCGCAGCGCCCCCACCCTTCTCGTGCCCACCGAGTCGCCCTTCGGCCTCGAGGAGGCGCAGACCGAGGCGCTGCAGCGCTGGGCCCAGGAGCTGGCCGAGGGCGGCGGCGAGACCGGCTGAGCGCCGCGGCGGGAAGCTAGACTCCTGGCGGTGGAGGGGTTCTGGCCAATCTTCTTCTTGCTGGTCGTGCTGAAGATCCCGGTGCTGGGAGCGATGTGGCTCGTCTGGTGGGCGAGCCGCGCCGAGCCGCTGCTCGACGAAGCGCCCGACGACGACGGTGGCTTTCGCTTCCGCCGCAGCGATCCCAGCCGCCCCAAGGGGCCGCGCAGGGGCGGGCCGCACGGAGCTGGAGCGCGCGCGCTCCCTGATTGTCCGCCAGGCGGGCGCCCGCGCCCGGCCGGCCGGCCGGTGCCGCTGCGCCCCGGGGTCGCCCACGCACGGGGGCGCGGCGCCGCTCGCCTGCCCAGCGAGCACTGAGCAGCCCTAGGAGCTCCCTTCGATCAGGACCCGGGCGAGCAGCTGCGGGTCGTCGTGAAAGGGCACGTGGCCGCAGCCCGGCAGCGTGAGGTGTCGCGCCCATGGCAAACGGCGGCGGGCCTCCGCGCGCCTGGGTCCAGTAGGGGAGCAGGACGTCGCGCCGCCCCCAGGCGATCGTCAGCGGGATCTCGCGCAGGCGGCCGGGATCGCCGAAGGAGTAGTCGAGCCCGTGGGTGCAGGCGTCAAGAAAGCCTGGCGCCGATAGGCCGGCCTCGCGGGTCGCGAGCACCGCCTCGGCCGGCGCCTGGAAAGGGCGCCCGAACGAGTACACCGCCGTCCCGAGGCGCAGCAGCGCCAGGTCGAGCTTGGGCGGGATCGACTCCGGTCTGCGCAGCCCGGCCTTGTAGCCGGCCCGCAGCGCCCCCCTGCACCAGGCCTGCCCTGGGCGGCCCCAGAACCCGATCGGCGAGATCGCCGTCAGCGAGCCCACCGCCCCCCGCCGCCCGAGCTCGAGCCCGATTGCTCCGCCAAGCGAGTTTCCGGCCAGGTGCGGGCGCTCCAGCTCCTGCTCGGCGAAGAATCGCTCGATGCGATCGGCGAAGTCGGAGACGCTGAGCGCCGTGCCTGCCTCGTCGGGCGGCGACTCCCCGAAACCGGGCAGATCCACCGCGACAAGCTCCCGCTCTGCCGCAGCGAGCTCGATCACGGGATCGAACGCCCTGCGGCGGCTGCCCAGCCCGTGCAGCAGGACCAGCGGCTCGCCCGAGCCGCGGCGGTCGAAGGCGAGCTCCCCCACGCCGGTCAGGAGTGTGGCGCCGGCCAGCGCATCGGCTCGCTAGCTCGTCCCGAGGCGCAACTCGTGCGAGCGGTTGGCGAGCAGCCTGCCTAGCGGCCCGTTGCGGCGCGCACCGTTGCGGCGCTCGCGCTCCAGGGTGCGCAGGTAGGGATAGAAGTCGACCTGGATCGTGTGACGCTTCGATGCCACGTATCGCTTCGCCATCCTCCGGTCCTCGCGTGAGATCACCCGCCGCATCGTCGTCGGAGAGGGGAGCTCGCCCTTGCCCTGCATCAGGTCGGCGATCCACTCCGACTGCGCCTCGGCGATCGGCATGATCGCGCCGAGCGGCTGGATGAAGCCGATGAAGTAGAGCCCCGGATGCTGGACCGACACCACCCGGCGGTAGAGGGGAATCCTGTTGTCGGTCGCGCTCAGAAGCTGCGGGTCCAGGAACGGGAAGCTGATCTTGTAGCCAGTGCAGTACACGACGACGTCGATCTCCTCCTCTGAGCCGTCGACGAAGCGCACCGTGCGACCCCCGGGGTAGGAGCCGATGTTCGGCTTCACCTCGATGTCGCCGTGGCCGAGGCGCGGCAGCAGGTCGGAGGAGACAGTCGGATGGGCCTCGAGCAGCTTGTGGTCGGGCTGCGGCAGCCCATATTTGGTCATGTCCCCGGCCGCGACCTTGATCGAGCTCATGAAGAAGAAGCGCTGCACCGACAGCGGCAGCCTGGAGATGATCGGCGGCCCTGCCTCGTCGGTGGGGACGCCGCGCAGGTACTTGGGAATGACATACGCCCCCCTGCGCATCGCCAGGAAGGTCGCCTCGGCGTGGCGCGAGGACTCCACCGCGATGTCGGTGGCGGAGTTGCCGATCCCCAGCACCAGCACCCGCTTGTCGCGAAGGGTGTCGGGCTCCTTGTAGTGATGGGCGTGGATCTGCTCGCCCGCGAAGTCATCGGAGCCGGGGAACGGGGGTTCGGGCCAGCGCGGGTCCCAGTGGTGGCCATTGGCGACCATGACCGCGCCGTAGCGGTTGGTCTCCTCCCCCCCGCGGTCGTCCTTCACCGTGACGTCCCACTCGCCGTCGCCGGCCGGCTGCACCTGCGTCACCTCGGTGCTGAAGCGAATCCGGTCGCGAAGACCGAAATGGTCGACGAAGTCGTCGAAGTAGGCGGCGATCTGCCAGTGGCTCGGATAATCGGGGTAATCGTCCGGCATCGGATATGTCGCGTAGGACATGAGGTCGCGCGAGGTGTTGATGTGCAGCGACCTGTAGGCGGACGACATGCCGTTGTCGTTGCGATAGCGCCAGTTGCCGCCGACCTCCGAGCCCTTCTCAAAGCAGTCGAACGGGATCCCCCGCGCCTCGAGGACTTGGCAGCTCGATATCCCCGACGAGCCGGCGCCGATCACGCAGACTCTCTGCCCTTCTCGTAGCGCGGCCACGTGAGAAAGCTACCGGGCGGGGCGCCGGTTTGGCCAGCTGGCCAGGCCTAGTTCTGCTTCTTCAGCTTCGGGAGCTTCATCTTCACCTTGAAGGTCTTGTTGACGCCGTTGACCAGGTTCTCGGCCTTCAGCTGCACCTTCACCTTCTTGGTGCCCGCCTTCTGGGCTGCCTTGAGCGCCTTCTTGCCCTTCTTGGTGATCTTGAGCTTGATCGTCTTGGTCGTCGCTGCCGGGATCGTGTACTGCTTCTTCTTCGTCAGCTTGACCTTGGTCTTGCTCTTGCCGCCCTTCTTGCCGTCGCCCTTCTTCGAGACGGTGGCCAGGTGGGAGACCCGCCCCAGCTGCCCGGTCTGGAAGTTGACGAAGGCGAGCATGAACGGCTGGCACGGGACCGGTGCGCCGCCCGGCAGGTTGCAGGTGATCTTGAACTTCGCGCAGTCGAAGCTCTTGCAGAGCACCACCTTCTCCTTTGGATCGATGCCGACAGTCCCCTCGAATGCATCGAGGCCGAGCGAGCGACACTGAGCCGGCGGCTCGCTGGTGACCCGCAGGTTGTCGATGAACGCAGCGGAGTCGAAGTTGCCGTCCCCGATGTCGAAGACCGTGAAGATCACCGTGTGGGTTCCCGGCGTCACGTACTTGCGCGCGATCAGCGCGCCGGTGGCGCCGTCATAGGTCGTCCCCGCCGCGTTGGCCGCAGCTATCGCCGAGGGCCCGGACGCGTCGACCGAGATCCGGTCGCCGGTGCCGGCGGCGAAGTCGGTCAGCGAGGTGATCGACTGGCCGGAGACCGCCCAGGTGCGCTGGTCGAGCTCCGCGAGGAAAGTGTCGTTGAAGCCCGCCCCCACGTACTCCGGGAACTCCTCGGAGAGGAAGCGGAAGTCAAACCCACGCAGCGAGCCTGCTGGGTGGCCGTGATCGGCACCGAGAGAATCGTGTAGTCGCGGGCGCCGTTCAGCGCGCCGGTCCCGGTGACGCCATTGTTGGTGCCCGAGCTGGGAGAGCTGTTTGGGTCGTCGGCCAGCTGGGCGTTTCCGGTGGTCAGGATCGTGTAGTTGGGGCCGTTGGTCGGGAACCCGGCCAGGGGAGTGTCCGAGAATCCGTTGGGAAGGATCCCGTTGCCTCCCGGGTAGTTCGGGGTGATCACCGAGCTGCCGCTCACCGGGTTCGGCGAGCCGGCCATCGCGCCCGCGAGGGCGCTGCCGTCGTTGCTGCCGGTTATCGCGGCTTCGGCACGCGCGCTGACCGCTGCCGATAGCAGCACACACGCCGCAGTTGCCAGAACCAGGGACCGCACGCGGCCCAACTTCGAGATCGCAAAACCGTCCGAACTTCCCATCCTGCCCTGCCTCCTTGCCGAGGTTGAAGGCGGAGGAGAGTAGGGGTTCCGAAAGCCCTGCACATCGGGAAAACTGGGGGCTTTGCGTCCGCCGGGCCGGCCGCTACCCGGTTGTTCGAGAAGCCCGGCCCCGGTTTTCGCTACTCGCTGCTGCTGCCGCCGGAGCTGCTGCTGGTACCGGCACCGTCGGTGCCGGACTCGATCTCCTGCGCCAGCTCCTCCAGCTCCTCGGCAAACGAGGGCCCGAAGCCCTCCAGCTCGGCGCCGTCGCCCTCCAGCCCCAGCTCCGCGGCCAGCTCGTCCTCGTCGAGCAGGCCCTCCTCGCTCGGCGGCTCGACCGGCTCGGTCGGCTCGATCGAGAGCGTGCGGTAGTGCCGCAGGCCGGTGGCGGCGGGGATCAGCTTGCCGATGATCACGTTCTCCTTCAGCCCCAGCAGGCGGTCGCGCTTGCCCTCCAGGGCGGCATCGGTGAGCACCTTGGTCGTCTCCTGGAAGGAGGCCGCCGAGAGGAAGGACTCGGTCGCCAGCGACGCCTTGGTGATCCCGAGGATCACCTCTTCGGCCTTCGCGGGCTGGCCGCTCTTCTTGGAGTCCTTGACCTCCTTGTTGATCGCCTTCAGCTTGTGGCGATCCTCGAGCTGGCCCGGCAGCAGGGAGGTCGATCCCTTGGTCTCGACTCGGACCTTCTTCAGCATCTGGCGCACGATGACCTCGATGTGCTTGTCGTTGATGTCGACGCCCTGGGCGCGGTAGACCCGCTGCACCTCGCCGACCAGGTAGAGCTCGGTGTCGGTGCGGCCGCGGATCGCCAGCAGCTCGGCCGGGTACAGCGAGCCCTCGTTGAGCTGCTGGCCGGGCTCGACCTTCTCCCCCTCCTCGACGAACAGCCGCGTGCGGGCCGGGAAGCTGTGCGCGTGCTCCTCGCCCTTCTCGTCGGTGATCGCCACCTTGATCGCCTTGTCGGTTTCCTCGACCGCGACCTTGCCGGCGACCTCGGCCATCTGCGCGAGGCCCTTCGGCTTGCGTGCCTCGAACAGCTCGACCACGCGCGGCAGGCCCTGGGTGATGTCCTGGCCGGCGACGCCGCCGGTGTGGAAGGTGCGCATCGTGAGCTGGGTGCCGGGCTCGCCGATTGACTGCGCGGCGATGATCCCGACCGCGTCGCCGATGTCGACCATCGCGCCGGTCGCGGGGGCGAGGCCGTAACAGCTGCGGCAAAGGCCGGAATCGGCGTCGCACTTGAGCACCGAGCGCACCGGGACGTGTACGTCCTCTTCGCCCTCCATCGCCTCGGCGATCTGCTCAACGTGCTCGAGCTCGATGAGCTGGTTTCGCTTCAGCAGCTCGCGGCCGCGCTTCGTGGCGAACTTCTTCGCCGCGAAACGCCCCAGCAGGTTGTCGTTCAGAGAGTCGTCGTCCTTGCGCAGCGGCATCTCGATCGAGTCCTTGGTCTTGCAGTCCTCCTCGCGGACGATCACGTCCTGGGCGACGTCGACGAGACGCCGGGTCAGGTACCCGGAGTCGGCGGTGCGCAGCGCCGTGTCGGCGAGACCCTTGCGGGCGCCGTGGGTGGAGATGAAGTACTCCAGCACCGAGAGGCCTTCGATGAAGTTGGCGCGGATCGGGCGCTCGATGATCTCGCCCTTCGGGTTGGCCATCAGGCCGCGCATGCCGGCAAGCTGGCGGATCTGCTTGAACGAGCCGCGGGCCCCCGAGTTGGCCATCATGAAAATGGGGTTGAGCTCGTGCAGGTTGTCCTCCATCGCCTGCGCGACCTCGTCGGTGGCCGCGTCCCAGCGCGAGGTGACGGCCTCCTTGCGCTCCTCCTGGGTGATGTAGCCCTCGTCGTACTGGCGGTAGACCTCGTCGGCCTCCTTCTCGTACTTCTCGAGGATCTCTTCCTTGTTGGGGGGCGAGACGACGTCGTTCTTGGAGATCGTGATCCCCGCCTGGCTGGCGAAGTGGAACCCGAGGTCCTTGAAGGCGTCGAGGACCAGCGACACCGTGGGAGCGCCATAGGTGTCGACCAGGTCGGTGACCATCTCGTTGACGTCACGCTTCTTCAGCGAGTGGTTGATGAACTTGTAGCTCTCGAGCTCGAAGGCATCGCCGAGGGCCTCCTCCAGCGCCCGCTCAATGCGGTCGTTGAAGATGATCCGCCCGACCGTGGTCGTGAAGTGATCGTGGCCGGCACGCCGGTACTCGGCGAAGTCGTGCAGCGCGACCGTGCCGTTCTCGTATGCGAGCTCGGCCTCCTGCGCGGTGCGGAACGGGTGCGGCTTTCGCTTCAGCTTTGCGACGTCGAGCTTGGTGACGTCGTCGCCCGAGTAGGTGAGGTAGTAGATGCCCAGCACCATGTCCTGGGTCGGCGTAGCGAGCGGCGAGCCGTGGGCCGGGGAGAGGATGTTGTTCGAGGACAGCATCAGGATCCGCGCCTCGGCCTGGGACTCGGCCGATAGCGGAACGTGGACAGCCATCTGGTCGCCGTCGAAGTCGGCGTTGAAGGCGTGACAGACGAGGGGATGGATCTGGATCGCCTTGCCCTCGACCAGGACAGGCTCGAAAGCCTGGATCCCGAGGCGGTGCAGGGTCGGCGCGCGGTTGAGCAGCACCGGGTGCTCGTGGATGACCTCCTCGAGCACGTCCCAGACCTCGGGGATCATCGACTCGACCATCTTCTTGGCGGCCTTGATGTTCTGCACCGCCTTGCGCTCGACCAGCCGCGCCATGATGAACGGCTTGAACAGCTCCAGGGCCATCAGCTTCGGCAGCCCGCACTGGTGCAGGCGCAGGTTCGGCCCCGAGACGATCACCGAGCGGCCCGAGTAGTCGACCCGCTTTCCGAGCAGGTTCTGGCGGAAGCGACCCTGCTTTCCCTTCAGCATGTCGGAGAGCGACTTGAGCGGCCGGTTTCCGGGCCCGGTGACCGGGCGTCCGCGGCGGCCGTTGTCGAACAGCGCGTCGACGGCCTCCTGCAGCATCCGCTTCTCGTTGTTGACGATGATCTCCGGGGCACCGAGGTCGAGCAGGCGCTTGAGCCGGTTGTTGCGGTTGATCACCCGGCGATAGAGGTCGTTGAGGTCGGAGGTCGCGAAGCGCCCACCGTCGAGCTGCACCATCGGGCGCAGCTCCGGCGGGATCACCGGCACGCAGTCGAGGATCATCCAGTCGGGCTTGTTGGGGGAGTGCAGGAACGCCGAAGCGACCTTGAGGCGCTTCACGGCCCGCGACTGCTTCTGCCCCTTTGAAGTGTTGATCGTCTCCTCGAGCTCCTTGCACTCGGCCTCGAGGTCGATCTCCTCGAGCAGGTCGCGCACGGCCTCGGCGCCCATCCCGCCGGTGAAGTACTCGCCCCATCCGTAGGAGGAGCCGAAGCGGTCCTTGAGCTCGCGGAACGTGGTCTCGTCGTTGATCACGTCCTTGGGCTTCATGTCGCAGAAGATCTTCCAGACCTCCTCCGTGCGCTCGATCGCCTCTTCGATGTAGGCCTCGGTGTCGGAGATCTCGGCGTCGAAGGTCTTGTGCAGCTCCTTGTCGAGCTTCTTTCGCTCGTCGTCCTTGAGCTTTTTCAGCTGTGCGGCGGTGAGCTTCAGGCCCTCGGCCCAGATGTGGTCCTCGTCGTCGAACTTGGCCTGCGAGCCGTTCTCCAGGTACTTCGCGCGCCGCTGCAGCGACTCGTTGAGCTCCTGGGTGCGCTTCTGGCGCTCGGACTCGTACTCGTCGGTGACCTTCTTGACTTCCTTCTCGAGCTTCTTGAGGTCCTTGTCGCGCGCTTCCGTGTCGACCGCGGTGATCATCGAGGCGGCGTAGTAGAGGACCTTCTCCAGCTCCTTGGGAGCCATGTCGATCAGGTAGCCGATGCGGCTGGGGACGCCCTTGAAGAACCAGATGTGGGAGACCGGCGCGGCGAGGTCGACATGGCCCATGCGCTCCCGGCGCACCTTCGACCGCGTTACCTCGACGCCGCAGCGCTCGCAGACGATGCCCTTGTAGCGGACCCGCTTGTACTTGCCGCAGTAGCACTCCCAGTCCTTGGTCGGACCGAAGATGCGCTCGCAGAACAGGCCCTCCTTCTCGGGCTTCAGGGTCCTGTAGTTGATCGTCTCCGGCTTGGTGACCTCGCCCCAGCTCCAGGAGCGGATCTTCTTCGAGGAGGCAAGGCCGATCTCGATGGCGTCGAAATTATTGATGTCGATCACTTTGCTTCGGCCTCCTCAGCCTTCTCGGCGCCGGCTCCGTCTTCGGTTCCGCCCTCGCCTTCCTTGACCACCTGCTCCTCGCGCTCATCGGCGGCGCCGTTGCCGGACCCCTCCGATCGAACGCCGGTCAGGTCCATTCCGAGCTCCTCGGCCGCCTTCAGCAGGTCGTCCTCCTCGTCGGCCATCTCCACCTCGCCGCCCTCGGAGACGACGTTGGCGTCCAGCGAGAGGCTCTGGATCTCCTTCAGCAGCACCTTGAACGACTCCGGGATCGACGGCTCGGGGATGTTCTCGCCCTTGACGATCGCCTCGTATGCCTTGACGCGGCCGACGGTGTCGTCGGACTTCACGGTCAGAAGCTCCTGCAGGGTGTAGGCGGCGCCGTATGCCTCCAGCGCCCAGACCTCCATCTCGCCGAAGCGCTGGCCGCCGAACTGCGCCTTGCCGCCCAGCGGCTGCTGGGTGACCAGGGAGTAGGGGCCGGTCGAGCGCGCGTGGATCTTGTCGTCGACCAGGTGCAGCAGCTTGAGGATGTACATCGCGCCGATCGTGACCTTGCCCTCGTAGGGCTCGCCGCTGCGGCCGTTGTAGAGCTTCGCCTTTCCTTCGCAGCGGCTGCCGGGCCGAGCGCTGGGGTCAACGCCGAGGTCGACGCCGCGATCAGCGTTCTCCTCGGACCACTTGACCAGCGCCTCGTCGACGTCCTCGATCGAGGCTCCGTCGAAGACCGGCGTGGAGACGAACACTCGGCCGCCGTTCTCCTTTGACTCCTTGTAGGAGTCGGTGCCGTCGTCGTACCAGCCGTTGGCGGCCGCCCACCCAAGGTGGGTCTCGAGGATCTGGCCGATGTTCATCCGGCTCGGCACGCCGAGCGGGTTGAGGATTACGTCGACCGGGGTGCCGTCCTCGAGGAACGGCATGTCCTCCTCGGGCACGATCTTGGAGATCACGCCCTTGTTGCCGTGCCGGCCGGCGAGCTTGTCGCCCTCGGCGATCTTGCGCTTGATCGCGACGTAGACGCGCACCAGGTCGTTGACGCCGGGCGGCAGGTCGTCGCCGTCGTCGCGGCTGAAGGTGAGCACGTCGATGACGACGCCACCCTCGCCGTGCGGGACCTTGAGCGAGGTGTCGCGGACCTCGCGCGCCTTCTCCTTGAAGATCGCGCGGATCAGCTTCTCCTCCGCGGTCAGCTCGGTCTCGCCCTTCGGCGTCACCTTGCCTACCAACAGGTCGCCGGCGTCGACCTCGGCGCCGATGCGGACGATGCCGCGCTCGTCGAGGTTGCGCAGGCTCTCCTCGGAGCGGTTGGGGATGTCGCGGGTGATCTCCTCGTCGCCGAGCTTGGTCGTGCGGGCGTCGATCTCGTACTCCTCGATGTGGATCGAGGTGAGCTCGTCGTCCTTGACGAGGCGCTCAGAGAGGATCACCGCGTCCTCGAAGTTGTAGCCCTCCCAGGACATGAAGGCGACCAGGCAGTTCTTGCCCAGCGCGATCTCGCCGCCGGCGGTCGAGGAGGCGTCGGCGAGCACGTCGCCCTCCTTGACCTTCTGGCCGACGTCGACAATCGGGCGCTGGTGGATGATCGTTCCCTGGTTGGAGCGCATGTACTTGTGCAGCGGGTACTCGTCCTTCTTCGAACCGTGCGTGACGACGACGCGCTCGGAGTCCACGTAGGTGACCTCGCCGGCGGCGCCGGCCAGGGTCACGTCGCCGCTGTCGACGGCGGCGCGGCGCTCCATGCCGGTTCCGATCAGCGGCGGCTCGGGCTTAAGCAGCGGCACCGCCTGGCGCTGCATGTTGGAGCCCATCAGGGCGCGGTTGGCGTCGTCGTGCTCGAGGAAGGGGATCAGGGCCGTGGCCACCGACCAGATCTGGGTCGGGGAGACGTCCATCAGATCGACCTGCTTGGGGGCCGCGGTGACGACCTCGCCCTCACCCTCGCGGGCGCGGCAGAGGACGCGGGGGCCCTTCAGCTTCTGGGTCTTCGGGTCAATCTCCGCGTTTGCCTGCGCGATCTGCTTGTCCTCTTCCTGGGTCGCGTCGAGGTGAACGATCTTGCTGGTGACCGTGCCGTCCTTGACCACCCGGTAAGGAGTCGTGACGAAGCCGTGCTCTGATACCTCCGCGTAGGAGGACAGCGAGCCGATCAGGCCGATGTTCGGGCCCTCAGGGGTCTCGATCGGGCACATGCGCCCGTAGTGGGTCGGGTGCACGTCGCGGACCTCGATCGGGGCGCGCTCACGGGTCAGCCCTCCGGCGCCCAGCGCGGAGAGGCGGCGGCGATGCGTGAGGCCGTCCAGCGAGTTGGTCTGGGACATGAACTGCGACAGCTGCGAGGAGCCGAAGAACTCCTTCAGCGCCGCGACCACGGGACGGATATTGATGATCGTCTGCGGGGTGATCGCGTCGGAGTCCTCGGTCGTGAGGCGCTCACGGACGACGCGCTCCATCCGGTAGAGGCCGATCCGGAAGGCCTCCTGGATCAGCTCGCCGACCGTGCGCAGGCGGCGGTTGCCGAAGTGCTCGTACTCGTCGAGATGGTCGGCCACGGGCTCGCGCGGATAGGTAATTGCCTCCGCGGCGTAGTCCTTGATCGGGTTCTCCTCGTCGATCTCCTCGGTTATGCCGAGAATCTTCGGCAGCGAGACCAGCTCCTTGACCAGGGCGATGATGTCGTCGTGGGTCAGGACCCGGGTGTCGAGGTCGATGTCGAGGTCCAGGCGCGCGTTGAGCTTGTAGCGGCCGACGCGGGTGAGGTCGTAGCGCTTCGGGTCGAAGAACAGTTGCTCGAGCAGCGCCTTGGCGGCGTCGACCGAGGGCGGCTCGCCGGGCCGCTGCTTCTTGAACAGCTCGACCAGCGCCCCCTCGTCGGTCTTCGTCTGGTCGGTGTCGGCGGCGATCGTGTGCTTGATGTAGACCGAGTCGTCGAACATCTTCAGGAGCTGCTCGTCCTCGACGTAGCCCATCGCGCGCAGCAGAACGGTGACCGGCAGCTTTCGCTTGCGGTCGATGCGGACGTAGACGCGGCCCTTCTTGTCGATCTCCAGCTCCAGCCAGGAGCCGCGGGCGGGCATCAGGTTGGCGATGAAGACCTGCTTCTCGTGGTCCTTGGGCGCCATCACGTAGGCGCCGGGTGAGCGCACGAGCTGGGTCACGACGACGCGCTCGGTGCCGTTGATGATGAAGGTGCCGCGATCGGTCATCCACGGGAAGTCGCCCATGAAGACGGACTGCTCGCGGATCTCTCCGGTCTCCTTGTTCTGGAAGGCGACCGTGGCCGAGAGCGGCCGCGAGTAGGTCATGTCCTTCTCGCGGCACTCCTCGATCGAGTGCGGCGGCTCTTCGAACTTGTACTCCCCGAAGACGATGGCGAGATTGCCGGTGTAGTCCTCGATCGGGGATATGTCGTCGATCGTCTCCCTCAGCAGCCCCTTCTTCGGATCGGTCAGCTCCTCGAACGAGCGGCGCTGGATATCGATCAGGTGGGGGACTTCGAGAGGGTTTTCTAGGCGGGAAAAGCTCCTACGGGTTACCGGGGCAGCATTGGAACGTGCCAAAGTGGGCGACTCCTCAGAGGATCAGAGGGACGGGTGTATGACGCGAAATGCGGGCAGCAGGGCACAACGGCGCGCGACCGTTAAAAATAACACACGGCGCGTGCGTAGTTCAAGCCTGCCGATGGAATCTACCGGTTACTTGAGCTCGACGGTGGCGCCGGCCTCCTCGAGATCGGCCTTCAGCTTCTCCGCCTCGTCGCGCTCGGCACCCTCCTTTACCGCCTTGGGGGCCTCGTCGACGAGCGCCTTGGCCTCCTTGAGGCCAAGGCCGGTTGCGGCGCGCACGACCTTGATCACCGGGACCTTTTGGCCCCCGACCTCGGTGAGCACGACGTCGACCGTCGAGGACTCCTCCTCGCCCCCGTCGCCGTCTCCGCCTCCGGGAGCGCCGGCCGGAGCGGCGGCCGCGACAGCGGTCGCGGAAACTCCGAACTCTTCCTCCAGCGCCTTGATGCGCTCGGAGAGCTCGAGGACCGAGATGCCCTTCAGCTCCTCGATCCAATCTTCTGTACTGGTCTTGGTTGCCATCTACTCCTTGTCCTCCTCGCTTTGATCTGAAGTCTCTTCTTGCTGCGGCTCGGCATCACCGCCCGACGCCTCCTCAGCTTCGCTTCCGGGGGCGTCGGGGTCGGCTTCATTTGCTGAGCCTTCGTCTGGACCCGCGTCGGGTTGTTCCTCGGCGGGCGCCGGCTCTTCCGCCGTCTCGGCGGGAGCCTCCTCCGCGGGCGCTTCCTCTGCAGGCTCTTCGGCGGCCTCTGGTTGCTCCTCCTCCGGGGCCGGCTCTTCCGCCGTCTCGGCGGGTGCCTCTTCCGCCGGAGCTTCCGCCGCCGGCGCCTCGCCGCTGACCAGGCCCTGCTCGGCGATCTGCTGCAGCTGGCTCGCCATCCCCGCGATGAGCTGGTTCAGGCCTCGCACCAGCCCAGTGACCGGGCTCGCGATCACTCCGGCCAGCTGGGCGTTGAGCGCCTCGCGGCCGGGGAGGCGGGCGATGGCCTTGAACTCGTCGGCCTCCAGGGCCTCCCCATTGACCAACCCGCCCTTGAACTCGAGCACCTCCCACTCTCGGTCCAGGGTCGTGAT
Source organism: uncultured Solirubrobacterales bacterium (assembly GCA_963724905.1). Classification (GTDB taxonomy): domain Bacteria; phylum Actinomycetota; class Thermoleophilia; order Solirubrobacterales; family 70-9; genus Mayfieldus. The sequence continues at coordinate 229,281 of CAVRWD010000003.1, forward strand.
CGCCTTCGCAGCGAGGGCCATGTCGCCGCGCACGAAGGTGAGCGCTGTCGGGCCGTCGAGAAGCTCGGAGAGCTGCTCGCGCCCGGCCTTCTCGGCGGCGAGCTTGGTGATCCGGTTCTTGACCACGCGGAAGCTGGCGTCGGCCTCGCGGAGCTTCGCCCGCAGCTCGGCGGCCTGCGGAACGCTGATGCCCCGGTAGTCGATCGCGAAGATCGACTCGGAGGCCTCCATCTGGCTCGCAATCTCATCGACTACGGCGGCTTTCTCTTCGCGATTCAAGCTTGTTCCTCGTTACCTGTCGGTCGTCTCTGGTTGGGCCGGACCATCAAAAAACCCGCCGGCAGGCGGGCTCAGGGACGCGGGCGTCGTCTGGCTCCACCTGCACCGGGCTTCCGGGCTCACGCCCCGCCGATGGTCTCGGGCAGGCGGCCGATGTTAGCGACCGGCCGGCTCAGGCGGCTGCCGGAGCTTCGGCGTCGTCGGCAGCCGGTGCCTCGGCGTCCTCGCCGGATGGCTCGGCGCTGCCGTCGGAGGGCTCTTCGGCGCCGCCCTCAGATGGCTCTTGAGCTCCGTCATCGGAGGGCTCTTCAGCGCCGTCGTCGGAGGGGCCGCCCGGAGCGATGTCGCGCTCCCCGGACTTGCCGGTGTCGACGCGGATGCCCGGCCCCATCGTCGTGGTGAGCGTGCTCGAGAGGATGTAGCGGCCCTTGGCGCCGGCCGGCTTCGCGCGCACGATCTCATCGATCACGGCGGCGTAGTTCTCCAGCAGCTGGCGCTCCTCAAAGCCCGCCTTTCCGATCGAGAGATGAACGATCGCGTGGCGGTCGGTGCGGTACTCGACCTTTCCGGACTTGGACTCGCCGACCGCCTTCTCGATGTCGTCGGTGACCGTCCCAACCTTCGGGTTCGGCATCTTGCCCTGCGGCCCGAGCACACGGCCCAGCTTGCCGACCACGGGCATCATGTCGGGGGTCGCTACGGCGACGTCGAAGTCGGTCCAGCCTTCCTCGACCCGCTTGGCGAGGTCCTCGTCGCCGACGAAATCGGCGCCGGCGGCCTCGGCGTCGCGCGCCTTCTGGCCCTTGGCGAAAACCGCGACAGTGACGTCCTTGCCGAGCCCGTGTGGGAGGGCGAGGGTCCCGCGCAGCTGCTCCTCCGCGTGGCGGACGTTGACCCCCAGGCGCACGTGCAGCTCGACCGTCTCGTCGAACTTGGCCGTCGCGGTCTCCTTCAGCAGCCGCACCGCCTCGGGGGGCGGGTACTGGTGGCCGCGGTCGACCTTCTCGTAGTCCTGGCGGTAACGCTTGCCGTGCGCCATCAGACTCCTAGGCTCCCGTCACGTCGACGCCCATCGAGCGCGCGGTGCCGGCGATGATCTTCGACGCCGCATCGATGTCGTTTGCGTTCAGGTCGGGCATCTTTCGCTCCGCGATCTGGCGCACCTGGTCCATGTTGATCGTGCCCACCTTGTTGACGTGGGGCTCGCCCGACCCCTTGTCGATTCCGGCCGCCTCCTTGATCAGCACCGCGGCCGGCGGTGTCTTGGTGATGAACTCGAAGGAGCGGTCCTCGAAGACGGTGATCTCGACCGGGATGATCGTGCCGGAGTCCTGCTGAGTCTGGGCGTTGAACTCCTTGCAGAACTCCATGATGTTGACGCCGTGCTGTCCCAGCGCCGGGCCGACCGGGGGCGCCGGGTTGGCGGCGCCGGCCGGGATCTGCAGCTTGATCATGGTGAGGACCTTCTTCGCCATCGGCGGGCGAGGATAGCGGGAGCGAGCGCCTTGGCTCCGCGCGCTACTCGCAGCCGGAAACGCGGTCCCTGCCGGTGGCGCGCCCGCAGCGATCGCTTCCCTTGCCGCCGGCGATCCGGTCGGCTCCGCCCTGGCCAACGAGCAGGTCCTTGCCGGCCCCTCCCTTGAGGCGGTCGCGGCCCTTTCCGCCCTGGATCCGGTCCTTCCCGGCCTGACCGAGGACCTTGTCCCTCCCGCCGGAGGCGCTGGCGCGATCCGAGCCGGGGCCGCCGCGGATGACGTCGCGGCCGCCGAGGCTGCAGACGAAATCCTCGCCGGCCCTGGCGTTGATCGTGTCGGGCCCGGGCGTGCCGCGGATCACGTCGCGGCCCCCGGTGCCCGAAACGCTGCCCGTCACGGGGGCAAACAACGTCACCCTCTTGCCGAAGCACTTGCGGTTCTGCGCCTCCGTGGCGAGCTCATCGGCGCCGATATCGGGGGCCGCCCCCTGGTAGCGGGGCTCCTTGTCGATGTCGAACCCGCCTGCGGCCTTGGACCCGCGATCGATCGTGAACGAGCCCGGGAGCTGATGGACGTTCCCTGCGGCCGGGTCGGCGAGCAGCGCGGGCCCGGTGACGTTGGCATCGCTGCCCGGATCGCTGGCCGCCGCGTTTGGCCCCTCGAGCTGGGAGTCGAAGTTGGAAAAGGTGAGCTGAGAAAAGGCGATCGCGCCGCCGGCGCTGCCGGACGCGCTCACGTCCGCCCCGGTCCCGCTCGCGATCACATTCACGCCCTGCAGGGTGGTGCTTCCTCCGCTGCCGTTGTTGAGGGAGTCGATCCCGGTCGAGCCGGAACCGGTGGCGACGGCGGTGACGTTCTGCATCAGCGATCGGACGGCGTTGCCGGCGCTCGTGTTGGCGTTGCTCCGCGCCCCGGTTCCGCCGCTCCCGGTCGCGATGCAGGCGCTGTCGCGCAGCAGCGGCGGGTTGTCCGCGTGGGGCGCCAGGTAGCAGGCGGAGGCGTCGGGGGCGGTGACGGTCACAACCAGGCGCTCGGCTCTCGCGCCGGGGCTGACGATCACCCCGAGACCCCGAGCAGAGGCTCGGATCTCGACGTCCTCGATCACGCTGCCAACCCCCATCACCACCGAGAATCCGTTGTTGGTCTCGATCAGGGGCCGGGGGCCGCCGCCGGCGCCGTGCAAGTAGATCGCGTCGCTGGCCACCACGGCGTCGGTGCCGTTGTTGTAGGTGCCGGGTAGCAGGACAACCTCGTCGCCGTTGACGACGGCCGGCGCCTCAACGGCCGTGTTGATGTCGCAGGGGGCGCTCTGCGAGCAGGCGGCTCCCGACCCGCCGGGCGCTGCGAAGCGCACCGCGGCGCCTGCCGCCGCGGGGACCAAAGTCAAGAGCAGCCCGGCCAGGGCTGCCGTCAAGATGCAGCTGCGTAAGGTCAATTGAACCTTCTTCCCTGCTCAGTGGGAAGTTTAGGTCCGACCCCGCGCCGGCCCCATCCCTTTTATTAGATCTTCTTGACCTGGTCGTAGCCGACTTCGACCGGGGTCTCGCGGCCGAAGATCGAGACCAGCACCTTGAGCTTCGCGGCGTCCTCGTTTATCTCCGCGATCTCGCCGGAGAAATCCGAGAGCGGGCCCGAGATCACCTTCACTTGCTCGCCGATCGTGAACTGGGCCTGGGTGCGCGGGCGCTCGGCGGTCTCGCGATGCAGCAGCCGGTCCACCTCGGGCTTGGAGAGCGCGACCGGCTTGTTGCGGGCGCCGACAAACCCGGTGACGCCGGGCGTGTTCTTGACCAGGCCCCATGCGTCGTCGGACATCTCCATGTTGACCAGCACGTACCCGGGCATCGTGCGCTTCTCGATCTGCACCTTCTGGCCGTCCTTGAGCTCGGACACCTGCTCGGTCGGGACCACGACCTGGCGGATCTGCCGGTCCTGGCCCATGGTCTGCACGCGGTGCTCGAGGTTGTGCTTGACCTTGTTCTCGTGGCCCGAGTAGGTGTTTATGACGTACCAGCGATACATAGCTCTAGAGAACCAGGTTTACGGCCCAGCTGAAGAAAGCGTCCAGCGCGCCGAGGTAGGCCGCCGCAACGGCGACGAAGACGATCGTCACGGCAGACGCTTGCACAAGTGTGTCGCGGTCGGGCCACTGGACCTTCTTGAGCTCCGCCCAGCAGGACGCGATGAAACCCGTTACGCGGCCGCGCTGCCGACCCTCGGCGGCCTGCTTCTCCTTCTTTGCCAGCTGCTCGCGCTCCTGGCGCTTGCGCTGCTCGCGCGCCTGCTTGTCGGCCTCCTTGCGGGACCGCTCCTCCGCCCGGCGCTCGGCCCGGCTCTGCTTCGGCGCATCGGCGGTCTCGAGCTCGGCCTCGGGCGCCCCGGCGGCCATGCCGGCCTCCACCGCCTCCACCTCGGCGACGTCGCCGGAGACCGGCACCTGGGTGTCGTGCTGGGCGGCCGATTCGTCTCGGTCCGGGCTCCCGCCCTGACGCTGCTGCTGGGCCTCGCGAGCTCGCCGCTCGGCCTTGCGCTGAGCGCGGGTCTTCGCCATCAGAGGGTCGGGTCCACGGCCATAAGGGCCACTAGCGGGTCTCCTTGTGGGCAGTGTGGCGCTTGCACCAGCGGCAGAACTTGCGCAGCTCGATTCGGTCCGGGCTGTTGCGCCTGGACTTGTTCGTCTGGTAATTGCGGCGCTTGCAGTCTTCGCATGCAAGCGTCACTGCGATCCGTACCTCTCCGCGAGCCATGTCTCCTTGCGGACGCCTTTACAGAAAAACGTTCCGGGCGCAGGGCGCGCCGGAACCGGGCGAAAGAATAGCGCGCCGCCTCGCCTCGCCCGGCGCCGCATTGCGTTGATCTCGGGGATCGCGATCGGACCTCTTGACCCCAGAAACGCGAAAGCGCCCCGCGTGGGACGCCCAGCGCTGATCGTGTTCCCCAATCGGTCTCAGCTTGGACCGGGCCGCGGTAGCTCTCCTGCACATCGAACGCCAATTCGGAGCTGTGCGCGACGCATCGCCGTAGGCGACAGAGACCAACATACCGAGTCCCTACTTAATTTTCAATAGGAAATTGTTGGACTTTTGTTGAGAACGGCCCCCAAAAGTGGGTGACTTTGTGCCTGAGGGCCGAAAAATGGTCCATTTCCACAGATTGGGGCTAAAGGTTGCCCGGGTTGCTGCCGATAACTATGTGTCGGGCGCCCCGGGGGCGCCTTTTCTGTGCCCAGGGGCTGAGGCCCTAGAGGCCGAGCGTCTTGGCGATGATGTTGCGCTGGATCTCCGATGTTCCGCCGTAGATCGTCGAGACGAGGGTCTGGCGCACGAGGCGCTCCATGTCGTACTCGGAGGAGTAGCCGTAGCCACCCATCATCTGCATCCCCTCCAGGGAGACGCGCTTGGCGACCTCGGTGACGTAGAGCTTCACCATCGATGCCTCGCGGGGGAGCATGCGATCGGGGTCCTCGTCGGTCAGCGAGGCCACCCACCAGGTCATCAGCCGCGCCGCCTCGAGCTCGGTCGCGAGGTCGGCGAGGCGGTGCTGCAGCGCCTGAAAGGAGCCGATCGGACGCCCGAACTGGCGCCGCTCCTTGACATAGGCGAGAGCGTCGTCGAAGGCGCGCTGGGCGATCCCCAGCATCGTCGCGGCGAGGATCAGCCGCTCCACGTTGAGGCCGGCCATCAGCTGGGTCCAGCCCGCGTCGGTCTCGCCGAGCACCGCGTCCTCCGGCGCCTCGCAATCGGTGAAGTAGAGGTAGTTGGTCTCGCGGCCGCCCATCGTGTCGATCGGCTGGATCTCCATCCCGTCCGTCTCACGGGGGACGAAGATCATCGAGAGCCCCTGGTGCTTGTCCTCGCCCTTGGTCGTACGAGCGACCACCAGAACGTGATCGGCGATGTGGGCGTTTGAGCAGAAGACCTTCTGGCCGTTGATCACGAAGCCGCCGTTGACGCGCTTTGCCTCCGTGGTCAGGGCTCCGACGTCGGAGCCGGCTTCGGGCTCGGTCATCGCGATCGACTCCACCGAGCCGGAGGCGATGCCGCCGAGGATCGACTTCTTCTGCTCCTCCGAGCCAAAGCGGCTGGTGGCGCCGGCGACGATCAGGGTCGTCGCGTATCCGCCGATCGGCGCCAGGCCGCGCGACGTCTCCTCCATGAACAGGCAGGCGTCCAGCATCGAGCCATCCGAGCCGCCGTACTCATCGGGAATCGTCACCCCGAGCCAGCCGAGCTCCGCCATCCGCCCGTAGAGATCGCGGTTGTGGGACTCGCGGTAGCCGGCGGTCAGCTTCTCGCGCTGCTCGGGAGTGCCGCACTCGCGCTGGCAGAAGTCGCGGATCGCGGCGACGAAGTCCTGCTGCTCATCGGTGAGCGCGAAGTCCAAGAGCCCGGAGCCGGACTCGAACCGGCGACCCCTTCCTTACCATGGAAGTGCTCTACCAACTGAGCTATCCGGGCGCAGGAAGCCAATTTAGCGGCGCCGGCGCTTGATCGGTCGGCGGCGTGAGCGGCGGGAGCGGGACTTGCTCGTCGGCTCGCGCTCCAGAGCCTGTCCGAATGCCTTCTCGGTCGCCTCGGTCATCACCAGCTGAAAGATCGAGAGCAGCGACTCCGAGGCCAGGGGGCGCAGGCGCTCCAGGGACTCGCGTACCTGGGGCCAGTCCTCCTCCGGGCGGCCTGCCTTCTCGAACGGCTTCCAGACGTTCTCGAGAAAGAGCTCGATGAAGATGCGGGCCACCTCCTTGGACTGGCGGCGCAGCTTCGAGGCGACGTCCAGGGCGGTGCCCAGGGGGATGCCGAGCTCGGCGAGCTCGGCGCCGGCGCGCAGCACTCGGGGGCTGGGGGTTTCGTAGCGGCCCTCGCCGAGCGGGTGCAGGAGCCCGAGCTTCTGGGCGCGCCGCAGCAGCGCAGGGTCGGTGTCGCCCCAGCGCTCCGCAAGCTCATCGGCGCTGATGATCTCCGGCTCCTCCTCCTCGAAGGGTGCCCGGACGGCGCGCGTGAAGTGGAGCACGTCGGTGCTCGAGTCGCCGACGCCCTCGAGCAGGCGCGAGATCGCCCCGAGGTTGAAGCCGTCGGCCTGCATCTCACGGATCAGCTCCAGGCGGGCGATGTGTTGCTGGTCGTAGTAGCCGGTACGGCCGACGACCCGCGGCGCGGGCAGCAGCCCGCGCGATTGGTGGGCGCGGATGTTTCGCACCGTCATCCCGGTGCGCCTGGAGAGCTCGTCGATTGTGATCGAGCCCTGCTCCCTCGCCTGGGCCTGTGTGAGTTCGGCCACGCATCAATTCTACACGTGTATATGTTTCATCATTTGGTGATACATTCAACTGCAGGGACGGCAGGGGACCAAACGATCAGGGAGCGCCAATGACTGAAGCAATCCAGATCCTCGCTGCGGAGTCCTCGAAGCCGGCCGGCGGTGCCGCCATCGGCCAAGTGGTGATCGCCACCGGGATGGCGATGGTCGCCAGCGGCGCGCTGCTGTGGCTGGTCCTCGGGCACCGCTACGGTCGTCGCCCCCACCTCGCGCGCGCCGCCGAATTCGCGGCCGGCAAGAGCGGCATGCCGGGCTGGGTGGCCCTGCCGCTTGGCATCGCGCTCGTGTCACTGATCGTCGCCCTGCTGGGGATGTACTGGGACATCGCGCTGCACATCGACGTCGGCCGCGACGAGGGGCCTCTGGCCAACCCGGCTCATTACCTGATCCTCGCCGGGCTCTTCGGGATCTTCTGCGCCGGCTTCATCGCCATGGCGCTGCCCCGCGAGCGCGTCTCCGAGACCTCGGTGCGCATCAACAGCGGCTGGTACGCGCCGATGGGCGGCGTGCTGATGATGGTCACCGCTGGTTTCGCGCTGCTCGGCTTCCCGCTCGACGACTTCTGGCACCGCCTCTTCGGCCAGGACGTGACCCTCTGGGGGCCAACTCACCTGATGCTGATCGGCGGCGCCGGCTTGACCCTGGTCGGGATGACTGTGCTGCTGGTGGAGGGACTTCGCGCTGAGGGTCGGGACCAGACGCGCCAGGCCGGCAGCTGGAATGGCTACCTGCGCCGCATCTCGCTGATGGGCGGCTTCTTGATCGGCCTCTCGACCTTCCAGGCCGAGTTCGACTTCGGGGTGCCGCAGTTCCAGGCCGTCTTTCAGCCGATCATGCTCGGCCTCGCCGCCGGAATGGCGTTGGTCTGCGCGCGTGTCTGGATCGGCCCCGGTGGCGCGCTCGGCGCCGCAGCCTTCTTCCTCGGGCTGCGAGGCGCGATCTCGATAATCGTCGGACCGGTGTTCGGCGAGACGATGCCGGCCCTGCCGCTCTATTTGACCGAGGCCGCAGTGGTCGAGCTCGCGGCACTCTGGCTCGTGAGCCGCCCGCTCGCCCTCGGCGCCGTCTCGGGGCTGGGAATCGGAACGATCGGCTTTGCCGCCGAATACGGCTGGACGCAGCTCGTCTACAGGATTCCCTGGAACGAGAACCTGCTGCCCGACGGGGTCATCTTCGCCTGCATCGCGGCGGTCGCCGGTGGTGTGATCGGCGCCCTGATGGCGCAGGCGCTGCGCGGCGAGCTGCCGAGTCCGCCGCTCGCAAGGGCGACGGCTCTCACCTCTCTCGTCGCAGTCGGCGCCCTGGTCGCCTACGGCCTGTCGGAGACGGTTCCGAGCGGCTACAGCGCACAGATGCGGATGACCGAGCTCAGCCCGCCGCCCGAGCGCGAGGTTTCAGCACAGGTTCGGGTCGAGCCGGCGAGCGCCGCCGAGGAGGCGCGCTGGCTGAACATCACTTCCTGGCAGGGCAGCGGGCTGGTGGTCAACGTGCTGCAGAGAACCGGCGAAGGCACCTACCGTACGACCGAGCCGATCCCCGTCCATGGCGACTGGAAGGCGACCCTGCGGCTGCAGAGCGGGAGAAGCGTGCTCGGGGTGCCGATCTACTTTCCCGCAGACCCGGCGATCCCGGCCCGGGGCATCGCCGCGACGCCGCGGATCGAGCGCCCCTTCATCGACGACAAGCAGCTGTTGCAGCGGGAGGTCAAGGATGACGTGCCGAGCTGGCTGACGACGCTGGCGCCGCTGGTCGTGCTGGCGATCGCGCTCAGCCTGCTGACGGCGCTGGCGCTAGGCCTGGCCCGGCTCGGGCGCCCCGGGCAGCCGCGGGACCCGAAGCACCCGCAATGGCAGAGGCCGGCGGTGCCGAAGGCGACGCGTACGGCCTGAGGCGCGGGCTGCAATCTAGAATCGACGCTCCCCGCGGGGGAGTATCCAAGAGGTCAAAGGACGGCGGCTGTAAACCGTCTGGCTCTGCCTTCGCAGGTTCGACTCCTGCCTCCCCCATCTCAGCTTCGACCGGTAAACGCCGGCCGCGGCCCGGACGCCTCGCTCCCGGAAGCCGGGGGTTGGTCGTCTCTCAGCCCAGGCAGGAACCGAAAACGTTCGGTGAAAGCTGCCGGGCTCCGGGCCAGGCCGGCTCGTGCTGCGGAGGGAAGCGTACCCCCGGGGGCACACCCTCCGTCGCGGCTAGCCCGCCTCGCGCAGGACCTGGGCTTCGGGCAGCTGCTTGAGCTTCTTCAGGGTGTTGTTCTCGATCTGGCGGATCCGCTCTCTGGTCACGCCAAAGGCCTGCCCGACCTCCTCCAGGGTGAGCGGCTCCATCCCGGAAAGCCCGTAGCGAAGCTCGATCACCTGGCGCTCGCGGTCGGGTAGGACGTCCAGCGCCTTGTGGACTCCCTCGCGCTGCAGGTGCTCGCTCGCCTCCTCGAATGGCTCGCTCACGCCCTCGTCGGCGACGAAGTCGCCGAGCTCGGACTCGTCCTCGTCTCCGACCGGCTTCTCGAGCGAGATCGGAAGCTGCGACACGCGCAGGATGTCGCGAACCTCGCGCACCGTCCAGCGCAGCTCGTCGCCGATCTCCTCCGGCTCTGGCTCACGGCCGAGGCGCTGCACGAGCTGGCGCTCCACGTGCGCAACCCGGTTGAGCTTCTCGACCATGTGCACCGGAATGCGGATCGTGCGCGCCTTGTCGGCGATCGCCCGCGTCACCGCCTGGCGGATCCACCAGGTCGCATAGGTCGAGAACTTGTAGCCGCGGCGGTAGTCGAACTTCTCCACCGCCCGGATGAGCCCCAGCGAACCCTCCTGGATCAAATCCAGAAAGCTCAGCCCGCGCCCCAGGTATCCCTTGGCAATCGAGACCACGAGCCGCAGGTTGGCCTCCACCATCTGGCGCTTGGCGGTCATGTCGCCGCGCTCGATGCGCTTCGCCAGCGCGACCTCTTGCTCGGCGGTCAGCAGATCGACCTTGCCGATCGAGCGCAGATAGAGGCGCAACGAGTCGAGGCTCGGCTCGACCGTAAGGTCGAGCTCCGGTCGCTTCCGCGCTTCTGACGCGGCGACCTTCTGCTCCTTGTAGGCGCTCACGCCGTCTTCGGCGATCACGTCAACCCCGTGCTCGATCAGGTGAGCGTGAAGCTGGGAGACCTGCTCCTTGCTGACGTCGACCTCTTCCAGCGTCGAGGCGATGTGCTCGAAGGTGAGATACCCCTGGTCACGACCGAGTGAGATCAGTCCACGCAGCTCGTCCGAGTCGACGAACGTCGTGTCAGCCGGCACTGTCCCTAACTGCTCGATTCTGCTCTGCACTCCCCAGTCGCCAAGAAAATCCCATCCCCCCGAAAAAGCCGAGCTAATCACGCTCAGCGGGCGCCGAGTATAGAGCCGGCCCGCTTTCCCTACCCTCCATGGTGATGGGCAGCAGCGAAACGACCATTTCTCCCGCCGGGGGCGACGTGCAGGCCGGGCGCCCGGCCACCGAGGTCAGCCTCTCGCGGGTCGGCGTGACCGGGGTCGAGAAGGTGCTGCGGGTGAAGTCGAACGGCTCAGAGGAGCTCTTCCACGCGGAGCTCGAGTGCTTCGTCGACCTCGAGCCCCGGCAGGCCGGCGTCCACATGTCACGCTTCGAGGAGATCGTCGGCGAGGCGATCGACGAGGTCGTGCTCGGCGAGGCCTTCCGCGCCGAGACCCTCGCCGCCCACATCGCCGAGCGGGTCCGCGAGCGCCAGGGAGGCAGGCGCTCGGAGGTCAGGGTCTCGGCCCACTACCCCGAGACCGTCGTCACGCCCGTGTCGGGGAAGCAGACGCAGGAGATCTACACCCTCTTCGGCACCGCGGTCGTCTCCGACGCGGGCCTTCGCATGCTGCGCGGCGTCCAGGCCCAGGGAATGACGGCCTGCCCCTGCGCGCAGGGGATGGTCGGCGACCTCGCACGCGAGCGGCTGGCCGAAAGCGGCTTCGACGCCGACGCGATCGAGCAGGTGCTGGAAGCGGTGCCGATCGCGACCCACAACCAGCGCGGGATCGGGACCCTGTACGTCGGCTGCCCCGAAGGCTGGCCGGCCGATATCGACGCCCGCGAGCTCCTGCGGATCGTCGAGGAGTCGATGAGCTCGGAGATCTACGGCCTGCTGAAGCGGCCCGACGAGCTCGCCGTGGTCGAGAAGGCGCACTCGCAGCCGCGCTTCGTCGAGGACTGCGCGCGGGAGATGATCCGGCGCGTCATCGAGGCCTACCCCGACCTGCACGACGACGCCTTCGTGATGGCCCGCCAGGAGAACCTGGAGACGATCCACCGCCACAACGTGGTCGCCGAGCGCTACGGCGCGATCGCGGAGCTGCGCCGCGAGCTCGAGACCGGCGAGCACTCGCCGCATCACCTGACGATGCGCGAGTGGCTCGAGGCTCCGCCGCCTAGCCGCGGCTCGGTCTCAGCAAGCCGTCGGCCTGCCGGCTCCGCTCCGGGTGCTCGGCCATTCGCCGCCGCAGGCCGAAGAAGTAGTCGGCGCCGCTGATCAGCGTCATCGCCACCGCCACGATAGACCAGGCCGTCGACCCAGAGCGGCGCCGGATCGGTCGCGATCAGGGCGAACACCGCGGCCACCTGGAGGATCGTCTTCGCCTTGCCCAGCCAGCTGGCGGAGATCACGATCCCGCGCTCGGCCGCCACCGCGCGCAACCCCGTGACCGCGAGCTCGCGGGCGATGATCACCATCGCCACCCAGGCCGCGAGGCGATCGAGCGAGACCAGCGAGACCAGCGCGGCGACGATCAGCAGCTTGTCGGCCAGCGGGTCCATCAGCTTGCCGAACGTCGTCACCGCATCGCGAGAGCGGGCGAAGTAGCCATCGAGGCCGTCGGTCAGCGCGGCGAGCGCGAACACCCCGGCGGCAAGCGCGTCGCCGTTCGGCGTCTCGTCGAGCAGGGCGACGACGATCACCGGGACGGCGAGGATCCGCAGCACCGTGAGCACGTTGGGCAGGTTGAGCGGGAACACGCTAGGCCCGGAGTCGTGAGATCACGCGCCAAGTATGACCGCGCCGCGGTCAGCCCCGGGAAGCGGACCTGCCGGCTCCCGCCCGGCGACCGTCTCGCGCATGATTGGGGTTGATGGCGAGCAAGCTCACCGGGAAAAGACCTCGACTCGCTCGCCGGCCGCATCCACGGCTGCCGCCGCTGCCCGCGGCTGGTCCAGTGGCGCGAGGCGGTCGCCGCCGACCCGCCGCGCCGCTACCAGGGCGAGCAGTACTGGGCGCGACCCGTGAGCGGGTTCGGCGACCCGGCCGCGGCCGTGGTGGTAATCGGACTGGCGCCCGCGGCCAACGGCGCCAACCGCACCGGCCGCGTGTTCACCGGCGACCGCTCCGGCGACTGGCTGTTCGCCTCCATGCACAGGACCGGCTTCGCCAACCAGCCAACCTCCGAGCACCCCGGTGACGGGCTGCGGCTGCGGGGGGCCTGGGTCACGGCGGTCAACCGCTGCGCCCCGCCCGCCAACCGGCCCACGCCAGAGGAGCGCGACACCTGCCTTCCCTACCTGCAGCGCGAGCTCGAGCTGCTGTCAGGCGCCAAGGTGCTGATGGCGCTCGGAAGCTTTGGCTGGGACGGGGCCCTGCGCGCGATCCGGGCGCTCGGCGAGGAGGTCCCCAGCCCCAAGCCCCGCTTCGGCCACGGCGCCGAGGCGCGGGCCGGCCGCTGGTCGCTCCTCGGCTGCTTTCACCCCAGCCAGCAGAACACGTTCACCGGCAAGCTCACCGAGCCGATGATGGACGCCGCCTTTGAGCGGGCGAGGGAGCTGGCCTCCGAATAGCGATACTCCCCGCGTGGCAGATCCCAAGCCGGCCGCAGAATCGGAGTCGATCCTCGTCCGCTGGATGGGAATCGGGGACGCCAACGCGGCGGGCTTCGTGCACGGAGGGGTCGTGATGCGGCTCTGCGACGAGGCGGCCGGAATCGCCGCGATCCGTCACTGCGGGCTTCGCATCGTCACCGCGGCGATGGACCGGATGACGTTCGCCAGCCCGATCCACATCGCCGAGCTGGTCACCTGCCGGGCAAAGGTCAACGCGGCCTGGACCACCTCGATGGAGGTCGGGGTCCGGGTCGAGGCCGAGAACCCGCGCAGCGGCGACGTCCGCCACACCTCGACCGCCTACCTGACGATGGTGGCGCTCGACGAGGACGGGCGGCCGACTCCGGTGCCCGGCCTCGCGGCGGAGGGCGAGGACGAGGTCCGCCGCCAGCGCGAGGCCGAGCTGCGGCGCAGCAACCGCCTCGCCGAGCGCGACGAGATCCTCGGCGGGCGCGGCTGACTCAGCCTCGTCGCTCGCGGCTCGGGACGAGGAAGAGCACCGCCCAGACGAGGATCGCCGCCAACGGGCTCAGCACCGCGACTGGGATCGAGACCCCAAAGACGATCGCGCCGGCGAAGTTGCGCAAGCGGATCGGGCTCTTCACGTAATCGACGAACTCCGGGGTGGTGATCCCCGCCCGCGCGGCGTAGAGGAACATCAGGCCGCCGACCAGGTTCGTGATCGAGAGGTTGGCCGCGTAGAGGATCACCCCGGCCTCGGTGTCGCCGTAGTCGCCGAGCACCTCGCTGGAGAAGGGGATCAGGACCACCAGGCCGAGGTAGACCAGGTTGAGCCCCATCAGCCGGGCGTCGAAGCTGGTGACGTCGCCGAAGAAGCGGTGGTGGACGAGCCAGAGGCGGCCGATCACCGCGAAGCTGAGCGCGTAGGCGAGCAGATCTCCCTTCTGATCGAGCAGCGCGTCGCCGAGATGCTCGCCTGGGCGCAGCTGCTCGGGGATGTCGATCTGCAGCACCAGGAGCGTGATCGCGATCGCGAAGACGCCGTCGCTGAAGGCGACGATGCGCGGCGAACTCCACCCCACGCTCCTCGCGCCCCCAGCGTCCCTTTGCGTGTCTGGCCTCGGCTTCGACGAGCCAATGATCGGGGACTGCGAAGACAGATCCCGCGCCTAGAATGCAGCCACCGGCCGGCGTAGCTCAGCTGGTAGAGCACTTCATTCGTAATGAAGGGGTCAGCGGTTCGAGTCCGCTCGCCGGCTTTCCGCGTCGCTCCGTTACCGTTTGACCCTTGAAGAAGCTCTGTCTCACACTCCTGATCACCGCCGCCGCATTGGCGCCGGCCGCCGCCGTCGGCGCCGCTCCCTCCGCCGGGGATCAGGCAACCGCATCGGCCGGCATCGTCTCGATCCCCGTCACTGAGCGGCTGAACGCGCGATCGAAGCTGCGGGTTCCGATCCGCTGCACGGTCATCTGCGACGTGGTCACCACCTTCACCCTGCGGCTGCCGGGGCCGAACATCGGACCTCGCTCGTTGCCGGGCACCCTGGATCCCGCGGCCCCGCAGGACCTGGTGATCGACCTCAACAACGCGGCGACCCGGACCCTGAAGGACAGCATCGGCGTCAGCAAGCTGAAGGTGAAGGCCAGAGCGACCGATCCGGCCACCGGCGCGGTCAACTTCGCCCGCAAGACGCTGCGCTTCAAGCAGCCCTGAGTGCTCTATGTCGGTCTGCCGCAGCCAAGCGCTGATCAACGCCTCCCCTGAGCGGGTCTGGGACCTGGTCGGCGATCCACGCCGCCATCCAGAATGGTGGCCGCGGGTGGTCGAGGTGCACGGGGACCAGATCGAGGAGGGAGCCAACTACGCCCAGGTCACCAAGGCTCCGGGGTGGGTGCATGCGACGACGATGCGCATCGAACTGCTCGACGACCTCCGCGAGATCCGAATGCGGTGCCTGGACACCGGCATGCATGCGCGCTGGCTGCTGACCGAGGCCCGCGGCGATACCTTCGTCGACGTCGAGATGGGCATGGATCCGGTCAACACGAGGTTCCGGGTCTTCGACGCGACGCTCGGCAGCCTCTACTTCCGCCGCTGGCTGGATCAGTCGCTCAACGCACTTGAGGAGGTCGCGGCCGACCCTGACGGCGAGGCCAATGATCTGGTGACGCAGCGGAATACCTCGGCTCAGTAGGCGCTGAGCCGGTTGGTGTCACACTCCGGGAGTCGATGTCGGTCTGCCGCAACCAGGCGCTGATAAATGCGTCTCCGCAGAGGGTCTGGGACCTGGTCGGAGACCCGAAGCGCCACCCGGATTGGTGGCCGCGGGTGATCGAGGTGCGCGGCGAGCGCTTCGACGAAGGCGACACCTATGCCCAGGTCACCAAGGACCCCACCGGCTCGATCGAGACCACGATGTCGGTGGAGCGCCTCGACGACCTGCGTGAGATACAGATGCGCTGTGAGACCACCGGCACCTACGCGCGCTGGCTGCTGACCGAGGCGCAGGGCGGCACATTCGTCGACGTCGAGTTCGGCATGGACCCGAAGGGGGCGAGGAACTGGATCTTCGACGCCACCCTCGGCAAGCTCTACTTCCGCCGCTGGCTGGACCAGTCGCTGAGCGCGCTGGAGCAGGTCGCCGCCGACTCTGAGAGCGCGTCCAGGCCTAGCGGTCGTTGAACTTGTAGCCGACCCCGCGCACCGTGACCACGAGATCGGGGCGCTGCGCGTCGACCTCGACCTTCTGCCGCAGGTTGGAGATGTGGACGTCGCAGGCGCGCACGTCGCCGTCGAACTCGGTCTGCCAGAGCTCCTCCATGATCTGGTGGCGGCGGAACACCTCGCCCGGGCGGCCGGCGAGCAGGCGCAGTAGCTGAAACTCCGAGCGGGTGAGGCTGACCGGCTCCCCGCGCACGGTGACGACGTGGCGCACGAGGTCGATCGTCACCGGCCCGCTCTCGATCCGCGTCGCCTCGGCCCCGTCGCCGCTCGGCATGCGGTCGAGCTCGCGACGGCGCAGCTGCGCACGGACCCGGCCCAGCAGCTCGCGGACCGAGAACGGCTTGGTCACGTAGTCGTCAGCGCCGACCTCGAGCCCGACCACCTTGTCGACCTCGGCGTCCTTGGCGGTGAGGATGATGATCGGCACCGCGCTGCGCGCACGAACCTCGCGGCAGAGGTCGAGGCCGCTGCGGCCCGGCATCATGATGTCGAGGATCAGCAGGTCGAAAGGCATCTCGCCGGTCAGCTTCGACTCGGCATCTGTGCCGTCGACCGCGGGCGTCACCTCATATCCCTCCTGCTGCAGCGCGTAGGTGACCGAATCGCGCACCGACGGCTCGTCGTCGGCGATCAGGATGCGGCCGGAGCTCACAGCAGTCCCTCATTCGCTGGAAGCGATCGATCCATCAGGCCACCGGAGCGGGCACCGGGTCGGCGACCGGCAGGCGCACCCAGAAGACGCTGCCGTGGCCCTGTTCGGAGGCGGCCCCGATCGACCCGCCCATCACCTCGACCATCCGCTTGGCGATCGCCAGCCCGAGCCCGAACCCCTCGTGGGCGAGCGCGTCGCTGGAGCGGTAAAAGCGCTCGAAGACGCGGTCCACCTCGCCGGCGGCGATCCCGCTGCCGGTGTCGATGACCTCGATCAGCGCCCCGCCGTCCCCGTAGCGGCCGCGCAGCAGCACAGCGCCGGGAGGCTCGGTGTGGCGAAGGGCGTTGGCCAGCAGCCCCGTGAGCACCTGGCGCAGCAACACGGGGTCGGCGCGCGCGGCGAGGCCGGTCTCGACGTCCAGCTTCACCTCGACCGCACCGTCGGCTCCCAGCGCCGCGATCGCGTCCGCGGCAGCCTCCGGGACGTCGACGGTCTCCGATTGGCCCTCCGGGAGAGCCTCGACCCGGGCCAGGGTGAGCAGGGACTGCATCAGACGGCTCATCCGCTCGACGTCATCGGAGAGACGGCGCAGGAAGTGCTCGAGGGCCTCGGGGTCGTCCTTGGCGCCGGCCTGAAGGACCTCGATCGTTCCCGAGATCCCGGCCAGCGGGTTGCGAAGCTCGTGCGCGGCGTTGGAGACGAACTCGCGCTCGGCGATCTCGCGCCGCATCTCCTCGGTGCGGTCGCGAACCACGACCAGGACTCCCTGCTCGGCCGGCACCTCGCGGGCCTGAAGCGCGAAGACGCGCTCGCCGATGCGAAGCGCCGGCGCCTCCGCGTGGCCTTCCTCGGCCGCCTTGCGCAGCAGCGGGACCATCGGCGGCGGCGGCGTGCCGTCGGCCGCGATCTCCGCCGCGGCGCGGTTGGAGAAGCGCACCGTGCCGTCGTTGTCGATCACCATCACCGCGTCGGTGAGGCCGTCGAAGAGGGCCGCGAGCCGGTCGCGCTCGGAGGAGAGCACCTGGAAGCTGTCCTGCAGGGCGCCCCGCATCTGGTCAAGCGCCCGCGCGAGGTCGCCGACCTCATCGCGCCCGCCCACCTGCAGAGGGACGTCGAGCGAGCCCGCGGCCATGTTCTCGGCGCTGCGCGCCAGGCGGCGGATTCTGTAGGTGATCAGCGAGGCAACGGCGAAG
The DNA here is from genome assembly GCA_963724905.1 of uncultured Solirubrobacterales bacterium. Classification (GTDB taxonomy): domain Bacteria; phylum Actinomycetota; class Thermoleophilia; order Solirubrobacterales; family 70-9; genus Mayfieldus. The sequence goes on from CAVRWD010000003.1 coordinate 246,735, forward strand.
CCGATCAGGATCGCGATGCAGACTCCGACCACCAGCGCATGGAGGCTGTCGTTGCGCAGCCGGTCGATCGCGCTCTGCAGAACGCCTGGCCGCGAGTAGCGGCCGAGCAGGGCGCCGGTGATCCGCACGCCGTCGCTTACGGGGAAGGAGACGACGGTCACCCCGTCCGGAAAGTCGCTCGTGTAGCGGCTCCCGATCAGCGCCATGTCGACGGCGCGGCGCCGCGAGGTGACATCCGAAGCTCCGGCCCTGCCGGCTGCGGGGCGACCAACCGGCCGCGGCGATCGAAGTACCAGGCCGAGAACTCCGGTCCGCCCCCGCCTCGAGCACCTCGTTGGGATTCTCGGCGTCGCCGACCTGGTCCGCGAGGTCGATCGTGCGGCCGACCGCGATCTCGGTCGCGCGCTCGGTCAGCACCGACTCGTTGGAGTTGCGGACGAACTGGTAGACGGTGACCGCGGTGATCGCCCCGACCAGGGCGAAGGCGGCGCCGAGCCAGAGGCGCATGCCAACCCAGGGCTGGGGCCGGTCGGATACCCGCGGTCGGCGGATCCTCCGCGCCACCCCGGAGATCCTCGCTTGGCGGATCCGTCGTGCCACTTGAGGCTTTCTTAACACATCGCTCATAGCGGTCGGGGCACAGCGCTGGTACGGGTGAGGCCAGCCGCCTGCCTGCGGGGCCGCAAAACTCCCATCCGGACCCAGCCACTGCGCGTGGGAGAATCGGCCGGTGCGAACCCTCGTCTTCATCCCCGCCTGGAACGAGGAGTCCTCGATCGCCGGGGTGATCGAGGGGGTCCGGGCAGAGCTTCCGGGCGCCGACGTGCTTGTGGTCGACGACGGCTCCACCGACGCCACCGCCGAGCGGGCGCGTGCCGCCGGTGCCCGGGTCGCGTCGCTTCCCTTCAACCAGGGGGTCGGCTCCGCCCAGCAGACCGGCTACATCTACGCCCTGCGCGGCGGCTATGAGATCTGCGCCCACCTCGACGGCGACGGCCAGCACCTCCCCGCCGAGCTGGCGCGGCTTGTCGGCGAGATCGAGGCGGGAAGGGCCGACATGGTGGTCGGCTCGCGCTATCGCGACCGCAGCCTCGCCGAGGACGACGACTACCGTGCGAGCGTCTCGCGGCGCACCGGCCAGCATCTCTTCCGGCTCATCGTCAGCCTCTCGACCCGGCAGCGGTTCACCGACACGACGAGCGGCATGCGGGCGGTCAACCGCGACGCGATGACCCTCTTCAGCGAGCGCTACTCGCCCGAGTTCGCCGAGGTCGAGTCGGTGCAAAGGGCGGTGCTGCAGGGCCTGGTGGTCGAGGAGCTTCCGGTGCGCATGCTCTCGCGCGCGGAGGGGCGCTCGTTCCTGACCCCGATCCGCTCCGCCTTCTACATATTCAAGACCCTGGTCGTGCTGCTGGTCGGCCAGTTCCGGCCCCGGGTCAGGGAGGGGCGATGACCGCGGCGGCGGTCTGGCTGCTCGCCCAGGCCGAGCGAGCCGGCGGTACGGCTGACCTCGCAGGCGCGAATCATCGCCGCGGTGCTGGCGATCGCCTTCATGGCGATGATCCTGGAGCTGATCCGGCGCCACAAGCTGCAGGAGCGTTACAGCGTGATCTGGTTCGTCGCCGGGATCGCGATGCTGGCCGGCGCCGCCTTCCCGGACCTGCTGCGGCTGCTCGCCGAGGCGATGGGGGTGCGCGACGTAACGATCGCGCTCTTCTCGCTGCTCTTCCTGCTGCTGCTCGGGCTCGCGCTCAGCTTCAGCGTCATCGCCTCGCGCCAGGCCGAGCAGATCACCCGCCTCGCCCAGGAGCAGGCGCTGCAGGGCGCGGGCGAGAACGGCGCCGGCTCAGCGGATCGCCACCGGGGCGCCGGGCGGGAAGGCGAGCAGGCCCCGCAGGCGAGCCGCGGCGCTTCCTGAGCAGAGCTCCCGCCGCAGCCGGCGGCGCTCGGCGAGGCTCGGAGCCGGCGGCGAGCCCGGGGCATAGCGGCTGGCCCGCAGCTTCGCGGCATAGGCGACCGCCACCGGCCTGCCGGTGCCGAGGCGGCGTTCGAGCTCGGCCAGAGTCGCGCCGCGCTTCAGCGGCCGGCCGCCGCGCCGCAGCGCGGTCTCGAGCTCGCGCAGCTGCAGCGCCGCTCTGGCCGCGGGGGAGAGCGAAAGCCAGCGGCGCCGGCGAACGACGACCGGCACCGCGAGCGCCAGCAGGCCGATCGCGGCGGCGGCGGCGAACGGCCAGGCAGGAAGCCCGCCGCCCCCGCCCTGCCCGCCGGCGGCCGCGCCTGCCCTCGGAGCGTTGGCGGTGGTCGGCCCCGGCGCCTCGGGACGCGGCTCGGGCAGCGAGGGCGGCGCCGGCCCGATCGACTGCAGCTGCGCCGGCGCGGCAGGAGGCGTGGGGTCGAACGGGACCCACCCCACGTCGTTGAAATAGACCTCGACCCAGGAATGGGCGTCGTAGTCGCGCACCACGAAGACGTCGCGGTCGCGGTCGCCGGGAGTGAACCCGGCCGCGACCCGGCTCGGGATCCCGAGCATCCGCAGCATCAGCGCCATCGCTCCGGAGAACTGCTGGCAGTACCCCTCGCGATCGGAGAGCAGGAAGGCCCGCAGCGGGACCCGGCGCCGGGGCGGGGTCTCGCTGTACTCATATTCGCTGCGCAACCGGTCCCGCACCGCCTCGACCGCGTCGTAGGCGCTGGCCGAGCCCGCAGTCCAGCGCCGTGCGAGGTCGAAAACCGGGGCGTAAGGGGATTCCGCGAGGCGGCGCGACGCATCCCCGCTGTCTCCCTCGCCGCGCAGGGGAACCGTCACCGAACTGCGGATTCCTTGCTCTCCGGCCTCCCCCGGCAGCGGCAGCTCGATCGTCGTGTACCTGTCCAGCCAGGGCGGATAGGCAGCGGCGGTGCGGCGCAGGCGCCCATCGTCGGGGTCGGGGACGTAGGCGCGAAGCCGGTAGGAATCCCCCTCCTCCAGCGTCCCGTCGAGGGGGATCGGGCCCGACGGGGTCGAGAGAGGTCTCCCCTGACCGCCAGCACCGGGCCCGGGGCGATCGCGTCGTCGCTGCGCAGCGAGCCGACCTCGACCCCGACCTCCTGCCGCCACTTCGGGTTCAGCTTCACCGCGTCCGGCCCACTTCCGGTGGCGACCCCGGCACGGGGGAGCTCGAGCTGCCGTCGGCCGCGGCTCGGCGGAGCTGCGCCAGCGCAGGCCGTCGAATGAGTCGAGCACGGCGGCGCGCCAGTAGTGAGGCGACTCGCTGCGCACCTCGAGCAGCTTCTTGCCGGTTCGGGGCCAGTCGAGGGGGCCGTATCCGTGGTCCCACCGAAACCCCTCGCTGCCGCCCTCTCCCGAGACGTTGAGGTTCCACTCGCTGTAGTCGACCCAGGCCCGATTCGGGTCGAGCGCCGCCGCGACGGGCACCGCGCAGGCGCCGGCGACGGCCACCAGCGCGCTCACGAAGACGAGCCGGCTCCGGGGCAGGCTCGGGCCCCCGGCCTGCGAGCTCCCGATCCGCGGCAGCCAGATCCAGGCGGCGATGAGCAGGAACAAAGCCAGCCCGCGCAGCATCGGCAGGCTGGTGCTGTCGTTGATCGCCGCCGCCGCCCAGACCCCGACCAGGATCGCGAGCGCCGCGCCCCGCAGCAGCGAAGCGCGGCGGCGGGCCGGCCAGAAGGCCAGCGTGGCGGCGAGGCCGAGGGTTGCCGGCAGGGCGAGCAGGATCACGAGCCGCGACCAGGGATGCTGGCCGGCGTAGGGGTAGTCGACGTCCTCGATTCCCTCCAGGCCGCTGTGCAGGACGGAGCCAAACGAGTCCCAGCTCGCCGGCGCCAGCAGGCGGGCGGGCAGGCCGGCCGCGACCAGCCCGACGGCGACGGTCAGCAGCGCCGCCGCCGCCAGCAGCAGCTGCCGGGGCAGCGGCCCGAGCGCCGTCTTTGAAAGGGCGAGGATCGCCGCAGCTCCGAGCGTCGCCACCAGCACGCAGAGAAGGGCGCGCCCGTAGGGCGGGTCGGCGAGCATCGTCGCCCACTCCAGCGCCGCGAAGGCGGCAAGCGCGGCGAAGGCCGCGAGACGCAGGGCGGAGCCGCCCGTAGGGCTCACGTCATCCGCGTCCGCTTTCACGCTGTCACCCGCGCGCGCTTGGTCGGGCCCTGCCTCTGGCCTGGCTCGAGCGGCTGGCCATGGCAGCCGGCGACCTGAAAGACGGTGCGCCGGCCGGGGTGCGGTTGCGGGCTCACCCGGTAACCCCTTCCACCGCCGGGCGAGCGAGCGTGGCCCGTATCGCCGTCGGCTGCGGCGCTGACCCAGAAGAGCAGCTCGCCGCCGGCCCCGCGCCGCAGGCGCGGCGGCGGGCCGCCCGCCTCGACCAGGGCGAGGTGAGCGTGGGCGTCGGGCCAGGCGCGCAGGGCGGCGTCGATCTCCAGCGGGCGCGAATGGCCGGAGATCAGCAGGCCGCAGCCCCCCGCCCGGGCGAGGTGCAGGCACAGCGAGGCGGCGGCGCGAACCGCCGCGTCGAGCGACTCCTCGTCGGCGGGGGCGGAGGCGTCCAGCACCACCAGCGGCGACGCCTGGCCGCCGCTGATCAGCTTGCGCTCCGCCAGCTCCCCCGTCCGGGCAACGGTCGGCCAGTGGATGCGCGAGGCGGGCGTCCCGTCCCGGTAGGGCCGCAGCCCGTCGATCTCGAACTCGACCGCGCCGGCATCGAGCCCCGCTCCCCCGACGCCGCGCTCGGAGCCCTCCGGGCGCTCCCCTTCCGCCGAGTAGCCGTCGCCGTCGATCGCGGTTATCGGCTCGACCCGCGGCAGGACGAGCACCTGCTGCTCGTCGGTGCTGCGGGTCTCGGCGCTGCGCAGCCCGAGCGGGTCGGCGATCCGCAGGCTCGCGGGGGCTAGCCGCCGGCGCCCCCGGCGCGGGAAGCTGGCCTCAGCCGATATGTGAGCCGGAAGCCGCATCCCAAGCGCCAGCGGCGCGACCAGCGAGGGATCGTCAAGGCTCGCGCCCGGCGTGGGCAGGCGGGCGCCCTCGATCCGCAGCCGCAGCGGGTAGGGCTCGTCCTCCACCACGCTGCGAGGGCCCGGAAGCCGTCGCAACCGGGTCGAGCGCGCCGCGAGCTGCACCCAGGCCCCCAGCCCGAGGCTGATGAACGCCAGCGCGATTCCCGGCACCAGCAGAGACGGGGAGTCAAAGGCGGCGCCAAGGAAGATGAGGGCCAGCCCGAGGAGCAGTGTTGCGCGCCCGCTCACGGCCCGGTCAGAGCGCCGGGACTCGTTCGAGCGCGTCGGAGATCACCGCCGCGCGATCCTCCTCTCCAGCGCCCGGAGCCATCAGCAGCCGGTGGCCGAGGACCGACGGCGCCAGCGTCTGCACGTCGTCGGGAAGCGCGTGGTCGCGGCCCTTGAGCCCGGCCGCGGCCTTGGCCGCCCGGAACAGCAGCAGGCCGGCACGGGGGCTCGCGCCGAGCGCCACCCGGGTGTCGCCGCGGGTCTGCTCGCAGAGGGCGACGATGTAGTTGCGCAGGGCCTCGCTTCCGTGGACGGCCGAGGCCGCCGCCTGGGCGGCGACGACGGTGGCGATGTCGGCGACCGGCTCGAGATCGAGGACGCGATCGTGGCCGGCGTGCTCGGCGAGCATGTCGGCCTCGGCGGAGGCCCCCGGATAGCCGAGCTCGAGGCGCGCCATGAACCGATCGAGCTGTGCCTCGGGAAGCGGATAGGTCCCCTCGTGCTCGACCGGGTTCTGGGTCGCGATGACGAAGAACGGCCGCGCGAGCTCGTGGCTGTGGCCCTCGACCGTCACGCGGCGCTCCTGCATGCACTCGAGCAGGCCGGACTGGGTCTTCGGGGAGGCGCGGTTGACCTCGTCGACGAGGACGACGTTGGCGAACACCGGCCCGGGGTGAAACTCAAAGCGCGACTCGCGCTGGTCAAAGAAGTTGGTGCCGATCACATCAGCCGGCAGAAGGTCGACCGTGCACTGGATGCGGGCGTACTCGGCGTCGATCGATCGCGCCAGGGCACGGGCAAGCGCCGTCTTGCCGACGCCGGGGTTGTCGTCGATCAGGACGTGGCCGTCGGCGAGGAAGGAGACCAGCAGGTCCTCCAGCACGCGGTCGCGGACCTTGACCGCGCTCTGGATGTTGCGCCGCAGCCTCGCGCCGACCTCGGCCACCGCGGCGGGATCGAGTTCCGGCAGGGTGGCCACAGACCCATGGTAGGCAAACCGGTGCCCCGGGCCGCCCGGATCGGCCGCTCTCTCAGGCCGGGCTGAGAGCCTGCTGAGCGCGGAAGAAGAGCGCCTCCAGGGCGAGCTCCTCCGACACGTTCAGGTCAAGGCGCCGCCGCGTGTCCTGGACCAGCTCGACGCCGCGCCGCGCCGCGTCGGGGTCCAGGCCCTCGGCGTCCTGGCGCAGCTCGGTGACTCGGTCGCTTCCCAGAACAACCCCCTCGGCACCCGAGGCAAGTGCGCCGAGATCGCGCAGCCAGGCCGCGCAGAGCTCCAGCCCGAGGTCGAGGACGTCGGTGCGCCGCCGCCGCCCCACCCGGCGCGCCTCCTCGCCGATCTCCTTCGCGGAGCGCTTGCGCCCGCTCTCTTCCTCTTCCAGCCGCGTGCGCGCCTCCCCCTCGGCCTCCTTGCCCGCACTCTCGGCCGCCTCCAGCAGCGCCTGCCAGGGGGCGCCGCCCGCCTCGGGGTCGACCGCGGCGCGCGCCATGCCCTCGGCATGGCGGCGCAGATCGCGCCCGCCCTCGGAGAGCAGGAAGCGGGCTCGCTCGACGTCTCCCCCGGCCAGCCTCGCGGCCGCCTCAACTTCCTGCGCCGAGCCCTGGTCGCCGAGCTGCTCGGCGACGGCCTCGGGGGGCAGGGCAGCGAAAGAGACCTCCTGGCAGCGCGAGGTGATCGTATCGAGCAGCGCCTCAGTCTCGGCGCTGAGCAGCAGCAGATGGTCGAATGCCGGCGGCTCCTCGAGCGTCTTCAGCAGGGCGTTCTGGCTTTCCTCCCGCAGAGCTTCGGCCTGCTCGATCACGAAGACCCGCTTGGCTCCCTCGAAGGGTCGGTAGGCCGCGGCGCGGATCACCTGCTCGCGGACCTCCTCGATCAGGTGCTGGCTGCCGCGCGGCGTGAGCCAGACCAGGTCCGGGTGCGGGGAGGGGTCGAGCATCGCCCGGCGGCGCGCGGCCTCGGGGTCGGCGGCGCCGGTGGCGAGGATCTCGGCCGCAAAGGCGCGCGCCGCCGCCCTCTTGCCGGAGCCGTGAGGGCCTCGTAGGAGGTAGGCGTGCGCCGGCCCGGAGGCGAGCGCCGCGCCGAGTGCCAGGCGGGCACGAGGTTGGTGGGCGGTGGCGTCGGCAAGCGCCGGGGGAAGCTCTGGTGCGTCGGGGTTCACAGTCTCTCGTCGCTCTTCGCTCGTCCCTGGGACTCGCGACTGGCAACGGCCTCCATCACCCGTGAGCGCACGTCCTCCACGCTACCGCTCGCGTCCACGACCACGATGCGATCGGGGTGACGGGCCGCGATCCCCTCGTAGGCCGAGGCGACCGCGCGCTGGAACTCGAGCCCGGCGGACTCGAAGCGGTCCTCTCCGGCGCTGCGCTGCGCCGCCGCCTCGGGATCGACGGAGAGCAGCAGGGTGATGTCCGGGGCAAGGCCGTCGGTGGCCGCGTCGCTGAGCTGCTCGGCGAGCTCGACCCCCAGCCCCCGTCCCCCACCCTGGTAGGCGGCGGTGGAGTCGATGAATCGATCGCAGACGACGTCGCGCCCCGCGGCGAGGGCGGGGCGGATCACCCGGCGCACGAGGTCGGCGCGGGCGGCGCAGAAGAGCATCAGCTCGGCCATCGGCTCCAGGCCGACGTCGCCGTCGGCGAGCAGCTCGCGCATTCTCTCGGCCGCCGGGGTCCCCCCGGGCTCGCGTACGAAGACGGTGTCGTCGCCGAGGCTCTCGGCCAGCAGCGCCGCCTGGGTGCTCTTGCCCGAGCCGTCGATCCCCTCGAAGGAGACAAACATCCCAGTCGCTAGTCGCTAGTCGCCAGTCGCCGGGATGACCGTCGCGCCACTAACTCTTAGCGGCTTTCTTGGCCTTCGAAGCTCGCTTGGCCCGCGTCGATCGGGTCCGGGTCGCGGAGGCTGCGCCGGCGATTGCCGGGTCGGGCTTGCCGTCGGCGCCCTTGGCCCCGTTCGACTCGCCGGCGGCACTCTTCGCACCGTTGGCTTCGCCGTCTGCGGCCTTTGCCCCATTGCCCTTCGCCTTTGCCTTCGCGGCCTTCGCGGCCTCGCGCTCGGCCTTCTTCTCGCGCATCTCGACCATCGTCGGGCAATCGTCGTTGAGGCAGAGCTTCCAGGGTCGCCCGCGGAACCCCTTGACAGTGAGGCGCGGTGTTTCCCCGCAGACCGAGCAGCTCTCCTCCAGCCGCCAGAGGTCATAGCCGCGGCCCGGCAGGGGTCCGGAGACGCTGCAGGAGTCCGGCGACTCGGGGTCGTCGCGGATCCAGCCCTCGCAGCCGTACATTCGCTTGCCGCCCTTGAGCTGGATGATCCGCAGCCGGTTGGGGTCGCCGTCTTCGCGCTTGCGCCCCGCCTTCTCGCAGACCTTGCAGGGGCCGAGGAACTTGTCCTCGTCCATTCCCGCCCAGATCTGCTTCGCGAGGTCCTCGCGGCTGCCGTCGATCTCGTCGTAGGTCTGGTGAAGCAGCTTGCGGCTGTCCCCGACCACGTCGTCGCGGGTCATCTCGCCGGCGGCGATCTGGTCCATCTCGGACTCCAGCCGCGCGGTCATCTCCGGAGTCGCCATCTCGGGCACGAACTTCTTGAATGCCGCGTACATCGCGATCCCGGTCTCCGAGGGGATCGGCGGGTTGGCGTAGACGTAGCCGCGATCGAAGAGCTTCTGGATGATCTCCGCCCGGGTCGCCTTGGTGCCCAGGCCGCGCTCCTCCATCATCTCGATCAGCTTGCCCTGCGAGAGCCGCGACGGGGGCTGGGTCTCCTTGTCGAGGATCCAGGGCTCGCCCTCCAGCGCCAGCTCCTGGCCCTCGACGAGCTTGGGGATCTCCTCGTCGCCGGAGCGAGCGTAGGTGTAGATCGCGGCGTAGCCGGGGTCGACGACGACCGATCCGCGCACGAAGTAGGTCTCGCTGCCGGCCTCGATGTCGGCGCGCGTGGACTCGGTGATCATCGGGGTCGCGAAGGTGGCGAGGAAGCGGCGCGCGACCAGCTCATAGACGCGGCGCTTGGGCCCTTCCAGCTGGTCGGGGTAGACGGCCTGGGTCGGGTAGATCGGCGGGTGGTCGGTGGTCTCCTTCTTGCCCCTGGTCGGGCTCAGCGGCCCCTCCAGCAGCGACTTGGCGGCGGCGAAGTCGGGGACGTTGGCCAGCGAGCGGACCAGCTCCTTCAGCGGCAGAGAAGATGGATAGACGGTGTTGTCGGTTCGCGGATAGGAGATGAAGCCGTCCATGTAGAGGTCCTCGGCGATCCTCATCGCCCGCGAAGGGGTGATCCCGAGCCGGCTCGAGGCGTCGGTGGTGAAGGCGGTGGTGTTGTAGGGGGTCGGCGGCTTGCGGGTGTTCTTGCGCGACGACACTTCCTTGACCGTGCCGGGGAGCTGGTGCCCGCGACGGCGGCGTCCGCCTCCTCGCGCTTCCAGAACTTGTCGGTCTCGTGGTGGGCCTCGAAGCTGCCATCTGGGTGCTCGAAGTTGGCCAGCACCTCCCAGAACGGCTTCGCCACGTGGGCGCGGCGCTCGAGCTCGCGCTCGACGATCAGCGCCAGGGTCGGGCTCTGCACCCGGCCGACGGAGAGGAAGTTGGAGCCGAAGCGGCGGGTGGCGAGCGACACCGCGCGGGTCAGGGTCGCGCCCCAGAGCAGGTCGATGTCCTGCCGCGCCCAGCCGGCGTGGGCGAGCGGGTAGGAGAGCTCGTCGAGCTCGGAGAAGGCGCGGTCGATCTCCTGCTTGGTGAGCGCCGAGTAGCGGGCCCGCTTCACGGTCGGCTCCAGCTCCGGGTTGACCTCGAGAATCTCCTGCAGCGCCTCGAGGCCGATCAGCTCCCCCTCGCGGTCGAAGTCGGTTGCGATCACCAGCTCGTCGGCGTCCTTGGCGACCTTGCGGACGGCGCGCACGACGTTCTTGTCGGTCGGCTCCTTGATCAGCTCGGCGTCGATCAGGTCGTGCAGGTCGGTCTCCTGCCAGTTGGAGTAGCCCTCCGGGAAGGCCGGGTTGAGCACGTGGCCCTTGAGCCCGATCGCCATGTGGTCGCCGTCGCCATCAGACCAGGTGTAGTAGGGCACCTTGTAGGACTTGTCGGCCTTCGGGCTGGACCCGAGGATCTCGGCGATCTTCTTGGCGCTGTTGTTCTTCTCGGTGACGATCAGTCGCATGGCAGTCTCTTTTCGGGCCCCGGAACCGCGTTTGGGAGGTCCAGGGTGGGCGAGGGTAGCAATCGGCTCAACGGCCGCAAACGGGTGATGGTGCAAGCTCCCGCCCGCCGGGCCAGGCAGAATGGCCGCCTATGCGATGCCTTGTCACAGGCGGCTCGGGCTTCATCGGCTCCAATCTCGTCGACGCCCTGATCGCGCGCGGGGACGAGGTAATCGTCGTCGACGACCTCTCCACCGGCCGGCGCGAGAACCTCGCCGGGGCGCTGGAAGCGGGGGCCGAGCTGGTCGAAGCGGACATCCGCGACGCCGAGGCGATGAACGAGCTGGCGACCGCGCGCGAGCCGGAGCAGGTCTTCCACCTCGCGGCCCAGATCGACGTTCGCCGCTCGGTCGCAGACCCCGCCTTCGACGCCGGGATCAACGTCGGCGGGACGGCGAACATGCTCGAGGCGGCGCGGCTCGCGCGGGACGAAGCGGTTCGTCTTCGTCTCCACCGGCGGCGCGATCTACGGCGAGGGCGACGGCAAGGAGCTGCCGCTCGGCGAGGCGGCGGCGAACGAGCCGCTCGCCCCCTACGGGCAGAGCAAGCTCGCCGCCGAGGGTTACCTCTCGCTCTATGAGCGCCTCTACGGGCTCGACGGCGTGATCCTGCGCCTCGGCAACGTCTACGGCCCGCGCCAGGACCCGCTCGGCGAAGCGGGCGTGATCGCGATCTTCTGCGGCAAGCTCGCCGCCTCCGAGGCGCCGACGGTCTACGGGGACGGCGCCCAGACCCGTGACTACATATATGTGGACGACGTGGTCGATGCGGCGCTGGCCGCGGCGGCGGGCACGGCGAGCGGCGCCTTCAACATCGGCACCGGGCGCGAGACGAGCGTGCTGGAGCTGGTCGAGCTTCTGCGCGATCTCGGCGGCTCAAGCGATTTTGAGCCCGAGTTCGCCCCCGCTCGCCCGGGCGAGGTGGAGCGGATCGCGCTCGACTGCTCTCGAGCGGCCGAGGAGCTGGGCTGGAACGCGGCGGTCGACCTTCGCGCCGGGCTCGCCAAGACGCTGGAAACCGTCTAGACCGTCTAGCGAGGCGGGGTGCCGAAGGCGGTCGGCGAGCGCTCGGGCGGGACCTCGAGCGGGAAGAGCAGGTCGCCGGCGTTCGGGCGCACCTGGAAGGAGAGCGGGTTGGTCTGCGCCTGGCGGCGGATCGAGCGCGCCGCCCCCGCGTAGTCGCCCAGCGAGAGCTGCAGCTGCGAGAGCCGCTGCCAGGTCTCGTAGTTGTCGGGCGCCAGCTCGGTCGCCTGTCCGAGCAGCGCGGCCGCACGCGCGTCGTCGCCGCGGATCCGGGCCAGGTTCGCCTCCACGAACAGCGGCTCGACGCTGAGCGGGTTGAGCTTCTGGGCCAGGTCTGCGTCGGCGGCCCGCCTCCCGCAGCGAGCCGTCGCCGGCATCGCGCAGCGCCTCCAGCCGCTTTGACTCCGACATCGTCGGCAGCACTGCCGAGGCGGCGATCAGCACCGCGGCCAGCGCAGCGACTCCGGCCAGCGACGGCGGGCTCGGGCAGCGCGGAGCCGGTCCCCGACGCGCCGGGAGAAGGCGCCGCCGCGACCGCGGCGGCGACCAGGGCCGGAATCGTGACCGCGGGGATCTCCCAGTCCCAGTCGACCAGGGAGTGGACCGCCCAGGCCGTCGCGCAGGCCAGCAGCGCCAGGCGCGCCGAGCGCTCGACCCCGCTGCTGGAGCGCACCCGGCGCACCGCGGCGGCGCCGAGCAGGCCGAGCCCGGCGAGGCCGAGACCGGCGCCGATGAGCCCAGTCTCGGAGAGGAACTGCAGCGGGACGCTGTGGGCCGAGCGCACCGGGGCGTCGTAGCGGCGGTAGAGGTTGCGGACGACCGGGAACGAGCCGGCGCCCCAGCCGGCGAGCGGCTTGTCCGACCATGAGCCGGCGGCCTCCTGCCACCAGATCCAGCGGTTGGAGCCGTTGGAGGAGATCAGGCGGCTGGGGTCGTTGCCGGGGCCGGCCTTGGGCTCCTGGAAGGAGTCGATCTGGTGCGAGATCTGGCCGGTGAGCCCGCGGCTCGATGCCGCCATCGCGCCGAGCCCGACCAGCAGCGCAACCGCGGTCGCGGCGGCCAGCCCGCGCCAGGCGATCCGCCGCTGGCGCTCTCCCCAGCGAGCGTCCGACTCGAGCGAGAAGCACGCCCGCGGTAGCGAAGGCGAGCGCCACGAGGCTGAGCAACAGGACCAGCCCGAGGATCGCCCCGTCGTCTGCTCGCTGATCGAGCGACAGCCCGGCGGTCGAGAGGTCGTGCAGCCCAAAGGCGACGATGGTCGAGGGCAGCGCCGCAGCGACCGCCCCGACGCCGACCGCGAGCCGGCGCAGGCGCTGGGGGCCGGCTCCGACCATCACCGCGAGCACCGCGACATAGGCGACGAGAGCACCGCGCGAGTAGGTGGTCGCGGTGGTCAGGAGCAGGACCGTGAGGGTGAGCATCGCCCCCACCCGCAGCCGCGGCGCCGCGTCGGGGAAGGCGGCCAGCCAGATGCAGACCGGCGCCGCCATCACGCAGAGGATCCCGACCGCGTTCCAGTATCCGATCGGCTCGCGGACGCGGGAGAACTCGCTGCCGGGATTGAGGTCGATGAATGCCAGGTGAAATCCGGGCAGGACCTTGCCGCCCAGCGCGTAGAGGGCGACGAGGATCGCGGCGGCGGCGATGCCGAAGGCAACCCCGCGCGGCGCGGCGCGGGTGTTGGCCGCGGCGACGATCGCGACCCCGGCGACGATCGCGTAGGCGACGGCGCGGTTGGCGGCAAGCCAGGACTCGTCGGGGGCCGCAGACCAGAGCACCGAGAGGGCGCTCCAGAGCCCGAAGGCGACGATCAGGGCGACGCCCGACCAGGCCAGCGTTTCGCGGCCGGCGCGCATCGCCCCCGAGGCGAGGCCGATGCCGCAGACCAGGCCGGTGGCGGCGATCCCGACCTGCAGGCGGCTCTCCTGCGCGACCGAGGTGGCGCCGTTGTCGAAGGCGGCGTAGAGGCCCGCGAAGACGAGCGCGACCAGCAGCCAGGCGCCGAGGCCCCAGGAGGCGATCGCCTCCCTGGTCTTGCCCCAGCCTGCGCGGCCGGCCACGGTCACGGCTTCCACCAGGCCAATCTAATCGACGGCGAGGCCCTCAAGCGCGTGCGCCGGGGCGCGCGGACTGCCACCCAGGGGCGCGGCGGCGGCGACTAAGGTTCCGTTGGATGCGCCCCCGCAGACTCGCAATCCTGATCGCCGCCGCGGCCCTGCTCGCTGCCCAGCGCCGCCGCGGCCGACTTTCAGACCTTCTACGACGACTACCGCGCCGACGGGCGTGATCGACGGATGCGCCCAGTCTCCGGGGGAGCTCAGCGCCGCGCTGGGCGACATCCCCGCCGACGTCCGCGAGTACGACCCCGCCTTCGCGGATGCGATCAACGCCGCGCTCGAGCAGGCCGCGACCGGCTGCGGCGCCGCGCCGCAGGAGGCCGGGGCCGAGATCGAGAACGAGGTGATCTCCGGCGACGGCTCCCCCGGCCCGGCGCCTCCCCGCAGTGCCGGGCTGGCGGTCCCCGACTCGGGCACCGACATGCCGCCGATTCTCATCGCGCTCTCGCTGCTGCTCGCCGCGGGGCTCGGTGCCGCCGCGTACGTGGGCTTGCGCTCGCTGCGGGGCAGATCCGGCGACTAGGCGCTCCCCGTAACCTCTTCACCATGCCCGCCCAGGCCTTCGCCGGCAAAGAGTGCGTGTGCCAGCTGCGCAAGGGGATCTGCGACCAGTCCTGCGTGCGCGACATGCTGGCGACGCCGCTCTACATCGCCTGCCTGAAGCTGAACGGCCGCCGGGCGCTGGTCGTCGGCGGCGGCGACATCGGGCTGGAGAAGGTCGAAGGGCTGCTGCTCTGCGACGCCGACGTCACCCTGATCGCCCCCGACGCCGTGCCGGCTCTGCAGGAGTACGCGGCAGAGGGCTCGATCGAATGGCAGCGGCGCGAGTACGGCGGCTCATCCGACCTCGATGGCGTCTTCATGGTCATCGCGGCGACCAGCGACAGCGAGGTCAACATCGGCATCTACGAGGACGCCGAGCAGCGCGCAATGCTGGTCAACGTCGTCGACGTGCCCCCGCTTTGCAACTTCATCCTGCCGGCGATCGTGCGCAGCGGCCCGCTGGCGGTCGCGATCTCCACGGCCGGGGCCTCCCCGGCGCTGGCGAAGCGGATGAAGCGCGAGATCGCCGAGACCTTCGGCGAGCCCTACGCCCGCCTCGCGGTGATGCTCAACGACGCCCGTGGCTGGGCGAAGGGGACGCTGCCGACCTACCAGGACCGCAAGGAGTTCTTCGAGGGGATAGTCAACGGCGACCCCGACCCGGTGCAGCTGATTCGCGATGGACGCGAGTCCGAGGTGCTGGCGCTGATCGAGGCCGCGAAGCAGAGCCACGCCGCGGTCAGCTAGCTCACCGATCTCCGGCTGAAGGACTTCGCCCGCCCGAGCTGACTCAGGCCGCCGGCAGCGCGAAGAATGCGATCGCCGCGAACTGGGCCGCGGCGGCCGCGATCACGAGCAGGTGGAAGACCTCGTGGTACCCGAAGACCGCGGGGCTTGGATCGGGGCGCTGGGTCGCGTAGACCACCGCTCCAACCGTGTAGAGCAGGCCCCCGGCCGCGACCAGGGCGGTGCCGGCGATCCCCAGCTCCTGCCAGAGCTCGGGAAAGACGGCAACCGCGACCCAGCCCAGCGAGAGGTAGATGATCGCGTTGACCCACTTCGGTGCCTCGATCCAGATCATCTCCACGATCGCTCCGGCCAGGGCGCCGGCCCAGACCGCGATCAGGATCGCCGTCGCCAGTGCGCCATCGAGGACCAGCAGCGCGAACGGCGTGTAGGTCCCGGCGATCAGGAGGAAGATCATCGAGTGGTCGAGGCGGCGCATCCAGCGGCGGGCGCTGGGCCGCTTCCAGTCGACCCGGTGATAGAGGGCGCTGGTGCCGAAGAGAGCCGAGAGGCTGACCGCGTAGATCGCCACCGCCAGGGTCGACCTCGGGGTGTCGGCGGCGACGATCAGCGCCGCGCCTGCGGAGAGCGAGAGGAAGAAGGCCCACTCGTGGGAGCGTCCGCGCAGGCGCGGCTTGACCGCTGCGATCGCGTCGGCGGCCGCATCGCGGGCCGCAGTCGCTCCGTCGGCGACCGCTTCGCGGGCCGCGGTGGCGCTGTCGGCCATCGCGTCCTTGGCGGCGTCGACCCGATCGCCCATCGATTCGCGGGCCGCATCCATCCGTTCGCCCATCCGATCGGCACCCTTGCGCATCTCGTCGACCACGGCGCCAGCGTAGCGCCCGGCGAAGTGCGGATGTGTGAGGAACCGGAAACTCCGGCGTGCCTGCCTTCGATTTGCGCTACATATGGTGTTACAGAGACAAATACGGGAAGTCAAACGCTGTGGCTAGTAGACTCTCCTGAGTGGATTGTCCCCTATGCCAATCGACCAGCAGGGTGCTGGAGAGCCGCGGCTCGGAGGCCGGAGCGGCGATCCGGCGGCGCCGCGAGTGCTCGAGCTGCGGGCATCGCTTCACCACCTATGAGCGCTACGAGGCATCGCTGTTCGTCCGCAAGCGCAACGGCCGGCGCCAGCCCTTCGATCGCGAGAAGCTGCGCGGCGCGCTCGCCCGGGCCGCCCACAAGCGGCCGGTCGCCAGGACGCAGATCGACTCGATCACAGACGACGTCCAGGCGGCCCTGGTGGAGGCGGGAGGAGAGCTGGGGACCGCTGCGGTCGGGGAGCTCTGCCTCAGCGGCCTGGGCTCCGTCGACCGAGGGGCCTATCTGCAGTTCGCCGGGACGCTTCCACCCGAGGATGTCGCGCGTCTCCCCGTTGATCCGGAATTTGCAGGATCTTTGCCCGCCGGTTCCGTCCGCTCGAAAAGCGATTCTCCGGAGTCCACCCCGAGCCCCGGATGAAGAGGAGAGGACGAATGGCGAAGAGCGCTAGCACCCCCACCACCACCCGCGAGGGCCTGGCGATCGATCGCCGCTTCAGCTCTTCGGACATCCACCCCTTCGACGAGATCGACTGGGAGATTCGCGACGCGCTGATCGGCGATCCCGAGAATCCCGCCTTCGAGCAGCGCGGGGTCGAGTTCCCCGCAACCTGGTCGCAGAACGCGACCAACATCGTCGCCCAGAAGTACTTCCGCGGCCAGATGGGCACCGAGCAGCGCGAGCACTCGGTCAAGCAGATGATCGGCCGCGTCTCCGGCACGATCGCCGATTGGGGGCAGCAGGGCGGCTACTTCGCCAGCGAGGAGGACGGCAAGGCCTTCGAGGACGAGCTGACCTCGATCCTGCTGCACCAGAAGGCAGCCTTCAACTCACCGGTCTGGTTCAACGTCGGCTTCGAGGAGCGCCCGCAGTGCTCGGCCTGCTTCATCCTCAGCGTCGAGGACGAGATGGAGTCGATCCTCGACTGGAACACCAAGGAGGGCCAGATCTTCCGCGGCGGCTCGGGCTCGGGAATCAACCTCTCCAACATCCGCGGCTCGGTCGAGCCGCTGTCCAAGGGCGGTCTCGCCTCCGGCCCGGTCAGCTTCATGCGCGGCGCCGACGCCTGGGCGGGGACGATCAAGTCGGGCGGCAAGACGCGCCGGGCGGCGAAGATGGTCGTCCTCAACGTCGACCACCCCGACATCGAGAGCTTCATCTGGTGCAAGGCGCGCGAGGAGGAGAAGGCGGGAGCGCTGCGCGACGCCGGCTTCGACATGTCGATCGACGGCGACGGCTTCACCTCGATCCAGTACCAGAACGCCAACAACTCGGTCCGGGTCACCGACGAGTTCATGAACGCGGTCGATGCCGGCGAGCAGTGGGAGCTGCTCGCCCGCACCACCGGCAAGCCGACCCAGAAGCTCGACGCGCGCGAGCTGATGCGCCAGATCTCCGACGCGGCGTGGCGCTGCGCCGATCCGGGCGTCCAGTACGACACCACGATCAACCGCTGGCACACCTGCCCGGAGTCGGGGCGGATCAACGCCTCGAACCCCTGCTCGGAGTACATGCACGTCGACGACTCGGCCTGCAACCTCGCTTCGCTGAACCTGATGCGCTTCCGGCGCGAGGACGGCAGCTTCGACGTCGAGGACTTCATGCACGCCGTCGACATCGTCTTCCTCGCCCAGGAGATCGTCGTCGGCTTCTCCAGCTATCCGACCCAGGAGATCGGCGCCAACGCGAACGCCTTCCGCCAGCTCGGCCTCGGCTACGCGAACCTCGGCGCGCTGCTGATGTCGGACGGCCTCGCCTATGACTCCGACGAGGGTCGGGCGGTGGCTGCGGCGATCACCGCGCTGATGACCGGCCGCGCCTACCGGCGCTCGGCCGAGATCGCCTCCGCGATCGGCCCCTACGACGAGTACGGGCTCAACCGCGAGCCCCACAACGAGGTGATGCGGATGCACCGCGACGCCTCCTATGAGATCGACGCGGAGCTGGTCGAGGACGGCCTGCTGCACGCGGCGCGCCACGAGTGGGACGAGGCGGTGGCGCTCGGCGAGCAGCACGGCTACCGCAACGCTCAGGCGACGGTGCTCGCCCCGACCGGGACGATCAGCTTCCTGATGGACTGCGACACGACCGGGATCGAGCCCGACTTCTCGCTGGTCAAGTTCAAGGAGCTGGTCGGCGGCGGGCAGATGACGATCGCCAACCGCTCGGTCCCGCTGGCCCTGCAGACGCTCGGCTACAACGACTCGCAGATCGAGCAGATCGAGGCCTACATCAAGGAGAACGGCGACGATCATCGGCGCGCCCGAGCTCGATGACGAGCACCTGCCGGTGTTCGACGTCGCGGTTGGCGAGCGGGCGATCAGCCACACCGGCCACATCGACATGATGGCCGCGACCCAGCCGTTCATCTCCGGCGCGATCTCAAAGACGGTCAACCTGCCGCAGACCGCGACCGTCGAGGACATCGCCGACGCCTACACGCGCGGATGGCAGGGCGGGCTGAAGGCGCTGGCGATCTACCGCGACGGCTCGAAGACCGCGCAGGCGCTGCGCACCGACGCCCAGGAGGAGAAGGAGGCGGTCGAGCAGCTCGCCGAGGCGGCGGGCGAGCCGGTGCGCCAGCGGATGCCGCGCGAGCGCGAGTCGATCACCCACAAGTTCTCGATCGCCGGCCACGAGGGCTACATCACCGCCGGCAAGTACGAGGACGGCCGCGTCGGCGAGATCTTCCTCACCGACATCGGCAAGGAGGGCTCGACCCTGCGCGGGATGATGAACGCCTACGCGACCGCGATCTCGATCGGCCTGCAGTACGGCGTGCCGCTGGAGGTCTTCGTGCGCAAGTTCAGCTACATGCGCTTCGACCCCGAGGGGATCACCCAGAACCCGGAGATCCCGTTCGCCAAGTCGATGCCCGACTACATCATGCGCTGGCTCGCCAGCCGCTTCATCGACGATCCCGAGGCGCTGGAGGACCTGGGCATCCTCACCGAGGAGGTCCGGGCGCGCCGCGAGGCCGAGCACGCCGGCCTGGAGACCGACACCAACGGCTCGGGCAACGGGCACGCGAACGGCGGCAACGGCCATGCCAACGGCACGACCGAGCCCGAGGCTGAGGCAAAGCCGGCGGCCGAGGCTCTGACCGACATCTCCTCCGGTCCGCCCGGCGGCGATGTCAGGCCCCGAGCTCGGCCCCGCCTGCGACCAGTGCGGCGGCATGATGCAGCGCACCGGCTCCTGTTACACCTGCTCGAGCTGCGGCAACAACACCGGCTGCGGCTGAGTCGGGGCGCGGCCGGCTAGCGGCCGAACCTGCTGACAGGGTGCACGAACGCCTGCGCGCGCACCGTCTCGACCAGGTTGCCGAGCGCGATGTTGGCGTCGACCAGGTGAAGGCCCCAGGAAGCGTCCGGAATCGGGTTCAGGTTCGGCGCCCCAGGCAGGCCTGAGATCCGCAGCGCGTTGCTGTTGCCGCTCAGCTGGCAGCGGCCGTTGTAGGCGACCGTCTCCACCCAGGGCGTGGATACCTGAGGCACGGTGAAGCCGACCGCTCCGGTGGCGGCGCCGATGATCGTGCCGGGGGCGAAGGGCGCGGTCGGGGAAGATCGTCCGCAGCGGCGCCGAGCGGTTGCTCAGCAGCGCCCTGGATTGGTGCAGATCGCGCGCCGGCCCGGCGTGCTCGTGGTGCTGAAGATCGCGTTGGCGGGCGGCGTCTCGTCGTAGGTGGAGAAGGTGATCAGGCAGCGGATCTGGACCTTCAGGCGGCAGGCGCGGACGTTCTTGAAGTCGCCGCCGACGTCGCGGCCGGCCGGTGCGGTCACCGTGGTGCCGAGCAGGATCGCGGAGACAAGCCGGCGCCGCTCGCGGGCGCTGGGGTCGATCTCCTCCGCGATCAGGCGCCGCAGGTGCCCGGAGCCCTGCGAGTGGCCGATCAGCACCACCCCGCGCCCGTTGTTGTGCTTGCGCAGGTAGCTGCGCCAGGCGGCGAGGACGTCGGAGTAGGCGATCTGCACCACCTGCGGCGTGAGCCCGCCCCCGAAGATCGCCGAGATCGTGAACTGGCGGTAGACCGGCGCGAAGACCCGGCAGACCTGCGAGTAGCGCGCCGCCTGGTAAAGCGCGATCGAGCGCAGCTCGGGGTCGATGCTCAGGTTCGCGTTCGGCGTCTGCTGGTCGGAAACCGTCGGGTAGACGTAGAAGCAGTCGACCTTGCGATGCCGGGCGCGCTGGACGTTGCGGACCCCGAGCGTCTGGCCGCTGGGAGAGATCAGCGTCGTGCGAAGGCTTGGCTCGCAGGGGTTGTTGGCGATCCCCGGCTTGCAGAGCCAGACGGGCTCCGCGGCACCCGCGCTTGCTGCGGGCATGGCAAAGACGGCGATCGCGGCGATCGTCCCGATCACTGCCCCAATCGACCTCTCCCTGGTCACCTGCACGCGGCCGCGACCTTATCCGAAGCGTCGTTAAGGGCGAATGACGTTCGCGGGGTCCGGCTGCTCGGAGGCCGGGGCCTGGCTGTAGTCGCCGAAGGGCCCGTCGCGCCGCTCGAACACCGCGCCCACCCCGTCGCGCTCGGCGAGCTCGATGAAGCGCTTGGCGTCGGGCGTGTTGCGCATCAGCCCGTCGAGGATCGGGCCAAGCGTCTGGGTCGAAGCCAGGCCCATATTCTCGTACGCCTGGTTGACGATCAGCTTCATCGCCGCCAGCTGGGATGCGGGCAGCGAGGCGAGCTCGCGCGGCCTGCTCGGCGACCGTCGCTCTCGAGGTCGGCGAACGGCACCGCCCGATTGATCAGCTCGATCTCGCGCGGCCTCGCTGCCGGACAGCGGGCGTCCGGTCAGCGCGAGCTCCTTGACCTTGGTCAACCCAAGGCGGTAGAGCCACATCCCGGTCAGATAGCAGCCCCATACCCGCGAATAGGGCGTGCCGATCCGCGCGTCCTCGCTGGCGATCACGAGGTCGGCGCAGAGGGCCAGGTCGCTGCCTCCGCCCACGCACCATCCGTGGACCTGGGCGATCACCGGCTTCGGCGAGCGCCAGATGCTCATGAAGCGCGGCACCGGCCCAAGGCTCGAGGTCGGCGCCGGCAAAGTCCTTGCCCGGATCCCATTCGCCCTCGGTGGTCATGCCCTCGTCCCAGTGGTGAAAGCCGCCGCCGAAGTCAAAGCCGGCGCAGAAGGCACGCCCGGCTCCGCGCAGGACGATCACCTTCACCTCGGGGTCGGCGACCGCCCGCTCGACCGCCGCCTGCAGCTCGTCGGGCATCGGTGGCACGATCGTGTTCAGGGTCTCGGGGCGGTTGAGGGTGATCGTGGCGACCCCCTCCGCGGTCGAGTAGAGGAGCGTCTCGAAGCCCTCTGCGGGCCCCTCGCTCAAGCGGGCGCCTCCTCGGCGGGGTCCGTACGCGCCCAGGGCGCCGGCGCCGGCGAGGTGTCGTCGTAGATCACGCCGTGCCCGCGAAGCGGTCGTGCCAGCCGTGGCGATCATCGGAGAACAGCGATCGGTAGAAGCCGGCGCCGAAGGGGCAGGATCGAGAGCACCAGCCCGACCAGCCGCCGAAGGGCCCGCCGGGGGCTGATCCTGCGGCCCTCCGGGGAATCGAGCTCGATGCGGACGAAGCGCATGCCCGGCGTCTGGCCGGCGAGCGACCAGAAGGCGAGCAGGTAAAAGCGAGCCGATGACCACCCAGAGGCCGGCCCCGATCACGATCACCGGCGCCGAGGCGTCGCGGTCCGCGCCGAAGACCAGCGAGGCGATGAAGGCGATGCGGCCGATAGAAGCAAGGAAGCCGAAATTGAGGATCGCGACATCGAGGGCGATCGCGGTCGCGCGGCTGGCCACTCCGGCGCGCGCCCGGGTACAGGGGGGGCGGGTGGGCGGCAAAAGAGCCGGCGGACGACCCGGGCAAGGGTGTCGTCAAGGCGGTGGGTCGCCCGGGCAGCCTCGCGGCGCACGTCGTCGATCAGGCCCACGCCCTGGGCGGCGATCGCGCTGCGCACCTCCGGCGCCTCGGCGATCCTCTCGACGAGCTTCTGCGCTTCGTCTGAGGCGAGCAGGCGCTCCCAGATGCGGTCGATCATCTCGCTGTCGATCGCCTCGTTGAGCGCCCGCTCGACGGCGGGGCTTCGCATCGCGCTCTCGACCGCCTCCTCGACCACCGGCCCTTGCAGCAACCTCTCCAGCGCCCGCTCGGTCGCCTGGCTCTCGATCGCCCGCACGATCGCCTCTTCGGCGATCGACTCGGCCGCGCTCTCGACGCCGGTCGCGCTCGCCATGCGCTGGGCTCTGCGGGCGCCGCTTCCCAGCAGCCGCGCCGGCAGTGGGCCCGGCCACGGCGGGTCGGCTCGGTCGCCGATCGGGCGGGTCGGGGAGGCTGCCGGTGCTGTCCCCCATCGCGCGGCGAGTCTAGATCGAGTGATCCGCGCTCGCTGCGCCGGCGCGCCGCGGTCGAGGCCGAGGCCCCGGCGGACGCGCGGGGCTGCTGACCGGAGGCGGGTGCCCCGGGCGGCGGGCGGCGGCGGTCAGGTACTCGAGGTCGTCGTGCCGATGTCGCCGGAGTGGGCCGGGGTCGCGAGCGCCTCGCGGGCCGCCTGCGGGTCCTCGGCTCGCAGAAGCAGGATCGAGTCCATCGGCATCCGATGCGCCGTTTCGCCGGGCCTCGCCGGGGCGGCGATCGGCGGGTCGAAGAAGAATCGCGACGTTCGGGGCCTCGCTCGGGACCGGCTCGAACTCGGCGGCGGGGCAGCCGTCTGGCATAGGCGACGCGGCGGCATGCTCCACAGCGGCCCGATGAGGACCCCCGATCCAGATCCGTCGGGGCGCAGGTCGTAGACGGGGAAACGGCAGACACCCGACACATATCCCCAGCGGTCGCCGTCATCGATCACGAGCTTGCGGACGGCTGCCAGGGGATCTCCACCCCGTCCTCGAAACGGCCCTCCGCCCGCAGCGTCAGGGCCGAGTCGGTCACCCGCAGGATCGCCGCCGAGTCGCCACGGTGCTTTCGCGCGAGCCGGCGCGACGGTCTCCTCGTGCCTTCGCCGGGGCGAGCCGAATCTCTTCCACGTGGTCGGCGAGTGTGAGCGTGCGGCCCATGGCCATCTGTTATCGGCTCGGGAGGCCGCTTCCGTTAGGCGGGCTCGGAGATCTCAGGCGGCTGCGGCCTGAGCGGCTGCCGCATCCGGATCATGTCCCTGGCGGCGGGCGATCATCGCGCGCACCCAGGCCACCAGCGCACCGCTGATCGCGACCACCAGGCCGAGAGCGGAGACGGTCGCCGCTGCCGCGGGCCCGAAGTAGGTTGCGATCGCGAGCCAGGCTTCCGACCCAGAGACGGCGCCGGCGACGTTGAAGACCAGGAACCGATGCCAGCGCATCTCCGCAGCGCCGGCCGTAAGGTGGGTCAGGTAGCGGGCGCAGGGGACCCAGCGGGAAAGGAATACGGCAGCCTCGCCGTAGCGGGCGAAGAAGTTCTCGGCGCCGTGCAGCATCCGGTGGCGGCGGGCGACGAAGGGGCCCGGCCGAAGCAGCAGCAACCGTCCGCCGCGGCGGCCGATCGCGTAGCCCGTGCCAAGCGCCGAGGATCGCGCCGGTGATCGCGAGAGCGACCACGATCGGCAGGGCGAGGTGACCGGCGCCGGCGAGGACAACCGAGCCGAGCAGCATCGACTCCCCGGGCACTGGCATCCCCGAGAACTCGACGAACAGGATGCTGAAGAGCACCACGTAACCAAGCTCGGCTGGAAGTGAGAAGAGCATCTGCGTTGCCATCGGGCCCCTGGGGCCCAACCCTGAACGGCAATCGAACCGCTGGACACACGACCAGCGAACAATCCCCAATCAACTACTCCCCACTATTCAGTATCTGAGACCCCGATGCCTCAGTTCCTCTCCCCAACAAGCAACGATTGCAACGCTCTGCCGATCCGTCCCCGCTCGTCGAGCAGCAGCGTGTCGGCCACGCCGATGCCGTTCGGCTCCGGCAGGGTGACGGCGTCCAGGCAGACCCAATCGCCGACCGGCATCCGCTGCAGGTGGACGCTGAGATCGACGTTGATGAACAGGTACTTGCGCCAGTCCAGGGTGGCGCTGACCCCGTTCCCGGAGTCCGCCGCGGTGAGCACTCGCGCAAGCGGCGAGGGCTGTTCGCCGGCCACCAGGGGGCAGCGCATCCGCATCCACACCTTGGCCGGCCCTGTTTCGGTGAACGCTCCCTCGAGGAACCTGTACTCCATCGCCGAGTGGTAGCCGACCTCCTGGCCGGTGGGGATGAAGTCGCCCGGCTCGCCATCGGCGGGCGCGGGCGGCGGGTCGGCTGGCGCCAGCTCAGGAAGCTCGACGCCCGCGGTGCGTATCCGCCAGGCGCTCGCCCGCATCACCTCCCCCTCGCCGTCGTGAAGCGATGCTTCAAGCAGCTGCACCCTGCGCCCTGGGCGCACGATCCGGGCCTCGGCCCGCAGCGGGGCAATCGGGATCGCGCGCATGATCTCGAAGGTGATCCGCACGACCTGAAAGTCGCCGGCGTCCTCGAGCCCCTCGACCTCGCGACCGAGCAGGGCTGCGGGCGGCCCCGCGTGCTGGAACTCTGGATCCCAGGGCCCGCGGGTCAGCTCGGTGGAGGTGAGCCAGTCACCGTCGCGCTCATAGAACGACTCGGACACGCGGGCACCCTAGCCCGCGTGTCCGAACCTCTGCGGCGCTAGCAGTGGCGCCCGAAGTGGTTGACCCAGACGTGGGCGTCGCTCGTGCCAGAGAGCGAGCCGACCCGCAGCGAGATTCCGGCCTCGGAGTAGTCGGAGCTGAGGACGTTGGCCCGATGCGAGGCCGAGCGCAGCCAGGCCTTCATGATCGCGCGTGCCGAGCCGAGGTGGCCGCTGCCCCAGGCGAGGTTCTCCCCCGCCCACCAGCAGCCTGCGCCGACGTAGCCGCCGCGGCGAAACCAGAAGAGGAAGTCGCGCCCGCAGGCCTCGTGGCTGAACTGGTTGCAGCGCAGGATGTCGGCTGCCTTGTTCAGCGCCGAGGCGTTGAGCTTGCGAGTGTCGCCGAGCTTCGGGAGCCCTGCCTGCCCCCGGGCAAAGTTGATCAGGCACTTCATCGCCGTCTCCTGGACCGAGATCGGGGCGCTCGGGTCATCGGCGCCGGCGCAGATGGTGGCGGGCGCCTTTAGGACCCGGAACGCCTGCGGATTGCCGACCAGCGCCAGCGCCCGCGCATCGGGACCCCCCTTCAGAGCCGCATCGGCGCTGAGCGTCCGCTCGGCGCTGAGCGCCGGAGCGCTCCCGGCCAGCGCCATCGAGACCAGCAGGCAAACCCCTCCCAGGAGTGCGATTCGCTTCATGGCCAGCGATTCGACGCCCGCGAAAACTGACTTGAAGTCAGCTCTCGCGGGTCGGCCGTCCGTCCGCCCCCGAAACGCGCTCCCTAAGCTAGGGGTCTAGTCGATAGGAGGTAAACCGTGGCTGGTGAGGCACAGAAGGTCAAGAAGTCAGACGAGGAGTGGAAGCAACAGCTCACCCCGGAGGAATACGAGGTGACCAGGAAGGGCGGCACCGAGGCGCCGTTCACTGGCCGCTACGTCGACAACAAGGAGCAGGGCATGTACCGCTGCGTCGGCTGCGGGACCGAGCTCTTCTCCTCAGACACCAAGTTCGACTCGGGGACCGGCTGGCCGAGCTTCACCGAGCCGGCAAACCTCGAGCACGTCGAGCTGCGCCCCGACAACAGCATGTTCATGCGCCGCACCGAGGTCGTCTGCCGTCACTGCGACGCCCATCTCGGCCACGTCTTCGACGACGGGCCCGGGCCGAACGGGCAGCGTTACTGCATCAACGGCTGCGCGCTGAAGTTCGACGAGAAGTAGCGGCGGTAGAGCGCGGCGCGCCGCTTAGAGCGCGCCGCCGGCGCCGAGGTAGCTGAAGCGCACGGCGAGGGCAACTGCCTCGGTCCGCGTGTCCACCTCGAGCTTGGCGATCGCGTTGCGCACGTGGGTGTGGACCGTCGCCGGGCTGAGCGAGAGGCGCTCGGCGATCTCCTTCACCCGCAGCCCCTCGGCGAGAAGCTCGAGGATCTGGCGTTCGCGCGGTGAGAGGTCGAGAAGCTTCTCCACCTCCGAAGGCTTGCCGCCGGCGAAGTCGCCGCCGAGGAATGTTCCGCCGCCGGTGACCGCCTTGACGGCCTTGGCGATGTCCTCCGCCGGAGCCGACTTCAGAACGTAGCCGGAGGCGCCGGCGCGTAGCGCCAGGGCCAGAAGGTCGGGCTGGGCATGGGCGGTGAAGATGATCACCTTGGTGCGCGGGCCGGGCCTTGAGGACTTCCTTGGTCGCCTCGATCCCGTCGCGCTTGGGCATCTCGACATCGATGATCACGACGTCGGGGTCGAGGTCCTTGACGACGTCCACGACTTCGCGGCCGTCGCCGGCCTCGCCGACGATCTCGACCACGCCGCTGTTGGCCATCCGCGACTTGATCGCGTCGCGGACGATCTCGTGGTCGTCACAGAGGACAACTCGTTTGCCGTTATTGATGCTCATCGCCCAATCCTCTTCGGTGCCCCGTGATTATGCAGTACTTCTGGTAGCGAAAATGCATGTGCCTCGTCCTGGCGGTTCTCGATCAGCGCGATCAGCGTGCGTCCGACAGCCACGGCGGTGCCGTTGAGCGTGTGCACGGGACGTGGGCGAGTCGCCCTCGGCGGCGCGATACCTGCACCCCAGGCGCCGTGCCTGGTAGTCGGTCGTGTTCGAGCACGAGGTCAGCTCCCGGTAGCGGTTCTGGCTCGGGATCCACGCCTCGCAGTCGAACTTGCGCGACGCCGAGGCGCCGAGGTCGCCGGCGGCGATGTCGACGACCCGGTAGGGGATCTCCAGCTCGCTGAGGATCCGCTCCTCGATCGCGAGCAGGCGCTCGTGCTCGGCCGCGGCCTCGCTCGGCTCGATGAACGAGAACATCTCCACCTTGTCGAACTGGTGCACGCGGAAGATCCCCCGCGTGTCCTTCCCGGCCGCACCGGCCTCGCGGCGGAAGCAGGTCGAGATGCCGGCGTAGCGGATCGGCAGCGAGCCGGGCTCGAGGATCTGGTCGGCGTGAAGCGCGGCCAGCGAGACCTCCGAGGTGCCGACCAGGTAGAGCTCGTCGCGTGGGATCTCGTAGAGCTGGTCGCGGTCGCCGGGAAGGAAGCCGGTCCCGTAAAGCGGCTCCTCGCGCACGAGGACCGGCGGCACGACGGGCTCGTGGCCCTCCTCGCGCAGCAGCTCGACGACCCAGCGGATCAGCGCCAGCTCGACCATGACGAGGTCGCCCAGCAGGTAGGCGAAGCGCGAGCCTGAGGCCGCGCGGCGGCCTCGATCTCGATCAGGCCGAGCTCGGTGCCGATCTCGAGGTGGTCGCGGGGCTCGAAGTCGAAGCTCGGCGGCTCGCCGACCTCGCGCAGCACTACCGCGTCCTCCTCGGTCATCCCGTCGGGGGCATCGGGGTCGGGAGGTTGGGAAGCTGGCGCCGCGAGTCCGTCGCGCTTCTCCTCCACCTCGCGCGAGCTCTGCCTCGAGCTGCTTGATCTCGCCCGGAGAGCTCGCGCATCTCGCGCGATCTCCGCCTCGGCGTCGCCGCCTCCGCGCTTTGCCTCGGCGATCGCGTCGTTGGCCTTGTTCTGTCGCGCCCGCTTCTCCTCCACCTCGCGGCAGCAGCTCGCGGCGGCGGGCGTCGAGCGCGAGCAGCTCGTCGAGGTCCTCGCCGCTGCCGCGGCGCTCGAGCGCAGCGCGGGCCGGCCCGGGATCCTCGCGGATCGCCCTCAGGTCAAGCATCGGATCAGACGCAGGCCTAGCCCCCGGGAGTGACCGTCGTCCTGGGCCTCGTGCCGGAGTACTTGGCGACGAACCGGGCCACCGCTCGGCCTCCTCGCCGACGACGATGTTCTGCGGCATGATCGCGCCCGAGAAGCCGCCGTTTCGGATCGCGTAGAGCGCGTCGTCGTAGGACTCGGTGCGCTGGTCGAGGTTCGGCCCCTGGGTGCGCAGGCCGCGGTTGCCGGTTCCCTGGCTGCCGGCCGCCTCAGCGTGTGACAGCCCGCGCAGTGGGTCGGCGAAGAGCTCCGCGCCGGCGAAGTTGGGATCGTCCTGCGGAGACCGAGATCCCCTCCTTGCCCCCGCAGGCGGCGAGCGCGAGCGCGATCAGCGGCCGCGACGGCTGTGAGCGAGTACGCCCGCACGCGCGGCATCATATTGGCTGCTGCGATAGATGGCCCGCGTAGCGAGCACTCATTTCGCGCCGCGATGGCCTGCTCCCGACCGGGGTGACGGTGGTGACGGCGCTGGGGCCGGACGGGCCGCTCCGGGGCGACCGCCAACGCCGTCGCCTCGCTGTCGCTGGAGCCGATGCTGATGCTGGCCTGCCTGGACCGTGGCTCGCGCACCCTGCGCGCGGTCCAGGAGGCGGGCCGCTTCGGCATCGACGTGCTCGGCGCGCGGGCAGGAGGAGATCGCCCGCCAGTTCTGCCACCAAGGCCGACGAGGCTGCGAAGTGGGAGGGCGTCGATGGCATCGGAGCGCGACGGGTATCCCGGCTCTGGCCGGCTCGATCTCTGGGTCGCCTGCGAGCTGCGGGACGTGATCGCCGGCGGCGACCACGTGATCGTCACCGGCGAGGTGCTGGACCTCGAGGCGCGGGGCGGCGAGCCGCTGGTGCATCCACGGTGGCGCTTACCGAGCCGCTGGGCTGAGACTGTTCACTCAGAAAGCGGAGCTGATCGCCCGCCGCGCGCAGCGCGAGGAAGAAGATCACCAGCGAGCTACGGCCATGATTCCCATCTCGCGGCGGACGATCGCCAGCGCGATCGCCCGCTGGCGGTCCGCTGGAAGGGTCTCGAAGTCGAGGTCCCCGATCTCGCTGCTCGGCGGCGGCGGTTCGGGCGGCCTCCGCGAGCAGCGAGACCGGCAGGGGCAGGACGCCATAGACGTAGTGCAGGCCGTCGGCGGCCTCGTGCCCGGTGACGACCAGCAGGGTCCCGAGCAGCGACCTGGAAGAACGACCGACGACCTGGGCGCACGCGCAGCAGGTACCAGAACGGGACCGAGGGCCGGTCCGTGAGCCAGGCGACCCCGCCCCAGACCCCGGCAACGAAGTTGAGCACCAGCAGCGCGATCGCCGGCGACGAGGTGCAGCTCGACCATCGCTCAGACCGATCTCGCGGACGCGGCCGGGATCACCGCGAAATCCGCCCGGGAGGGTCGGAAATCGGCTCTCTGATGCGGAAAGCCACTATGTAGCAATGTGCCACAAAGTGGTTGTATAACCATTGGCCACGTGCTTCGCAGCTACCTCCCGATCCTGGTCTTCGGTGGCCTCGGGCTGGGGTCGGCGGGGCGTTCGTCGATGGCTCAACCACTGCTCGGGCCGAAAGCGCGGCGAGGGCAAGGCCAAGACGGTGTCCGAGGAGCCGTACGAGTGCGGGCTGCCGACCGAGGTCTCGCGCACCTTCCGCTTCGGGATCAGCTTCTACCTGGTCGCGATGCTGTTCATCCTCTTCGACATCGAGGTCGTGTTCCTCTACCCGGTCGGGGTGATCCTGAGCGCCGCGGACAGCGTCTTCGTCCTCGCCGAGATCCTGATCTTCGTCGCGCTGCTGCGGTCGCGCTCGTCTACGTCTGGCGCCGGGGAGCGCTGGATTGGAGATAGAGCGGCGCAAGCTCCGCGGCCTTGCTCCGCTCGAGCAGCCGCGGCAGCCCGGAGGAGCTGCGGGCCGGCAGCTGGGCGCCGCGACATGCTGCGCGGCGACCTCGAGGGGCAGGACCTCGACCAGTACGTCGAGTCGCGCGTGATGACCACGACCCTGGAGCGGGCGCTGAACATGGCGCGCGCCAACTCGCTGTTCCCGATGACCTTCGGCCTCGCCTGCTGCGCGATCGAGATGATGTCGATGGTCACCTCGCGCTACGACATCGCGCGCTTCGGCGCCGAGGCCTTTCGCGCCTCGCCGCGGCAGGCGGACATGATCATCCTCTCGGGCCGGGTCTCGATCAAGATGGCCCCGGTCATCCGCCGCATCTATGACCAGATGCTGGAGCCGAAGTGGGCGATCGCGATGGGCGCCTGCTCTTCCAGCGGCGGCATGTTCGCCAACTACGCCGTGGTCCAGGGCGCCGACAAGTTCATGCCGGTCGACGTCCACATCCCCGGCTGCCCGCCCCGGCCGGAGGCGCTGATGCACGGCTTCAACAAGCTGCAGCGCAAGATCCAGGGCACCCCGACCCCGGCTGGCGGCGGCGCTACAACGCCCTCGGCACCGAGGAGTGGGCGCGCGGAGGGCCCGACAGCAGGCCGAGCCCGGAAGCCGCGGAGGCCTACGAGCGCGGCCCGGGAGCTTGCCGGTGCCTGACGCCCCCGGCCTCGAGCTGATCGCCGCGAGCTCAACGAGGCGCACGCCGAGGCGGTCCTCGACACCACCTTCGACACGGGCCAGGCGGCGCTGATCGCCGAGCCCGGCAAGGTGCTCGAGGTGCTGGGCTGGCTGCGCGACACCCCGGGCCAGGAGTACCGCTTCCTCTCCAGCCTCCACGCCGCCGACTACCTGCCCGCCGAGCCGCGCTTCGCCGTCCACTACGAGCTGCTCAACATGCCGCGCGTCGAGCGGCTGCGGGTGAAGGCGATGCTGCGACCCGCAAGTCAAAGGGAGCGCAGCGCGCGGGAGCCGCGGCGGCGCGGACGCGGGAGCGAGCGAGCCAGGCTTGAATCATGGGGCGCGACCGGGAGCGAGCAGCTGCCGAGCATCGACTCCTGCGTCGAGCTCTTCCCCACCGCCGAGTTCCAGGAGCGCGAGGTCTACGACTTCTTCGGCATCGTCTTCCGCGGCCACCCCGACCTGCGCCGGATCCTGATGCCGGAGGACTACGTCGGCTGGCCGCTGCGGCGCGACTTCCCGGTCGGCGGCGAGCCGGTGCTCTTCACCAACACCGAGCCCGACTCCCGGGGTGGTACGAGTGAGCGACCCTCGAGGAGATCGCGACGGTCGGCGACCGAGCAGCGTCCGAGCGCGAGCGAGCTGGAGCCCGAGCAGGAGCTGCTGACGATCAACATCGGGCCCGCACCACCCGGCGACCCACGGCGTGCTGCGGCTGCGTCGTCGACCTCGAGGGCGAGGTGGTCCGCGACCTGCAAGCCGGTACATGGGCTACGTCCACACCGGCATCGAGAAGTCCTGCGAGGACAAGACCTACTGGAAGGTGATCCCCTTCGTGGAGCGGATGGACTACCTCGCCTACTTCTTCAACATGGAGGCGTTCTGCGGCGCGGTCGAGCGGCTGCTCGAGCTCGAGATCCCGCCGCGGGCCAAGTACCTGCGGGTGATCCACATGGAGCTGAACCGGATCCACTCGCATCTGGTCGGGCTCGGGACGACGGCGCTGGACCTCGGCGCGGTCTCGATGTTCTGGTACTGCTTCCGCGAGCGCGACCGGATCCTCGACCTGTTCGAGATGTCCTCGGGCCAGCGGATGCACACCCGCTACTTCCAGGTCGGCGGCGTGATCGAGGACATCCCGCTCGGCTTCGAGGCGAAGCTGCGCGCCTTCCTGCGACGAGATGCCGGGCCGCATCGACCAGTACGCGGCGCTGCTCGACCAGAACGAGATCTTCCTGCAGCGGACGCGCAACGTCGGCGTCGTCTCGCGCGAGCGCCTGCTCGAGCTCGGCGTGACCGGGCCGCTGCTGCGCGCCGCCGGCGAGCCCTGGGACCTGCGCAAGGTCTTCGACTACCTCGCCTACCAGGAGTTCGACTTCAAGGTCCCGGTCGGGACGGTCGGCGACAACTACGACCGCTACCGGGTGCGGCTGGCCGAGATGCGCGAGTCGGTGAAGATCGTCCGCCAGGCGCTCGACGGGCTGCCCGAGGGCCCGCACATCGCCGACGACCGCAAGTTCGTGCTGCCGCCGCGCTCGGAGCTCTCGACCTCGATGGAGGCGTTGATCCACCACTTCAAGCTCGTCACCGAGGGCTTCCGGGTGCCGCCGGGCGAGGTCTACTACGCGATCGAGGGGCCGCAGGGAGAGCTGGGCTGCTTCGTCGCTCGCCGACGGCTCGGCGAAGCCGGCGCGGGTCCACTTCCGCGACCCTCGTTCGTGAACCTGCAGGCGTTTCGCGACATGTGCGTCGGCGGCTACGTCGCCGACCTGATCACGAACCTCGGGATGCTCGACCCGAACCTCGGCGGGATCGACCGGTGAGCTCCGCAGGGTGGGGGAAACCCGCGCATGCCCGGAAGCGAAGCTGAGGACATGCGCGGCAATGAGTTGCCGGTCGACCCGGCGCTCGTCGAGGGCCGCCATCCCGATCGGCCGGCGGAGCAGATCCCCGAGGTGCACGAGACCGGCTGCCCGGATCGAGCTGCGCGAGCGCATCGAGGAGCTGATGTCGCGCTACCCCGACCGCCGCTCGGCCTCGATCCCGGCGCTCTGGGCGGTCCAGGGCCTCTACGGCTGGTGCACGCCGGACGGGATCCGCCAGGCGGCCGCGGTGATGCGCGTCACCCCCGCCTATCTGGAGTCGGTGGCGAGCTTCTATGACCTGCTGCACACCGAGCCCGTCGGCAGCCACCGGGTGCTGGTCTGCACCAACATCTCCTGCTGGATGCGGGGCGGCGACGAGCTGCTCGACGCGTTCTGCGAGGCGGCGGGCTGCGACCGCGAGTCCGCCGGCCACGGCGGATCGAGCTCCGAGGACGGCGAGATGTACGTCAGCGGATTCGAGTGCCTCGGGGCCTGCGACATCGCCCCGATGGCGTCGATCGACGGGCGCTACTTCGGGCCGCTGTCCGGGGGCGAGGCAAACGACGCCGTCCAGCAACTGCTCTCCGGCTCCGACGTGCTGCCGGAGAAGGCGCTTGCCAAGCGCGGCGCCGCGGGCGGCCCGGAGCCCGACCCCGATGAACGGGTCGCCAAGGCGGAGGGAGCGGCGGTGCCTGAGACCCGGCTGCTGTTCCGCAACATCGATGAGCCGGGCCTGAACACGATCGACGTCTACCGGCGCAAGGGGGGCTACCGGGCGCTGGAGCGCGCCTTTCGCGAGCTGGATCCGGAGGATGTGCTGCTCGAGCTCGAGGGCTCGGGCCTGCGCGGTCGCGGCGGCGCCGGCTTCGCGATGGGCAAGAAGGCCTCCTTCCTTCCCCGCGGCGAGATGCAGAAGTACCTCTGCTGCAACGCCGACGAATCCGAGCCCGGCGCCTTCAAGGACCGCGAGCTGATGCAGAAAAACCCCCACCAGCTGATCGAAGGGATCGCGATCGCGGCGCTGGCCGCCGGAGCCGGCCATGCCTTCATCTTCATCCGCGGCGAGTACGACCTGCAGGGAGACATCCTCGACGCCGCCGTCGCCGAGGCCTATGAGGCCGGGTACCTCGGCGAGAACATCCTCGGCAGCCGCTGCGACGTCGAGCTTGTCGTCCATCGCGGCGCCGGCGCCTACATCTGCGGCGAGGAGACGGCGCTGCTCGACGCCCTGGAGGGAAAGCGCGGCAACCCGCGCCTCAAGCCTCCTTTCCCCGCCGTGCAGGGGCTCTACGGCGGCCCGACCCTGGTCAACAACGTCGAGACGCTGGCCAATGTGCCGCACATCGTCGCCAACGGCGCCGAGTGGTTCAAGGGGTTCGGCACCGAGCAGTCGCCGGGCACGAAGGTGGTCTCGGTCTCGGGCTGCGTGCAGCGGCCCGGCAACTACGAGGTCGAGCTCGGGATCCCGACCCGGGAGCTCGATCTGCGATCTCGCCGGCGGGCCCGAGGAGGGCCACGAGGTGAAGGCCTTCTATCCCGGGGGCTCCTCCTCCCCGGTGCTGACTGCAGAGGAGCTCGACCTGCCCTACAGCTTCGAGGCGATGGCCGAGGCCGGGTCGATGCTCGGCTCGGGCTCGATCATCGTCGCCGACGAGCGAGTCTCGTTCCCGAGATGGCGTTACGGACGGCGCGCTTTTACCACCACGAGTCCTGCGGCAAGTGCACTCCCTGCCGCGAGGGGACCAACTGGACGGTGAAGATGCTCGAGCGAGTGGTCGCCGGCGAGGCGACGCCGATGGACTTCGAGGTCATCACGTCGGTGCAGGACAACATCATCGGCAACTGCCTCTGCGTGCTCGGCGACTCGATGGCGATGCCGGTCGGGGCGATGGTGCGCAAGTTCCGCGACGAGTTCGAGCAGCTCGCCTACACCCACGACACCGAGGTGGAGCGGATCGGCGCCGTGAGTCGGGTCCCCGGAGAGATCGGAGCCATGCCGTGAGCCCGGGACGCGAGATCACGATCGTCGTCGACGGGCGCGAGGTCGCGGCGCCGGAGGGGACGATGCTGGTCGACGCCGCCAAGCACGGCGACGTCGAGATCCCGGTCTTCTGTTATGAGCCGAAGCTCGGCGAGCCGGTCGGCGCCTGCCGCATGTGCCTGGTCGAGATCGAGGGCACGCCGAAGCTGCAGACCGCCTGCTCGACCCCGGTGCGCGACGGGATGGTCGTTTACACGCAGACCGACCAGGTCAAGGAGGCCCAGAGCGCGGTGGTCGAGTTCCTGCTCGTGAACCACCCGCTCGACTGCCCGGTCTGCGACAAGGGCGGCGAGTGCCCGCTGCAGGACATCGCGATGGGCTGGGGTCCGGGGCGCAGCCGCTTCACCGACCCCAAGCGCCACTTCCAGAAGCCGCTGCCGCTCTCACCGCTGATCGCGATCGACCGCGAGCGCTGCATCCTCTGCTATCGATGCGTCCGCTTCAGCCAGGAGGTCTCCGAGGACTCTCAGCTTCAGCTGCTTGAGCGCGGCGACCGCAGCTTCGTCGGCACCTTCGACGACCGTCCCTATGTCGCCCCCTTCCACGGGAACATCACCGAGCTCTGCCCGGTTGGGGCGCTGACCTCCTACACCTACCGCTTCCGCGCCCGCCCCTGGGACATCGAGCAGGGCGGCTCGGTCTGCACGCTGTGCCCCTCGCAGTGCAACGTCGCCTTCACGGTCCGCGACGAGCAGGTGCAAGCGGGTGCTGTGCCGCGACAACCCCGAGGTCGACGACGGCTGGCTCTGCGACAAGGGGCGTTACTCCTTCGAGATGCTCGGATCGGAAGAGCGGATCACGGCGCCGCAGATCCGCGAGGGCGGCGGGCTGCGCGAGGCGAGTTGGAGCGAGGCGATCGAGAAGGCGGCGGCGGGCCTGCGGGCGGCCGGCGCCAGGAGCGCCTCGATCGTCGGCGACGCCTCGAACGAGGAGGGCTATCTGGTCCAGCGCATCGTGCGCTCGGCGCTCGGCTCGCCGCACCTCGACTCGCGCCCCGGCGGCGGCCCCGACCGCGAGCGTGTGCTGGCGCTCTCGCGCCCCGAGCTCTCGGCTCGACCCGCTCGATCGACGACGCCGACGCACTGCTGGTCATCGGGACCGACCCCCTGCACGCGGCGCCGATCCTCGACCTGCGGATCCGCAAGGCGGTGCGCCGCAACGGTGCCGCGCTGGCGGTCGCCGGAGATCGGCCGACTGCGCTCGACGGCGGTGCTCAAGCCACGGCTCGATACGCCCCCGGCGGGGCGGCGGCCTTCCTGGCCGACCTGCTCTCGGCGCTGGCGGCAGCCCGCGAGGGCAACGAGACCGAAGGGCGAAGCGACCGCGGTCGCCTCGCTGCTCTCGGGCGCCGAGCGTCCGCTGATCGTCTGGGGCGAGCGCCTCGGCCGCGGCGAGAGCGGCGCTGCCACGATCGACTCCCTGCTCGACCTGGCGCGGGGCCTCGGCTGCACGGAGTCCGAAGGGTCGGGCCTGCTCGGCGTGCCGGAGACGGCGAACGGCCGCGGGCTGCGCGAGGTCGGGGTGCTTCCCGGCAGCGGTCCGGGGCTCACCGAAGCAACGCCGGGAATGGACTCGGAGGCGATCCGCGCCGCGCTGGAGGGCGACGAGCTCGAAGCGCTGATCCTCTTCGGCGCCGACCCGGTTCGCGACCATCCCGACCTCCGCCGGCTGGGAGGGGGCGCTGCGCTCGGCGGAGTTCGTCCTCTCCTTCTCGATGTTCGAGGACTCCTCCACCGCACTTGCCGACGTCGTGCTGCCGCTGCAGAGCCACGCTGAGAAGGAGGGCACCGTCACACACCCCGACGGCCGCCTGCAGCGGGTGCGCCCAAACGTCATGGACCCGGGCGAGGTACGGCCGGGCTGGGAGGTTCTCTGCGAGCTTGCCGCGGCCCTGGACCATGAGACCGGGATCGGCTCGGCACCCGAGGTGCTGGCGGCGATCGCCGCCGAGTCGCCGATCTACGCGGGCATCAGCGAGGAGGAAATTGGTGGCCGTGGAGTTCGCTGGCAGGAGCGGGAGGCCGCAGCGGAGCTCCCACCGAGCAACGTCGTGACCGATGTCGGAAAGGCCGGGCGACCCGAGCCGGCCGATGGCCGGCTCCTGCTCGGCACCTACCGCGACCTCTGGGCGAGCCCGGTCACCGAGCTCAACCCGGCGCTGCGCTTCCTGGCCCCCGAGCCAGCGGCTGGAGCTGGCGCTCGCCGACGCGCAGAGGCTGGGGCTGGCGCACGGCGACGCGGCAGTGGTCAGCGCCAACGGCACGAAGCTCTCGGCGAAGGTGGCGATCCGCGAGCGCCACCAGGAGGGGTCCTGCTTCTTGGTCGAGGGCACGGCGGAGGACAACGCCAA
This sequence comes from uncultured Solirubrobacterales bacterium, assembly GCA_963724905.1. Classification (GTDB taxonomy): domain Bacteria; phylum Actinomycetota; class Thermoleophilia; order Solirubrobacterales; family 70-9; genus Mayfieldus. The sequence goes on from CAVRWD010000003.1 coordinate 283,244, forward strand.
TGCGCTGCTCAACGGCGGGCCGCGCTCGGTGAAGGTCGAGAAGGCGCCGTGATCCCGGTCGCTGACGTTGGCTATGCCGAGGCCGCCTGGGTGATGGTCGTCAAGTCGCTGGTGATCTTCGCGGCGATCTTCGCCGTCGTGCCGCTGCTCACGGTGCTGGAGCGCAAGCTGATCGGGCGCTTCCAGAACCGTTACGGGCCCAATCGCGTCGGCCCGTTCGGGATCATGCAACCGCTCGCCGATGTCGGCAAGCTGGTCGGAAAGCAGCCCTTCCGGCCCCAGAACTCGGTCGAGCTGCTCTACGTCCTCGGCCCGGCGCTCGTCGTCCTCTCCGCGGTGCTGGCGCTGGCGATAATCCCCTTCGGCGACGTCAAGGACGGGGTCGGCTTCTACGGGATCGACGTCTCGATCGGGATCCTCTACTTCTTCGCCGCCGGTGCGATCGGCTTCTACGGCCTGCTGCTCGGCGGCTGGGCCTCGGGCTCCAAGTACAGCTTTCTCGGCGCGATGCGCTCGGCAGCGCAGCTGATCTCATACGAGGTCTCGATGGGCCTGGCGCTGCTCGGAGTGGTGATGATGGCCGGCTCGCTCTCGCTCGTCGACATCGTCCGCGAGCAGAACCAAGTCTGGTTCATCGTCCCGCAGCTGGTCGGCTTTCTGATCTTCATGATCGGTGGCTTCGCGGAGACCAACCGGGCCCCGTTCGACCTCCCCGAGGCCGACGCCGAGCTCGTGCAGGGATTCATGACCGAGTACGGCGGCATGCGCTTTGGCAGCTTCCTGCTGGTCGAGTACATGGAGATGATCGTCGTCTCTGGGATCGCCGCGGCGATGTTCCTCGGCGGCTGGATGGGCCCCGGCCCCGGCTTCCTGGACCCGATCTGGATGGCGCTGAAGATCTTCGTCCTGCTGATCTTCTTCATCTGGGTGCGGGCGACGCTGCCGCGGCTGCGCTACGACCAGCTGATGTCGCTGGGCTGGAAGGTCCTGCTGCCGCTGGCGACGCTGAACGTCCTTGTGACCGCGGTGCTGGTGGTGGTGCTGTGAGCGAGAACGGCGCGAGCGATTCCCCTACCTCAGCGAGGGCGATGAGGTCGTCGCCGTGCAGCGTGGTCCGGAGCCCGGAGGGCTGGGCGGCGCCTACCGGGCCTTCGGCGAGACTCTGCGCGGCCTGAAGACGACCCTCGGCCGCGTGATCGAGGGGCCGATCACGATCCAGTACCCGGAGGAGAAGACCCCCGTCTACCCGCGCTTCCGCGGGCGCCACAAGCTGCACCGATTCGAGGACACAGGCCTCGAGAAGTGCGTCGGCTGCTCGCTGTGCGCCGCAGCCTGCCCGGCCGACTGCATCCGCGTCGTCGCCGCTGAGAACGACCCCGAGCACCGGGTCTCGGCCGGCGAGCGCTACGCCTCGGTCTACGAGATCAATCTCAGCCGCTGCATCTTCTGCGGCTATTGCGAGATCGCCTGCCCCTTCGACGCGATCACGATGGGCCACGACTACGAGATGTCGGACTATGACCGCTCCGACCTGATCTTCACGAAGGAGATGCTGCTCGCCGACTCGATCGAGCGCACCCCTCTACGAGGCGAGGGCGAATAGGGATGTCGCCGTTACTCGGGGTCGGGGCGCACAACCACGGTGTCGGCCACGGGGATGACCTCGTCGGCCGGCATACCGGCGCGGCTCGCATGATCGCGGACTGCTTCCGGACTCGTCGCCTGGTAAACGCAGACCGACCCAACCGTCCCGTCGTCCTCGTTGAGGATGTAGCTGCGCACCCAGCCGATGTCGTCCGGCATCTCCTCCTCGCCGACCTTCCTCGACCGCTCAGCAACTTCCTCGAGCTCGTCGGGCTGCCAGCCGCGACGGCGAAGAATCACGTAGGTGTCCAAAATTTCCTCCTGTTCGGGTACTGCCCATCCAACCACCGGCCGCGTGATCGGTCAACCGCCGCGCCACGACGCGCTGGAGTCGGAATCCGCTGATGGAGGCGGTTGCCTTCTTCGTCGGGGCGATCGGGGCGCTCGGGGGAGCGATCGCGATCATCGCCCTGCGCAATCCCTTCTACAGCGTCCTGGCGCTGATCGTCCACCTGGTCTCGCTGGCCGGCCTCTTCCTGATCCTGCATGCAGAGTTCGTCGCCGCCGCACAGGTGGTGGTCTACGCGGGGGCGGTGATGGTGCTTTACGTCTTCGTCGCCGCCTACGTCGGCGGGATCCAGGAGCCGGCCTGGGAGCCGATCCCCGGCCAGCAGTTCCTCGCCCCGCTGCTCGGCATCGCGCTCTTCGTCGAGCTGTCGATCGCGGTGCTCGGCTCCTCGCTCAAGGCGCTGGGCGGCGACGGGCCGACGATCCCGCTCGGCTTCGGCTCCCCGGAGGCAATCGGCCGGCTGCTGCTGGAGCGATTCTTGATCGCCTTCGAGACCGCGTCGCTGCTGCTGCTGCTCGCCGCGGTCGCGGCGATCGTGCTCGCCGGGCGGCGCAGGACCGAGGACGAGGCGATCTGATGGCGATCGAGTGGTACCTGGTCCTCTCCTCGCTGCTGTTCGCGATCGGTGCCACCGGCGTGCTGATCCGCCGCAACCCTCTGGTGATCCTGCTCAGCCTCGAGCTGATGCTCAACGCCGGAAACCTGGCGCTGGTCGCCTTCAGCCGCATGCTCGGCAACCAGGACGGGCAGATCTTCGCGATCGTCGTCATGGTCGTAGCCGCCTGCGAGGTGGTGATCGGGCTCGGCCTGATCGTCGCCATCTACCGGCGCCGGGTGCCGCTCAACGTCGATGAGCTGCGGGGCCTGCGCGGTTGAGCCCCAGCACCTTCGCCTGGCTGGTCCTGCTCTTCCCGCTCCTGGGCTCGGTGGTGATCGCGCTCGGCTACAAGGGCTGGCCTGGGCGCGCCGCGGGCTGGATCGGCACCGGGGCGATCGGGCTCTCCTTCGCCGCCTCGGTCGGCGCCCTGGTCTCGCTACTGAACCGCCCCGAGGAGGAGCGAGGTGTCAGCTCGGCGCTCTGGGACTACGCCAGCGCCGCCGGGCTGCACATCGACCTCGGCATCTACGTCGACCCGCTCTCGGTCTTCATGATCCTCGTCGTCTCCGGCGTCTCGACCCTGATCCACCTCTACTCGGTCGCCTACATGGAGTCCGACCGCGGCTACACGCGCTTCTTCTCGCTGCTCAACTTCTTCGTCTTCTCGATGCTGCTGCTGGTCCTGGCCGGCAACTTCGTGCTGCTGATCGTCGGCTGGGCCTTCGTCGGCTTCGCCTCCTACGCGCTGATCAGCTTCTGGTACCGGCGCGCCACCGCGACCGCGGCGGGCATGAAGGCATTTCTGATCAACGTCGTCGGCGACGTCGGCCTGGTCTTCGCGGCGATCCTGATCTTCCGCGAGGTCGGGGCCTTCGATTACCCGGAGGTCTTCGAGGCCGCGCCGGATGCCTTCACGACAAACGAGTGGTCGATCGTCGCGATCTGCCTGCTGCTGCTGGTCGGCGCCTTCGCCAAGTCGGCGCAGCTGCCGCTTCACACCTGGCTACCCGACGCGATGGAGGGCCCGACCCCGGTCTCGGCCCTGATCCACGCCGCGACCATGGTCACCGCCGGCGTCTACTTGATCGCCCGCTGCTTCCCCCTCTTCGAGCTCGCCCCCACCGCCGCCGACGTCGCCGCCTTCACCGGCTTGGCGACGTTGCTGGTCGCCGGATCGATCGCGCTCGTGGTCACCGACCTGAAGCGGATCATCGCCTACTCGACCATGAGCCAGATCGGCTACATGGTCGTCGGGGTCGGGATCGGCGCCTACACCGCCGGTCTCTTTCACCTCATGACCCACGCTTTCTTCAAGGCGCTTCTGTTCATGGCGGCGGGCTCTGTAATCGCGGCGATGGCCAACCGCCAGGACATCGACCGGATGAGCGGCCTGCGCCGAGCGATGCCCTTCACGGCCGTCTGCCTGGTGATCGGGGCGCTGGCGCTCTCTGGCTTCACTGGCACCTCGGGCTTCTTCTCCAAGGACGAGATCCTCGCCTTCGCCAGTGACCGCGGTGGCATCTATCTGACCTTCACGATCCTCGGTTACCTCGGGGCGCTGATCACCGCCGTCTACTCCTTCCGGATCGTCTTCCGCCTGCTGGGGGGAGAGGAGTGCGACGAGGCACGGGAGCTGCGCGAGTCAGGCCACGTCGTCCACGCCGAGCCCGAGAACCCGGCCACCGGCGAGCGCGAGGACACCGACGTCGGCTTCCCCGGCCCCGAGCACCACATCGCCGAGGGGGCGGCGCCGATGCGGATCGCGATGGGCGGGCTCGCGTTCCTGGCCCTGGTCGGAGGCCTGGTCCAGGTGCCTGGCGTCGACGAGGTGCTGCACAACTTCCTCCACGCCACATTCGCCGAGTCGGCCTTCGAGGAGGTCGAGCCGTCGGTCGGCGCCGAGTGGGCGGGGCTGGGGATCGGGACCGTGATCGCGCTGGCCGGGATCGCGATCGCCTACCAGCTCTACGTCCGGCGTCCGGGCACGACGGCACGCCTGGTCGAGCGTCTGCGCCCCCTGCACGGCTTCCTCGCCAACAAGTGGTACTTCGACGAGCTGATCGACGGCCTCATCGTGCGCCCGGCGCTCGCGTTCGGTCGCTTCTGCGGCCGCACCTTCGAGCGCGTCGTCGTGCAGGGGATCGTCTCCGGCGCCACCGAGGTTGTCCGCGACGCAGCCGGCGTCGTGCGCACCGTGCAGTCGGGCTTCGTACGCGCCTACGCGCTGCTGCTGGTCGCCGGCTTTGCCGCCCTCGCCCTCTACTTCCTGCTCTCGGCCTCATGATCAACTCGGTTCTCTGGACACCTCTGCTGTTCGGGGTCCTGGGCCTGTTCGTCCCCCGGCGCTGGTCAGGATGGGTGGTGACGGCGGGCGCTGCGCTCACCCTTGGGCTGGCGATCTCGCTGCTCGCCGGCTTCGACCCCGACGGCGGGCTTCAGAAGAGCACCGACGTCGCCTGGATCTCCGGGCTCGGGGTCCGCTACAGCCTCGGGCTCGACGGGCTCAACGTCTTCTTGATGATGCTGACGGCGGTGGCCTGGCTGCCCGCGACCGCCTTCGCTGCCTGGCGAGACACCGATCGGCCGCGCAACTACTTCCTGCTGCTGGCGCTCGCGGAGACCGCGGTCATGGGCGCCTTCTTCGCCCAGGACCTGCTGCTCTTCGTCCTCTTCTTCGACCTGATGCTGGTTCCGTTCTACTTCCTCTTCGGGATCTGGGGCCAGGACCGACCCGGCGGGTCGACGGCCTCGGCGGCGACGCTGAAGATGCTCGTCTACACCCTGGTCGGCTCGTTGCTGATGCTGGTCGGGGCGATCGCCACCGCGATCATCGCCGCCGACGGGGGCGACATCAGCTTCGCGCTCGCCGACCTGCGCGCAGAACCTTCTCTCGGAGAGCAGCCAGCGCTGGATCTTCTGGTTCTTCGCCGCCGCCTTCCTGGTCAAGATGCCGGCCTTTCTGCTGCACGGGTGGATGGCGGACGCCTACCGTGCGGCGCCGCTCCCGGCGCTTGCCGTGTTCTCCGGCCGTGCTCGCGAAGGTCGCCGCCTACGGCTTCCTGAAGATCGTGCTGCCGCTCTTTCCCGCCGCGACGATCGAGTTCCAGGAGGTGGTGCTGGCGATCGCGCTGGCCTCGATCCTCTACGGCTCGGTGATGGCCTTCACGCAGACCGAGGTGCGGCTGATCGCCGGCTACTCCTCGATCGCCCAGCTCGGCTTCATCACCGCCGGGATCTTTTCCTTGCGAGCCGACGGGGCCGACGGAGCACTGCTGCAGATGGTCAACCACGGCATCGTCGTCGTGCCGCTGCTGCTGATCGTCGCCGTTCTCGCGGAGCGCTCCGGCAGCGAGGACCTGCGCGAGCTGGGAGGGGAGGCGCTGCGGGCGCCGATCCTCGCCACCCTGTTTCTGATCGTCGCCGTGGCCACCCTGGCGATGCCGGGATCGGCCAACTTCATCGGCGAGTTCTACATCCTCAATGCACTGCTGGAGGCGAAGATCGTCTTCGCGTTCGTCGCCGGAGCCGGGGTGGTGATGGCTGCCTACTACGCTCTGCGCCTCTTCCAGCGCACGATGCACGGGCGCCGGCCAGGAGGCGTTCGAGTCGCGGGAGATCGGCCTGCGCGATGCACTGGTGATCGCGCCGCTGGTCGCCTGCATCGTCGCCCTGGCCTTCTATCCGCAGCTGATCCTCGAGCGCACCGACGCCTCGCGCGAGCGAGGCCGTCTCCGCGGTCCAGGATGAGGGCCCCGGCGCCGGGGGAGTCGCTGGCGCCGCACGATGAATTTCAACGCCCCCGACATCGACTACGCCGCCGTCTCGCCGATCATCGCGCTGACCGCGGGGATCTGCGTCGTGCTGATGGCGGGCGTCTTCGAGCGGCTGAAGTCCGCGGTGCCGCTCCTCGACCCTGGCGGCCCTTGGCGCCGCAGGTGGGCTCTACGTCTGGCAGTGGGGCGAGCGCAAGAACCTGGTCGCCGGCGCGCTGCGGATCGACGAGCTGGCGGTCGCGGTTGCGCTGATCGCGATCTTCGCCGCCGCGCTGACGGTGCTGCTCTCGATCCGCGAGCCGGCCGTCGAGCAGGCGCAGAGCGGCGAGTACCACACGCTGCTGCTCGGCTCGGTGCTGGGGATGTGCCTGCTGGCCTCGGCCCAGAACCTGATCAGCTTCTTCATCGCGATCGAGACCCTCTCGATCCCCCTCTACGTGCTCTGCGCGACGAACCTGCGGCGCCGGGAGTCCCTGGAGTCGGGGCTCAAGTACCTGATCATCGGCTCGGTCGGCTCCGCGACATTGCTCTACGGCCTCGCCTTCATCTACGGCGGCTCGGGGGCCACGGGCTTCAACGCGATCGCCGAAGGGATCGGGACCGAGGGAGTGCTCGGGGACCCGCTGGTGCTGGTCGGGATCGCGCTCGCGGCCACCGGCCTCGCCTTCAAGATCTCGATCGCGCCCTTTCACCAGTGGACCCCCGACGTCTACGAGGGCGCCCCCACCCCGGTGACCGCCTTCATGGCGGTGGCGACCAAGGCGGCGGCCTTCGCGGTCTTCGTGCGCTTCTTCGACGTCGCCCTGGCCCCGGAAGCCGGGAACTGGGACGTCGCGCTGGCGGTCCTGGCCGCGGCATCGATCGTGATCGGCAACGTCGGCGCGCTGGGCCAGGACTCGCTGAAGCGGCTGATGGGCTACTCGGGAGTCGCCCAGGCCGGCTACATGCTCGGCGGCCTGGTGGTCGCCTCGGAGGCCGGGGTGAACGCGCTGGTCTTCTATCTCGCCGCCTACACGCTGATGAACTTCGCCGCCTTCGCGGTGATCGTCGCCCGCGAGCGCGAGACGGCCTACGGCGACGACATCCGCTCGATCCAGGGCCTCGGCGCCGAGCGCCCGCTGCTTGCCTGGTGCCTGACGATCTCGATGCTGGCCTTGGCCGGGCTACCGGCGACCTCGGGCTTCATGGGCAAGGTGTTTCTGATCGAGGCGCTGGTCGAGGGCGACTACACCTGGCTCGGGGTGATGATCGCGGTCGGGACGATGATCTCGCTCGCCTACTACCTGCGCGTGGTGGCCGCTGTCGTGGATGCGGCCCGCGGCCTCCGCGTCTCCCGCCCCGGGCGAGATGCCGGCGATCGCCGGCGCCGCCCCGGAGGCCGACGCGATCGACCCCAATGCAGGACGCCGTCCGTACCTGGTCGGCCCGGCGCTACTGACGGCCGGCGGCGACGATCTTCTTCGGCGTGATCCCGCAGCCGCTGGTCTCCTGGGCCGAGCACGCGGGCGCGGCGCTCGCACAGTTCCTGCCCTGATGCTTCAGCACGTCTCCCTCGAGGTGCCGTCGGACGAGGTCGAGCGCACGATCGAGTTCTGGCGCCTGCTCGGCTTCGCCGAGACCGAGGCGCCGGAGCCGATCGCCGAGTACGTCACCTGGCTGCAGCGCGACGGCACCCAGATCCACCTGATCCCCACCGATGCGCCGGGGGTGCCGCTGCTCGGCCACGCCGCGGTCGTGGTCGACGAGTTCGAGGCGACGGTGAAGTCGGTGCGCGATGCGGGTTTCGAGGTCGAGGACGGACGCGAGCTCTGGGGCGCGAGCCGCGCCTTCGCGATCGCGCCCGGGGGCCACCGGGTCGAGCTGATGGAGTCGCCGCCGCCCGCCTGAGTGCGGGAGATGCTGCGCAGGTGACGGCCGAGCCTCGCGACAACGCCGAGATCACGCGCCGTGGCTATGAGGCGATGAACCGGGGCGACTTCGACGCCGCCGCCGAGAACATCCGTCCCGATGCCGTCTGGGTGCCCGCGAGGCCGCCGGACTGCAGGGCCCCGGCTGACCTGCGACCGCCGAGCCAATTCGTAGGATCATCGGCCCGATGCGCTACCCGGTCGAAACCTTCACCGCCGAGGAGCAGGCGCTGCTCGCGCCCCACTTCACCAACCTCGACCGCCCGGTCTTCGCGCTCACCAACCTGCCCGAGACCGTGAAGGGGGCGCTGTTCGCGCGCTACTCGCGCTACCCGGGCACGGTGCGGCGCCTCTACCTGGAGGAGTTCGCAGCCGAGGTGCCCGAGGGCGGGCGGCCGTTCGACGGCGAGGAGGGCGAGCGCGCGGCGGGGCTGTACGAGCGCGTCTTCATGGGCTACGGGGACGACTCGATCGCCCAGGTGGGCGGCGCACACATCGCCTGCGAGTGGGTATCCAACGTGCTGACCAAGGTCCTGCAGCGCGGCCGCCTCGCCGCATACCTCGAGCAGTCCACTCGCTACATCCCCTACGACAAGCCGATCTCCGAGGAAGGCGGTTACCGCTACTACTCAGACGATCAGCTCGGGCCTCGGTTCTCCGCCTCGATGGACGAGCTGTTCGCGATCTACTCGAGCAGCCTGGTGACGGTCGAGCAGTGGGCCGCGGAGCGCTGGCCGCGCGGAGACGACGAGCCCGAGCCGGCCTGGAGACGCTCGATCCGCGCCAAGGCGCTGGACCTGCTGCGTGGGCTGCTTCCCGCCGCGACCCTCAGCCACGTGGGGATCTTCGCCTCCGGGCAGGCCTACGAACAGATGCTGCTGCGGCTGATGGCCTCGCCGCTGCCGGAGGCGCGCGAGTTCGGCTCGATGATCCTCGCCGAGCTGCAGAAGGTGATGCCGAGCTTCGTCGCCCGGGTCGAGCGGCCCGATCGCGGCGGCGAGTGGATCGAGTACCTGCAGTCGCGGCGCGAGGCGACCGAGCGCTGGGTCGGCCGGCTGGGGCTCGACCGCCGCGCCCGCGACGACGCCCCGGCGGTGGAGCTGATCCACGTCGACGGCTCCGAGGAGGACCTGCTCGCCTCCTGCCTGTTCGAGTCCGCGCAGGTGCCGGAGACCGAGATCCGCGCCCGCCTCGACCTGCTCGACGCCGAGGAGCGAGGAAAGCTGCTCGCTGAGATCGTCGGCGAGCGAAGCAACCGCCGCCACCGCCCCGGCCGCGGCTTCGAGGCGCTTCGCTACCGCTTCGAGATCGTCTCCGACTACGGCGGCTTTCGCGACCTGCAGCGCCACCGCATGCTCACCTGCCAGTGGCAGCGCCTCAGCCCCGACCTCGGCGCCGGCGTTCCCGAGGAGGTCGCTGAGGCAGGGCTCGGCGACGAGTACCAGCGAGCCCTGGAGATCTCGCGGATCGAGTTCGACCGCCTCTCCGCCGCGGGCCTGCGCGACGCGGCGCCCTACGCGCTCTGCCTCGGCTACCGGATCCGCTACGTGCTCGACCTCAACGCCCGCGAGGCGATGCACCTGATCGAGCTGCGCTCCGGGCGCGAGGGCCACCCGACCTACCGCGCCGTCGCCCACGCGATGCACGAGCGGATCGCCTCCGTCCACCCGGCGGTGGCGGCGGCGATGAGCCACGTCGACCATTCGCAGGAGCCGCGCCTGGAGCGGGTGCTGAGCGAGATCCGCACCCACCGCAAGCGGCTGCAGACCGGGGCCGGGGTCGAGTCGCCCCCCGGGCTCAGCGGCCTCGGCTGAGACTCGTCTCGGCCTTTCCCGCTGCGGCGAATTAGTATCGCCTCCATGTTGGGTCGCTATGGAGGGCGAACCGGGCTGCACCGCGTCGTCGTGGCGGCGGCGCTGAGTGCCTCGCTGATCGCCCCGGCGGCGCTATCGGCCCAGGAGGCGGAGCAGCCGCCATCGCCGCCCGCCGCCGAGCAGGCCCCGGCCGTTCCGCCCGCGGCACAGCCGCCGGCCGAGTCCGATGACCCAGCGCCCGCTCCGGCGCCCGCCGAGGCCCCCGCCCCGGTCGCGGCCGATGCTCCAGCCGCGGCCGAAGCCGCCCCGCCTGCCCCGCCCGCGGTCGAAGTGACGCCGGAGACGGTTTCGCGTGCGAGTGCCTCGGCAGCAAAGTCGGTCTCGATCGTCAACTTCGCCTACAGCCCCGAAGCGCTGTCGGTCAACACCGGTGACAGCGTGACCTGGACCAACAAGGACGCGGCCCCCGAAGGGCACGACGTGACCGGTGACGGGCTCGACTCCGGCCTGATGAACCAGGGCGACACCTACAGCTTCACCTTCGAGGACGCCGGCAGCTACTCCTACATCTGCTCGATCCACCCGAGCATGACCGGCTCGGTCGAGGTCCTCGCCCGAGCCGGCGGGTCTGGGGGCAGCGGGGGCAGCGACACATCCGGCGTGTCCTCGGACGTCGACACCTCGGGCGCCATCACCGAGTCGGAGGCGATCGCCTCGCCGGACGCCGCCGGCACCGCGACGGCGCTGCCGGCCTCCGGAGGGCCCCTGGCCGCCATGGCAGGCATGTCGTTCCTGTTGCTCGCCCTCGGGCTGGCGCTGCGGGCGCTGCCCGCGGTCCGCGCGCGGGGCTAGCGCGACCGGATTCGTGCGCCGCGCCATCATCCCGCTGCTCCCCCTTGCCGCCGTTACCGGGGCATTTCTGCTGAGCGCCTGCGGCACGGACCGCTCCGACGCCGCCTCCGCCCGCTGGCAACCGCAACCGACCACGGAGCCGTGGCAGTGGCAGCTGCAGGGCACGATCGACACCTCGATCCCAGCCGGCGTCTACGAGGTCGACGGCTTCGACGTATCCCGCAAGCTCGTCGACGAGCTCCACTCCCAGGGGCGAAAGGTGATCTGCTACCTCGACGTCGGCTCCTGGGAGCGGTTTCGCCCCGACCGCGGGCGCTTCCCGAAGTCGGTGATCGGCAAGCGCTATGAAGGTTTCCCCGACGAGCGCTGGCTCGACATCCGCAGGATCGGCAAGCTGGCGCCGGCCCTGCGCGCGCGCTTCGAGCTCTGCCGGCGCAAGGGCTTCGATGCGGTCGAGCCCGACAACGTCAACGGCTACACAAACGACACCGGCTTCTCGCTCACCGCCCGCGACCAGCTGCGCTTCAACCGCTGGGTCGCGCACGAGGTGCGCAGGCGGGGAATGTCGGTGGCGCTCAAGAACGACCCCGAGCAGGTGAAGAAGCTGGTCCGCAACTTCGACTTCGCCGTCGTCGAGCAGTGCTTCCAGTTCGACGAGTGCGGGCGCTTTTCGCCCTTCGTCGCCGCCGGCAAGGCGGTGTTCGTGGCCGAGTACGAGATCGCGCCCGCCGCCTACTGCCAGCGGGCGGCGGCGCTCGGCTTCAGCGCGATCCGCAAGAGCTACGACCTGCGCGCCCGGCCCTGGAGGCCGTGCGGCTAGGCGGTTCCGCTAGCCGCGCCGCTTGCGCTTGCGGCGCGGAGCCGACTGCGGTGTCCCGGCCTCCGCTTCGCCGTCCTCGGGCGCGCTCGCGGGCTCGGGCGCAGTTCGCGGCTCCTCGGCTTCGCCCCCATCATCCGCGTCCCCCTCGTCCTCGCCTTCAAAGGACTCGGCCGCCTTCTCACCGGGCGTAGGCCAGGGAATCGCCTCCCCCGCCGCCCAGGCGGGCGGGCGACCGCGCGGGGTCCAGCCGCCGATAAGCAGGCCGAGGTAGGCGATCCAGAGCAGCGTGTACTGGAAGAAGATGATCGAGGCGACGCCGAGCGCCGCGCCGAGGGCGCCCCAGAAGCGGGTCAGCAGCCCGACCTGCATCGCGTGGTAACAGGTGTAGGTCAAGCCGATCGCGAAGCCGAGGGTGCCGGCAAAGCCGAAGCCGGCAGCGATGTCGCGCAGCGGTGCGTCGTTGATCGTGTCCTGAGCGATGTCGTCGGCGCGGTCACCGCTGCCGAGGTTCTCGCGGTCGGCGAAATCGGGGGCGGCGTCAATGATCGAGAACGCATCGAAGAGGGCGAACGCGGCGAGGAAGGCTGGACCGGCGACCATCAGCCCGATCAGCTGGCTTCGAGTCCTGTCGCTGCGTGCGTCCACGGCACGAAACAGGTAGACGAGCGGCGCCACGAGCAGGGCGGCGCCCAGCGCCCGCAGCACGTAGGCAAGTAGGAAGGTCCCCGAGTCCTCGTCCACCTCGCGCAGAAGCTCGGCGTTTCCCTCGCCGCCAAAGCTGCTGGCGAGGACGACCAGCGAGGCGGCGAACAGCGCCACGGCCAGGATCGTCAGGATCGCGGCAGGCGTGGCCCAGCGCCGCTCGCGCTCGATGGTCTCTGCGGCGGTCACCTAGGAGATCGATCCGTTCGTCGGCGGCGACTTCACCTAGTCGCCCGTCGCGCTCTCGTCGCGCTGCTCGCGCGGCAGCTCGTCGGAGCGCACCGTGTAGTACTCGTACTCGCGCGGCTCGGCGACGCGGGAGATCCGATCGCCGACCGCCAGCACGAGGTCGAGGAACGGCGCCGCGACACCGATCAGCGCCTCTACCCGCTCGCGGTTGCGCAGCTGCGCTGGGGTCAGCTTGGTTCGCGATGCTGGTACGGGGGTGCGGTTCTCCGCCATCAGCCCCGCTCGTGGAAGAAGAACTGCGGCAGCGCTCCCTCGATGACCTCCTGGGTCATCCGCCGCGCCAGGGCGAGGTTGCCGGTCCGCACGGCGATGTCGTCGAGGGTGACGATCCCCGCGAGCTCCCCGGCGTCGACCACAGGCAGCCTGCGGACCGAGTGCTGAACCATCAGCGCCGCCGCCTCCTCGAGCTCCATCTCGGGCTCGCCGCTGACCAGCGGCCGGGTCGCCTGCACGGCCACCGGGTCGCCGGGGTCCTGGTCGTCGGCCAGCACCCGGGTTGCCAGGTCGCGGTCGGTGACCATCGCCACGGGCAGTCCGTCCGGCTCGACGATCACAACCGAGCCGACGTTGTGATCGCGCATCTGTTGCGCGACCTCGCGGGCGCTTGAGTTCGCCACGGCGGTGACGACGCTGCTGGTCATGATCTCGCGCAGCTGCACCGGCGTACCGTATCGCCGCCCGATCGCCGGCAGGGGCGGCGGTTGGCGCTCCCCCTCGCGTAGCATCCGCCCCGATGGGCGAACTGCAGCAGAGCGGGCCGATCGCCGTCTACGGCGCCACCGGCTACACCGGCAAGCTGGTCGCCACCGAGCTGAAGCGCCGCGGCGCCGACTTCGTGATCTCCGGCCGCAGCCGCGAGAAGCTTGAGGCGCTCTCAGCGCAGCTGGGTGGCGTGCCCAGCATGGCGGCCTCGGTCGACGACCCGGCCGGGCTGCGCTCGCTGCTGGATCCCTGCGCCGCGGTGATCGCCTGCGCCGGCCCCTTCACGCTGCACGGCGAGCCGGTGCTCGCCGCAGCCGCCGAGACCGGTACCCACTACATCGACACCACCGGCGAGCAGGCGTTCATGAAGCTGGTCTTCGACCGCTACGACCGGGCTGCAGCCGAGAGCGGCGCCGCCCTGGTGAGCGGGATGGGCTTCGACTACGTGCCCGGGGACATGATCGCCTCCTTGACTGCTGCCGGGCTGGGCCCGCTTGATGAGATCACGATCGGCTACTGGGCCTCCGGGTTCGGCTACCAAGGCCCGTCCTCCGGGGCGACCCGCGGGACGATGCTCTCGGCCATGGAGGTGATGCGCGGCGGGGGCGTCGAATGGCGCGATGGCGCCCTTCGCCAGGCTCCCCGTTCCAGCGGGCGCTCCAGCTTTCGGTTTCCAGCGCCTCTCGGCGAGCGGCCGATGGTCCGCTACCCCTCCGGCGAGCAGGTCACGGTGCCACGACACGTCCAGACCGAAACCGTGCGGACGCTACTCAGCGCGACCACGATCGCCCCTAAGCCGCTTCTACCATTGCTCGGAGTGACAATGCCGGCGATCGGGCTGGCGATGCGAACGCCAATCCGCCGAGCAGCCGGTGCCCTGATCCGTCGAATGCCCGAGGGCCCCGATGACGAGGGCCGTAGTAGGTCCCGCTTCGTGGTCGTCTGCGAGGCGCGGGCGCATGGAAGCGTCCGGCGAGGCACCATCAATGGCTCCAACGTCTACGGCCTCACGGCGGTGACGACAGTCGAGGGCGCCGTGCGAGCCGCCGACCCCGCCTACGACCGCAGCGGCGCGCTCGCCCCGGCTCAGGCCTTCGACCCGCGGGACTTTCTCGCCTCCCTGGACTGGTTCGGGGTCGAGTTCGAAGTCGAGGCGCTGCCGGAGCCCGTCCCGGCCGCCCACTAGTGCCAGTCGAGCCGGCGCGGCCGCCGCAGGTGCCGCTGGAGGCCGGAATCGGCCCCGCGAACCCTCCCTGTCCGGCCTGCGGGGAGCCGCTCTTCGGTTGGGCGACCGCGCCTGATGGCGCCCCGGTGCGCCGCTGTGAAGCTTGCGGGCTCGGGGTCATCGCCGAGCCCGGGGATCAGGCCGATGCTCTGGCGGCGCTTGACCGGCTGCGGCTGGACGCCGCCGACTCGCCCACCTACCGGATCGCCAACCGCGCCGGCCTCGCGGCCTGGATCGGCGGCAAGGGCTGGGCGCCGATCGAGCCGGGCCGCGGCTACCTCTTCACCCCGGAGGCCGTTCGGCGCCTCGCAGGGGTCCGCGACCAGGAGCTGGTCCAGACCCGCTGGCTGCCCGGCCCCGGCATCGTCGCGATGTGGGGCACGCTTCTGAACTCGTTCACCTTCGGTCGCAACGTCGCTATGGGCGCGATCGGCCGCGCCAGCCCGGCACCGGCGGAGCGGGGATGGCAGCGCGCCCTCGACGCCCCGATCAGCCTGCTGGCGACGCCGATCGTGCTGCTCGCCGCGGCGCTGCTGGAGACCGCGGCCGGACTCGCCGGGCGCGGCGGCGTGCTCGAGCTCACCCTGCGCCCGCGGTAGTCACGCGACGGCAGGCCGGGTCGGGCGTCGACCGCGGCGGCATCGCGCCTCAGATCAGGTCGGAGACCACTCCCGCCAGCTCGGCGGCGCCGGTCACGTGCGGCAGGCCGCCGCTTTGCAGCCGCACCAGCTCGGTGCCCCCGAGGCGCTCGGAAAGCTGTTCGGCGGCCGTGCGCAGATGCGCCGGAGTCGATGAGCCGACGACGATTCGCGAAGGGGCCTCGAGCGCCCGCATCTGGGCGCCGTTCAACGACCAGGCCGGCACGGTGGCCAGCTCGGCGAAGAGGCTGCGAGGGCGGCGGCGCCCCTCGGCGGCGACGGTCTCCGGGAGCCGCTCGGCGCCGGGACCGAGGAAGGGCAGGCCGCCGGCGAGGTAGAGATCCGTGACTGCCTCCGGCCCTCCTCCCTCCGCCATCGCATCGGAGAGCTGCTGGCGGTCGGCGCCGAGGCCCTCGGTTGCCTCGGGGACGAACGCGAGCAACGGAGGCTCGATCAACACTGCCGCCTTTGTCCGCTCAGCGTGGCGCAGGAGCAGCTCCAGCGCGACGACGGCGCCGAGTCCGGCCCCGCAGGCGACCGCCGGACCGGCTTCGAGCTCGGTAAGCAGCGCGTCGGCATCGGCGGCCTGCTCCTCGATCGTGGTCGCGGCATATGGCTCGGGCGCGCCGGAGGCCCCCCATCCGCGGCGATCGAGGGCGATCGACCGCACCCCGGGGCCGAGGACGGAGACAAGCGGCTCCCAGATCGCACCGCTCGCCGCGCTCTCGTGCAGAAGCAGGACCGGGTCGCCGTCGCCGTGCTCGCGCCAGTGCAGCTGGACCCCGCCGACAAGCAGGGTTGCGCCTACTCCACCCGGCGCCAAATCCGCCTGGTGAGGGGAAGCGAGAGCTTGCGTGGCGTGTGGCGGCCGATGATTGAGCCGGCGTGGTTGAGCCTTCCCGGCACCACGGCGCGCTTGCCCGCATCGGCCGCGTTCACCGCATCCTCGGCGAGGTCCTCGGCCGACATCCAGATGAAGCCGGGGGCCGACTCGGTATTGGAGAGGCCCGCCGCATCGACAAACTCCGTGCGCACCGGGCCGGGGCAGATCGCGGTGACCGTGACCCCGGTTCCCTTCAGCTCCTGGTGGACGGCCTCGCTGAAGCTGAGGACGAATGCCTTGCTCGCCGCGTAGGTGGCGCTCTTCGGCATCGGCTGGAAGGCGGCGGTCGATGCGATGTTGATCATCGCCCCTCGGCCGCGACCGATCATCGCCGGCAGGTAGCGTCCGCTCAGGTCGATGACCGCCTCGCAGTTGACGCGCACCATCTCGACCTGGCGCTCACGCTCGGCGTCGGCGAAGTCGCCCGCGTGGCCGAAGCCGGCGTTATTGACGAGGATGTCGACCTCGAGGTCGAGCTCGTCGACCTTCGCCTCCAGCCGGGCGCGATCATCGGCGTCGGTCAGGTCGCAGGCGACGACTCCCACGCGCACCCCGTGGCGCGCGTGAAGGTCTGCCGCCAGCTCGGTGAGCCGGTCCTCGCGCCGCGCCACCAGGGTCAGGCCGTGGCGGCGACGGGCGAGCGCCTCCGCGATCGCAGCGCCGATGCCCGACGAGGCGCCGGTGACCAGCGCGGTCGAGGTAGCGCCTGGCTGCGGCAGCGCCATCAGTGACTCTCGCGCCGGGACCCGTGCGCCACTAGGCGAGGCCTTCGCGAGCCTCGCGCACCAGCGTGACCGCTTCCGGGAAGACGATCCGGATCGCGTCGCGGACCTGGACCGCCTGCTCGTCGCTGCCGCCGGTCAGCTCGAGGCGGTTGATCGACGCCACCGTCATCTCGACAGCCAGCCGGATCGCGTTGTCCGCCCAGGCGACCTTCTGCTGGTCCTGGGCCTGCTCGGCGAACTGCTCGAGCCGAGCACGCAGCTCGTCGGGGTCGCCAAAGAGGTTGAAACCGCTTCCTTCCATGGAGTGAAGATTAGTCGGTGGCCGCTGTGCGGCGGGCGCGCGGGATTGGTGTCGAACGATGCGCAAGCGGTGACGCTGACCCGCCTACGTTCGCCGCGTGAAGGGATCGGCGGGCAACGAGCATGGCGGCGCCAGCGTCGAGCACGCGGGACTGGCGGCGCTGATCGCCCTGCTCGCCATTGCGGCGATCTCTGCCCTGGTCGCCGACCCACCGACCAGGGGTGGGCGCCTGCTCGGGGGGACGATCGCGCGGCGGATCGCCTGCGCGCCACGGCTTCCGGAGCCCTGTCGCCGCCACCTGCTGGTTCGTGCTCACGGCTGGCCCCTGGCGCGCCTGGCCCGGGCCCTGGCGCCGGCGCCCTCTGCCCGCATCGGCCCCGGCGGAGTGCCGCTGGTCCCGGTCGACTTCCGCTACTGCAGGCGCCCGAGCTGCGCGGTGCCGCGGAGCGGTGCCGCCGGCCTTCACCTCACCGCATCGGGGAGCCGCACCACCGCCTTCACCTCGATTCGCGACCTGCGCCGATCAGAGGGCCAGGTCGAGATCAGCTACTGGCTGTACCGGCCGTCCCTGGGCTGGGAGCGACAGGTCCGCCGCGCGACCCAGGCGGACGTCGATGCGGCGGTCAGAACGCCGGTCCTGCTGAAGGACGACCCGAACCTGGTGCCACTGGAGACGCTGGCGGGGCGCAATCACTACGAGTTCCCGGTCTCCGAGGAGCCGCCCTGGCGCTGGCGGGTCCCCAGCCTGCATCCTGGGTGATGGGTCAGCGCATGCCGAGGCTCAGCGCGCCGGATGTCCCTCGAGCCAGCGCTCCACCGTCGCGCTGGCCTGCTCGACCGCTGCCTCCGACGTGGCGCCTTGGTGGCGCAGAGTCCGCCAGACCTCGAGGTCAGTGAGGGCCCGCACTGAAGCTACGGAGGAGCTTATCCGGCCGCCGCGGGCGCAGCGCCTCGGTGGCCAGCGCGTCAAGCGACCTTTCGAGCTCGCCCATCGACTCATCGACGGGGGGTACCTCCGCGCGCTCCCGCCGAGCGACCGAGATGCCGTCCGCGCCGCGCTCGTAGACACCGAAGAACGTCTCCACCAGGCGCCGGATCCGCTCCGGCTCCGAGGAGGCTTCAGCAAAGATTTCAGGAGCCCGATCGGGCGGTGGCACACGGAGGATCTCCAGGAAGTGCTCGCCGCAGGCCCGGACCAGATCGTCGCGCGTGGGGAAGATCGCCTCCACAGTTTCGACGGGCACACCCGCGCGCGCGGCGATCTGCCGCCAGGTCGTTGCCTGAATGCCCTGAGAGCCGTGAAGCTCGAGGGTGCACTGGACGATCCGCTCGCGGGTGGGATCGACGGTCGCGAGGGACCTGACCCGGCTCGTCGCCGCCCGCGCCCTCGAATCCGCGACGAATCGCCTCGCGCCAGAAGGAGCCGCTGTCGGGCGGCGTGGGCTCCGGCGCCCCTTCGAGCGCCTGCCGCCCGCGCGGGCTGAGCTGCCAGAACACCTGGCGCCCCACCTTGCGCCGAGTCACGAGCCCGCTGTCCAGCAGGCGGCGGCCGGTGCGGCTGACCTGCGTCTCGTCGGTCTCCAGCAGCTGGCGCAGCTCCGCGGAGCCGAGTTGGGGTGAAGCTTCGAGCACGTTCAGGAACTCATGTGCCTGGGTGCCCCGGGCCACGCCCGCAGGAGTCGCCACCCGCTCGACACCCCAGTGGGCGAAGGCGATCGCGGCGTCGAGCCAGCCGAGCAGCTGCGCTTCCTCGCCGGCGCGGGCGCGCGCGTCGCGGAGCGCATCGAGCGATCTGCCAAGCGTCTCAGCGTCGGCTTCAAGCACGGCGTCCACCAACCCCAGACAAACGGCATCGAGGCGGCCGGGCTCGGGCTCGAGCCGCGCGATTCGGCTGAGAAGCGCGCTTGAGCGGGGATTCCCGCGCTGGTCTACGGTGGACGCAACCACGACAGGCATGGTAGCACGACTGTGTCAAGTATGCGTCAACTAAGCGAGGACTACGCGGACCTCTTCTGCGCGCTCTTCGACGGGATCGATCCCGCCGAGTTCCGTGCCGAGGGCGAGAGCTGGCTCCGCGACGGGCAGGTCCTGGACGCAGCGGCGAAGGTGGAGGCGGCCGCGCTCGTGGGCGAGCCGCTGGAGGCCCGGCACCCGTTCGCCGCCCTTCTCGGCATCGACGCCGCAATGGCCCACGCCAACCCGGTTCTCGGCGGCCCGGCACCGCCTGCCCTCAGCGAGTACGCCCTCCGCTATGCCGAGAGCGGTCGCCTCGACTCCGGCGCCAGACCGGGCGCCCTGCTTCCCCGCTTCGCCCGCCCCGGCCGGCGGGGCCAGCTGCCGGATGACCTGGCCGACGCCTTCGGCGCACTGGTCCGCGTGAAGCAAGCTGACTGGGACGCCTGCGGTCACGTCACCCTGCCCACCCACGCCCGCCTGACCAGAACGGACCGCGAGGCCGAACTTCTGGTGGCCACCGCGCCGATGATTCGCGAGCCGGACGAGCTCGAGTGGGAGGTGGAGGAGCGCGGCGGGCTGCGCTTCTACAGGATTCATCCGGCTGACACCGAGGACACCCGGCGCAGGGTGGAGCGGGTGATCGCGGGCTGGGACCAACGCGACGTGGCGATCGGCATCGTGCCCGAGCTTTGCCTCTCCCCGGCGCTGCTCCATTGCTGGCAGGCCGCCCTGCGCGAGCGCGAGCGGGCGGCCACCAGCCGCCTTCGCCTGGTGGTCGCGGGCAGCGGAAACGTCGAAGATGCCACGCCTCCGGTCAACTCGGCGGTGCTGCTCGACGCCCGGACCGGCGAGGCACTCGTTCACCAGCGCAAGGTGCACCCGTTCAACTTCTCGCAGGCGGATCTGGAGCTGTGGGGCCTTGACGGCCGGCTGAGCGCTCCGATCGACGAAGATCTGACCCGCGGCGAGCGCGTATGCGTGGTGGAGACGGGCGGGGTGCGGCTGGCGATCCTCGTCTGTGAGGACCTTGCCCGCCTACACGCCTTTGCGGCGGCGCTCCATGGGCACGGGGTGTCGCTGATCCTGGTGCCGGTGTTCGCACGCCCCACCAAGGACCGGCGCTGGGAACGCTCGCGGGCGGAGGTCTACAGCGACGCCACCGGCTCGAGCGTGGTGGTGGCCAATAGCCTCGTGATCGCCTCGATCCTCCGCACCCCGGCGCCGGTGGGCACCGCGATCGCGGTGGCCCCGGGCGAGGCGGCCGTGGGTCACGCTTCCGAGCCCGATGACGTCGTGGTGTTCGCGCTCGAGGGCGGCGCGCCGCGGGTTGCACACGAGCAAGCGGGCTGATGTCGGAGGAGAACGTCGAACTCGTTCGTCGGGTCTGGGGGATCGTGGCGGCAGAGGGCGTTGAGGCCGCCCTTGCGAGCTTCAGCGAGTACTTCACCGAGGACTGCGTCTTCGAGGATTTTCCCGAGCTTCCCGATCACGCCACCTACGTGGGCATTGAGGGCATGCGCGAGATCGACCGGCACTTCCGGGAGATGTGGGGCGAGCTCGTTCAGGAGCCGGTCGACTTTGATGACGGTGGGGACGACCTCGTGCTCGGGGAGGTCGCGATGCATGGCCGGGGGAAGGGCAGCGGGGCTCCGCTCGAGGCCAGCGCCTTTTGGGTTCACGAGCTGCGGGCCGGAAGGGTCGCCCGTATGCGGGCGTTCACCACGAAGGCGCAGGCGCTGGAAGCCGCCGGGCTCCGCGAGTAGGCGATGCCGAAGAAGAACGCCCAGATCGTCCGCGCCGTCTACGACGCCTTCAACCGGGGGGACTGGGACGCCGCCCTCAGCCACTCGCACCCGGACTTCGAGGCCACCCTTCAGCGCGGGTTCAACGCCGGCACGCACCGAGCGCACGAGCTGGAGGCGATCCTCCGCGACCAGCGCCAGGCATTCGACTCCTGGACGGTGGAGGTGATCGAGTTGCACGAGAGCGGCGACCAGGTGGTGGCTCTCGTCGTCAGCCGGGTGCGGCCGAAGGGCACCGATGCGGAGATGGAGCTGCGCAACGGGTTTATCTGGACGCTGTCCGACGGCAAGCTGATCTCGATGGTCGGCTATCCGGATCCCGACGACGCGCTGAAGGCAGCCGGGCTGACCGAGTGGCCCTCAGCCTAGGTCGTGGCGGAGGCCGCGTCGGCCTTCGCGTCCTCGGTGCGCATCTCGCTCTCCGCCGCGTGGATCAGGTCCCGCCACTTGGTTGTGCGGAAGATCAGCAGCAGGGCGGCGAAGCCGAGCACCGCCGACCAGGCCGCCATCGCGATCTGGGTGCCGACCGAGAACGACAGCACCGCCGCCCGTGAAGGCCCTTCCAGGGTCGCGACCAGCAGTGCTTGCTGGGCCCCCGCCCCGCCGGGGGTGAAGGGCAGCATGGTCGAGATCGCCTGCACGCTCATCACCAGCATCACGTTCTGAAAGGACCCGCCGATCCCAAATGCCTCGAGGAAGAACCAGAAGGCGGCGAAGCGAAACAGCCAGCCGAGCGCCTGCCAGGAGACCACCTCGCGCAGGAAGCGGCGCGGCTCAGTGAGGATCACGACCCCCTGCTTGACCCGCTGCCAGAACTCCTCCGCGCGGCGGGCGACGATCGCGAAGAGCACCAGCGAGCCGATCGCGAGCACGGTGATCGTGAACATCAGCAGCTGCGGGTTCCCCGCCCAGAAGGAGATGTCGAAGGCGGGCAGGTTGGGCAGCTCCGGCGGTCGCGGCAACAGTCCCTGGGTGAGCGCGTAGGCGAAGACGAGCAGGCCGGCGGAAGTGTCGAAGACCGACTGCACGAAGAACGAGGAGGTGATCGCCGGGTAGGTCGAGTGCCTGATCTGGCCCCGGGTGAGGAAGATCTTGGTCGCGTCGCCGACCCTGGCCGGGATGACCGCGTTGATCCCGGCGCCCGCCAGGTAGGCGCCGAGAATGCCCCGGTACGGCACCTTCTCCCGCGGGTATGCCGCCTGCAGGACGTTCTGCCAGGCGCGGGCCCGGGCCAGGTACATCCCCAGCAGGCAGGCGAGTGCCACGACCATTGCCCCCCAGGAGATGTCGGCGAGGTTCTGGAAGAACTGCCCCGCCGCGTCGAAGAAGGAGCGAAAGCTCGAGCCAAGGTCGGCAGCCGGTGCGCTCACCAGACGACCTCGTGTCGCTCCATGACCCCGAGCCCTTCACCGAGCTCGATCCCGTCCAGCCTCCCGGAGAAGGTGCCGAACCAGTGCCGATAGTGGGAGCGGAAGACGAGCAGGTTGTCGCTGCGGGCGCGCTCTGACTCGCGCTCGAACAGCAGCCGCGAGCCGCCGTCGAACTCGACCGAGTCAAGGTCGGTGAAGCTGACCGGACCCGGCTCGTGCGGTGCCCCGTCGACCCAGACGGCGCGCTCGCTGCGCTGCGGCGGGTCGTTGATCCCCTCGACCAAGTTCCATGCCAGCGCCCGCCCGTCGGCGGCCTGGCCGACTCCGGCGGACCAGCACCAATTTGTGTGCCGCTGGTGGTAGCCGGCCGACTCGTCATCGACGCCTGCCCCATCGACCTGCCAGCGCCTGCCCCCGGCCTCGATCGTGCCGCTGAACGGGACGCCGGCCCGCTTGCGGGTCCAGCCATAGCCGCCGCGCTCGCCGCTCGGGCAGACCGCCTCCACCGGCTCGGCCTCGCCGAGGCGCAGTCGCGCACTCACCTCCGGCGCGTCGAGGCGCAGCTCCGGCCCCTCCATCGTCACTTCCGTCGACGGTCGCAGGCGGGTGCGCCCGAATCTCCGCCCCTCCTGGCGGTCCCAGAGCGCCCAGAAGCTCTGCGCGAAGGGGCCCACCTGCACCCTGGCCGCGCAGAGCATCGCCTCCGGTGCGTAGAGGCCGAGGTAGCGCCAGCGCTTGCGCAGGCGCCCGCCGCGCAGGACCGGCATCGGCTCGGGAGGGAGTGGGAGATCGGGGCGGCCGGGGCCGGGTCCCCGCCAGGGAGTCGGGCTCACAGCGCGAAGCTACACTGCCCGCCGTGCCCGAGACCCGGACACAGTCCGAGATCCCCGAGATTCCCTCCGGTGCCCCCCACGACCCCTCCGACGAGGCGATGTGTACGCGGGCTCGCGAGCGCTTCACCGGCGACCGCGGCAAGCGCGTCCCGCGGCGCCGCATGCGCCACGCGGCGCTTCCCAACCTGAT
The DNA here is from genome assembly GCA_963724905.1 of uncultured Solirubrobacterales bacterium. Taxonomy (GTDB): domain Bacteria; phylum Actinomycetota; class Thermoleophilia; order Solirubrobacterales; family 70-9; genus Mayfieldus. The sequence goes on from CAVRWD010000003.1 coordinate 306,517, forward strand.
CATCATCGGAGGGCTGAAGTGCGGGACGACCAGCATCCATCACTACCTCGGGCTGCACCCGGAGATCCAGATGTCAAAGCCGAAGGAGCTCAACTTCTTCGTTGCCGAGCTCAACTGGGACCTGGGCCTGGACTGGTACAAGGCGCGCTTTGATGACCGCTACGCGATCCGCGGCGAGTCCTCCCCCCACTACACGAACCTGCCCCGCTTCACCGGCGTCGCCGAGCGCATCCGCCAGCACTGCCCCGACGCGAAGCTGATCTACATGGTGCGCGACCCGATCAAGCGCGTGCTCTCGCACTGGGTCCACGCCAAGGGCGCCGGCTATGAGACCGGAGATATGGACGACGTTCTCTCGCGGCCCGACAGCGCCTACGTGCACCGTTCGCTGTTCTGGATGCAGCTGCAGCCCTACCTGAAGCGCTTTGACCGCGACCGGATCGAGGTCATCACCCAGGAGGAGCTGCAGGGCGAGCGCGAGGAGACAATGCGCAAGGCGTTTCGCTTCGCAGGCGTCGACGAGGACTTCACACACGAGCAGTTCGACCGCGAGTGGGAGAAGTCGAGCGCCAAGGAGGGCGACAGGTACCAGTTGATGGAGCGCCTGATCAAGCTGCCCGGGCTGCGCTCCTTCGACCGCAACTTCGACCGCCTGCCCGAGTCGCTGCGCTGGATCGTCGAGAAGGTCGTCCACGACCCCGACAAGCCCGCGGCCCCCAAGCCGGAGCTCTCCGACGAGCTGACCGAGCATCTGCGGAACTGCTTCCGCGACGACGTCGCCGGCCTGCAGCAGTTCGCCGGCCGCGAGTTCCAGGGATGGAACAACTACTGAGCAAGGTGGGCACCTGCCGCCCGCCGCGGACGCGATAGCGGAGCAGGCGGGCGGATGAAGATTTCAGTAGCGGCTGACGAACGGGTCGGCGTCGCCGAGCCGTTGCTCGAGGAGCTGCGCGAGCGCGGGCACGAGCCGATCGCCCACGGGGCGCTTTCAGACGAGGAGCGCGACGACTGGGCCTGGGCGGCGGAGGCAGCGGCCCGCGATGTCGCCGAGGGCCGCGCCGAGCAGGCCGTGGTCTGCTGCTGGACCGGCACCGGCGCCTCGATAGCGGCCAACAAGGTCCCCGGAGTCCGCGCCGCGCTCTGCGGCGACGCCCAGACGGCGGAGGGCGCGCGGCGCTGGAACGACGCCAACGTCCTCGCGCTCAGCCTCCGCGCGACCTCGGAGCCGGAGCTGGCCGAGATCCTCGACGCCTGGTTCGCCGGCGAGCCCAGCGCCGAGGCCGACGACCGCGCCAACGTCGAGCACCTGGGCGAGATCACCTAGCCCAGGGCGGTATAAGCAGTGCGATGCAGCGCCTGCTTCCCGATCCCGGGCCGACCACGGTCGAGCAGCAGCTCGCGGGCCTGGACCTGATCGACCTCGCCTACGCCGAGCGCCCCTACACGGTGGTCAACTTCGCGGTCACCCTCGACGGTCGGGCGGCGATCGAGGGCCGCGCCGGCCCGATCGGCTCGCGCACCGACATGGAGATGCTGCAGCGCCTGCGCACACGCGTCGACGCGGTGATGATCGGCGCCGGGACGATGCGCGCGGAGCGCTACGGTCGCATGGTCTCCGAGCCCTCGCTGCGCGCGCGCCGCGAGCGCAACGGCCTCGCGCACGACCCCCTGGCGGTGATCGTGTCGGGAAGGCTGGACCTGCCCTGGGACGCGACCCTGTTCACCGACGGCGCCGGGCGGATCGTCGTCTTCACCACCGCGGAGTCCGACCCGCCGGCGACCGAGACGCCGCTCGAGGTGATTCGCCACGACGGCCCGGGTGTCGACCTGACCGAGGTCACCCGCTACCTGCGGGAGGAGCGCGGGATCAGGGCCCTGCTCTGCGAGGGCGGCCCGGGCCTTCACAGCGAGATGCAGGCCCTCGCCCTGGTCGACGAGGTCTTTGTCACCGTGGCACCAAAGATCAGCGGCGGGCCGGAGCCGCGGCTGATCGAGGGAGAGCAGCCGCAGATCAGCGAGTGGGAGCTGGCCTGGTTGCTGGAGCAGGAGGGAGAGCTGTTCGCCCGCTACCGGCGGGCGGGCTGAAGGCGGTAGCTTTCAAGGCGATGGACTTCTCGCCCTCGCCGCAGGTGCAGGAGCTTCTGGAGCGGATCCGCTCCTTCATGGACGAGCACGTCTACCCGAACGAGCGAGCGGCGTCGGAGGCGCTCGACGACGAGGTCGGACCGGGTGTTCCCTACCCGCAGCTCGTGCGCGAGGTGCGCGAGCGCGCCCACAACGACGGACTCTGGAACCTCTTCATGCCCGACGAGCGCTACGGCCCCGGCCTCGCCAACTGGGAGTACGGGATCCTCTGCGAAGAGATGGGGCGCAGCCCGGTGCTGGCGCCGATGGCCTTCAACTGCTCGGCCCCGGACACCGGGAACATGGAGATCCTCGCCGACCACGGCACAGAGGAGCAGAAGGAGCAGTGGCTCTCACCGCTGCTCGAGGGCGAGATCCGTTCCTGCTTCTCGATGACCGAGCCCGAGACCTCCGGCTCCGACCCCACCGGCCTGCGGGCCAGCGCCGAGCTCGACGGAGACGAGTGGGTGATCAACGGCCACAAGTGGTTCACCTCCGGCGCGGTCGGCGCCGAGCTTGCGATCGCGATGGTCGTCACCGAGCCCGAGGGCCATCCCTACGCGCGGGCGAGCATGATCCTCGTCCCCACCGACAACCCCGGCTTCAACCTGATTCGCCCGATCCCGGTGATGGGCCATGACAAGGGCCCCGGCCACTGCGAGATTCGCTACGAGGACTGCCGGGTACCGGAGGCCAATCTGCTCGGCGAGCGCGGCGCCGGCTTCGTGATCGCGCAGGACCGTCTCGGGCCGGGCCGCATCCACCACTGCATGCGGGCGATCGGGACCGCCGAGCGGGCGCTGGAGATGATGTGCGACCGGGCAAACTCGCGCGAGGCCTTCGGCGGCCCGCTGGCCGACAAGCAGTTCATTCAGGACTTCGTCGCCAAGTCGCGGATCGAGATCGACCAGGCCCGCCTGCTCACCCTCTACGCGGCCTGGAAGATGGACACCGACGGCAAGCGCGCCGCCCGCCAGCACATCTCGATGATCAAGGTCGTGGCCGCCAACGTGGTGATGGACGTGCTCGACCGCTCGATCCAGACCCACGGCAGCCTCGGGATGACCGAGGACACGCCGCTGGCGGCGATGTGGCGCTTCTCACGGATGCTGCGGCTCGCCGACGGGCCCGACGAGGTGCACAAGATGGTGATCGCCCGGCGGGAGCTGAACCGGCGCGCGAAGCTCGCGGCCGAGGCGGGCGGCAGCGGCGACGCCGATTCGGACGGCGCTGCCGCACCGCAGCCGGCCAAGGCCGGCTAGCCGCTAGCCCAGTCGCGCTTCGGCCTCGGCGGCCGCTTCGGCGAGGTCCTCGACCGACTTCGCGAACTCCTCGATCCCCTGATCGGTCTTGCCGTAGCCACCGGCCGCGTAGCGCGAGTAGACGCCCTCGAGGATGATCGCCAGCTTCCAGCGTGCGAGGGCGACGTAGAAGTCGAGCTCGCCGAGGTCGCGCCCGGATCGCTCCGCGTAGCGGGCCATCAGCTCCTCACGGGCGGGGAAGCCCGCCGCCAGGGTCGGCGGCTGCATCAACGCGGTGAGCTGGTCGCCCGGCTGGGCCCAGTAGACGTAGAGCATCCCGACGTCGGCCAGCGGGTCGCCGAGCGTGCAGAGCTCCCAATCGACTACCGCGGCGACCTCGCCCGAGTCGGCGAGGATCATGTTGTCGAGCCGGTAGTCGCCGTGCACGATCGTCGCCGGGCCCTGCTGCGGGATCCGCTTCACGAGGCGGTCGTGGACCTCGTCGACCACCGGCAGCTCGCGGCTCTTGGACTTCTCCCACTGCCCCTGCCAGCGGTGCAGCTGGCGCGCGACGTAGTCCTCCTTCTTGCCCAGGTCCCCGAGGCCGGCCGCGTCGACGTCGACCGCGTGGATGTCGACCAAGGTATCGGCGACCCGATTGCCGATCGCTCCCCGCTCAGACTCCTCGAAATGCTCCTCTGCCTCCGCCTGATTGCGCAGGATCGGCCCCTCGACGAAATCCATCACGTAGAAAGGAGCGCCGTTGACCGACTCGTCCTCGCAGAAGCCGGCGATCGGGGGCACGGGGACGCTGGTGCCGGCGAGCGCGGAGACCACCTTCTGCTCGCGTCCCATGTCGTGGGCGGAGCCCAAGCGCTTGCCCAGCGGCGGCCGCCGAAGCGCCCACTGACGGCCCCCGGCGTCGGCGACCTCGTAGGTCAGGTTGGAGTGCCCGCCGGAAATTTTGTGAAATCGCAGCGGCGGCTCAGCACTTTCCACGTTGGCCGCGAACCACTTTTCGATCTCCTCTTTGTCTATCCCTTCCGGCGTCTCAGCGGGTGTAGATTCGGTGGCCATGGGGGGACTCAGCATATGACCACCAACGGGAGCCAGAAGGCGCTGCTGGTCGACTTCGGCGGCGTGCTGACCACCGACATCTGGTCGAGCTTCGCCGACTTCTGCGAGCAGCGAGGCCTCGACGCCGAAGCGGCCAAGGGCCTCTTTCGCGAGAATCCCGAGGCCCTCGAGGCCCTGCGAGCCCTGGAGACCGGCAAGCTGGACCCGGCTGAGTTCGAGCGCCGCTTCGCGGAGCTGCTGGGAACCGAGCCCGAAGGGCTGGTCGAGGGATTGTTCGCCGGCCTCGAGCCGGTCGAGCCGATGCTGGCGGTGCTGCGCCAAGCGCCCGAGGTGGGCATCCCCACCGGCCTGATCTCGAACTCATGGGTGATGGAGCACTACACCGACGAGATCCGCGAGCTCTTCGACGTCGTCGTGATCTCGGCCGAGGTGGGCCTGCACAAGCCCCAGCCGGAGATCTTCCGGCTCGCCGCCGAGCAGATCGGCCTCGAGCCCTCAGACTGCGTCTTCGTCGACGACCTGCGCGAGAACTGCGAGGGCGCCGAGGCGGTCGGGATGACCGCGGTGCTGCATCGCGACGTCGACGAGACCGTCGTCGCGCCTCGAAGAGCTGCTGGGCGCAAGGCTCGCGGCCTAGCGCCTCCTCGATGAGGTCCGGGCCCGGGCTAGTTGCCGGGCAGGCTGCCGATGCCGCCGAGCCCGCCGGGGGCGCTGCCGCCGACACCGGGGACGCTCGGGACGCTCGGGACATTGGGGACTGTGGGCAGGGAGGGTGCCCCTCCGCCGCCTCCGCCTCCGCCGCCGCCGCCGCCGGTGACGCCGCCAACCACTCCACCGACCGTGTCGGTGACCCCGCCGCCCGTGCTGGTGCCGCCGCCGGAGCCGCCGCCGGTCGAGCCGCCAGCGCCGCCGGAGCCGCCGCCGGGCGAGATCACCGGGCCGCCGCCGCCGGAGCCACCATCGCCGCCGGTCGAGCCGCCGGACCCGCCGCCGCCCGCGGAGTCTGCTCCGCCGCCGGCCGAGGGCGCCGCAGCTGCCACGATCGTGGCAGCTGATGTTTCACCTAGAAGCTGTGAGATCGAGTCGCCGGCCGGGCGCTCGCCGTCGCCGCTGGGGAGCTCGGTGCCGGGGCCGTTCGCGAACGAGCTGATCCCGAACGGAAGCCCGCCGGGGCCGGCGCTGAAGCCGATCGCCGCCGCGGCGGCCACAGGGATCGCCAGGAGCAGGGCGCCAATCGTGCTGCGCGCGAGCATGCGGCGGCGCCACTCCCCCGCGAGTGTGTCATGTGTAATTGCCTCGTTCATGACTGCCGATAGAGCAATTGCGTCATGCCTACTAACCCCTCGCTAGTGTAATCCGCCGGAGGCGACCTGTGTGAACCCATCGCTCGCAAACCGTCTGAGGATCGGCTTTGCAATCACGTTTGCGCTGCTCGCAGGCGTGACTGTGATCGGCGTTGGCCGTTTGTTCCAGCTTCGCGCCGATTACGAGGATGAGATCCGGCGCTCCTATGAGGTCGAGCTGACCGGAGAGAACCTCCGCCAGGCGTTCCTGGTCCAGCAGTCAGCTGTCCAGAACGCCGCCGAAGCCCCCGGGCCCGCGAGGGAGAACTACCAGGCCGCCACCGAGACCGCGGACAGCGCCTTGGCCGAGGCCCGCGGCCTGACCGAGGACGATCCGGAGGCCCGCGCCATGCTCGCCGACGCGATCGCCGCGGAGAGGATCTGGCGCCAGAGCGTCGCGGGGCCCGCCCTGCAGGGTCGCGCGCCCCCTCCGGCTCGCCAGAACCTGCTCGCCGACAACGTCAACAGCGCCCAGGCGGCGCTGATCGCAAGCCAGGCCGACGAGCGCTCCGAGCTCCGCTCCAACGTCAACGAGGACACCGACAAGACCCTCCTGCTGGTCGGGGTCGGGCTGGTCTCCGGCCTGATCGCGGCGGTGCTGCTGTTCTCTGGCCTCATCGCGTCGATGCGCCGCCCCCTGGAGCGCCTCGTCGACGCCTCGGGCCAGCTCGCCGAGGGCGACCTTCAGACCAGGGTCGAGGTCGGCGGGCCGGCGGAGACGATGACCCTTGGGACGGCCTTCAACGAGATGGCCGACGAGCTCCAGGACGCCTACCGCGGCCTCGAGGAGAGTCAGCGGCGACTGAGCGTGACGATGGAGAGCCTCGGCGACGGAGTCATCACCGTCAACTCGAAGGGAGTGGTCAGCGACGCAAACCCGGCGGCGCGGCGCCTTATTCCCGCCGCGACGATCGGGTCGAAGATCCGCGACGTGCTGGTCACCGACTCGGTGACGCCGCGCAAGGTGGAGCGGCTTCTGGCCGGCCTGGAGCGCGAGGAGCTCCGCACCCCGGAGGGTGGGACGATCCTGGCGATCACCGGGTCGCCGATGGGCACCCCGGAGGGCGGCGCCGTTCTCTCGGTCCGCGACGTGTCCGAGCGCGCCCGGCTGGAGCGCATGAAGGACGAGTTCGTGCTCACCGCGTCGCACGAGCTGCGCAGCCCGCTCACCTCCGTGCAGGGCTTTGCCGAGCTGCTGCTGCTGGAGAAGGACCAGCTCTCCGACAAGCACTCCGAGACCGTGGAGATCATCCTCGACAACACCCGCCACCTGGTGCGGCTGCTCAACGACCTGCTCGACCTCGCCCGCTCAGACGCCGGCAGGCTGACGATCAACCCGCAGCGGGCCGAGATCGGCCCGATCGTCGCCGGCTCCGCGCGGCTGATCATGGGGCTCACCAACTCACGCCAGCAGCGGCTCGAGGTAGAGATCGAGTCCGACCTCCCGCAGGTGAGCGTGGAGCCGGACAGGATCACGCAGATCCTCGTCAACCTGCTCACCAACGCGACCGAGTACTGCCCGGAGGGCTCGACGATCAAGGTCAGCGCCTCGTCGGTCGGGTCCGAGGTCGAGGTGGCGGTTTCCGACGACGGCCCGGGAATTCCGGCGGACCAGGTCGAGCACGTCTTCGACCGCTTTACCCGCGGCGAGGCCGGGCTCACCCAGAGGGTCGGCGGGACCGGCCTCGGCCTTGCGATCGCAAAGTCACTGGTCGAGCTTCACGGAGGAGCAATCGGCGTCACTTCCAAGGAGGGCAAGGGCGCCACGTTCCGCATCGTCTTGCCCGCCCTCCCTGACAGGGAGGCGGTCCAGGAGCCGGCCGCAGCAGCGGCCAGGTGACCCGGGTCCTCGTCGCCGACGACTCGGAGACCATCCTGCTGCTGATGCGGACGCGGCTGGAGATGGAGGGCTATGAGGTCTCGACCGCCGCCGACGGCCAGGAGGTGCTCGAGGCGCTGGCGGAGCTCGGCGACGACGCCAAGCCGGACCTGATCCTGCTCGACGCGATGATGCCGCGAATGTCCGGCCTCGACGCGCTGCGGACGATGCGCGGCGAGGGGAGCAAGACCCCGGTGCTGATCGTCAGCGCCCACCGCGAGATCGAGACCCTGAGCCAGGCCGAGGGCCTCGGCGCGGACGGCTGCATCTCCAAGCCGATCGACTTCGAGGACCTGCTGGGCCGGATCGCCAGCCTCACGGGCGGCGACGAGCCAAACGGCTCGCCCGGCTAGCTGCGCGCCACCTCGAGCCGGATCTGGCGCCCCTTGAGCTTGGTGCCGTCGAGCCGCTCGACCGCCTGCTCAGCGACCTCGGGCGCCAGCTCGACGAAGCTGAAGCGGTCCAGGACCCGAATCGACTCGATCGCGTCCTCGGGCAGCACCGCACCCTCGCTCAGCGCCCAGCGCAGGTCCTCCTCGCTGACGCCGCTGCGCTTGCCCCGATTGACGAACAGCTTCACCGGCCCGCCTTCGGATGCACCGTTGCCGCTCGCCGCAGGCTTCTCTTCGCGAGGCTCTTCGCGAGGCCGCCGGCGCGGGCGCGGCGCGTGCTCGAGCCGCTCCTCGGGCGCCTCCCATTCGCCGATGCTGACCTTCGCCTCGCGCTCGATCCGCGGGATCTCCTTGCTCTGGGTCGGGGTCACGAGGGTGATCGCGCGTCCGGTGCGGCCGACGCGCCCAGTGCGGCCGATCCGGTGCACGTAGGCGTCGGTGGTGTCGGGGACGTCGTAGTTGATGACGTGGGTGACGTGCTCGATGTCGAGGCCGCGGGCGGCGATGTCGGTGGCGACCAGCAGGCGGACGCGGTGCTCCTTGAAGGCGATCATCACGCCGTCGCGCGAGCCCTGGCTCATGTCCCCGTGCAGGGCCTTCACGTCGAGGCCCTTGTCGCGCAGCGCCTTGTCCAGCCGTGAGGCGCCGATCTTGGTGCGGCAGAAGATGATCGCCTGCTCGGGCTCCTCGGCGCGCAGCAGCTCGATCAGCTTCGCTGCCTTCTCGCGGCCCGGCACCTCGAGGTAGGCCTGCTCGATCGCGTCCACGGTCAGCTGCTTGGGGGTGACGCTGATCGTCACCGGGTCGTACATGTATGTCTCGGCGAGGCGCTGGACCGGCGGCGGCATCGTGGCCGAGAAGAGGCCCGTCTGGCGGCCGTTGGGGCACTGGCGCAGAATCTTCTCGACGTCCTCGATGAAGCCCAGATCGAGCATCTCGTCGGCTTCGTCGAGGACCACGTAGCGGGCCGATGTCAGCACCAGCGAGCGCCGCGAGATCAGGTCCATCATCCGCCCCACCGTCGCCACCACGACCTGCCCCCCGGCGCGCAGCTGCGCCTGCTGGGATTTGATCGGCGCACCGCCGAAGATGGCCACGATCTCGACCGGAAGGTGCTCGGCGTAGGCGCGCAGCGCCTGGGTGACCTGGATGCAGAGCTCCCGGGTCGGGGTCAGGACGATCGCCTGCACGTCGGCGCTCTCGGGATCCAGGTACTGGAGCAGCGGCAGGCCGAAGGCCGCCGTCTTCCCGGTCCCGGTCTGCGCCTGGCCGATCACGTCGTTGCCTGCGAGCAGCTCCGGGATCGCCTGCTCCTGGATCGCGGTCGGCTCGACGTAGCCGAGCTCGTCGAGAGCGGTCTGAATCTCGGGCGCCAGGCCCAGGTCTTTGAAGGCAGTCATAAGAGGCGGGTCAGCCTAGCGGCCGCGCGGCGGCAGCTAGCGCGTCGGGTCGAGCAGCAGCTTTCCCTGCGTGCGGCGACCGGCGAGCTCCTCGTGGGCCCGCTGCGCTTCGGAGAGCGGATAGACGCCGCCGATCACGGCCCGCAGCTCTCCGGCCGCGGCGGCGCCGAGCAGCTCTTCGATGCCGCGGCGCAGGATGTCGGGGCGGCTGAAGAGGTGGACGAGCCAGAAGCCGATCACGGCGCGGCTGTTGCGCATCAAATGCCCGCTGCGAACCTCGTTCTCCTCCCGCGAGGCGATCCCGAACGCGACCAGGCGCCCGAGCGGGGCCAGAGACCGAAGCGTCTGCTCGAAGGCGTCGCCGCCGCTCATCTCCAGCACCACGTCGACCATCTGGCCGTCGTTGGCGGCGACGATCTCCTCCCGCAGCTCCGCGGCTCGTGAGTCGATCGCGGCGTCGGCGCCGAGCTCCATCGCCAGCGCCCGCTTCTCTTCGCTGGACGCGAGGGCGATCACGCGCCCGGCTCCCATCCGCTTGGCGAGCTGGACGGCGAGGCTGCCGGTGCCGCCCGCGGCCGCCTCGACGACCACGCACTCACCCTCCTGCAGGCGGGCGGAGATGTTGAGCAGGCTCCAGGCCGTCAGCCCCTGCAGCAGCAGCGCCGCCGCCTGGTCGTCGTCGACCGCGTCGGGGACCGGGACCAGCGCCGCCTCGTGCACGGCGACCTGCTCGGCGTAGCCGCCGTTCATCAGCAGCGCCGCGACGCGGCGACCGTCCGGGGTCGTGCCGCTGACCTCTCCTCCGGGCACGAGCGGAAGCTCCTGGTCGGCCAGGTAGTCGTTGCGGGTCACGTGGGTGTCGGCGAAGTTGACGCCCGAGCGGGCGACCTGGACCAGGACCTGGCCGTCGCCGGGCTCGGGATCGGGCAGCTCGGTGTGCTCGAGCACCTCGGGGCCGCCGAACTCCTTGATCTGGATAGCCTTCACGCGCTCAAGTCTCCCCCAAGGAGACTGCAAACCGTCTCCCGCCCCCACTCGCCATGTCGCTAACCGTCGTCGGATCGATCGCATTTGACTCCGTGAAGTCGCCCTTCGGCGAGCGCGAGCGCATGCTCGGCGGCGCCGCCGTTCACTTCTCGCTCGCGGCGAGCTTTTTCGGCGACGTGCACGTGGTCGGCCCGGTCGGCGACGACTTCGGCGAGGAGCAGCTCTCGGTGCTCGAGGGCCGGGGAGTCAAGACGGAGGACATCGAGCACGTTCAGGGCGGCGAAACCTTCTTCTGGCGCGCGCACTACGAGTTCGATCTCAACACCGCCCACACCGACGACACGCAGCTGAATGTGTTCGGCGACTTCGAGCCGAAGCTGTCGGAGGCCTCGCGGCAGTCGGACACCCTCTTTCTCGCCAACATCCAGCCCGACCTGCAGCGCCAGGTCCGAGCCCAGTGCGACGGCGCCCGCTTCGCCGCCCTGGACTCGATGAACCTCTGGATCGACACCGCGCGCGACTCGCTGGTGACGGCAATCGGGGAAGTCGACTTCGCGATCCTCAACGACGCCGAGATACGCCAGCTGACCGGGGAGCCCAACCTCGCCCGCGCGGCGCGCAAGGTGATGGAGATGGGCCCGAAGGCCGTGGTCGCCAAGCAGGGCGAGTACGGAGCGGCCCTCTTCACCGAGAACGGCTTCTTCGCCCTGCCCGGCTATCCCCTCGAGGACGTCCGCGACCCGACCGGCGCCGGCGACAGCTTCGCGGGCGGCTTTCTCGGCTACCTCGACAGCGAGGGTGGCGAGCTCGACGATGCAACGCTGCGGCGCGCGATGGGCTACGGCACCGTGCTCGCCTCCTTCAACGTCGAGCAGTTCGGGACCGAGCGCGTCGCCACCCTCACCCGGGCCGAGATCGACGAGCGCTTCGAGGCCCTGCGCTCGATGACCCAGATCGAGTCCCTGCCCAGCTAATTGCCCAAGCTGCGAGAATTTCGCTTCACCCAATCGAGGCCCAGGAGAGGTGATGGCAACGGAGCAGCAGACCAAGGAGAAGGCTGAGGACGTGTCGGAGAAGACTGAGGACGCATCGGTGGACGGGGCGGGAGCGAACGGCGACTCGCTGAGTGTCACCGACAACCGCACCGGCGAGACGTACGAGCTGGAGATCACCGACGGCACCGTCAAGGCGATGGACCTGCGCGACATCAAGGTCACCGAGGACGACTTCGGGCTCATGGCCTTTGACCCGGCCTTCACCAACACCGCCTCCTGCCGTTCCGCGATCACCTACATAGACGGAGAGGCAGGGATCCTGCAGCACCGCGGCATCCCGATCGAGCAACTCTGCGAGAAGTCGACTTACCTCGAGGTCTCCTACCTGCTGGTCTTCGGCGAGCTGCCGACCAGCTCACAGCTCGAGCAGTGGACGCACGACATCACCCACCACACCTTCGTCCACGAGGACATCAAGAAGTTCCTCACCGGCTTTCGCTACGACGCCCACCCGATGGGGATGCTGCTCGCCTCGGTGGGCGCGCTCTCCACCTTCTATCCCGACGCCAAGAAGCTCGACGACCCCGAGGAGCGCTATCTGGCGACAATCCGGATGATCGCCAAGATGCCGACCCTCGCGGCCTTCTCATACCGCCACAACATGGGTCTCCCCTACGTCTATCCGGACAACGACCTCAGCTATCCGGAGAACTTCCTCTCGATGCTCTTCAAGATGACCGAGTCGAAGTTCGAGCCCGATCCACGCCTGGCCAAGGCGCTTGACGTCCTCTTCATCCTCCACGCCGACCACGAGCAGAACTGCTCGACCAACGCGGTGCGGGCGGTCGGATCGTCAGACGTCGACCCCTACTCCGCGGTGGCCGCAGGGATCGCCGCCCTCTACGGGCCCCTCCATGGGGGTGCCAACGAGCAGGTGCTGCGGATGCTCACCCGGATCGAGAAAGTCGAGAACATCCCCGACTTCCTCGAGGGCGTCAAGGACCGCAAGGAGCGGCTGATGGGCTTCGGCCACCGCGTCTACAAGAACTACGACCCGAGGGCGCGGATCATCAAGAAGAACGTCGACGAGGTGCTCGAGGCAACCGGCTACAACCCGCTGCTCGAGATCGCGACGGAGCTCGAAAAGCAGGCGCTCGACGACGACTACTTTACGGAGCGAAAGCTCTACCCCAACGTCGACTTCTACTCAGGGCTGATCTACGAGGCGCTGAAGATCCCGACCGAGATGTTCACGGTGATCTTCGCGATCCCCCGCACCGCCGGCTGGATCTCCCAGTGGCTCGAGCACATGGATGACCCGGAGCAGAAGATCGCCCGGCCGCGCCAGATCTACACCGGCCCCCGCGACCAGGACTACGTGCCGATCGACCAGCGGGGCGACGCACAGGAGATCGAGGGACCGGCGAAGCGCCCCGCGGGCTGAGCGCCCGGCGCATGGGCAAGGACGGCCGCTACACGCTGACCGTGCGCCACGGCTCGGCGGTAAGCAGGCAGCGGATGCAGACCCTCGAGGGGGCGGTCGACGAGCTGCGCAGCAAGGCGGAGGCGATTCGCTCCGAGGGGCCGCTGAAGAAGGTGTCGTCCCTGCGCGACTTCGAGCCCGGCCAGCAGGTCCACGCGCGGCTGGAGATCTCCACCGGGGGGCTGCTGCGCAGCCGTGACGCCGGCGTCGACGTGATGGGAGACGGGTCCTTCGTCCCCTTCAGCGGCGGGATTCGGCGCACCGAGCTGAAGCCCGGAGGGAGCAAGAGCGCGTTCGACGCCGTCTTCGAGGCGCTCCTGGAGAGACGGTGACCGGCAACGAGGTGCCGGAGGGCAGCGTTGCGGTCGGCGATCGGGTGCGCCTGCCGCGCGGCGCCCGCCCCCCGATCACGGTGTTCATCAACGGGGTCGAGCAGGCCGAGGGGCGCGACTACCGGGTCGGCGGCGGCGAGATCGTCTTTCAGCGCCCGATCCTGAAGGAGGCCAAGGTCGGCTTCGGCCGCTGGCTGGCAATGCTGATCGGCCTCTTCGGCACCTACCGCAAGCACGAGACCGTCGACGTGCAGTTCACCCGAGGAGGCAAGGTCGAGCTTGCCTCCGACCTCCCGATCCACAGCGCCTCGCCGGTGGGCCCGGGCGCCCACGGGGGCCGCTCCCATTAGCGACTCGCGCCCGCTGATCTTTGCGATCGCGGCGACGCTGGCCGGGATCGCCGGGCTGGCGCTGATCACGCTGCTGGTCGACCCCCTGCGCGACGCGGCGGGCGCGGCCCTGCGGGGGGATACGTCCGAGGTGCGGGAATCGATCAAGGACCTCGGCGTCGGCGGCCCGCTGATAGTCCTCGGTCTCTGCCTGATCCACACGGTTCTCTGGTATCCGGCAGAGATCGTCGACGCCGCCGCGGGCTTCGTTTACGGCTTCTGGCCGGCGCTTGGGCTGGTCATGCTCGGCTGGCTGCTCAACGGATGGGCCGCCTACGCGATCGGCCACTCGATCGGGCACCCGCTCTTTCACCGCCTGCTCGGGGAGCAGCGCTTCGACCGCGCGGTGGCGATGGTCGCCCGCGGCGGGGTGACGCTTCTTCTCTCCGCCCGCCTGGTCCCGATCTTTCCCTTCAGCGTCATCTCCTATGCGGCGGGATCGGCCCGGGTGCCGTTCTGGCGCTACACCTGGACGACGATGGTCGGCTACCTGCCTATCACCGCGATCTCGGTCTATCTGGGCAGCCGCCTGGAGGACCTGCACCTGACAGACCCGCTGGTGATCGGCGCCGCGGCCCTGGTCGTGGTGCTGATGCTCGCCGTGCGCTGGCTCGGCAGGGGCGCCGTGGACCCGGCTAGTTGAAGACGTAGAGCAGCAGGAAGGCGATGAGGGCAAAGCTGGCGCCGGCCGCGATCATGCCCCTGTCGCCGCTGACGATCGCCGAGGTGGAGCGGTCGTCGGCGCGGTCGTAGATCAGGTAGAGGTAGCGGAAGAGGCCGTAGACGACCGGCGGGATCGTGTACATCATCTCGTTGCCGATCAGGGGCGAGTCGACTGTGTAGATGGAGTAGGTGAGCACGGTCCCGGCGGTGACCATCGCCACCATCTGGTCGAGGAAGGGCAGCGAGTAGTGCTCGAGCACCGGGCGGCTCTCGGTTCCCTGGTGTAGCTCGGAGACCGCTTCCTGGCGCCGCTTGGTGAAACCGAGAAAGCAGGCCAGCATGCCGGTGCAGAGGATCAGCCACTCCGACGCATGTGCGTCGACCGCCTCGGCGCCGGCGACGACGCGGAGGATGAACAGGCCGGCGATCGTCATCACGTCGACGATCACGATCTGCTTGAGCCCGAAGCTGTAGGCGAGCTGCGCGGCGCCATAACCGGCGACCATCAGACCCACCTGCCAGTTGACGGTCGCAAAGGCGAGCGCGAGGGCGCCGATCGCCAGCCCGATCGCCATGGCCACCGCGGTGCTCTGCGAGAGCTCCCCGGCCGCGATCGGGCGGTTGCGCTTCTTGGGATGGGCGCGGTCGAAATCGACGTCGTTTATGTCGTTGATCAGATAGCCGGCGCTGGAGACCGCGCAGAAGGCGAGGAAGGCGAGCGACGCGGTCGCCAGCGCGCCGACGTCGTCGACCTTGCCCGAGAACAGGACGCCGGCGAAGACGAGGACGTTCTTGATCCATTCCTGGGGCCGCATCGCGACCCAGGCGGCGAGCAGGGTGGTGCGCTGAGGGCGCAGCCCCTCGGTCCGCTCCTCGGCCCCCGCGTCGGCCGTGCCCTCGGCGAGCGTCGGGTGCTCGTCGGTGATCGTCTCCATGCGCTGGCAGGGTAGCGGCAGCGATGGAGTTCGCCCTGGGCGCGCCGTCCCAGCTGGCGTAATCTCGCGGCATGCGCAGCCGCCTGTCCGACCTCGGCGCCAATCGCGTTTCCGGCCTGCTGGTCGCCGTCAGCGCAGTTGCGGCCACGACGCTGCTTCTCTATCCGTTGCGGGAGATCGCCCCCGCCGTTTCTCTGGGCGTCGTCTACCTGCTCGGCGTTCTGCTGGTGGCTTCGGTCTGGGGGCTGTGGCTCGGCCTCTTCACCGCGCTCGCCAGCGCCGCTGCTTTCAACTTCTTCCACATCCCGCCGACCGGGCGCTTCACGATCGCCGAGGAGGAGAACTGGGTCGCGCTCGTGGTCTTCTTCTTCGCCGCGGTGGTCTCGGCGGAGCTGGCGCAGCGGGCGCGAGCCGGGGCCGAGGAAGCCGAGATGCGGCGGGGGGAAGCCGATCTGGCGGCGGAGATCGCACGCGTCCTGTTGCGAGGCGACGACCTTCGGGAGGCGCTCTCGGTCTCGGCGCAGCGGCTGTCGCGGACGCTTTCGCTGCCCTCGGCGGCGATCGAGCTGGGCGCCATCGAGGATGAGCGCCGGTTGACCTTCCCGCTGCGCGACGGGCCGCGGCAGCTGGCGACCCTGATCGTCCCCGCTAACACGCCGGAGCCGACCCTGCGCCGCATACAGGAGCGGATCGTCCCGGCCCTGGAGGCGCTGCTGGCGACGGCGCTGGAGCGCGACGACCTGCTCGGCGACCGCGTCGAGGCGGTGGCGCTTCGCCGCACCGACACCCTGAAGACTGCCCTGCTGCGCGCCGTCTCGCATGACCTTCGGTCTCCGCTGACCGCGATTCGAACCGCGGCCGAGCCGCTTCAGTCGCCGAGCGTGAGCCCGGCCGAGCGCGAGGAGCTCGCCGCGGTCGTAATCGAGGAGTCGGATCGGCTCGCGCGCCTCATCGACAACCTGCTCGACCTCTCGCGCCTGGAGGCCGGCGCCGCCGAGCCGAGCCCGGTGCCCTGCGACGTCGGCGAGGTGATCCGGGCGGCGATCGACGAGCTGCGGCTTCCCGATGACGCGTTCCGGCTCCAGATCGCCGACGACCTGCCCTCGATCGAGGCCGACGCCGCGCAGCTGCAGCAGGCCTTCGCGAACCTGCTCGAGAATTCAAGCCGCCATTCCGACGGCCACCCGGTCTCGGTCCGCGCGGCTGCCCTGCACCAGAGGATCGGCATCCGGGTGGTCGACCGCGGTCCGGGTATACCGGCGGCGCACCGAGAGCGCGTCTTCGACCCGTTCTTCCGGGCCGGCACCGACCGCACGGGGCACCGGGGATCGGGCCTTGGCCTGGCGATCGCGCGTGGGTTCATCGACGTCAACGGGGGCAGGATCTGGGTCGAGTCCCTGCCCGAGCAGGGCACCACCTTCGTGGTCGAGTTCCCGCTCGCGGCGCCGGCCGCGCCCGCCGAGGCGGGGGCTGCGGGAGAAGCGTGAGCACCCGACCCGCTGTCCTGGTCGTAGACGACGAGGACCAGATCCTCAGGGCACTGCGCGTGGTCCTGCGCGAAGAGGGCTTTGACGTCATCCCCGCATCGAGCGGTGAAGAGGCCCTGGACGCCGCGGCGCTGCGGGCCCCGGCGGCCGCGATCATCGACCTGGTGCTTCCCGACATCGACGGGGTCGAAGTCACGCGCCGCCTTCGCGAGTGGTCCTCGGCCCCGATCATCGTGCTCTCGGCGCTGGAGGAGGAGGCGGAGAAGGTGCGCGCGCTAGAGACAGGTGCTGACGACTACGTCACCAAGCCCTTCAGCCCCCGCGAGCTGGTCGCCCGGCTTCGGGCCGGGCTGCGCCGGGCCGAGTCCGGCGACACCGAGCCGGTCCTCAGCGCCGACGGGCTCGAGCTCGATCGGGCCGCTCAGTCCGTCCGCCTCGCGGGTGAGGAGGTGCGCCTGACCCCGACCGAGTTCAACCTCCTGCGCACGCTGATGGAGAACCGGGGCAGGCTGCTGACCCATGCGGCGCTCCTGAGCAAGGTCTGGGGGCCGGCCTACTCAGACGATGTCGCGACCCTGCGAACCCACATCGCCAACCTGCGCGGCAAGGTCGAGCCCGAGGGCCGACCCCGCCACATCCGCACCGAGGCGGGGGTCGGATACCGCTTCGTCGACGCTTCTTGACGGCGTCTTTAGACCGCCGCCGCTGATCTGCACAGCAGCTTGAGGTCGAGCAGCCACGCTGTGTTCGTGGCCTTGCTCGCGCTGTTCGAAGGCATTCCCTCCGGGGTCGGCGACCTGCTCAGCGTCGCCCTGGGCCTCGGCTGCTTCGGCGTCCTCGCGCTGCTGATCGAGGGAGTCCGACGGATATGAGCCTCGCCGACGTCGCGGCGCTGATCCTCAGCCTGCTGTTGTCCGCCTACCTGCTCTATGCGCTGCTGCGCGGCGAGGAGCTCTAGCGGTGAACGCCACCGGCTGGATCGAGATCGCCGTCTTCGTCGCCGTGCTGACCGCGCTGACGCCGCTGGTCGGCGCCTACCTCGCGAGGGTCTTCGAGGGCGAGCCCGTCGCCCTGGATCGAGTACTGGGACCCGTCGAGCGGGGGACCTACGCGCTGCTCGGGGTCAACGCCTCGCGCGTGCAGGATTGGCGCGGGTACGCCCGCTCGGTGGTCGCGTTCACCCTATTCGGCTGGTTGATGCTCTACCTGATCCTGCGCACCCAGGGGATCCACCCCTGGAATCCGCAGGACCTCGGCTCCGGCCCCTGGGACCTGAGCTTCAACACGACCAGCTCCTTCGTCAGCAACACGAACTGGCAGTTCTACGGCGGCGAGACGACGCTCTCCTACTTCTCGCAGATGGCAGGGCTGGCGGTGCAGAACTTCCTCTCCGCGGCGACCGGGATCGCGGTTGCGATCGCGGTGATCCGTGGATTCGCCCGCCGCGGCGGCGACCGGCTCGGGAACTTCTGGGTCGACGTCACCCGCACGATCCTCTACGTGCTGCTTCCGGTCTCGATTATCGGGGCGCTCTTCCTGGTCTCGCAGGGCGCGATCCAGACGCTCGGGCCTTACGCAAGCTTCGGCACCATCGCCGGAGGCGAGCAGACCCTCGCGCTCGGCCCGGTCGCCTCGCAGGAGATCATCAAGGAGCTGGGGACCAACGGCGGCGGCTTTTTCAACGTCAACGCGGCAATGCCGTTCGAGAACCCCAGCGCGCTGACCAACTTCGTCCTCATGCTGGCGATCCTGGTGATCCCGGCGGGGCTGACGGCGACCTTCGGGCGCCTTGTCGGCAACCGGCGTCAGGGCTGGGCGATCTACGCCGCGATGGCGGTGATGTTCATCGCCGCGGTCGCCGTCCTCTATAGCGCCGAGTCGGGCTCGACCCCGGCGATGCAGGCGGCGGGGATCGACGGCGCAAACTTCGAGGGCAAGGAGCAGCGGTTTGGGATCGGCTCCTCGTCTCTGTTTGCCGCGGTGACCACGGTGGCCTCGTGCGGCGCCGTCAACGCGGCGATGGAGTCCCTGAGCGGGCTCGGCGGAGCGGTCCCGCTCGCGAACATGATGACCGGCGGGGTGATCTTCGGCGGTGTCGGCTCGGGCCTCTACGGAATGCTGCTGTTCGTCCTGCTCGCGGTCTTCCTGGCCGGCCTGATGGTCGGCCGGACGCCCGAGTACCTGGGCAAGAAGATCGAGGCGCGGGAGGTGAAGCTGGTCGCGATCGGGACGATCGCGGTGCCGCTGATCGTCCTCGTCGCCACCGCGTTCGCGATCGGCACCAGTTGGGGGGCGCCCTCGCTCTACAACTCCGGGCCGCAGGGGTTCAGCGAGACGCTCTACGCCTACACCTCGCAGGCCAACAACAACGGCTCCGCTTTTGCCGGCTACACCGGGTTCCTGCAGCCCGACGGGACAAACGTAGGCGCCTTCGGGATCACCTTCGCCAACCTGGTCGGCGGCGTGGCGATGCTGCTGGGCCGCTTCCTTCCGCTTGTCGCCGCGCTTGGAGTCGCCGGTTCGCTGGCGGGCAAGCGCGCGGCGCCGCCCTCGGCGGGGACGATGCGCACCGACACCCCGACCTTCGTCTTCCTCCTGGTCGGGATCGTCATCTTCGTCGCCCTGCTGGTCTTCGTCCCGGCGCTGCTGCTCGGCCCGATCCTCCAATTCCTTACCGACCAGCTCTTCTGATGCGCCGCGACCTGATCACAGCCGCCCGCTCCGTCGTCGTCCTCACCGTCGTGCTCGGGCTCGCCTATCCACTCTTCGTCACCGGCGCCTCTCAGGTGCTCTTCCCCGGCAACGCCGACGGCTCGCGGGTGCAGCGCGACGGCGAGACCGTGGGCTCGGAGCTGATCGGCCAGGATTTCGGTGGGGTGGCCCGCTACTTCCAGAGCCGGCCCTCGGCGACCGAATACGCGCCCGACGCCACCTTTTTCAACAACCTGGGGCCGAATCAGAAGGAGCTGGCGAAGCTGCAGCGAGGCTTCCTGCGCGACTACCTCGAGCGTGAGCTTCCGTTCAACCCCGGCCTGGGCGCCGCCGACGTGCCGCCGGACGCGGTCACGACCAGCGCCTCGGGCATCGACCCCCAAATCTCAACCGAGAACGCCGAGCTCCAGGCTCCACGGGTGGCCGAGGCACGCGGCATGACGGTCGACGAGGTGATGGACCGGGTCGATGAGCACACCGACGGGCGCGCGCTGGGCTTCATCGGCAACCCGGGCGTAAACGTCGTGACCCTGAACCTGGCGCTCGACGAGGAGAGCTGATGAACGCCGGCACCGCAGACCCGCAGCCGACCCTGCGCAACCCCGAGACCTCGCCGTTCAGCGCCGCGATGGTCCGCCCGGCGCTGGTCAGCTCGTTTCGCAAGCTCGATCCGCGCCACCTGATCTCCAACCCGGTGATGTTCGTGGTCGAGGTCTCGGCGGTGTTCACGACAGTGCTCTGGCTCACCGGCGAGGGAGTGCAGCCGGGTTGGTTCGGCGCCACGGTGGCGGTCTGGCTCTGGCTGACGGTGCTGTTCGGCAACCTCGCCGAGGCGATCGCCGAGGGGCGTGGCCGGGCGCAGGCGGAGGCGCTGCGGGCGATGCGCACGACGACGGTCGCCCGGCTGCGCGAGGGACGCGAGATCCCCGCCGCCGAGCTGACCACCGGCGACGTGGTGATCGTGGAGGCGGGAGAGGTGATTCCCGGCGACGGGACCGTCATCGAGGGCATCGCCTCGGTCGACGAGTCGGCGATCACGGGCGAATCGGCGCCGGTGATCCGCGAGGCCGGCGGCGACCGCTCGGCTGTGACCGGAGGGACCCGGGTCCTCTCCGACCGGATCGTGGTCGAGATCACCCAGCGCCCGGGGGAGTCCTTTCTGGACCGGATGATCGGCCTGGTCGAGGGGGCGGTGCGGCGCAAGACCCCGAACGAGATCGCGCTCGGGATCCTGCTGGCGGGATTGACGCTGATCTTCGTCGCCGTTGTGGCGACGCTGGCGCCGTTCGCCAACTTTGCCGGCACCGACATCTCGACGATCGTGCTGGTCGCTCTTCTGATCTCCCTGATCCCGACCACGATCGGGGCGCTGCTGAGCGCAATCGGGATCGCCGGCATGGACCGGCTCGTGCGGCGCAACGTGCTCGCGCTCTCGGGCCGCGCCGTGGAGGCATCCGGTGACGTCGACGTTCTGCTGCTCGACAAGACCGGAACGATCACGCTCGGCAATCGCGAGGCCGCGGCGCTGGTGCCGATGCCCGGCGTCAGCGAGGCGGAGCTGGCCGAGATGGCGCAGCTCTCATCGCTTGCCGATGAGACACCCGAGGGTCGCTCGATCGTGGTGCTGGCCAAGCAGTACGGGCTGCGCGAGCGCCAGCTCGGGCCCCACGAGGCCGAGCTTCGTCGCCTTCTCGGCCGAAACCCGGATGAGCGGCGTCGACATGGACGGGATGCGGCTTCGCAAGGGCGCGGGCGACGCGGTGATCGCCTGGGTCGAGAGCCAGGGCGGCCAGGCACCGCCCGAGCTCAAGGCCGAGACGGCGCGGGTGGCCCGCGAGGGCGCGACCCCGCTGGCGGTGGCCCGCGACACGCAGGTGCTCGGCATCGTCGAGCTGCACGACGTCGTCAAGGAGGGGATCCGCGAGCGCTTCGAGCGCCTGCGCTCGATGGGCATTCGCACCGTGATGATCACCGGCGACAACCCGCTCACCGCCCAGGCGATCGCGCGCGAGGCCGGTGTCGACGACTTCCTCGCCGAGGCGACGCCGGAGGCGAAGATGGAGCTGATCAAGCGCGAGCAGGAGGCGGGCCGGCTCGTGGCGATGGCCGGAGACGGGACCAACGACGCCCCGGCGCTCGCGCAAGCGGACGTGGGGGTGGCGATGAACACCGGCACCCAGGCGGCGCGCGAGGCGGGCAACATGGTCGACCTCGATTCCAACCCCACGAAGCTGATCGAGATCGTCGAGGTGGGCAAGCAGCTGCTGATCACCCGCGGTGCTCTCACGACCTTCTCGATCGCCAACGACGTCGCCAAATACTTCGCGATCCTGCCGGCGATCTTCGCCGCTACATACGCGACGCAGGGCTCCAACGGGCCGCTCGACGATCTCAACGTGATGTCCCTCGGAACTCCCGAGTCGGCGGTGATCTCGGCGATCATCTTCAACGCGCTGATCATTCCGGCGCTGGTGCCGCTTGCCCTGCGCGGCGTCCAGTACCGGCCGCTCGGAGCGACCGCGCTGCTACGGCGCAACCTCCTGATCTTCGGGCTCGGCGGCCTGATCGCGCCCTTCATCGGGATCAAGCTGATCGACTTGATCGTGCACAACCTGCTCGGTGCCTGATCGCGCGAGCGGCGCCGTAGGCTGCGGGAGCGATGGCCGCTCGCCACAAGATCTTCCTCGGCATGGCAGCCGGAGTGGGAAAGACCTACCGGATGCTGCAGGATGGCCACGCCGAGGCCGAGGCGGGACGCGACGTCGCCGTCGGCTTCCTCGAGACCCACGGCCGGGCGGAGACGGCGGCGCTGCTCGAGGACCTGGAGGAGGTCCCGCGGCGCACTCTCCAGCACCGGGGGACCGAGCTGGAGGAGATGGATCTGCCCGCGATCCTGGAGCGGGCCCCCGAGCTGTGCCTGATCGACGAGCTCGCGCACACCAACGCCCCCGGCGCCGAGCATCCGAAGCGCTTCGAGGACGTCGCCGAGGTGCTTGCCAACGGCAGCGACGTCTTCTCGACCGTGAACGTGCAGCACCTGGAGAGCCTCAACGACCAGGTGATGGAGCTGACCGGCGTCCGGGTCCGCGAGACTCTCCCCGACGAGGTGCTGGGCGAAGCCGACGAGGTCGTCCTCATCGACCTCACTCCGGAGGCTCTGCTCGGGCGGCTGCGCGAGGGCAAGGTCTACCCCGGCCGCAAGGTCGCCGAAGCCTTGGGAGGATTCTTCAAGGTCGAGAACCTGCAGGCGCTGCGCGAGGTGGCGCTGCGCCAGGTGGCGGAGGAGGTCGAGGCAAAGCGCCTGGTCAGGGACACCCTCGTCGCCCGCGAGGAGCAGCTGTTCGGCTCCGCGCCGGCGCCGATCGCCGAACGGCTGCTCGCCCTTGTCGCCCTGCGCCCTTCCGCGGAGCCCGTCGTGCGGAGAGCCTGGCGCTCCTCGCAGAGGCTCGGCGGCGAGCTCGACATCCTCGTCGTGCGAGACCCCGAGGACCAGGCGTCGGAGCAGAGCCGCGGGCGCCTGGAAAGCCTGCGACGGCTTGCGTCCGTGCTCGGGGCGGAGCTGATCGTCGAAGAGGGCGACGACGTCGCCGCGGTTGCGGCGCGGGTCGCCGAGCAGCGAGGGACCACCTACGTGCTGATGGGGCCGCCCGCGCCCGCGGCGCGGCCTCGGTCGCCTCGGCGAGCCGCTGGCTATGCGCCTGCTGCGGGCCCTGCCGGAGGTCGACGTACGAATCGTCGCCGACCGGGCAGGTGGCGACAAGCCCGCCGGCTAGGTCTGAGGGTCGATCAGGACGCCGGGGTTGAGGATCGCCGCCGGGTCAAGAACGGCCTTGGAGGCCCGCAGGGCGTCGGCGAAGGGCTCGGGGCGCTGGCGGTCGTACCAGGGGCGGTGATCGCGCCCGACCGCGTGATGGTGGGTGATCGTCCCGCCGCCCTCGATCACAGCCTCCGAGGCCGCGTCCTTGATCTCGTCCCACTGCTCGACCTCGCCGCCGCGCACCGCGGGTGCGAGAACCGTGAAGTAGGGAGCCGGTCCGTCGGGATAGACGTGGGTGAAGCGGCAGCTGACCCGTGGCTCCCCTCTGTCGGTGACCGTGCTGCAGACCTCCGCAACCTTGGAGCGCGCAGCCTCGATCGCGGTTGCGTGAAACTCCTCGAAGCGGTCCCAGGTGATCGCGGTCTCGAAGGTGTCGCTGAGCACGCCGCAGGCGACGAAGGTGTCGCGCAGGTACGGGGCGCCGAGGAAGGCGGACCGCCACGCGGATACGGAGTCACTGCCTGATGCGGAGCCACCCGACTTGGTTCGCACCTCTCCCGGCTCGCCGCCGTGCTCACGGGCTGCTTCCAGCGCCAGGTCAATCCAGTGATCGACCGGGTGATGGGCGGACTCGAAGCCGAGCACCAGCAACGCCTTGCCGGGGCCGGGCGAGGCGCCGGTTGTCTCCGCCTCCAGCGCGTCGAGCAGACGGCAGTTGGCGGGATGAAGGCCGGACTGGGAGATCTCGCGAACCGCACGCGCCGCGGCGCCGAAGTCATCGAAGCCGACCCCGCAGGAGGCCTTGAAGGTTGGCCGGTCCTGGAGCCGCACCCAGGCCTCTGTGATCACGCCGAGGATTCCCTCGGAGCCGATCAGCGCCCGGTCCGGCGACGGCCCTGCGCCGGATCCCGGCAGGCGGCGGCTCTCCCAGGCCCCGCGCGGGGTGATCGCGCGCACCGACTCGACCAGGTCGTCGATGTGGGTGTAAAGGGTCGCGAAGTGACCGCCGGCGCGGGTCGCGATCCAGCCCCCGAGGCTTGAGTACTCGAACGACTGCGGAAAGTGGCGAATGGTGAGCTCGTGGCCGCGCAGTTGGTCCTCGAGCGCCGGGCCCAGTGCCCCGGCCTGGATCCGCGCCGCCCGCGACTCGGTGTCGACCTCGAGCACCCGGTCGAGTCGACGCAGATCGATCGAGACCGCGCCCGCATATCCGTCCCCTACCCGTGGCTCGACCCCACCGACGACGCTGGTGCCACCTCCATACGGAATCGCAGCCGCCCCCGCCTCTTCGCAGAACGCAAGCACCGCCTCGACCTCGGACTCGTCGCCGGGGAACGCGACCAGGTCCGGCGGGTGAGGGAACTCGCCGCGGAAGCCGCGCACGACGTCGCGATAGGCCTTCCCGAGCGCATGACCGAGGCGTTCGTGCGGCTCGTCGCTGAAGAGCTCCGCCAGCGAGGAGGGCGGCTGCAGGCGCGGCGGCAGCAGCTCGACCTCGTCCAGTGGAACCGGCTCGCGCACCTCGCCTCCGAAGCCGAGCCGCTCGCGGATCCCCTTCCCCGCCTCCTCCAGCTCAGCCCGCGACGGCTGCTGGTCCTCATACCCCCAGCCCCAGTGCTTGCGGCGCCGGGTCGCTACCGACATCGGGGCGACCGACCGGGCCTCACCAGTGGATGCCGCGCATCAGGTACGCGAATGCCACCTGCTCGTTGGAGGCCTGCTCGCTGGTGGTCCTCGGGCGCGAGCGCGGGTCCTCGGCCTTCCCGGCCTTCTTCTCCTCCCCCTTCGCGGCGCTTGAGTCGGGGAAGAGCTTGTAGGCGCTGTTGAGGATGTAGTCGATCGACTTCGGGTTGATCGCGTAGAGAAGCTGTCCGAGGGTGCCGAGCGGAGTGGCGATCCGCTTCGGCTTATGGATGATCGCCTCGTTGATCATGTCCGCCGCTTCCTCCGGGGTGATGGTCGGGAAGCGGTCGTACATCTTGGTCGGCTTGATCATCGGCGTGCGCACCAGCGGCATGTGGATCGTCGTGATGTTGACGCCGTCGTCGATGATCTCCGACGCGATCGCGCGGGAGAAGGCGTCCAGCGCCGACTTCGAGGCGATGTAGGCGGAGAAGCGCGGCGTGTTGGTCTGCACGCCTATCGAGCTGATGTTGATGATGTGGCCCGCCTTGCGGTCCCGCATAACCGGCAGCAGGTTGAGGATCAGCTTCACCGGCCCGAAGTAGTTGAGCTGGATCGTGCGCTCGAAATCGTGGAAGCGGTCGTAGGAGAGCGCGATCGAGCGCCGGATCGAGCGGCCCGCGTTGTTGACCAGGATGTCGACCTTGCCGTGCTCGGCCAGCACCTGCTGCGCCATCTCGTCGAGGGCGTCCATGTCGGAGAGGTCGCAGGGGTAGACGTGGGCGACCCCCCCGCCCGCCTCGATCTGATCGCGGGTCGCCTCGAGCTTCTCCGGGGTGCGCGCGACCAGCAGGACGATGCCGCCCGCGTCGGCGATCTTCAGCGCCGCCGAGCGGCCGATGCCCGACGAGGCGCCGGTCACCATCACGACCTTTCCGCGCACCGCGGTCTCCAGCGAAGCGGAGCCCAGGACACGCCGGCCAAGGCGCAGGAGCTCGTCGGGAATCTGCTGCTCGAGCACCTGGGCGGCGCCGCTGACCAGGCCTCGCCGCCCGCGAACGGCACCGAGCAGGGTGCGGTCGCCGAACAGGTCCGGGTCGAGGTGGCGCTCCCAGTAGTCCCAGAGCTTGTCGGCGTAGGCCTCCAGCGGCGGCACCCGGATGTCGGTGTCGGCGAGAGCCGCCTGGGTGCCCCGCGAGTCGAAGTGGGTCGGGTAGTTGACGTAGGTAAGGACGGCGCGCGGGACGCCGAAGTCCGACAGCGTGCGGTCGATCACCGCACCGGCCATCGGGATCGCGGAGAGGCCGACGCGAACGAACGGGTCGGCGGCCTCGAGCACCGCGGCCGGGAGGCGGACCGAAGACTGGGGAGCGTTGGCGGCGCGGGCGAAGGTGTCGATCACCTGGCCGGCGGTCGGCGGGCGGGGATCGGTGAGGTGGAAGGCCCTTCCGTCCAGGCCCTCGGTGTGGGCGATGTGATCCATCGCCTGGACCACGAAGTCGACCGGGACGATGTTGATCTCACGGCCCTCGACCCCGGGCATCGGCATCCACTGCGGGACCGTGTTGCGGATGCGGCGGATCAGCTTGAAGAAGTAGTAGGGGCCGTCGACCTTGTCCATCTCTCCCGTCTCGGAGTTGCCGACCACGATGCCTGGCCGGTAGACGCGCCAGGGCCGGGTGCACTCGCTGCGCACGACGCCCTCGGACTCGTGCTTGGTGCGGAAGTAGGGGTTGACGTCGAGGTTCTCGGCCTCCTCGAACATGTCCTCGCGCCAGGTGCCGTGGTACAGCCCCGCGGCGGCGATCGAGCTGACCATGTGCACGATCCCGGCCTCGATCTCCTCGGCGAACTGCACCATGTGCCGAGTGCCCTGCACGTTGGCCACCCGCTGGCTCTCGCCGTCGGCGGTCATGTCGTAGATCGCGGCCAGGTGGAAGAGGTGATCGACGCGACCGCGGAGCTGGTCGATGTCGGCTTGCGAGACCCCAAGGCGCGGCTCGGAGACGTCGCCGACGATCCCGACCACCCTGTCCTCGTCGACGCCCCAGCGACGACGCAACTCCTCGAGCCGGCCCTTGGATCCCTCGCGAACGAGCACGTAGACGGTGCCGCCTCGCTCGAGCAGGAGCTCTGTGAGGTTGCGGCCGATGAAGCCGGTTGCGCCGGTGACGAAGTAGTTCATTGGCTAACGCCCCTCCGCGATTCCTCCCTCCGCAGGCACCCTACACTCTGAAACATGGCCCTTCACCTCGACCCGTTCGAGCGCCAGCCGGCGCCTGCGGAGGGCAAGGTACGCGCCGCCGACATCCGTCACGAGTGGCAGGTGTCGCGCGACGGGATCGAGGTCATCGCCCACGGCGCCCTGATCTGCCCCAGCTGCGATGCGCCCCAGGTCCTGGCCGAGCCGCTGCCCGCAGGCTCGCGTCTCAACTGCGGCTTCTGCGGCCACGACGCCCGTGCCCGGGAGTTCCTCGTTCGGGACATTTTTGACACGGTCGCCAACGAGGCCTATCTGGTCGCGCGGCTCGCCTAGACTCAGATGTATTGACAGGCAGGTGCCATTTGTATGAGCGTCGAGCAGAGCGAGCAACGCGAGCGATTGCGAGGCGACAGGCTGGTGGGTTTCTAGTTCGATGAGCGTCGAGATCCAGATGCCCCAGATGGGCGAGTCGGTGAGCGAGGGCACCGTGCTCGAATGGCGCGTATCGGAGGGCGACTCGGTCGAGGAGGGCCAGACCGTGGTCGAGGTTTCCACCGACAAAGTCGACGCCGAGGTCCCCGCTCCCGCCGACGGCGTGATCAGCAAGATCCTCGCCCAGCCCGACGACACGGTCCAGGTCGGGGCGGTCCTGGCCGAGATCGAGCCCAACGGGGCGTCGGCTTCGAGCAGCGACGGCGCCTCTGCCAAAACCCAAGAGGCTGAGGACGGCGCGGAGGATTCTGAGCCCGCGGCCGAAGCGTCAACCGCAACAGCAACGAGCGACGACGCCAGCGTAAGCGCCGGCGAGACCACCGAGTCCGGCGAGCTTCAGGTCGTGATGCCGGAGATGGGCGAGTCGGTCAGCGAGGGAACGGTGCTCGAGTGGCACGTCTCCGAAGGCGACTCGATCGGCGAGGGCGAGACGATCGTCGAGGTCTCCACCGACAAGGTCGATGCCGAGGTCCCGGCCCCGACCAGCGGCGTCGTGACCACGATCTCCGCCAAGCCCGACGAGGTGGTCGCGGTGGGCGCGGTGCTGGCGACGATCAAGCCGGGCGAGACCGATGATCAACCAGGGGCTCAGCAGAGCGACGCGGACCCCGACGCCCCCGGACGCGAAGCGGAGGAGGCGTCGGGCAATGGTTCAGGAGCACCGAGCGAAGCAAGCACGCAGCCGGAAGGTGATGGACGCGCCACCCCCGTCGCCCGCCGTGTCGCCGCCGAGCGCGGCGTCGACCTGGCAAAGGTCAACGGCTCCGGCGCCGGTGGCAAGGTCACCAAGTCCGACGTGCTCGCCGCGGCCGACGGCGACGGTGCGGCGCCCGCGAAGGCCGCCGAAGGCGAGGCGAAGGCCCTGCGCGGCCCGGCGGCGATGCTCGCCAACGCTATGGAGGAGAGCCGCTCCGTCCCCACCGCGACTTCCTTCCGCACGATCGCCGTCGACACCCTGGACGCGAAGCGCAAGGCACTCAATGGGGTGTTGAAGGAGAAGGGGATGAAGGTCTCCTTCACTCACCTGATCGCCTGGGCAATCGTCAAGGCGGGGATCGAGTGGCCGGTGATGGCACGGGCGTTCGAGCAGCGCGACGGAAAGCCGCACGTGATCGAGCCGGGATCGATCAACCTCGGGATCGCGGTCGACATCGAGCGCAGCGACGGCTCGCGCAGCCTCATGGTCCCCTGCATAAAGGGCGCCGACGCCCTCGACTTCAAGGGGTTTCACGGCTACTACGAGGACCTGATCACCAAGACGCGGGAGAACAAGCTCACCGCCGACGACTTCCAGGGCACGAACGTCTCGCTCACCAACCCGGGCGGCCTGGGGACGATCGCCTCGGTGCCGCGCCTGATGGCCGGCCAGGGGACGATCGTCGCAACCGGGTCGATCGCCTACCCGCCGGCCTGGGCGCACGCCTCCGCCGACCGGATCAAGCAGCTCGGGATCTCGAAGGTGATGACCCTCACGTCGACCTACGACCACCGGGTGATCCAGGGCGCGGAGTCGGGGTCGTTTCTGGGCCGGATCGAAGAGCTGCTGCAGGGCGAGGACGGCTTCTATGAGTCGGTCGCCCGCGAGCTGGGGCTCGAGGAGTCGATCGTCTCCACCGCCCACCCGGCCTCCGCCTCGGCGCCGCCGCTGAGCGCACCCGCGCAGGCGGCGGGCGGCCCGGCGCAGCCGAGCGAGGAGCTTCTGCAGGGTGTGCAGGCCGCGACCTCGCTGCTGAAGGCCTACCGCACCCATGGCCACCTCGCCGCTCACCTCGATCCGCTCGGCACAGAGCCCAAGGGCGACCCGGCGCTGGAGCCGGAGAGCCTCAACCTCACCCCGGAGCTGATGGCGCAGATCCCCGCCGACATCCTGCGCATCGGGGTGCCCGGGGAGACGCTGCTCGAGGCGCTGCCGCGGATGCGCACCGCCTACTGCGGAACGATCGCCTACCAATTCGAGCACCTCTCCTCGCACCAGCAGAGGGTCTGGCTGCGGGAGATGATCGAGACGGGAGCCCACCGGCGCGAGCTGCGAAAGAGCGATCGCAAGGCGCTGCTGAGGCGCCTGATCGAGGTCTTCCAGTTCGAGCGCTACCTGGAGAAGGCCTACCTGGGCCAGAAGATGTTCTCGATCGAGGGCCTCGACGTGATCGTGCCGATGCTCGACGAGATCGCGACCCTCGCCCAGCGCGCCGGCCAGGAGGAGGTCGTCTTCGGGATGGCGCACCGCGGCCGGCTCAGCGTCCTCGCGCACACGCTCGGGCGCTCGCTGGAGTCGATCTTCGCCGAGTTCGAGGGCTCAAAGGCGATCGAGGCCGTCAAAGCGGTTGCCGCGATCCCCCACGGCGGAACCGGCGACGTCAAGTACCACTACGGCCACGTCGGGGCCTTCGAGACCCCCGATGGGGACGAGATCGAGGTCGGCCTGTATCCGAACCCGAGCCATCTCGAGTTCGTCGACCCGGTGGTGACGGGCGCCGCGAGGGCGTCGCAGAGCGTGCGCGACGGGGCCGAGCTCAAGCACGACCCCAAGATCGCGCTCGCCGTCCTGCTGCACGGCGACGCCGCCTTCCCCGCCCAGGGGGTGGTGTCCGAGACGCTGAACCTGCAGTCGCTGAAGGGCTACTCCGTCGGCGGAACCGTCCACATCATCCAGAACAACCAGGTGGGCTTCACGACCGATCCCCAGGAGGGCCGCTCGACCCCCTACGCCGCCGACATGGCGAAGGGCTTCAACGTTCCGATCATCCACGTCAACGCCGACGACGTCGAGGGCTGCATCGCCGCCGTGCGCCTGGCGATGGCCTACCGCGAGCGCTGGGGCCGCGACGTCGTCATCGACCTGATCGGCTACCGGCGCTACGGCCACAACGAGACCGACGAGCCCGCGTACACGCAGCCGCTTCCGGCGGCGGCGATCAAGCAACACCCACCGGTGTCGGAGATCTACGCCGAGCAGCTGATCAGCGACGGGATCGTCTCCGCCGGCGACGTCGAGGCGGACTCCAAGTCCCGCCGCGAGCAGCTCGACACCACCCTGAAGGAGCTGCGCCGCAAGATGGAGGCGGGCGAGTACGAGGACCCGACCCAGACCACCGGTACCGGAGAGCTTGATCGCAGCGCAAGCCCGCAGGTCGACACCACCGTCGCACCCGAGAAGCTGCGGGCGCTGAACGAGCAGCTCCAGCGGGTGCCCGACAGCTTCACGATCCACCGCAAGCTTCGAAAGCCGCTCGGCAAGCGGATCGAGAACCTCGAGCAGAACGGGGTCGATTTCGGCCATGCGGAGGCGCTGGCCTTCGCCTCGCTTCTGACCGAGAGCGTCCACGTCCGCCTCACCGGCCAGGACACCGAGCGCGGCACCTTCTCGCACCGCCACCTCGTCCTTCACGACGAGAAGACCGGGCTGCGCTACTGCCCGATGCAGCACCTCGACGACGCCGGCGCCCCGTTCGAGCTCTACAACAGCCCACTCTCGGAGACCGCATGCCTCGGTTTCGAATACGGCTACTCGGCCGCCGAGCCGGACTCGCTGATCCTCTGGGAGGCGCAGTTCGGCGACTTCGGAAACGCCGGCCAGGTGATCATCGACAGCTTCATCGTCTCCGGGGAGGCGAAGTGGGGACAGGCCAAGCGGCTGACGCTGCTGCTGCCGCACGGCTATGAGGGATCGGGCCCCGAGCACTCGAGCGCCCGCATCGAGCGCTTCCTGGCGCTCGCCGCCGAGGGCAACATCCGGGTGGCGAACCCGACCACGGCGGCCCAGTACTTCCACCTGCTGCGCCGTCAGGCGCTGATCAAGAAGGCGCGACCACTGGTGGTCTTCACCCCCAAGAGCCTGCTGCGATCCGATCGCGCCGCCTCGGCGATGGAGGACCTGAGCGAGGGGCACTTCCACTTCGTCCTCGACGACCCGACCGCCGCCGATCGCCGCGAGAAGGTCGAGCGGCTGGTGATCTGCAGCGGCAAGATCTACCACGAGATGGACGCCTCGGACCGCCGTGCGGCCGCCGAGGACGTGGCGATCGCCCGGGTCGAGCTGCTCTACCCCTTCGCCCGCGACCAGCTCAAGCAGCTGATCGACTCCTATCCGAACCTGCGCCAGGTGATCTGGGTCCAGGAGGAGCCCCGCAACATGGGCGCCTACAAGGTGATGTCACGCCGCATGCCCGACCTGCTCCCCGAGGGCCTGGAGCTCGGGTACATCGGCCGGCCCGAGCGGGCGAGTCCGGGCGAGGGCTACTCCGGCGCCCACGCGCACGAGCAGGAGCGCATCGTGCTCTCGGCGCTGAGCACCGACGTCTAGCGCGGGCGAGCCGCAGCCGGGCGCCGATTCGCAGGGCGCGGCACGATGACCGCGACCAGGCGGGGCGTCCGGGCGGTGGGCGTGATGGGGATCGTCGTGGCTGGCTTCATGAGCATCATCTTGGCCCCCTCGCCCGCCTGAGGCTATGGACCGCTGGACAAGATGCGGGGGGCGGGCTTGTACCGGTGGCCACCTTCTTCCGGGTTATCGGGCCTGGCGTCTGTCCATCGCGCCTGGCTATGGTGAATCCGTGCTCCGAAGCTCCGAAGCCCTGCGAAAGCCCGTCCCGGGACGCCTCTTCGAGATCGTCAAGTGGGTCTCGTGGATCGAGCTCGTCGTCTTCGCGGGCCTGCTGTTCTTCTGGCTCATGCCCGGCTTCGATCACGAGACCTTCATCTTCGGCCTCACACACGGGCTCGGCTACATCCTTCTCTGCGTGCTGATCTGGGTCGCCTGCCTGCGCCGTGAGGCCCCTTACACCCTGCTCGCGGCGACGCTGACCCCGGTCGGGCCGCTCGGCAGCGTGATCGCGATCGAGCTGATCGAGCGCAAGGGTTGGGGGGTAGCGCCGACCCCCTCCGCCTCTATAGAATCGGGTAGTTGAGGGAGAAAGCTCGCCCCTGGACGGCTATGCCTCCGGGGACGGAACGCGTCGGCAACCCTCCCTGGCTACCGACGCGCTGGCGTGGTGAGGGCCGCGTGGACTCCCTGCCTCCCGCGGCCCCGCCACGCCGACTCTTTCGCCGGCTAGCCGGCCGCGCCGACCTTGGTCACCGAGAAGGCGGCGCCCCCTGGGTCGGCGAGCACCGCGCTCCTCATTCCGACGTCCGGAATGTCGAAGGGAGGCGCGATCACCTTGCCGCCACCCTCGCTCGCCGTCTCTGCGGCAGCGTCGACGTCTTCGATCCAGAAGTCGACGCTCCAGTGAGCCGGCACGTCGGCGGGGAAGTCGTCGCCGGTCATCTCCATCATCGTCGCGACCACGTCGCGAGCCACTGGCTGCTCAGGCTCACCGCCGACGAACCCCGGAAGACGCCACATCTTGATCTCGGCGCCGCCGAGGTCGAAGGCCTCAGTCGT
Organism: uncultured Solirubrobacterales bacterium; assembly: GCA_963724905.1. Taxonomy (GTDB): domain Bacteria; phylum Actinomycetota; class Thermoleophilia; order Solirubrobacterales; family 70-9; genus Mayfieldus. The sequence continues at coordinate 339,414 of CAVRWD010000003.1, forward strand.
CCAGCCAAAGAGCTCTCCGTAGAAAGCCTCTGCGCGCTCGGGGTCGCGGGTGTTGAGCGAGCTCATCGCCCAGGCCCCCGGCTCGTTGACCGCTCGAGCGCCCTTCCGCTGCCCTGGCTCCCAGAGGCAGAACGCCGCCCCCTCCGGGTCGGCGACCACGGCCCCGCGGCCTGCAGGCTGGGCGTCGAAAGGATCGACGAGCACGCTGCCCCCTTCCCTTTGTGCCTTCGCCGCGGCGTCGTCTGCGCTCTCAACCTGGACGTAGGTGTTCCAGGCCGGCGGCCCTCCCGCAACGGGCTGCGTAGCGACCCCGGCGACGTCACGGCCGCGCAACCGGGCCACGTTGTACTCGCCAACGGGATCGCCGGGCCTGGGTCCCGATCCCTCGAAATCCCAGCCGAAAAGCCTCGAGTAAAAGCTCATCGCCACCTCGGGGTCGGGCTGCAGGGTGTCCACCCAGCAGGGGACGCCGGGCTCGAATCCATCGCGCTCGCTCATCTCTTCCTTTCCTGGCTCATGGTTCGTCGACGGCCTCGCCGAGGCCGGGATAGCGGGTCACGAATCCGTCCTCGTCGAGCTCCAGCTCGCCCACGAACGATCGGTGCTTGCCGACGTAGCGCACGGTGGAGGAATCGATCGGCTCATAGCGCTGCTCGGAGCGGTGCACGCTGAGCCCGGGAACGGCAACCCAGGCCATCACGAAGTCAGTTCCGGCCCCGCCATCTCTCAGCCCCTCGCGCTGCACGGGCATGAAGTTCGTCAACGGCGAGAGCCCGAGATCGCAATCGAGGGCTTCGGAGAAGGAGGAGACGTCGCCGCCAGGCCCGGGCAGGTCGAGCTCGCCTTCGCCGCCGCTCTCGGCTCTCCAATCGCCCTCGCCGATCCGCTCGAGGACGAGCTCGCGTCGCCATTTCTCTCCCGCGGCGTGGACGGCGAGGCGCGAGGTGACGAACCGATCGACGGTCTCGAGCTCGTAGTCGAGGCGGTAGCGGACCGGCGCATCCACCACCTCGTCGGAGCCTGCCGGGACCACTCCGCTGACACCGACCTGCACGCCTCGCGCCTCCAGGCGCGACGGCCCAAGATCGACCTCGGCGAGCTCCGCCCGCCAGTTGTCTAGGCCGCGCCATGTGAGGAGGCGGCGGCTCACTAGAGCTCGCGCTCGTAATAGAGCATCTGCGGACCGTCCGGCTCGCCCTCGCGATCGGTGAAGCCGGCGCTCGCATAGAGGCCCCGAGCCGCGGTGTCGTCCACGCTCGTCCCCAGGTCCATGCGCGTGGCACCCCCGTCGCGCGCCGTCTTCATCGCCGCCTCCAGAAGCGCCCGGCCAAGGCCCTGCCCGCGCTTGGCCGGCGCCACGTAGAGCTCCTCCAAATATGCGTCGAGCCCTTCGCTGTAGAGGGTCGGCCGGTAGCGGATCATGGCCAGGCCGTCGGGCCCCTCGCCGACGAGCAGGAATGTCGCATCATCGTGCTCGATGAAGCGCACGATCCGCTCGGCCAGCGTCTCCGCGTCGGGCGTCGGCGACGAGAACTCGGAGTTGAACTCGTAAAGGAGCCGGCCGAGGTCGGCCGCATCGGCTGCAGTCGCGCGGCGAACCGCGGTCACCGGATCAGTCGTCGGCCCGCTCGTAATGCAGGACGAAGACCCCGTCCGGTCCGACGGTCTTGCTCTTGAGCAGGCGCAGCTTCTTGCGGTCGCTGAACTCGTCGAAAACGCGGTCCCCGGTGCCGAGGACGACCGGAAATACCATCAGCCGCAGCTCGTCGACCAGGTCGTGCTCGAGCAGGTCCTGCACCAGCCGGCGGCTGCCGGATACGAGGATGTTGCCGTCCACGTCCTCCTTCAGCTTTCTGACCTCGCCGATCACGTCGCCGCTGCCGTCGATCACCGTGGTGTTGTTCCACTCGGGGTCCTTGATGGTCGAGGAGACCAGGTACTTGGGATCGGCGTTGAGCTTGTCCGCGAACGGCCCCTCGCGATTCGGCCAGGCGCCGGCGAAGCTCTCGTAGGTGACCCGGCCCAGGAGGTGGGCCTCCGCGTCCTTCACCTCTTCCAACTTGAACTCATTTCCGTCGTCGCCGCGGTCGAACTCAAAGCTCCAGCCTTCGTACTTGAAGTCCTCGCCCCCAGGCGCCTGCATCACTCCGTCCAGCGAAACGAACTCCGTCACCACCAAGCGTCCCATCATTCCTCCTTTAGGTCGGGTCGACCAATAGACCGCCGCGCATGGCAAATCTCATCGGTGAGTCGGCGGGGCGGGGCCATCAACCGCGATCGCGCAGCTGCCGCAGCACCAGCTGCAGGATCCCGCCGTGCTGGAAGTAGCGGACCTCGTTCGGGGTGTCGATGCGGACCTTGGCCTCGAACTCGACCGCGTCGGCGCCCTCGCGGCGGGCGGTCACGGTCACGCTCTTTGCCTCGCCGTTCTTAAGGTCGGAGACGTCGAATGTCTCCTCGCCGCTCAGCTCCAAGCTCTCGACGCTCTCACCATCCGGGAGCTGGAGCGGCAGCACCCCCATCCCGATCAGGTTGGAGCGGTGGATGCGCTCGAAGCTGCGCGCGATCACCGCCCGCACCCCGAGCAGGTTGGTCCCCTTCGCCGCCCAGTCGCGCGAAGAACCGGAGCCGTACTCCTCGCCCGCGAGGACGACGAGCGGAACGCCGTCCCCCGCGTAGCGCATCGCGGCCTCGAAGATCGTCGTCTCCTCCCCGTCGGGGAAGTGGCGCGTGAAGCCGCCCGCCTTCTCGACCAGCAGGTTGCGGAGGCGAATGTTGGCAAAGGTGCCGCGGATCATCACCTCGTGGTTGCCGCGCCGCGAGCCGTATGAGTTGAAGTCGCCGGGCTCCACCCCCTGCTCGATCAGCCACCGTCCCGCCGGGCTGTCCTTCTTGATCGCCCCGGCGGGCGAGATGTGGTCGGTGGTGATCGAGTCGCCGAGCAGCGCCAGCACCCTGGCGCCCTCGATCGGCCTTACCGCCGCTGGCTCCTCCGGCATCCCCTCGAAGAAGGAGGGTCGGCGGACGTAGGTGGAGTCGGGCCAGGTGTAGCGGTCCCCCTCGGGGACCTCGACCGCGTTCCACTGCTCGTCGCCCTCGAAGACCTCGCCGTAGTTGCGGGTGAACATCTCGGAGCGAATCGAGTCGCCCACGACCTGCTTGATCTCTTCAGAGTCGGGCCAGACGTCGCGCAGATAGACGGGCTCGCCGTCAGAGCCCTCGCCGAGCGGGTCCTGCGTCAGGTCGATGTCCATGCGCCCCACCAACGCGTAGGCGACGACCAGGGGAGGCGAGGCGAGGTAGTTGGCCTTCACGTCCTGATTGATCCGGCCCTCGAAGTTGCGATTTCCGGAGAGCACCGCGCAGACCATCAGGTCCTTCTCCTCCACGGCCTTCGAGATCTCAGGCGGAAGCGGCCCGGAGTTGCCGATGCAAGTGGTGCAGCCGTAGCCGACGAGGTTGAACTGCAGCTCGTCGAGATATTTGGTGAGGCCGGACTTGTCGAGGTAGTCGGTGACCACGGTCGAGCCCGGTGCCAGCGACGTCTTCACCCACGGCTTGCGCTGCAGGCCGCGCTTCAGTGCGTTTCGGGCCAGCAGCCCCGCGCCGACCATCACCGAGGGGTTAGAGGTGTTGGTGCAACTGGTGATCGCCGCGATCACGACCCGCCCGTGATCGAGCTCCACGGTGGACCCATCCTCGAGCGTCACCTCGATCGCGTCAGGCGTCTCCCGCTCGGCGACCGCCGCCGTGGCGGGGACACGCGGACGTCCATCCTCGCCGTTGTGTTCCTCGCCGGGCGGGTCCGAGGCGGGGAAGGAGCCTGCGACCGCAGCGTCGTAGCTGCTGCCGAGCCGCTCGGCCGCGTCGGCGTTCTCTTCCTTCAGCGCCTCAAGGAAGGCCGGTTTGGCGCTCGCCAGCGGCACGCGGTCCTGGGGCCGCTTGGGCCCCGCGAGGCTGGGCTCGACCTCGCCGAGGTCGAGCTCCAGGGTGTCGGAGTAGGTGGCGTCCTGCGAGTCGTCGCCGTGGAAGGTCCCCTGCTCGCGGGAGTAGGCGTCGACGAGCTCGATCTGCTCGGTCGGGCGCCCAGTGAACTCGAGGTAGCGCAGGGTCTCGGCGTCGACGGGGAAGATCGCGCAGGTGGAGCCGAACTCCGGCGACATGTTTCCGATCGTTGCCCGGTCTGCGAGGCCGAGGGTGGAGAGGCCGGGGCCGAAGAACTCGACAAACTTCGCCACCACGCCTTTCTCGCGCAGCATCTCGGTCACCGTCAGCACCAGGTCTGTCGCCGTGGCCCCCTCGGGCAGGTTGCCGGTCAGCTTGAAGCCGATCACCTGCGGCAGGAGCATCGAGATCGGCTGGCCGAGCATCGCCGCCTCGGCCTCGATCCCGCCGACCCCCCAACCGAGCACGCCGAGCCCGTTGACCATCGTCGTGTGCGAGTCGGTACCGACCAGGGTGTCGGGATAGGCGAGCCTGGCGCCGTCTGACTCGCGACTCCAGACAACCCGCGCGATGTACTCGAGGTTGACCTGGTGGCAGATCCCGGTCGCCGGCGGCACAACGCGGAAATTGTCGAAGGCCTCCTGGCCCCAGCGCAGGAACGCGTAGCGCTCCTGGTTGCGCTCGAACTCGCGCTCCGCGTTGACCGCGAAGGCGCGCGCATTGCCGAAGGCGTCGACCTGCACCGAGTGGTCGATGACGAGGTCGACGTCGACAAGCGGGTTGATCGCCGACGCGTCGCCGCCGAGCTCGTCGATCGCGTCGCGCATCGCCGCCAGGTCGACGACAGCCGGCACGCCGGTGAAGTCCTGCATCAGCACCCGAGCGGGCTGGAAGGGGATCTCGACGCTTGGCTCGGCCTTCGCGTCCCAGGTCGCGATCGCCTCCACGTCCTTTGCGGTCACCGACTCGCCGTCCTCGAGCCGCAGGACGTTCTCCAGCAGGACCTTGAGCGAGTAGGGGAGCCGGGCTACGTCGAAGCGGTCCTGCAGGGCGTCGAGCCTGTAGAGCTCGTACTCGCTGCCGCCGACCTCGATCGTCGAGCGGGCGCCGAACGAGTCGCCGCTCGACCCGTTCACGACTTGCGTTCGCCGCCCGTCGCGTCCTCGGCGGCGCGGCGGGCGAAGCCGCCGCTCTGGATCGCCAGCCCGAACGACGGGCTCGCCATTGCCAGGTGCGACGCGACGCGCTGCTGAAGCGGGGCAACCGTGAGCTCCATCTTGTCCTGCTCGATCGCCTTAACGACGGCGTCGCCAACCCGGCCCGGAGTAGTGGTGCCCAGCCCTGGGGGCGGCTTGGCTCCGGAGTCGGCGAACATGCCCGCCTCGCGCACGAAGCCGGGCGAGACGATCGAGACCCCCACCCCGGCCGGTGCGAGGTCGGCGCGCAGGCCCATCGCGAAGCCTCGTAGCCCGAACTTGGTCCCGTTGTAGAGGGCGCTACGCGGGCTCGCGGCCTTGCCCGCCAGCGAAGCGACGAAGACCATGTGGCCGCTCCCCGCCGCCGCCATCCGCTCCATCACCGAGCGCGCCATCAGCATCGGCGCCTCCAGGTTGACTCGAAGCGTGCGCTGAATTTCCTCGTCGCCATAATCGGTCAGCGGCCCGGCGCCCCGCAGCCCCGCATTTGCGACCAGGATGTCGAAGTCGCCCGCGTCAGCGACGAGCTTTGTCGCGGCGCCGGCCTGCGAGAGGTCGGCGGGAGCGCTGATGTGTCCGCTGCCCGGAAGCTCTGAGGCCAGCTGCTCCAGGGCCTCGGCTCTGCGGCCGCTGAGGACCAGCGAAGCACCCCGTCCTGCGAGCCCCTCGGCGATCGCCCGCCCGAGGCCACCGGTGGCCCCGGTGAGAAGGACTGTCGCGCCTGCGAGCTGCATCGATTTCAACCTACCACCCGCAAGCTGCGGACATTTCGGCGCGGTAGTGTGGCGCAGACGATGAAGCTCTACGTCTGCTGGAACACAATGCCCACGCCGCGCCCAGGGGGTCATCCGTGCGCCAACGCCGCCTCGGCCCTGCGCGACGCCGGCTATGACCCCGAGATCGTCAAGGTGCGCGGGCTTGGAGTTGGTCCGATCAAGTGGATGACAGACGGCCGGCGCGAAGTCAAAGAGCTGACCGGCCAGCCCGCCGTTCCGGTGCTGGTCACCGACAGCGGCGAAGTGATCCACGACTCAAAGCGGATTGCCGAGTGGGCCGCGGCCAACCCGGCCGGCCAGCCTTCGGCTGCCTGAGTACCCGGCCAGCCCAGCCTTCGCCTGCCTGAGCGCTCGACCCGGCCACGCCCAACCCGATCCGGCACTCACCATTCGCGAAGGAGAACCGCGGTCTGGTGCGAATAGGCACTTGATTGTGTGCTCGTCTTCGCAAACGTCAAAGGAAATGTGTAAGGTGCCGCGACTTCGATAACCGGTAATTGCCGAGTCCGCCGCCCACCGAGGCCGCGGAACGGGGGAACCACTTCCGGGGCGAACCCACGTGATGTTGCAAGTGGGAGCGCGAGTCCTTTAGCGCCAGCCCGACAGCTAACCCCGTAGGCCGACGAAGGAGACATACCGTTTTGGCGTGCAGGTTTCGTGAACTGAAGTACGTGCTCATCGCGATGGCCGTTGGCGTGGCGCTCCTCGCCTTGCCCGCCACCGCCCTGGGCGCCAAGGGAGGCGTCGCGGCTCCGAGCCAGTCGACAACTCCCGCCCCCACTCCGCCGGACACCGCCTGCACGGTCGGCGGCGGCGGCGTCGGTTCCTCCTCGAGCTGCGCCCCGACCGGCAAGGCGACACTGCTGCCCACCGGGCTCGCTGTGGCGCCGTCCGACGCTCCGCCGGCCGTAAGGCGCGCGATCCGCTTCGGCAACAAGATCGTCGGCCTCCCCTACAGGCTGGGTGGCGGTCACAACATGCCTTGGAAGCTGGACGACGCATATGACTGCTCCGGCACCGTCAGCTGGGCGCTGAAGGGCGCCAGGCTGCTGCGGGGCCCGGTCCCTTCGGGCAGCTTCCGCCGCTGGGGCGCTCCGGGCGCCGGGCGCTGGATCAGCGTCTACTACCACGGCGGTCACGCCTATATGACGATCGCCGGGCTGCGACTCGACACCTCGATGGTCCCGGGCAGCGGGCCCGGCTGGTCGACGAAGATGCGCAGCAGCGCCGGCTACAGCGTCCGCCACGCCCCCGGGCTCTAGCCGCCCACTCGAGTCCCGACCCGCCCTCGGCCCCTGACGGCTGAGCGGCACTAACCTGACACCGGGTGAAGCTCGACCGGCAACGGTTTCGCGACGGCGCCCGGGCGGGCATCCCCTTCGCCGTCGCCGCACTGCTGCTCGGGGCGACCTTCGGGGTCATCGCCCGCCCCGTCCTCGGCGCCGGGGCCGCGATCGTTATGTCGGCGGTCGTGTTCGCCGGCTCGGCGCAGTTCGCCGCCACAGCGGTGCTCGCTGCCGGCGGCGACGCAGCGACCGCGATCCTTGCCGGAATCCTGCTGAACCTCAGATACGTGCCGATGGGGATAGCGATCGCGCCCTCGCTCGGCGCGGGCCCGATGGGCCGGGCGGCTGTCGGCCAGACGATGATCGACGCCTCCTGGGCGATGGCGAACCTCGGACGCGGGCGCTTCGACGCCTCCTACATGATCGGCGCCACCGCGCCCTCCTACCCCGCCTGGGTGCTGGGCACGGTGATCGGCGTCTTCGCCGGAGACGCGATCGGCGATCCCGAGCGGCTCGGGCTCGATGCGCTCTTTCCCGCCTTCTTTTTGGCGATTCTCTATCTCGGTGAGCTGCGCAGCGGCCGCCTCGCCTGGACGGCAGCGGCGCTGGGCGCGGCGATCGCTCTCGCCCTGGCCGACTTCGTGCCCCCAGGAGTTCCGGTGATCGCGGCGTCGGTGGCAGCGCTGATCGGGCTGCTCGCCCCGGCGCCCGGCGAGAACGAGGCCGAGGAGACACCTTGAGCAGCGCCTGGGTGACGGTAATTGCGCTGGCCCTGGCGACGGGCCTGATTCGTGCCTCGGGGCCGGTGCTGCTCGGCGGGCGCGACCTGCCACGGCCGTTTCGCAGCGTCATCGTCCTCGTGGCCCCGGCACTGCTCGCGGCCCTGGTGATCACGGAGACGTTCTCGAACGCCGACGGGCTGACGCTCGACGAGAGCGCCGCCGGCGTCGCCGCCGCGGGGCTGACCCTGATCTGGCGCGACTCGCTGCTCTGGGCCGGCGCGGTAGCGATCGTCGTCACCGCCGCGCTGCGGGCGCTGCTCTAGGCGGAGAGCGCTCAGCCGATTCGGATCAGCTTCTTGTTCACGAACTCATCGGCGCCATAGGTGCCAAGCTCGCGGCCGAAGCCGGACCGCTTCGTCCCACCAAACGGGAGCTCTGCCCCATCGGCGCCGACGAGGTTCACGTAGACCATCCCGGCGTCGATTTGGTCGGCGACGCGCTCGGCCTGCTCGGCGTCCGTCGTCATGACGTACGAGCCGAGCCCGAACGACGTACCGTTGGCCAGCTTCACCGCCTCTTCCTCGTCGGAGACGCGATAGACCTGCGCAACCGGGCCGAAGAACTCCTCGCGGCGGGCTTCGTTTTCGGGCCCGATGTCGGTCAGGACGGTCGATTCGAAGAAGTTGCCCTTGCGCTTGCCGCCGGCGACGAGCTTTGCCCCCTGGTCGATCGCACGCTTGACCTGGTCCTCGAGGCGCTCGGCCGCCGTTTCGGAGGAGAGCGGTCCGATCTCGGTGTCCGACGAAGTCGGATCTCCCGGCTTGGTCGCGGACATCGCGGCTGTGAACTTCTCCAGGAAGGGCTCGTACAGATCGTCGACCACGATGAACCGCTTTGCCGCGTTGCACGACTGGCCCGTGTTGTCGAGACGGGCGCCGACGGCGTCCTCGACGGTCTTGTCGAGATCATCGGTGGCGAGCAGGATGAATGGATCGGACCCGCCCATCTCCAGCACGACCTTCTTGAGATTGCGCCCGGCGATCTCTGCGACTGCGGCACCGGCACGCTCGGAGCCCGTGACCGAGACGCCGCGGATACGCGGGTCGGCGATCACCCACTCGATCTGCTCGTTCGTCGCGTAGACGTTCTCGTACGCGCCCTCCGGGAAACCGGCGTCGTCGAAGATCTTCTGCATCGCTGCGGCCGACTCAGGGCACTGCGGCGCGTGCTTGAGGACGATCGTGTTCCCGATCACGAGATTCGGCCCGGCGAAACGGGCCACCTGGTAGTAGGGGAAGTTCCAGGGCATGATCCCGAGCAGCACGCCGAGCGAGCTCCGACGCACCACGGCCGATCCGTCCCCCGCGAGCAGCTTGATCGGCTCGTCAGCCATCAAATCCTCGGCGTTGTCGGCGTAAAAGCCGTAGATGTCACCGCAGAAGTCGAGCTCGCCGAGACCTTGCTCGATCGGTTTGCCCATCTCGCGCGCGATGATCTCCGCGAGCTCTTGGCGACGTTCGAGATGCAGCTCTCCCACCCGCCGGACGAGCTCAGCCCGGTCAGCCACGCTGGACGACGCAGACCAAGTGCGATGGGCCTCGTCGGCGCGACCGATCGCGGCACGCAGCTCATCGTCGGTGATCGTGTCGTACTCCTTGATCCTGTCGCCAGTCGCCGGGTCTGTAACCGCGTAAACGCTCATCGGACTCCTCCTGAGTTTCTTTCTTTGCCTGTACCCACTCCCTCGCCGATCAGCGCCTTCTCGACCGGCACGTAGTCAGCCCCTACCCCCTCTGCCACCGCCGGATGAGTGACGGCGCCGGCGGCCACGTTGACCCCGGGCCGAAGGCCCGGGTCGTGGCGAATCGCCTCCGCGACTCCGTTGTCGGCCAGGGCCACAACGTAGGGCAGGGTCGCGTTGGTGAGCGCGTAGGTGGAGGTGATCGGGACCGCGCCGGGCATGTTGGCGACGCAGTAGTGGGTGATCCCCTCGACCTCGAAGGTCGGCTCGCGATGCGTCGTCGGCTTCGAGGTCTCAAAGCAGCCACCCTGATCGATCGCCACGTCGACGAGCACCGCCCCCGGCTTCATCAGCGCGAGCTGCTCGCGGCGGACGACCTTGGGGGCCCTCGCGCCGTGCACCAGCACGGCCCCGATCACCAGGTCGGCGCGCGGCAGCATCTCCTCGATCGCGAGCGTGGTCGAAAAGACGGTCGAGCAGCGGCCGCCGAAGACGACGTCGAGCTCGCGCAGGCGGTCGATCGACTTCTCGAACACGAAGACGTCGGCCTCCATCCCGATTCCGATGAAGGCGGCGTTCATCCCCACCACGCCGCCGCCGATCACGATCACGTTTGCCGCCGCGACGCCTGGGACGCCGCCGAGCAGGACGCCCCGGCCGCCGTACTGCTTCTCGAGCATGAAGGCGCCCGCCTGGGTGGCGATCTTGCCGGCGATCTCGCTCATCGGAGCCAGCAGCGGCAGGCGGCCGTGGTTGTCCTCGACCGTCTCATAGGCGATGCATGTGGCCCCCGACTCGCATAGACCCTCGGTGAGCTCGGGGGCGGGCGCGAGATGCAGGTAGGTGAAGAGGAGCTGGCCTTCGCGCAGCAGCTCGACCTCGGAGGGCTGGGGCTCCTTGACCTTCAGCACCATCTCCGCCTCGCCGAACAGCGCCTCGGCGTCGGCGACCATGCGCGCGCCCTGGGCCTCGAAGTCGGCGTCGGAGATCGAGCTTCCCTCCCCGGCGCCGCGCTGGATCAGGACTTCGTTGCCGTGCTCGATCAGCTCGCGAACGCCGGCCGGGGTCGCAGCGACGCGATGCTCGTCGGTCTTGATCTCGGTTGGGATCCCGACCTTCACGCTGTGGCTCCCTCGCTCACGTCGAGCTCGAAGCGGCTCCCCCGCTGCTCGAGCTCGGAGAACATCTCCTCGGGGACGATGCAGCGCTCCGGCGGCATCGCGCCGCGCTCGGTGATGCTGCCCCGGGCAAGCAGGCGCACGGCGGCGGCGATCGGGGCCGCGGTGGAGACCACGCCGCCTCCCAGCCCCCAGTCGGGGAGCGGCTCGGTGACGGCGCGCGACCGGATCGTGCGGCCGTGGCCCGAGGCCTCGACCATGTGCACGGAGACGGTCTGGGCCGACGGGGGCTGTGCCTCGCGCGCCGCGGCCCGCACCTCCTCCTCGGGGGCGATGGCGAGTTGCCGCAGGCGGTCGAGCAGAGGCTTTGCGAGCGAGAGCCGGAAGCTCGACTCCTTGCAGCCGAAGCTCTGCCCAAAGGTGCGCAGCTCCGAGTGCAGGGTGTAGATCGTCTCCGCGCGGCCGATCGGCTCGCCGAAGTTCACCTCGCCGCCCGAGGACAGCGGCTTGACCTTGCGCGGCTCGCCGTCGCGCAGCACGACCGGCTTCAGGGTCAGCTCGTCGATCAGGGTCTCCAGGGCATAGGGAAAGCTGGGCCCCGGCGGCGGGTCGAGGTCGCGCCCGGCCGCGAAGACGTTGATCGTCTCGACGTCGCCGATGTCGCGCGCGACCCGTGCCGCCATCAGGTTGGTCTTGCCGGGGCTTGAGCCGATGCCGAGCACCGCGGTCAGCCCGGCCCGCTCGAAGTCGGGGCTGAGAAGCAGCTGCTCGCCGGTGATCCGGTAGAGGCCGCCGAGGTCGAAGTAGTGGCAGCCCGCCCCCAGGCAGGCCCGCATCGCGTCGAGGTTCACCCGGTAGCTGGCCGAGTTGACGAGCGCGTCGACCTCCGCCAGCTCCGTCCCGAGGCCGCTGCGCGCGTCGGCGCCGTGGGCGATCGCCTTGCCGCGCCCGTGCGCCGCGGCGACCTCCTTCGCCTTCTCCGCACGCAGGTCGAGCAGGAGGATCGACTCCACCTCTTCGGAGGAGGCGAGGTCGCGCACGATCGCAGGAGCGATCGTCCCCGCCGCACCAAGCACCGCAACCTTCACCCGACCAGCTCCCGAGCCCGCAGGGCGAGCCAGAACTCGATCCGGTCGTGGGCGCGAGCGAGGTCGCGCCCGGTGAGCTCCTCCACCTTGCGCATCCGGTAGCGCAGCGTGTGGCGGTGGCAGAACACCTCCCGTGCGGCACGCTCCCACTGGCCGTTGTTCTCGATGAAGGCCTCCAGTGAGCGCAGCAGCTCGCCCCCGTAGTCGTCGTCGCCGTCCTCGATCGGGCCGAGGACGCTCTCGCAGTAGAGCCGCAGGGCCTCGTCGTCCTGAATCGAGAGCAGCAGGGTGAAGGCGCCGAGGTCCTTCCAGGAGGCGACGTCGGGGGCCTCGCCGTTGGCCAGCGCCGTCGCCTCCAGCGCGCAGCGGGCTTCGTGGAAGGAGTGCCGCAGGTTCTCCGGCGACGCCGGACGGCTGGCCGCCGCCCGCACCCCGCCGCGGCGCCCGGCGAGCGCGCGGCGCGCCGCCTGCGCGACCTCAATCGGGTCGCGGTCGCCTGAGTCGATCATCGCGCAGAGAAGCTCCCGCCCACCGGCGGCGTGCGGCGCGACCAGAGCCGGGCACCCCTGCTCGGCGAGCGCCGCCTCCAGCGCCGGCTCGGCGGCACTGGGGTCGTCGACCGAGAAGACGAGCACCGCGGCCTCGCCCTCGATCCCGAACGGAGCCAGGCGCCGCCGCAACTCGCTGGTCTCGAGGCGGCCCCCGAGCGCGGCGGCGAGGACGTCGCCGGCGAGCCGCCGCTCCGTCTCGCGCTCGACCCGTCGTCGCATCAGCTCCAGCGCGACCACGACGACCGCCTGCTGCAGGATCAGGCGCTCGAAGTCGCCCAGGCCACCGGAGTCGCGGACCATCACCACCCAGGCCTGCGGGGGGCCGCCCCCGGGCGAGACCACGGGATGGGCGAGCGCCCGGCCGGCGACAGAGGCGTGCGTGGGCACGAACGGATGGCCGTCGCCGACCCGTGCCGCGGCCTCGGAGCGAATCGCGACAACGACCGCCTCGGGCAGCTCACGCCGGAAGCTGCGCGCGGCCAGCGGCTCGCCGTGGCCGTCAAGCACAAGGACCGCCCCGCCGACGGCGGCGGCGATCGTCGCTGTGATCTGCTCGAGGCCGCGCTCCTCGAGCACCAGTCGCTCGAGCCGCCGCTGCACCGCGACGCCGCGCTGCAGCACCTCGTACTGCTCGTTGACGAGCCTCGCGAAGGCCTTCTCCGTCAGTGCGATGAACGGCATCGAGTAGGGAACCTCAAAGACTGGGAAGTCGTGCTTGTCGGCCTCGTCGAGCAGCGCCTTGGGCAGCTTGCGGTGATCGAAGCCGGTCCCGAAGCCGAGTCCCGCCAGGTTGTGGTCCACGAGCCGCTTTATGAAGGCGCGCTGCTTGGCCGCTCCTTGGAGCTGGATCCCGGTCGTCAGCATCAGCTCGCCGCCCGAAAGCCAGGGCGTCGGGTCCTCGAGCTCGGAGAAGTGCACCCAGCGGACCGGGTTCGACAGCGCCTTTGAGCCCGCGGCCGCTTCGAGCTCCAACTCGTCGAGCAGGCTCTGGACCGTGAGCATCGCCAGGTCCTCAGGGAGAGCGCCGAGCGCGACGAGGCGGAGAGGTTGAGCTCGAGCCGAGGACCCGGTCCGCGGCCTCGCTGAGCACGCCGTGCAGAACCTCATGGATCTCGGCGAACTGCTCCGTGTCGGCGATCAGCGGCGGGGCGAGCTGCACAACCGGGTCGCCGCGGTCGTCGGCGCGGCAGATCAACCCGCGACGAAACAGCTCCCCGGAGAGGAAGCCGCGCAGCAGGCTCTCGGACTCCTCGTCGTCGAACGTCTCCTTGGTGTCCTGGTCCTTGACCAGCTCGATCGCGTAGAAGAACCCGGCCCCCCGCACGTCGCCGACGATCGGGATCTCGCGCAGGCTCTCCATCATCTCGGCGAACTCGGGCTCCTTGCGGGCGACGTGGCCCGGCAGGTCCTCGCGCTCGTAGATGTCGATCGCCGCCATCGCCGCCGCCGCGGCCACAGGGTGCCCGGCGAAGGTGAAGCCGTGCGAGAACATCCCCATCTCGTCCATGAAGGGCTCCGCGACACGGTCCGAGGCGATCATCGCGCCCATCGGCGCGTTGGCCGAAGTGAGGGCCTTGGCGGTGGTGATCAGGTCTGGCTGGTAGCCGTAGCGCTCACAGCCGAACCAGGTCCCGAGCCGGCCCCAGGAGCAGATCACTTCGTCTGAGATCAACAGCACGTCGTAGCGGTCGCAGATCTCGCGCACCCGCTGGAAGTAGCCCTCCTGCGGCGGAATGCAGCCGCCGGCGTTCTGAACTGGCTCCAAGATCACCGCTGCGACCGTCTCGGGGCCCTCGAAGAGGATCTTCTCCTCGATCTGGTCGGCTGCCCAGAGCGGGTCCCGGCCCTCGGGCCAGCGATAGCTGCCGGTGTTGGCGACGTGCAATCCCCCCGGCACCAGGGGCTCGAACTGGGTCCGCAGGGCCGGGATGCCGGTCGCTGAGAGCGCCCCCAGCGATGTCCCGTGATAGGCGATCTCGCGGGCCACGATCTTTGTCTTCTGGCCCTTGCCCATCACCCGGTGGTAGTTGCGCACCAGCTTGATCGCCGACTCCACTGCCTCGGAGCCGCCGGAAGTGAAGAAGACGCGGTTGAGGTCCGCTGGAGTCAGGGAGGCGATGCGCGCGGCCAGCTCGATTGCCCGCGGGTGGGCGTAGCTCCACACCGTGAAGAAGTCGAGCTCCCCAATCTGGGCGGCCATCGCCTCCCCGATCTCCGAGCGTCCGTGCCCGGCGTTGACGCAGAACAGCGCCGAGAGGCCGTCGAGGTAGCGCTTGCCGTGCTCGTCATAGACGTAACAGCCCTCGCCGCGGGCGATGATCGGGACCTCGCCCTCCTCGTAGGCGCCGTGCCGCGTGAAGTGCATCCAGAGGTGCCGCTTGGCGAGCTCTTGCAGGCTCGACTGAGCAGCCTTGGTGCGGGTCTCGGAAGCGATCGCCATTCCACTCCTCCAGCTTCAGTTCGGGGCTACGACGATATGGACAACGCTACGGCCGCAATGGCCGGAAAGCAAGTGGTCTTTAGGTCAAGTCAGCGATTGTTGACTGTACAAAACGTACAAGTGGCCAGATGCTTTTTGGGGCATCCGCCACTTGCCTGTGGCTCCACCGCCGCATAGCCTCGCCCCATCGCGCGCCACCCGGTGTGCGGAGGAGAGGAGGGTCCGGATGGAGAGTGCTTCGACCTCAGCATCGCAGCCTGTTGCCGGAACGGCGAGCGGTGGCGACAAGGGCCTGAAGACCGGGGCCCTTGGCTTCGTATCCAACGTGGTGATCGGGGTCGCCTCCACCGCGCCTGGGTACAGCCTCGCCGCGGTGCTGGGCTTCGTCGCCGCCGAGGTCGCGTTTCAGTCGGCGGCGATCCTCTGGGTCGCATTCATCCCGATGCTGCTGATCGCCGCGTCCTACTACTACATGAACCGCGATGACCCCGATTGCGGCACCTCCTTCACCTGGGTGACCAGTGCGATGGGGCCGCGGATGGGCTGGATTTCCGGCTGGGCGACCCTGCTTGCCTGCCTGATCGTGATGGCGAACCTGGCGCAGATCGCCGGCCTCTACACCTTCCTGCTTTTCGATTGGGACTCGGCCGCCGAGTCCACCGCCGCGGTGACCGCGGTCGGCGTCGTCTGGATCGCCGTCATGAGCCTGATTTGTTACATCGGGATCGAGCTCTCGGCCCGCATCCAGTTCTTCCTGCTCGCCGCCGAGGTCCTGACCCTCGGCGCCTTCGCCGTGGTGGCGCTGTTCAAGGTCTATACCTCCGATGTGGCCGGGGAGGTTCTGCCATCCCTGAGCTGGTTCAACCCCCTCGAGATCACAAGCGCCAGCGCCTTTGCCGCCGCCTTGATCCTCTCGATCTTCATCTACTGGGGGTGGGACAGCACCGTCGCCGTCAACGAGGAGAGCGCGGACTCGAACCGAACCCCGGGGCTGGCGGCGATCATGGCGACGATCATCCTCGTCCTGATCTACGTGCTCGTGGCCACTGCTGCAACGGCCTACGGCGGCGTCGACGGGCTGGTCGAGAACTCCGACGACGTCCTCAGCGCGTTGGGCACGGAGGTGTTCGGCTCGCCCTGGGACAAGATCCTGATCATCGCCGTGCTTACCTCCGCCTCGGCGTCGACTCAGACGACCATCCTTCCCAGCACCCGTTCGGCCCTCTCGATGGCGAGGGCGAAGGCGATCCCGGAGTACTTCGGCCGTGTCAATCCTCGTTTCCAGACCCCGGACGCGGCGACGATCTGGTTCGGCACCGGCTCGATCATCTGGTACGTGGGGCTGACGCTGATCAGCGAGAACATCCTCTTCGACTCGATCGCTGCCCTAGGCCTGATGATCGCCCTTTACTACGGGCTCACCGGGTTCGCCTCGGCGATCTACTACCGGCGTGAGTTGTTCGAAAGCGAGCGGATCGCCGATCTGGTCGGCGCCGGTGTATTCGGCGGCATCGCGCTGATCGGCGCCGGGTTCTTCCTCGTCGACGTCGCGAGCACCGAGACCAACGCCTGGACCGCAGCCGGCGAAGGCGGGCTCGTCAATCTGCTCTCCTTCGCGATGGCCTGGCTCGGTGTCGTCGCGCTGGTCGTCGGATTGCTCGCCGCCGTTGCTCGCACGCGATCGCTGAGCCGCCTGATCCTTGTCGGACTCTCGGGGACGATCGGGGGCACGGTGCTCGGCTGGGCTTTCTTCAAGAGCTCAATCGACCTCTGGGACCCCGCCAACTCGGACTCGGGAGACTCGTGGTTCGGGATCGGGCCGCCGTTCATCATCGGCATCGGTGGCCTTTTGCTCGGGGTCGTGTTGATGCAGCTCCAGAACGCCAAGAATCCGGAGTTCTTCCGCCGCAAGATCAGGGTCGCGCCGCGCGGCGCTCTAGACGCAGCGCCAACCCAGCCGGAGCCGGAGCCCGTCGCTGGCGGTGCACCACTGCCCGGCGAGGCGTTCAATCCGCCGCAGGGGTCCACCGATCCGAAAGCCGACGACCCTGCCCGCCTGCCAAAACCAGACCCACCCGGCAAGCGAGGAGGGACCTAGATGGCGGGCGAGATCGTCGTCGGCTACGACGGCACCGAGGCCTCCGGCGCGGCGCTCGAAACTGCGCTGCAGCTGGCCAAGGACTCTGGAGCGAAGCTGGTGATCGCCTACGGCTATGACCCGACCCGAATGGGCGGCGAGGTGCGCGACCTCGACCAACAGCTCGAGGAGATCGGCCGCAAGGCCACCGCCGAGGCAGCGGCCAAGGCCGAGCAGGCCGCCGTAGACGCCGAGGCGGTGATCGTCAAGGAGAAGCCGTCGATGGCCCTTGCGGAGCTGGCCGACAGCCGCAAGGCGACCATGATCGTGGTCGGTGGCTATGCGGAGCGGCCGATGGCGGGCGCGATCCTCGGCTCGACCCCACACAAGCTCCTTCATATCTCCTCGGTGCCGGTCGTGGTGGTCCCGCCCCCCGCCTAGCGATGTCCCGGACCCCGACACGATGCGGGTCCGGGCGCTTTCTGCGTAGCGCCATACTGGGTAGGGAGACTGCGACTTGGCGAATGCGAAGGAAGCACGGATGACCGAGGCAGGGACAGGGAGAGGACCGGGGGCGCCGAGCGTCGAGCTGCGGGGCGTGACCAAGCGCTTCGACGAGGTAACCGCGGTGGATGACCTGAGCCTCACGGTCGGGCAGGGAGAGTTCTTCACCCTGCTCGGTCCCAGCGGCTGCGGAAAGACGACGACCCTGCGGATGGTTGCCGGCTTCGAGCAGCCGACCGAGGGAGAGGTGCTGATCGAGGACTCCGACGTCGCCGCCGAGCCCCCGCACAAGCGGCCAACGAACACGGTGTTCCAGAGTTACGCGCTCTTCCCGCACCTGAGCGTGGAGGAGAACGTCGCATTTGGCCTGCGGCGCAAGCGGGTCGAGAAGGCGGAGATCGACCGTCGCGTGAGCGAGGAGCTCGACCGCGTCGGCCTCGCCGCCGAGCGCGGGCGGCGCCCCGCGCAGCTCTCTGGAGGCCAGCAGCAGCGAGTAGCGGTCGCGCGGGCGCTGGTCAACCTGCCAAAGGTGCTGCTTCTCGACGAGCCGCTTGGGGCACTGGACCTGAAGCTGCGCAAGGGACTTCAGGTGGAGCTGAAGCGGATCCAGCGCGAGGTCGGGATCACCTTCCTCTACGTCACCCATGACCAGGAAGAGGCGCTGACGATGTCGGACCGGATCGCGGTCATGAACGAGGGCCGGATCGAGCAGGTCGGTGAGCCCGAGGACATCTACGAGCGCCCGGCCACGACATTCGTCGCCGGCTTCATCGGGGTCTCCAACCTGATGCCGGCGACCGTGGTCGCCGGCGACGAGGTGCGGCTCGACACCGGACCGACGATGCGCAGCGCCGAAGTGAATGGGTTGGCGCCCGGGGAGCGCTGCTTCGCCGTCGTGCGGCCGGAGAAGTTGCGCCTGGCGCTGCCGGGCGAGCAGCCCGCCGCGGACCTTCCCCACGTCGAGGGGACGGTAGAGAGCTCGCTCTATCTCGGCACGTCCACCCAGATCGTCGTCGACCTCGGCGACGAGGTACGGATGACCGTGCTGTATCCGAACGCCGACGAGGCGGAGCGGCAGCGGCTCCCGGGAGGTGGCGCGTCGGTCACGCTTTCGTGGCAGCCCGAGCACATGCACCTCGTTCAGGCGTCGGCGGCAGGCGGGGCGAGCGAAGGCTCGGAGGATAAGAACGGTGCGGGAGGGGAACAGAACTTGGCAGAGCAAACCGAAGGAGCGGACAAGTGATTGGATCGGGCAGAGAGGGCGGCGTCAGGCTGCGGGTGATCATCGCGGTCGCGGCATTTGCGGCGGCACTGGGGCTGGCGGCCTGCGGAGGCGACGACACTGTGGGTGGCGGCAACGAGGGCGAGACGCAGACCGCCAAGGCCGGCAAGCCGACCGGGGAGATCACGATCTCCAACTGGCCCGGCTACGTCGACCCCGGCAAGGACGGGTCGGTGGCCGAGTTCGAGGAGGAGTTCGGCGTCTCTGTCGACTACATCGAGGACGTGAACGACAACGTCCAGTTCTTCGGCAAGCTTCAGCCGCAGCTCGAACAGGGCGAGTCCGGAGGGCGCAGCATCTTCGTCGTCACCGACTGGATGGCGAAGCAGATGTACGACCTCGGCTATCTGCAGGAGTTCAACCAGGAGGATCTGCCGACTGTCTTCGACAACATCCTGCCCCAGTTCGAGGAGTCCGACTACGACCCCGAGCGCAAGTACTCGATCCCCTGGCAGGGCGGCCTGACCGGAATCTTCGTCGACACCGCCAAGGCCCCCGAGATCGACGAGGTGGCTGACCTCTTCGACCCCAAGTACAAGGGGCAGGTGACGATGCTGACCGAGATGCGCGACACGGTCCCCCTGGTGCTCCAGAGTGAGGGCGTCGACCTCGCCGAGGCGACCAAGGAGGACTGGCTGGCGGCGATCGACAAGATCGGCCAGGCGGCCGAGTCGGGCCAGATCCGCCGCTTCACCGGCAACGACTACACCGAGGATCTGACCAGCGGCAACGTCGTCGCCTCGATCGGCTGGTCGGGAGACACTTCGCTGATCGGCCGCGAGAGCGTCGAGTGGCGCAAGGCCACGGACGCGTGCGACCTGTTCTTCGACCAGGTCGTGATCCCGGTCGGCGCCCCGAACACCGAGGCGGCGCTGGAGTTCATGAACTTCGCCTACCGGCCCGAGGTCCAGGCCGACATCGCGGAGTACGTGAACTACGTCACCCCGGTCGACGGCGTCCAGGAGATCCTCCGCAAGCGGGACCCCGAGCTCGGCAACAGCGAGCTCATCTTCCCGCCCGAGGAGCTCACCGCCGACTGCACCGGGCTCACCGAGCCCCCCGGCAACGAGGCGGACGTGCAGGAGGTCACCGAGGCGTTCCAGGACGTGATCACGGGCTGAGCGGCGCGGGGCGGCGGAGAGCGAAGCGATGAGTCGCGAAGGTCCCAGCGCTCTCCGCCGCCGGTCGCTGCCCTACTGGCTGCTGGCGCCTGGGGCGCTGTGGCTGATCTTCTTCTTCGTCGTGCCCATGTACTTCATGGGCGAGCTGGCGCTGCGCTCCGGCTCGGTCGCCGGCGGGGGGTTCGCCTTCAGCTGGGAGTTCTCGAACTTCCCCGACTCGTTCTCCGACAACACCGAGCAGATCCTGCGCTCCTTCTACTACGCGGGCGCGGCGACGCTGATCGCGCTGCTGATCGCCTATCCGCTCGCCTACGCGATCGCCCAGGCGCCGAGCCGCTGGCGCCTGCTGCTGCTGTTCGCGGTGATCGCGCCTTTCTTCACCACTTACCTGATCCGCACGATCGCCTGGAAGACGATCCTCGCCGACTCGAGCCCGATCGTCGAGGTGCTGCAGTTCCTCTCCTTGATCCCCGACGACGGCCGCGTCCTGGCGACCAGCGGGGCGGTGATCGCCGGCCTCACCTACAACTTCCTGCCCTTCATGATCCTGCCGATCTACGCCAGCATCGAGCGGCTCGACATGCGGCTGGTCGAGGCGGCAAAGGACCTCTACTCCTCCTCGCGGCAGGCATTTCTGCGCGTCACCCTGCCGATCACCGCCCCGGGGGTTGTCGCCGGGGTCCTTCTGACTTTCATCCCCGCCTTCGGCGACTACGTCAACGCCGCCATCCTCGGGGGCACCAACCAGGCGATGATCGGCAACAAGATCCAATCGCTTTACCTGTTCGAGCGCAACTATCCCGAGGCGGCGGCGCTCTCCTTCCTGATGATGGCGCTGCTGCTCGCCGTGGTGGTGGTCTACATCCGGATGGCCGGGACGGAGGCCTTCATGGGCGACGACGAGGCGCGTAGCTGATGGCCTGGCTGCGGCGCAACGGCCTCAACATCTACGCGGCGCTCGCGATCACCTACATGCTGGTGCCAATCGCGGTGATCGCCGTCTTCTCCTTCGGCGAGACGCCCCGCGACCGGCTCACCTTCTCGCTCAACAGCTTCACGCTCGAGTACTGGCAGAACGCCTTCGCGGTCGAGGAGCTCAACGAGGCGCTGCGCACCTCGATCGAGCTGGCGGCGCTCTCGACGGTGATCGCGACCTTGCTCGGGACCCTGATGGCGATCGCGCTGGTCCGCCACCAGTTCTTCGGGCGCCGGGCGTCGAACCTGTTGATCGTGCTGCCGATGGCGACGCCAGAGATCGTGATCGGCGCGGCGCTGCTGTCGATGTTCATCTACTACACCGTCGCGCTCGGATTTACGACCCTGGTGATCGCGCACGTGATGTTCTCGATCAGCTTCGTCGTCGTCGTCGTGCGCTCGCGGCTGATTGGCTTTGACCGCAGCCTCGAGGAGGCTGCACGCGACCTCGGCGCCAGCCCGCTTCAGACCTTCCGCCTCGTGACCCTGCCGCTGATCATGCCCGGGGTGGTCGCCGCGGCGCTGCTCGCCTTCGCGCTCTCGCTCGACGACTTCGTGATCTCGAACTTCAACTCCGGAACCACGGTGACCTTCCCGCTGTACGTTTTCGGAGTGGCGCTACGGGGGATCCCGGTGCAGGTCAACTCGATCGCGACGATGATCTTCATCGTCACCGTGGCCGCGATCCTGCTGGTGATCTGGCAGCAGCGCCGTGCCGAGCGGATGGCCTCCGTCCAGCCCGACTCCGAGCCGGAGTCTGGGATCGCGCTGGCGGGCCCTCCCGCTCCGGGAGCCGCCCGTGGCTGAGCTCGAATCCCGGCTCCTGATCGGGGGCGAGCAGGTCGGCGGCGAGGGCGACGTCCTCGAGGTCGAGAACCCGGCCAGCGAGGAGACGGTGGCCAGCGTCGCCGGGGCCTCGCCTGAGCAGGTCGACGCCGCAATTGCCGCCGCCCGCGAGGCGGCGCGCGAGTGGGGCCGCACGCCGGCGGTCGAGCGCGGCGAGATGCTGCACGAGGTCGCGAACCGGTTGCGGGCGCGGACCGACGAGCTCGCCGAGGTGATGACCCAGGAGGGCGGGAAGCCGCTGCTCGAGAACGCCGACGAGGTCGGCTGGACCGCGGCGGCGTTCGACTACTACGCCGAGATCGGCCGCGACTCCGCCGGTCGCGTGATCCCCTCGATCGAGGCCACGCAGCTCTCGCTGATCGTCAAGGACCCGCTCGGCGTGGTCGGCTGCATCGTGCCCTGGAACTACCCCCTGCTGCTGCTGTCCTGGAAGCTCGCCCCGGCGCTGGCGGGCGGCAACACGACGGTCTGCAAGCCGTCGGAGATCACCCCGATCTCGACCCTGATGCTGGCCGGCTGCGTCGACCACCTGCCCGACGGAGTCGTCAACCTGATCGCCGGCGGCGGCGAGGTGGGCGCCGCGATCGCCGCCGACGAGCGCGTCGACTGCATCGCCTTCACCGGCTCGGTGGGAACCGGCAAGAAGGTCGCGGCGGCTGCGGCGGAGCGGATCGCGCGGGTGAACCTGGAGATGGGCGGCAAGGACCCCTTCATCGTCTGCTCCGACGTCGCGGTGGACGGCGGGGTCGAGGTGGCCGCCAAGGGCGGAGCCTGGGCGGCTTACCTGAACGCCGGGCAGGTCTGCACCTCGGCGGAGCGCTTCTACGTGATGGAGGACGTCTACGACGACTACCTCTCCACCTTCGTGCAGCACACCGACTCGCTGGTGATCGGAGACCCGAACGACCCCAACACCGACGTCGGGCCGATGGTCTCGGCGGCGCAGCGGCAGAAGGTCGTCGACCAGCTCGAGGCGGCGGTCGGCGGCCGGCGCCGAGGTCGTGACCGGGGGCGGCGACGCGGGACAGGAGCGCGGCCACTACTTCTCCCCCGCCGTCGTCACCGGGGCGCCGCCGCAGACCGACCTGCTGCGCGAGGAGACCTTCGGCCCGGTGGCGCCGATCGTGCCGGTGAAGTCGCTCGACGAGGCGATCGAGCTTGCCAACTCGACCCGCTTCGGGCTCGGGGCCAACATCTACACCTCGGACCTGAAGACGATGGTCCGCTGCATGCGCGAGATCAAGGCGGGGACGGTCTGGTTCAACGACCCGCTGACCGACAACGACGCGGGGCCGTTCGGCGGCTTCAAGCAGTCGGGCCTCGGGCGCGAGCTGGGGCGCGAGGGCCTGGAGGCCTTCCAGGAGACCAAGCATGTCCACATCGAGACCGAGATCGCCCCCAAGGAGTGGTGGTACCCCTACGGCGAGGGCAGCCCATCCGGCTCGCCGCCGCACGGCGCCTAGACTCGCCTCGATGGCGAACCAGGACTCGACTCCCTATCTCGACGCCCTGATCGCCTACGCGGACCGCGACCCGGGGCGCTTTCACATTCCCGGCCACCGGGGTGGCCCGGGAGCCGACCCGGCCCTGCTGCGGCTCGTCGGCGCCGCGGGCCTCGCCCACGACATACCCGCCCTGATCGAGGGAATCGACGTCGGCCCACGCCCGACCCCCTTCGAGCAGGCCCAGCGGCTTGCCGCCGAGGCCTGGGGGGCTCGGCGCAGCTGGTTTCTGTTCAACGGCGCCTCGCAGGGCAACCACGCCGCCTGCATGGCGCTCGCCCACGCGGGGGAGCCGGTGGTGGTGCAGCGAAACGTCCACGGGTCGGTGGTCGACGGCCTGGTGCTGAGCGGGATGACCCCGACTTTCGTCTCGCCCGAGCTCGACCCGGAGCTCGGCATCGCGCACGGCCTGACGCCCGAGTCGCTCGACGCGGCGCTCTCCGCGACGCCGGGAGCGGTCGGGGCGATGGTCGTCTCGCCGACCTACTTCGGTGCCTGTGCCGACCTCGCCGGGCTCGCGGAGGCTGCCCACAGCCACGGCGTGCCCCTGGTCGCCGACGAGGCCTGGGGGGCGCACCTGCGCTTCCATCCCGACCTGCCGCTCAACGCGCTCGCTGCCGGGGCGGACCTGGTGATCTCCTCCACCCACAAGATCGTCGGCAGCCTCACCCAATCGGCGATCCTGCACCTCGGAGACGGCGACCGGCTCGAGCAGGACGTCGTCGACCGATGCGTGAGCCTGGTCGAGTCGACGAGCCCCAGCAGCCTGCTCGCCGGCTCTCTGGACGGCGCCCGCCGAAACGCCGCCCGCCACGGGCGCGAGCTGATGGCGGAGACGATCGCGACGCTCTCGCGCACCCGCGAGCAGGTGCGGCAGATCCCCGGCCTCGACGTCCTCGACGAGCGGCTCGCCGGGCGACCCGGCGTGGCGGGATGGGACCCACTCCGCCTTTCGATCGACGTCCGCGGGACCGGCGCCACCGGCTACCGCCTCGCGACCGTCGCCCGCGAGGCCGACGACATCAACTTCGAGCTCGCATCCGAGAACGTGGCCGTGGCCGTCTTCGGGATGGGCGCGCCGGCCGAGCCGCAGGCCGAGCGGCTGCTCGCCGCGCTGCGCCACGCGGTCGAGCAAATCGGCGTCTCGCCACCGGAGGAGCACCCCGAGTTCGCTCCGCCGCCCCCCTGGGGGCCATTGGCGATGACCCCGCGCGACGCTTTCCTTGGCCCCCAGGACGTGGTCGAGTTCGCGGCGGCCGAGGGGCGGGTCGCGGCCGAGTCGCTGGCCGCCTATCCGCCAGGCGTCCCCAACGTCCTCCCCGGCGAGCGGCTGACCCGCGAGACGCTCGACTTCATCGCCGAGAGCGTCGCTCACGGCGGCTACGTGCGCGGCGCCGTCGACCGCGAGCTGCGCACCCTGCGCGTGGCGAAGGAGCGATGAGGGAGGGGGCGCAATGGGGCGTCGACTCCGAGCACGGCCGGCTGACCGATGTCCTGCTGTGCCCGCCCGACAACTTCGAGTGGCGCAAGACCAGCCCGATCTCGGAGGCCACCCTAGCGAGCGGCCGCGAGTTCGACCCCGACCGCGCCCGCGGCCAGCACGCGGAGATGGTTGCCGCCTACGAGAGCGCCGGCGTGCGCTGCCACTTTCTCGAGCCGGACCCCGGGCTCCCCTACCAGGTGTTCACCCGCGACTCCAGCACGATGACCCCGTGGGGGGCGGTGGTCAACCGCCTGCGCCAGGACTGGAGGCGGGGTGAGGACGAGCCCGTGAAGAGCTTCTACGAGTCGGAGGGGATCCCCGTCGCGGAGCAGATCACCGAGGCGGCGCTGGAGGGCGGCGACGTTGTGATCGTCGCACCGGGGCAGGCCCTGATCGGCAACGGGGAGGCCAGGACCCAGGAGCCGGCGGCCCGCCAGCTTGCGGCGTTCTTCGAGCGCGGCGGCTGGGAGGCCCGGATCGAGCAGTTCCCGGAGCAGTACGTCCACATCGACGTCCTGGTCTCCGTGCTCGCCGATGGCCTGGCGGCCGTCTGCACCGAGATCGTGGCCCCGTCGCTGACCGACTGGCTGCGCGGGGCTCGGCTTCGAGCTGATCGAGGTCTCCGCGCGAGGACGCCTTCACGCTCGGCGTCAACGCGATCTCGCTCGGGCGCGGATCGGGTGCTCTCGGCCGCCGGGGTCGAGGGCGCTCAACGAAGCGATGAGCGGCGCACGGCCTGGAGGTCGCTCGACGTCGAGCTCGCCATGTTTACCCTCGGGGGCGGAGGCGCGCACTGCCTGGGGCTGGCGTTGCGGCGCGGGGGCAGGGTGAACCCATCGCTGGGAGTCGACCGATGAGCGCCCCGCCGATCGACGCCGCGCGGGTGATCGCCGACCTGCGCGAGCTCGACCGCCGCACCGGCGGGCCGGAGGGAGCACGCCGGGTCTGCTGGGGGCCGGAGTGGGCCAAGGCGCGGGCCCTGGTCGAGGAGCTGCTGAACGAGCTCGGCCTGGCGCCGGAGACCGACGAGGCCGGGAACCTCTGGGCTTATCTGAGGGCGAGCGAGAGCCCGGCCTGGCGCTCGGCTCTCATGTCGACTCCGTCCCCGAGGGCGGCTGGCTCGACGGGGCGCTGGGGACGATGGCGGCGATCGGAGTGCTGCGGAGCTGGGTACGGCAGCGGCGAACGCGCCGCCGCGCACGCTGGCGCTGGTCGACTGGGCCGACGAGGAGGGGCGCTTCGGACGCAGCCTGCTCGGCAGCTGCGGCGGTCTCGGGCTCGCTGCCGACCGAGGAGGTCAGAGGCCTTCGCGATCGCCGACGGTGTACGAGATCGAAGCGGCGCTGGCCGAGTTCGGGGTCGAGCTTGAAGGCATGCAGCCGGGCGGCGTCACGGCTCGACCGCGTCGGCGGGCTGCTGGAGCTGCACATCGAGCAGGGGCCGGTACTCGAGTCCGAGGGCCTGCGCGGTCGCCGCGGTCTCGGGGACGGTCGGGATCGAGCGCTGGCGATTCCGCTTCGAGGGGCGGGCGTCCCACGCGGGACGACGCCGATGGAGCAGCGGCGCGACGCGGGCCTGGCCGCGGCCGGGCTCGTGCTCACGGTCGGTGCGGTTGGCGAGCTTCGCTCCGGCGTCGCGACAGTGGGCTCGATCTCGCTGGAGCCCGGGGTGGCGACGGTGATCCCGGGCGCGGCGGAGGTGATCGTCGACCTGCGCAACTGCGACGCCGCCGAGCTGGCGGGAATGCTGGAGGAAGTCAAGAGCGCAGCAGAGCAAGATCGCCGGCGAGCGGGGATGCGAGGTGACCGCGGAGCGCATCTGGCAAATCGAGCCGATCGAGTTCGACCCCGGCCTGGTCTCTATGGCGCGCGAGTCATGCGCCGAGGTCGCAGGGACAGACCGGGTGATGGTCAGCGGCGCTCTTCACGACGCGGCCACGGTCGCGCGCAGGCTGCCGGTCGCGATGCTCTTCGTGCGCTCGATCGCCGGCATCAGCCACACGCCCGTGGAGGACAGCTCCGAGGCCGACCTCGAGCTGGGGATCCGCGCCTACGCGGAGCTTGCGGCGCGGGCGATGTCCGCCTAGGGCTGGCCCGGGCGAGCGTCTAGAGCTCGTCGGCGGCGAAGGCGTCGCAAGCGGCGGGGTCGCCGGAGCGATAGCCGTTTGTGAACCAGCGCCGGCGCTGCTCCGAGGTTCCGTGGGTGAAGCTGTCCGGATCGACGCGCCCTGACGCCTGGCTCTGCAGCCGGTCGTCGCCGACAGCTTCGGAAGCGGTGAAGGCCTCGTCGAGGTCGCCCCGCTGCGAGATCGCCCTCGGCGTAGACCGTGCTCGCCCAGACGCCCGGCGTAGCAATCGGCCTGCAGCTCCTGGCGCACCGACAGCTCGTTGGCCTCATCGGGGATTTGCTTGGGAGAGGCGGCCGACCTCGTCGCTGGTGCCCGTCTCGCCCTGCACGTGATGGCCGATCTCGTGCGCGATCACATAGGCCCAGGCGAAATCCCCCGAGGCGCCGAGCTGGGATTGCATGTCCTCATAGAAGCTCAGGTCCAGGTAGACCCGGCCATCGGCCGGGCAGTAGAACGGGCCGACGGCGGAGGTGGCGCCGCCGCAGCCGCCGGTCTGCACCGATCCGGAATAGAGGACCAGCTGGGCGCGGTCGTAGGGCTGGCCGCTCCGCTCGAAGGTGCCGGACCAGGTGCGTTGAGCGTCCTCGAACACGTAGACGGAGAAGTCTTTGAGCTGGCGCTGCGGGTCCTGCGCCGGGGGTATCGGCTGCGGGGTCTCGGCACCGGGGGCCTGGACAGCGGGGCCGAAGACCTCGGTGACGTCGAATCCGCCGCTGCTGCCGCCTCCCAGGACCTGGAAGGCGAGGAATACCAGAAGGCCAACCACCCCGAGCCCACCTCCGACTCGGCCCGCCCCGCCGGGCAGGCGGCCACCTCCGCTCCCGGCGCCACGGATATCGACCACGTCACGGCTTTTGACCCGGCGCCACTTCATGTCGTCGCTTCATCCACGCCGGCCGCGGCCAACGCCTCCGCCCTGCTCCCGAAGCCCTCGATGCGGACGATCCTCCCTTCGCGGAACCACCATAGAACGCTCTCATCCATCTCCACCGGAACATCGCTGCCCCTTCCGACGCCCACGAGCCTGCTGACCACGATCACGGCGTCGCCGGTGTCGATGAACTCCTGCGGCTCCCAGCGGGCCTCGGCAAACAACTCCCAGGTCTTGCGCCAGAACTGCTTCGAATCTTCGATGCCGCGATAGACCTTGCGGTCGACCAGGTCGGGGCGTTCGTGCAACTCGAGCCCTTGGTCAAGGCGGCTCCAGAATTCTGGGACCAGCAGTTCCAGGTCGACCTCATCCGGCTCGACCCTGCCAACCGTGTTGAAGCGCTCATAGGCGCGGCGCAGCAGCTC
This sequence comes from uncultured Solirubrobacterales bacterium, assembly GCA_963724905.1. Lineage (GTDB taxonomy): Bacteria > Actinomycetota > Thermoleophilia > Solirubrobacterales > 70-9 > Mayfieldus. Next base: position 367,491 of record CAVRWD010000003.1, read on the forward strand.
GACATTCTCCTTGCTCATTGAGCCAGCCTATTCCCACGACCGGCCCGCCAGTGACGCTCGCTAGGGTGCGGCGCATGGGCCACTTCGAGACCCTCGCCGCGCTGCCGATCGAGATCGAAGCCTACGAGCTCGAGGACAACGACCACACCTACGGCGACTTCACCCGCCCCTCGACGATCGTGCACCTGCAAGGGCGGCGGCGAGGAGGGAATCGGCGAGGACGTCGCCTACGACGACCTCGACCACATCGCCCAGCGGGACGCCGGACCCGTTCACGACTTCTCCTCCGCCAAGACGCTGGGCGAGCTCTGCGAGCTGGTCGGCGAGCTCGATCTCTTCGAGGGCTCGCCGCCGGTCCGAGACTTCTCCCGCCACTACCGCCGCTGGTCCTATGAGTCGGCGGCACTCGACCTGGCGCTGCGCCAGAGCGGGGTGCCGCTGCACGAGGCGTTGGGGATCGACCCGCAGCCGGTGAATTTCGTCTGCTCGACCCGGCTCTCGACCTTCGACGAGGACAGCGTTTCCAGTACCGAGCCGGTCACCAAGCGCCTCGCCAAGCACCCCGGGCCTGCGCTTCAAGCTCGACCCCGAGAACGACTGGGACGACGACCTGATCGCGGAGCTGAAGGAGATCGCCGGCGTCGACGTCCTCGACCTCAAGGGGCACTACAAGGGAACGCCGGTCGACGTCGACACCGACCCGGAGCTGTACCGGCGCTGCGCCGAGGCCTTCCCGGACGCCTGGATCGAGGACCCGGACCTAAACGACGAGACCCGCGACGTGCTCGAGCCCCATGCCGACCGGATCACCTGGGACGCGCCCCTGCACTCGCTCGACGACATCAGGTCCCTGGAGCGAAAGCCGAAGGCGATCAACTCCAAGCCTTCGCGCTTCGGCTCGCTGCAGGAGCTGCTCTCCATCTATGAGCACTGCGAGCGCGAGGGGATCGCGATCTACAGCGGCGGCCAGGGCGAGCAGGGGGTCGGCCGCGGCCAGATCCAGTACCTCGCCTCCCTCTTTCACCCCGCCACCTCCAACGACTGCGCGCCATCGGGCTACAACGACCCAAGCGTTCCAGACGGCCTGCCGGACAGCCCGCTGGATCCCCAGCCTTCACCCACCGGCTTCCGCTGGGGCGAGTAAGGGACGCCGAAAACGCCTGCGAGGTGATGGGGCCAGTAGGGTGCCGCCAGTGACCCAGGAGGTGACCTGAAATGGCAGACAAGGACTTCGCGAAGGCGCTCAATGACCAGATCGCGAACGAGTTCTCCGCTTCGATGCAGTACATCGGCGCCGCGGTCTACTACGACGCGGAGACCCTGCCGCGGCTGGCCGCATTCTTCTATCGCCAGGCGATGGAGGAGCGCGACCACGCGATGATGATGGTCCAGTTCCTGCTCGACATCGACGCCGAGGTCCGCATCCCCGACATCAGCGGGAAGGAGTCGCGCTTCGACGACGCGGTCTCCCCGGTGCGGATGTCGCTCGAGCAGGAGCAGCGGGTCGGCGAGGAGATCAACGCCCTGTTCAAGCTCGCCCGCGAGACCAGCGACTTCCGTGCCGAGCAGTTCATGCAGTGGTTCGTCAAGGAGCAGGTCGAGGAGGTCGCCCTGATGTCGGACCTGCTGAACGTGGTCGAGCGCTCGAAGGACAACTTGCCGCTGGTCGAGGACTACCTGGCCCGCGAACAGCCGGGCGAGGAAGGCAATGACCCCACCGCCCCCCCTGCCGCCGGCGCCGCCGGCGGGTAGCGCGTTTCGGTAAAACTCGGTGGGCGGCTGAGCCCCTCGGTCGCAATCACCACGCCGCCCGCGAGTTCAGGCCCGGGATCGACATGTCTGCGTGTGCGATGAGTCTCACAGCGTTCCGCGGTCTAAGTTGAAAATGCAAGCCCTCCTCCCCTTGGGCGACGTTCGTCCCCAGCAACACAGAAAGGACTCTGAGTGACCCGCTTTCTAACCCGTCTCGCCGATCTCTCCTACCGCCGCCGCGGCCGCATGGTTCTCGCCTGGATTGCAGCGGCGATCCTGATCATTGGAGTCGGCTCTTCCCTCGCGGGGGAGTTCAACGCCGACTACGACACGCCCGGCTCGGAGTCGAAGGCAGCCAGCGATATCACCGAGGAGCGCTTCGACGGCTATTCCGGCCAGGAGATCTACGTCGTCTGGGAGGACGAGGGGGGAGCCGACAGCGCCGCGGCTCAGAGGGGCGTGGATGCCTTCTTTGCGGAGGCGGAGCAGGTCGACAACGTCGCCCCGCACACCCCGATTCGGGTGTCCGAGGAGGGCACGATCGGCGCGACGACCCTGCCGCTGACGGTCCCTGGCTGGGACGTGCCCAAGGAGGACGGCGAGAAGCTGATCGACGCCGCCGAGGGCAACAGCGGCGCGGGACTGGAGATCAAGCTCGGCGGCGATCCAATCTACGCCGCGCAGGAGACGACCAGCCCCGAAGGCCTCGGCTTTCTCGGCGCCGCGATCGTTCTGCTGATCGCCTTCGGCTCCGTGGTCGCCGCCGGCCTGCCGCTTGCGATCGCCCTGATCGGGCTCGGCATTACCTCGGGCGGCCTGATCGCCCTGCTCGCCAACGTGATCGACGTGCCCGACTGGACCACAGCCGTGTCCGGGTTGATCGGGATCGGGGTCGGAATCGACTACGCGCTACTGGTCCTGACCCGGTTCCGCGCCGCGATGAATCGGGGCAAGGACCGCCATGACGCGGTGGTCGAAGCAGTCACGACCGCGGGGCGCAGCGTGATCATCGCCGGCGCGACCGTTGTGATCGCCGTCCTCGGACTGATGCTGACCGGCCTTCCCTACATGTACGGCGTCGCGATCTCGGCCTCGCTGGCGGTCCTGGTCGTGATGCTGGCCGCGGTCACCCTTCTGCCCGCGCTGCTCTCATATCTGGGGCCACGGGTCGACCGGCTGCGGATCCCCTTCCTCGGCAGACAGCTGAAGACCGAGGGCGACAGCCAGTCGCTGGCGGGGCGCTGGAGCCACGGCGTCCAGCGCCACCCCTGGATCGCGGCTCTGTCAGCCACTGCCCTCCTGCTCGCGCTCGCCGTTCCGGCGCTCGACATGAGGCTCGGCTTCCCCGACGCCGGCAACGATCCGCCGGAGACGATGACCCGCCAGGCATACGACCTCAATACCGAAGGGTTCGGGCCCGGCACTAACGGCCCGCTCGTCATCGGGGCGACTTTGCCCGACCCGGGGGCAGAGGCGGACATCAACGCCTTCGCCGAGACCCTACGCGGCGAGGAGGGCGTCGCCTTCGTCCCTCCACCCGAGGTCAACGCCCAGGGTGACGCCGCCATCCTCACCGTGATCCCGGAGGGCTCTCCGCAGGACGAGGAGACCACCGAGCTGGTGACGAGCCTGCGCGAGCAGCTGATCCCACAGCAGCTTGGCGACACCGGGATCGACGCCAAGGTCGGAGGCGTGACCGCGGCACTCGATGATCAGAGTGAGTACATCCTCGACCGCATGCCGCTCTTCATCGCCGGTGTGGTGGGCCTCTCGTTCCTGCTGCTGCTGGTCGCCTTCCACTCGCCGTTCATCTCGCTCAAGGCCGGGGTGATGAACCTGCTCTCGGTCGGCGCCGCCTTCGGGGTGATGACCCTGGTGGCGCAGGGCGGCGCGGTCGGCGAGCTGATCGGGATCGATCAGGAGGTGCCGATCGCGCCCTTCTTGCCGGTGATGATGTTCGCGATCCTCTTCGGCCTCTCGATGGACTACGAGGTCTTCCTGGTCTCGCGGATCCGCGAGGAGTACCTCAAGGACGGGGACACGCGCCGCGCTGTCGCCGACGGGCTGGCGAAGACCGCCCGCGTGATCACGGCGGCGGCGGCGATCATGGTCGTCGTCTTTCTCGCCTTCCTTGCGGCGCCGGACACCTTCCTGAAGCTGTTCGGGGTCGGGCTGGCCACGGCGATCTTCCTCGACGCGACCGTCGTGCGGATGGTCCTCGTGCCGGCCGTGATGCAGCTGCTCGGCGCCCGCAATTGGTGGATTCCGGAGTGGCTGGAGCGGATCCTGCCGCGACTGGACGTCGAGCCTCGCGCGGTCAGCACCGCTGAGGGCCGGCCCTAGTCCGCCATGAGGGCATTCGCGAACTTCGTCACGGGCCGCCGCAGCAAGTGGGTCGTGCTGGTCGCGTGGGTGATCGCGGTCTTCGCGCTCAGCCCGCTGGGCGGCAAGCTCCAGGATGCAACCCAGGACGAGACCGCCACCTTCCTGCCGCAGAGCTCGGAGTCCAAGGAAGTGGTCGACATCCTCAACCGCGACTTCGACGCCGGCGAGACGTCGGTGGGACTCCTCGTCTATGAGCGGCAGGGCGGGCTGACCCCGGCCGATGAGCGGTTGATCGCCGAGCAGGCGGCGGAGATCGATCGATCGAAGCAAATCCGGCTGACCCAGCCGCCGACGGTGCCTTTCATCCCCGGCGCTCCGGCGGACCTGGTCTCCAACGACGGCACCGTCGCGCAGACCGTGCTGACCCTTCCGACCGACTGGGACAAGGCGGGTGACTGGGGCAAGGCAGTGCGCGACATCACCGGCGAGCGGGCGGACGGCATGCGGATTTTTCTCACCGGCGACCTCGGGTACATCACCGACTCCGAGGAGGTCTTCAAGGACCTCGACGCCAAGCTGCTGCTCGCGACCGTGATCCTCGTGCTGGTGCTGCTGGGATTCATCTACCGGGCGGTGCTGGTGGCGCTGACGCCCCTGCTGGTCGTCGGCCTCTCCTACATGGTCGCCACCGCCTTCGTATATCTCTACGCCGACGCCGGCAACACCGTTTCCTCGAGCGGGACGTTCATCCTGGTAGTGCTGATGTTCGGGGTGGGGACCGACTACAGCCTCTTACTGGTCTCCCGCTACCGCGAGGAGTTACGCCGGATCGAGGACAAGCACGAGGCGATGAACCGCGCCCTGCATCGCACCGGGCCGACGATCCTCGCCAGCGGCCTCACCGTTTCTCTGGCGATGCTGGTCCTGGCCCTCGCCGACGCCGGGTTCACCAAGTCGCTGGGTCCGGTGTTCGCGATCGGGGTCGCCTCGACGATGGTTGCCGGGCTGACCCTGCTTCCGGCGCTGCTGACGATCTTCGGGCGGGCCGGGTTCTGGCCTCGCCGGCAACCGGTCGAGTACGACCCCGAGCATCCCGAGCTGCCTCGCCAGGGTCTCTGGCGCCGGATCGGCGACAAGGTCCTCGAGCGGCCGGTCGCGGCCCTGACGGTCACCGTGGTCGCCTTCGCCGCCGGGGCCCTCGGCTTGCTCTCCTACAAGGTCGACTACAGCACCACGAACGCCTTCAAGGAGCCCGTCGAAACCGTCGAGGGGTTCGAGGTCCTCAGCCGGGCATTCCCGGCGGGCGGCCTCTCGCCGACGACCGTCCTCGTGGAGAGCAGCGAGGGTCCGGTTTCCCCCGCCGACGTGGGCCGGGCAGTCAAGCGGATCGAGGGCGTGGAGGGGGTGGCCAGCGCAACACCCACGGGGCTGCAGTCGGAGGACGGCCGCTACGCGTCGATCAACGTGATCCTCGACGGAGATCCGTACGTCCAGAGCAACTTCGACGCGATTCCCGCGATCCGCGACAGCGTCGCGAACCTGGGGCCCGGCGTACAGGGTCTGGTCGGCGGCGGCAGCGCGATCCAGTACGACTACGACCGAGCGATCAAGAGCGATCTCGAGGTGATTGTCCCTGTCTCGCTGCTGGTGATCGCGGCGATCCTCGCGATCCTGCTCTGGTCCCTGGTCGCGCCCCTGGTCCTGATCGCGAGCGTGATCCTCTCCTTCCTCTGCACGATGGGGATCTCGCTGCTCTTCATCCGCCACGTGATCGGCGACCCCGGCATCGACGCATCCCTGCTCACCTTCGCCTTCATCTTCCTGGTCGCGCTGGGGATCGACTACACGATCTTCCTCATGGCGCGGGTGCGCGAGGAGGCACGCCAGCACGGGACCCGCGAGGGCATGCTGCGGGCGCTCTCGGTGACCGGGCCGGTGATCACCAGCGCCGGGATCATTCTCGCGGGCACCTTCTCGGTGCTGATGACCCTGCCGGTCACCTACACCTTCGACCTCGGGCTCATGGTCGCGCTGGGGATCCTGCTCGACACCTTCGTCGTACGGACGATCATGGTCCCGGCAGCCGTGGAGCTGCTCGGGGACAAGATCTGGTGGCCGTCGACGGCCGGCGGCGGCGGCGCCCTGCGCGAGCGCGGCGAGGCCGAGCCGCAGCCCGAAGCGGCGACGACGGGGTCCTGACCGCCTAGCGGTCGGCTTTAAGTATCGTCGCCAGCAGGCCGGGGAAACGGGCCTCGAGGTCCTCGCGGCGCACCGAGTTGAGGCGCGCGGTCCCCTCCTGGCGCTGGCGGATCACGCCGGCCTCGCGCAGGACCTTGAAGTGGTGCGTGCAGGTCGACTTGGTCACCGGCACGTCGATGCTCCCGCAGCTCGGCTCGCCGTCGGCCTTCGCCAGGGCGAAGACGATCTGGCGCCGGACCGGGTCGCTGAGCGAGTGCAGGACCGCTCCGAGCTCGATCTCATCCCGCCCGGGATGGGTGAGCGCTTCGCTGGTATCTGTCGCGGTAGGGGATGCCATGTTGTACGACATCTATCGTACTACTGCTAATGTACGGCGAACATCGTACAACGCTCGATCTCCAAGAGGTGAATAGATGACTTCAGAGCAACTGACACAAATGCGCTACTCGGCGAGGTCAAAGCGTGGCAATAGCGCCTTGGTCGACGCCTATATCCGTGAGCTTGCGCAGCGCCAGGTTCGGCGGCCGATCAATACAGGGCCACAATCCGGTCACTACTACATGCCCGAGGTCAAGGACCCCATCGCCTAGGAGGCGAGGCGCATTCCCAGCCCAAGGTCGATTCAGCGCACCTACCTGCAGCTGATGCTGGGCAACACCCTGGCTGCATCGCTGATCTGGGGGATCAACACGATCTTTCTGCTCGATGCCGGGCTCTCGAACCTGGAGGCGTTCGCCGCCAACGCCTTCTTCACCGCCGGGATGGTGCTCTTCGAGGTGCCGACCGGGATCGTCGCCGACACGATGGGGCGCCGGATGTCCTATCTGCTCGGGACCCTGACCCTCACGGCGTCCACGCTGCTCTACGTCTTGCTCTGGCAGGTCGAGGCGGGGTTCTGGCTCTGGGCGATCGTCTCGCTGCTGCTCGGGCTCGGGTTCACGTTCTTTTCCGGCGCGGTCGAGGCGTGGCTGGTTGACGCGCTGGGTGCGACCGGCTTTACCGGCGAGCTGGAGACGGTCTTCGGGCGCGGCCAGATCGTCACCGGGGCGGGGATGCTGGGGGGCTCGGTGGCGGGCGGCTTCATCGCCCAGCAGGTCAGCCTCGGGGCGCCTTTCGTGCTCCGCGGGGTGATCCTGATCGTGATGTTCGCCTTCGCCTTCAAGGTCATGCACGACGTCGGGTTCACCCCGGCGCCCGGCGGGCGGCCGCTGGCCGAGATGCGCAAGATCGCCTCGGCGTCGATCGACTTCGGCTGGCGCGTGCCGGCGGTCAAGTGGCTGATGGTCGAGTCGCTGTTCACCGGCGGGGTCGGCATCTACGCCTTCTACGCCCTGCAGCCCTACCTGCTGGAGCTCTACGGGGACCCGCAGGCCTACCAGGTGGCCGGCCTGGCGGCGGCGATCATCGCGGGGGCGCAGATCCTCGGCGGGCTGGCGGCACCGCGGATCCGGCGGCTGTTTCACCGCCGCACCTCGGCGCTGCTCGGAATCGCCTCGACCAGCGTGCTGACGCTCGCCCTGATCGGGATCGTGGATAGCTTCTGGGGCGTGATCGGGCTGACGGTCGTCTGGGCGCTGCTGTTCGCCGCTTCGATGCCGATCCGCCAGACCTACATGAACGGGATGATCCCCTCGCGCCAGCGGGCGACGATCCTCTCTTTCGACTCGCTGATGGACTCAAGCGGCGGCGTCTGGGCGCAGCCGGTGCTCGGGCGCGCCGCCGATGTCTGGGGCTATGGACCCTCCTACGTGATGAGCGCCGGGATCTCGGCGCTGGCGCTCCCCTTCCTCGCCCTCTCCAGGCGCCAGAACAACAAGGCAGACACGATCGAAGCGGTCGGCTCCGAAGCCGCTCCGCAGCCGGTCTGAGTCTGACTACCAGGTGTCGACGAAGCGCCGCCGGTCGGAAGCCGATGGCGAGTGGGCGGCGGCCCGCAGCGTGGCGGCTATGACGCCGCGGGTCTCCGCCGGGTCGATGACGTCGTCGATCTCGAACAGCTCCGCGACGTTGAGCGCCCGCGCGTTGTCCTGCGCCTGCGCTGTGAGCTCCCGCACCCGCTGCTCGCGCTCGGCATCGTCGGCGATCGCGTCGAGCTCCTTTCGCAGCGCCAGCCGCACCGCCCCTTCGAGGCCCATCGGTCCCAGGTGGGCGCCGGGCCAGGCGACCGTCAGCATCGGCGCGTGCGTGGAGCCGAACGCCATCGCCTGCGCCCCCAGCCCGTAGCCGCGGCGCAGGACCACCGCGATCTTTGGCACGCGCAGCGCGGCGCCGGCGACGAGAAGCCGCGAAGCGTGGCGGACCAGGCCCGTGGCCTCGGCGTCGGTCCCGACCATGAAGCCGGGGGTGTCGATGAGCGAGACCACCGGCAGCTCGAAGGCATCGCAGAGCTGCAGGAAGCGGGCTGCCTTGTCGGCTGCGTCGCTTGTGATCGCGCCGGCCGCGTGGACGGTGTTGTTGGCGATCACGCCGATCGGCCTGCCGTCGATGCGGGCCAGCGCCGTGGACATCTCGGGGGCGAAGGTAGGTCGCAGGAACGTGACCGAGTCCTCGTCGCAGAGGGCCTCGATGATCGGCCCGACCTTGTAGGCGCGCCGCTCGCGCTGCGGAACGAGGGTGCGCAGCTGCACCTGGTCGGGCTCGACACCGCCCGGCTGCGGTCCGCGGAAGTAGCCGAGCAGCCTCTTCGTCGCCGCGACCGCCTCTGCCTCGTCGGCGACCACGAGGTCGAGGACGCCGTTGGGCTCCTGGATCGCGACCGGGCCGACTTCGTCGGCAGGGATCTCCCCCAGCCCACCGCCGGCGATCATCGCCGGGCCGCCCATGCCGATCGACGCGTCTCGGGTCGCCACGATCAGGTCCGCGCATCCGGCGATCACGGCATTGCCGGCGAAGCAGCGCCCCTTGACGATTGCGATTCGCGGCACGACCCCGGACAGCGCCGCCCAGAGCTCGAAGGCGCGGACCTCGAGGCCGGAGATGGTCGGGTAGTCGGTGTCGCCGGGGCGACCGCCTCCGCCTTCGGCGAAGAAGACAGTGGGCAGGCGCATCCGCTCGATCAGCTCGAAGAGCCGGTCCTTCTTGCGATGGCCGAGAGCCCCCTGGGTGCCGGCGAGGACCGTGTAGTCGTAGGAGAGCACGGCGCACGGCATCCCGTCTACCTCGGCAGTCCCCGCGATCATGCCGTCCGCGGGCGTGCGCGCGATCAGGTCCTCGAGCTCGCGCCGGCCGCGCTGCGCGGCGATCGCGTAGCGCCCGTACTCGACGAATGTGCCGGGGTCGACCAGGTCGGCGATGTTCTCCCGGGCCATGCGCCCGCCCCCATCGCGGCGCTTCTGGGCCGCCTCCGGTCGCGCGTCGTCCTCGGTCAGCGCCCGCCGGCGCAGAAGCTCGGAAAGGTCCGCGTCGCGGTCCGCCTCATCCTGCATCGACACAACTTCTCAGGTTCTCGCTGAACGGGAGCGACGGGACTCGAACCCGCGGCCTCCGGCGTGACAGGCCGGCGCTCTAACCAAACTGAGCTACGCCCCCGAGGGCTGACGGGCGTCCGGCAATGCCGAAGCCCGAGGCTTGATTATCACAGGGTCTGCTAGGGAAGCTGACCGTTGAGAAAGAAGCGGGTGCGCTTGCGCCCGTGGCGGCGCACCGTGGCGCTGAAGCTGCCCTCACCGCAGATCCGGTAGCTGACCGCCTCCTTGGAGCCGACGCCGTCGGAGCGCTCCAGCTCCTTGCCGTCGGGGCCCCTGAGGATCAGCGCATAGTCGGGTCGTGCGGGCCCGTTGAGCTTCAGGGTCATGTCGCCGTCGAGGGCCGTGCCGAGCTTCTTGACCTTCCGCTTCGGGCGCTTGCGCTTCGGAAAGCGTCCTTGCCGTTTCTCGCTCTTCGGCCCGACCCACGGGTCGAGAGCGTCGGCCTGGATCCGCGGATACATGGCGGCGTCGGGTTTCGGGAACGGCGTCCAGTTCCAAACCACGCCAAGGCTTGGGAAGACGGTGAAGCCGTAGGACTCGGCGAACGCCTCGCCGGGATTGGCGTAGTAGTAGGCGCCGGCCCGGCCCGGGAAGTATCGGCCCGCCTCCACCCCCTCGCAGACGCGCACGTAGGTGGCCCAGCGCTTCGGCCCCCAGTCGATCGCCGGGGTGTCGAAGGGCGGGTTCGTGCGATGGTTGGCGAGGTGGTGCCCGTACTCGTGGGCGATCACGAACTCCTGGGTGGCGTTGTCGGATGGAATCGTGAAGTCATCGCCGCTGATGACCATGCGGTTCAGCGACGGGTAGTAACAGGCCAGAGCGTTCGCGCTGAAGCAGGCGGTCGGGCCCGCCATCTCCTCGGGCTTCACCATGAAGACGTTCAGAAGGTTCATCTCTTCCCCGTGGGGGAACGTCCCGAGGAGATTCGCGATCTCTTCGGGGCTGTCGTCGCAGCTGGCCGTGCAAAGCAGTGATTGAGTGATCTCGACGCTGCGGCCGGCGCCGTCGTTGACCGGCACACGGCGGAGATTGGCACGCGCCGCCGCGCGCGCCGCAGCGCTGCTCGGGTATTCGATCACCAAGTCGCGCGCCAGCGGGGCTGCCGGCATCGGCACCGCGAAGGCTGCGGCCTGACGTTCAATCCGGGTCGCCGCACCGGCGGGAGCGGCGATCGCGAGCGCTGCGAGCATCGCCGCCAGCACGGCTCCAGAGCTCCCCGGGGCCTCATCGCCGCGGGCCGGGGTCGATCTCGTTGCGCAGTGCCGGCAGCGAGGCCGAGAGCGGCGCGTCGGCGCCGCCGGGCCGTGCGACCAGCGAGAGAGAGCGGCGGTTGTAGACCTCCGAGCCCCAGGCGACCCGCACCGGGGCGAAGTCGAGCAGCCGGCGCCAGGTCTCGGTGCCGATCACCCCGTCGGGCAGGAGCCCCCTCTCCTGCTGGAAGGCCGCCACCGCGCTGCGGGTCTGGCTCTTGAACAGGCCCGTCACCGGCAGCTGCTCCTGGCCGGCCCCGATCAGGCGCTGCTGCGCCCAGACCACGAGGTCGCCGCGGCTGCCGCGGCGCAGCAGCGGAAGGTCCGGGCTCGGCCGAACCCCTCGCATCCGTCGCACTCGCTTTGCGAGCACGCCCCATTCGTGCCCACCCGTCTCCTGCCACGACCACCAGCTTACGCCGCCCGCACCGTAGTTGAGCGCATAGCGGCGGAACTGCTTGATCGTCCGTGCCCCGGGCTCGTCATATGTCTGACCGATCGGGTAGATCGGCCGCTCATAGACGCGGTTGTAGGTGTAGGTGTGCGCGTAGACCCGCCCCACGCTCGTCCCGATCGTCTTCCAGTACATCTGCGGCTGGTTGAACTGCGCCCCCTCCGGGCCGAGGAACACCGAGTATGGAAATCCGGGGTGGTAGTCGACGTAGGGAAAGCTCGCCAGCGAGAGCGGGTAGTTGGGGCCGACCTGCGAGCGCAGCTTGCGGATATAGCGGTCGGCGGAGGCGTACTTGCCGTCGTAGTGGCCCTCCGCGTCGATGATCAGGCAGTCGGCCCCCTTCGCCTCCGCGGCGGCACCGACGTTCGCCTCCTGGTACGGCGCGTCGCCGTAGACGAACTGCCAGCCGCACACCCTCAGGCCGCGGGCGTGTAGGGCGGAGACCAACCGGCGCGAGAACTGGCGCCAGTAGTCACCGGCGTCGCCCGACTTGATGTAGACGGTGCCGACCCCCGCACGCTTGGCCTGCTCGACGATCCTTCCAATGCTGCCGCCGTGGGAGCGGCTGACGTACCAGATCCACATTCCCTGAGCGTCAAAGGCGCTGGCATTGGCGGTGCCGGAGCCGGGAGGGCTCTGGGCGCCCGTCTGGCTCTGTGCCGTGCCCGTCGCCGGCGCGATCGCAAGCAGTGCAGCAACCGTGACCGCTGCGGCGGTGGTGCGCGCCACGGCCAGTCGCCGGGGCTGCCTGCCGGCATGGCGAGGAGTGGCTGAGGTCACAACAGTTCCAACACGGGGAGGGAGATGCCGCTGCGGTCGCTGCGCAGCCTAGGGACGGGTGACGCTTACGGTGAACGGTCCGCTGCCGCTGCGGTGGCGCACCTCGACCTGAATCGCCTCCTGGCCGCAGAGCTGCAACGTCACCTGCTCACTGGAGTCCGGGCGAAGCGGCGCGACTGATCACCTTGCGCCGTACCTGCGCTCTGGCGCCGGACCTTCGCCCGCGCCTTGCGCCGGGCCCTTCGGTGCCTCCGCGCCGCAGCCGCCTCTGAGCGCGCTTGCTCGCCTTGCGCTCGTGCCTGCTCGGTCGCAGCTTGCGGCCCAGCACGTAGAGGTCGTAGTTGCTTCCCTCGGGACCATTCAGAGTCACCTGCACCTCGCCGTCGAGAGGGGTCGAGAAGCGCCGCTGTGCCGGGTTGTCGCGCTGCGGCCAGAGGCTCCCGCTCCAGTTCGCCGAGACAGGAGCGGTCCAGGGATAGACGATGTCTGCCTGGAGCTTGGCGAGCGAGACCTGGTTCGGGCGTAGCAGCGAGTTGTAGCCCCAGGGAACCTTGACGCCAGGGAAGTTGAGGTGGGCGGTCGCCTCGGCGAAGCCCTCGCCGGGGTTGTCCCAGTAGTGCACGTCCTCGTCACCGGGGTGCAGCTCCCCCTTGCGGGTGCCCTGGCAGACGCGCTCGTAGGTTGCCCAGCGCTTTGCCCCCATCTCGAGCGCACTCCAGGGAGCGTTGACGCGGTTGTTGGCGATGTGGTGCCCGTACTCGTGGGCGATCGTGTAGTCGCGCGGGACTCCGTAGGAGCTGCCGTTGACCCCGGAGACGATCATCAAGCCGATCGCCGGGGCGTAGCAGGCGAGGGCGTTGGCGCCGCAGATGCCGGCGAGCTCATCCGGGGTTGCCAGGTAGGCCGACAGGGTGTTCATCTCCGCCCCGTGGACGAGGCCGCCGAGCACGTTGGCGACGCCCTGCATCTCGGCATCCGAGTAATAGGTGGAGGAGATCTCGACCTGCTGGCCGCCGATCACCGGGTAGGGCTGAGTTCGCTCCGCCGTGCGCTGCATGCGGCCGAGCCGCCGACCGCCGACGATCGTGTCGGGGAAGGCGCCGTGCGGCGCCGGGAGCTCGAGAGCCGACCCACCCAGCGGCGCTCCGCGGCTATTGGCCGGGGCTGCCGCCGGCAGGGCGAAGAGCAGGCATGCGGCGGCCATGCAGGCAAGCGCCGTCTGCGCTGCCCAGCGGTGGGTGCGGAACCGAGCTTCCACCCCGACCGGATCGGTGCCTGAAGCAGGCAGTCACAGCCAACTGGCCGGATGTCCACTCGAAAGTGGCCGCTTGAACGCCGGATTGCAGGGATCGATGGCCAGATGTCTGGCAGGAATCGCGCTCACCCTGTGCCAGACTCGATCGTCTGCGAACTGGCGATGCGATGACCTCTCTGGCGAACCTTCAGACCTTCTTCACCGACTGGTATCCGGTCTTCGCGCTCGTCTTCATGGCCGGCCTGCTGGGCATCTTCATCCTCATCTACCGCGGCACCCTGGGCGCGACGCGCCCGGAGACGGTCAAGAGCAGCCAGACGGCGCCGGTGCTGTGGTCGGAGGTGCAGGGCGTCGACGCCGCCAAGGAGGAACTCGTCGACGTCACCGAGTGGCTCAAGGACCCCGAGCGCTTCGAGTCGCTCGGGGCGAGGGCGCCGCGCGGCGTGCTGCTCTACGGCCCGCCGGGGACCGGGAAGACGATGCTCGCCCGGGCCGTCGCGGCGCAGGCCGGAGTCGACTTCTTCGCCGCCTCGGGCTCGAGCTTTGTCGAGATGTTCGTCGGCCGCGGCGCCGCCCGCATCCGGCGCCTCTTCAAGGAGGCGCGAAAGGCGGGCCGGGCGGTGATCTTCATCGACGAGCTCGACGCCGTCGGCGGGCATCGCAGCGCGGGAGGCGGCGACGGAGGGACCAGCGAGCGCGAGCAGGCACTGAACCAGCTGCTCGTCGAGCTCGACGGCTTCGAGCGCGATCCGGGAACGGTCATCGTGATCGCGGCATCCAACGCCGTGGACAAGCTCGATCCGGCGCTGCTGCGGCCCGGCCGCTTCGATCGCCAGATCCTCGTCGCGGCGCCCGACCGCGACGGCCGCGAGGCGATCCTCCGCGTTCACGCCGCCAACAAGCCGCTGGCCTCCGACCTCGACCTCACCGACGTCGCCCGCAAGACCACCGGCCTGACCGGCGCGCAGCTCGCAAACGCCCTCAACGAGGCGGCGATCATCGCCGGCCGCCTCGGGCGCAAGGCGATCGCCCGCGAGGATCTCGACGAGGCGTTGCTGCGCCAGTCGGTCGGCTCGCAGCAGGCCCGGCGCCTGACCGAGCGCGAACGCCGGATCGTCGCCTACCACGAGGCCGGCCACGCCCTCTGCCGCCGCCTCGTCGGCCTTGACCCGCCGGAGATCATGAGCATCGTCCCGCGCGGCCCGGCGCTCGGCTTCGTCGCTCACGCTCCCAGCGAGGACCGCTACCTGAACTCGCGCAAGCAGCTGCTCTCTGAGGTCGTGACCGCCCTCGGTGGGCGGGCCGCCGAGGAGGAGGTCTTCGGCGAGGCCTACTCAGGCGCGGCCGACGACCTCTCCCGCGTGCACAAGATCTGCGTAGGGGATGGTGACCGAGTTCGGGATGACGGTCGCCACCGAACCGCTCGAGGGCACGCCGCTGGCGCTCCCGACCGGCGACTACGCGCTCTCGGACCAGACGCGGCGCGACGTCGACCTCAACGCGCAGGCTCTTGCGGAGATGGCCTTCAGCCGCGCCCGCCAGCTGGTCGCCCTGAACCGCCAATGCCTCGACCACCTGGCCGTCAACGTGCTCGAGCGCGAGACCCTGACCCGCGAGGACCTCGACGACATCTTCGACGCTCACGAGCTGAGCACCGCCGCGCTGCCCGAGCATGCCGCCTTCGCGGACCTCGCCGGTGCCGACGCGCCGGTGCCGCACCTCGCCAGCGACCCGCCCGAGGGTCCTGCGGCCAAGAGCTGAGCGCTACCGCGAAGGGGCCGTCGCCGGTCACCGACCCGGGGTGTGACCATAATGCTGGGCGCAGGGATGGTTCCCTGGTCCCCTGGCATCCCCCACGCATGCGGATTTCCCGTTAATGGGTAGGCCTCTCAGCCACGATCCCGCGCTCACGCACGCTGCGCCTCTCAGGCTTGCGCAGGCACTAACCGATGAGGTTGTGATGGCCGGGCAGAAGCCTGACAGTCGAGCGACCCTGAAAACGGACCCCCGGGCGGAGGCCCGGCGATGACCCGCTGGGCGATCGCCCACCCGATCCGCACGCTGGCCGTCTGGGGATCGATCGCCGGCATCCTCGCCCTGCTCGGCATGGGCGTCGCCGACCGGCTGCACAGGACCAACATCCTGATCCCGGAGACCGATGCCGGCAAGGCTGAAAAGGTGGCCGACCAGCGCTTCGGGGAGAGCTCCGGCGTCCTGATCCTGCTCAAGGGCCCCGAGTCATCGCTCGACCGCCAGGGCAAGGGCCTCGCGCGCAGCCTCGATCGCCGCGAGCGCATCTCGGTCACCAGCCCCTGGACCCCCGGCCTTCGCGACGCGCTGCGCCCGGAGAAGGACCAGGCCCTTCTCCTGGTTCGAATCCAGGAGGACTTCGAGAAGGCCAGCCGCGAGACCGTTCCCGTGATTCGCGAGCAGATCGACAACGAGATCAACCCGCCGGTGACCCCGCACATGACCGGCTACGCGGACATCTCCAACGCGGTCCACAGCGAGACCGTCGAGTCGATCCACACGGCGGAGCTGATCGCGGCGCCGCTTCTGATCATCATCCTGCTGCTCGTCTTCCGCAGCCCGATCGCGGCCGCGGTGCCGCTCGGCCTCGGCCTCACGACGGTCGGCGCCTCCGGCGGAGTGCTCGAACTGCTCAACCGTTTCGTCATCCTCGACTCCGTGGCGTTCAGCCTCGCGGCGATGATGGGGCTGGCGCTCGGCGTCGACTACGCGTTGCTGTTGGTCTCGCGGTTCCGCGAGGAATTGGCGACCGGGCAGGAGGTGCGCTTCGCGGCCCAGACGGCGACCGCGACCGCCGGGCACACGGTCCGCTTCGCCGGCCTGGCGCTGGTGGTGGCGATGCTGACGGCGCTGCTCTTCTCCCCCGGGGCGATCATGCTCTCGGCCGTCACCGGTGTCTTGGTGGCGGCGATTCTCAGCGTGATCACCGCGACCACCGCGCTGCCGGCGGTGCTGATGCTGCTCGGCGAGCGGATCAACGCCCTGCGCTTCGGGCGCGGCTCCGGCGAGCGTGCCGGGATCGCCGCCGCCGCTCTGAGCACGCTGCGGCGCCCGGCGATCGCGGGAGGGCTGGTGCTGTTGCTCTGCATCGGCCTCGCGGCGCCGGCGATCGGCATGGAGACCGGGCCCCCGGACCCGCGCATCCTTCCCGACGACTCAGAGGAGAAGCAGGACTACGACGCGATCAAGAGCACGCTGGGAGAAGGATGGGGTGCCCCCTACGAAGTGGTGGTGACAACCGACAGCGGAGCGATCACCAGCAAGAAGAACCTGACTCAGATCCAGGACTTCCAGGACTCGCTGGCGCGAAGCGACAACGTGAAGGCCGTCTTCGGGCCGGGGGCGATCGCCGAGCAGACGGCTCCGCTTCGCAAGGCCTCCGAGCAGCTGACCAAGGGCAAGGAGCGGCTGGCCCGCAGCCAAAAGGCGATCGGGCGTCTCAGCGATGGCCTGAATAGAGCATCGGGGGGATCCGCGCAGCTGCAGGCGGGCCTGGAGACGGCGTCGGCCGGCGCAGCGAGGCTCGCCGGCGGCGGCGACAGCGCCCAGGCGGGAGCGCTGCAGATCCAGGCCGGCCTCGCGACCTCCCAGCAGGGAGCGGCGCTGCTGGAGACGGGCTTGAACCGCAGCTCGCCGGGG
Organism: uncultured Solirubrobacterales bacterium; assembly: GCA_963724905.1. Classification (GTDB taxonomy): domain Bacteria; phylum Actinomycetota; class Thermoleophilia; order Solirubrobacterales; family 70-9; genus Mayfieldus. The sequence goes on from CAVRWD010000003.1 coordinate 384,642, forward strand.
CTGGCGAGCCTGGCCCGCGGTGCCACCGAGGCCCGCAACGGCGCCGGGCAGATTCGCGCCGGCGTGCGCAAGATCCGCCGCCGGGCTGCCCGCGGCCTGCCCGGCCTGGAGCGCCTGCGCGACCGGCTGCAGGACGCCGTTCAGGGGCTGAGCGACCTGCGCGAGCCGGTCCAGATCGCCAACGATGAGCTCGCCGACGCGATCGCTGGCCTCGATGCGATGACCACCGGCCAAACCGACCCGCAGTACTTCCGCGTCTACCAGGCGGTCGATCGCGCGGCGGCGGCGCTCACGGGCACCGACACGCTGACCGGCCAGGCCGTATTCGAAGGCTATGACGGTCTCGACGCCGAGCTGGAGGCGGCCAGCACCCGGGCTGCTGATGGCGTGGACGCGGTCACCCTGATCCGCAAGAACACGCTGCGGCTCCTGAACCGGACCGAGCGGCTGGTCGACGGCACCAACGAGTTGCGCGGTGGCCTTGCCCGGATCAGCGACGGGGCCGCGCAACTCAGGCAGGGCGGCGAGCGGGCGGCGAGCGGCGCCGCTGACCTGGGGGCGGGGCTTGCGCGCCTTGACTCCGGCGCCGGCGACCTGGCCACCGGTGTGAGCCGTCTTCAGAGCGGTGCCCGCGAGCTCTCCGACGGCCTCGTCAACGGCGAGCAGCGAACCGCCGACCTCGTCAACGGCGTCCAGCGGCTGGAGCGCGGCGCGGCCACCTTCGAGGCGCGGACCGAGCAGGCGGCGAAGGGGCTCGGGGACAGCGAGAGGCTCGGCAGGGTGCTCGGATCCGGGTTCGCCACCTTGGCCGCGATCGAGACCGCCGGCTCCACCAGCCGCTCCGCCGCTTCGCAGACGGTCAACATCGACAACGGCGGCACCGCGGCGCGGATCCTCGTGATCCAGGAAGGGGCGGCCGACCGGCCCGACAACCCGCTCCGCTCCGAGCTCGAGAACAAGGCCGACAAGCTCGCCGCCGGAACCGGCGCCACCGTGCTGGTCGGAGGCCCGGCGCCGGCGCTCCAGGACTTCGACACCGCATTGGCGGCGAGCTTCCCGCTTCTGATTGCGGCGCTGTGCCTGATCACCTTCCTGGTCCTGATCCCGCTGCTGCGCTCCCTGCTGCTGCCGCTGATCGCGGTCCTTCTCAACGTTCTCACCGTGGGCGCGGCGCTCGGAGTGCTCACCCTTCTCTTCCAGGGAGACCCGCTGCTGGGAGGCCCGGGGTTCATCGACGACATCATGCGAACTTCGATCTTCGCGCTCGTCTTCGCGCTCTCGATCGACTACGAGGTCTTCCTCCTGGCGCGGATGCGCGAGGGCTACGTGCAGACCGGCGACACCGACAAGGCGATCGAGTACGGGCTGCGCCACACCGCCGGCGTGATCACCGGGGCCGCGCTGATCATGACCGGGGTCTTCATCGCCTTTGCCCTGGCCCCGATCGTCAGCATGCGGGAGCTCGGCATCGGCCTAACGGTCGCGGTGCTGCTCGACGCCACGGTGATCCGCCTGATCCTGCTGCCGGCCACCATGCGCCTCGCCGGCGACAGGATCTGGTGGCTGCCGGACTGGATGGAGCGAATGTTCGGCGAGGAGCGGCGGGCCCCCGGCGTCGAGCCGGAGCTGGCCCGAGTTCGCCGCCTCGCCGGCTAAGCGCCGGCTCAGGTTCACCGGCGCAAGAAAAAAGTGGCCGCCGGCCCGCGCTCACTGGGACGCGGACCGGCGACCTGTTCCCCTGAACTAGCTCATCTGCCGAAGCAGATCAGGCGCAGACGCTATGCCCTATTGCACTCTCAGTCAACAGAGAATGTCAACACTCTTTCACTAGTCAGTAGCTTGCTGACTCAGGGTCAGCGGCCGGCGCCTACCCCGTAGAGTCATCCCATGCGCCGGCTCTTTCTCCTCGTCGCCGCGGTGGTGCTCGTGGACACGATGTTCTTCTCGGCGATTGCGCCGCTGCTGCCGCACTACTCCGAGCAGCTCGAACTCTCCAAGACCGGCGCCGCTGTGCTCACCGCCGCCTACCCGATCGGCACCCTTGCCGGCTCTTTGCCCGGGGGATGGCTGGCCGCTCGATGGGGCGTGAAGCCGACGCTGCTGGCCGGCTTGACCCTGGTGGGCATCTCGAGCCTCGCCTTCGCCTTCGCCAACCACATCCTGCTCCTCGACGCCGCCCGCTTCGTGCAGGGGGTGGGTGGGGCATTCATGTGGACGGCAGGGATGGCTTGGCTGGTTTCCGCCACCTCCCCGGAGCGGCGCGGGGAGATGATCGGCTCGGCGTTCTCTGCCGCGGCGATCGGCGTGCTGCTGGGACCGGTGCTGGGCGGGGCCGCGACCGTGGTCGGAGACGAGCTCGTCTTCAGCTCCGTCGCGGCGCTGGCCGCCGGGCTGGCCTGCTGGACCTGGACCGTGCCCGGTGTGCCTCGGCAGCCGAGCCGCGGCCTTCCGGCGCTCGGGGCGGCGCTGCGCCGCCCGGTGGTCCTGGCCGGCTTCTGGCTCTTCTCACTGCCGGCGCTCTACGCCGGGGTGGTGGAGGTGCTGGTTCCGCTGCAGATGGACGACCTGGGAGCAAGCGGCGCGGCGATCGGAGCCGCTTTCCTGGTCGCCGCGATTGGCGATGCCGCGCTCAACCCGCTCGCCGGGCGCATCTCCGATCGCCGCGGCCGCATGACGCCGATTCGTGCCGGCCTCGTGGGGGCCGTCCTGATGGCAGCGCTGCTGCCGCTTCCGGAAAGCGTCGTCCTGCTCGCCGTCGCGCTGCTGCTCGCCTTCGCGGCCCTCGCAGCGATCTGGGCCCCGGCGATGGCGATGCTCTCCGACGCCTCGGAGTCAGTCGGCCTCGACCAGGCGCTCGCCTTCTCGATCGCCAACATCTCCTGGGGCGCCGGCCAGCTCGTGGGAAGCGGGGCCGGCGGGGCTCTCGCCGACGCGACCGCCGACGCGGTTCCCTACGCCCTACTCGCGATCGTCTGCGCGCTGACCCTCGTTGCAGTCTCGGCAAGGCCGCTGGCCGGCCGGCAAGCCCCTGCCTGATCACCGAGTCGGGAGGGTCTGAACCGGGAGCGGGGCGAGCAAGCGAACATGCGAAACGGGGCCCGGGTGGAGGGCCCCGTTCCGCGCCCACACCGGGCAGGGTTAGGACTGAGGTGCGTGTGGGCCCTTCACCTTCGGGCCCTTCTCATTCCCGTTCTTCGGGCCATTCCCGTTCCCGGTGCCGTTCTTCGGGCCGGTTCGCTCGACCGTCTCGCAGTCTTCGGCCACGACATCGGCCTTGTCTGCGAACACGGTGTCGTTGCCGTCACCGCAAGCGATCGTGTCGGCCGCAATTCCATCGCCGCGACTCCTGACGGTGTCGTCACCGGCGCCCGCGTCCACCGTGTCGGTGTCCTTGCCTCCGTTCAGGAAGTCGTTGCCGTCGTCACCGGCCAAGTCGTCGCTATCGCCCTTGCCGCGTAGCGAATCGTCGCCATCCCCACCGTCGATGTCGTCCATGCCGCGGCCGCCATGGACCCGGTCCGCGTCGCCGAGACTGTCGACCTGGTCATCGCCCTTCTTGGCGATGATCGTGTCCGGACCCTCGGTTCCGGTCAGGGTGTCGTCGCCCTGGGTGCCCCTGACGGTCGCCGCGACCGAAACAGCGGCGAACACGAGGACCCCGCCGAGCACAACGGCGAGAACCGCTCCGAGTTTGTGCCTTCTCATCGACCCTCCTTGCCTAGCTTCAGATGCCCAAACGGGCCTGCGTTCAATGTGGTTCAGCGACAAATGCGCTGTTCGGGTTACGGGCACAAGGAAATTCGTTCGAACGTCCAGCGGCCGTGCTTCTTTCGCTAACTTCGGCTGCGGGATGGCTCCGGAGCAATTCCATGCCCTGCTCGAATCCGCGAGGCTGGGCGATGAGGCGGCCTGGGCGCAGATCTACCGCGACCTCTCGCCCGCCGTGCTCGGTTATCTGCGGGGCAGCGCGGCCCCAGAGCCGGAGGACATCCTGGGTGAGGTGTTTCTCGAAGTCGCCCGCGATGTCGCCAGGTTCGAGGGCGACCAGCGGCAGTTCAAGGCGTGGGTCTTCACGATCGCCCACCACCGCTTGATCGACGCCCGCCGCCGAAGCGGTCGGCGGCCGGTGAAGCTCGTTGCCGAACCCCCGGAGCCGGCCACCGAGCCGCTCACAGATGCCGCGGAGGAGGCGATGGCGCGAATCGGCGCCGCGAGAGGTCCAGCGCGTGCTCGGCATCCTCTCGCCCGACCAGCGAGCGGTGCTTCTGCTCCGCATCCTCGGCGACCTCAGCGTCGACGACACGGCGGCGGCGGTCGGCAAGAGCCCGGGCGCCGTGAAGCAGCTTCAGCGACGTGGCCTCGCGACGTTGAGGCGGGAGCTGGAGAAGAAGGGAGTAACCCTGTGAACGGGCACGACGCTTTCGAGGAAGAGATGCTTGGCAGGCTCACAGATGGAGACATCGAGCAGCTCCTGCGGGGGCGGTTTGCGCAAGGAAGCGAATTCGCCGAGGTGGCCGAGTTCACGCAAGCGCTGAGGCAGACGCTTCCGGCCCGCCCCGACGGCGCATCTGAGCTGGCCCGGCGGCTCGCCGAGACGGCACGCATGGCGAGCCCGCAAGGCGAAATTCAAACGGCTCCGACCCCGGTCCTTCCCCGGGCCCGGCGATTCCGACTTCAGGCTCCTCGCTTCGCTGCTATCGCCAGGGTTACCGCGGCTCTCGCCCTCGTGCCGCTGGTGTTTGCCGGCCTCGCAGTCGCCGGCGTCAGTGTGCCTGAGCCGGCACGCGACGCCTTCAAGGCCGTCGGCGTTGACCTTCCCAACCAACCTGCCGAAAACGGCCGGGGGCCGGAGCGATCCCGCGGCACGGGGAGCGATGAAAGTGGTGCCGGTGGGGGTGGCATTCCGCCTGCAGCGCCTGGTCCGAAGGCGGAGGAGGAGAAAGGTCTGGGCGTCAGCGCTGAGAAGCGAGGGCGCGGAACCGAGCAGGCCAACCCCGCGAGAGACGGCGGCCGGGCCAATGGTACGCAGGGCCAGGGGCGCGCCCTCGGAAAGCGCGACCTCGCGCCGGGCCAGGTGGCGCCACCCGGGCAGATCAAGAAGGGTGAAGGCGGAAAGGCGATTGGAAAGGCAAAGCCGACGCCGGCCCCGCAGAGTCCAGAGCCGAGCGTAAGCTCGGGCAACGGCGGCCAGGGCAATGGCGGGCCCTCGGGCAAGGGATCGTCAAACGGCCAGGGCGGGAAGGCGGCCAAGCCCGCCGAGAGCCCCAAGGGTTGATCGGAGGGAACGGCACCTAGACACGCACCAGCGGCCCCCCGGAGGAGGCCGCTGGTCTCTACTGACGTCTTTGCGTTGTTGACCGGGCGCTACGGACAGCGCCTCAGGGTGTCGGCACCCGCGCCGCCCCTGCAGCTGTCCCTGTTGCGTCCGCCGTTGAGGAGGTCGGCGCCGCTTCGGCCTCGCAGGCGATCCCGGCCCCGGTTACCCCTGAGCACGTCGTCGCCGCCGTTGCCGACCAGCTTGTCGGGCCCAGTGGCTCCGATCGCGGCATCAGCCTTCCCGCCGCCGCTGACGAAGTCCGCTCCACTCCCCGCGCAGACCAGATCCTTGCCGTCCCCGGCGAATACTCGGTCGTTGCCTCCAAGGGCAGTGATCACATCGGCTTTGTCGGTGCCCACGAGCACATCGTTGCCGGCCGTGCCGGCAATCGTCGGGCTCGCGCAGCTCGCCTGGTTGCCGCCGCCCCTGGCCGCTCTGGGTCACCACGGTGGTCTCGGTGTCCTGGTTGTTGGCCGGCGTGTTGTCATCCGGGCTGGCGACCGCGGCGGTGTTGGAGAGAGTGCCCGCTCTTCTTCGGCTCAACCACGATTGTCACCGTGGCGCTGCTCGAGGCAGCCAGCGTGCCGAGCGAGCAGGTCACGGTCTTTGCCTGGTGCTGGCAGGTTCCGACCGTTGTCGTTGCCGAGACGAAGTCGACTTCCGATGCGGTCAGCGGATCGGTGACGACGACACCGGTAGCGGCCAGCGGCCCCAGATTCTGCACCACGATCGTGTAGGTCAGCCTGCCTCCCGACGCGACCGGGTCGGGGCTGTCGCTCTTGGTCAAAGCCAGATCGGCATCGCCGGGGGCCGCCGAGGCCCCACCCGGCGAGCTGATCAGAACCAGTCCGAGCAGCAGCCGCGAGGCCGACGAACACGCCCAGCACTCGAGGTCCACGGATGCGCGGGTTCGCAAGCGATTCGATCTTCATCACTCCTCCTCCAATGGTGCGGGCTGCCGAGCCCGCGTCTCCCTGGCTAATCCAGGCCATACCCCGAAGAGCGCTGCGATCCCGCGCACGGTTACGGCTTTCCTCGGGCAGGCGAGATACTGCGCGGGCGATGTCGCAGGAGAACGTCGAGCTGTATCACCGATCGGTCGAAGCCTTCAACCAGCGGGACTGGGACCTTTTTGTGGCCCTGATTGATGTCGAGGTGGAGGTTGAGTCGCGCCTGGTGGCGATGGAGGGCACCTACCACGGTCACGAGGGATTGCGTCGATGGTGGGGTGCCTTTCTCGGTGCCTTTCCCGACTACGCCATTGAGATCGAGGAAGTGCGCGACCTTGGAGACATGACGCTCGCCCATATCCGGGGTAGAGGGCATGTAGCTGGTAGCGCGACGCCGCTCATCGATTCGTTCTGGGAAGCGCTGAAGTGGCGAGACGGCAAGTGCGTCTGGTGGCGCAACTGTTCGACCGAGGCCGACGCCCTCGATGCCGCCGGGCTGCGGGAGTAGGCGATGTCGCAGGAGAACATGGAGGTCGTGCGGGAGCTGTTCGACGCGGTGGCTAGAGGCGACATCGACGCCGCCCTTCGGCTCGCGCGCCCAGACGCGGAGTGGGTCAACCCTGATTACGCGATGGAGCCCGGTATACGACGGGGGCTGAATGGACTGCGAACGGCGCTCACCGCACTTCGAGATTCGTTCGCCGACCTCAGCTTCAACATCAGCGAGATGGTTGACCTTGAGGAACGCGTCCTCGTCACGGGAGCGTTTTCGGGTGTCGGCCGGGGGAGCGAGGCGGCTTTCGGCCCCCAGACCTTCGGCTCCGTGGTGACGCTGGCCAACGGCAAGGTGCAGCGTTACGAGTGGTACCTCGTGTGGATGAAGCCCGCGAAGCCGCCGGGCTGCCGGAGTAGGCGATGTCGCAAGAGAACGTCGAGGTCGTGCGGCGAGCGATCGCCGCCTATAACCAACAGGACTTCGAAGTGATGGGGGCGTTGAACCACCCCGAGGTGAAAATCGACCCTGAACGCTTCGTAGATTCCAAAGATTCAGTCATCGTTCCCAACTCAACCCAGTTCCGTGGGCGCGGCGGCATCCAAACAACCGCCCACAGCGCCCTGGTATTCGAGCTTCGCGGCGGACGGATCGCCCGCGTTCGCCTATCAGGAGACCAGCGAGGCCTTCGAAGCCCCGGGCTGTCGGAGTAGGCGACGTCGCGGGAAAACGAGCTAACCGGCCCGTAGAACGGTTCCCTGTGATGGGCGGTGCCGGGCTCGAACACAGCGACCTCCTGCTTGTAAGGCGGTTGCGCACCGTGCGCTTCGATAGGCCGTTTACGGCTCTGGCAAGCCATCTTCGCCTCGAAGCGCACGCCGATTCCACCCGCGCGGATGCGGTTGGATGCGGGCGGATGCCTGTGGATATGGGTACCAGAAGCGGCCTGGTACCCGATAGGGCACCGCGGCCGTGGCCGCGGCTAAGGCCTAGCGCGGCCTGAGGGCAGGCGAGATACTGCGCGGGCGATGTCGGAGGAGAACATGGAGCGATTCGAGCTGGCGATCGAGGCCTTTGACCGACGGGACATCCCCGGCGCCCTTGCACATGTTCGATCCTGAAATCCGGTTCTCGCACCGGCTCGCGGCGCTGCAAGGCGACTATGCGGGGCTCGACGGGGTGAAGGGACTTCTCTCCCGGACATCGCCGAGCATTCCAGACCTGGCAGATCGACTGCCCGGACGTCCGTGATCTTGGCGACAGCGTGCTCGGTCTGGGCTGGAATCCACGCGACCGGAACGGAGAGCGGAGCCGAAACCGAGCTGCCCTTCACAGTCGTGGCCAGGTTCAGAGACGGGCGGATCACCCACTTCACCGACTTCGGCGACAGGGACAAGGCCTCGAAGCCGCCGGGGTTTCGGAGTAGGCGATGTCGGAGGAGAACGTCGAGGTCATTCGCAGCATCTACGAACGCTGGAACCGCAACAAGGGCGATTTCTCGCCGTGGACCTGTTCGACCGGCGGTGGAAATTCGCCAAATGGCGAGTGTCCTCGATACCGCTGGGACATTCCGCGGCCATGAAGGCGTGGGTCTCGCTGCTGGGGAGTTGGGCGGTGCGTTCGAGAGCATCGAGTGGGTGGCGGAACGATGGACGAGCGAGGCGAGTGGTGGTCGTCGTGCGAGCCGTCGGAGTAGGTCGAGGCAGCGGAGTCGAGACCGAAGGGCACCTCGCGCATGCTTGGCGAGTGCGAGATGGTCGAGTCGCCGGACTTCCGGTTTACGAAGAGCGAAGAGCAGGCCCTCGAAGCCGCCGGGCTGCGGGAGTAGGCGATGTCGCAGGAGAACGTAGAGCTGCGCAACGAAGCGGTGCGGAGGTTCGCCGCTGCGTTCGATAACGACACGGACGCGTTCCGCGACACCCTTCATCCGGAAATCGAGTGGTTCCCGATCGAGGAAAACCGAACGCCCACCACGGGCGTCGAGGCTGCGATGTGGAACAGGAATGCCTGGCTCGACACCTGGGACGAGCACCGGCTCGATGTGGAAGAAGTGATCGAGGACGGCGAGGGCGTCGTTGTCGGGGTCCACATAACGGCGCGGGGCGCGGCGGGTGGGGTCGAAGCCGACGTTCGCTTCTATGCACAGTTCAAGGTACGCGACGGCAAGATCGTCTACATCTATGACCACGAGGACAGGGAGGCAGCCCTCGAAGCCGCTGGGCTGACCGCTCCGTAGAGCGGTTCGCTGTGATGGGCGGTGCCGGGCTCGAACCAGCGACCTCCTGCTTGTAAGGCAGGCGCTCTCCCAACTGAGCTAACCGCCCGGGAGGAGCGCCGAGTCTAGCCCCGCCTGCCGAACTAGGGTCATCGCATGGATCTCGGCATCAACGGCCGCACGGCGCTTGTCCTGGGCGCCAGCCGCGGGCTAGGCCGCGGGATCGCCGCGTCTCTTGCTCGCGAGGGTGCGCGCGTCGCGATTGCGAGTCGCAAGACCGAGGAGCTGATCAAGGTCGGCGGCGCAGATCGAAGGCGAGGTGCACCCGTTCGGCGCCGAGACAGGAAACCTCGAGCATCTCGCCGGAGTTCCGGCGGAGGTGGAGAAGAAGCTGGGGCCGATCGAGATCCTGGTCACCAACACCGGGAGGCCCGCCGCATGGTGCTGCGCTCGACAACGACCTCGAGGAGTGGCAGGCCGCATACACCTCCCTCGTGCTGGCGCCGCAGGTGCTGATCCGCGCGGTGCTGCCGAAGATGCGGGCTGGGCGCTGGGGCCGGATCGTCAACGTCGGCTCGAGCTCCACCCGCCAGCCGATCCCGGAGCTCAGCCTCTCCAACGTCCACCGCGCCGCCGCTGTCGGCTTCTTCAAGACCCTCGCCGCGGAGCTGGCGCCGGATGGGATCACGGTAAACACCGTCGCCACCGGGATGTTCGCTACCGAGCGCCTCGCCGACGACGACGGGTCCCTCGACGCCGCGCACGAGGTCGCCCGTAAGACGGTGCCTGCCGGGCGCCTCGGCGAACCCGGCCGAGTACGGGGACCTGGTCGCGTTCCTCTGCTCGGAGCGCGCGGCCTATCTGACCGGCGCCGTGATCCCGCTCGACGGCGGGCTCGTGCGCTCGATCTGAGCGATCAGGTCGCTGCGCGGCTCGGCCGCAGGCCGCTTCTGCGCGCGACGATCACGATCCAGAGCACTCCCGCCAGCGCCATCCCGAGGCTCTCGAGCTGCGGGGTGGTCAGACCGGCGACGGTCTCATCGTTGCGGCGGATGAACTCGACCAGGAAGCGCTCCATCCCGGCATAGATGAGGTAGATGGCGAATAAGACCCCGGCTCTGAATCGCGCCCGCAGGTTCCAGAGGATCAGCGCCCCGAGGCCCATCGCCAGGGTCTCGTAGACGGGGGTCGGGTGGACCTCTTGGCGGGTCGGGACGGTCCCGTCCGGATAGGCCATCGCCCAGGGGCCGTCCCAGGGCTCGCCGTAATCGCCGTCCCCCGAGAGTTGGCAGCCGATGCGGCCGATCGCGTATCCCAGGGCGAGCGCCGGCGCGCAGACGTCGAGCAGGGTGAGGCCGAAGAAGTCGCGGTACCAGGCCCAGAGCAGGACCCCGATCGTGCCCCCAATCGCTCCCCCGTACCAGACCAGTCCCGAGCCGGAGAGCAGCTCGCTGGAGTCGAAGGCGTTGTTCTGGAAGATGTAATAGAGGCGGGCGCCAACAATGCCGCCGACCAGCGCCGGCGAAGATGATCTCGTAGGCCCAGTCGATCGGCTTGCCGAGCTCTTTCAGGCGCCGCCCGACGACCGCCCCCGCGGCGAGGAAGGCGAGGGCGAACATCAGCCCGAAGCTGTGCAGGGTCAGCGGGCCGATGTTGATGTCGGGATACACAGGCGGCGGAGGCTAGCGTGGCGGCGAGATAGCCCCGGGGAGAATCGAACTCCCGTTGCCGGCTTGAAAAGCCGGAGTCTTGACCACTAGACGACGGGGCCTTGGCAGGTCGAAAGTCTAGGCCGCTCGGCTCTGAGCGAGCAGATGCTCGAGCAGCGCCTTCTGCGCGTGCAGGCGATTCTCCGCCTGGTCCCAGACCGCGGAGCGCTCGCCGTAGAGAACTTCCTCGCTGATCTCCTCGCCGGGATGGGCGGGAAGGCAGTGCAGGACGATCGCCCGCTCGGCAGCACCGGCGAGCAGGTCGGCGTCGACCCGGTAGGGAGTCAGGGCCGCCACACGTCGCTCCGCCTCCTCCTCGTCTCCCATGCTGACCCAGACGTCGGTGTAAACGGCGTCGGCGCCCTCGACCGCGGCCCGGGGGTCCTCGGTCAGGGTCGCCCCGTGCCCGTCCTCGAGCGCCAGATCGGGCGGCGATGCGATCCGCACCTCGACCCCGGCCAGGCCGCCAAGGATCGCCAGCGAGCGCGCGACGTTGTTGCCATCGCCGACGTAGGCGAGCTTCAGCCCCTCGAGGCCGTCAAAGCGCTCCTGCAGGGTCATCAGGTCGGCGAGCGCCTGGCACGGGTGGTGCGAAGGCGTGAGGGCGTTGATCACCGGGACCTCGGCGAACTCGGCCAGCTCGGAGACGATCGTGTGCGAGCCGGAGCGGATCGCGATCGCCTGCACGTAGCGGGAGAGGACCCGCGCGGTGTCGGCGACCGACTCCCCGCGCGCGAGCTGAAGCTCATCGCCGCGCAGCACCACCGGCGTCGCACCGAGCTCCGCGATCCCGACCTCAAAGGAGACCCGGGTGCGAGTCGAGGGCCGCTCGAAGAGGAGAGCGACACTGCGGCCGGAAAGGGAGTCACGCCCCTCCCCCTTCTCGCGCCCCGCCTTCAGCTCCTCGGCGCGGTCAAGCAGCTCCGCGAGCTCGTCGCGGCCCAGCTCCTCCCCGGTCAGAAAATGCCCCTTCAAGACGCGGATACTACGCCGGTGCAGATCCAGGTCATCAGCTGGAACCTCTTTCACGGCCGCGACAAAGCGCCCGACCCCGGGCTTCACACCTGGCGCTCGCGGCTGCTCAAGATCACCGAGCGAGGCGAGCACTACGCGCAGGTCAACCGCAGCCTCTTCGCAGACTTCGCGACGGCCCTTTCGAGCCTGCGCTGGGACGTTGCGCTGCTGCAGGAGAGCCCCCCGCGCTGGGCCCCGGCGCTGACCGAGGCGCTCGGCGCCGAAGCCCACTTGGCGCTCACGTCACGCAACTGGGTTCCCCGCCTGCAGCGCCTCTTCGCCGACTTCAACCCCGATCTGATCGCCTCCAGCGAGGGCGGTTCCAACCTCACGCTGGTCCGGGGCGCACTGCTGGGCGACAACGAGCCCGCGATCGCGGAACGCCGCGAGCTTGTGATTCACGAGGGCCGGCCGGAGCGGCGGACAATGGCCTTCACCCGCCTTGCCGCAGGCCTCTGCGTCGGCAACCTGCACGCGACCAACGACCGCCCTCACATCGCCGGGCCGGAGGTGCTGCGCGCCGCCGACACCGCGGTCGAGTGGGCCGGCGGTGCTCCGCTCATGTTCGGCGGCGACCTCAACCTGCGTCCAGCGCTGCAGCCCGACGTCTTCGAGCAGCTGCGCGAGCGCAACGGCCTTGTCCCTCCGACAGCCTCGAAAGCCATCGACCACCTGCTGGTACGCGGGGTCGAGATCGTCGAGGCCGCCGGCTCCACTGCCGCCGGTTGAGGTCGAGCGCGACCCGGACTTCAGTGGGCCGCTCGGTCTCTGGCGCAAGGAGGCGGGACGCCGCATCCGCCTCTCCGACCACGCGCCGGTCGCCGCCGAGTACCGGATTGGACCTGACGCGGCTGGTTCCGCTCCAGCCTGAATCGGTTCACGAGCTTGCTCCATCCTTCCCCCTTCGCCTCGAAGCGCCGGGAGTGAGATAGTGGCGCCGACAGCTTTCGGAAGGAGACTCGCAATGGCGGCAAAGCGGAGCAGCGCCAAGAAGACCACAGGCGCTCGCAGCACGAGCAAGCGCAGCACGGCCCGCAAGTCGGGCGCCAAGCGCAGCACCGGTACGCGCAGCAGCGGCACCCGCGCCGGCTCTTCGCGGTCCAGTTCCTCGCGTGCCACCTCGTCGCGCAGCAGCGCCACCACCGGTCTCGACAAGAGCATCGAGAGCTTTCGAGACAGCCTCGAGCAGAGCCTGACGATCAGCCGCGACCGCCTCCAGGAATCGCTGGACGACGCCGTAAAGCGCGGCCGCATGCAACGCCGCGACGCCGAGAAGATGCTCTCCGACCTGGTCGACCGCGGCCGCCGCCAAACCTCGAGCATGGTCAAGGACCTCGAGAAGTTGGCCGAGCAAGCGCGCAAGGAGCTGCGCGGGCGCTCAGAGCCGGCCCGCAGGCAGGCGACCACGGCGGCGCGCCGCGCCGCCGGCCGCGCCACTCGGGTCGCTCGCGACGCCGCCGACCGCCCACTGGCCGAGGCCGACCGCCTGCGCCGTCGCGGCAGGCTGCCGGGCGGCTTCCCCATCACCGCCTATGACCAGCTCACCTCGGCGCAGGTCAAGTCGCGGCTCGGCGACCTGAGCGCCGCCGAGCTGCGCAAGGTGCGCACCCACGAGAACAACAACCAGGCCCGCAAGGGCCTGCTGAAGGACATCGACAGGCGACTGAAGTAAGGCGGGCGCTAGGCGAACTCGGCGGCCAGCTCCGTGAGGTCAAGCTGCTGGTCAAGAACCTCGGCGGCGAGCTCATCGGCGCGCTCGCGCTGGCCGCGGCTCCACAGACCGATCAGCCACTCCCCGGCCGCCGGCTCTGAGAACCAGGTCTCGCCGAAGCGTTCCCGCAGCGCCGCCCGCCACCTCGCCTCAAGCGCCCAGGCGCGCAGATAGCAGGCGACATAGAAGCCGCTGTCGACGTCCTCGATCCAGGTCTGTGGCGTCCACGGGACCCGGGTCGCGTCGCCGAGCAGCTGCGAGTAGCGATCCGGCATCGCGCTCAGGTCGGCGCCGGGCCCATGCAGCTCCAGCTCGTAGGCGATCTTGGCCGCATAACGGCGCAGGAAGAAGAGCTTCACCGCCCGCGCATGGCCGACCACCCGCTCCCCGTCCGCCGCGCCGAGCACGCCGTTCAGCCAAGCCGGCTGCTCGATCACGTGCTCGAGCAGGAAGGCGTAGGACTCGGTGACCGAGTTGTCGCCGAGAAACCGGAACTCCGGCGGCAGCTCAGCGTCGACGTTGCCGTAGTGCTCGGCGTGTCCACCCTCGTGAAAGAGCGCCGCGTAGTCCTCGCGCCCGCCCACCCGCGGCACCACCAGGTAGACCTCCTGCGGCACGCGAACCGGGGCGCAGTAGGCGCGCGCCGTCTTCGACGGCCGCTCTTCGGTGTCGAGCAGCACGTTCGGCTGCGCTTCCAGGTCGAGGCCTAGGCCGGCCATCGTGCGCGAGAACGAGTCGACCAGGTCGGCCGGTGGAAAGCTCTGGTCGAGGTCGGGAGCGCGGAAGAAGCGACCGAGGTCGAAGCGGCGAACCTGCGCGAGCGGCATCCCGACGACCCGCTCCAGCTCCGGGTCCATCACCGCCTCATAGACGGAGTCGGTCGCTTCGATGAGGCCGCGCGCCTGCCGGGCCAGGGCCTCGAGGTCGATCCCCCGCAGCTCGGCGCAGGCCTCCGCGTAGCTCGACCAGCCCAGCTCCCCGATCAGGGCGTGGGTGCGCTCAAGAGCCTGCAGGTGGAGTGGGTTGATCTGCTCGACGAGCAGCTCCAGGCGAGCCTCCTGCAGCGCGGAGCGCCGATCGCGGTCGGGCTCGTTCGCCTGCTCGGCGGCTATCCGCCGGTAGGGAATCGCCTCGCCGTTGGCTCCCAGCTCCAATCCGGCCTCCAGGCGCGCCACCTCCTCCGCCTCGGCGGCGCAGGCGAGCCCCAGATGGCCTCCGACGGCCAGCTCCAGCAGCAGCGACGCCCGCCGCGCCAGGTCCCCATCCTCGCCCCGGGACACCTCGCGCAGCGAGTCGATGGCACCGCGATCGAACAGCTCCCGGTGGCGGTCGTAGACCTCCTGCACCCGGTAGGAGGCCTGCTGCCCGGAGAAGTGCAGGTGGTACTCGCGGTCAAGCTCGGAGACGAACTCCTCCGCCCGCCGCGAATAGCTCTCGAGGTCGAAACCCATGACTGCGCAACGATAGGGAGGTGAGCGACTCCGCCACAACCGCAACGAAGCCGAAGCGCAACGAGATGCTGACCCTCGACGTCGAGTCACTCGCATATGGCGGGCGAGGGATCGCGCGCCAGAACGGCTTCGTCGTCTTCGTCTCCGGCGCGCTCCCCGGCGACCGGGTGCGGGCCGAGGTGACGAAGGCCAAGCGCGCCTTCGCCGAGGCGCGGACGGTCGAGCTGCTTCGACCAAGCAGCGACCGGCTCCCCGACCGCTGCATCCACGAGGGCGAGCCCTGTCCCGGCGCGCCCTGGCAGGGCCTCGACTATGAGAGCCAGCTCCAGACCAAGGCCTCCCAGGTCGACGAGGCACTGCGGCGGATCGGCGGCCTCGAGGGCTATGAGCTGGAGCCGATCGAGCCCGCGCTCGAGGGCTGGCGGTACCGCAACAAGCTCGAGTACAGCTTCGGCGAGCACGACGGCGAGGTCTCGCTGGGATTTCACGCTCGCGGTCGCTGGGACACCGTGGTCGGGGTCGACGACTGCCAGCTCGCCTCCGAGGCCGGCAACGAGGCCCGCAATCGGGTTCGCGACTGGGCCCGGGCGGCGGGGCTTGACTCCTACGACCGGCGGGCGCAGGCTGGTGTGCTGCGCAACCTGATCGTCCGCGAGGGCCGCAGAACCGGCGAGCTGCAGACCCGGCTCGTGACCTCGGCGGCTCAGATCGAGCGCCCGCCCGTCGACCTTCACACCGCGATCGAGGGCCCCTCGGGCGGCACCGAGGGGCCGACCGGCGTCCTCGGCACCGAGAGGCTCAACGAGGAGGTCTGCGGCCTGCGGCTGGAGATCTCCCCCTTCGCCTTCTTTCAGACCAACACCGAGATGGCCGAGCGCCTCTACGCGATCGCCGGCGAGTACGCGGGGCTCCGCGGGAAGGAGCGGGTGTTCGACCTCTACTGCGGAATCGGCACCATGGGGCTGAGCCTGGCGGGACGGGCGGGCGAAGTGTGGGGCCTCGAGATCGTGCCCGAGGCGATCGCCGACGCTGCCCGCAACGCGGAGATCAACGGGATCGCCAACGCCCGCTTCATCGCCGCCAACGCGCGCACCGGGATCCGCCCGCTGATCGAGGAAGCCGGAAAGCCCGACGTCGTCCTCGTCGACCCGCCCCGCGCCGGCCTCTCGCAGAAGATCGTCCGGCGCCTGATCGAGTGCGAGGCGCCGCGCATCGTCTACGTCTCCTGCAACCCGACGACGCTGGCTCCCAACGCCGCCCAGCTCGGGGAAGCCGGCTATAGGCTGCGGCGCGTGAAGCCGGTCGACATGTTCCCGCAGACGCCGCACATCGAGTGCGTGGCCCTGCTGGAGCGAGAGCCGTGAGCGCCCGCGGGTTCGGGGTCGCTGCGGGACTCGACCCCGACGTCGCCGGCCCGCTCGCGCAGCGCTGCTCCCAGCTCGGCTACGAGTCGCTGTGGTCCAACGACCATCCGGCAGCCAACGGCCTGGAGACCCTGGCCGTCTTCGCCGAGGCTGCCGCCGACGTCGACCTCGGGGTCGCGGTGATGGCCCTCGACCGCCACACCCCGGCCCAGATCGCCGCCAAGGTGGAGGAGCTGGGGCTCCAGCGCGAGCGGCTCTGGATCGGCGTCGGCGCGGGATTCGAGAAGCGGCCGCTGAGCCGCATGCGCGAGGCGCTCCCGGAGCTGCGCGAGGCGCTGGGAGGCGTGCGGCTGGCGCTGGCGGCGATGGGTCCGAAGATGCTGGCCCTAGGCGGAGCCGCCTACGACGGCGTGTTCACAAACTGGATGACCCCCGCCGCCGCGGCCGAAGCCCGCGAGCGCGTGCACGCTGGAGCCGACGAGGCGGGGCGCGAGCCGCCGCCGGTGCTCGGCTACGTGCGCACAGCGGTCGGGGGTGACGCGGATCAGCGGCTGACCAAGGAGGAGTCCTTCTACCGCGACCTGCACGACGGCTACCGCAACCACTTCGAGCGCCTCGGAGCGCCGCTGGGCGAGGTCGGAATCGCCAGCGCGGACTCTGGCTCAGCGCAGCAGGGCCTGCGCGACTTCGAGGGACACCTCGACCTGATCGTGGTACGCGGGCTGGCGAGCGCCAACGTCGAGGCGATGACCGGCCTCGCCGAGGCCGCCGCCCTCAACCCGCCTGACACGCGGGGTCGCGATCGGAGGAGCCCTCAGTAGGGCGGCAGCTCGTCGTACCAGGTGCCGAGCATGCGGAAGGCGCGCCAGAAGCGCTGCTTGGCGCCCTCCTCATCGAGCGAAGCGTCGATGTCGGGAACGTAGAGAGCGTCGACGGTCGGCGTGAACCCCTGGATCTCACCCTCGTGCTCCTCGATCCGGCGCGAGAGCGGGATCTCGAGCGAGTTCATGGTCTCCAGGGCCTGGGTGCCCATGACGACGACGATCCGCGGCTGCACGATCGCGAACTCCTCGACCAGGCGGCGGATGCACCCTTCGCCCGCGAGGTCCGGGTCGGCGGTCGGGCACTTGGCGCAAAGCGTCCCGTAGACGACCAGCGGGTCGATCCCGAAACGCTTGAAGCTCTTGACCAGCGCGTTTCCGGAGCGGCCGTAGAAGGCGACCCCCTCCTCGACCTCGGCGCTGGTGGCGGCGAACTTGACCATGAAGATGTCCGCCTGCGGGTGGCCGGAGCCGAGTACCGGCATCAGCTTGCCGCGCGGGCACTCCTCGCACTCCTGAAGCTCGCGGGTCAGCTGGTTGAGCTCGCGAATCGCGCGCTCGAGGTACTTCTCCTGGATCTCGTCATCGGTCACGGGCACGTGCCTCGACCTCTTTGACGGCTCGCGCGCCGCTCCTTTTCCCGCCTCCGCCTGCATCAGCTCTTGCCGCGCCGCGCCGGGCGGCGGGCACGGGCCCTGACCGGCCGCCGCGGCTTTCCTCCCCGCGCCGGCTGCGGGTCCGGCACCCTGCGTTTTGCCGCCTTCGGCCGGCCGGTGGTCTGCAGGAACTTCAGCGCCTGGACGTAGACGAGGTTCTTGTGCTTGCGGGTGATGTCGGCGTCGCGCATCGCCTCGAGGAACTCCTGCGGGCCTTCGAAGTCGTGGATCCGCATCCGCACGCTCCCCAGGCCCTGGGCGACGTGGCTGTCAGAGCCCGCCCCCGGGACGATCCGGTACTTGCGGGCGAAGCGCTCCGCCTCCTCGTTGAACGCCGTCAGCGCAACCCGGGGGTTGAAGACCTCGAGGATGTCGATCTCCTCGACGATGTCGAGCAGATGCTCGTAGTCGGGGACCGAGTGCAGCCGGTCGAAGGGATGGGGCACGTAGACGAGCCCGCCCTGGCGGCGGATCTCGGCGATCGTCTCGGCCATCGTCATCCCGCGCGGAATGCGCTCTTCGAGGAAGAGGCCGATCACCTCGCCCTGCTCGGCCGTCTTCACCTCCTCGGCGACGATCACCTTGAGGCCGTCGAAGCGACTCGCCATCTCGCGCGCCTCCAGCGCCCCCGAGACCTCGTTGTGATCGGTGATCGCGATCGCCCCCAGGCCGCGGTCGCGGGCCGTCTCCAAGAGCACCTCGACCGGCGTGGCGCAATCGGGCGAGTGGTCGGTGTGCATGTGCAGGTCGACGTCGATCAGCTTGCGGCGGGCAATCCGGCGCCGCACCTCGGCGTTGCCCTCCGGAGGGTGGCGGCGTGCCGCGAGGCGCTCGTACAGCCCCTCGAGCTGGGCCGCGACGTCCGCCCATGCAGGGACCGCGCCGGCGGCCTCGCCCCGCATCTGCTCCAGCAACTTTCGATCGGAGCCGAGCCTGGCGATCATCCCCGCCATCGTCTGCGCGTCCCCGGGAGCGAACATCAGCCCCAGCCGCCCGTCGGCGACCAGCTCCGAGTAGAGCGGCAGGCGCGAGACCACCGGCACCGCTCCCCCGGCCAGCGCCATGCGGACGAGCTGCGGCGCCGGGGCGGGGCCGCCGGAAGCGGCACAGAGCACGTCGGCGCCGGCGATCAGGTCCTGCTGAGAGATCGCCGGCCCGACCAGCTCGATCCGCTCGCGCAGCGCCCGCGCGATCCGCAGCGGCGTGTCGGCCGGGGATCGCGTCCAGACCGTCGCCTCCCACTCGAGGTCGGCCGGCAGCCGGCGCAGGGCGCGGAGAAAGAGGCGCAGCGCGCCGCGCTCCTCCTCGACGCAGAAGAGGATTCGCAGCGGGCCCCGGCCGCCCTCGGCGCGGTGCGGCTTCGCGTCGGCGCCCGGGCGGACCAGCTCGAATGGGCCGGGGAAGTAGCGGTCCAGCAGCTCGCCCGTCTGGCTGCTGCTGACGACGCGGGCGTCGAGGCGCCCGAAGAAGATCTCCACCAGCGGGCGCGCCACCTGAGTCGAGAGGGTGCGCTCGGACGGCTCGTGAAAGCTTCCGACGTTGAGCGAGTTCGAGTGCCGCAGCGCCGTCGAGGAGAGGCTGGGGGCGAAGGGCTCGTGAACGTGGACGATGTCGAGCGCGACGCTTCCCAGCAGCGTCTCGAGATCGCGGCTGGCGTCAAGTGCGATCGGCGCCGGGCGAGGGCTGGGGCCCTTCGGCAGCGCGACCCGGCCGCCGACCTCGAGCACCCGCGGGCCGCTGCCGCCGAATAGCGATCCGGGGCGCTGCCGCGCTCCCGCGATCGCCGCCCGGGCCTCGCGCGCCGCCTTGCGCGTCGCGGCCGGGGCGGCGACGAGCACGCGATGGCCCGCTGCGCAGAGCTCCTCGGAGCTGCGGCGGACGAAGTCGTTTACCTCGTGCGGGCTCTCCCAGGCGTGCGGGGTGACCTGGAGGATCGTCAGCGGCTCGGGCACCTGGCCAGCATATGGCGGCCGCCTCCGGCTCCGGACGCAGCCGGGAGCTCAGTCGTCGAGCTTGTCGCGCTCGGGAGGCTCGACGTCAGGAGCTTCCGGATCCTGAGACGGATGCGGGTCGCTGGTGCTCCTGCTCCCGGTATCCGGATGGGGCTCGTCCCCGAACGGCTCACCATCGGGATCCTCGGGATCGCGAGGGTCCTCGCGCTTGTCGTAGGGGTCCGCCCACTCGGTCGGGTCCGGGTCGGACGCCGGGTTGCTCAGCTCGTGATGTGGCTCGGCCAACGGGTCGACCTCAGGCGTGACCTTCTCGCGCTCCTCCTCGGTCGGCTTCTTCGGATGCGGTCCCACGCTGTGCGGATACCCGCCCGGCGCGAGGGAAGACTCCCCGCGGCCTAGGAGCGGGCCTCTGCCGCCTCGGGCTTGGGATCCCCGGCGGCCGGCGCCTTCCCGCGGGCGTGCTCGGCTATGAACTTCTCGGTCAGCTCTCGCGCCTCGTCGTCGGGGCGCTGGCTGTGCGGCGACTTCATCAGGTAGCTGGATGGGCCGTCGAGCTGGCCGGCGACGCCGTTGTTGAGCGCCAGCTTGATCAATCGCACCGCGTCGATCACGATGCCGGCCGAGTTGGGCGAGTCCCAGACCTCGAGCTTGAGCTCGACGTTCAGGGGCACGTCGCCGAAGGAGCGGCCCTCGATCCGGATGTGGGCCCACTTGCGGTCGGTGAGCCAGGCGACGTAGTCGGAGGGCCCGACGTGAACGTCGTCCTCGGGCAGCTCGTGGCCCATGATCGAGGTGACCGCGTTGGTCTTCGACTCCTTCTTGGAGGCCAGCCGCTCGCGCTCGAGCATGTTGTAGAAGTCCATGTTGCCGCCAACGTTGAGCTGTGAGGTGCGCTCCATCCTCACTCCGCGGTCGTGAAAGAGGCGGGCGAGCTGGCGGTGCACGATCGTCGCGCCGACCTGGGACTTGATGTCGTCGCCGATGATCGGCAGCCCGGCCTCGGTAAAGCGCTTGTTCCAGTAGGACTCACGGGCGATGAAGACGGGGAGGCAGTTGACGAAGCCGACCCCCGCCTTGAGTGCCTGCTCGACGTACCACTTGGTCGCGTCCTCGGACCCGACCGGCAGATAACAGACCAGGACATCGGCCTTGGTGCGCTGCAGCTCGCCGACGATGTCGGCGGTCTCACCTGGGGCCTTGGTGATCTTCTCCTTCAGGTACTTGCCGAGGCCGTCGTGGGTCATCCCCCGCTTCACCTCGACCCCGAGGCTCGGGACCTCGGCGAACTTGTAGGTGTCGTTCTGGCCCGACCAGATCGCCTCCGAGAGGTCCTTGCCGACCTTCTCGGAATCGATGTCGAAGGCGGCCACGAACTCGATGTCGCGAACGTGGTAGCCGCCGAGGTCCACGTGCATGAGACCGGGGACGTCCTCCGAGGGGTCGGCGTCCTTGTAGTACTCGACTCCCTGGATGAAGGAGTTGGCGCAGTTGCCGACACCGACGATCGCCACCCGGACCTTCTCGTCCGGGCGACCGGCTCCGTTGCCGCTTGCTCCGTTGGCCTTGGTCATGACGCGCAGATTCCTCCTCGATCGGACTCGGGACCCAGAATCACACCCGATCGCGCCTCACGTTACATCTCCGCCGCCGCGCGGGCCGGGCGTCCGCTCCCTGGAGAGCTCGCCGCGCACGTGCCAGACGCGCTGGATCACGGTGAACGTCGTAAGCGCCGCGAGCACGTAGATCGCCGGCGCCAGCAGCTCGAAGTCCCCGATCGACGCGCCCTTCGCGAAGACCAGCCCGGCCGAGAGGATCACGACCCGCACGGGGCGCGTCGCCA
Organism: uncultured Solirubrobacterales bacterium; assembly: GCA_963724905.1. GTDB lineage: Bacteria > Actinomycetota > Thermoleophilia > Solirubrobacterales > 70-9 > Mayfieldus. The sequence goes on from CAVRWD010000003.1 coordinate 406,135, forward strand.
ATCCCACCTTGCACTCGACCCCGAGCGCCTCGGCGCGGGCCCGTGTGTAGGAGACCATCAGCGAACCGACCACCGCCACCACGCACATCGCGGCCGCGAAGTCGTCGCCGGTGGCGGCAAAGTACCCGGCGGCCGCGGCGAGGACGATCCCCTCCTCGAGCCGGTCCAGGGTCGAGTCCAAGAAGGCGCCGAACAGGGTGCCCTTGCCCGACATCCTCGAGTAGCGGCCGTCGAGCGTGTCCATGATCGAGCCGACGATGAATGCGATTCCGGCGAGGAAGAACAGTCGCTGGGTGACCAGCACCGCGGCGGCGATATTGAGCACGAGGCCGACCATCGAGATCGCGTTCGGCGTCAGCCGCGACTCGATCAGGCGGTCGCGGGCCAGGGCACGGAACTCCTGGCCGCTGCGGCTCTGGCGCCCGCGGGCGCCGCGCGGGGCCCTCGGGGGCGCCGGAGCTTGAGTCAACGCCTAGGCCCGCGCTTGTCCGGGTGTGGGCCCGAATGACCAGGCCGCGGGACGCGCCCGGGCGAGCAGGCGCTGGGCGACCAGTGCCGCGACACCCGCGACCATCCAGCCGATCGCCGCGTCGACCCAGTAGTGGTTCGCGGTCACGACCACGACCCAGAGGACGATCAGCGGGTAGACCGCCCAGAACGCCTTCGCCCAGAGATGCCGCGAGAGCATCACGCCCGGCACCGAGATCATCAGCGCGAAGGCGCAGTGCATGCTGGGCACGGCGGCATAGGGGTTGACGAACAGCTTCACCAGAGCCGAGTCGTGGTTGACCTGGGAGAAGTCGTTGATCGTGTCGACGAAGCCGAACTCCATGAACAGCCGCGGCGGGGCGGTCGGGTAGATCGTGTAGCCGATCAGCGCCAGGCCCATCGCGACCATGAACATGTTGCGCACGAAGTAGAAGCTGTCGTTGCGCTTTATGTAGAGCCAGACCAGGAACGCCGTCGTGAGCACGAAGTGGCTGTTCATGTACATGAAGTTCGCGATGTCGACCAGCCAGCGCTCGCCGAGGTGCCAGGACTGAAACCCGGGCTCGAAGAAGGTGCCGGTGGAGCGCTCGAGGTCGATGATCTCGCGCCCGTTCGCGAAGGCGACCGACCTCTGCCCCTCGGCGATTCCGCGCACTGTCTCGTAACAGAGGTCGGCCAGCACGAAGAGCCCGACCTGCCGCAAGGCATCGGGGTAGCCCTTGGGGAGAAACTCCCCCAGGTATGAGACAGCGCGGCGCACAGCGCCCAAATTGTAAAGGGGCAGTTAAACGGCAGGATGTGAGCGCGGTCACCCGCGCCGCGCCCCCGCCTATGCTCGCTGCGTGATCGTTTGCCTGGGAGAGGCGATTGTCGACCTCGTCTGCGAGCGCGAGCTGGCGGAACCGGGCGAGGCCGACCACTTCGTCCCCCACCCAGGCGGGGCGCTGGCCAACGTCGCGGTCGCCGCCCGCCGCGCGGGGGGCGAGGCAGCGCTGCTGGGCGGGGTCGGCGACGACGCCTGGGGGAGCTGGATGCGGGAGAGGCTCTGGCAGGAGCGGGTCGAGGTGCAGTGGATGGAGACGATCGAGGACCTCGCGACCCCGGTCGCCTTCGTCACCTTCGACTGGGAGCGCGAGCCCTCCTTCGCTCTTTACGGAGAGGGAATCGCGCCCGCGATGCGGGCCGCCGCACCGCACCTGCCGGAGGCGATCGGCGCGGCCACAGGCCTGGTCTTCGGCTCCAACACGCTGGTCGGCGAGCCCGAGCGCGAGCTCACCCTGCGCGCCCGCCGAGCCGCGCGCGACGCCGAGGTCCCGATCCTCTTCGACCCCAACCTGCGCCCGAACCGCTGGCGCGACATGGATCGCGCCGTGCGCCTCTGCCGCGAGGTGATCGACGGCGCCTTCCTGGTCCGCGCCAACCAGCGGGAGGCGAGCGAGCTGACCGGGGATTCGGACCCCGCCGCGGCGGCGGAGTCGCTGTGCGCGCTCGGCGCCACCCTCGCAGTGGTGACGATCGGGCGCGAGGGGGCGATCATGCGCGGCGCTGCGAGCGGCGAGCAGGCCTCCCCCGACGTCGAGGTCGTCTCCCCGCTGGGCGCCGGGGACGCTTTCATGGGCGCCCTCGCCGCCGGCCTGGGGGCGGTCGGGCTGGGATCCATCGCGGGCGGCGGAGGCACTTGGCGGCGCGGTCGCAGGCGGGCGCCCGCGCCTGCACCGGCTGGGGGGCACAGGTCTGAGCCCGGAGGGCTGGCGGCGACCGCCGAAGCGGCGGGTGCGCGCGATTCGCGACCGGCTGCGGGAGATGTACGGGCGGCCACGCGGCAAGCCGCACCGCGAGCCGGTCTACGAGCTCGTGCGGACGGTGCTCTCGCAGGCCACCAACGACCGCAACCGCGACGTCGCATATGACCGCCTGCGCGAGCGCTTCCCAAGCTGGGAGGCGGTCCGCGACGCGCCCGCGGACGAGGTGATCGAGGCGATCCGGCCCGGTGGCCTGGCGCAGCAGAAGGGGCCCCGGATCCAAGAGATCCTGCGGCGGCTCGACCCAATCGAGCTCGACTGGCTCGCCGAGGCGCCGCGCTCTGAGGCGATCGGCTACCTGACCTCGCTGCCGGGCGTGGGCCGCAAGACGGCGGCCTGCGTGCAGATCTTCTCCTTCGGGCTGCCGGAGGTCCCCGTCGACACCCACGTCTACAGGGTCGGCGGCCGGCTGGGGCTGTTCGCGCCCAAGGCGTCGCTCGAGCTCGCCCACGACGAGATTCTCGCGGTCACCGACCCCGAGGACGCCTACGAGCTGCACATGAACCTGATCCGCCACGGGCGCGAGGTATGTAGGCCGACGCCGCGCTGCGAGCGCTGCGACCTACGCCGGATGTGCCCCTGGTACCGCGAGCACCGAGGCCGGGGAGGGGCCGCAGCCGGTCGTTAGTATCTCCGCGCCAAGCCACTCGGGCAGCCGCATGAGCAAGCGACCTTTCGTCATCTTCGGAGTTCTCGCCGTCTGCCTGGCGGTGTTGGTCCCTCTCTGGGCATATCTCGCCGACGCCGACGAGGAGAAGCTCACCGGTGGGCTCTCGGCCAGCCAGAAGGAGGGCAAGAGCCTTTTCGCCACCAACTGCGGCACCTGCCACGTGCTCTCGGCCGCCGGCACCGATGGCAACTTCGGGCCCAACCTCGACAGCCTGCTGGCTCCGACCGGCCCGGCGCCCGACGAGGACACTGCCGAGGCAACCGAAGGGCGGGTCCTGCTGGCGATTCAGCAGGGGATCGACTCACCGTCGACTCCGGGCCGCATGCCGGGCCAGATCCTCACCGGCGAGCAGGCCAACCAGGTCGCCGAGTTCGTAGCCCAGCAAGCGGGCAAGTAGCGACGCCAGATCGTCGGGGTTGGGCCGCTCGCCTCGTCCCGATCGCTGGGGCGGGACAAGGACATGGCGGAGCGCAGTTGGTCTTCGCCGGGCCAGGGACCCAGCACAACCTTGCTATCCTGCCACTTAGATTTCTTAGGCAATCCTGACGAAGCTTGGAGGACGTAGACGTGGGCAAGACAATCGGAATCGACCTCGGCACGACCAACTCGTGCGTCGCCGTCCTCGAGGGCGGCGAGCCGACCGTGCTGGAGAACGCCGAGGGCGGGCGCACCACCCCCTCGGTGGTCGCCTTCACCGACGGCGGCGAGCGCCTGGTCGGGACGGTGGCCAAGCGCCAGGCGGTGATGAACCCGGAGCGGACGGTCTTCTCGATCAAGCGCTTCATGGGCCGCAAGGAGTCGGAGGTAAAGGAAGAGGAGACGATCGTCCCCTACGACGTCGTCGCCGGCCCCAACAACGACGTCCGGGTCGAGGTCGACGGCAAGCAGTACTCCCCGCCGGAGATCTCGGCGATGATCCTTCAGAAGCTCAAGACCGACGCCGAGTCAAAGCTCGGCGAGACGGTCGACTCGGCGGTGATCACCGTCCCCGCCTACTTCAACGACGACCAGCGCCAGGCGACCAAGGACGCCGGCAAGATCGCCGGGCTCGAGGTGAAGCGGATCATCAACGAGCCGACCGCGGCGTCGCTCGCCTACGGGCTCGACAAGGAGTCCGACCAGACGATCCTCGTCTTCGACCTCGGCGGCGGGACCTTCGACGTCTCGGTGCTGGAGATCGGCGACGGAGTCTTCGAGGTCAAGTCGACCGCCGGCGACAACCATCTCGGCGGCGACAACTGGGACAAGGCGATCGTCGAATGGCTGGTGGCCGAGTTCAAGCGCGACCAGGGCGTCGACCTGTCGGCCGACAAGAACTCGCTGCAGCGTCTCTACGAGGCGGCCGAGAAGGCCAAGATCGAGCTCTCCACCACCCAGGAGACGCAGATCAACCTGCCCTTCATCACCGCCACCGACGCCGGGCCCAAGCACCTCGACATCAAGCTCAGCCGGGCGAAGCTCAACGAGCTCACCGCCGAGCTGCTGGAGCGGATCGTGAGCCCGGTCAAGCAGGCGCTCTCGGACGCCGGCGGCGCCGAGATCGAGCACGTCGTCCTGGTCGGCGGAATGACCCGGATGCCGTCGGTCCGCGAGAAGGTCTCGGAGCTCACCGGCACCGAGCCCCACCAGGGGGTCAACCCCGACGAGGTGGTCGCGGTCGGCGCCGCGATCCAGGCCGGCGTGCTCGCCGGCGACGTCAAGGACGTGCTGCTGCTCGACGTCACCCCGCTGACGCTCGGCATCGAGACCAAGGGCGGCGTGATGACGAAGCTGATCGAGCGCAACACGACGATCCCGTCGCGAAAGTCGGAGATCTTCTCCACCGCCGAGGACAACCAGCCCTCGGTCGAGGTCCACGTCCTGCAGGGCGAGCGCGAGATGGCCGGCTACAACAAGAGCCTGGGCAAGTTCCAGCTCACCGGCATCCCGCCCGCTCCCCGGGGCATGCCGCAGATCGAGGTCACCTTCGACATCGACGCCAACGGCATCCTCAGCGTGTCGGCCAAGGACCTCGGGACCGGCAAGGAGCAGAAGATCGAGATCAAGGGCGGCTCCGGGCTCGACGAGGGCGAGGTCGAGCAGATGATCAAGGACGCCGAGGCACACGCCGACGACGACCGCCGCCAGCGCGAGCTGGCCGAGGCCCGAAACGTGGGCGAGAACGCCGCCTACCAGGCCGAGAAGCAGCTCGAGGAGCTCGGCGACAAGGTCGACGAGGGCGTCAAAGACCGAGATCGAGGCGGCGATCAAGGAGGTTCGCGAGAGCCTCGAGTCCGAGGACGCCGAGCAGATCAAGGCCAAGACGGACGCCCTGCAGGGAGCCTTCCACAAGGTCTCCGAGCAGGTCTACCAGGCAGCTTCCGAGCAGGGGGCCGCCTCCCGCTGACGGCGCGTCCGGCAACGGCGCCGGCGCCGAGGAGGAAGAGGTCGTCGACGCCGAGGTCGTCGACGAGGAGAAGTAGGGGCCCCGATGATCGAGCGACCTGAGCCTCAGCAAGGTGGGCACCACCCGCCCGCGGCGGATGCGGAGCGAGGCGCGAGTGAGGACGTTGATCTGAGTCGAGCGCCGAGCGAGCGGAGTACGCGGGCGGAGATAGATTCAGAGGAACCGAGCGCGGAGCAGGCCGCCGGCCAAGTCGAGGCGCGACCTCGAAGCGCTCGAGGAGACGCGGCGCGAGCGCGACGAGTACCTCGACCTCGCGCAGCGGACCAAGGCCGACTTCGAGAACTACCGCAAGCGGGTGAGCGGCGAGGCGGAGGCGGCGCAGCGGCGCGGCAAGGGCGAGCTGGCGGCCGAGCTGGTGCCGGTGCTCGACAACCTCGAGCGGGCGCTGACCGCGGCGGGCATCGACCCGGCGAGCGCGCTCGACGGCGAGCCGGCCTCGCGACGGCGCCCTGGAGCAGGGCGTGATCCTCACCTACCGCGACCTGCGCGAGACGCTGCGGCGGGCGGGTGTGGAGCCGTTTGAGCCAGGGGGTGAGAAGTTCGACCCCGAGTGGCACGAGGCTCTGTCGACCCGGCCCGATGAGGGGACGGGGCCAGGCCTGGTGCTCGACGTGGTGGAGAAGGGCTACCGACTCGACGGCCGGCTGATCAGGCCGGCCCGGGTCGTGGTCAGCGAGTAGAGGCCGAATTGGCCGACGACTTCTACAACCAGCTCGGAGTCTCCCGCGACGCCTCCGCGGATGAGATCAAGAAGGCCTACCGCAAGCTGGCGCGCGAGAACCACCCGGACCGCAACCCTGGCGACGAGGCGGCGGAGGATCGCTTCAAGAACATCCAGCAGGCCTACGACACGCTGTCGGATCCCGAGAAGCGCAAGCAGTACGACAGCGGCGGGATGTTCGGCGGCTTCGGCGGCCGGGGCGGCGGCCCTGGCGGCGGCTTCACCTCCGACATCGGCGACATCTTCTCCACCATCTTCGGCCGCGGCGGCGCCCAGGCGCATGCGGTCCCGGGCGCCGACCTGGAGACCGAGATGCGGCTGAGCTTCGACCAGGCGGTGAACGGGTCCCAGATCTCGGTCTCGGTCCCCAAGCTCGAGCGCTGCGGCACCTGTGGCGGCTCGGGAGCCAAGCCCGGCACCGCCCCCAGCGTCTGCCCGCGCTGCGGCGGGCGCGGGATCGACGCCCAGAGCCAGGGGTTCTTCTCGATCAGCCAGCCCTGCCCCCAGTGCGGGGGCACCGGCGAGGTGATCGACGACCCCTGCGCGACCTGCGGCGGCTCCGGGCTCACCCGGCAGACGAAGCGCTACCGGGTCAACATCCCGGCCGGGGTCCAGGACGGCACCCGGATCAGGCTTGCCGGAAAGGGCGAGGCCGGCCCGCGCGGCGGGCCCGGCGGGCGACCTCTACGTGACCACCCGGGTGACCCCGTCCCCGGTCTTCAAGCAGCTCGGCGACGGCAACCTGGAGGTCGAGCGTCCCGATCTCGGTGGCGGAGGCGATCCAGGGGGGCACGGTCGAGGTCCCGACCCTCAACGGCACGAAGCGAATCCGGATACCGCCGGGCACCGAGCACGGCACCGTGCAGCGGCTGCGCGGCGAGGGCCCGCCGCGAACCGGCGGCCGCGGCCGCGGCGACATCCGCTACCGGGTCGCGATCGACGTGCCCTCCGACCTCAACCGCGAACAGCAGCAGGCGGTCGACGCGATGGCGGAGGCGTTCAACGGCGCCAGAGCGGCGCGAGAAGCTGATCCGTGACGCGTCCGCGAGCTCGGGCAAGGTGGGGGACTAGGAGGCGACGATGGCGACCCAGAGGCCACCCAAGCGCAACGACAAGGGACAGGGCGAGGCCCGCCAGCTCGACGAGACCCGGGGCGTGTTCATGATCTCGGTCGCGGCCGAGCTCGCCGAGATGCACCCGCAGACCCTGCGCATGTACGAGGCGCGGGGCCTGATCACGCCGAAGCGCTCGGCCAAGAACACCCGCCTTTACTCGCAGCGCGACGTCGAGCAGCTGCGCCGGATCCAGCAGATGACCGGCGAGGAGGGTCTCAACCTGGCCGGAGTGGAGACGGTGCTGGAGCTGGAGAAGACCGTGGCGCGGATGCGCTCCGAGCTGGCCCGGATGCGCGAGCGAACCGCCGAGATGGAGAGGCGGATCGAGCAGGAGGTCGAGAAGGCGAGGCGCTCGCTGAAGGCGGAGATCGTCCCCTACGGGGCCTACGACGTGATCCCGGCCGAGAGCGAAGGGACGATCCGGATCGAGGTCCAGCGCCCGTCAGCGGCGCGGCGGCTCCGGCCAGAGTCCCAACAAGTGATCGGGCGTCGGCGCCAGCCCGACCCGCAGGCCAAGGCCGTCCTCGGCGCGGTGGCCGCCGGGCGGGTCGCGATCGGAGTCACCGCGCTGTTGGCTCCGGGTCGGTTGCTGGAACCCAGCGGCTGGGACGGCGACGATCCCGCCGGGCGCACGCTCTCGCGGATGACCGGCGCCCGCGACATCGGCTTCGCCGCACTCACCTTCGCCGCGTCCGAAGACCCCGATGCGCTGCGACGCGCGGCGCTGATCACCGGCGCCGCCGACCTCCTCGACTGTGCCGCCTTTGGCTACGCCGCTGCGCGCGGCGAAGGGCGAGTCGCGGGGCTCGTGATGAGCTCATTGGCCGGGGCAGGTGGGGCCGTGCTCAGCGCCTGGGCGGCCGAACGGCTGAAAGTTTAGTCGCTACCACTTAGATTTCTTTACAAATTGCGCCTGAGCCGGTAAGCTGGGTGCATGCAGCCGGACAGGTTCACGATCAAGTCGCAGGAGGCAGTCGCCGCAGCGCAGCGGATCGCCTCCGATGCTCAGAACACCGAGGTGGCTCCCGCCCACCTTCTGCTCGCCCTGCTCGGGCAGGAGGACGGCCTCGTCGTCCCGGTGCTGCAGAAGCTTGGCGCCGACGTCGGGGCGATCGGCTCCCGCGCCCAGGCCGCCGTCGACGCGCTGCCGAAGCTGAGCGGCGACGCCGAGCCCGAGGCCCGACCCTCCTCCTCGCTGGTGAAGACGCTCCAGCGGGCCGAGAAGGAGATGGCATCGCTCGGCGACGAGTACATCTCCACCGAGCACTTGCTTCTGGCGCTGACCGAGAAGGGCTCCGGCGTCGCCGACGTGCTTCCGGACCGCGACTCGCTGAGCAAGGCGATCGCGCGAGGTCCGCGGCCCCCATCGCGTCACCACTCCGACGCCGGAGAACGAGATGCAGGCGCTGGAGAAGTTCGGGCGCGACCTCACCGCCGAGGCCGAGAGCGGAAAGCTCGACCCGGTGATCGGTCGCGACGAGGAGATTCGCCGCGTGATCCAGGTGCTCTCGCGGCGGACCAAGAACAACCCGGTGCTGATCGGCGACCCAGGCGTCGGCAAGACGGCGATCGTCGAGGGCCTCGCGCAGCGGATCGTCTCCGGCGACGTGCCGGAGAGCCTTCGCGACCGGCGCGTGATCGCGCTCGACATCGGCGCCCTGCTCGCCGGCTCTAAATACAGGGGCGAGTTCGAGGAGCGCCTCAAGGCGGTGCTGAAGGAGGTGCAGGCGGCCGAGGGCCAGATCGTCCTCTTCATGGACGAGCTGCACACGATCGTCGGCGCCGGCGCAGCCGAGGGCGCGGTCGACGCGGCGAACCTTCTCAAGCCGATGCTCGCCCGCGGCGAGCTACGCGCCGTCGGCGCGACGACGCTTGACGAGTACCGAAAGCACATCGAGAAGGACGCAGCACTGGAGCGGCGATTCCAGCCGGTGCTGGTCGGCGAGCCCGACGTCAGCGACACGATCGCGATCCTGCGCGGGCTGAAGGAGCGCTACGAGGTCCATCACGGCGTGCGGATCGCCGACTCGGCGATCATCGCCGCGGCGACCCTCTCGGCCCGCTACATCGCCGACCGCTTCCTGCCCGACAAGGCGATCGACCTGATCGACGAGTCGGCCTCGCGGCTGAAGATCGAGATCGACTCGATGCCGACCGAGATCGACGAGGTCGAGCGCCGGATCCAGCAGCTCGAGATCGAGCGCGAGGCGCTCAAGAAGGAAAAGGACGACGCGTCGGTCGGGCGCCGCGAGGCGATCGAGGCCGAGCTTGCGGAGCTGGGCGAGCGCTCCGGCGAGATGAAGGCGCGCTGGCAGAACGAGAAGTCGGCGATCGAGGCGATCAAGAATGCGAAGTCAAGGCTCGAGGAAGCCAACCGCGAGCTCGAGCGCGCCGAGCGCGACGCGAACCTGGAGCGGGCCGCCGAGCTGCGCTACGGGGCGATCCCCGAGCTCGAGAGCACGGTCGGCGAACAGGAGTCAAAGCTCGCCGAGCTTCACCGCGAGGGCGGCTCGATGCTCACCGAGGAGGTCACCGACCAGGACGTCGCCGAGGTGGTCGCGAAGTGGACAGGGATCCCGGTCGCGCGGCTGCTGGAGGGCGAGGTCGAGAAGCTGATCCACATGGAGGAGCGCCTCCATGACCGGGTGATCGGCCAGGACGAGGCGGTCGAGGCGGTCTCCAACGCGCTGCGGCGCTCGCGCGCCGGGCTCTCGGACCCCGACCGGCCGATCGGCTCCTTCCTCTTCCTGGGCCCGACCGGGGTCGGCAAGACGGAGCTGGCTCGGGCCCTGGCCGAGTTCATGTTCGACTCCGAGGGGGCGATCGTCCGCATCGACATGTCCGAGTACATGGAGAAGCACTCGGTCGCGCGCCTGATCGGCGCTCCTCCGGGATACGTCGGCTATGAGGAGGGCGGCCAGCTCACCGAGGCGGTTCGGCGGCGGCCCTACGCGGTGATCCTGCTCGACGAGATCGAGAAGGCCCACCCCGACGTCTTCAACACCCTCCTGCAGCTGATGGACGACGGGCGCCTCACGGACGGCCAGGGCCGCACCGTCAGCTTCACCAACACGGTCCTGATCATGACCTCGAATGTCGGCTCGGCCGAGATCGCGGGTGAAGCGATCGATGAGCGGATCCGGGAGCGCATCGAGGAGATCCTCGCCACCACCTTCAAGCCCGAGTTCCTGAACCGCATCGACGACGTGGTGATCTTCCACCGGCTCGGCAAGGACGACATCGCCCGCATCGTCGACCTCCAGGTCGCGCTGCTGATCGGTCGCATCGCCGAGCGTGGGATCGAGGTCGAGCTCACCGACGATGCCCGCACGCTGCTCGCCAACCTCGGTTACGACCCGACCTACGGCGCCCGGCCGCTGAAGCGGGTGATCCAGAAGCAGCTGGTCGACAAGCTGGCCCTGCGGCTGCTCGAGGGCGACTTCGGCGAGGGCGACAGGGTGAAGGTCGACGCCCGCGAGGGCGAGCTGGCGTTCGAGAAGGCGGGCATTGCGGCGGCTCCCGCCGTGGCGGCCTAGCTCCGGCTGAACGCCGGTTCAGCTGCCGTCTCACCCTCGACCAGACGCTCAGACTGAGGATCGGATCGCCCCGTCGCGGGTTCTAGGCCCAGGCACGAAGTGTGCCTGGGCTGCCTCCCGCCCCGCCGCTCCGGCGGGCGCTTGTCCGGAGGGGTCGCAAGAATCGACGCCTGAGTGGCGTTGACGAAACGTTTCCAAAAGGGGCGCAGTTTGCGGAGGAAGTGGCAGCAGGAAGCCGAATGGTGGGGGCTAAAGGTCTCGCGCTGGTCGCACGAAGTAGTAACAAGGCGTTTCTTGACCTTCGATTACCTGGCAATGCGTAAGCGCGTCCACAAATGACCGAACTGGTGGCCCGACACACGGAAGTCGCCCGCGTGACAATGCGCGGGATGTTCGAGAGCGCCACCTGGCCGCTGCGAAAGCTGGTCTGGAAGTTCGAGGAGAAGCTTCTGGCGGGTCGCCGACCTCGTCCGCAAGCGCCCGGCCTACCGCGCTTCGGACAACGAGTACATCCCCGCACAGACCGACCTCACGCTCCCCGAGCCCGCGGTCAAGGCGCCGCCTCCGGCCGCAGCAGCCGGCGCCGCAACGGCGCCGCCCGCAGCCGCCGGGGGGACCCGCGGCAAGCTGCCGAGCCTTCCCCGACTTCGCACCTCCGGCCGCGACCTGTCGATCGCCCTGGCGACGGTGGCGATCGCGATCGGCGGCGGGCTCGCGATCGCGACCATCGTCGGCGGCTCCGACGACGCCGCCTCCCCGATGCCACCGGCTTCCGGCAACGCCGCGGCTCCGGGGTCACAGCCTTCGGCCGGCGACCAGGTCGCCGGCCAGCCCCAGACCCTGCAGGGGGTCGCTCCCGACTTCGAGACCGGCCAGGGCGGCCAGGGTGCAGCCGCCGCCGATGCGGCCGCTGCGCGACCCGCCAACGCACAGGCCTCCCCGACCGAGGCCACGAACTCCAAGCCTTCGGCGATCCCGCCGAGCGTCGCCGGCAACACTTCGGCGACCAACACCGCGCGTGACTTCGCCGGCGCTTTCGTCCTCTATGAGGTCGGCAAGTCAAACGCGCAGGTGCGCAGGACGTTCACCCAGACCGCGACGCCGACTCTCGCAAAGGCGCTGCAGGACCGTCCGCCCCGGCTTCCCGAATCGGTGCAGGTGCCGACCGCCAAGGTCCAGAACGTCGTCCTAGGCAACCAGACCGCGCGCACGGCGGAGGCAAGCGTCGCCCTGCTGCGGCTCGGCGACCTGAGCGAGCTTCGCCTCACCCTCACCCGGCGCGCGGGTGACTGGCGCGTCAGCGAGGTGCGAGGGTGAACCGGCTCCTGACGCTCGCGATCTCCGTCCTCGCCGCCACCGCGGCGATGGCCCAGATCGCGATTGCGCAGAGCGCCCCGGCGACCACAACCACAACGACAACCACTACTACGACTACGACGACGCCACCGCCCCCGGCTCCCCCGCCGGCGACCGGCGTCACGGTCACCCCGGCGCCGACTCCGGCACCCGCCCCCAAGCCACCGAAGCCGCCCAAGCCGGACACCGGCAATGGCTCTGAGCCCTCGGAGGGCAATGAGGAGCCCAAGAACGGCGACGGCGAGGGCAAGGACCAGGGTAAGAACGGCGATAAGGAAAAGAAGGCCAACGGCGGCACCGGCGCACCGGACAAGGCGCTCGGGCCCGCGGTTCCGCTCTACCCGACCGTCTCCTGCGGCACCACCCCCGGCGCCCCGGCGGCCCTGCTGCCGATCTATCAGCGCGCCTCTGACGCATATGCCCTCGGGCCCCAGGGGCCGGCGATCCTCGCCTCGATCAACGGCATCGAGAGCGCCTTCGGGGCCAACATGGGCCCCTCCACGGCCGGCGCGATCGGCTGGATGCAGTTCCTGCCCTCCTCCTGGGAGGCCTACGGCGTCGACGCCAACGGCGACGGCGAGGCCGACCCCTACAACCCCGAGGACGCGATCTTCGCCGCCGCCAACTACCTCAGCGCCGCCGGCATGCCCGCCGACACGCCGGGCGCGATCTTCGCCTACAACCACGCCGACTGGTACGTCGCCGACGTGCTCGCGAACGCCGGCTGCTACGGGACCTTCGACGGCTCCTTCTCGCTCACTCCGGGCAAGCAGGTGATCGCCTGCACCGCCGAGCAGGACGGCCCGGTGCGCCAGCGCTACCTGCAGGCCTTCGAGCAGGCGGCCGGCCAGTACGACCTCGGCCAGCGCGGCGTCTGGGCGCTCGCCGGAGTCGCCCAGCTGGAGTCGGAGTTCGGCCAGTCGATGAGCCGCGAGCAGATGCGGGTCAGCGGGCCGCTCGGCCTCGACCGTGACGAGTGGAACCGCTTCGAGGTCGACGGCAACGGGGACGGCCTGATCCAGCGAGCCAGCATCGAGGACTCCGCCGCCACCCTGGCCCGAGAGCTCTGGTCGAAGGGCAGCCTCCGCGCCGGCCTGTTCCTGCACAACCAGGCCTCCTGGTATGTGGAGCAGGTGCTCGTCCAGGGCCGCGAGGTCTCGGGCAAGTGCAGCACGCAGCTGGTCGAGTGGGACCTGGCGCTGCCGCTAACCGCTTCGGCTCCGATCAACTGGGACAACCTGACGCTGACCAACAACACCCAGCTCGGCGACATCAAGCGCGGCGGGCTGGATCCGCGCCTCGCCAACCTGCTCGGCCTGATCACCCAGACGCACCAGATCACGGTCACGTCGCTGCGCTCCGACCACTCCCCCTACACGGTTGAGGGGAACGTCTCCAACCACTACTTCGGTCGCGCGGTCGACATCGGCGCCGTCGACGGCGTGCCCTGCACGGACACGGCTCCGACGTCGCCCTGCGGCCAGCTCGGGCGCACCCTGACCCTGCTGCCGGCGCACCTGCACCCCACCGAGCTGATCTACTGCTACGACCTCGACGGCCCGGGCCAGGCATTCGCCCGCGCCGATCACTGCGACCACATCCACGCCGGCTTCGACGGCTAGCGCGGAGCGGCGCTCAACCGGTCAGCCGCTGAGCAGCGGCGAGCCGTCGCCGAGCGGGGTCACCGGCCGGTCCAGCCGGCGGCGCAGATCGCTCAGCAGGCTGCGGGCCATGCCCTCTGGCTCCCCGGCGGGGATCGCGACGATCACCTCGTCGGCGGCGTAGTCGCGCAGCGTGTCCTCGACCGCCTGCAGCGGATCGGGGTCGCCGACGGCGCCTCGAGCGTCGACCTCGGCCATGGCCAGCGCGCCAACCGTGAGCACGAGCTTGCGCTGAGCTTCGAGCCGCGAGTCCTCGAGATCGGAAGCCCAATGGGAGAGGGGCGAGATGAGCGCAGGGGCGAGGACCAGGACCTCGGGGTCCTCGTCGTCACCGGCGTGCGCCGCCTCACGCACCCCTTCGATCGCCCGTGGCTCGTCGACTGGCTCGATCGCGACCAGCAGCAGGCGCCGGTGGCGATCGGCGGCTCTTGCGACCTCGATCGGATAGTCGGGAAGCCGGGTCGCGGCGAACACGATCACCGCTGCCGCCGCCAGCGCGCCGACCGCGAGGCCGACCCCGGGGCCGGCGAGGATGAAGGCCGCCGATCCGGGCACCGTGAGGGCGAGCACGATCAGCGGCAGCATCCAGGCCTTGATCAGCAGGCTTTTACTCCCCATGTGCCGAGAGTACCCGGCCGGCGAATCGGCTACTCGGCCGCCGTCGGCCGGGCGGCGCCACGAATCATCGGCTCGACGATGGGCAGCGCCTTGGGAAGGCTGCCCGGCTGCAGCGAGGAGACGTCGAACGAAGCTCTCAGGGTTGCGGCCGTGTCGCGGTTCGGATGGCACCCGGCGGCGAGGAAGCCCCAGGGGCGCTCGAGCCGGTCCTGCCAGCGGGCCTTGCGGCTGCCCAGCTCCCCTCGCACGTGCTCGATCAGCAGCAGCTCGCCCCCGGGCTTGAGCACCCTCGCGGCCTCCTGCGTCGCCCCGTCCGGGTCGGGAACCGTGCAGAGGACGAGGGTCGAGACGACGGTGTCGAAGCCCTCGGCCTCGAACGGAAGCCGCTCAGCTCCGGCCTCGACCACATCGACGGCGAAGGGCAGCCCGGCCTCATCGACCCGCGAGCGCAGGCGCCTGGCCATGTGGGGATCCGGCTCGGTGAGAACCAGCTCGCTGACCGAATCGGTGTAGTGGGTGAGGTTGAGGCCGGTGCCGGCGCCGAGCTCCAGGGTCCGCCCGCGGGCACCGCGCAGCAGCTCGGCCCGCATCTGCGCCAGGCCCGCCTTCTCCGAGGCGGCGAGGAAGCGGTCGTAGATGGCGGCGAAGAACGGGTGGCCGGGCATGCATGCCAAGCCTCACATAACGTGCGGGAGACTGTTGTGAGACCGCACACCGTGTTGAGAGGAGAGACATGGCCCTATTCGTGATGCTCACCAACCTGACGCCCGACGGCGTGAAGACGCTGAAGAGCAACCCGAACCGGGTCGGCGAGGTCAACAAGGAGGTCGAGCAGATCGGCGCCAAAGTCGTGGCCCAGTACGCGACCCTCGGCCAGTACGACTTCGTCACCATCGTCGAGGCCCCTGACTCCGAGACGATGGCGAAGGTGTCGGTGGAGCTCGGGTCGCGCGGGACGATGACCAGCCAGACGATGGCGGCGATGGAGTCCGACCAGCTGGCCTCGACCCTCTAGGGGCCGGTGCCGGGTCGGTCAGGGCTGACGGTGCGCTGACTTGCGCGTACTCGTAGTAGGCGCTGGAGGCCGCGAGCACGCGATCGTCCGGGCGCTGCGGCGCTCGCCACAGTCCCCCGAGGTTTTCTGCGCCCCCGGCAACGCCGGGATTGCCGCCGACGCAACCTGCCTGCCAGAGACCGATGCCGGCGACGTCGAGGCGATCGTCGACGCCGCCCGCTCCAACGAGGTCGGCCTGACGGTCGTCGGGCCCGAGGCGCCGCTGGTCGAGGGGGCGGTCGACGCTCTGGAGGCGGCGGGAGTCCCCGCCTTCGGGCCCAGCGCCGCGGCGGCGAGGCTGGAGGGATCGAAGGCCTTCGCCAAGCAGCTGATGGCCGAAGCCTCGGTCCCGACCGCGTCGCACACCGTGATGCGCAGCCATCGAGGAGGCCCTGCAGCACATCTCCTGCGCCTCCTATCCGGCGGTGCTGAAGGCCGACGGGCTGGCGGCGGGCAAGGGCGTGATCATCTGCGCCGACGAGTCCGAGGCGCGCGACGCCGCCGCCGTTTTCTTCACCGAGCGGCGCTTCGGCGAGACCGAGGTGGTGCTGGAGGAGTTCCTCGACGGCGAGGAGCTCTCACTGCTGGCCCTCTGCGACGGCGAGAACGTCGTGCCCCTTGCTCCCGCGCAGGACTACAAGCGGATCTTCGACGGCGACGAGGGGCCGAACACCGGCGGAATGGGCAGCTACTCGCCGGTCTCCGGCTTCGAGGACGAGCGGGTGCAGGAGATCGCCGACCAGGTCCACCGCCCGATCGTCGAGCTGATGGCGCGGCGCGGGGAGCCGTTTCGCGGCGTGCTGTACGCGGGGCTGATGCTCACCGACGCCGGGCCGCGGGTGCTGGAGTTCAACGTCCGCTTCGGGGACCCCGAGACCCAGGCGGTCCTGCCACGCTTGCGATCGGACCTGCTCGAGCTCTGCCTGGCCTGCCGCGAGCCCGGCGGGCTCGCCGGCGCCGAGGCCGAGTTCGCCGACGAATGGGCGGTGACCCTGGTGCTGGCGTCGAAGGGCTATCCGCAGGGCTCCTCCAAGGGTGACCCGATCAGCGGCCTCGAGGAGGCCGCGGAGATCGCCGAGGTGCTCCACGCGGGGACCGCCGAGCGCGACGGGGAGATCGTCACCGCCGGGGGAAGGGTGCTGAACGTGACCGGGATGGGCCCGGGGCCGGCGGAGGCCCGCGAGCGCGCATACGATGCTGCCCGCAGGATCAGTTTCGATGGCATGCAGATGCGCTCGGACATCGCGGCGCGCGCGGTCGAGCGCGTCGCCAGCTGAGGCGAATTGGACCGACGGGAGATTAGGAGCCAACGATGGAGATGAAGGAGCCCGAGAACGGCGAGACCGGGGTCGCCGAGCCGGCTGCCCCCGCGACGCCCACGACCGCGACGCTGCCCGAGGTCGAGGCGGCCTTCGAGGAGATAGATGTCGACGAGCCGCTGGTCGGGATCATCATGGGCTCGGCGAACGACAAGCCGAAGATGCAGCCCGCCGGAGCCGCACTGCATGGCGAGGGCATCAGCTACGAGGTGCGCGTGATGAGCGCCCACCGAGACCCCGAGAAGGTGCGCGACTACTGCCAGAACGCCCGCATGCGGGGGCTGAAGGTCATCATCGCGGGGGCCGGCATGTCGGCCGCGCTGCCCGGGGTCGCCGCCGCGCACTCAGACCTGCCGGTGGTCGGGGTGCCGATCTCCGGCAAGACGCTCGGCGGCCTCGACGCGCTGCTCTCGGCCGTGCAGATGCCCCCCGGGGTCCCGGTCGCCTGCGTGGCGATCGACGGGGCAAAGAACGCCGGACTGCTCGCGGCCCGCATAATCAACGCGTGATACCTCGCTACACGCGGGAACAAATGGGTTCCGTGTGGACCCAGCAGCGCCGCATGGAGGCGTGGCTGACGGTCGAGCTTGCCGCCACGGTTGCCTGGGCCGAGGAGGGGGCCGTGCCGCGCGAAGCGGCGGAGGCGTGCTCCTCGCGCGCGGCCTTCACGGTCGAGGCGGTGCAGGAGCGCGAGCAGGTGACCGGGCACGACGTCGCCGCATTCGTGGACGTGGTCGCCGAGTCGGTCGGCGAGGAAGGACGCTGGGTCCACTACGGGCTCACCTCGTCCGACGTCCTCGACACCGCGCTCGGGCTGCAGATCTCCGAGGCGGGGCTGATCCTGCTGCAGGGCGCGACCGCCTATCGCGACGCGCTGGTGAAGCGCGCGCTCGAGCACCGCGACACGCTCTGCGTGGGGCGCACCCACGGGGTGCACGCGGAGCCGACAACCTTCGGCCTGCGCCTCGCCGGCTTCGCCTTCGAGGCCGATCGCAACCTCAAGCGCCTCGGCCGCGCGGTCGAGGGCGCCGCGGTCGGCAAGCTCTCCGGCGCCGTCGGCACCTACGCGTCGGTGCCGCCCGCGGTGGAGGAGCGGGTGATGCATGCGCTGGGCCTGCGCCGCGAGGACGCCTCGACCCAGGTTGTGCCGCGCGACCGCCACGCCGAGCTGCTGTCGTCGATCGCGCTCGCGGGAGCGGGGCTGGAGCGCTTCGCGACCGAGGTCCGCAACCTGCAGCGAACCGAGGTCCGGGAGGTGCAGGAGCCCTTCGGCTCCGGCCAGAAGGGCTCCTCGGCGATGCCCCACAAGCGCAACCCGATCCTCACCGAGCGGCTCACCGGGCTGGCCCGGGTGCTGCGCGGCTACGCGCAGACGGGGCTGGAGAACGTGGCGCTCTGGCACGAGCGCGACATCTCCCACTCGGGCGCCGAGCGGGTCGTGCTGCCCGACGCCGCGATCCTGCTCGACTACATGCAGGCACGTGGCGACCCGAGTGGTGTCGGAGATGACTGTCGACGCGGAGCGCATGGGCCGCAACCTCGAGCTCACCCACGGTGCGCTGTTCAGCCAGCGGGCGCTCACCGCGTTGGTCGAGTCGGGGATGAGCCGCGACGAGGCCTACCGCGTCGTCCAGGGCGCGGCCCAGAAGGCCTTCGACGAGGGGGTGGAGTTCCGCGAGCTGATCGGCGCCGAGGCGCCCGATCTCGACCTCGACGCGGTCTTCGACTACGACGCCTACCTGACCCACGTGCCGAAGGTCTTCGAGCGCCTCGAGGCGCTGCGCGGCGGATAGGCTGCGGGCGATGGTCCTCTACACCTGCGGGCAGAAGAAGATCGCCGGCAACCTCGGCCCGCTCTCTCACCCCTGCGGCAGGGCGGCTAAGGCGCTCGACGACGAGGGTCACACCTACGAGCTGCAGGTCGTCGGCGGCTACCGCCTGATGCCCTGGACCTGGGGCAGCCGCGAGCGCGACCGCGCCGAGGTCGAGAAGCTGAGCGGCCAGCGCCAGGTACCGATCCTGGTGCTCGACGACGGCAACGTGGTCAGCGGCTCAGGCGCGATCGCGCGCTGGGCGGGCGAGCACCCCTCGGCCCCGCGCAGCTAGGCCAGGGCCGGCTCGGCGAGCGCGGGCCGGCGCTCACGCAGCACCACCGGGGTCCCGCGCTTCGGCGAGAAGGTGATGTTGCGCCGCGTGACGCCCTCGGGCCGATCGCTCGCCGCCTCCAGGCGGCAGCGACCGAGCACCTCGCGCAGCGACGATCCGCATCTCGAACTCGGCGAAGCTCGCACCGAGGCAGCGGCGCACCCCGCCGCCGAAGGGGACCCAGGAGTAGGTGTCCGGCCCGCCGTCGAGGAAGCGCTCCGGCTTGAACGCGATCGGGTCGGGATAGACGTCGTCGCGGGTGTGGGAGAGGTAGATCGCCGGGCTGACGTCGGCGCCCGGCGGGCAGGCGTGTAGCCGTCGATCTCGGTCTCCTCGGCGAGCCGGCGGCCGGCGATCGGCACCACCGGGCGCAGCCGCAGGGACTCGGTGATCGTCGCCCGCAGGTAGTCGTCGCCCTGCCCTTCCTCGATCTCGGTCCGCAGGCGCTCCAGCGCCTCGGGGTGGCGCAGCAGCAGGTCGAAGGTCCAGGCGAGCGCCGTCGCGGTGGTCTCGTGCCCGGCCAGCAGCAGCGTCACCAGCTGGTCGCGCACCTCGGCGTCGCTCATCTCGGCTCGCCGTCCTCGAACCGGGCGACGAGCAGCATCGAGAGGATGTCCTCGCGCGACTCCAGGTCGGGATCGGCGCGCCGGCTCGTGATCTCCTCGTAGATGCGGGCATCGACGCGACCGCAGCATGTCCTCGAAGAAGCGCCAAGGGCCCCAGCGGCCGAAGCGCTGGGTGGCGAGGCCGAGCAGCTGCCTCCAGGGCGCGGCGGTCTTGTGGACGAGCTCGCCCAGCACCTCGCGCATGCGGGCCAGCCGCGCCTCCTCGGTGACGCCGAACACGGCCCGCAGGATCACCTCGAGGGTGACGCTCTGCATGCGCGGGTGGATGCGGAACTCCTCGCCGATCGGCCAGGAGTCGATCTCGCGGCCGATCACCTCGTCGATGACCTCCTCGTAGGCGCGCATGCGCTCGCCGTGGAAGGGCGGCAGCATCAGCTTGCGGCGCGCCAGGTGCTCGGACCCCTCGAGCAGCAGGATCGAGCGCGTGCCCATCACCGGCTCCAGCACCGTGTTGCGACCCGGGGGCAGGGTGTTGGCGCGGTTGGAGTAGACGGCCTTGGTCGCCGCCGGGTCGGAGGTGAAGTAGAGCGGCGTCTTGAAGCCGACGAACTTGATCCCGAAGGTCTCGCCGTAGCGCTCCCTCGCCTCGCTCCATGAACTCGATCGGGCGAAACATCCAGCGCAGCGTCTGCGCGAGCGGGCCGGGCCGGAGTGCTCCGGCGGCAAGGTCATCGCCGAAAAGAATCACACAATGCGGATTCGTGCATGTGTGACAGCCGTCCTGGCAGCCGGTTGCGGTCGCGGCCCGTTGTTAGCATCGAGCACCCTCGATGGCCACCGCGATCGCCGACCTCAAGCACCACTCGACCGGCAAGGTCCGCGAGATGTACGAGCTCGACGGCGACCTGCTGATGGTCGCCTCGGACCGCATCTCGGTCTACGACGTGGTGATGCCGACGCCGATCACCGACAAGGGCAAGGTCCTGACCCAGATGTCGATCTTCTGGTTCGAGGCCACCGGCTCGATCGTCCCCAACCACTTCATCTCCGAGGACGTTCCCGAGGAGGTCACCGACCGCGCGATCCGCGCCCGCAAGCTGGAGATGTACCCGGTCGAGTGCGTCGTGCGCGGCTATCTGTCGGGCTCCGGCTGGAAGGAGTACCGCGAGACCGGTGAGGTCTGCGGGATCGAGCTGCCCGGCGGGACTGACCGAGTCCGACAAGCTTCCGGAGCCGATCTTCACCCCGGCGACCAAGGCCGAGATCGGCGACCACGACGAGAACATCGACTTCGACCGCGCCGCCGAGATCGTCGGCGACCGGGCGCTGATGGAGGAGCTGCGTCGGGTCTCGATCGAGCTCTACCAGTGGGCTGCCGACCACGCGGCGCAGCGCGGGATCATCGTCGCCGACACGAAGTTCGAGTTCGGCAGCTCCCCCGGCGCCGAGGTGGTGCTCGCCGACGAGGTGCTGACCCCGGACTCCTCGCGCTTCTGGCCCGCCGACGACTACGAGCCGGGGCGCTCGCAGAGCTCCTTCGACAAGCAGTTCGTGCGCGACTGGGCCGACGAGACCGGCTGGGACCACACTCCGCCGGCCCCCGAGCTGCCGCCCGACGTGGTCGAGCAGACGCGCGGCAAGTACGTCGAGGCCTACGAGCGGATCACCGGCCGCAGCCTCTGAGCGGCCGCCGCGGGCAGCGGCGACGCGACTCGGTCCGGCGGGGCTATGCGAGAGAATTGGAGGCGATGAAGGCACGGGTCTTGATCCGGCCCAAGGAGGGCATCCTCGACCCCCAGGGCAAGGCGGTCGAGCGCTCCCTGCCCGCGCTCGGCTTCGAGAACGTCTCCCACGTGCGGGTGGGACGGATGGTCGAGCTCGAGGCCGGCGGCGAGGAAGAGATCGCGGCGCTGACCGAGAAGCTGCTCGCCAACCCGCTGATCGAGGACTTCGAGATCGAGGTGATCGAGGGCGCATGAAGTGGGGCGTGGTCCAGTTCCCGGGCTCCTGCGACGAGCGGGACGCGCTTGCCGCCTGCGAGCGGGCCGGCGAGGCGCGCCTGCTCTGGCACGGAGACCACGACCTGGGCGGAGTCGACGCGGTCGTCGTCCCCGGCGGCTTCTCCTACGGCGACTACCTGCGCGCCGGCGCGATCGCCCGCTTCTCGCCGGTTATGGAGTCGGTGGCCGAGTTCGCCCGCGGCGGCGGGCCGGTGCTGGGGATCTGCAACGGCTTTCAGGTCCTCTGCGAGGCGGGCCTGCTGCCCGGCGCGCTGCTCCCGAACGAGGGGATCCGCTTCGTCTGCCGCCAGGTCGAGCTGGTCGTCGAGAGCGACCGCTCGCCATTCACCTCAGGACTGGAGGCCGGCGAGGTCCTCTCGATCCCGGTCAAGCACCAGGAGGGCCGCTACTTCGCCCCCGACGAGCTGCTCGACGAGATCGAGGCGAACGGCCAGGTGGCGCTGCGCTACGGGCCGGGCCAGAACCCGAACGGATCGGCCCGCGACATCGCCGCGGTGACCAACGAGGCCGGCAACGTGCTCGGCCTCATGCCCCACCCCGAGCACGCGGTCGACGAGCTGACCGGCTCGGCCGACGGGCTGCGGCTGTTCGAGGGCGCCGCAGCGGTCGCGGCATGACGGTGACCGCCGATTCACGCCACAGCGAGCTCGGCCTCACCGACGCCGAGTACGACCGCATCTGCGAGCTGATCGAGCGCGAGCCGAACGGGGTCGAGCTGGCGATGTTCTCGCCTGCTGTGGTCCGAGCACTGCGCCTACAAGCACTCGCGAAAGCTGCTGCGCCGGCTGCCCACCGAGGGCGAGCGGGTGCTGATGGGCCCGGGCGAGAACGCCGGCGCCGTCGACATCGGCAACGGGCACGCGGTCGCCTTCAAGGTCGAGTCCCACAACCATCCCAGCGCCGTGGAGCCGTTCCAGGGCGCGGCGACCGGGGTCGGGGGGATCCTGCGCGACGTCTTCGCCCTCGGGGCGCGGCCGATCGCGATGCTCGACTCGCTGCGCTTCGGCGAGCCCGACACCGAGCGCTCCCGCTACCTGCTCGACGGCGCGGTGCGCGGGATCGGCGCCTACGGCAACTCGATCGGGGTGCCGACGGTCGGCGGCGAGATCTACTTCGAGCCGCCGTACGAGAGCAACTGCCTGGTCAACGCGATGTGCGTCGGGCTGGCGAAGTCCGAGAGCATGGTCCGCGCCGCCGCCTCGGGTCCCGGCAACGTCGTCGTGCTGATGGGCGCGGCGACCGGGCGCGACGGGATCGGCGGCGCCTCGGTGCTCGCCTCGGCGGAGCTCGAGGAAGGCGACGAGAAGCGGCCCAGCGTGCAGATCGGCGACCCGTTCGAGGAGTCGAAGCTGCTCGAGTGCTGCCTGGAGCTGCTCGGGCTGGGGCTGCTGGTATCGCTGCAGGACCTCGGCGCCGCCGGCTTGACCTCCTCGGCCGGGGAGATGGCGTCGGCGGGCGGGGTCGGGATCGACATCGACGTCACCCGGGTGCCGCTGCGCGAGGCCGACATGGAGCCGTTCGAGATCATGGTCTCCGAGTCGCAGGAGCGGATGCTGGCGGTGGTTGAGCCGGCCGACGTCGAGCGCGTTCTCGAGGTCTGCGAGAAGTGGCAGACCGGGGCGGCGGCGATCGGCGAGGTGACCGACACGGGCCGGATCCGGGTCCTGCGCGGTACCGAGCCGGCCGGCGACCTGCCTGTTTCGGCCCTGGTCGACGACTGCCCGCTCTATGACCTCGAGCCCGCCGAGCCCGATTCCTGGAGCTACGGCAACCGGGCGACGCTGGACGGGGGTGCGGACGCCGGCGAGATGCTGCTGGCGCTGCTGGCCTCGCCCAACGTCGCCTCGAAGCGCTGGGCCTTCGAGCAGTACGACTCGATCGTCGGCTCGCGGACGGTGCGCAGGCCGGAGTCCGCGGACGCGGCGGTCCTCGACATCCCCGAGGCGGGGACCGCGATCGCGGTGGCGATCGACGGCAACGGGCGCCGCGTCGCCTGCGACCCGTACCGGGGAACGATCGAGGCGGCGCTGGAGTGCGCGTCCAACCTCGCCTGCGTCGGCGCCGAGCCGCTCGGGGTCACCAACTGCCTCAACTTCGGCAACCCCGAGAAGCCGACGCCTGCCTGGCAGCTGGACCGCGCCGTCTCCGGCCTCGCCGACGCCTGCGAGGCGCTCGGGGCGCCGGTGGTCGGCGGCAACGTCTCGCTCTACAACGAGGGGCCCGACGGCCCGATCTACCCGACCCCGGTGGTCGGCATGGTCGGTGAGCTGCCGGACCCGCGGCTGGCGGCGGGTCCGCCTTCGCCCGTGAGGGCGACGCGATCGCGATCGCCGGTCCCTTCGCGCCGTCCCTGGCCGGCTCGGAGCTGGCGAAGCTGCGCGGCGAGCTCGACCTCGGCCTGCCCGGCGTCGAGGTGGAGGCGGTCGTGAAGGCGATCGAGGCGCTGCGCGACGCCGTCCGCGCCGGGGCGCTCTCCTCCGCCCACGACGTCAGCGACGGCGGATTGGCCTGCGCGATCGCCGAGTCGGCGATCGGCGGCGGGCTTGGCTGCCGCATCGACCTCGACCCCCTGGTCGAGGCGCGAGGATCGCTCGGGCGAGACGGCGCTCTTCGGCGAGGGGCCGGGCGGCTTTCTGGTCAGCGGCGAGCGCTCGAAGCTCGAAGGCCTCGCCTCGGAGGAGCTGGAGCTGTTCGTGATTGGCGAGGTCGGCGGCGAGACACTCGAGATCGAGGCGGCGGAGCAGTCGATGTCGATCCAGCTCGATGACGCCGAGATGGCCTGGGGCTCGCTTTCCGAGCGCGCCGAAGCCCCGATCTAGTCCAAGCCGGCCGCCGCACGAGCATCCTCTACTCGCCCGAACAACTGCGACCGCTTCGCCAACTGTCCATCGAACTCAAGGATCTGCGCGAAGTGGAGCTCCACGTCGACCCCGCTCTGCGGCCCGGTCGCGGTCTGGTGAACCCCCACATAGAGGCGTCCGTCGTCGAGCTCCCGGGCTTCTTCGAGCCTCAGCTGGGTCGGGCCCAACGTCTCCCGCCACGACTTCGCGAACTCCAGATACTCCTCATGGCCCCTATAGACCCTCGTGAGGTCGGGGATGCCTGATTGGCTGCAGTCCCACTCGAAGTCCGGAGTCAGCTGGTCGACGACGCGGTCGAGATCGCCGCTGTTCCAGCCGGCGATTACACGCTCGTAGAGCTCTACCTTCGTCCGCTCCTCCATGCAAGGCGATCCTACGGCCCGCGCCGCACCCGTTGCTACCCTGCCGGGGTAGGCACTTCGCCTGCGCGTCCCAACCCTCTACAGCGAGGAAAACGCGCCCCTTTTGACCGCTTCTGAGCGGCTCCATCAAGACCGCGAGGGACCCCGCGACGAGTGTGGCGTGTTCGGCGTCTACGCGCCCGGACACGACGTCGCCCGCCTCGCCTACTTCGGGCTCTACGCGCTCCAGCATCGCGGCCAGGAGTCAGCCGGGATCGCCACCTGCGAGGGCGGCCACATCACCACGATGCGCGACGCCGGCCTGGTCTCCCAGGTCTTCGACGAGGACAAGCTGCGGGCCCTGGAGGGGGACATGGCGATCGGCCACGTCCGCTACTCGACCACCGGCGGCGGCTCCTGGGAGAACGCGCAGCCGGTCTGGCGCGACGACGGGCGCGAGCTGGCGCTGGCCCACAACGGGAACCTGACCAACGCGGTCGAGCTCTACAACGAGCTGCGCGAGCAGGGGATCGAGTTCCGCGGCACCTCGGACTCGGAGATCATGGCCGCGCTTCTCTCCTCCAACGATGGGCGCTACATCGAGGACGCCGTCGCCGACGTCGATTCCGCGCCTCGAGGGCGCCTACTCGACCGTGGTGATGACCAAGCACGCGATCGTCGCCTTCCGCGACCCCTACGGCGTTCGCCCGCTCTCGCTGGGCCGGCTCGGCGACCGCTACGTGGTCGCCTCGGAGAGCTGCGCCTTCGACATCATCGGCGCCGAGCTGCTGCGCGAGGTCCACCCCGGCGAGATGGTCTCGCTGTCCGAGCGCGGGCTCGAGGTGCGCCAGGTGGTGCGCTCCGACCGCCCCGCCTCCTGCGTCTTCGAGCACATCTACTTCTCACGCCCGGACTCGCGCCTGGAGGGCAACGTGCTGCAGCAGGTGCGCGGCAAGATGGGCGAGATCCTCTGGCGCGAGGCGCCGGTCGACGCCGACCTGGTGATCTCCGTTCCCGACTCCGGCAACCCGGCCGCCAACGGCTTCGCCCACGCCTCCGGCATCACCAAGGACGACGGGCTGATCAAGAACCGTTACGTGCAGCGCACCTTCATCCAGCCCGGCCAGGAGCTGCGCAAGCACGGCCTGCGGATGAAGTTCAACCCGCTGCCGGAGATCATCGAGGGCAAGCGAGTCGTGGTCGTCGACGACTCGATCGTGCGCGGCAACACCACCCGCCAGATCGTCGGCATGCTGCGCGACGCAGGCGCTCTTGAGGTGCACCTGCGGATCTCGGCGCCGCCGATCCGCCACCCCTGCCATTACGGGGTCGACATGTCGACGCGCGAGGAGATGATCGCCCACGACCGCACGATCGACGAGGTCGCCGACGAGCTCGACGCCGACTCGCTCGCCTACCTCTCGATGGACGGCGTCTACG
Organism: uncultured Solirubrobacterales bacterium; assembly: GCA_963724905.1. Lineage (GTDB taxonomy): Bacteria > Actinomycetota > Thermoleophilia > Solirubrobacterales > 70-9 > Mayfieldus. Next base: position 432,296 of record CAVRWD010000003.1, read on the forward strand.
AGGCGGTCGGCAGCGGCCCCGAGGCCCATTGCGACGCCTGCTTCACCGGCCACTATCCGCTCGGCGACGATCCCGAGGCGGCGAACGGCAAGTTCGCGCTGGAGGAGATCGAGGTCGTCCCAGCCAGCCGCTAGCGCGCTCTGTAGGGTCGCGACGTGGCGGACTTCAAGCTCTGCGTCCTCGCTTCCGGCGGGCGGGACGAACCTGCAGGCGATCATCGACAAGCTGCACGGCCAGCGACGGGATCGAGGTCGCCGGAGTCGCATCCGACAAGGCCGAGGCGACGGCGCCTGCAGCGCGCTCGCGACGCCGGAATCGAGACCGCGGTCTTCGCGAAGGAGGAGTACGCCGACCGCGAGGCCCGCGATGCCGCGATCGGCGACTGGATCGAGGGACGGGGAGCCGAGCTGGTCGTTCTGGCCGGCTACATGCAGCTGCTCTCCGCCGGCTTCGTCGCCCGCTTCCGCGGCCGGATCATCAACGTCCACCCCGCGCTGCTGCCTTCGTTCCCGGGGCTCGACGCGGTCCGGCAGGCGCTCGACCATGGCGTGAAGACCACCGGCGTCACCGTCCACTTCGTCGACGAGGGGGTCGACTCGGGCCCGATCATCCTCCAGCGGGCGGTGGACGTGCCGCCCGACCGGCAGTGGCAGACGCTCGAGGAGGAGATCCACGCGACGGAACACGACGCTCTTACCGGAGGCGATCAAGTTGATAGCCCAGGGCAGGGTTAGGATCGACGCTTCGAATTCACGCTTGGTGCTGACCCAATGACCGATCCCCAACCTTCCGCACAAAGCTTCGTCGAGGAGGCGATGACCCGTGCCGAGGAGGCCCCGGCTACCGACGAGGGGGCGCTGAAGGTTCGGCGGGCGCTGATCTCGGTCTCCGACAAGACCGCGGTCGGCGACTTCGCCAAGGGGCTCGCCGAGCTCGGGATCGAGATCCTCTCCACCGGCGGCACCGCGGCGGCGCTGCGCGAGGCGGGCGTGGAGGCCACCGAGGTCTCGGACTTCACCGGCAGCCCGGAGATCCTCGACGGCAGGGTGAAGACGCTTCATCCGCGCCTGCACGCGGCGCTGCTGGCCCGCCGCGACGACCCGACGCACATGGAGACGCTGGAGCAGGAGGGGATCGAGCCGATCGACCTGGTCTGCGTGAACCTCTATCCGTTCGAGAAGGTGATCGCCGGCCTCGACGTCGATCCCGACGAGGCGATCGAGAACATCGACGTCGGCGGGCCGACGATGATCCGCGCCGCGGCGAAGAACCACCGCAGCGTCGCGGTGGTCGTGAAGCCGGAGTCCTACGACGCCGTCCTGGCCGAGCTGGAGGAGATCGGACGGCGAGTGCTCGGCGAGCACCCGCCACTGGCTCGCCAACGAGGCCTTCGCCCATACCGCGCGCTACGACGCCGCGATCAGCAACTGGTTCGGCAGCGCCTATGAGGACTTCCCCGAGCACCTGGCGGCGAGCTACGAGAAGCTCTTCGACCTCTCCTACGGCGAGAACCCGCACCAGCGGGCGGCGCTCTACGCCGAGGTCGGCGCCCGCACCCACGTGCTCTCGCGGGTCTCGAAGCTGCACGGGCGCGCGCTCTCCTTCAACAACGTCCTCGACCTCGACTCGGCGCAGCGCCTGCTCGCCGACTTCGAGGCGCCGGCCTGCGTGATCGTCAAGCACAACAACCCCTGCGGTGTTGCCGTGGGCGACGACGGCATGGACGCATACGCGAAGGCGCTGGCCTGCGATGAGATGTCCGCCTTCGGCGGCGTGGTGGCGCTGAACCGCGAGGTCGACGAGGAGCTCGGCAGAGCGCGCTGCACGAGAACTTCATCGAGGTGCTGGTCGCCCCGATCTACGAGCAGGCGGCGCTCGACGCGCTGCAGCAGAAGGAGGCGATCCGGATCCTCGCCGACGAGGAGCGGCGGGCCCCGGACGCGGTCGAGCGCGACTTCGCAAGGTGCGCGGCGGGCTGCTGGTCCAGGATCGCGACGGCGACCCCGAGCCGCGCGAGCTGATGGAGGTGGTGACCAAGACCGAGCCGACCGATGCGCAGTGGGCGGACCTGCTGTTCGCCTGGACCGTGGTCCGCCACGTGCGCTCGAACGCGATCGTGCTCGCCAAGGACGGCTCGACGATCGGGATCGGCGCCGGCCAGATGAGCCGCGTCGACTCGGTGCGGCTCGCGATCGACAAGTGCCGCGAGGCCCGCGAGGGACGACGCCGAGGGCGCTGCTCTCCGGCTCGGTGATCGCCTCCGACGCCTTCTTCCCCTTCGCCGACGGCCCGCAGGCGGCGATCGACGCCGGCGCCACCGCGGTGATCCAGCCCGGCGGCTCAAAGCGCGACGGCGAGGTGATCGAGGCCTGCGACGAAGGCCGGCGTGGCGATGGTCTTCACCAAGCACCGCCACTTCCGCCACTAGGCGGCTGCATTTCTGCCGGTATAAGGAGGAATGAGGGCCGGTCAGGGTGCCGAAGCGGGGGCGGCTCCGGGCGCGGTGCGCTCGATCGGCTGCCCGCAGGCGCCGAGGCCGTACTCGAAGGCGCCCTGCTGGGCCTGCTGAAGGCCGGGCGGGATGCCGCTGCCGCGATTGAGGATCGTCGGGTCGGCCTGCAGCTGGTCGATGCCGACCTCGGCCTGGTCGAGGATGCGGGCGATCTGGCGCTCGTCGCCGGGCGGCGGGTCGAGCTCGCGCAGGCGCGCGTACTGGCGCCGCAGGATCGGGATCGCCTGCTGCTTCGCGAACTCGGTCACCTCGGCGTCGCTCGGCTTTCGCTCGTGCCGAGGCCGCCGAAAGTGCGGTTGCCGGTCAGCACCAGGCGCTTTCGCCCCTGCATGCAGATGCGTCGGCGCGGATGACGAAGTCGCCGCGGGTGAGGCCGATTGAGGACCTCGGGCGGAGTGGTCTCGTTCTCGCCGCCGCCGCACGCCTCAGCGTCAGGACGGCGCAAGAGAGACAAGGAGGCATAGGAGGCGGCGCATTCGACCGAGGCTACCTAGCCGCAAATGGCGCTTTATGCAGCGTATGGGTCACAAGGCGCCACGAGCATGGCCCGCGGGACTCGAACCCAGTCCGCGGGCTTAAAAGGCTGGACGTTAACCCGTTGACTTAGAGGCCCGCGCGATGGTATCCGCAGGGCTCTATCGCCGCCGCGAGCCCGGCCCAGACGTTGGAGTCGCCGCCGCCCCGGAATCGATGCTGATGCTCAGCACGTTCGCGCCGACAGCTCGGGGGCAACTTGGCCCTCCAGTGGCGTCCCTGCCCGGTCCGCCACAGTCTTTACCGCGTCGACGTCATCGATGCCGTCGCAACCGGACGCTCGCAGCTGACGCGCACCAGCGGTCGCGTGAGCCGCGCGAACGCGACTGCCGGCGTCGATCGCAATCCGCTGCCCGGCCACGACCGGAAGTTCGTCTTTATTTGCAATGGATAGGCGTAATCGGCACAGCCTCCCCGACGTCGACGGTAGCAGTAGCTCCCCTGCGCGGCGCGCACGTACTGCCCCTTGCCCCCACGTAGACGGGCGGTGGCTACCGCCAACGCCTCGATCGCTCGGCGCCGATCGCCAGCGAAGCCGCGCCGAGCACTGCGGCCACGAGCAGGCTGGCGAGGGTTGCCTCACGGCCACTACGGAGAAACCGGCCCAGCGTCACGAGGCGGGGACGAAGCTCCGGCATGCCCTCCTCCGGAGTCGAGGCCTCGGCGTGAAGCTTGCGCGGGATGCGGCCGGCCCGGCGGGCGGCATAGCCGGCCTCGACGGCGCGGCGCATCGCGATCGCCATCGTCACCGGGTCCTCGGCGCGCGAGACGGCGCTCGCCAGCAGCACGCCGTCGCAGCCGAGCTCCATCGCCAGCGCGGCGTCGGAGGCCGTGCCGATGCCGGCGTCGAGGATCACCGGCACGCTCGACTGCTCGACGATGATCGAGACGTTGTAGGGGTTGCGGATCCCGGCGCCCGAGCCGATCGGCGAGCCGAGCGGCATCACCGCGGCGCAGCCGGCCTCCTCGAGGCGGCGGGCGAGGATCGGGTCGTCGTTGGTGTAGGGCAGGACCGTGAAGCCCTCCTCGACCAGGGTCTCGGCGGCCTAGACCAGCTCGACCGCGTCGGGGAACAGGGTGCGGTCGTCGCCGATCACCTCGAGCTTGATCCAGTCGGTCTCGAACGCCTCGCGGGCCAGCTGCGCGGTGCGGACGGCGTCGCGGGCCGTGTAGCAGCCGGCGGTGTTGGGCAGCACGAACAGGTCCAGGCTCTCGCACCACGTCGAGCACCGAGCCGGCGGCGTCGGGGTCGACCCGGCGCAGCGCGACGGTGACGATCTCCGCGCCCGAGGCCGCGATCGCCTGCTCGGCGTCGCTGCAGCGAGCGAAAGCCGCCGGTGCCCATGATCAGCCGCGAGGTCAACGGCCGGTCGGCGATCGTCCAGCCCCTCCTCCGCGCCGCCCTGGATCGCGGCCAGCACCTCGACCGTCTCGCCTTCGGCGCAGCGTGCGTCGCTCCCATCCGCCGCGCGGGACGACCTCTCCCTCGACCGCGACCGCGAAGCCGCGGGCCTCGGAGGCGCCGCCGGCCGCGCGCACCGCGTCGGCGACCGTCGCGCCCTCGCCGAGCTCGCGCGGCTCGCCGTTCAGCTCGACCTTCATCGGCCGCCGACCTCGGCGGGTGCAGTCGACGCGGGTCGGCGGCCAACGCCGCCGCCACCTCCGCGCCGGCCAGCATCTCGGCCACCTGCTCCGCCGCCAGCGGCGCCAGCAGGACGCCGTTGCGGAAGTGGCCGGTGGCCAGCACCAGGCCCTCGATCGCTCCCGCGGCCGACCAGCGGCAGGTTGTCGGGCGTCCCGGGGCGCAGCCCGGCGGTCGTCTCGACCAGCTCCAGCTCGGCGACCTCGGGCAGCAGCCGGTAGGCCTCGCGCAGCAGCTCGTGCACCCCGCCGGCGGTGACCGTCGTGTCGAAGCCGCGCTCCTCGACCGTCGCCCCGACGACCAGCCGGCCGTCGGCGCGCGGCACCAGATAGACGCGCTCCGAAGCGACGATCCGCTCGCAGACCGGGTCCGCGCGGGGCCGCGGAGGGTGAGGATCTGACCCTTGACCGGCCGCACCGCGGGCCGTGCCTCGGCCGGCAGCCACTCCGACTCGCCCGCCCAGGCGCCGGTGGCGAGGACGACGCCGGCGGCGCGGACCTCGTCTCGCCCGCGCCAGCCCGCACGCCGACCAGGCGCCCGCCCTCGATCAGAAGGCCTCGGTGACCTCGGCGCCGTCGCGCACCTCGACTCCCTCCGCTCGAGCGGCGGCGAGCAGCGCGGCGCAGAGCGCCCGCGGGTCGACCGCCGCCTCGCCGGGGACGTGGACGCCGCCGGCGAACGAGGGGGCGAGGCCCGGGCTCGAGCTCGCGGCAGCGCGCTCGGCGTCGAGCCACTCCGCCTCGAGGCCGAGCGATCGCTGAAGCTCGTGGCGGCGGCGCAGCTCCTCGGCCTCGTCGCGGTCGAGCGCCACGTGGAGGGCGCCCGCAGCGGTCATAGCCGGTCGCGCACTCCGCTGCGCCGCTCGAGCTCGGCGATGAAGTCCGGGTAGAGCTCGCCGCGGCGCGCAGGGTCAGCTCCAGAAGCGCGCTGCTCGCCGAACTGTGAGCTCGCCGACCGGGGCGAGCATCCCCGCGGCGACCCGCGTGGCTCCCGCGGCGGGCGAGTCGCGCTCGAGGACCAGCACGCTCAGGCCGCGCTGGGCGGCGCGCCATGCGCAGGCGAGCCCGATCACGCCGGCGCCGACCACGATCGACGTCGTATGTCTTTCTCGCTCTCTGGCACGAAGGTCTCGGTCTCTCGGGCTCCGCACCAACCTCCCTGCGCCGGCATTACCCGGATCAGGTTCAGACGGTCGGCGGCGCCCTAGCCGCCCTCTCAGCCCTTGGCTTCAGGGCTCCCGTTGTCCAAACGATCGTACTCCTCCCCCTCTGCCCGGCGGCGCTGGCGATAATCCTGCCGTGCCTGAAAGTCCGACAGCCGTGGCCAGGCGGGCGATCGAGCTCTTCAACTTCGAGTTCGCGGCCGGCCAGAAGGGGATCAGCGACGAGACTCGCGCCCTCTATGCCTCCGAGCCGGTGATCGTCCCCTTCCGCGCCGCCCTGGAGGGGACCGAGTACAGCGGGACAACGGCGCGCTGGAGCAGTTCGTCTCCGACACGCGGGAGAGCTGGGAGTGGGTGAGGGTCGAGGACGAGGACGTTCGCGAGATCGACGCCGAGCGGGCGGTGGCCGTCGGGACCCTGACCGGCCGCGGCAGCGAAACCGGCGCCGAGGCGAGCTCCCCGATCGCGCTTCTGGCCGTCGTCCGCGAAGGGCGGCTGGCCGAGGCGCGCACCTTCCTCAGCGAAGCCGAGGCCCTCGAGGCGGCCGGGGCATGAGCCTCGCCCCCGCCGACGCCGCCGGCCCGCTGCGCCGCGAGCGCCTGCGCACCGCGCGCCTCTACTTCGTCTGCGACGCCCGCCCGCACGGCGAGGATCCCGAGCCCCTGCTGCGGGCGGCGCTCGACGGCGGCGCCGACATCGTGCAGCTGCGCGAGAAGGAGCTCGACCGTCGCGCGATCGAGCGCGCCGGAGCGACCTTCCGCCGCCTCTGCGACACCTACAGCGCTCTTTTCATCGTCAACGACGACCCCGGACTGGCGGCTTCCTGCCGCGCCGACGGGGTGCACCTTGGCCAGGACGACCTGCCGGTTGCCGATGCCCGCGCCGCGCTGGGGCCGGACTGCGCTGATCGGGCTCTCAACACACTCGCGCGAGCAGATCGACGCGGCCGCCGGGTGCCGACTACATCAGCGTCGGCCCGATCTGGGAGACGCCGACCAAGGAGGGGCGGCCGGCGGTCGGGCCTGGAGCTGATCGAGCACGCGGCCGAGCATGCGGCGCTGCCCTTCTACGCGATCGGCGGCATCGACACCTCGAATGCCGCGGAGGTCGTCGCCGCCGGCGCCAGCCGCATCTGCGTCGTGCGGGCGATCCGCGACGCCGAGGACCCGGCGGGGGCGGCGGCGCCGCTGCGCGCGCGCGTTCTCGCCGCTCGGACGAGCAGGCGCCCGGTGGGTAGCCGGGAGCGAAAGCGAGCCCAGCGCCAGAAGCGCAAGGCGCGCAGCGCCTCGCGGCCGGAGGCCGCGGCGAGCGAGGCGGCGAACGGCGGCGACGAAGCGGCCGAGACTGCGCAGAGCCCGATCGAGCGCGGCTACGCGAAGGCGGAGCAGCGCAACCGCGAGGCCCGCGAGGCGCTGGAGCCGCTGCATGAGGACGAGCGGCCGCTGGTGGTGACGATCGGCGCCGCGATCTCGGCCCTGATCGCGATCTCGATCGCGATCGGCTACGCCGTCGGCACCGAGGTGGACGGCGAGAAGCCCGAGTTCGTCCAGGCGCTCGCGCCGGCTCTGCTGATGGGGCTGATGGCCTGGGGGATGTGGCGGGCGCGCTACTGGGCGGTGCTCGGCTTCCAGACGATCCTCTTCTTCCTGATCGCCGCGACCGCCTTCGCGCTGGCACTGCGCGAGCTCTCGGCGGTGCAAGTCCTCGCCAACCTGGCGCTGCTCGCCATCGCCGGCACCTTCTTCTTCTTCATGGTCAAGGCGATGGCGAGGATTCAGATGCCGCAGCGGCTCCCCAGAGATTGAATTGCCCGGCCTGGCGCTCGCACTCCTCGCTGTCTACGGAACGCTGGCGCTGGGAGTGCGGGCGATGGTGCAGCTACAGCGCACCGGATCGACCGGCGTGATCGGGGTGAGCGGCAGCGTCGGCTCGATCGAATGGCTCGCCGGCGTGTCGTTCGAGGTCGCGATTGCGTATCTGCATCGCGGCCCCGATCCTCGACCTCACCGATGTCATCGCACCGCTCGCCATCCTTGACGGAAGCTTGGCCCACGGCGCCGGAATCGCGCTGGCCGCGGGTGGGATCTTCGCCACTGTTGCGGCACAGTTCGCGATGGGCGACGCCTGGCGGGTTGGGATCGACCACGAGCAGCAGACCGAGTTGGTCACCGACGGGCCGTTCTCGCTGGTGCGAAACCCGATCTTCGCGGCGACGATCCCGACTTTCGCGGGGATCGTCCTGCTGACACCCAGTCCGGTGGCAATCGGCGGCCTCGCTCTCCTCGTCGTCTCACTCGAGCTGCAGATCAGGCTTGTCGAGGAGCCCTTCCTCCGGCAGATGCATGGGTCTGCATACCTGGACTACGCGGCGCGGGTGGGACGCTTCATCCCCGGCATCGGCCGGATCCGGCGCTGAGATAGGCTCGCCTCGATGGCTGACAAGTACGACGTGATCGTGATCGGCGGCGGCCCGGGCGGCTATGTGGCCGCGATCCGCGCCGCGCAGCTGGGCCAGAAGACGGCGGTGGTCGAGAAGGACAAGCCCGGCGGGCGCTGCCTCAACTACGCCTGCATCCCGGCGAAGACGCTTCTGCACACCGCCGAGGTCTTCGACCACGCCCGCAACGGCGCCGAGCTGGGAGTCAACGCCGCCGACGCGAGCCTCGACTGGGAAGCGCTCGGCGCACCGCCGCGCGAAGGTGTCCGAGACCCTGGCCGGGGGCGTGAAGATGCTCTGGGACAAGAACAAGATCGAGATGATCGAGGGCGAGGGCTCGCTGACCGCGGAGGGAAACGTGAAGGTCGGCGATACGACCTACGAAGCCGGCGGAGTGATCCTGGCGACCGGTTCGGTTGCGATGCCGATCCCGGGGGTCGAGTTCTCAGACCGCGTCGTCGACACCTGGGGCGCCTGGTCGCTTCCCGAGCAGCCGGCCAAGATCGCGGTCGTCGGCGCCGGCGCCTCGGGGGCGGAGATCGCATCGGCATACGCCCGCTTCGGCACCGAGGTGACCCTGATCGAGATGCTCGACCAGATCCTGCCCGCCGAGGACAAGGACATGGCGCGCGTCGTCGATCGACACTTCAAGAAGCAGGGGATCGAGATCTCCACCGGCACCCCGGTCGAGGACGTCAAGGCGAGCGGCAAGTCAGTGAAGCTCAGCTACGGCGATCAGAAAGCCGAGGTCGACTACCTCTGCATCGCCGGCGGCCGCGCCCCCGACACCGAGGCGCTGGGCCTCGAGGAGGCGGGCGTGAAGACCGGCGACGGCGGCAAGATCGAGATCGACGAGTACCAGCGGACCTCGAACGAGAAGGTCTACGCGATCGGCGACCTCGTGCGCGGCCCCGCCCTCGCCCACAAGGCCTCCGAGGAAGGGGTCGTCGCAGCGGAGCGGATCGCCGGCGCCGAGACCCATCCGGTCGACGTCAAGCTGGTCGCGGGAGCAACCTTCTGCGAGCCGCAGGTCGCCAGCGTCGGGCTCACCGAAGCACAGGCAAAGGAGTCCGGGCATGGAGATCAAGGTCGGCAAGTTCAAGCTCGGCGGTGCCGGCGCATCGGTCGTGTACGACGACCGCGAGGGGCTGGTGAAGATCGTCGCCGACGCCCAGTACGGCGAGATCCTCGGCGCCCACATCGTCGGCAATCGGGCCTGCGACATGATCGCCGAGTTGGTTAACACGATGGCGCTGGAGGGCGGCTACCAGGAGCTGGGGCGAATCATCCACCCCCACCCGACGATGTCGGAGGCGATCCTCGACGCGGCGCGCGCCGTCGACGGCTGGGCGATTCACGCCTGAAGTCCACCTTTTACTTCGACCTCGGATCCCCCTACGCCTACCTGGCGGCGGAGCGGGTCAACGGCCTCTTTGCCGAGGCGGAGCCTCGAGCCCCCGAGTGGCAGCCGATCCTGCTCGGCGCCCTCTTCAAGCGCTTCGGCCGCGACTCCTGGGCCAATGGTCCGAACCGGCAGGAGGGCATCGACGAGGTCGAGCGACGCGCAGCCGAGTACGGGCTCGCCGAGATCCGCTGGCCGGAGCCCTTTCCGGGCAACAGCCTGGTCGCGATGCGGGTGGCGACTTTCGCCAAGCAGGCCGGCCGCACGGTCGCCTTCTCCCTCGCCGCCTTCCGCCAGGCCTTCGCCGCCGGGCGAGACCTCAGCGAGGCCGACAACGTGCTGCTCGCCGCCGCCGCGTGCGAGCTGCATCCCAACGCGGTGCTGAAGGCGATCGAGACAGCGAGCGTCAAGGACGCGCTGCGCGCGGCCACCGATGCCGCCGGCGACCTCGGCGTGCAGGGAGTGCCGAGCGTCGTCGTCGACGGGCAGGTCTTCTGGGGCGACGACCGCCTCGATGAAGCAGTCTCCGCCGCCTCGGCCTGAGTCCCTCGCACCGGCAGGCCCCTTAGCTAAGGTGAACCGGGGAGTGACCGAGAACCCGAGCACCGCAACCGGCGATCCGACAGGCGCCCCTTCGCCCAGCGACGTGGGCGGCGGCGGACACGATCTCCCCGACGCCGGCACCTGCCGCGAGCTGCTCACCACGATGGTGCTGATCCGGCGCTTCGAGGAGGAGGCTGGGCGGCAGTACCAGCGCGCCAAGGCCGGCGGATTCCTCCACCTCGCGATCGGCGAGGAGGCGACGATCGTCGGGACCACGTCGGTGATGCGCGATGAGGACTACCTGATCGGCACCTACCGGACCCACGGCCACGCGATCGCCCGCGGCACCCATCCAAACAACGTGATGGCGGAGCTCTTCGGCCGCGTCGACGGGACCAGCGGCGGCCGCGGCGGCTCGATGCACATCTTCGACCTCGAGAACCGCTTCATGGGCGGCTACGGCATCGTCGGCGGCAACCTGCCGCTCGCCGCGGGCCTGGCGCTCGCTTCCGACTACAAGGGCGAGGACGCGGTCACGGTCTGCATGTTCGGCGATGGCGCCTCGAACACCGGCAACTTCGGCGAGACGATGAACCTGGCGGCCCTCTGGGACCTGCCGGTCTTCTTCATGGTCGAGAACAATCTCTACGGGATGGGGACGTCGGTCGAGCGCCACTCGGCGCAGACCGACCTCTCGCGCAAGGCCGAGGGCTACGGGGTGCCCGGCGAGCGGATCGACGGCATGGACGTGCTCGCGGTCCGCGAGGCGGTGTCCGAGCACATCCGAATCGCCCGCGAGGACCGCCGGCCGACCCTGGTCGAGGCCTTCACCTACCGCTTCCGCGGCCACTCAGCGGCCGACCCAGAGGTCTACCGGTCCAAGGACGAAGTCGAGGAGTGGCAGGCAAAAGACCCGATCGAGGCCTTCGCCAAGCGGGCGGTACGCGACGGCGCGCTAAGCGAGCAGGACGTCGAGGGGATCCGCAGCCACGCCGACGAGGTCATCACCGAGTCGGTCAAGTTCGCTGACGGGTCACCGGAGCCGCCGCTGGACACGCTGTATGAGCATCTCTACGTCGTCGGCGAGTCGATGGGCTGGTACGCGGTCGACGAGCGCAGCCCCGACCCCCACCCCGGCGAGCGCGAGGCCGAAGCCTCGCAGCGGGCGAAGGAGCTGGCCGAGGCCGGCGCCGCATACGCAGGCAAGCCCGCCGGGCCGCGGCTCAACCCCGCCCACCACGGCGACGCGACCGAGGGCACCGAGGTGCGCGAAGACGGCGATGGAGAGGAGCCCGACGAGGGCGAGGGCGAACCGCAGGAGGGCGGCTAGTGGCGGTGATGCGGATGCGCGAGGCGCTGAACGCAGCGCTGCGCGAGGAGATGCACCGCGATGAGGCGGTCTTCTTGATCGGAGAGGACGTCGGCGTCTTCCAGGGCGCCTTCAAGGTCACCGAGGGGCTGCTCGACGAGTTCGGCGAGCGGCGGGTGCGAGACACCCCGATCTCCGAGAACACGATCGTCGGCACCGGGGTGGGCGCCGCGATGGCGGGCCTGCGCCCCGTGGTCGAGCTGATGACGGTGAACTTCTCGCTGCTCGCCTTCGACCAGATCATCAACCACGCCGCCGCGATCCCCTACATGTTTGGCGGCAAGGTGCGGGTGCCGATGGTGATCCGAATGCCGGGCGGCGGCGGGCACCAGCTCGGCCCGACGCACTCGCATAGCTTCGAGGCGCTGTTCCTGCAGGTTCCGGGCTTGCTGGTCGCAGCCCCCTCCACGCCGGCTGACGGCAAAGCGCTGCTGAAGGCAGCAATCCGCGACGACAACCCGGTGATCTTCATCGAGCACGAGACCCTCTATGGAGCGCGGGGTGAGGTGTCCGAGAACGGCGACGAGGTGCTGCGCTTCGGCGAGGCGGCGGTGCGCCGCGAGGGCTCCGACGTGACGATCATCGGGATTCTGAAGATGGCCCAGGTCGCCGAGCAGGCGGCGAAGCAGCTCTCTTCCGAACACGACGTCGAGGCCGAGGTGATCGACCCGCGCACGCTGCGGCCGCTGGACCTCGACACGATCCTGGAGTCGGTGCGCAAGACCAATCGGGTGGTCGTGGTCGAAGAAGGCTGGCCGCACGGCGGCGTCGGCGCCAACCTCGCGGCGCTGATCCAGGAGCAGGCCTTCGACCACCTCGACGCGCCGATCGAGCGGGTGACCGGCGCCGACGTCCCGATGCCCTACTCCAAGCGCCTCGAGCAGGCCGCGATCCCGCACGAGGAGCACGTGATCCGCGCCGCACTGGCGACGACTGAGGGGGCGCTCTAGGTGGCGGAGGAGATCGTCATGCCCCGCCTCTCGGACTCGATGGAGGAGGGAACGGTCCTGCGCTGGCTGAAGTCGGAGGGCGATGCGGTACAGGTCGGCGAGGAGCTGGTCGAGATCGAGACCGACAAGGCGAACATGGTCTACGAGTCAGACGCGGCCGGGACCCTGGTCGAGATCGTCGCCCACGAAGGCGACACGCTCGGGATCGGCGAGGTGATCGCACGAGTTGGGGAGGCGGGCGAGGCGAAGTCGAACGGCGCGGGGCGAGAAGCTGGAGCGGCCGAGGCAGCTGAGGGTGAGCAGAGTGAGTCGGACCGCGGCACGCCCGGACGCGAAGCGGAGGACGTGCCGCGCGGTGATTCCGGGTCGCAGGCCGAAGACGGTTCGCCGGAGCAGAGCACGCAGGCGGGAAGTGATTCAGAGCCCGAGCAGACGCAGACAACCGCGACTGAGGAAGCGCCCCAGCCATGCAGCCCCGGCCGACGGCGACGGCCGGGTCAAGGCCTCCCCGATCGCGCGGCGAATCGCCTCCGAGCGCGGCATCGACCTTCAGGCGCTGCAGGGCTCGGGCCCCGGCGGGCGGATCGTCAAGGCCGACGTCGAGAAGGCCGAGCCCGGTGCCGCAGCTCCCGCCCCCGCGGCCGCACCGGCAGGCGCCCCCGAGCGCCCCGAGACCGCGAAGGGGGAGGTGACCCGCCAGGAGCTGACCAAGCTGCAGCAGACCGTCGCCCGGCGGATGGCCGAGTCCAAGGCCACGGCGCCGCACTTCTACCTCGAGGCGGAGGTCGACATGTCGCGTGCCGTGCAGGCGCGAGCGAGGATCAAGGAGGGGACGCCGGAGGGCGAGCCCGTGCCCTCCTTCAACGACATGGTCGTGAAGGCGTGCGCGATCGCCCTGCGCGAGCACCCGCGTGCCAACGGCGCCTACCGCGACGGGCAGCTGGAGCTCTACTCGCGGATCAACGTCGGGGTGGCGGTGGCCGCCCAGGACGCGCTCATCGTGCCGACAGTCTTCGACGCCGATCGCAAGGGGCTGCGAGAGATCTCGCGCACGACCCGCGAGCTTGCTGGAAAGGTGCGTGAGGGGACGATCACCCCGCCCGAGCTCTCGGGCGGCACCTTCACGGTCTCCAACCTGGGCATGTACGGGATCACCAACTTCTCCGCCGTGATCAACCCGCCACAGGCCGGGATCCTGGCGGTCGGGGCGATCGCCGAGCGGCCGGTGGTCCGCGACGGAGAGATCACGACCGCGCACCTGATGCCGGTCAACCTGGCCTGCGATCACCGCATCCTCTACGGCGCCGACGGGGCCGAGTTCCTGGCCCGGATCCGGGACCTGCTCGAAGAGCCCGCCAGCCTGGCGCTCTAAGTACGGCTACTGCGGCGGCTGGTGCAGCCCGAAGGACGACCCTTGGTCGTCCTTGCAGAGAACGAAACGCCCGAAGCGCTCCACGCTGTCTGGGTCGTCTCCACCGACATCGTCGCTGACCTCGCCGCCGAGATCGCGCACCTTGGCCAGGGCGGCTTCGAGATCGTCGACCCGGAAGAACACGTACGGGCTGGCCCCGGCGTCGCCGCCGTGCAGGCCGCCGGGGACGTTCGGGGTCTCGATCGCCACCCCTTCGCCCTGGTCGCTGAACTTCCAGCCGGCTAGCGCTCGCAGCGGCGCTCGGTGTCGCGCCCGCCGCCGCCGCGGCAGCGGTCAAAGCCCTTCTGGCCGGCCAGCAGGTCGTCGCCCCCGCCGCCGCGCAGGCGGTCGCGGCCGCGGTTGCCGCGCAGCGAGTCGTCGCCGCGACGCCCGAAGACGAAGTCGGAGCCGAGGCCTGCGCGAACAAAGTCATTGCCGCCGCCGCTGCGCACGACGTCGCTGCCGGTACCGCCGCAGATCACGTCGCGGCCGCGAAAGGCGAACACGAGGTCGTCGCCGTCGTCGGCGAGGATCACATCGTCTCCCGCGGTGCCGAAGATCGTGTCTGGGCCGAGGGTGCCGAAGATCGTCACCGGCTCGCCCGCGCACTCGATCGGGTCCGGGTTGGAGATCCTCGTCAGCTCGGTGTCCAGGTTGTTGCCCGAGTTGGGGTCGTTGACCTGGCTCGCGACCGAGGCCGAGTCAGTCATCTCGCCCTTCTTCTTGGTCACCCTGGTCGTGATCGTCACGTTGCGATCGACCGAGGCATTGATGGTCCCGAAGTCGCAGGTGACCTTGCGGCCGCTGCGATCGCAGTCGCCGGCCGACGGCGTGGCGGAGACGAACGTGAGTCCCGCTGGGCAGGCTGTTGGTCAAGACCGCGTTGGTCGCCGGGTCGGGCCCGGTGTTGCGGACGCGAAGCGAGTAGGTGAGCGTCCCGCCGGTCGCCACCGGGTCTGGGCTGTCGGAGATCGTCACCGAGAGGTCGGCGGAGTCGCCCGCCTGCGCCTCGGCACCACCTGGCCCGGTCACGGCGATCGCCAGCAGCGCGATCGAAATGCTGAAGCCGAAAGCGACCAGGATCCGGTCGCGTCCTCCCAACCTCCGCCAAGCGCTGCTCATGCCAAGACTCCCTCCTCCGATGCCCCGCACGGAACGCGCGGGCTCGACCACGACAACATCCCACAGGCGTCGATGTTGCGGCGGCAGGCGTGATTTGCGAACCCGTCTTTGACGGGAGTAAGATCGGGTAGCGATACGCACATAGGGAGGAGAGGAGATCCCTCGCCTCCTGCGTCCATGGCGCGGCACCCCGGAGATCCCGGCGCCGCGACAAGAGGCCCGGTGGAGGAGATCCCAAAGCCTGGCCCGACCCGAAGGGACGGCTCATATGACGCTCAGCGAGATGAGCGCGGCTAGCGATGTCGCGCTCGGCACACGCGGGCAGCAGCTCACGCGCGACGATCGCGCGCGGCTTCTGCGCTTCATGGCGATGATGCGCGCCGCCGAGGAACGCGGCCTCGCCCTCTACAAACAGGGGAAGGTGCCGGGCTCCTTCTATGACGGCTGCGGCCAGGAAGCCGTATCGGTCGGCGCCGCCTACGCCCTCGGGCCCCGAGACCGGATGTGCATCCTGCACCGCGACCTCGGGGCTCATTTCGTTCGCGGGGTGACCCCGGACCGCTACCTGGGCAACTACATGGGCCGCTCCGGCGGCGTGACCGGCGGCAAGGACGGCAACATGCACTTCGGCGATCCGCGGCTCGGATGCGTGGGGATGGTCTCGATGCTCCCCGACATGGCGCTGCCCGCGGTGGGGATGGCGCTGGCCTTCAAGATGCGCCGCGAGCCGCGCGTCGCGATGACCTTCTTCGGCGAGGGCTCGACCGCCAACGGCCAGTGGCACGAGGCGATGAACTTCGCCGGGATCCACCGCCTGCCCGCGGTCTTCATCCTCGAGAACAACCAATTCGCCTACTCGACTCCGAACGAGCTCGAGTTCGCGGTCGACCCGGTCAAGCGCGCCGAGGGTTACGGCTTCGCCGGGGTCGAGGTCGACGGCAACGACGTCGAGGCGGTCTTCGACGCCTCCCGCAAGGCGGTGGACCGGGCCCGCGTCAGGCGGCGGGCCGACGCTGATCGAGTGCCACACGATGCGCATGCACGGTCATGGGGCTCACGACGACATGAGCTACGTGCCGCCGGAGACGCTCGAGCACTGGAGCCGGCGCGACCCGATCGACCTCTACGCCGGCGCGGCTGGTCGCCGAGCAAGGCTTCAGCGAGGAGGAGGTCGACTCGATTCGCGATGAGGTGCGGGGCTACGTGGACGAATGCGCGACCGAGGCGCTCGAGGCCCCGATGCCGGAGCCGGAGCTGGCGCTGGACGGCGTCTTTGCCGATCGCTTCGAGGCGCTCGGCGACGGCGAGGCGCCTTGGTCGAGATGGTCGGCGAACGGAAACGGGAGGGCGGCATGAGCGCCACGACTCCCGCGCCCGCTGCCGCGAGCCAGGCGACTGGCTCGCGCGAGATGACCTACCTGGAGGCGATCTCCGACGCGCTGCGCACCGAGATGCGACGCGACGAGAGCGTCTTCTGCCTCGGCGAGGACATCGGCGCCTTCGGCGGCGCGTTCAAGGTCACCGATGGTTTCGCGGAGGAGTTCGGCGCCGACCGGGTCCTCGACACCCCGCTGGCCGAGAACCTGATCATCGGCGCCGCCGTCGGCGCCGCGGTGGAGGGCATGCGGCCGGTCTGCGAGATGCAGTTCGCCGATTTCATCGCCTGCGGCTTCGACCAGCTGGTCAATGTCGCCGCCAAGCTTCACTACCGCCAGGGGATCGCGGTGCCGATGGTGGTCCGGCTCCCCTCCGGCGGCGGCTTTTCCGGCGGCCCCTTCCACTCCCAGAATCCGGAGGCATGGCTGCTGCAGGCACCGGGGTTGAAGGTAGTCGCCCCCGCAACCGCCGCCGACGCCAAGGGGCTGCTGGTGAGCGCGATCCGAGATCCGAACCCGGTCTGCTTCCTCGAGCACAAGGGCCTTTACCGCCGCGTGCGCGACGAGGTGCCGGAGGGCGAGCACACGGTTGCGCTGGGCGAGGCGCGGGTCGCCCGCGAGGGCAGCGAGATGTCGGTGATCGCCTACGGCTCCGCGGTCCACCTCGCATTGGAGGCGGCCGAGGAGCTGGACGAGGACATCGAGGTGATCGACCTGCGAAGCCTCTGCCCGCTCGACAGCGAGGCGGTGCTGGCGAGCGCCCGCAAGACCGGCAAGGTGCTTCTCGCGCACGAGGCGACGCGCTCCTGCGGGGTCGGCGCCGAGCTGGCGGCATTGATCTCCGAGCAGGCGTTCGAGCACCTCGACGCTCCCCTGAAGAGGCTGACGGCGCCCGACGTGCCGATTCCGTTCAGCCCGCCGCTCGAGCAGCACGTGCTGCCGGGCCTCGACGACATGAAGGAGGCCTGCCGTGAGCTCCTCGCGTACTGAAGCCGAGGTTGTCGAGGTGACAATGCCCCAGATGGGCATCTCGGTCGCCGAGGGGACGATCACCGAGTGGCGCAAGCGGCCCGGGGACTGGGTCGACGCCGACGAGGTGATCTGCGAGGTGACGACCGACAAGGTGGACGTCGAGATTCCGTCGCCGGCCGCGGGACGGGTCGAAGAGCCTGCTCGCCGAGCCCGGGGAGACGGTCGCCGTTGGCGAGGCGATCGCCGAGATCGACCCGTCGGCCAAGCCGGGCGAGGCACATCCTGAGGAAGGCCCCACCGCCGGCGCGGGTCCTGTCACGGCGGCCGGCTCCCCCGTGCTCCGGTCCGGGATCGCGTCCGCCGCACCACCCGCCGATGAGCCGTCAGAGCACGATCGATCCGGTTTCTATTCGCCCGTTGTGCAGCGGATCGCCGCCGAGCACGGCGTCGACCTCGCCGAGGTCCAGGGGACCGGGGTCGGCGGGCAGGGTTCGCAAGACCGACGTGCTCGCCTTCGTCGAGGGCGGCGGGGCGGCGAAGGCCGAAAGGCCGCTGCACATCGAGTCGCCGTACAAGCCCGACGAGGTCGAGTCCGGCAACGGGTCGGCCCAGCGAGGCCGCGATCGCCGGCGGGCATCGCGAGCCGATGTCGACGATGCGGCAGGCGATCGCCAAGCACATGGTCGAGAGCCGCCGCACCTCGGCCCACTGCACGACGATCGTCGAGGTCGACTTCTCCAAGGTCGCCACGCGGCGAGCCGAACTGCGCGAGGCGATGGAGCGCCGCGGAGTGCGGCTCACCTACCTCGCCTTCGTCGCCCGGGCGACGGTGCTGGCGCTTGCCGAGCACCCGATCCTCAACGCCTCGATCGAGGGCGAGGAGATCGTCTACCACGACGACGTCAACCTCGGGATCGCCGTGGCGCTGGAGGACGGGCTGATCGTGCCGGTCATCCCGCGCGCGCAGCGGCTCAGCCTCGAGGGCACCGCCTCGGCGATCAACGAGGTCGCAGACCGGGCGCGGCGCGGAGAGCTTGCGCCTGACGACGTGCACGGCGGCACCTTCACGATCACCAACCCGGGGCAGTTCGGCGCCGTGCTGGCGACGCCGATCATCAACCAGCCGCAGGTGGCGATCCTCGACCTCGAAGCGGTGGTCAAGCGCCCGGTGGTCGTCGAGCAGGACGGCGACGACGCAATCGCGATTCGGCCGATGGGCTACCTCTGCATGTCCTGGGATCACCGCGCACTGGACGGGGCGGTGGCGGCCCGGTTCCTCGGCTCGCTGCGCGAGCGGCTCGAGGGAGGCGTCGAGTGACCGCGGGGGGACCGCAGCTGCTGATCCGCCGCGGCGAGCGCAGCGGATTGCAGATCGCGATCGCCGTGCACTCGACCGCCCTCGGCCCGGCGCTTGGCGGCTGCCGGATGTGGAGCTATGCCCGTCCCGGCGAGGCGATCGATGACGCTCGCCGCCTCGCATCCGCGATGACCCTGAAGGCCGCGGCGGCGGGGCTCGACCTCGGCGGCGGCAAGGG
Organism: uncultured Solirubrobacterales bacterium; assembly: GCA_963724905.1. Taxonomy (GTDB): domain Bacteria; phylum Actinomycetota; class Thermoleophilia; order Solirubrobacterales; family 70-9; genus Mayfieldus. Next base: position 451,263 of record CAVRWD010000003.1, read on the forward strand.
GGTGGTCTGCCTCAACGGGGATGGCTTGACCGCCGAGCGACGACGGGCGGCAATGCTCGACTTCGGCGACGCGGTGGAGTCATTCGACGGCTCCTACATCACCGCCGAGGACGTGGGGACCTGCGCCGATGACATGACCGCGATCGCCGAGCGCACCGAGTGGGTGGTCGGGCTGCCACCGCGGCTCGGCGGCGCCGGCGATCCGAGCCCGCTCACCGCGCGCGGCGTCGAGCGCGCGATCCGCGCCTGCGCCGACCATCGCCTCGGCAGCTCTGAACTGACCGGGCTCGAGGTCGTCGTCGTCGGCCTCGGTCACGTGGGAACCGCAGCTGGCCCGGCGCCTGAAGGCGGCCGGGGCCTCGCTCCTGGTCACCGACATCGATCCGCGGCGCGAGCCGGTCGCTGCGAGCCTCGGGGCTCGCTGGATCGAACCTGCAGACGCGATGCTTGTCGAGTGCGACGTCCTGGCGCCGTGTGCCCTGGGAGGAAGCGTCGACGATGCCAACGTCGACTCGCTTCGCTGCGAGATTCTCTGCGGCGCCGCCAACAACATGCTCGCCGACGAGTCGCTGGCGCTGGTGCTGCAGCGCCGCGGGGTCCTCTATGCCCCCGACTTCATCGCCAACGCCGGCGGCCTCATCCACGTGTACGGCGACCTGCACGATCACGACCCGGCGCTGGTCGAGGAGCTGGTCGACTCGATCGGCGACACGGTCTCGAGAGTGCTCAGCGACGCCGAAGAAAACAGGACCACGTCGCTGGAGGCAGCCCACGACCTCGCCCGCCGCCGGCTCGATGCCGGCACGGCGGTGCGGGCCGCGTAGGGTGGTGGCGGGTTGGACCTGCCCTCGATCGACACCCACCGCGAGCAGGTGAACGCGTCCGCCGCGGACACCTGGGAGGCGCTCATCGCCTGGTCGGCGCGCGGCTGGTCAAACTCGACGAACGCCCGCTTCGCCCGCCTGCTCGGGTGCGAGTCGGTCGAGTTGAGCGGCGAGCCGGGAACCGCCGGCTCCACCTTCCCGGGGTTCCGGGTCACCAGCTCGGAGCCGCCGCGCATGCTGGGCGCTCGCCGGAGGGCATCACTTCTCCACCTACACGCTCGACTTCCGAATCGACGATCGCGCCGACGGGGGCTCGCTGCTCAGCGCCACCACCCACGCCGCCTTCCCCGGGCTCAAGGGGCAGCTCTACAAGACCGCGGTGATCCGCAGCCGCGCCCACGTCTTGGCCACGAAGCGGATCCTGCGCACCGTGGCCAGGCGTGCCGAGCGTGCGAGACTTGATCGATGAACGAGCTCTGGGTAAATCGCTGCGGATCCGTCCCCTATATGGACGCGTGGGAGGCCCAAAAAGCCTTGGCCGCCGCGCGCCAGGCGGACGAGATCCCCGACCTGCTGCTGCTGCTCGAGCACCCGCCCGTCTACACGCGCGGGCGGCGCTCGCAGCCGGCCGAGCTGCCAATGGGCGAGGACTGGTACCGCTCGCAGGGGATCGATGTCTGCGACACCGACCGCGGCGGGGCGGTGACCTACCACGGGCCGGGCCAGCTGGTCGGCTATCCGATCGTCTCCCTGAAGCCCTACGGCGACGACGTTCACGAGTACGTGCGGAGGCTGGAGCGGGTGATGATCGAATCGCTCGCCGAGCACGGAGTGACCGCCGCTCCCGGCGAGGACCTGACCGGCGTCTGGGCGAGCGAACGGAAGATCGGGTCGATCGGGGTCCACGTGAGCCGCGGGGTGACGACGCACGGCTTCGCGGTCAACGTCAACAACGACCTGCAGCCGTTCGAGTGGGTCGTCCCGTGCGGCATCGAAGGCTGCCGGGTGACCTCGCTGGCCCGGGAGCTGGGGGCCGAGCAGGACCTGGCCGACTTCAGCTCGACTGTCTCGAAGCGATTCGCCGCGATCTTCGAGCGGCGGGTCGAGCACGTCGCCGCCGAGCAGGTCGCTGGGCGGGCCCCAGGAGCCGGCGGCGCTCGCGGCGGGGGCCGGTCTCGAGGCGGCGCTACCGTAGAGCCATGGCGCAGGCAGCCGAGCGAATCCACGTAACGCGGTCGCGGGCCAACCCGGGCGGAGCGGCCACGGTCGAGGGGCGCCCGTTCCGCGAGCGCAAGCCGCCCTGGCTCAAGGTCCCGGCGCCCGGCGGGCCCGACCTACCGCAAGCTGAAGAAGGCGATCGCCGACGACGGCCTGCACACGGTCTGCGAGGAGGCCAACTGCCCCAACGTCGGCGAGTGCTGGGAGCGCGGCACCGCGACCTTCATGATCCTCGGCGACGTCTGCACGCGGCGCTGCGGCTTCTGCAACGTGCAGACGGGGAAGCCGACCTGGAACGACCCGCTGGAGCCGCTGCGGGTGGCAAACCAGGTCAAGAAGATGGGCCTGCGCCACGCGGTGATCACCTCGGTCGATCGCGACGACCTGCCCGACTACGGCGCCGGCGCCTTCGTCGGCGTGATCCGCTCGATCCGCATGCAGGCGCCCGGCTGCAAGGTCGAGGTGCTGACGCCGGACTTCCGCGGCCAGGAGATGCCGCTGGCGAAGGTGATCCACGAGCGCCCCGACGTCTTCAACCACAACGTCGAGACGGTCCCGCGCCTCTATCCGATCGCGCGGCGCGGCTCCGACTTCCTGCGCTCGGCGCGGGTGCTGCGGATGGCGAAGGAGATGGGCGGCGACGGTGTGGTGACGAAGTCGGGGCTGATGGTCGGCCTCGGCGAGAGCTTCGAGGAGATGGTGGAGACGTTCGGGCTGCTGCGCGAGCACCGGGTCCAGGTGCTCACCGTGGGCCAGTACCTGCGCCCGACCGAGAAGCACCTGCCGGTTGCCCGTTACTGGCACCCGGACGAGTTCGCGGCCCTGGAGCGGGCGGCGCTATGAGATCGGCTTCGAGTCGGTCGCGGCGGGGCCGCTGGTGCGCAGCTCCTACCACGCCGACGAGCAGCTGCCCGCCAGCGCCGCCGCCTAGCGGGACCGCCACCCCCAGTAGGTAGGCTCGCCGCTCCTTGATCCCCCTCAAGGACAACGTCCCGACCTCGCGATTCGCCTGGGTGACGGTGGTGCTGATCGCGATCAACGTCGGGTTCTTCGTCTGGCAGCTCAGCTTCTCGGGGAGCGAGGCGTCCAACGCTCAGCTTCAGCAGCTGGGAGTGCCGGAGCGGGATCAGAACTCGGTCGAGTACGGGGCGATTCCCTACCGGGTCCTCAACCCCGGGCGCGACTGCGCCTTCGGGGTGACGGGCGGCGGAGAGTCGGCGCGAGGCGGACATCGTCTGCCAGGGCACCGAGGAATACGACGAAGCGCAGCAGGGAGGGGCGGGCGGCGGCTCGCCGTTCGTCCCCTACGACAACCCTCCCTGGTGGCTGACGCTGTTCACCTCGATGTTCATGCACGGGGGGATCCTGCACATCGTCTTCAACATGCTCTTCCTGTGGATCTTCGGCAACAACATCGAGGACTCGATGGGACCGGGGCGGTATCTGCTCTTCTATTTGCTCGCCGGGCTCGCCGCGGTCTACACGCAGGCGGCGCTAGACCCGGACGGCACGCTGCCGATGATCGGCGCCAGCGGGGCGGTGGCGGGAGTGCTCGGCGCCTACGCGCTGCTCTTACCGCGGGCGCGGGTGCTGACGGCGATCATCCTGATCTTCTTCGTCACCCTGATCGAGATCCCGGCCTTCGTGATGCTCGGGATCTGGTTCGTGCTCCAGTTCGTGCCCGCGATCGGCCAGGTCGCGGTTCCGGACGTGGCCGGGGAGGGCGGGGTCGCGTACTTCGCCCATGTGGGCGGGTTCCTGTTCGGCCTCGCGCTGGTGAAGCTGTTCGTGCTGAAACGGGACGAGACGCCGGAGCGGGCGGCGGCGGGCTGGTGAGACGGTGCGCCTAGGCATCGCATCGCTGATCGTGATCGCGGTCTGGGCGGCTGCGGTGGTCCTGGCCGAGCCGCTGGACGAGGAGGAGCGAGGCGGATCGCAGGTGGCCGCCGCGGGGCTGCCGAGCCCGTTCACCAACGATCCCGGGCACGCGGGCGCCGGTGAGCAACCGATTCACGGTGCGCCCGGCAGCTCCGCCGACGGCGGTGCGGGTGAGGCTGAAGCGCCCGCCCGCCGCGGGGCTGCTGTTCGACGTGCGGTCGGGGGAGGTGCTCTGGCAGCTCAATCCGCGCCGGGAGCTGCCGATCGCGAGCCTGACCAAGATGATGACGGCGCTGATCGTCGCCCAGCGCCACGCGCTTGGCGAGCGGGTCCTGATCACGCCGCGGACGCTGCGCTACGCAGGATCCGGGGTCGGGGTGCTACCGGGGGGAAAGCGGGTGCGGCTGGAGGCGCTGCTCTACGGGCTGCTGCTGGTGTCCGGGAACGACGCCGCGATCGCCCTCGCCCAGCACGACGCCGGCAGCCTGCCGCGGTTCGTGCGCAGGATGAATCAGCGCGCCGCCGAGCTCGGCCTCGGGTGCTCGCGCTTTGCGAGCCCCAGCGGGATCGTCGACGAGGGAAATTTCTCCTGCCCGCTCGATCTGGCGACGCTGGCCCGGCTCGACCTGGCGAATCCGGTGCTGCGCCGGATCATGGGCACCGAGCGGGTGCGGATGCGCTTCCCGATCAAGGGCGGCTTCCTCGACCTCTACAACAACAACCCGTTCATCGAGGACCCGGGAGTGACCGGGGTGAAGACGGGGCTCACGAACGCGGCCGGGCGCTGCTACGTGACGACGGCGAAGATCGGCGGCCGGCACCTGGGGGTCGTCCTGCTCGACAGCCCCGATCCGCTGAACCAGGTGCCGCGGCTGCTGCAGGCGGGGGCGCAGGTGCGAACCGGCTGAAGCCGCAGCTCAGGGATTCTCGCTGGTCGTCCCCTTGGTTGACGGGTCCGGATTGCTCGGCGAAGACTCACCGCCTCCCAGCCCGCCGGTTTCGCTTCCGAGGCCCTTCTCGCCCTCGTTGGCCTCCTTGTCGTCGTCCTCTTCAGGCTGATCCTCCGCGTCTGTCTGCTGCTCTGCGGTTGGGTCTTCCATCTCGTCTCCTTGCGTAGCCCTCACGGTGTGGGTACCCGGGGCGGCGGAGAGGAAACGAAGGCCTACCTGGCGCCCCGCGGGAAGGTTCCCCGCCGGCCATCACGATGGATCTGAACGCTCAGCGCCCCCAGAAGCACCACGGGCACAGCAAACAGCGTGAGGATCGAGAGCTGAGGAATCAGCATCAGAAGCGACACGGCGACCACAAGCCAGGCGAGCCATCCCATCAGCGGGCGGCCTCCCCGCATCGCGATCAGCGCGATCGGAGTTGCAAAGGTCGCGATGGCGAGCCCGGCTGCGGGATAGCCGAACATGAAGGAGACGTCGAAGTAGATCTGGGCCGCCTCGGCGGTCAGCTCCCCGTCCTCGGCCCGCATCGCGGCCACCAGGTTGATCGTCTCTGCCCCGAGCCCGACGGCGGCGATCAGGACCGCTCCGCCGAAGGCCATCAACGGCAGCTCAGTTTGCCTGTCCTGCTCCATAGCTTCCAGGCGCCTGCGCAGCACCGCCCCGAACCAGACCAGGAAAAAGATCGAGATGGCGCTGATAGTTCCCCCGATAATGATTTCGGTCGAGGTGCCTTCGTAGAAGGAGAGGAGCCGCTCGGCGTCGGAGTCGCGCGGAGGCTGCTCGAAGCCCCAGATCGCGTTGCCGGCGGCGAAGGAGAGCGCGGCGACCAGCCCCGTGAGCGGTGCGAAGCGCGATTGCCGATCCATCGGCCCGACGGTATCGACCGGAAGGAGATGGAGCCAGCCGGGATCGAACCGGCGACCTTCGCGTTGCAAACGCGACGCTCTTCCAGCTGAGCTATGGCCCCTCAACTGAAGTCTAGGTCGGCCGCGGTGGGGCAGCAAGAAAGTCGTGCAAGGTCATTGGGCACGCGGTAACGCCGCTTTCACGTACAGCGCCAACCGTGTGAGAGACTGGCCAGGCAGGCTCAGGAGGGACCACTGATGGCAGCAAAGACGGAAACCGCCGAGGCAGTTGGGGAGCGCGAGCATTCCGACAAGTCCCCCGAGACGGTCGACCGCAAGGCAGAGGAGGAAGCGGCAAAGGGCAAGCCGAAGCCCGGCCAGCGAGCCGAGGTTTCCAACCTCGACATCGTCCGCCACTACTTCGACGGCGCCTGCGAGCGGATGCAGATGCGCGACGACCTGCGCACCGTCTTCTGGAGCCCCTACCGCGAGGTCACAGTCCAGATCCCGGTCACCCTCTCCGACGGCAAGGTGCACGTCTTCTCCGGCTACCGAATCCAGCACAACGGAGCCCGCGGCCCTTACAAGGGTGGCGTCCGCTTTCACCCCGAGGTCGACATCGACGAGGTGCGCGCGCTCGCCTCGCTGATGAGCTGGAAGACGGCGATCGCCGGCGTCCCATTCGGCGGCGCCAAAGGCGGCGTCAACTGCCCCGCCCGCGACCTCGAGCCCAGCGAACTACAGAAGATCTCTCGCTCGTTCATGGACAAGATCGAGAAGGTGCTCGGGCCGACCCGCGACATCCCCGCCCCGGACGTCAACACGAATGCCCAGACGATGGCCTGGTTCATGGACGAGTACGGGAAGCTGCACGGCCACACGCCCGCGATCTGCACCGGCAAACCGATCGAGCTCGAGGGCTCACACGGGCGCGAGGCGGCGACCGGCCGCGGCTGCGTCTACATGTTCCGCGAGGCGGCCCCCCACCTCGGCCTCAGCCCCGCCGACGCCACCTTCGCCGTCCAGGGCTTCGGCAACGTCGGCTCCTGGGCAGCCCGCCTCATGCACCAGCTCGGCTCCAAGATGGTCGCCGTCTCCGACGCCAGCGGCGCGATCCGCAGCGAGAAGGGCATCGACCCCGACGCGCTGCACGAGTACATCGAGGGAGGCGGCATCCTGACCGAGTTCGAGGGGACCGAGAAGATCGACCCCGAGGACCTCGTCGGGGTCGAGTGCGACGTCTTCATCCCGGCGGCGCTCGGCGGCATGATCCACGAGGGCAACGCCGACCGCATGAACTGCCGAATGGTGATCGAGGGAGCCAACTCCCCCACCACCCCGGCAGCGGACGCGATCCTCAACGACAAGGACGTCTACATCGTCCCCGACGTGATGGCAAACGCCGGCGGGGTCGTCGTCTCCTACTTCGAATGGGTGCAGAACCTGCAGCACTTCCGCTGGGAGGAGCGCGAGGTGAACGACAAGCTGGCGACGATCATGCGCCGCGCCTACCGCGAGGTCTCCGCTCGCGCCAAGGAGGAGGGCCTTCCCCTGCGCGAGGCGGCCTACGAGGTCGGCATCGAGCGCGTCGTGCAGGCGGCACGCACGCGCGGCTACGTCAGCTGACCAGCCCTCCCGCAGCCGCGCCACCCGTGCCTGGGCACTCCAATCCCCCCGTGCCTGGACGCCTGTTCTAAACCCCCGCTTGGCACGCTCAAGGACGGCCGCGGCGCACCGATGACCCAGTACCGGTCAAAGACCGGTTCCGACTGCCTACACATCACTTGCCAGGGAAGGCAAGAACGCCAACAGGAAGCCCCGCCTAGAGCGGGGTTTTCCTGTTCTGGGCCGCCCCCGACTAGTCGTCGAAGTCGAAGTCCTTGGGCGGCTTCTGCTCGAACCAGAGCCGGTCGTGCTCGGGGCTGTCCTGGAGGAACTCAGGCGTCTCCTCGAGGACGTCCTCTTCCCCCTCGCCCTCCTCCGCCTGCGGCTCGCCGTCGGCCGCCGCATCCTCGCTGAGCGCCTCCTCGGCGGGCAGCGGCTCCTCGGGCGCGTCCAGTGCCTGGTCCAGCTCGTCGGAAAGCGACTGCTCGGAGAAGAACTCGTCCTCGACCACTTCCTCCCCTTCTTCGGGAGGCTGCGGCTCACCCTCGACGTCGTAGAACTCGGTCGGATGGTCGGCAGGCGCCGCCTCGGCATCGGCGGGCGGCTCAGCCGCCTCCGCGACCGGCTCCTCCTCCTCGACCGCGCCCTCGGGCGGCGGGTGCTCCTCGGTCTCCGCGCGCACGCTCGACGTCGGCTCCGGCCTCGGGCTCGGGCTCGGGCAGTGGCTCATCTGCCTCGCCGGGCGGCTCGGCCTCGGGCGCCTCTGGCTCCGGGACCGGCTCGGGAGCCTCTTGCAACGCCCCGAGGCCCTCGACCGGCTGCACCGTCGTCGGCGCTTCCTCGGCGCCCGGCGGCTCCGCCACAGCCGTCTCGCTGGGCGCATCACCCGGTCGCGCCGGGGGGCCGAATGCCTCGTCCTCGAGCTGTTCCAGCTCGTTGTCGGCGGCGCCGTGCTGGCGCTTCAGCTCCAGATGCTCGCGGATTGCCTCGTCAAGAATGCCCATGGTTCAGTGCCTGTCGGGGCGTAAAGACTAGGCGGTTTGCACCCACCCGGCGGGACAGGTCGCCCACGCTGAAAGGCGCTTTGCCGAGGCCTGGACTAGCGCGAGACCGGCTCGCGGACACGCCGGCGGGCAGCCATCGCGGTGCGGTTCTTGCCCTGCTGCTTGGCCGTGTAGAGCGCCTGGTCGGCGGCCTTGATCAGGCTCACGACGTCAGGCGGCTGCTCGGGGCTCCCGGCAACCCCGACGCTGGCCCTGATCGCGATCTCGCCCCTATCGTCGATCGGCAGGCGCACGGCGTCCAGCCGCCTGCGGATCCGCTCGCCGACCTCCATCGCCCCGTCGATGCGGGTCTCGGGCAGCGCGATCGCGAACTCCTCCCCCCCGTAGCGGGCCGGCTCGTCGACCTCGCGCGACTCCGAGCGCAGGATCTCCCCAACCTCGCGCAGGACGCGGTCGCCCTGAAGGTGGCCGTAGGTGTCGTTGATCGCCTTGAAGTCGTCGAGGTCCAGCATCACCACCGAGAGCGGGCGGTCAAAGCGCTTCGCGCGCTCGACCTCCTTGCTGAGGATCTGGCGGAAGCGCCGGTGGTTCGAGAGCCCGGTGAGCTCGTCGGTGATCGCCTCCTCCTCGGTGCGCTCGTGCTGCTGGCGCAGGCCGCGGACCAGGGGCACGATCAGCGCCGCCGCCAGCAGCAGCAGCGCGACCAGAATCCCCGCGACCAGCGCCTGGCCGCTGGAGAAGCCCGAGTCGCGCGGCCCGAGCAGCGCCGCGCGCACCTGCTCGGAGGCGTCGGGCAGCGTCACGACGCGGGCGCGGTAGTCGCCGGATGGAAGGTCTACGTCCTCGGTGCGGGACCCGGTGCCCGAGAGATCGAGCGAGCTCGCGCCCTCCGCTCCGGCGGCGATGGTCGTGCCCCCGGTGGAGACGATGAAGGGCAGCCCGGTCGCGCTGTTCACCGAGTTCGCGAACTCCGCCGCGTCGGTGGTCGAAACGACGAGCGTCCCCTCGGTCCCCCCGGTGCCGCTGATCTGCAGCTCGACGCTTGCCACCGGCTGGCCGCTGGAGAACCTGGCGATCAACGTGCCGCCGCTGTCCACCTCCAGGCGCGTCAGCCCGAGAGCCAGCGCCAGCTGCTCGACCCTGCGATCGAGGCCCGGAGAGGAGCCGAGCGGGATCGCGGACCCCAGCTGAGGATCGTTGGCGACCCGCCTGGCGGCGCTGCGAGCGGCACTGAGGTTGGACTCGTACTGGTTCAGCGTCGGCGTCAGCGCCCCGGCGAGCCGCGCGTCGGCTTTGCCGGTCCGCGACTCGGAGGAGAGCGGGAAGAAGAAGACCACGATCGCCAGCACCGGGACGACCACGATCAGAAGGACTGTGAGTGTGAGGCGCCGAGGAAAGCTCATGCGAGGGAGAGCGTATTCTTGCAGCGAGCTTGGGGTCCCGACCCCGATCGCTCTCAACAATTTTGGGGCTATAGCTCAGTTGGAAGAGCGCCTGGATCGCACCCAGGAGGTCGCCGGTTCGAGTCCGGCTAGCTCCACTAGGTTCGCCGGCCCCCCGCATAGGACCCATCAACATGAGCAAACCAGCAGTCCTTCGCTTTAGCGCACGGCTCTTTCCCGAAACGACGAAGAGCGGTTCCGGGACCCTGCTTGACGTTCCGGAGGCGGTCGACAAAATGCTGCGCGCCATGCCCAAGGTCGAAGGGACCATCAACGGCCACCCGTTCCGGGCGCCGCTGGAGCCCAACGCCTCCGGCGGCCGCTGCCTGAAGGTGAACAAGGCCATGCGCCGAGGCGCCGGGGCCGACCACGGTGACACGGTTGAGCTAGCGGTCCTGGGACCGGAGCCCGATCCGAAAGGTCCCGCCGATCTGCGGTCCGCCTTCGCGTCCTCCCCCGAGGCAAAGGAGGTGTGGAAGGAGCTCACCACCATGGGTCGCCAGGATTGGGTCCGTTGGATCGAGGGCGCCAAGACTCCCGAGACGCGAGCCCGCCGCATCGAGCGCACCATCGACCAGCTTTCGGAGGGAAAGCGGCGCGCCTGCTGCGTGAACGTCTACGAGTACATGCTGAATCGCGTCGAGGAGGAGCAAGCCGGCAAGCGATCTTGACCCGCACGGTCATTCGACCGCTGTGCGGTGAACGCGTCGGGGTGAGCTAGGCCGCCCGCCCGCGCTCCCGCTCCCAGGCCTCGCGGGCGAGACGCGGGGCATCGTCGCCCATGGAGCCGGTCCGGACCACCAGCCCAGCGAGGGCCTCGAGCGTTTCGTCGTCGAGCTCGGAGTGGGCGCGCGCCGCCTGGCGGCGGACGAAGCGCCGGCTCAACGCCGGGAGCCAGAGGGGCAGCACCGTCATTCGCGGGTATACGACCCGTGCCCGCCCACGCTCGAGCGCGACGACGATGCGCTTCGCCATCTCGACAGCGTCGCCGAGCGGCATGCGGCCGATCATGCGCTCAATTCCGGGGATCAGTCTCGTTTCCCCCTGGACGGCCGTGTCGATCGGCCCCGGGACGGCCTCCAGGACTCGGACCCCTGAGGGTGCAAGCTCCATCGCCAGGGCCTCGGTCGCCGTCGCCAGCGCCGCCTTGGTAGCCGCGTAGCCGCCGAACATCGGCCAGGTCATCGCCTGCGCCCCCGAGGTCACGTTCACGATCGTCCCGTGGCGGCGCTCGCGCATCGACGGCGCAAGCGCCTCGATAAGCGCCAGCGGGCTCCAATAGTTGACCTCCATCGCCTCCCGTGCCTCGTCTCGGTCTCCCACCGAGGAGATCGCCCCGCCGACGCCGCCGCCGGCGTTGTTGACCAGCACGTCCACGTCCCCCAGCGCGGCCCGGGCATCCGCGGCGAGATCCTGCGCCGCACCACGGCGCGCCAGGTCACTCTCGAGCACCGCCGGCTCGTCACCTCCCGCGATGGCGATCTCCGCCGCCAGTTCCTCCAGCATCGGCCGGCGCCGGGCGGCGATCGCCAACCGGCCGCCCCGCGCGGCGAGCTGCCTGGCGAGCTCGCGCCCGATGCCGCTCGATGCTCCGGTAAGCAGAACACGCTGATCCTTCAAGTCCATCTTGTCCTCCGTCTTGGGAGCCTCACAAGCTAGTGTTGGGAGGGTATCAAGAGACGTCCGTCACGGGCGCAAGACTGGTTCGATGCCGAGAACGAGAAGCGAGATCGACCGCGAGACCAAAAAGGCCGAGATCCTCGAGGTGGCCGAACGGCAGTTGCGCAGCGGCGGCTACGAGGCGCTCTCGATCGCAGCAATCGCTCGCGAGCTGGGGGTCGCGCAGAACGCGGTCTACTGGTACTTCCCCTCCAAGGACCACCTCTTCGTCGCCGGACTGGAGCGAATGGTGCGGGCAATCGTGGCCGCCAAGCCTCGCAGTCGGGCGCTCGAGGGGAAGGTTCTGTATTTCGCCGACCAGCTCGAGGAGCTGGCGGAGGTGCGCGCGGCGATGTACGAGCGCGGCCGTAGCTCGGAGGTGGTCGCCGATTTCGTGCGGAACCTCGACCTGACCTGGCGCCGGATGCTCGCCGGGGCGCTCGCCTCGCACGTTTCCAAGGACGAGCTGACGATCGCCGTCGACACGCTGATTGCGACAATCCAGGGCGCGTTGCTGCAGAGGCTCAGCGCAAGGGAGCGAAAGCGCGTGATCGGCTTCGCGCTCGAGCGCCTGACGACCGGCTAGTTGCCATCCTCCAGGCGCTCCTCCCGCAGCTCTTGGCGCTCCTCGCGCCGCTCCTCCCGCTGGTCGATCCGATCCTTCTGTAGCTCCAGCTCCGCCGCCGGGGTGGCGCCGAACTCCGCCGTGACGACGGCGATCGTCACCGCCACAAGCAGCGCCGCGAACAGCAGCGAGGCCAGCAGCTGGATGTTCTGCCTGCGCGATCCCATCAGGTATCGGAGAGGAAGTCTCCCGCGGACGTGATCCAGGTGAGCGCCAGCAGCAGCCAGACCGAGACGCCGAGCACCGGTAGCAGGCGCCCGAGGCTGTGGAAGCGCCGGATCACGGCGATCTTCAGCGCCAGCACGCTGAGCAGCGAGATCGCCGCGACCGCATGCAGGCCGCCCTCCTCGAAGCCGAAGTACCCGACGCACATCACCGCCACCACGATGAGAATCGCCGCGATCACGTCGCCGACAGCACGGTGGGCCGCCGAGGCCGGCGCGGCCTCCAGAAAGCGCGGTCGCAGCTTCCCGTAGCCGACCGCGATCAGGACCAGCTGGTAGATGGCGAGCGCCAGCGCGACCGAGGCGAGGATCACTTTCACCTCGGTTACGTTGCCCCGCGTGATGCTCTCGATCAGGTCCTCCATCAGCTCACCCCGGCGTCCTCGAGCACAGCCATCGCCGCGTTGCGCCCGTTGAGCCCGATCACCGAGCCGCCCGGGTGGGTGGCGGCGCCGCAGAGGTACAGGCCCTCGACCGGGGTGCGGTGGTCGAGGCGGCGGTCCCACATCTGGTCCGGCATCACCTCGCCCTGGAAGATCTGGCCGCCGGTGAGGCCGATCCGCGCCTCGATGTCGGGCGGGCCGAGCACGTCCATGTGCTCGACGCAATCGTGCACGTCGGGCGCGTGGACGGCGATCGCGTCGAGGATCATCCGCCCGATCTCCTCCCGGCGCGAGTCCCAGTCCCCCTCGGCGAGCTCGTAGGGCGCGTACTGGGCGAAGACGCTCATCGTGTGCCCGTCCGGGGGCGCGACCGTCGGGTCATAGGCGGTCTGGAAGTAGAGCTCCGCGAAGCCGATCCGCGGCTCGCCCCGCTTGCAGGCCTCGAAAGCCTCGCCGGCCTGATCGACACCCGGCGTGATCGTGACCATCGCCCGATGGGGATGGATCCCGCCGGCGGCGCTGAAGCCCGGCAGCCGCTTCAGGGCGGCGTTCGCCTTCACCACCGGGGAGCGCACCTGCCAGCCCTCGAGGCGCTCACGAAATCCATCCGGCGCCGCACCGTCGAGCATTGCCAAGGCCCGCTTCGGGTCCGCGTTGCAGACCACCCTGCTTGCCCGCAGCCGCTCGCCGCTTTGCAGCTCCACACCCTCGCCCGGGAGGATGGTCGCCACCGGCACGCCGGCGGCGATCACGGCCCCCGCCTCCTGGGCCGCCTCGGCGATCGCGAACGAGATCCGCCCCATCCCGCCCTCGACGTAGCCCCAGATTGATCCCTGGCCGAGCAGGTCGCCCTGGTGGTGCATCAGCTTCACCGAGGCCGTGCCCGGGTCGCCGGGAGCGGCGTAGGCGCCGATGATCCCCTGGCCGAAGAGAGCGTCGCGCAGCCGCTCGTCCTGCACGTAGCGGTCGAGGGTCTCGGTGATCGCCTCCTCGAAGACGACCGAGACCATTTCCTCGTCGCCGCCCAGCATTTCCTCGACCCGCTCGCGGCTCGGCGAGGAGCCGACCCAGCTGTCGCCACCGCTGCCGTGACGCAGCGCCAGCCGGATGCGATCGAAGAGCTCCTCGTAGGCGATCAGGCCGCGGATGTCGGCTTCGGAGAAGCCGTTTTCGCGCATGTGTGCCTCGGTCTGCCGGTCGTCGATGTACTCGGCGAATGACGTCCCGTCTGCAAACGGGCACCAGAGGTTCGGATCGGCCGGGAAGACCCGGTAGCCGTGACTGGCCAGGCCGAGCTCCGACACCACGAGGTCGTCGAGCAGGCCGACGACATAGGCGCAGGGGCTGACCAGGAAGCGCTCGTCGGCGAAGGGACGCTCCAGCGTGCACGCCCCGCCAAGCTGCTCGCGGCGCTCCAGCACCAGCACCGACTGCCCGGCGCGCGCCAGATAGGCGGCCGCGGTGAGGCCGTTGTGACCGCCGCCGACCACGATCGAGTCCCAGTCGCGGCTTGCCATCTCGGCCACCGGCATCGGCAGGCCGACTCTCCCCATCACCGCGTTCACTTCCCCTCGGCCCACGGGGCGAGCCTAACGCTCGGTGCCGGAGCCGCCGAGCGCCTGCACGTCGACCCAGGCCTGCTCCATGTCGACCCGGCCGCCGCGCATCGCCACCCCTTCGCCTCGCAGCAGGCGTCGCTGCTTTGCCCCCTTCGCCAGGGACCCGTCCGCGCGCACGACCCGCTGCCAGGGCACCCCGGGGTCGCTGCAGGCGGCCAGGACGGCGCCGGCGTGGCGGGGCGCCCGGGGGCTGAGGTCGCCGTATGTGGTCACCGATCCAGCCGGTATGAGCCGCACCCGGCGCAGGATCTCCTCGCCCGCTGGCGAGCTGCGCACTCTTCAGCTCTTCTCGATGTCCATCCGGACAACGAGACCGTCGCGCAGCGTGTACACGTGGCGCACCCGCTCGTCGGCCAGCAAGGCTCCCTCAGGGTCACGAACGACCTGGTGAACTTCCACCACCGTCCGCCCTTCGGGGTCCTCCGCGAACCCCACCGGATCCGCGCGCGAGTCAACCTGCTCGAACTGCCGCCGCCAGTACTCGCGCACGGCGTCGCGGCCATGCTCGCGGCCCCCCTCGAAGCCGTTCGGCCAGTCGACGTCGGGGTGCATCGCCGCGAGAGCCACCTCGATGTCACGCTCGTTGAATGCCGCGTACGTGCTGCGCAGCATTTGCTCGTGCTCAGCCATCTCCTCCCTTATACCGGCCTCGGCTCCGGGTAATCCCTTCGCACCGCTGCTGCGTATGTAGAGACATGCTGAACTCCCGGAACACGGCAATCGGCTTCGCGCTTGGCAGGATCGCCTTCGGCGTCGGCTTGATCGCTGCGCCGCAGCGCATTGCCTCCGGCTGGCTGGAGGGGGACGCGGCACGGGCGCCGACCCAGGTCGCGATCCGCGGCCTCGGGGCGCGCGACATCGCGCTTGCCACCGGTCTTGCGCTGGCAGCCCAACGGGGCGACGACCTACGTCCCTGGCTGATCGGCTGTGCCGCCTGTGACCTCAGCGACATCGGAGCGACGCTCGCCGCCGGCGACTCGCTCGGCTCGCGGGCCCGCTGGGGGACGATCGCCCTGGCGGGCGCGGCCGCTGCCTTCGGCATCGCACTGACCGCCGCGAACCGATGAGGATCGCGATCGTCGGGTCGGGCATCTCCGGCCTCACCTGCGCCCACCTGCTTCACCGCCGTCACAGCATCACCCTTTTCGAGGCCGACGGGCGGCTCGGCGGCCACACCAACACGGTGCGGGTCGACCTCGCCGACGAGACCCATCAGGTGGACACCGGGTTCATCGTCCACAACGACCGCAACTACCCCGGCTTTCAGCGCCTGCTCGAACAGCTGGGGGTTGAGACCGAGCCGACGAACATGAGCTTCTCGGTCTTCGACGGCAACGGCTTCGAGTACAACGGCTCCTCCCCGAACGGCCTCTTCGCCTGCCGATCGCATCTGGTCAAGCCCTCCTTTCACCGCATGGTGATCGACCTGGTGCGCTTCAACCGCGAGGCGCGCTCGCTGATCGGGCTCAACGGCAGCGGGCCCTCGCTGGGCGAGTTCCTCGATGCCGGCGGCTACTCGCGCGCCTTCATCGAGCGGCTGATCGTGCCCCAGGCATCAGCCGTCTGGTCCGCCGACCCGACGCAGATGTGGGAGTTCCCGGCCAGCTTCCTGGCCGAGTTCTTCGACAACCACGGGATGTTCTCGCTCCGCGACCGGCCCAGCTGGCGCTCGGTCAGCGGCGGAGCGAGCCGCTACGTCGAGGTGCTGTCGGCGCCGTTCGCCGACCGGATCAGAACCTCGACCCCGATCGCCTCGATTCGCCGCCATCGGCGACCGGGTCGAGGTCGTCCCGCAGGGCGGCGAGGCCGAGAGCTTTGACCAGGTCATCGTCGCCGCCCACTCCGACCAGGCGCTCGCGATGCTCGCCGACCCGACCGCCGCCGAGCGCGATGTGCTCGGCGCGATCCCCTACCAGCCCAACGAGGTCGCCCTGCACACCGACTCGACCCAGCTGCCGCGGCGGCGGCGCGCGCGGGCGAGCTGGAACTTCCACCTCGAGCCCCAGCAAACCGGCAAGACGACCGTCACCTACCTGATGAATCAGCTGCAGCCCCTGGAGTCGGAATCGCAGATTTGCGTGACCCTGAATCGAACTGAGAGGATCGACCCCGAGCGCGTGATCAAGAAGCTCCAGTACTCGCATCCGATCTTCACCGCGGCCGGCATCGCCGCGCAGGGGCGATGGGCCGAGGTGAGCGGCGCGCGCCGGACCCACTACTGCGGCGCCTACTGGGGCTTCGGCTTTCACGAGGACGGGGTCGCCAGCGCCCTGCGCGTCTGCGAGCAACTCGGGGAGCGGCTCTGATGAGCGCCAGCTGTGTTTATGAGGGCTGGGTCCGGCACCGACGCCACTCGCCGCGTCGGCATAGCTTCCGCTATCCGTTGTTCCTCATGTACCTCGACCTCGAGGAGCTGCCGCAGCTCTTCGACCGCTCGCTGGCCTGGTCTGCCCGGCGGCCGGCGCCGGTCCGCTTCCGGCGCTCCGACTACCTCGGCAACCCACGGCGGCCGCTGCGCGAGGAGGTGCTCGACCTGGTCGCCGAGCGCACCGGCCACAGGCCCGCGGGCCCGGTCCGCCTGCTCACGCAGCTGCGCCAGTATGGCTTCTCCTTCAACCCGGTCTCCTTCTATTACTGCTTCGATCGCGGCGGGGAGCAGGTCGAGGCGGTGGCGGCTGAGGTCACCAACACTCCCTGGGGCGAGCGCCACGCCTACGTCCTGCAGCGCAACGGGGAGGGGCCGGTGCTCTCCGACCAGATGGCGAAGGAGTTTCACGTCTCGCCGTTCCTCGGCATGGACGGCGACTACCAGTGGCGGGTCTCAGAGCCCGGCGAGGCGCTGCAGGTGCAGATCGAGAACCACGAGAGCGGCCTGTCCGTCTTCGACGCCACCCTCTCGCTGCAACGCCGTCCTTTGAGCCCAAAGCTCCTGCGGCGGCTGCTCGTCCGCTACCCGGCCGCGTCGCTCGCCGTCGTGGCGCGCATCTACCTGCAGGCGCTGCTGCTGAAGCTGAAGGGCGTTCGCCACTTTCCCCACCCGGGGGGAGCCCGGTGAAGCCCGCCCGGGCGATCGTCCTTGCCGCCCTGCGGCGTCAGCGCAGCGGGCGCATCGAGCTGGTCGAGGGTGGCCGGCGCAGCCTCCTCGGGCCCGCGGAGGCGAAGCTCCGGGTCAGGCTCGAGGTCCATGACCCTGCGGCGTGGGGGCGCCTCCGTCACGGCTCGGTCGGCCTCGCGGAGGGATACATGGCGGGCGAGTGGGACTGCGACGACCTCGTCTCGCTGGTGCGGATTGCCGCCCGCGAGCTGCCGCGACTCGAATGGCCGCGGCGCGCAATCCTGCCCCTGCGCCGGATCCTCGAGCGAGTGCCCCGCAACACCGTCGCCCGCTCGCGCCGCCATATCTCCGCCCACTACGACCTCGGCAACGAGCTCTTCGCGACCTTCCTCGACGAGACGATGACCTACTCCTGCGCCGCCTTCGAGTCGCCGCAGATGTCGCTGCGTGAGGCGCAGCTCGCAAAGCTGGAGCGGGTCTGCAGCAAGCTCGAGCTCGGACCCTCCGACCACCTGCTCGAGATCGGCACCGGCTGGGGCAGCCTGGCGATCCACGCCGCCGCCAACCACGGCTGCCGCGTGACCACGACGACGATTTCCCGCGAGCAGCGGGCGCTGGCCCAGCGGCGCGTTGCCGAGGCCGGGGTGGGCGACCGGGTGACGATTCTGCTCGAGGACTACCGCGACCTCCGTGGCCGCTTCGACAAACTCGCCTCGATCGAGATGATCGAGGCGGTCGGCTGGCAGTACTTCGACGCCTTCTTTTCCCGGTGCCGGCAGCTGATCGAGCCCGGCGGCCTCGCGCTCCTGCAGGCGATCACGATCGACCATCGCGACTACGAGCTGGAGAAAGCAACGCGGAGCTTCGTCAAGAAGTACGTCTTTCCCTCCGGCTGCCTGCCGTCGCTGGAGGTGATGCGCCGCAGCGCCGAGCCGCGCGGGGCTGCGCGAAGTCGCCCTCGAGGACATGACCGCCAGCTATCCGCTCACCCTCAGCTACTGGCGGCGCAACTTCATCGCCGCCCGTGAGAAGGTCGCCGAGCTCGGCTACGACGAGCGCTTCCGGCGCCTCTGGGAGCTTTATCTGAGCTGGTCGGAGGGCGGCTTTCAGGAGCGCAAGATCGCCGACTGCCAGATGCTGCTCGCCGGGCCCCTGCGAAGCGCCCGCGGCGACCAGGGGCGCGAGCTCAGCCTCGCGGCTCGCGGCTGAACATCCGGTCCGAGATCAGGTCGAGCAGGGCCGCCGGGCCGCGCGAGGCGAGCTTCGCGATCGCCGTGCGGCCGCCGGGCCCGAGGACGTGGTCGTCGGAGCGGATCGCCTCGACCACCTTCGCCGCCCACTCCTCGGGCGCCTGCAGGTCCCAGCCGCTGGTGTCGATGTGGCGGCCGTAGACCTCCTGCGTCGTGTCCATCATCTCGGTCTCGATTCCGGGAGTGACCAGATGCAGGACGTCAACCCCGGTCCCGCGCAGCTCGCGCCGCAGCGACTCGCTGAAGGCGACCACACCGGCCTTGCTTGCCGCGTAGGTGCTGGCGGCGGGGAAGTAAGCGTATCCGGAGATGCTCGCGTTGTTGACGACCTTCCCGCGGCCCCGCTCCAGCATTCCCGGCAGCACCGTTCGGGTCAGGTGCGTGACCGCGACCAGGTTGGCCTGGAACATCGAGTAGATCTGATCGAGCTCCTGCTCCTCGAGCAGCCCGCCGGTCATCTGGCCGGCGTTGTTGACCAGCAGGTCGATCCCCTCGAGCTCCGGGAGCCCCGCGCAGCTGCTCTCGATCGAGTCCCGCGAGGAGAGGTCCATCGCCACGTATCGGGCCTCGCTCGCGCCATCGGCAGGTGGCCGCAGCGGCTCGGCTTCATCGGGAGAGCGAGCTCCGCAGAGCAGCAGGCCGAGGGGCTCGGCCGCCAGCGCCTCGGCGATCGCTCGGCCGATGCCGCGGTTGGCACCGGTAACCAGAGCTGTGCGTCCGCTCAGCTCCACGTCCAAAGTACGTTGGCGCGATGAGGCGGGATCAGAGAATCACCGTAGCTGCTCTATTGAGGAGCGGTCGTGTGCATGTCCTCGAGCGCCGGCAGCGCTTCGGGCTGCCGGCGGAGAGGGTGTTCGAGTTCTACGCCGACGCCCGCAACCTGGAGCTGATCACTCCGCCCTGGCTCGGGTTTCGGGTCACGACCCCGGGCACCGTCGAGATGCGGCCCGGCGCCCTGATCGACTACCGGCTGCGCCTGCACCGGATTCCGGTGCGCTGGCGGACCAGGATCGAGGTCTGGGATCCGCCGCGGCGCTTCGTCGACGTGCAGCTGCGCGGGCCTTACACGCTCTGGGAGCACACGCACCGCTTCGAGCCCGACGGTACGGACGCGGTTCAGATGACAGACCGGGTGCGCTACGCCCTCCCGCTCGGCCCACTTGGGGAGCTCGCCCACCGGCTGCTCGTGCGCCGCGACCTGGAGTGGATCTTCGACTACCGTCGCGACGCGGTCGCGGAGCTGCTCGGCCGGGCAGGCTGATGTCGCGGATCGGCCGACCGCCAGGGACCTCTACGCCGCCCGTGCCGAGGGCACGAAGCGCAGCCTGGCGGGCATCAACGGGATCACAGCCCGCTTGACGTACTCCGCCCCGCCGGCGACCAGCGCTCGGCGGACCATCAGCGGCGGCAGCGGCGAGAACCCGTACTGGGCCCGGATCCGATCCGGCAGCAGGGTGATGGTGATGAAGTTCGCGGTCTCCAGCAGCGGCCACGCCACCCAGGGGATCGGCGGCTCGAGCACGATCTCGCGCGCCCGGCGGCGCGCCCACTCGGTCACCTCGAGGCGATCTCCCTCGAGCATCTCGCGTCGGTAGTCGTCGAGGTCGGAGAGCCGGTCCGGCATCTGAGAGCGCTCGAGCCCGAAGAGCTCGCCGACCACCTTGTAGTCGTCCCAGTAGGCGGCCTCCTGCTCGGCGCTGAGCGCGCCCACGTACTTGCGGTAGACGACCAGCGCCGAGTCGACGAGCGTGAACAGCACCCAGAGCAGCAGCTCGGGGTCGTCGGCCCGGTACGGGGTTCCGGCCGGGTAGGGGCCGACCCCCTCCTCGATCCGGCCGCTCACCCTGGTGTGCATCGCCCGCACCCGCCGGGTCACCCGGTCGGCCTCCTCGCGGCTCCCGAAGCCGATCGTGCTCATCACCTCGGCCGTTCGGCTGAGGCGCTCGTAGGGATCTTCGAGCGAGTCCGAGTGCGCGAGGAGCCCGGAGACCGCCAGCGGGTGCGCCGCCTGCATCAGAAGCGCCCGCGGGCCGGAGAGCGCCAGGGCGCGCTCGCGGTGGATCCGCCGCAGCATCGAATGGTCGTCGAAGTAGCCGTTCATTCGCTCAAGCGCAGAATAGATACGGCCGCCACGCCCGCACAGACGCCAAATCCCTCTCTACCCTTCCGCGAATGGGAACCAGCCGCCGCGGCTTTCTGCTCGCCCTCGCCGCCGCACTGTTGGCTCAGGCTGCCTTGAGCTCTCCGGCCCACGGCCTGGAGCTGCGCAAGGTCGGCAGCTTCTCCCAGCCGGTCTACGCGACCGCTCCCGCAGGCGAGAAACGGCGGCTTTACGTTGCCGAGCGAGCGGGCCGGATCGCCGTCCTGCAAAGGGGACGCAGGTTGCGACGCCCGTTTCTGCGCATCACCGGCCTGGTCGACCTGGCGTTTCCGCGCAACCAGTTCCGCGACCAGGGGGGCCTGCTGTCGATGGCCTTCTCACCCGACTACCGCCGCAGCGGTCTTCTCTACCTGCTCTACACGCACCGCGACGGGACCATTCATCTCGACGAGTTTCGCCGCACGGGGAACGGACTGCGGGCAAGGCGCTCGAGCCGGCGCACCGTGCTCACCCTGCCCCGCCGCAGCCGCACGGATCTCGGCGGGCATCTCGAGTTCGGCCCCGATGGCTACCTCTACGCAAGCCTCGGGATCGGTGCCGACTCCGAACTGGCCCAGGACCTGGGCTCGCTGGCGGGGAAGATCCTGCGTATCGACCCGAGGGTTACCGGCACCGCCCCTTACGGCGTGCCGACCGATAACCCGTTCGCGAGCATCCCCGGCGCGCAGCCGGAGGTGTTCGCCTACGGGCTGCGCAATCCCTGGCGCTTCTCATTCGATCCAAAGTCCGGTGACCTGCTCGCCTCTGACGTCGGTGCGGAGCGCTTCGAGGAGGTCAATTGGCTTCCGGCCGGCGCTTCGGGCTGGAACCTCGGTTGGCCACTTTTCGAGGGCCGGCGGCCGTACGAGGGGGGCAGCGCAACCGGGATCACGTTTCCCTCCCTGACCGTCTCCCATTCGCCAGCTTTTTGCGCGATCGTCGGCGGCTACACGATGCGCGGGGGCACGATCCCCGCGCTTCGCGGCCGCTACCTGTACGGGGACGTCTGCAGCGGCAGGATCCACTCGGTTCGGCTTCGCGGCGGACGCGCCGCAGGCCGCCGCTCGTTGCGCCTTGCGGTCACCTATCTGGTCTCGTTCGGGCGCGACGGCCGCGGGCGCCTCTACGCGGTGAGCCTGCTCGGGCCCGTTTATCGCTTCACCCGATAGCCGGGCAGGCACGCCCGCGCGAACGTCGAAGTCCCTTCTCTACCCTTCCTCGGATGCGAATCGACGAGATCATCGCCTCGGTTCGACCCTGCTTCTCGGTCGAATTCTTCCCGCCCAAGAACGAGGAGGGCCGCGAGCAGCTGGCCGCGACGGCGCGGCGGCTCGCCGAGCTCGACCCCGCCTTCGTCTCGATCACCTACGGCGCCGGCGGCTCGACCCGCGAGGGGACCGTGGAGATGCCGACCTGCTGCACAACGAGCTCGGCCTGGAGACGATGGCGCACCTGAGCTGCGTCGGCGAGACCGTCGAGGGGCTGCGCGAGATCCTCGACCAGGTCGAGGCGCTGGGAATCGAGAACATCCTCGCCCTGCGCGGCGACCCGCCCCGCGGCGAGGAGGACTTCGTCCAGCCCGAGGGCGGGCTCGGCAGCGCCGCGGAGCTGGCCGAGCTACATCGGCGAGAACTACTCCTTCGCGATCGGGGGCACGAGCTTTCCCGAGGTTCACCCCGAGGCGGTCGACCTCGACGCTGACCTCGACTACCTGAAGACCAAGGTCGATAACGGCGCCAGCTTCCTGATCACGCAGCTCTTCTTCGACAACCAGGTCTACTTCGACTTCGTCGACGCCGGCGCGGGCAAGGGAATCGACGTGCCGATCATCGCCGGCGTGATCCCGATCGCCAGCTACGCGCAGACCGAGCGCATCTGCAAGCTCTGCGACGCGTCGATCCCGCAGCCGCTCGGCCGAGGCGATGGCGGCGCCGGGGGCGACGAGGAAGCCGAATTCGAGCTCGGCGTCGCTTACGCGGCCCAGCAGTGCACCGAGCTGCTGCTCGCCGGGGCGCCGGGGATCCACTTCTACGCCCTCAACAAGGCGCCGGCCACCCACGCGGTGCTCGCGGCGCTGCGGGCGGCGCGGCCCTGGGAGCCGACCCGGGGCGAGCGCGCCGGGCACGCCGCGCTGACGCGGCGCCGACCGACCCCTAACTAGACTGCCGCGGCCGATGGGCGAGTTCACCTACGAGGGCTACCGCATCTCCTACGACGAGTACGGGGCCGGCGAGCGGCCGGTAGTCCTGATCCACGGCCTGCTGATGAACAGGCACATGTTCGAGCGCCTCGGGCCCGAGCTCGCCGAGCGCGGGAACCGGGTGATCGCGTCGACCTGCTCGGCCACGGCCGCTCCGACCGGCCCGAGGACCTGCAGCGCTACTCGATGCCTCTGTTCGCCTACCAGGTCGGCGCCCTGCTCGACCACCTGGAGATCGACTCGGCGGTGATCGGCGGCACCTCGCTGGGCGCAAATGTCAGCCTCGAGACCGCGGTGCGCTTCCCCGACCGGTGACGGGCCTGTTCATCGAGATGCCGGTGCTTGACAACGCGCTCTCCGCCGTCGCCGCGATCTTCGCCCCGATGTTCGATCGCGCTGCGCTTCGGCCGGCCCGCGTTCGAGCTCGTGTCGAGGGCCACCTCGGTGATGCCGCGCTCCAACTACCTGGTCGACATCGGGCTCGACATGGTGCGCCAGCGCCCCGGACCCTCGCTCTCGGTGCTCGAGGGCCTGCTGCTCGGCGAGACCTCGCCCCGCAGCGCCGAGCGGCGCGGGATCGAGCAGCCGGCCCTGATCGTCGGCCACCCCAACGATCCGCTCCACCCCTTCAGCGACGCCGGGATGCTGGTCGAGGAGCTGCCCAATGCCAGCCAGGTCGACGCCGACTCGATCCTCGAGTGGCGGACCAAGCCCGATCGCCTCAACAACGAGCTGGCGAGCTTCCTTGACCGGGTCTGGGCCGACGCCGAGGGCGAGGAGCGGGCGGCGCGCAAGGCGCGCATGGCGGGCGCTAGGCATTGGCTTCACGCAAGGAGGAGAAGGAGCGCCTGCGCGAGATCCGCGAGCAGGCGGAGAAGCGCGAAGCGTCAGAGCAGCGCCGGAAGCTGATCCTCGGCTACGCGGTCGCCGGGGTCCTCGCCGCCGCGGTGGTGGCCGGAATCGTGATCGTCGTGATCGGCTCCAGCGGCAGTGACGCGGAGGGCAACGCGCACATCGTTGCCGGCTCAACCGGCAGCACGACGACGATGGAGCTTGACCCCGATCAGCGCGAGGGGACCAAGACCAACGCCGGGCCGATGGCCGATGCCGAGATGCTCACCCAGGCGGCCAGGGCGGCGAAGTGCGTGCTGCGCAACCCGCCCGAGGAGGGCAACACCCACCTGCTGCCGAGCCAGAACACGCCCAAGTACAAGTCCGATCCGCCGACCTCCGGCAACCACGACCCGATCCACTTTCCAACGGCGTCTACAGCTCCCCGATCCCGAGCTTCCGCAACGCGCTGCACACGCTCGAGCACGGGCGGGTGGGGATCGTCTACCAGCCCGACCTGCCCGAGGCCGAGCAGCTGATCCTCAAGGGCGTCGTCGACGAGGACTTCCGCGACATGGTCATGTTCCCGTTTGAGCGGATGCAGTGGGAGGTCGCCGCGGTGGCCTGGGGCCAATACCTCGGCTGCCGGTCCTACAACGACGAGGTCCCGGACGCGATTCGCGCCTTCCGCGACACCTACCGCGGCCAGGGCCCCGAGCCGACCAGCGTCCAGCCGAGCTGACGGCGCCACCGAGCTGAAGCGGCTTCGGTCCCCGACGCCTAGGCGCGGTAGGCGGGAAAGAACCCGCCCGCATCCCGCCGCCGGCTAGGCGCTCATAGGCGCCCAGATCGGCGACGATCTCCGACGTGTGGAACGGCTCGGTGCGGTTGGCGAAGCCGCGCTTGAACTCCTCCAGGGCGTCGCCGGGCCGCATCCCTCCCCCGAGGTTCAGCGGCAGCTCGCGCTCGGCGGCGTACCCGGCGATCGCCGCAACCACGTTCTTCATCGGCGAGTCACCTACGCAGCGGTCGAGGGTGCCGCTGAGGTAGTAGTGCAGCATCGCGTCGCTGCGGGCAACGATCGAGGCCGCCGCCACCTCTCCCCCTGGGTCGGTGGCGAGGAAGAGGTGGCTGTCCTCGAAGCCGAGCACGCGGCGAAGTACTGCTCGGCGAAGAAGTAGCGCTGGGCGGCGCCGGCGCGGCGCATCGTCTCCTCGTAGGCGGCGAGAAAGCCGCGGCGCTCGGCGTCGGAGGCCTCGGGGCCGGGGACGCGCGCGAACCTCATACCCGTTCTCGGCGTTGCGGCGGATCTGGCGCCGGTCGCTGGGACGGCTCTTCGCGGGCAGGGAAGGGTCGGCGATCTGGACCTCGTTGCGGGCGCTGGCGCCGCGAAGCGGAGGCTCGCCGCCGAGGCGGTGGCGCAGGAAGAGGCTCACCAGGCCGGTCGGCGACCAGTCGACCTCGCCCGGGTCGATCGGGGCGCCACTGTGCGCGGCGAGCCCCGGGTAGCCGTAGGGAGAGATCGCGTCCCTCCCGCCACCCGCGATCTCGCGGACCAGAAGCGGTGCCGCAAGGTCGCCCTCGCGGGGTCGCGATCCGCAGCGTGTGGGTGACGCCCTCGGCAGCCAGGAACTCGGCCGAGCGGAAGAACTCCGGGCCGCGGCCGCCGCCCCGCCGTCCTCGAGCAGTTGCGCCTCGGCGCTCACCCAAGCTCCGCGGCGGCGGCGCGGAACTCGTCCGGCAGCACGCCCCAGACCTCGCAGTCGTGTAGCTCCCCGTCGCGCGAGAGGTGCCCCCGCATCGTCCCTTCGTGCTTCCAGCCGAGGCTCGTGACCACGCGCTTGGCGGGCTCGTTGTTGGCGGGTATGCGGCCGTAGACCCGGTGGGCGCCGAACTCGTCGAACGCCTTGGCGATCGTGAGCGCCTCGGCGCGGCGCCCCACCCCCTTTCCGCGCACGTCATCGCCGATCAGGGCCCCCAGCTCCGGCGCGGTCTGGCGAAAGAGCCCGTAAAGCGCCGTGAAGCCGACCGGCTCGGAGTGGCCCTCGACGACGATCGCGTACTTGCGGTCCTCGCCTGAGTCGTCCATTGCCCGCTTCACCCACGCCTCGGCCTCGCTCTCAGAGAAGCCGGAGCGCTGCTCCATCAACGTCGCGGTCGCCTCGGGGTTGTTGAACCAGCGGTGCACCGCCTTTGAGTCGCCGGGGGCGAAGGGGCGAAGGGAGACGGCTGGAGGGTTGGAGCTCATCGGGCACACGATATGCGCAGCATCCGCGACCGGCCTTCAGGCGTGGGCATGGACGCGTGTCCTGGTTTTGGCCCCGGACGTACGTCCACGCCGCGGTTGCGGCGGGGAAATGGGGTCATCCTCAATTGCGGAGGCGTCAACTGACCCGTCTTGTCGTAGGGGTCCCGGTGGCAGGGATCGCGACGGGAAAAGGCGCGGAAACCAAAGACGCATCGTTGGAGGTGCAAGCAAGGATGAAGTTCCACCATGCACGCGCGCGCAAAGGATTGCCAATCGCGCGGGTGATTCGTAAGGGAGTGATGCTCGCCGCACTGGCGAGCCTCGCCGCCGTTCCGAGCGCGGGTGCCGCGACGTATCCAGTCGAGGGCGGCAACGGATTTCAGAGCGGCGCCGAGGGTTGGACCGGGGTGACCGCGGAGTGCAACGCGCTGCTGCTCGGCAGCATCTGCCAGACGCAGAACGTCCACTCGCCGTCACAGGGAAATCCGGCCGGCTCGCTGGAGTCGACGACCGCGGTGCTCGTGAACGCGGGCGGCCTCTTCGTCGGCGAGTCCACCTGGCGCTCACCGTCGTTCACAGCGACCGCGGAGGGCCGGGGAACACTCGAGTATGACCGCCACCAGACCACGGCCGGGCTCGCAAGCCTCGGCTCCGACCAGCACGATCGAGTCGGTGCTGGTGAACCAGACCACGGGCCAGGCGAGGTCGCTTGACTCCGAGAACCTGGCCTCGACCGATACGGCGTTTGCTAGACAGACCACCCCGATCGAGCGGGCTACGTTGGTGGCCGGCGACAAGTACTACCTCGAGCTGCGGGCGACAACGACGACCAACATCGCGCAGGTTGGCGTGCTCGGGTCGATCTCGCTGCGCTACGACAATGTCGCCCTCGAGGTGGCCAACGTCGGCCCCGGTGGCGCTTCAGGGTCCGATGGCGTGGAGTTCACCGGCCCCCCGGTGAACAACCGCACGCTGAACCGGCTCGTGAACAACACGAATTGGTTCGCCGAGGTCGGCAAGCTGCCCGGCGGCAGCGTCGTAACCCGTGAGGACTGCACGATCGTCGGCACGCCGAAGGCCGACCGCATCAAGGGATCGCGCGGCAACGACGTGATCTGCGGTCTGGGCGGCAACGACAAGATCAACGGCGGCGGCGGCCGTGACCTGATCGACGGTGGCAGCGGCAAGGACCGCCTCACCGGCGGCGCCAAGGCCGACACGCTGGCCGGCCTGGCCGGCAAGGACGTCGCCCGAGGCAGCGCTGGAGCCGACCGGATCGGCACCGGCGCGAAGAAGGACCGCCTGGCCGGGAACTCCGCCAACGACCGCCTGCACAGCGGCAAGGGACGCGATCGCGTCTCCGGCGGGCCCGGTAAGGACCGGATCGTGGGCGGAAAACGCGGCGACCGCCTGGCGAAGGTGGAGCGCGGCGTCTGAACGACCGCTGAGTCCAGACACAAGGTTCTAGCGAGGGCGGGCCCGACAGGGCCCGCCCTTCGCGCGTCTAGTCGGGCGAGAGGCCCTTTCCGCTCAACAGCAGCCCGATCGTCCTCGCGAGGATCCGCAGGTCGAGGAGGAGGGAGCGATTGTCGACGTACCAGACGTCGAGCTCGATGCGCTCCTCCCACGGAATCTCCACCCGCCCCTGGATCTGCGCCCAGCCGGTGATCCCCGGCTTCACCTCCAGGCGGCGGCGCTGGAACGGGTTGTAGCCGGCCACCTGGGCCTCGATCGTCGGGCGCGGGCCGACGATTGCCATCTCCCCGCGCAGCACATTGACCAGGTTCGGTATCTCGTCGAGGGAGAAGCGGCGCAGCAGCCGGCCCGCCCGGGTCACGCGCGGGTCGTCGCGGGTGACCGCGGTGCCGATCCCGACTGGGTCAGAGCCCGCGACCATCGTGCGCAGCTTCAGCAACTCGAACACGGTCCCGTCCCTGCCCACCCGCCGCTGGCGGTAGATCACCGGACCGGGCCCCCCGAGGCGGATCGCCAGGGCCGCGACCGCGAGCAGCGGCGAGAGGAGAACCAGCGCCAGGGACGCGATGACGAGGTCCAACGCGCGGCTCACCGGGTCCCCGCCGCCTTCTCCCAGGTCCCCGGGCTCCCGCGCCGCATCCGGTCCCAGAGGCCGGCCGGAATCGAGGCGGTGCTGAGAACGTAGTAGCGGGCGATCCGCAGCGGGGCCGCGGGATAGAAGCGCCCCAGCAGCGCGGCCAGCAGCACCGCGACCTGCACCCCGAAGGTCAGCCTGTAGACCCAGCCGTCGCCCAGCAGGGCGAGGTTGGCGGCCAGGGCGGCCAGGTGCAGGAACGGGGTCAGGTAGCGCAGCAACCGGTGCGAGGCGATCTGAAAGGCGTAGAGGGGCCTGTAGCCGCGCGGCGAGATCATCCCCTCGCGGACGACGATGTCCCAGAGGCCGATCATCATCCGCCGCTTGCGGGCGAACTCGCCCTCCAGGGTCGGCACCATCCGCTCCTCGGCCAGAGCCCGCGGCGCGTAGAGGGAGCGCTGTCCCCGCTTCGCGAGCTCGAACGGCAGCGAGAGGTCGTGGCTGGCCCCGGGCGGCAGCGAGATGTAGCTGTCGGCGCGAAGGGCGTAGATCGCCCCGTTTCCCCCCGTCACGCCGCCGAGGCCCGACTCGAGCTCGCGGATCGACATCTCATAGCGCCAGTAGAGACCCTCCTGGTTGTCGCCCGCGGGATCCAGGAAGCGGACCTGGCCGCAGACGTAGCCGACCTCGAGATCGGCGAAGGGCTCCACCAGGCGCAGCAATGCGTCGGGGGCCCAGCTGCTGTTGGCGTCGGAGAAGGCGAGGATCTCACCGCCCGCGCGCTCGACCGCGGCGTTCTGGGTTGCGATCTTCCCCGCCCGCGGCAGGTCGAGCACCTGGTCTGCACCCGCTTCGCAAGCGAGCTCCGGGGTCGCGTCGGAGGAGCCATCGGAGGCGACGATCACCTCCAGGCGATCGCGCGGATAGTCGAGGGCGAGCGCGTTGGCGACCTTCGCAGCGATCACCGCGGCCTCGTCGTAGGCGGGGATGATCAGCGAGACGCGCGGCAGCTCCTCGACCTGCTCCGGGTGCTCGAGCGTCGGGCGGCGCCGCACCTTGGTCAGCAGCCGCAGAACGAGGGGATAGCCGGCCTGCGTGTAGACGATCAGCGCAACGGAGATCCAGAAGATTGCTTCGAGCACGGGGCGATTATCGAGGCTTGGCCAGGAGCTCCTCGTAGAGCGCCAGGGTCTTCGCTCCGATCCGCTCCCAGGAGAACGTTCCCTCCGCTGCCCGCCGGGCCGTCGCGGCGAGCTCGGCCCGAGCGCCTTCGTCGTCGATCAGCTCCGAGATCGCCTGCGCCAGCGCCGCCGGCTTGGAGGGCGGGACGATGCGCGCAGCGCCGTGCTCCGACGCGAGCTCTGGGAACCCGCCGACTTCGGAAAGCACCATCGGCTTGCCGAAGGCAAGCGCGGTGTAGAGGACGCCCGAGTGCTCGACGTCGCGGTAGGGCAGCACGACGAGGTCGGCGCGGCGGAAGAAGGCCGGGATCTCGGGGTCGGTGATGAAGCGGGGAACAAAGCGCACCGTTCCCGGCACCTGCTCGGCGAGACGGCGAAGAGGCTCGACCGGCATGCGGGGATTGCCGACGATCCACAGCTCGGCCCCGTGCACCGATCGAAACGCCTCCAGCAGCACGTCGATCCCCTTGTAGGGGCGCAGCAGCCCGAAGAAGAGGACCACGGGACCCTCGACCTCGGCGAGCTCGGCGGGAAGCGGAGCCTCCTCCGGCAAACGCGTGAGGTAGTCGAAGGCGCCGTGCTCGATCACCCGCACCCTCCCGGGGTCGATCCCCACCTCCTCACGCAGCCGCCGCGCGCCGTGCTGGGAGTGGGCCACCACCGCGTCCATGGCGCCGAAGCTGCGGCGAGCCGAGGCGAGCTGGCGGCGGCTCGGCCGCGAAGGCAGCACGTAGTGAGCGGTCATCACCCGCGGACGGGTCTTCGGAAGCAGCAACGAGTCGAGCCCTGGAACGGTCAGCCACTGGTAGTGGATGAGATCGGTGTCGGCCTCGCGGCGGAAGCGCAGCATGTCGGGCAGGTGCTCCGCGAACTTGAACGCGCGCCGGCTGCCGGCTTCCAGGCCCCGCTGCGCCGTGCGCCGGTAGAAGCGCTCGCTGCGCCGGTATCCCTGCGGCTCGGGCGCCGGCCCGTAGAGAAAGCGGCTGGTGACCAGCTCGACATCGGCGCCTGCAGCCGCGAGGGCGGTGGCCAGCGCGTGGTCATAGGGCGGGGTGAAGGCCGACGGGTCGACCAGTTGGACTCTCATTGAGGCGATTATCGTGAGCGGGCCTTGGCGCCGACCCTCTCCTACTGCGTCGTGAACACGAACGGCCGCGAGTTCCTGCTCGCCTGCCTGCAGGCGATCGAGCGCACCGCGCCCGCCGGAGTCGAGAGCGAGGTCCTGGTGCTCGACAACGCATCCGACGACGGCTCTGCGCAGGCGGTGCGGGACCTGGGCCGCGACATCCGCTTGATCGAGCTCGATCGCCGGTCGGGCAAGGCGGCGAACGACTCGACCCTGCTGCGGGAGGCTCGCGGCCGCTACTGCCTGCTGCTCAACGAGGACTCCGAGCTCCAGCCGGGCGCGGTCGAGGCACTGGTCGGGGCGCTCGACGCCGACCCGGGGGCGGCGGTGGCGGGGGCGCAGCTTCTCAACTTCGATCGCAACCCGGTCCCCTGCGCCTGGCGCTTTCCGGGTGTGGGAACGGCACTCGCGGGAGCGCTCTTCCTGCACCGCCCCCTGACCGTGCAGAGCAAGGGCAACGTGACGCGGGAAGTCGACTGGGCCCAGTCGAGCGCGATGCTGGTGCGCCGCGAGGCCGCCGAGGGGGTCGGATATCTGGACCCCGACTTCTTCGTGTACTACGACGAGTGCGACTTCTGCCGCCGGCTTGCCGATGCCGGCTGGCGCCGCCTCTACGTCCCCACCGCAAGCGCCATCCACCACGACCAGCTCGCCACCGACCTCGCTGCGGGGCTGCCGCGGATCGTCGAGTTTCACCGCAACCGCGACCTCTACATGCAAAAGCACCACTCACGGGTTGCCGCATTCGCGGTGCGAGTGCTGACGGCGTGGTTCTACGCGGTGCGGGCCGTGGCGGCACTTGTCCTGCCTCGTCAGCCCTCCCGCGTCTACCTCGCTCACGCCCGCCAGGCGCTGCGTCCCGGCCGCGGAGAGAGCCTGCGCGACCGCGCGCGGGCTCAGGCGCCGAGCTAGCGCAGCCTGTCCTCGTCGGCGGCTTCCGCCTCGTAGACCTCGGGAATCGACCCCGGGGCCTGGGGCGGCGGCGCTGCGCAGCTCGCGGATCCGCGCCGCCAGCTCGCGCGGCCGCAACAGGATCGAGAGCGACCGTCGCTCCGCCTCGCTGAGGAAGCCGCTGGCAAGCAGCACGGCCGGGAACGCGAGCCAGAGCCCCACCCGACCGACGAATCCGGCCGCCCCCGAGGTCGGCATCAGAAGCTCCCCGAGGCCGACCAGGGCGGCGGACCCAAGGACGACCCGCGCCAGCCGCCCCCACTCATAGGGGACCGGGAAGAGGCGCTGGGTGAACGCGTACATCATCACCAGCACCACCAGGTAGGAGGCGACCAGCGCCAGGCCGGCGCCGACGATCCCCAGCGGCGGCACCAGCGCCAGGTTCAGGGCCACGTTCACGGCCGTCGCCGCCGCGGTCGCGGGGAAGTTGAAGCCGGTTCGGCCGGTTCGGCCGAGGATCACGACCAGGACCATGTAGAGCGCGTAGAGGGTGACCCCGGTCGAGATCAGCCCCACCGCCTCATAGGAGTCGAAGAACTCGGGCGCCGCCAGCGCCCGGGCGATCCAGCGCGAGAGCAGCCACATCCCGGTGACCACGAATGCGGCGCCGGCGACGAACCAGGTGACGATGAGCGCGTAGGCCCGGCGCGCCTCGTCGTCGTCGCGGATCGAGTAGGCGAGCGGAGGCCAGGCGAGCTGAAAGCCGCGCACCAGCACGTTCACCGCCTGGCCGAACTTGACCGCCAGCGCGTAGAGCCCCGCCTCGGCGAGGCCCGCGTAGCGGACGATGATCACCCGGTCGATGAAGTTGAGCGAGTAGAGCGAGAGCTCGGCCGGCATGGTCGGGAAGCCGAATCGCAGCAGGCGGCCCAGCAGGGGCGAGTCGACGATGAGCGATAGCCGGCGCCGGTGCAGGACGAGCAGGTAGACGACGAAGGCGGCCCCGGTCGCCGTAGCTGCCCAGCAGCAGCCCGCGGGCGCCCTCGTCGGCGCCGACCACCAGCGCCACCGTGACCGGGATCGTGACCAGCACGTTGGCGATCGTGGTCCACGAAGTAGGCGCGGGCGCGCTCCTCGAGGCGGAAGAGGGTGAGCAGGTACTCGAACAGGGTCAGCACCCAGAGGCCGCCGATCGCGATCCGCACCAGCCCCGGCTCGCTGGTGTCGAGCAGGGCCTCGGAGATCGGGCCCGCGAACGGCAGTGCCAGCAGCGCCCCGGCGGTCGCCCCCCAGAAGAGCGCCGCAAAGGAGGTGGAGACGACGCGGTCGGGGCTCTCGCCGGCCTGGTAGTAAAAGCGCAACAGCGCCTCGATGAGCCCGAGCCGGACGACGATGCTGGCCGCGACGACGGCGGCGAAGAGGACCTCGGCGGCCCCGTAGTCGGCCGGCGCCAGATAGCGCGTGTAGAGGGGCAGCAGCGCAACCGCGATCAGCTTCGAGAGGATGCTGGCCGCGGTGTAGGCGGCGCCCGTCGCAGCGAGACGGCGAAGGTACTCCGACATCGGTCGAGCGGCTTAGGCGGTCGCCCGCGCGGTGGCGGGAACCGACCGTTCGCCCTTGGGGTCGGCCGGGGCGCGGGCGGTCTCGGTCGCGGGCGAGATCGCCAGGGCTCCGCCGACCGCCAGCAGGAGCCAGGTCGATGGGTCCTCGAGAAAGCCCGCGTAGGCCAGCGTGTGGACCATCAGACCGACGAAGCAGCCGAGCACCGCCGCTCGCGCCGCGTCGTGGACCGGGGACGATCCTCGGACGGAGGCGGCCCTCGCAACCCAGGCATCGAGTTGCGCATAGCGGTGGCCAGGGTCAGGAACGCGACGGCGATCAACGCGACATAGGAGGTGAGGCCGATCAGGCCCTGCTCGGCGGCCAC
Organism: uncultured Solirubrobacterales bacterium; assembly: GCA_963724905.1. Classification (GTDB taxonomy): domain Bacteria; phylum Actinomycetota; class Thermoleophilia; order Solirubrobacterales; family 70-9; genus Mayfieldus. The sequence goes on from CAVRWD010000003.1 coordinate 484,438, forward strand.
GGTGACCGGCTCCGTGTGCGACTCGGTCAGCTGCCTGCTGCCGCCGCTGCGCTGCTCCTGATAGGCGCGCGAGAAGGAGCCCGACCCGTAGCCCCAGAGGGGGCGGTCGCCGAAGAGGTCAACTCCGTCGCTGATCAGGTTGGCGCGCCCGCCGGTGTCCTTGTTGATCTGCTGCTCGGTCGAGAGGTCGATCTTCAGCGATCCGCCGGCGGCGAGGAGGAAAGCGACCGCAGCAAGCGCGCCCGCGCGCAGGCAGCCAGCGTCCAGCGCAGGCTCCAGCGCAGCGCCGCCAGGGCTGCCATGCCGGCGAGCAGGGCGGCGAAGCTCGACTGCGAGAAGGTCGTCACCAGGCCGAGCCAGAGCACGAGGCCGAGGGCACCCAGCAGAAGGATGGTTCCCTGCCCCCGGGCCCAGAGCAACGCCGCGACCAGGGCGGTGATCACGACGGCCAGGTATCGCCCGTAGATGTTCGGGTCCCAGAACAATGAGTTGACCCGAAAGTAGGTGTGAAAGTCGTTGGACTGGATCACCTCCGAGTTCCAGATCAGGTCCCGGGTCGCGTACTCCCAGAAGCCGAAGAGGGCGAAGGCGAGCGCCTCGACGGCGACCACTCCGAGCGCCGGCAGCAGCAGGGCGCGGTCCCAGCGGCGATCGGCGAGCAGGGTGAACGCGAGGGCGAAGGGGATGTAGAAGAAGACGGCGTTCTGGAGGGCGCGGGAGAAGTCGAGGGAGTAGAAGGACTGGAGGACGTAGAGGACGAGGACGGCCGCGAGGGCTATGCGAAGCAGCTTCATGCCTCTACTGCGGGTCCTGTCACGGCGGACGAGCCCCGCGCTCGGCTGCGGGTCCTGTCACGGCGGGTCCGCCCCCCGAACGTGCTCCCCGGTCCGCGCGATCGGGGGCCGGCCCCGCCGCACCACCCGCAGAGGAACCGTCGACGTTGCTCCCAGACACCCCACGCCGTCGCAAGCACTCCGCCCGCTATCGCGAGGTAGAGGGGGATGAGGAGGTTTGCGTCCTGGCCGCCGGCCTCGATCGGGACCCGGAACGGGATCGCTGCGATCAGGGTCAGGGGCAAAAGCAGCGGGCGGCGGCGGAAGACCAGGGTCAGCGCGATCACGACGCCCACCGAGAGCACGGCGAGGAGGGCAAAGCGGGCGCCGTCCTCACGAAGGTCGGTGACCTCGGCCGAGTTCCACTGGTCGGCGAGGATCAGGGTCGGAATCAGCGCCAGCGCGAGCAGCATCGCCGCCGAGCGCCGCGTCGAGGGCGCCCAGACCATTGCCGCGGCGGCCGCGGCGGCCGCCGCGAACAGCCCCGCCCCCGCCAGGACGTCGCCCATCAGCCCCCGCTCCCGGAGCCGGAGACCCGCCGCAGCGAGTGCACCCTGATCCGGCCGCCCGGCACCAGGGTGCGGTCCTCGTCCAGCAGCCTCACCCGCAGCCGGTAGGGACCCGTCGGAGCGGGGCGGCCGCCGCCCACGCGCCCGTTCCAGCGAAACCCGAAGTCCTTGAAGGCGGGAAGGACCGCGCCCGGGGGCAGCTCCGCCGTCACCCGCCCCTTCTCGCTGATCACCTTGACCGTGAACGCCCTGACCGGGCGATCCTCCTTGTCGATCATCTGCACGACGCCGCGATCGGTGTGGGTGAGGCGGAACCGCACCCGCGCGAACTCGCCCCGCCCGTCGCCGTTGGGCGTGATCACCGTCTCCCCCCTTACCGCCTTCCCCCGGGGGCTGAAGGCGACCTTGTCGAGAATCAGCGGCTCGCGCTTCAGCCGCTGCGCGTAGGCAAACGCCGCCAGGGTCGCGACGGCAAGCAGCGCGAAGACCGCCGGCGCCAGAACCCCCTTCGCCGTGCGGCGCGGCTGCTCACGGTCCGGCGACACGCGGCCAGATTACTTGCGCCCGCATGCCTGAACCGGGATTACGCGACCGCCCGCGGGGCGCGGCGGTGCGTCGCTAGGCGCCGAGGTTGGCCTTGTCCTGTCCGACCACCACCGAGACGGTGGCGCCGGCGGAATCGGAGCGGATGTCAGGCGTCATCGACCGCACCTTCTGGATCCCGAGGTTGCGCCCCACCCTCTCCGCCTCGGGCTTGAACCCGCGCCTGAACATGACCACGCTCTCGGTGAAGCTGTTTTGGCTGTTGGAGACGCGGCCGATCTGGAATCCGGCACCCGCGAGACGGTCGCCGACGACGCCCGCGATGCCCTGGACGGGCGGATTGGTCCCGTTGAGCACAGCCACCTCGACCTGGCTCGGCGTCACCGCCTGGTTGCCGCCGCCGCCATCGTCGTCACCGCCGATCAGCCCGGTCGCAAAGGCCGCGCCAACCGCAAGCACCAGGACAGCCGCTACCGCCCCGACCACGTAGCGAGTCTCGAACCTGCGCCCAGGCGCCGGGACTGCCAAAGCGATCGCGGAGCCGCTCCAGGCGGGTCTGCTCGGGAAGGCCTGCCTCGCGGCGCTCGCGCCTGCGATCCCGCTTCTGCGCCGTCTCTCGCTGGGCCTCCTCGCGCTGGACCTTCTCCTCCTCGATCCTGCGGATCTCCTCCGCTCGCTCGGCCGCAAGGTCGGACGTCGCCTCGACCTCCTCGGCATCGCGCTCGGGCGCCCGTCCCGCCCACTCCCGCAGCCTGCGCACGTCGCGCGCCTGCGAGATGTAAAGAAGCGAGAGGATCGCCAGGCCGAGGAATGCCCCCAGGCCGGCAACGGCCCCGATGTCCCTGATCGTGTCCTCCACGGCAGCGCGCGGAGGCTACTTGTCGTAGACGACCGCCGTCTCGCCCCCGCCCGATGACGTGACGAGCTGCACGATCCGCTCCGAGATGTGGGACTCGTCACCGGCGAGCACCAGCTGCTCCATCGCGTCGACAGTCGAGAGCACCCACTCGGGCTCCAGCGGCACATCGCGCACCGCGCGCAGGATTCGCTTCGCCGCCGTGGGTTGGGCGCGCTCGCCGCGCCCGAACAGCTCCTCGCTGAGCTTCTCGCCGGGCCGCACGCCGATGAAGTCGATCGCGATGTCGGTCTCCGGCTCAAATCCGGCGAGGCGGATCATGTTGTGGGCGAGGTCGACGATCCGCACCGGCTCGCCCATGTCGAGGACGAAGACCTCCCCCTTGCCGGCGCCGATGTCGCCTGCCCTGATCACCAGCTGCACGGCCTCGGGGATTGTCATGAAGTAGCGCGCCATGTCGGGGTGAGTGACGGTGACCGGCCCGCCGCGCTCGATCTGGCGGCGGAAGATCGGCACCACGCTCCCCGAGGAGGCGAGGACGTTGCCGAAGCGCACGCTGACGAAGCGCGTGTGGGGGTGCTTCTCTCCCGCCACCTCGACGATCCACTCGGCCATCGCCTTCGTCGCCCCCATCACGGTCTTCGGGTTCACGGCCTTGTCGGTGGAGACGAGGACGAAGCGCTCGACGTCCGACGCGGCGGCGGTCTCGGCCGTGATCCGGGTCGCGATCGCGTTGTTTCGCACCGCCTCGAGCGGATTGGACTCCATCAGCGGCACGTGCTTGTAGGCGGCGGCGTGAAAGACGACGTCGGGCTTGAAGCGCTGCATCACCTCGAGCATCCGCGACGGCTCCTTGCAGTCGGCGAGGACCGACTCGACGTTGGTGAAGTGGCGCTCCTCGACCATCTCGCGGTCGATCGAGAACAGGCTGCTCTCGGCCTGGTCGAGCATCACCAGCAGGCGCGGGTGCACGCGGGCGATCTGGCGGCAGAGCTCGGCGCCGATCGAGCCCCCGGCCCCGGTCACCAGCACCTTGCGGTCCTCGAGGTAGGCGCCGACGCGGTCAAGCTCGACCCGGACCGGGTCGCGGCCGAGGACGTCCTCGACCTGGACCTCGCGCAGCTGCCTGGTCAGCTGCACGCCGCCGCGCAGCAGCTCGAAGACGGTCGGCAGGGTGCGAACCGTGATCTCGCGCTCGCGGCAGGCCGCCACCACCTTCGCGCGCAGCGTCCCGGGGGCGGAGGGAATCGCGATCACGACCTCATCCGGCTCCGTCTCGTCGAGGATCCGCCCGATCTCCGAGGTCGAGCCGAGCACCTTGAGGCCGAGCATTCGCATGCCGCGCTTGCGGGCGTCGTCGTCGACGAAGCCGATCGCAACCGAGCCGAGGTTCGGGTTCAGCTGCAGCTCGCGGACGACCATCTGCCCCCCGGAGCCGGCGCCGACGACGAGGACGTCGCGCCCGCGCGCGATGCGGGTGCCGCGTCCCGGACGCTCGACGACGAGGCGGACGAGCAGCCGGGCGCCGGCGACGAGCATCAGCGTGAACATGAAGTCCAGGACCACGATCGAGCGCGGCAGGCTGTCGTCGAAGGGCTGGATGACCGTGAAGGCGAAGATCAGGATCAGGCTCGAGACGCCGACCGCGCGAACGATGCCGGCGAAGTCGCGCAGGCCCACGTAGCGCCACCACTTCTGGTAGAGGCCGAAGGCCGCGAAGACGAAGACCTTGCCGAGCGCGACGAAGCCGACCGACTGCAGGAACAGGGTCCAGTAGCGATCCGGGATCCCTCCCGAGTCGTCGAGGAATCGGAGCCGGAAGGCGAGAAAGAAGGCGATCGCGCAGAGCGCCACATCGGCCAGGATCTGCAGGGTCCGGCCCCGGTAGACAGGGTGGTTCAGGCGCCGCATGTGACGGGCCGAGTGTAGACGCAGGGGCGGGGCCCAGGTGGGCGCCCGCAGGCATGGCAAGGAACCTGCCGACGCCTGGCCCTGCATCTAGCATGTAGCGCCCCTCCGATCGCCCCGGGGCGGGATCCCATGCTGATCTATGCAGGCCTAACCGACTTCGTCGTCGACCCGATAGTCGACGTCGCAACCGACTTCATAAGCTCGGCCGGCCTGACCGCGGTATTCGTGCTGATGGCGCTGGAGTCGGCCTGCATCCCGGTTCCCAGCGAGGCGATCATGCTCTTCGCCGGCTTCAGCGTCTCCGAGGGAGAGCTGACGCTCTTCGGGATCGTCGCCGCGGGGGTCCTGGGGAACATCGTCGGCTCCTGGGCCGCCTATGCGGCCGGGTACTACGGGCGCCTGGAGCTGCTCGAGCGCCACCACGTCTTCCACATCAACCAGAAGTACCTGGCCTAGACCGAGCGCTGGTTCGAGCGCTACGGGGACGCCACCGTCTTCTTCACCCGCATGCTGCCGATCATCCGCACCTTCATCTCCCTGCCGGCCGGGGTCGCGCGGATGCCCTTCTGGCGCTTCACCGTCCTGACCACGCTCGGCTGCATCCCCTGGGTCCTGATGCTGGGGATCATCGGCCGCGAGGTTGGCGACCGCTGGGAGGAGTGGCGCGACTACCTGCACTACGGCGACTACGTCGTACTGGCGGCGATCATCGGAGGCATCGCCTACCTGCTGATCAGAAGGCGCCGCGGGGGCGGGCCTTCCGGAGAGGACCCCGAGGCGGAGCCAGCGAGCGCGAGCGGCGCTTGACCGAGCCCTCCGCAAACGGCGCCGGGCCGACGGCTTCGCTGTCGGCTCCGCGGGCCGCCTTTCTGGGCCTGGTCCAGGGGCCGGCCGAGCTCTTGCCGGTCTCCAGCTCCGCCCATCTGATCCTGATCCCGTGGCTTGCCGAGTGGGACTGGGACCGCGCCGACCCGGAGCTGCGCAAGAGCTTTGAGGTGGCCCTGCACGCCGGAGCCGCAGCGGCGCTTCTGATCGGCCAGCGGCACCTGATCGCCGACGAGCTGCGCTCGCTCGATGCCCGCCGGGTCGCGGTCCTGGGGCTCTCCTTCGCCCCCGCCGCTGCGATCGGGTTTGCCTTCGAGCGCCAGATCGAGCGCCGCCTCGGCGGCCCCGGCACGACAGCGGCGGGCCTGCTCGCCGGCGCCGCCGCGATGATCGCCGCCGACAGCCGGCCACAGAAGCGCGGTCGCGGCAAGGCAACTCCCGCCGACGGCCTCTGGCTCGGCATCGCCCAGGCGGCGGCGCTGGCCCCCGGCGTCTCGCGCAACGGCGCCACCCTCGCGGCCGCCCGCTGGCGCGGCTTTACCCGCGAGCAGGCGAACCTGCTCTCGCGCACGGTCGCACTGCCGATCATCGTCGGCGCCGCGGCGCTGAAGGGCGCACGGCTCTCCGGCAGGCGCGTCGAGCCCTCACTGCGGCGGGCGATCCGCATCGGCACCGCGACCTCGTTTGCCTCCGCGCTCGGGTCCCAGGGGCTGATCCGCCTGGTCGAGCGGGACCGGGCGCTGTGGCCGTACGCCGCCTACCGCGCCGGCCTCGCCGCCGTGGTGCTGGCGAAGCTGCGCCGCGACAGCCGGCGCCGGGCGCGCTTCGTGAGCGCGCAGCCGAGCCCCGACCGCGCCGAGGTGGCGTGAGCGAGGGCGGCGCATACGCACGCGCGGGCGTGAACCAGGATGCCGCCGACTCCGCGGTGACGGCGCTCCTCGGCGCCCTCGCCGCCGCCGATCTGGGCTCGGAGTCGCGGCAGGTGCCGCTGCCGGGCCACTACGCCAGCGTGATCAAGATCGACGAGAGCACCGGGATCGCGCTCTCGACCGACGGGGTGGGGACAAAGCTGCTGCTGGCCGAGCAGCTGGGCCGCTACGACAGCGTCGGGATCGACTGCGTCGCGATGAACGTCAACGACGTGATCTGCGTCGGGGCCAGGCCGCTGGCGATGCTCGACTACCTCGCGGTCGAGAAGGCCGACCCGGACGTCTGTCGCCAGATCGGGGTCGGGCTCGCCGAGGGAGCGAAGCTGGCCGGGATCGAGATTCCGGGCGGGGAGCTGGCGCAGCTCGGCGAGCTGGTCAAGGGCTTTGACCTCGCCGGGGCCTGCTTCGGCACCGTCGCCCTGGACTCGGTGATCGACGGCGCCGCGGTCAAGCCCGGCGACGTCGTGATCGGCCTTCCCTCCTCCGGGATCCACTCCAACGGCTACACGCTGGCCCGCCGGGCGCTGGAGGGGATCGGGCTCGACGACGAGCGACTCGGGTCACCACTGGGCGAGGTGCTGCTGGCGCCGACCGAGATCTACGTGCGGGCGGTGCTCGACCTGCTGGCTTCGCCCGTCGAGGTGCGCGGCCTCGCCCACATCACCTCCGGTGGGCTGGGGAACCTGCTGCGCCTGCGGGCCGAGGTCGGTTACGAGATCTCCGATCCGCTCCCGGTCCCCCCCGTCTTCGAGCTGATCCAGGAGCTAGGCGAGGTGGGCGACGAGGAGATGCACGAGGTCTTCAACATGGGCTGCGGGTTCTGCTGCGTGTTGCCGGAGGCCGACGCGGAGGCGGCGCTGGAGGTGCTGCGCGGCCACTACCCGGGGGCCAAGGTGATCGGGCACGCCGTCGAGGGCCCGGCCGAGGTTCACGGCCGTAAACGCCCTAACCTTCGCCTCGATGCAGATCGCGATCCTGATCTTCGAGAAGCTCACGGTCCTCGACGCGGTCGGCCCTTATGAGGTGCTGCGCTCTGTGCCGGGCTGGGAGGTGAAGTTCGTCGGCCCGCAGGCCGGGGCGGTGCGTGCCGACAGCGGCGCCCTCGGCCTGATCGCCGATCACTCGATCGACGATGTGACCGAGGCGGACGTCGTCCTGGTCCCCGGCGGGGAGGGCAACCGGCCGCTGCTACAGGACGACCGGATCCTCGGCTGGCTGCGAGAAATCGATGAGACAACCCGCTGGACCACCTCGGTCTGCACCGGCTCGCTGGTCCTTGGCGCCGCCGGGCTTCTGGAGGGCAAGCGGGCGACCGGGCACTGGCTCTTCCGCGAGCAGTTGCGCGAGTACGGCGCCGAGCCGACCGGAGAGAGGGTGGTCGAGGACGGCAAGGTGATCACCGCGGCGGGCGTCTCCTCGGGAATCGACATGGCGTTGCACCTGGTCGGCCGCGAGGCGGGCCCGGAGGTGGCGCAGGCGGTGCAGCTGGCGATCGAGTACGACCCCGAGCCGCCGTTCGACAGCGGCTCCCCCGAGAAGGCGCCGAAGGAGATCGTCGATCTGGTGACCGCGGTCAGGCGCCCAGTCCGACGACTGGCTCGGCGCTCGCCAGACCTAGGCTTTCTCCCACAGCGTCCCGGTCAGCACGCTGACCGGTTTCAGCTTCCACTCGCTCGCCAGGCCCCACAGCTCCGCCTCGACCAGCGGCCGGGCACGCTCGCTCAACACCTCCGCCTCGGCGGTGGCCAGGCGACCGAAGCGCTCCAGCGCGTCCAGCGGCTCCAGCGGTCCCTCGTTCACGCTCGACGCCCCCGCCGCCAGCGCCGCCTCGCGGTAGGCCGCATATGGCTGCGCTGCCCCAGACCCCGTGGCGCTCGCCGTCGTCGCCGATGAACACGGCGGAGGGAAAGGAGACACGTTCGCGGCCCTCGGTCTCCCCCGTCTTGCCCTGCTCGCGCGCCTCCGCGGGCACGTCGCGCACCTCGTCGAGGTCGGCCGCGAACAGCTCCGTGATCGCGTTCGACCCAGGTCGACCCGGAAGCGCTCGATGTCGAGGCCCGCGGGACCCGCCTCGGCGATGAAAGCGTCGGCGTGGTCGAGGCGACGGCGCTCCGCCATCAGGCCCTCGCGCAGTCGGCGCAGGTAGCGGTATGCGGCCTCAGAGCCCTGTTCGGACGCCGCCTTCACCGCCATGCAGGCGGGGTAGGTGCTGCGGAGCGGGTTCTCGACCCAGATCCGCGGGTCAAACGGCATCCGCGTCTCGGCGGCGACGTCCAGCCATTGCGCCCCGAGGTCGGCAAAGCAGCTCGCCCCGGACCCGATCCTTCCCTCATAGTCCCGGTAGCGGGTCTCGTACTCGCGCGCCAGGCCGCCCATCACCCAGACGAACTCGAGCTCGGACTCGAACTCCCAGATCAGCTTTCGCAGCATGGGCTCGAGCCCCAAGACCAGGAGCAGGCGGGATCGGTCTGATAGCGAACCTCCACCGGTGGCACGGAGTTGCCGAGAATACGTCCCAGATGCGCGAACCTCCCCAATGCGAAAGTGATGGAGACCCGCTCGACAAGCTCCCAGATGATCGGAACCGTGCTCTCGGGCCGCTACCGCCTGAAGGCGAAGCTCGGCAGCGGCGGCATGTCGACCGTCTATCTGGCCCACGACGAGACTCTCGACCGCCCGGTGGCGGCCAAGGTCATGCACCGCGAGATGTCCGAGCAGGCCGACCAGCTGGAGCGCTTCCGCCGCGAGGCGAGGGCGGTGGCGAAGCTCTCGCATCCCAACGTGGTCGCGGTGATCGACGCCGGCGAGGACGGCGGGCACCCCTACATCGTCTTCGAGTACGTCGAGGGCGAGAACCTCAAGCAGCGGATCAACCGCCTTGGCCCGCTCGACGCCCAGGAGGCGCTCGCCTACGCGATCGAGGTCGGCCGCGGCCTCAGCGTCGCCCACGCGCGCAAGCTCGTGCACCGGGACATCAAGCCCCAGAACGTGCTGATCGACGCCGAGGGCCGCGCCAAGGTGACCGACTTCGGGATCGCCCGCCAGCTCGAGCAGACCGGGAGTGACCGACACCGGCCGCGTCCTCGGCACCACCGACTATGTCTCCCCCGAGCAGGCGATGGGCCAGGGCGTCGACCCGCGCTCCGACATCTACTCGCTCGGAGTGGTCCTCTACGAGATGCTCACCGGCGAGGTCCCTTCAGCGCGGACACCCAGGTCGGGGTGGCGATGAAGCACGTGAACGAGGAGCTGCCCGACGTGCAGCGCCGGCGCACGGAGCTCTCGGCGGCAGCCGCGCTGACGATCGAGCGCGCGACGACCAAGGACCCGGCGAAGCGCTACGGGAGCATCGCCGAGATGATCGACGACCTCGAAACGGCGCTCGAGGTCGAGGCCGCGCGGGCGGGGTCCACCGAAGGCGAGGCGACGACGATCCTGAAGGCGGTGCGGCCGAAGCGGCGGCTGCTGGGGCGGACGGCTGGCGCTCGCTGGCCGGCGGGCTCGGCGTGCTCCTGCTGGCCGCTGGGGCCGTCGGCGGCGGTGATCATGATCTCCGACGGAGGTGGGGGGGGCGGAGGCGGTGTGAAGTCGACGCCGATCGAGATCGAGGCGGCCGAGGACTTCGATCCGCTCGGCGGAGACGGTGAGCACCCCGAGGAAGTTGGAGCCGCGATCGACGGCGACCCGACGGCCACCGGCGGGACCTGGTCCACCGAGTCCTACACCCTCGGCCCAGCGCTGGCCGACTCCGGGAAGGAGGGAGTCGGGATCTAGCTCGATGCCGGGGAAAGCTGTGGCGGCCCGCACCCTCGAGGTGCGATCCGCCGAAGGGGGCTGGGACCTCAAGGTCTACGGCAGTGAGGGTCCGCCCCCAGAGCAAGCACCAGAGGACACCTCCGAATGGACCGAGCTCGGAGCCGCCAGCGACGTGGCCACCCGCCAGACGGTCGACCTATCGACCCAGGGCGGCCCCTACCGCTACTACCTGATCTGGATCACGCGGCTCGCCGGCGAGAGCGGCGACTACACGGTCGAGATCACCGACGCCCGCCTGTTCAGCTAGCGACTAGCGGCTAGTACTCGTAGGAGCGGGCGCTGCTCGTGGCGCTCGATCGCCAGGGCGAGCAGGCGATCGCAGAGCTCCGGATAGCCGATGCCCGCCGGCCTCGAAGAGCTTCGCGTAGACGCTGGTCTCGGTGAAGCCCGGGATCGTGTTGATCTCGTTCACCAGCACCTCGCCGTCATCGGCGACGAAGAAGTCGCAGCGGGCCATGCCGCTGCAGCCGGTGAGCGAGAAGACGCGCGCCGGCCAGCTCCCGCACCCGCTCCAGGGTCGCCGGCTCAAGCGGCGCCGGCACGACCAGCTCCATGCCCCCCTCGGAGTACTTGGCCTCGTAGTCGTACCAGTCGGCATTGGCGACGATCTCACCCGGCTGTGAGGTCTCGGGCTCCTCGTTCCCCAGCACCGAGCACTCGACCTCGCGGCCTGGCCCCGAGGCCTCGACGATCACCCGCGGGTCGTGGCGGCGGGCGAGCTCGACCGCCTCGTCCAGCCCCTTCTCCGGCGAGTCGACCTTGCTGATCCCGACGCTCGAGCCGAGGCGCGAAGGCTTCACCCACAGCGGCAGGCCGAGCCCGGCGGCCTGATCGCGCCAGCCGTCCTCCCCGGCCTGCACGAAGTCGACCTGCGGCACGCGGTGGAAGGCGAGCAGGCGCTTGAAGCTGAGCTTGTCCATGCACAACGCCGAGGCGAGCACGTCCGCTCCCACGTAGGGGACGTCGAGGCACTCGAGCATCCCCTGCAGGGTCCCGTCCTCGCCGAAGGGCCCGTGCAGGACCGGGAAGGCGACGTCACATTCGAGCAGGCCGCCGCCGGGCGTCAGGCTCACCTCCTCGCCGAAGCAGGTCCAGCGACCGTCGCGCTCGATCAGCACCGGGACCTCGGTGTGCCCAGCCTCGCTCAGCCCGACCGCGACCGAGGCCCCCGAGCGCAGGGAGACCTCATGCTCGCTGGAGCGGCCACCCTGAAGGACGGCTACCTTCATCGGCCCCTCGGGGTGGGGACGGTCGGCGTCGTGGGGACGGTCGGCGTCGTCGGGGTCGGCGGAGGCGGAGCGGTGAAGTTGCCGACGAACAGGGTCACCGTGCTGCCCCGCGTCGCCGAGCCTCCCGGCGCCGGGGACTGGTCGATGACCCTGCCGTCCTGGGACTCGATCTCGACCTCCTGCTCGGAGATGGCAACGACGAAGCCCTGCGCGCGCAGCGATGAGACCGCGTTGGCGCGCGTGCGGCCGATCACGTTCGGGATCTCCACCCTCTCCTCGGCCCTGGAGACCACGATCGTCACCGTCGAGCCCTCCTCGACCGTGTTGCCGGCCTCGGGCGACTGCTCGATCACCCGTCCCGGGTCGCCCCCGGCCCTGCGCGTCTGCACGCTGGGGATCAGGCCATCGCCGCGGATCTCGGCCTCGGCGGCGGCCTGGGTCTGCCCGACCACCAGCGGCACCTCGACGTCGCGGGCGCCGCTTGAGACGCGCAGCGAGACCTCGGAGCCCTCCGGGCGGAGGTGCCGCCGGCCGGGTCGGTGCTGATCACGACCCCCTCCGCGACCTGATCGCTGGCCGTCCGCTCGACGTCGCCGATCGCGAAGCTGGCCCTGCGCAGCCTCGTCTGGGCGTCGAAGAGCTCCAGGCCGGCGGTTCGCGGCACCTGGACCCGGGCAGGCCCGCCGTTGACCGAGAGGGTCACGGTCGGCTTCGTGCAGGAGAGCTTCAGGAAGTCGCAGTCCTGGTCCGCGTCGCCCGGGGAGGGGCTCTGCTCCAGGACCTCACCCTCATCACCCTGCCTGCGCACGGTCTCGGTCTCCACGTCGAAGCCCTGGACCTGCAGCACCGTCCTGGCGTCGGAGACGTCCTGCCCCAGCACGTCGGGGACGTCGGCCTGCGGCGCACCGCGCTGGCTGAGGATCAGGCCGACGATCAGCCCCACGATGACCGCCGCCAGGACCCAGCGCCACGGGTGGCGCTCCTCGTCCTCGCGCCGCGGGGGCCGGCCGTCGGCGGCCGCCTCTTCGGCGGCGACGACCGGGGGAAGCGGCGCGAACTCCGCCGTCGAGCCAGGCGGCGCGGAGCCGGGGTCGCGCTCGGCGGCGTTCAGGGCGGCGATGAAGGCGTCGGCGTCGGCGAAGCGCTGCTCGGGCTGCTTGGCGAGCGCCCGCATCACGACCGCGTCGAGGGCCGGGGAGACCTCGGGGTTGATCGCGCTGGGGCGCTGCGGCGCCTGGGAGACCTGCTTCAGCGCCACGGCGACGGTGCTGTCGCCCTCGAATGGCACCTGCCTAGTGAGGGCCTCGTAGAGGAGCACCCCGACCGAGTACAGGTCGGAGGCCGGCGTCACATCGAGCCCCTGGGCCTGCTCGGGCGAGAGGTAGTGCGCGGTGCCCATCACCGAGCCGGTCTGGGTGATCTCCGAGACGCCGGCGCGGGCGATTCCGAAGTCGGTGACCGTCGTGTGGCCCTCGCCGTCGACGATCACGTTCTGGGGCTTCAAGTCGCGGTGGACGATGCCGTGGCGGTGGGCGAACTTCGCCGCCTCGAGGATCTGGCGAACGATCGCAAGCGCTGCGGGCTGGGTGAGACCGGCGTCGATCAGCTCCTTCAGCGAGCGGCCCTCGAGGTACTCCATCGCGATGTAGTAGGTCCCGTTGACGCCGCCGCGATCGAAGACGCCGACCACATTGGGGTGCTGAAGCCCCGCCGCCGCCTCGGCCTCGCGGCGGAAGCGCTCGACGAACTCCTGGTCCTGGGCATAGCGGTGGTGCAGAACCTTCAGCGCCACCTTGCGCTGCAGGTGGGTGTCCTCGGCGCACCAGACATCCGCCATGCCGCCGGAGCCCACACGGCTGATGACCCGGTAGCGGTTGTCTACGACCTGGTTCTCGGCGACTTCAGGCAATGGCCCTCATCAGTCCAGCACCGCCTCCATCACGGAGCGGGCGATGGGCCCCGCGACCTCGGCGCCGAAGCTGGAGGTGCATTCGATCGTCGCCGCAACCGCGATCTGGGGATCGTCTGCGGGGGCGAAGCCGACGAACCAGGCCTGGTTGGGCAGCGAGCACCCCTCCCTCCCGGTCCCCAGCTCCGCCGTTCCGGTCTTGCCGGCGACCTGGAAGGAGGAGGGAAAGACGCCGGACGCGGTGCCGTCGTTGACGACGTTCTGCATCATCTCGCTGACCGCTTCCGCCGTCTCGGGCTTCATCACCGTCGACTGCACGGTCGGGTTCAGCCTCCTCACGGTGCGCCCGTCGGGGTCGACCACCCGCTCCCAGAGCTGCGGGCGCATCAACTCGCCTCCATTGGCGACCGTCGCCGCCACCTCCGCCATCTGCAGCGGCGTGACGAATAGGCGCTCCTGGCCGATCGCGACGCGGCCGATGTCGACCGCGGTCCCCGGCCCCAGCAGCTCGCCGCCGTCATAGACCCCGCTTGGGATCAGCTCGTCGCTTGGAAGATCGATCTGCGGCCTGGCGTTGAAGCCAAAGCGGTCCATGTAGCTGTAGATCGTCTCGGTGCCGAGCTCCTCCGCCACCTGGGCCCAGACCGTGTTGACCGAGTTCGTTAGGGCATCGGTGAGCGTGATCGTGCCGAAGCTCTGGCCGCCGGAGTTGGCGAGCGGCACGCCGTCGATCGGGATCCCCGACTCGCCGTTGACGGTGTCGTCGGGGTCGAACTCGCCGCTGTCCAGGGCTGCCGTGGCGGTGACGATCTTCATCGTCGAGCCCGGCGCGTAGCCGCTCTGGGTGGCGCGATTGAACAGCGGCGAGCCCTCGGCCCGATTGAGCTGCGCGAAGCGGTCGGGGATGTCGTTGGGGTTGAAGGGGGGCTGGCTGACCAGGGCCCGCACCTTCCCGGTCTGGGGCTCGATCGCGACCACGGCGCCGGGCTGGCCGCCGAGCGCGTCCAGCGCGGCCTGCTGGGCGTCGGCCTCCAGCGAGGAGACGATGTTGTCGCCCTGCTGGCGCTTTCCCCGCAGCTGGTCGAGGATCGAGGTGAACTCGCTCTCCTCCCCCAGCAGCTCGTCGTTGTGGAAGCGCTCAAAGCCGCTCTGGCCGCGGTCGAGGAAGCTGTAGCCGATCGGGTGGCCGAAGAGGCTGCCCTGCGGATAGCGGCGGGTGAAGAAACGGCCTGCCCCCTGCCCCTCGCGCACCGAGCGGGCGATCACAGAGCCGTCGCTGGAGCGGATCTCCCCACGGCGCACCTGCAGCTCCTCCAGCAGCGGGCGCCGGTTGACCTGCTTGTCCTTGAGCGCCTCGGCTTCGAAGACCGACCAGTAGGACGTGAAGCCGATCAGCAGCGCGAACATCAGGACGATCAGGGCGAAGAGCTTTGCGATCTGGGCGTTCATGTGGGGAGCGGGCGCAGCTCGCCGTCAGGCGGGTCGGCCATCTGGCGGCGGGCGCGGTCGGAGATCAAGAGCAGCAATGCCAACAACACGAAGTTGGCGACCACGGAGCTGCCGCCGGAGCTGATGAAGGGCAGGGTGACGCCGGTCAGCGGGATCACCCGGGTGACGCCCCCGATGATCACGAAGGCCTGGATCGCGAAGACGGCGGTCAGGCCGGTCGCGAGCAGCTTCGAGAAGCCGTCGGCGGCGATGATCGCGGTCTTGAAGCCGCGCGCCGCGATCAGCAGGTAGGTCAGGCAGACGGCGGAGGCGCCGAAGAGGCCGACCTCGTTGACGATCAGCGAGTAGATCGTGTCGTTCTGCGCCTCCGGGAGCAGCGCCACCGGCGGGTTGCTGCCGGGGATGAAGAGCAGCGACTGGCCGAAGCCCTGGCCGAAGAGGCCGCCGTCGGCCTGGGCGAAGATCGATTGCAGCACCTGGTAGCCCTCCTGCTGGGGCGACTGGTAGGGGTCGAGCCAGATGTCGACCCGGTCGCCCACGTGGGGCACCGTGGCGGCGAAGAACCAGGCCCCGACCAGGAACATCGCCATCCCGATGACCACGAACGAGAGCCGGGCGGTGGCGACGTAGAGCAACGCCAGGAAGGCGGCGAAGAACATCAGCGAGCTGCCGAGGTCGCGAATGAAGACGAGCATGAACATCGAGGCGCCCCAGACCACGAGCAGCGGCCCGAAGTGCTTCAGCGGCGGCAGGGTGACCCCCGCCACCCTGCGCGCCCCTACGATCAGCACCTCGCGGTGCTCGCGTAAGTAGCTGGCCAGGAAGACGACCAGGCAGATCTTCGCGAACTCGGCCGGCTGGAACTCGAGCGGGCCGAGGCTGACGCCGAGGTAGGCGCCGTTCACCTGCTCGCCGATCCCTGGCAGTCGCGGCGCCAGCAGCAGCAGGATCCCCAGCGTCGCGATCAGGTAGCGGTAGCGCTCCAGGACCTCGTAGTCGCGCAAGAAGTGGATCGTGAGCGCGAACAGCACCAGCCCGAGGACGAAGAGGTTTGCCTGGTCGCGAGCCAGGCTCTCGTCGATGCGGTAGATCATCACCAGCCCGAACGCCGCCAGCAGCGCCATCAGCGGGAACAGGTATGGGTCGGCGAAGGGGAGCCGCATCCGCAGGTAGAGGTGCGCGGCGAGGCAGATCGCCAGGAAGTAGCCCCCGTAGATGAGGCTGAGGTTGTCGATCCGGGTGTCCTCCTGGATGAAGACAGCCGTGAAGCCGGCGGTGAGCAGCAGCGCCACCGGCACCAGCGCGATCAGCTCGCGGTTGCGGGCGCTGCTCACGGGCTCTGGCCGCCGCCGCTCGGCGGCAGTGCCCCCTGCGTCTGCTCGAGGTCCTCGACCAGCGAGACGGCGTCGCCGCGCGAGCGCAGCGAGTGCCCGGTCACCGACTCTTGGCGGTCCTCGGGCAGCGAGGTGGTCTGGATCGGGCTCGCGTAGCGCTCGTCGTAGAGGCTGACCCCGAAGGGCAGGTCGTAGGGCAGCCCCCGGTAGAGCGCCACCCGGCCGGCGTCGTCGGTGCCCAGGAACCAGACCTGCCGGTTCCCGTACCAGGCGCCGAAGGCGACGGCGGCGAGCACGAGGACCGCGACCAGTGCCTTGGCGGCGCCCTTCAGCGCCCCGCCGCGCTGCTTCTGCGGCGGCCCGCCGGCCGCGGCGGCGGCGCGGATCTCCTCGCCGCGCAGGCCCTCGGCCTCCGCGGCGGGGCCGATCAGGGTCGGGTGCTCCTCCTCGTCGGCTGCCGGAGCCCCGACGTCCTCGAGGCTGAAGACGACCGCGGTGATGTTGTCGCGGCCGCCGGCCCGGTTGGCCTCGTCGACCAGGGCCTTTACTGCGGCGTCGAGGCTGGTCGACCCGCGCAGGATGCGGGTGATCCGCTCCTCGCCCAGCATCGTCGTGAGGCCGTCGGAGCAGATCAGGTAGACGTCGCCCGCCCGCGCCTGCTCGGTGTGGATGTCCGGCTCCACCTCCGCATCGGGGCCGAGGGCGCGGGTGATTATCGAGCGCTGCGGGTGCTCCTCGGCCTGGGCGTCGGTGAGCTGGCCCTTGCGCCGCAGCTCCTCGACCAGCGAGTGGTCCTGGGTGAGGCGCTCGAGCTTGGGGCCGCGCAATCGGTAGGCGCGGCTGTCGCCGACGTGGCCGATCGCCACCTCGTCGCGCTCGGCGTCGACGATCGCGGCGGTGAGGGTGGTGCCCATCCCGGCGTGGGCCTCGTCGGTGGCGGCGTGCTCGTGGATCCTCGGTTGGCGGAACGAAACGCGTCGCGCAGGACGTCCTCGGGGGAGCCCGAGGGCAGGTCGCGGTCGAACTCCTCGGCCGCGATCCGCGACGCCACCTCCCCGGCCTGGGCGCCGCCCATCCCGTCGGCGACGACGAAGACCGGCGCGCGCACGTAGTAGGAGTCCTCGTTGGCGCGCCGCTGGCGCCCGGTGTCGCTGCGATAGGCCTTGTCGGAGACTCTCAGCATCGTCCCCTCCCCTAGCTCCCCGGCTCGAAGCGGAACTCGGTGTCGCCGATGCGGATCGTGTCCCCGGGCATCAGCTCCGCCTCGCCGCCCAGCGACTCGTCGTTGAGCAGGGTCCCGTTGGTCGACTTGAGGTCCTCGACGTAGAAGTGGCCACGGTGGGCAGAGATCCTGGCGTGCAGGCCGGAGGCATACCGATCCTCGATCTGGACGTCGGCGTTCCCGGCCCGGCCGATCGAGAGCCCGCCGAAGAGGTCGAACCGCGCCCCGGCCTCGAGCCCGCCGCCGCGCTCGACGATCAGCCAGCCCTCCTCCGAGGAGCCTCCGCCCTCGTCGAGCATCTGGGCGGAATGAAGGCCGGTTGCGTCGGGGCCGGCGCCGCCGTGCGGCGCAGGTCCTTCAGCGCGCTGCGGGCGATCCAGAGCAGGAACAGGTAGAGGACGGCGATGAAGCCGAACTTGAGGCCTACGGAGATCGGCTCGTAGTCCACTAGATGGTCGACGGGGTCGGGGCGCCGGCCATCGGGCCTACTGCTCGATCTCGAAGCTGAACGTCGACGTGCCCAGGGTGACGTCGTCGCCGGGGCTGAGGCGCGAGGACGAGACCTGGCGGCCGTTGATCTTGACGCCGTTGGTGGAGCCGAGGTCGGCGATGTGCCAGTCGCCGGTCTCGGCCCGGCGCAGCTCGGCGTGGCGCCGCGAGACGTTGGGGTCGCGCAGAACGCAGTCGCAGTCCTTGGAGCGCCCGATCACCGCCTTCGGCCCGTCGAGCACGTAGCGCCGGTCGCCGACCGTGACGATGGCGCGCGTCGCCACAAGCCCCGCCTCGGGCCGCTTGCTGGGCTTCTCCTGCTCGCGCTCGCGGACCGCCGAGTAGACCATCGTGTGGCCCTCCTCCCCCTGCCGCGGCGCCTCCCCTCGTGGGCCGGCGGCTTGACGAGCCGGGTCTGGATCCCGAACTCGCCCAGGCGCAGGCGCTCGTCGGTCTCAAAGCCGACCGCGGGCCGGGTCAGCAGGTCATAGCCGCGGCGCCGCGCGTGCTCGAGCAGATAACCGGAGAGCTCCTGCTCGAGGGAGCGCTCGTAGCCCTCCAGCTTGGAGCGGTCCTGCTTCGACAGATAGACGGTGTACTCGTTGGGGACGTAGACCCGGGACACCGACGCGGTCTTGTGCGAGTCCATCTCCTTGGCCAGCTTGCGGGCCAGCTCGACCGGCTGGACCTCGGAGGAGAAGGCGCGGCTGAAAACCCCCTCGACGAGGCCTTCTATCCGTGCTTCGAGATTGCGCAGGACGCTGATCGCGGGGCTCCTTTGGCAGGGTCGTGTGTGCGGGCACGCGAGACGCTCGCGTGCGAAATCCTACGAAAGTGTGGCCTCTCGGCCCGCATCCTGCAGCGGGCCGGGAGCGGGGCCGAATATCGGCTGCGGAGCGAGGGCGGCCTCCCGCGCCCGCCAGAGGACGACCGCGCCGACGACCGCCAGCACGGCGATCGCGAAGACAGCCGGCGACGGGCCGGCCGAATCGGGCGCCAGGCGCAGCGCTGCGGCGAGCACCGCCGACCAGACCAGGGCCCCGAGCAGGTCGAGCGCGGGATTGCGCCCGCGCACCAGCAGGCCGAGCGCGAACGCTCCCCCCGACCAGATGAACAGCCCGAGGAGGAACACCGGGTCGATGAGCAGGGGCAGCAGAAAGTTACGCATGGTCTCGCCGGCCGATTCCTGCCAGCCCGAGGGGGGCGAGACGGCAGGCCCGAAGAGCAGCCTGCGACCGCCGCTTGCCTCGATCACCGCCAGCCAGGCATAGCCCGCCGCGCCGAGCACGATCCGGTCGCCGGTCCTGGCGGCAAGTCCGGCGAGCAGGGGGTAGACGGGCGCGGCGCCGGCTAGTCCGAGCAGGGGCGAGGCAGCGGGCAGCGGCAGCGCCCGGCCACCGCCGACCAGGAGCGCCGGGGGCAGGGCCAGCAGGCCGAGGACGAGCGCCGCTCCCGGGCGCCCGGCTGCGCTCGCCAGCCAGAGGCCGACCCCGATCACAGCCAGCAGATATCCGAGGCGGGCCCAGAACAGGGCCAGCAGGCCGGCTGCGGGCGGCAGCAGATAGGCCCAGGCGGCGCCCTCGCCCGGAGTTGCGAGGATCGCCGCCGCGCTCAGGCCGGCGATCGTCGCGGCGCCCGCCAGCTCTGCCGGGCCCTCGGCCGAGACCAGCGCCGCGGCGGCTGCGAACGGCGCCAACCGGCGTCGCGGGCGGGGGACCCTGTGGTCTGAGGCCAGCTCATCGAGTGAGTCCTCGACCACCTCGGAGAGCTCGGCGACCGGCGGCCGCAGGTCGGGGTCGCGCTCAAGCGAGGCGTCGATCGCGTCGCACAGCGGGAGCGGCAGGTCGGGGCGCAGGTCCCCGAGCGAGGCCACCGGCGTGCCGATCGCGCGGGCGGTCGCCGCCGGGGTCGGGCGGGCGTTGGGGTTCTCCCCGCTCCAGGCCTCATAGAGGGTGAGGGCGAGGGAGTAGACGTCGGCCGGCGGGTCGGCTGCCTCCCCCTCCGCCTGCTCGGGCGCCATGTAGGCGAGGGTTCCGATCACGTCGCCGCTGGCGGTGATCCCGGCTCCGTCCAACACCCTGGCGATGCCGAAGTCCATCAGCTTCGCTCGGCGCTCATCGCCGAGGAGCACGTTCTGAGGCTTTATGTCGCGATGGACGACGCCGCGCGAGTGGGCGTGCTCGAGGGCGTCGCAGAGGTCGGAGGCCATCTCGCCAACGTCATGGTCGGAGAGGCTTCCCTGGCGCTGGCGCTCGGCCAGCGTCGCCCCGACCACCAGCTCGCTGACCAGGTAGGCGTTGCGGCCGTCCTCGCCAAGCTCATAGAGCGTCACCACGCTGGGATGGTTGAGGCGGCCCACGGCCTGGGCTTCCCGCAGCACCCGATCGAGCGGCTGGCCGCCGATGTCAATCACCTTCACCGCGACCTCGCGCTCCAGGCGCTCGTCCCAGCCCTTGTAGACGGTGCCGAAGCCTCCGCTGCCCAATCGCTCACGGAGCTCGAACCGGTTCAGTACGACTGCGCCCACCACCGCTTCTTTGACTTCGAGGCTCGGCAACTTCCTCCTTCACAGAGCCGCCGCGCATTTCGCGTTGCAATGCCGAATGCGCAATGTTTCCTGCGCACCGCCTGACCCGCCCGCCATACTCTCCGCGACGCGAACCGACCCTGGGAGACCCCCGCTTGGAGTTCTTCGACGAGGATCCGCCGGCCTCGGCCCAAACTGAGCCGCCGAACCCGCCGCGAATGCGCGGCGGCCGCTCACCCCGCTCCCAGCGCCAGCAGATCCTGGTGCGGCGCGGGATCGCCGCGGGTGCCGGGCTGCTGGTCCTGATTCTGCTCGTCCTCGGCGTGAGGGGCTGCCTGAACGCCCGCAAGGAGCGGGCGCTGGAGAACTACGGCGAGAACGTAGCCGCGATCGTCGACGAGACGCGCCAGGTCTCGAACTCGCTCTTCCAGCAGCTCGAGGACCCCGGTGGGCTGAGCGTGACCGAGTACACCAACGACATCGCCTCCGACCGCAGCGGCCTCGACAGCCTCCTGCAGCGCACCGAACAGCTCGACGTCCCGGGCGACATGAGCGATGCCCAGCGGGCCTTCGAGCTGACCATGCAGCTGCGCCGTAACGCGCTCACCAACATGTCCAACTCAATAGCGACCGCGCTCGGCGACGAGGGCAGCGAGGAGGCGATCGACAAGATCGCGTTCCAGATGAAGGCGCTGCTGGCCAGCGACGTGCTCTACCGCCAGGTGGCGCGGCCCGAGATGGAGCAGGCGCTGGCCGACAACGGGATCGACGACGTGACGATCCCGCCGAGCAAGTTCCTGCCCGACGACAGCTTCCTTGACCCGACCACGATCGAGGACGCTCTCTCTGGCGTCAGCGGCAACACAACTGCCGCCACACCTGGGATCCATGGCCTCGGCCTGATCCAGACCAGCGCCAACGGCACCGTGCTCGAGGACGGGGTGCCGGCGACGGTTTCAGCCGGCGACCAGCCCGAGCTCGAGGTGGAGGTGCAAAACCAGGGGGACTCCGACGAGAGCGGGGTCACGGTTTCGGTGACCGTCGACGGGGGCCAGCCGATCGAGCAGCAGCTCTCCTCGATCGCCGCCGGCGATACCGCGACGGTGCAGATTCCGATCACCCCGGCGCCGGAGGGACAGGCGACGCTCGAGGTCGAGGTGCAGCCCGTGCCGGGGGAACAGGTCTCGGACAACAACGTGGCGAGCTACGAAGTCACGTTCCAGTCTTAGTCCCGCAGTAGGGCGCCCAACTATTCTGCAGCCGTGGATCTCGACGCGGCCGGCTTCGTCGCAATAGGGGCCGCCGCGCTGGCGGTCATCGCGCTGATCGTCTGCCTCGTCCTCGCGAGGCGGGTCAAGCGCCTGCGCGCCACCCAGCAGCTGATTGGAGGCGAGGAGGGCGAGCGCACCGTCACCGAGCACGCCGCGGAGCTCGACCGCCGGCTCGCCGAGCTGGGAGGCAACCTGGAGCGATCGCTCGAGCGCCTCGATGGCCGCGACTCCGAGCTCGACCGGCGGCTGCGGGGGGCGATCACCCAGTTCGCCGTCGTCCGCTACGACGCGATGGGCGAGATGACCGGGCGCCAGTCGAGCTCGATTGCGCTGCTGGACTCGCGTGGTAATGGCGTCGTGCTGTCGTCGATCCTGCACCGCGATCAGGCCCGCCTCTACGTGAAGCCGATCGCCGAGGGCGCCTCGGAGTTCGACCTCTCCCCGGAGGAGCGCGAGGCGTTCGACAGCGCGATGGGCGGAGCATGAGCGCCCGGATCGCCTACCTGGGCCCCGCCGGCACGTTCACCGAGGACGCTCTCGGCCGAGCGGCGGGCGGAGAGGAATTCGAGCCCCTCGCGGTGGCGTCGATCTACGACGCGATCGTCGCGGTCGATCGCGGCGAGGCCGATCGCGCCTTCGTCCCCTTCGAGAACTCGATCGAGGGCGCAGTGCGCTCGACCCTCGACACGCTCGCCTTCGAGGTCGAGGGGGTGACGATCGTCGGTGAGTTCGACTCTCCGATCCAGATCAGCCTGATCGCCCGCGAGGAGATGCCCCTGGATCAGGTCACGGCGGTCCTCTCCCACCCCCAGGCCAGCGCCCAGTGCGGGCGCTTCTTGCGCGAGCAGCTGCCGGGTGCGGAGATCCGCGCCGCACCGAGCACCGCCGATGCGGTGCGGGAAGTCAGCGAGTCTGAGCAGCCCTGGGCGGCGCTCGGCGCCGGCGGGGCGGCGGAGGTGTACGGCTGCGTTGTGCTTCGCGACTCGGTCGAGGACTCCGAGGACAACGTGACCCGCTTCGTCTGGATCGCGCCTCCCGGCACCGAGCCGGTCGGAGCGGAGCCGTGGAAGACCTCGCTGGTGTTTGCGGAGCTCGGCGAGGACCATCCGGGGGCGCTGGTCGATGCCCTGCTGGAGTTCTCGCGGCGGGAGATCAACCTGACCCGGATCGAGTCGCGGCCGCGGCGCCAGGGCCTGGGCAGCTACATGTTCTTCATCGACCTCGAGGGAAGGGACACCGACCCGCAAGTCGCCGAGGCGATCGAAGGATTGCGCGGCAAGGCCGAGTCGGTGCGGATGCTGGGTTCATACCCGGCAGGCTGACGAACCTCACCCTCTAGAATCGCGCCCATCATGACTCGGAATCGCGCCTCGGCTGCCATGCGGGCCAACGGGGATCCGCAGCACAACGGCAATGGCGCCAGCGCGAACGGCCACTCGTCCTCCAACGGCCACCGCCCCCGCCTCCCCGGCAACGGCCGGGTGCTGGTCCTCAACGCAAGCTTCGAGCCGATCAACGTGTGCACGGTCCGTCGCGCGGCGGTACTTGTGCTGAAGGAAAAGGCGCTGCTTCTGGAGCGGGCCGAGCGCCCGCTTCACTCTGAGAAGCTGACGCTCGCCCGGCCGACCGTGATCAGGCTGGTCAACTACGTCCACATTCCCCGCGACGCGCACGGCCGCAAGATCACCCGCAAGGCGGTGCTCGCCCGCGACGCCTGGACGTGCCAGTACTGCGGCTCGCGCAAGCCCGGCCTCACCGTCGACCACGTGATCCCGCGCAGCCGCGGTGGCAAGTCGGTGTGGGACAACATCGTCGCCTCCTGCGCCACCTGCAACCGGCGCAAGGGCAGCCACCTGCCGCGGGAGATCTCGATGCACCCGCGCAACAAGCCGGGGGCGCCGGGGCCGACGGTATTCATACGGATCGCCAGCCCGAACATCCCGGTCGACTGGCAGCCGTACCTGGCGCCCGCCTGAACGCGAAGGGCCGCCTCCGAAGAGGCGGCCCTTCTCAAGGTGCATGAAGCGGAGCGGAGGCTCGCGGCCGGGCGGGACGTTGCTCCCAGCCTCTCCATCACCGCCGGTGCCCGGGCTGGATTCCGCCGGGCAATCAGGTCACCTTAGGCATCTACCACCGGCGACCTGGGTGCCGGGAGCTCGCGCCCCCGGCCAGCACCACTTGCCTAGCGGCCCTGCACCTCCAGCGTCCCGAAAAGCATGTGATTCAAGTTAGGACCACCTCCTTTCTCTGGTGATCCAATTCAAGCATGTGACTCAGTCGGGCGCCCTCACCCGCTGCTCGGCAACGGTCGGGGGAGCCTCCCGCTTGACCTTGGCGAAGCGCTCGCCGAACTCGCGGATCGATCGCAGGCGCCCAATCCGGCCCGCCAGGCTCGGGGCCACCGCGTTGATCAGGATCAGCGCCCTGGCCCCTGGCGGGTTGACGATCAGAAGCGGGCGATCCTCGCGCACCGCCTTGACGACGGCCTCGCCGACATGCTCGGGGGGCGACGGCCGGATCGGCCCCGGCGTGTCGCCGACCTGACCCTCGAGCCGCCCGTACATCCCCACCCGGGAGATGAACCCGGGGCAGATCGCCGAGAAGCCGACCGGGCCGTCCTGATACTCGCCTCGCAGCGAGCTGGTGAAGCCGACCACGCCGTGCTTCGAAGCGCAGTAGGTGGCCAGGTTCGGGAAGCCGACCTTTCCGGCCATTGAGGCGACATTGACCACGTGCCCGCGCCCCCGCTCCAGCATCCCCGGCAGGGCAGCGTGCGTGGTCAGCATCAACGCAACCAGGTTGACCTCGGCGGTCCCCGCGATCTCCTCCGGGGTACGGTCGAGGAACGGGCCCGCGAACTCCAGGCCGGCGTTGTTGACCAGGATGTCGATCGGCCCGAGCAGCTCCTCCGCGCGGGCCACAAGCCCCTCCGCCTCCTCGCGGCGGCTGAGGTCGGCGCCCAGCGACTCCACCTTGGCGCCGCCCGAGCGCAGCGCCGCCGCCCTCTCCTCCAGCCCCGCCTCGGGGAGGTCGGAGAGCACCAGGTTCACGCCCTCGGAGGCCAGGGACCTGGCGATGTACTCGCCCAGACCCCCGGCGGCGCCGGTGATCAGCGCGTTGCGGCCGCGCAGCTGCTCCACGCGGCCAGCCTATACCTGCTCCGCGGCCTCCTCGGGCGCGGGCTCAGCCTCGACGGCCTCCGCGACGCCCTCGTCGGACTCGACCACCAGGGCCACGGCGCTCACCCGGTCGTCCGACTTCATGTTCATCACCCTGACGCCCTGAGTCGGGCGGCCCATCTGCGAGATGCCACGCACGCTCGTGCGCTGGACCATCCCGTTCTGGGAGATGAAGAGCAGATCCTGGTGCTCGCGCACGATCAGGGCTCCGGCCAGGCCGCCCTTCTTGGTGGTCAGCTTCGCGGTCAGCACGCCCTTGGTGCCGCGGCCCTTGACCGGATACTCGGAGACGGCGGTCCGCTTGCCGTAGCCATTCTCGGTGACGACGAAGAGCTCGGTGTCGTCGCGGGCGACGTCCATCGCCAGCACCCGGTTGCCCTTGTCGGCGACGTTCATCCCCTTCACGCCGCCCGTGCCTCGAGCCATCGGCCGCACCAGCTTCTCGGCAAAGCGGGAGGCGTGGCCGGACTTGGAGACCAGCAGCAGATCGTCCTTGCCGCTGGTCAGGCGCACCTGAACCAGCTCGTCTCCCTTGCGGATCTTGATCGCGATGATCCCGTCGGCGCGGATCGGCGTGTTGTAGGCGATGAACTCGGTCTTCTTGACCTGTCCCTTTGCGGTCGCGCAGACCAGGTACTTCTCCTCTTTGAAGTCGCGGGTCGGGACCACCGCCATCACCTGCTCGCCATCTGAAAGCGGCAGGACGTTGACCAGCGCGCTGCCCTTCGAGGTCCGCGACCCCTCCGGGAGCTCGTAGACCTTGCTGCGGTAGACCTTGCCCAGGTTGGTGAAGAAGAGCATGTAGTCGTGGGTCGAGCAGATGTGCAGGTGCTCGATGTAGTCGCCCTCCTTCATGTTCATGCCCATTACCCCCTTGCCGCCGCGGTGCTGCTGGCGGTAGGTCGCAAGCGGTAGCCGCTTCACGTATCCCGATGCGGTCAGCGAGACGACCATCTGCTGGTCGGCGATCATGTCCTCGATCCCCATGTCGCCCTCGAAGTGCGTGACCTCGGTGCGCCGCTCGTCGCCGTAGGACTCGTTGACCTCGCTGAGCTCCTCCTTGACCAGCCCGAAGATCTTCGCCTCGTCGGCGAGGATCGAGCGCAGCTCGCCGATCCGCTCCATCAGGTCCGCGTGCTCGGAGCGCACCTTGTCGGACTCCAGGGCGGTGAGTCGCTGCAGGCGCATGTCGAGGATCGCCTGCGCCTGCTCGCGCGAGAGCTTGAACTGCTCGATCAGGCCGTCGCGGGCGGTGTCGGGGTCCTGGGAAGCGCGGATCAGCTTGATCACCGCGTCGAGGTTGTCGAGCGCCACCAGCAGCCCCTCGAGGATGTGGGCGCGGGCTTCGGCGCGGCGAAGCTCGTACTGGGTGCGGCGGGTGACGACCTCACGCTGGTGTTCGACGTAGTGCTGGATCAGCTCCCGCAGCCCGAGCGTGCGCGGGACGTTGTCGACCAGCGCCACCATGTTGACGCCGAACGACGTCTGCATGGCGGTCTTCTTGTAGAGGTTGTTGAGCACGACCTTGGCCGGCGGGCCGCCGCGCTTGAGCTCGATCACGAGCCGCATCCCGCTGCGGTCGGACTCGTCGCGCAGGTCGGAGATTCCGACCAGCTTCTTCTCCCGAACGAGGTCAGCGATCTTGGTGATCAGCCCTCCATCGCCGCCCTTCTTGACCGTGAACGGGAGCTCGGTGACGATGATCGCCTCCTTGCCGCCCTTCAAGGGCTCAACGTGCGCGCGAGCGCGGACCTTGATGCTGCCCCGCCCTGACGCGTAGGCATCGCGAATTCCCGCTGCGCTCATCAACCCGCCGCCCGGGAAGTCGGGGCCCTTTACATGCTCCATCAGGCCCGCGAGGTCGATCTCCGGGTCGTCGATGTAGGCATTCGTCGCCGCGATCGCCTCGCGCAGGTTGTGAGGCGGGATGTTGGTCGCCATTCCGACCGCGATCCCCGAGGACCCGTTGACGAGCAGGTTCGGGAACCGGGCCGGCAGGACCAGCGGCTCGCGCTTTGACTCGTCGTAGTTGGGCCCGAACTCGACCGTGTCAGCGTCGATGTCGCGCAGCAGCTCGGTTGCGAGCTTCTCCAGCCGCGCTTCGGTGTACCGCATCGCGGCCGCTGGGTCGTCGTCGATCGAGCCGAAGTTGCCCTGGCCGTCGACGAGCGGGTAGCGCAGCGAGAACTCCTGCGCCATACGCACCAGCGTGTCGTAGATCGCCGAGTCGCCGTGCGGGTGGTAGGTGCCCATCACCTCGCCGACCACGAAGGCCGACTTGCGGTAGGGGCGGGTCGGCTGCAGGCCGAGGTCGTGCATCGCGTAGAGCACCCGGCGGTGCACCGGCTTCAGCCCGTCGCGGACGTCCGGCAGCGCCCGGCCGACGATCACGCTCATCGCGTAATCGAGATAGGACGAGCGCATCTCCTTCTCGAGCTCGCGCTCCTCGATCCGGCCGGTCAGAGCTTCAAGCGCCATTAGCTGCTCCTAGACATCGAGGTTGGCCACGTCCTTGGCGTTTCTCTCGATGAAGGCACGCCGCGGCTCCACTTCGTCTCCCATCAGCATCGAGAAGATCTCCTGGGTGGCCATCTCGGCCGCGTCGTCGATCGTGACCCGCTGCAGGGTCCGGGAATCGGGGTCCATCGTCGTCTCGCGCAGCTCCTCGGAGTTCATCTCGCCGAGGCCCTTGTAGCGACTGAAGTTGATCCCCTGCTTGGCCAGATCCAGGACCGCGCGGTGCAGGTCGGCAAAGGACACCGCTTCCTCTGTCTTGCCGTTCAGCGTCACCTCGGAAGGGCGGCCGGCCGACTTGCTTGAGCAGCGTCGCGTGCACCTCGACGAACTTGCGGTACTCGGGGTGCTTGAAGAGCTCGTCCGGAAGGATGTGCGTGCGCGCGAGGCCCGACTTGCGGTGGATCGCCTTGACGCTCAGCGACGTCTTGCCGTCGTTGACGACCTCGGTCTCATAGGGCTCGGTCTCGGGATCCTTGGCGGAGAAGACCTTGCGTGCGCCGGCGAGCGTCGCCACCTGCTCGTCGAGCAGCTGCGACTCCTCCAGGAAGCGAATGACGTCGTGACCGAACTCGGCCTGCAGCGAGGAGCTCCAGCCGCCGTATTCCTTCGAGCGCCGAACGTAGCTCTGCCAGCGGCCCTTGGTCAGCTTCTTGGATTTGTCGTTCGCGTCAATGAGCTCGATGTCCTCGAGCTTGTCGCGCAGCAGGAGCTCCTCGAGCTCGGACTCGCGCTCAACGTAAGTCGTCTTGCTTCCGTTCTTGACCCCGTAGAGAGGCGGCTTGGCGATGTAGATGTAGCCGTGGTCGAAGAGCTCCGGCATCTGCCGGTAGAGAAAGGTCAGAACCAGGGTGCGGATATGGGCCCCGTCGACGTCGGCGTCGGTCATAAGCACCACCTTGTGGTAGCGCGCATCCTTGATGTCGAACTCCTCCGAAATGCCGGTGCCGATCGCGGTGATCAGCGCCTGGACCTCGGTGTTGGAGAGGACTTTGTCGATGCGATTCTTCTCCGCGTTGATGATCTTGCCGCGCAGCGGCAGCACCGCCTGCCTGTTGCGGTCGCGCCCCTGTTTCGCGGAGCCGCCGGCGGAGTCGCCCTCGACTATGAACAGCTCAGCGAGAGCCGGGTCCTTGACCGAGCAATCGGCAAGCTTGCCCGGAAGGGTCGAGTTCTCGAGCGCCGACTTGCGCCGGGTCAGGTCGCGGGCCTTGCGGGCGGCGTCGCGGGCCCTCGAGGCCTCGACGGCCTTGATGATGATGCGGCGCGCATCGCCGGGGTTCTCTTCCAGGAACTCGCCCAGCTTGCGGTTCACGGCCTCCTTGACCAGCCCCTCGATCGGCGGGTTGCCGAGCTTGGTCTTGGTCTGGCCTTCGAACTGGGGGTCGTGGAGCTTCACCGAGATAACCGCGGTGAGGCCCTCGCGCACGTCCTCGCCGGAGAGGTTCTCGTCCGTCTCCTTCAGCATCCCCTTGCCGCGCGCGTAGGCGTTCAGGGTGCGGGTCAGGGCGGAGCGGAATCCGGACATGTGGGTGCCGCCCTCGTGGGTGTTGATGTTGTTGGCGAAGCTGAACATCGACTCCTGGTAGGAGGTGTTCCACTGCATCGCCACCTCGACCTGACCGTCGTCGTTCTCGCCCTCGAAGTAGACCGCCTTGCGGTGCAGCTCGTCCTTGTTCTCGTTCAGGTGCTTGACGAAGTCCTGGATCCCGCCGTCGTACTGGAAGCCGACCTCCTGGCCCTCGCCGCGGTCGTCCACGAGCTCGATCTTCAGCCCGCGGGTAAGGAAGGCGGTTTCGCGGAGCCGCTCGGCGAGGGTGTCGAAGTCAAAGCCGAGGTCCTCGAAGACCTCGAGGTCGGGCAGGAAGGTGAGCGAGGTGCCGGTCTCCTTGGTCTTGGCGCCCTTCTTGAAGTCTGCGGTCGGCTTGCCGCGCTCATAGTCCTGCGTCCACACGTAGCCGTCACGGCTGATCTCCAGGTGCAGGCGCTCGGAGAGCGCGTTCACCACCGAGACGCCGACGCCGTGCAGGCCGCCCGAGACCTTGTAGCCGCCGCCGTCGCCGAACTTGCCGCCGGCGTGCAGGGTTGTGAGGACGACCTCCGCGGCAGGTCGCTTCTCCTTCGCGTGCTGATCGACCGGGATGCCGCGGCCATCGTCGATGACGGTGCAGCTGTTGTCGGGGTGCAGGACCACCTTGACGCTGTCGCAATGCCCGGCGATCGCTTCGTCGACCGAGTTGTCGACCACCTCGTAGACGAGGTGGTGAAGCCCGCGGGCCCCGGTCGAGCCGATGTACATGCCGGGCCGCTTGCGAACCGCTTCAAGGCCCTCGAGGACGGTGATGTCCCTGGCGTCGTAGGAGCTGCCCCCCGCCGGTGCCTTGGCGCCGCTCTTGCCCTTGCTCTTGGGGGAGGCTTTGGCGCCCTTCGAGGTCGCCGAACCGCGCTTGGCGGCCTTTGCAGGCGTCTTTCGCTCAGCCAAAAAAGTCCTTCCGTTGGTCGTAGAAAACCCCGATCGCCGGTGGCCGCGATTCGGCCTCAGAACCAGCGTCGGGGCGGGAGATCAAGTTGACATAAAGGATACCAGTCTGAGGCCCCGGAAAGAACGCCAAACTGAGGCAAAAGTCCTGCAAAACACGCAATAAATGCAGATGCGGGATCGGCTTGGCTAAGAGCCTTTGCCATGAAAGCCGCCTCCGCCCCAGGCTGGCTAGCCAGCCGAACAACGGAGACCCTGCGGTGCGGCATCGCCAAGCCGCTCCTCCAGACGCGCCAAGAGCTCCGCTTCCATCAGGGTCAGCTCCTGGGCCCAGGTCGCGCTCTCACAGCGGATCGTGATCACTCCATCGCGCTCCGCGACCGGCTCGGTGGCCGTCGCGATCGCCTCACCGACCACCTCGGGCCAGACCGTCTGCACCGCTCCGAGGCCGGTCCGGGGCGCGGACTCCTGCAGCGCCGCGCGCAAGGCAAGCGAAGCGGGGCGGGGGGCCTTGCGTGCCATCAGGCGACCGCCTTCAGGCCGGCGCCGGTCCCGGAGGGCATCCGGACCAGGCGCTCGGCCGCGGGTGCCGGGAGCGCCGCCCTCATCGGCGGCGCTGACCAATGTCTGGCCGCCATCGGAGAGGCGAGCGACCAGCAGCTCGCGGTGGCCGGGGTCGAGCTCGCTCATCACGTCATCGAGAAGCATCAATGGGGCTGGGGACCCGGCGGCGATCAACGTCTCGCGCTCGGCAAACAGCAGCGCCAGCAGCCCAGCTCGCTGTTCACCCTGGGAGCCGTAGCGGCGCAGCGAGCGACCCTCACGGGTGAGGTCGAACTCGTCCAGGTGCGGACCCACCGAGGTCCGGACTCGCTGCAGATCGGAGTCCCGGCGCTCGGCCAGGGCGGTGCGCAGGGACTCCGCATCGGGCTCGCCGCGCGGGCTGTAGCGCAGATCGGCGCTCTGCAGGCCGAGGTCCGCGGCGTCGGCGGCAAAGCGCGGCGCCAGCTCCTCCGCCGCCTCGATCCGCGCCGCGACCAGCGGCACCGCTGCTTTGGCGAGGGTGCCGTCCCAGGCGTCAAGCTCGGAGGCGGGAGACAAGCCGGCCGATACCCGGCGAAGCAGCGCGTTGCGCTGCGCGAGTACCTGTCCATACTCCTGGCGCAGGCTCGCGCGGGCGGGCCAGCGGGCGGCGATGAATGCGTCGAAGTGGGCGCGGCGCTCCGCCGGAGGCCCCTTGACCAGGACCAGGCGGTCGGGGCTGAAGACGACGAGATGAGGCCGGTGGTCGGCGATGACCGCCGGGGCCGCCGGCTCGCCATCCAGCAGGTGGCGCCTGCCCTCCGAACGCGAGACCGAAGCGAGCAGCGAGTGAGTTGTCTGGGAGTCGGGGGCAAGGGTCAGCTCGGCCCGCGCCACCGGCTCGCCGAAGCGGATCAGCTCGCGGCGGTCGCGGGTTCGAAATGAGCGGCCGCTGAGGCCAAAGTAGACGGCCTCGAGCAGGTTCGTCTTGCCGGTCCCGTTGTCGCCGACGACCGAGGTGATGCCCGTCTCCAGCACCAACTCCAGAGTGGCGAGGCTGCGAAAGTCACGCGCTTCGATGCTGGTGACCCGCAACCGTCAGCCTCACCTAGACGTTGAGGCGAATCGGCATCACGAGGTAGCGAAAGTCCTCGCCCTCGCCGGGCTGCAGGAGTCCCGGCCGCAGCGGCGAGATCACTCGCAGCAGCACCTCGTCTCCCTCAACGCTCTCGATGCCGTCCTTGAGGAACTCGGGGTTGAAGCCGATCTCCAGCGGCTCGCCCTCGAACGGCGCCGGCATCGTCTCGGTCGCGTCGCCCACCTCAGGCGTCTCGGCCGCGACGGTGAGCTCCCCAGGCCGCAGCGCGATACGCAGCGGCGCGTTTCGCTGCGCGAGCTGGCTCACCCGTCGCGCCACCTCGAGGAAGTCGCCGCGGGGCAAGCGGATGTCGTGCTCGTAGGACTCCGGCAGCAGCTGGCTGTGGTTCGGGAACTGGCCGTCGATCAGCCGAGTGGTCAGGATCACGCGCCCGGTGGAAAACACCGCCTGGTTCTGGAGCAGCGAGATCTCGACGCTATCCGCGCCTTCGCTGACCAGGATCCGCGCGAGCTCGCGTAGGGCGCGCGCCGGGATGTTCGCCTCCAACTCTCCCCCGACGTCCGAATCGAGCTCGGTCTCCTTGACGCTGAGGCGGTAGGAGTCGGTGGCGACCATCGTCATCTTGCGCTCCGCGGCGCTGACCAGCACGCCGGTCAACACCGGGCGCATGTCGTCGCGCGATGCGGCCCGGGCGACGACCTCAACGGTCGAGGCAAAGGCGTCGGCGGGAATCTTCAGCGGCGAGTCGCTCGCTTCGGGAAAGGGCGGGAAGTCCTCGGACGGCAGCGTCCGCAGGTGAAATACGGCGCTTCCGGAGCGCAGCTCGACGTCGCGCTCCGCGTCGCGCGTCTCAAGCGTCACCTCCTCCACGCCCAGCGATCGCGCTACCTCGACCAGCTGGCGGCCGGGAAGCAAGACAGCGCCGTCCCCATCAACTTCGCCTTCGAGCTCAGTCTCCAGCCCCATCTCGAGGTCTGTGGCGCGCAAGCGCAGCGCGCCACCCTGGCTGGAGAACAGGATTCCTCCCAGCGCCTGGGTCGTGGCCCGAGTCGAGACGGCCCGGCCGACGATTGCCAGGCGGGCAACGAGCTCTTCTCTTTTCGTCGTGATCTTCAAAGAAGGTTTCCTTAGTTGTATTTAGAGGTGTTGGCTTCGGTGATAAGTCGTGGATTTGGCTTTCCAATGCGAAAAGCAGCATGTGGACGCCGGTAAAGCCGGAAGCGGAGTCTTACAGCGCACCCGGGCGTCATGCGATTGCCGCTCGCTGAGTGTGGATTGCTGCGCGCAGCTGCTCGAGATGCTCGCGGGTTCCGGCCTGGTCGAGCTCGCTCTGCTGCTCGACGCGGCGGATGGCATTGAGAACGGTGCTGTGGTCGCGGTCGCCGAACTCGCGGCCGATCTGGGCCAGGGAAAGGTCTGTCATCTCACGAGCGAGGTAGATCGCCAGCTGTCGAGCGCGCAGCGGCTTCGCGGCGCGACTTGGGCCGGTGATAGAGGAGCGCGGCAGGTTGAAGGAGCCGGCGACGACTTCCTGGATCGCCTCCAGCGGCCCAGCCGGGGCGCCGGGGGCGATGGCGGGGATCACCTCCTCGACCAGCTCGGGAGTGAGAGGGCGCGCTCGCAGCGAGGCGTGGGCAATAACCCGTGTCAGGGCACCGTGCAGCTGGCGGATGTTGGCCTCGACGCGGCGGGCCAGGACTGCGAGCGCGTCGTCTGTGACCGCTTCCGCCCCTGACTCGCTGACCAGCCGGCGCAGCACGATCAGCCTGGTGGCGAGCGTCGGGCGCTCGACCGGGACCGTGAGCCCCCACTCGAAGCGGTCGCGCAGGCGCTCCTCCAGGGTTGAGAGCTCACTCGGGATGCCGATCGGCGGAGAGCACCAGCTGGCTGCCCGCTTCGTAGAGAGCGTTGAAGGTGTGGAAGAACTCCTCCTCGGTGTGGCGCTTTCCCTCCAGGAACTGGACGTCGTCGATCAGCAGCACGTCGATGTCCCGGTAGCGGTGCTTGAACTCCTCTGCCCCGGACGCCTTCAGCGCGGCGACGAACTCGCTCGTGAACGCTCGGCGGTCGAGTAGCGGACGTTGAGCTGCGGCGCGTTGGCCCCCAGGTAGTTGGCGATCGCGGCCAGCAGGTGGGTCTTGCCGAGCCCGGGGGCGACCGTGCAGGAAGAGCGGGTTGTAGGACTCCGCCGGCGCCTCGGCTACCGCCAGCGCGGCGGCGTGGGCGATGCGGTTGCCCTCGCCGATCACGAAGCGCTCGAAGGTATAGCTGGGATTGAGGGTTACCGCTTTGAGCGCTCCCGGGCCTCTGAATCCTGCCGCTGGGAGCCTCGAAGCTGACCTCGCGCGCAGCGCGTCTCGTCTCCTCCAGCGCCTGCGTGATCGATCCGGCGTAGCGACGCTCGACCCAGGCGCGGATCCCGCTCCGGGCCCGACACATAGAGGGTGTCGCCGCGCAGGCCGACGGCGCGCAGCGGCTCGAGCCAGAGCTGGAAGGTCGAGTCGGGCACCGAGGCGCGCAGTCCCTCGATCGCCTGGTCCCAGATCGAGCCGACCTCGGCGCCGTCATTCGGCGCTTTGCCCCCTGCGGGTGGGGGGCCGGGCGGAGGCTGATCTGAGACGTGCGACACCTGGCGCGGACCCCTCTCGTCGATTTGGTTCCGGCGAGCGCGGCGCCGGTGCGATGGATCGCGACACCCGAAGCCGCGCGCACGTTACGCAGCGGCCTGGGCCCCTGCAAGGGAGCCCCGCGCAAATCGCGCCGAAAACGTCGGCGGGGTTTCGGCCGCTGCTCGGACCGAGATCGGGCCGGAGGCGGACCGTATACTGCGCCGAGCCGTCCCGGCCGCGAAGCCGAGAGCGGCGGGATCGCAGCAATGAAGCGAACCTAGCAGCCAAAGAAGAGAAAGCGCGCCCGCACCCACGGCTTCCGTGCCCGCATGCGGACCCGCGGTGGCCGCGCGATCCTGAGCCGCCGGCGCCGCAAGGGCCGCAAGCGCCTCGGCGCCCTGGAGCGATGGCCGAGCCGGGCAAGCGCCGGCCGCCTTTCGCGCAGTGGCGACTTCGACCGTGCCTACCGCGAGGGCTCCTCGCACGGCAACCGCCTCCTGGTCCTCTACCGCTTCCCGCGCGATCCGACGAGGACGGGCGAGGACGTGCGGCTCGGCGTCTCGGTGGGCCGCAAGGTCGGCGGCGCGGTGGAGCGAAACAAGGTGAAGCGGGCGATGCGCGAGGCCTTCTGGAGCCTCGAGGCCGAGCTGCCCCAGGGCCACGACTTCGTGCTCGTCGCCCGGGCCGGAGGTCGTCGCGCCTGATCGAGCGCGACGGTCCCGAGGGCCTGCGCGAGTCCCTGCGTGAAGCGCTCAGCGAGAGCGCCGAGAGGCGAGCGTTTGCCGTGAAACGACTCTTCGTGAGCCATGATCGCCGCTGTATCGGCGCTTCCTCTCGCCTGCTCTCCCGCGCCGCTGCCGCTATTACCCGAGCTGCTCGGTCTACGCCGATCACCGCGATTCGCCGCTTCGGCGCGCTACGCGGGGATCCTGCTCGCCGCCTGGCGCCTGCTGCGCTGCAACCCGTTCAGCAACGGGCGGCTTCGACCCGTTCCGGAGCGATTCACCCTGCGGGTCGGCCCGGTCGACCCGGCCGTCTACCACGGGGAGGTTCGGTGATCGATCCTGCCATCGCGTCCTCTTCACCAGCATCGGCAGCCGCTGGTCGATGCCGCCGATCGTCTCGTCTTCTTCCACGACAACGTCGGGCCTCGGCTGGGGCCCGTCGATCGTCGCCCTGACGTTCACCGTCCGGGCGATGCTGATCCGCTCTCCTCAAGCAGATCAGGTCGATGCGGGCGCTGCAGGCCCTGCAGCCGCAGCTCAAGGAGATCCAGGAGAAGTACAAGAACGACAAGCAGCGCCAGCAGCAGGAGATGATGCGCTTCTACCAGGAGAACGAGATCAACCCGCTCGCCTCCTGCTTGCCGCTGCTGCTGCAGCTGCCGGTCTTCATCGCCCTCTATTACATGCTCAAGGGCGACAGCTTCCAGGAGGACGTCGAGCGAGACTCGCGCCGCGAGGGCTGGCTGTTCATCGACTCGCTGATCGAGACCGCCCGGAGGGCGCGCGGACGGGATCATCCTGATCGTGCTCTTCATCGTCACCCAGCTCGCCGCCGGCCTGGCGATGGCGCGCGCGGCCAGAGCATGGAGGGACCGCAGCAGTACATCATCTTCGGCCTGCCGTTCCTGTCGCGCCCTTCGTCGCCACCTTCGAGGCCGGCCTCTCGGTCTACTGGATCTCGACCAACCTCTGGACCGCTCGGCCAGCAGCAGTGTCGACGCAGCTGATCGGGGCCGACCGAGGTGCCGACGCCGGAGGAGGTCGAGGCGGCCAAGCCGCCTCCGCCCCCGCCGCGCAAGAAGAAGAAGAAGAGCGGAAGGAGCGGCTGATGAGACGACGCCTGAGCGGAGCCCGACCGACCGGAGCGATGCCCGAGGAGCCCGCCGAGCGCGTGCGCGCGATCGTCGACCGGGTGCTCGACGAGATCGACCTCGACGCCGAGGTCGAGGTCACCGAGACCGACGAGGAGATCCTCGCCGCGATCGACGGCCCCGACGAGCTCGGCATCCTGATCGGCCGCCGCGGCCAGACCCTCGACGCCCTGCAGCTGCTCTGCTACCGCGCCGCCTTCCTCGGGATCAGCGAGCGCAAGCGCGGTCACCCTCGACGCCGCCGGCTACCGCGAGCGCCGCCGCGCGACTGCTCGAGGAGGAGGCGGAGATCGCCGCCGAGCGCGCCGACCGAAACGGCGAGGCGGTGCGGCTCGAGCCGATGTCGGCCAGCGAGCGCCGCATGGTCCACGAGGTGCTCAAGGACCGCAGCGACGTCGAGACCTACAGCGAGGGCGACGAGCCCGAGCGCCGGATCGTCGTCGCCCCGCTGATCGCCGAGCTGACGCGGCCCCGCGGCGCGCCGGCTCCGGCCAGCCGAGCTCGACGCCCGAGGCGCGCGCCGCGCTCGAGCCGGTCGTCGAGCTGCTCGCGCGACGAGCGCGCGGCGGCAGCTCGGTCGCCGACCCGAGCGCGGCCTGGAAGGTCCACGTCGCCGACAGCCTCAGCGGCCTCGCGGTCCCCGAGCTCGCGGCGGCGCGAGCGATCTGCGACGTCGGCGCGGGCGCCGGCTTCCCCGGCCTGGTCCTCGCCGCGGTGCTGCCCGACGCGCGGGTCGACCTGGTCGAGTCGGTCGGCCGCAAGTGCGAGTTCATCGAGCGCGCCGCCGCGGCCGGCGGGCATCGCCAACGCCCGCGCGGTCAACGCCCGGGCCGAGGACTGGGCCGGCCGGCGAGGGCCGCGAGGCCTACGACGCGGTCACCGCCCGCGCCGTCGGCCGGCTCAGCACCCTCGCCGAGCTCGCCTCGCCCCTGCTGCGCGACGGCGGCGTGCTGGTCGCCTGGAAGGGCCGGCGCGACCCCGACGAGGAGGCCGAGCTCGAGCGCGCCGCCGAGCAGCTCGGCGATGACGCCGGCGCAGGTCTCGCCGGTCGGCCCCTACGCCGGCAGCGAGCACCGCCACCTGCACCTGATCCGCAAGGCGGGCCGACGCCGGAGGGGCTGCCGCGGCGCGCCGGGCATGGCGAAGAAGCGGCCCGCGGCGCGCTGACGCCGGGGCGAGCGCATGCGCCGATCTTCGCTCGCGTCTCGCGCTGACGCCGCGATTCCTGGCGATCGCCGGCTGGCGGAGGCACGACATGGGCTACGTCTACGCGATCGCAAACCAGAAGGGCGGGGTGGGGAAGACCACGACCGCGGTCAACCTCGCCGCCTGCATCGCCGACGGCGGCGCGCAGACGCTGGTCGTCGACCTCGACCCGCAGTGCAACGCGACGGTGACGCTCGGCCTCGACCGCGAGGCGCGGCCCTCCTCCTACGACGCCTCTGCGGCGAGGGGTCGGTCGCCGAGGCGGCGCGGCCCGCCGGCCCCGACAACCTCTGGGTCGTCCCGGCGAACCGCGACCTCGCCGGCGCCTCGGTCGAGCTGCCGACGCTCGAGCGCTTCCAGTACCGGCTGCGCGAGCGGCTCGGCCCGGTGCGCGAGCGCTTCGCGCTGACGATCCTCGACTGCCCGCCGTCGCTGGGCCCGATCACCGTCAACGCGCTGGCCGCGGCCGACCGGGTGATCATCCCCGTGCAGGCCGAGTACCTGGCGCTCGAGGGCCTGGTCCAGTTCCTCGACACGCTGCAGACGGTCCGCCGCGAGCTCAACCCGTCGCTGGTTCTGACCGGCATCGTCATCACCATGGCCGATGAGCGAACCCGCCTGTCCCAGGACGTGGAGCACGAGCTGAGCGACCACTTCCCCGACCTGGTGCTCGACACCGTGATTCCCCGCAGCGTCGGCTCGCCGAGGCCCCGAGCTTCGGCCTGCCGGTGATCGAGCCACGCCCCGGCATCGCGCGGAGCGATCGCCTACCGCGGCGCTCGGCCGACGCGAGGTGCTGGACACCGTGGCTAGGCAGCGACGCGCGGCATCGGCCGCGGCCTCGCCGCGATCCTTCCCGAGGCCCACGAGGTCGGCGAGCCGCAGTTCCGCGACGTCCCGGTCGAGCTGATCCGCCGAACCCGAACCAGCCGCGAAGGCGCTTCGACGCCGAGGCGATCGAGCGGCTGGCCGCGTCGATCGAGGCCAGCGGCGTCGTCCAGCCGCTGGTCGTCCGCCCGCTCGCCGACGGGCGCTACGAGCTGATCGCCGGCGAGCGCCGCTGGCGCGCCGCCCAGCAGGCGGGCCTCGAGCGCGGTCCCGGCGGTCGTCCGCGACTCGGGCGAGGCCGAGCGCCTGCAGATGGCGCTGGTCGAGAACATGGCCCGCGAGGACCTCAACCCGGTCGAGGAGGCGCGCGCCTGCGCCGCGCTGGTCGAGGAGCTCGGCCTCAGCAAGGAGGAGGTCGGCCGCCGGGTCGGCCGCAGCCGCTCGGCGATCTCGAACCTGATCCGCCTGCTCGACCTCCCCGACCAGGTGCTCGCGCTGCTCGAGGCGGGCGAGCTCAGCGAGGGCCACGGCCGCGCGATGCTGCAGGTGCGCGGCAGGACGAGCGCCGCCGGCTGGCCCGCGAGGCGGCGCGCCGGGGGCTGGTCGGTGCGCGAGACCGAGAGCCGGGCGAAGGGCGGCAGAGGGGGAGGCGGCGGCGAAGGCTGCAGGCGGCCCGATCCCGAGGAGGAGGCGGCGATCGGCAGGCCGAGGACGCGCTCGAGGCGGCGCTCGGCCGCGAGGTCAAGCTGCGGTCTGCGCGGCGGCCGGGCTGCGCGGCCGAGATCCGCTTCGAGGACCTCGACGAGCTGCTCGCGCTGGCCCGACGCCTCGCGGCCGCAAGGCCGCCTGACCGCACGCCCGAGCCGTTCGGCGCCGCTCTGGCGCCCCGATGCCGCCGCTATCATCGGCCGCCAGCGCGGGCGATTAGCTCAGTCGGTTAGAGCGCTTCTCTGATAAGGACGAGGTCCCTGGTTCGAATCCAGGATCGCCCATGCGATCGTCCGCGATCCGGCTCTGGCGGTCGGGTTGCCGCACCTATAATGGCCGTCCACGCCCGGTGGCCCCAAGGGTGCTTCCCTTGCAGCGGATGCAGATCTACGGAGTCAGCTTCGACATGGTCGGCAAGCAGCCGATCGTGCTGCTGAAGACGACCGACGGCAATAGGTTTCTGCCGATCTGGATCGGGCATCCCGAGGCGGCGGCGATCCTGATGAAGCTGCAGGGCGCCTCGACGCCGCGGCCGATGACCCACGACCTGCTCTCCGACATGCTCGATCAGCTCGACGCCAAGTGCGAGCGCGTCTCGGTGACCGAGCTCCGCGACAACACCTTCTACGCGACGATCACGCTCTCGGTCAACGGCAACGAGGTGGAGATCGACTCGCGGCCCTCCGACGCCCTCGCCCTCGCGGTGCGGTGCGGCGCCGATCTTCGCCGCCGAGGACGTCATCGAGGAGTCGTCGATCGAGTTCGAGCAGGAGGTCGAGGACCAGGAGGAGGTCGTCGAGAAGTTCAAGGACTTCCTCGACGAGGTCTCGCCCGAGGACTTCGCCGAGGGCGAGGATCAGTAAGCTCGCCGCGGCCTAGGGCAGTGCAGTCGCCGGCGCCCGCGCGGGCGGGACAGGGCCAGCTCCAGCGCCCGCTCCACCAGCTGCTCGAACTCCAGGCCCGCCGCCTCGGCCGCCTGGGGCAGAAGGCTGGTGTCGGTGAGGCCGGGGACCGCGTTTACCTCCAGCACCTCGGGCCCTCCTTCGCCGAGCATCACGTCGACGCGAGCAAAGCCCGAGCAGCCGAGTGCGCGGAACGCCGCCAGCGCCGCCTCGGTCGACCGCGGTCGCCGTGTCCTCGTCGAGCTCGGCGGGGCAGGTGAACTGGGTGCGGCCGATCTCATAGCGCGCCTCGAAGTCATAGAGGTCGCCCTCGCGGGGGATCGCCTCGACGATCGGCAGCGGCCTCGTCGCCGAGCACGCTGACCGCGAGCTCGCGCCCGGCACGTATCGCTCGAGCAGCACGCGGTCGTCGTAGCTGAAGGCGGCGACCAGCGCCTGCGGGACCTCCTCGCGCGACGTCGACCAGCTTCACGCCCGAGCGCCGAGCCCCCGCTCGCCGGCTTGACGACCAGCGGGAAGCCGAGGCGCGCCTCGATCTGCTCCAGCGCGTCGGCGGCGCCGAGCTCGCGAAAGGCGGTCGCGTTGAAGGCGAACCAGTCGGGCGTCGGGATCCCTGCTCGCGCAGCTCGTGCTTGGCGAGCGTCTTGTCCATGCAGCGCGCGCAGGCGGCGACGCCGGGGCCGGTGTAGGGGATGTCGAGGATCTCGAGCAGCTCCTGCACCGTGCCGTCCTCGCCGCCGGGCCCGTGCAGGGCGATGAAGGCGACATCGGGGCGCTCCTCGGCCAGCGCTCGACCAGGTCGGCCGCCGGCGTCGAGCGAGAGCGGCTCGTGGCCGAGCCGCTGCAGCGCGTCCTCGACCCGGGCGCCGGAGCGAAGCGAGACACCCCGCTCGAGCGAGCGGCCTCCCTTGAGGACGGCGACCTTCACTGGCCGCCTTCGGCCCGGCGGCGCAACGGCAGGACATCTGCGCCCGCCGTCTCCTCCGCTTCGCGTCCGGGGACGGCGGGGTGGTGCCCACCTTGCTCACGGACCGGGCACTGCCGGATGCTCGCCGGTGAGCGTCTCGTAGAGCTCGACCTGCTCGCAGATCACCTGGCCGATCCGGCGGATTCCCTCGTCGATCTCGCTCCTCGGTGGAGGCGGAGAAGTTGAGCCGCATCGAGCTGCGCGCCGCGCCCGTCGACGTAGGCCGCCTGCGCCGGGGACGAAGGCGACGTTCTCGCGCAGCGCCTTGGCCAGCAGGTCGGTCGTGTCTATGTAGTCGGGCAGGGTGGCCCAGATGAAGAGCCCGCCGCCGGGGTCGGGTCCAGTGGGCCTGGGGCGGGAAGTGGCGCTCCAGCGCGTCGAGCATCGCGTCGCGGCGTGAGCGGTAGAGGTCGCAGAGGCTCTTCGACGTAGTCGCGCCAGCGGCCCTCGGCGAAGTACTCGCGAACGAAGTACTGGGTCAGGGTCGACGTGCAGAGGTCGGAGGCCTGCTTGCCGAGCACGATCTTCTCCATCACCGGCGGCGGCGCGACGGCCCAGCCGAGCCGGATTCCCGGCGAGAGGATCTTCGAGCAGCGTGCCCGAGGTAGATCACGTAGTCGCCGCCGTCGAGCTGGTAGAGCGGCGGCAGCGGCTCGCCCTCGTAGCGCAGCAGCCCGTAGGGGTTGTCCTCGGCGATCAGGACCTCGTGGCTGCGGGCCAGCTCGACCAGGCGCAGGCGGCGCTCGAAGGAGAGGGTGACACCGGCCGGGTTCTGGAAGGTCGGGACCGAGTAGATGAACTTCGGCCGCCGGCCCTCGGCGGCGAGCTGCTGCAGGACGCTCTCCAGCTCGTCGACCCGCATCCCCTCGTCGTCGGTCTCGACCTGGATCACGTCGGCCTGGTAGCTGCAGAACACCGGAACCGCGCCCGGGTAGGTCGGCGCCTCGCAGATCACCGGGTCGCCGGGGTCGACCAGCGTCTTGGTGATCAGGTCGATCGCCTGCTGCCCGCCGGTGGTGACGATCACGTCGTCGGGGTCGGGAAGCATTCCCTCGGCTCCCATCACCTGCAGGACGCAGTCCTTGGTCTCCTCGAAGCCCTCGGTGGGCCCGTACTGAAGCGCCTCCGCGGCGGACTCCTGCGCGATC
This sequence comes from uncultured Solirubrobacterales bacterium, assembly GCA_963724905.1. Lineage (GTDB taxonomy): Bacteria > Actinomycetota > Thermoleophilia > Solirubrobacterales > 70-9 > Mayfieldus. Next base: position 526,127 of record CAVRWD010000003.1, read on the forward strand.
TTCGTCATCTGGGCGGCGAAGGTCGCCGGAGGGAAGGTCGAGGTGTCGGGCAGCCCGCCGGCGAGCGAGATCACCTCCGGCCGCGCGGTGATCGCCATCAGGTCGCGCATCGCCGAGGAGCGCATCCCGTGGGTGCGCTCGGCGAACAGGCCCGCGTAGCGCTCGATGTCGTGGGCGGTGGTGTGGGAGCGGCGGCGGTGCTGCTGCTCGGGTGGCTCGGTCACCGGACAAGTGTGGCGGATACGTCGGGCCGCGACACGCAGTGTCGCGGCACTGGCCGGTCAGGCGCCGAAGGCGCCGCAATTATGGGCGGAAGGTGAATCGAGGCACTCCGGCAGCGGGCCGGAGGCGGGTAGGCCGGACGGTAGCCTCTGGCCTTCGATGGACTTCTTCCTCGCCATCTGCCAGGCGCTTGCGTTCGGGTTGGCGGTCGGAGCGGTTGCCGGCGCGATCGGCGCCCGCGGGCGGAGCCGATCGCTGCTCCAGCTAGCCGCCGTCGCAGCCGGCGCCGCGGCCGGGGCTTTTTCGATGTCGCTCGACGACGAGTCGATCATCGTCGGCATCCTGGCCGGCGCCGTCGGTGGCTGGCTTGCGGCCACCGTGATTGCGGCGGTGGTCTCGGGCGCGGCGCGGCGCGGGGACGGCGACACTGGCGGCGCGGGATTCATAGTCGCCCTCGCCGCGGCTGCCCTGGTCGGGCTCTCGCTGCTGATATCGCCTGTCGCCCTGGTCGTGCTGCTGGCCCTGGGGTGGCTCGCGTTCGCTCGCCGCCGCCGCGCCGATCGCAAGTACGAGGGCCTGCGAATCCTGCGATGACCGCGGGCCGGGCGCCGTCGCCTAGATGAAAAAGGGCCTGGTCCTCGCCTATGTCGATTCGATGCGAACCGACATGCTGGAGCTTGCCGTCAGCGAGGGCAGGGCGCCCACCTTCGCCAAGCTTCTGCGCCGCGGCGTTCTGGTGCCCGACTGCGTATCGAGCTTCCCTTCGGTAACGCCGGTCGCCAGCGCCGAGATGGTCACCGGCGTCGGGCCCGACCGCCACTGGATCGTGGGGATGAACTGGTACCACCGCCTGGAGCGGCGCTACGTCGAGTACGGCTCCTCCTTTGAGGCGTCGCGGACCTTCGGGCTCTTCCGCACCCTCTACGACCTCGTCTACAACATGAACCTCGGCCACCTGAGCCCGGCGGTCGACACGGTCTTCGAGCGCCTCGACGACGCCGATCTGCGCACCGCCAGCACCCCGTTTCTGATCTACCGCGGCCGCCACCGGCACGAGGTCTCGCTCGAGGGACTGATGCGCCGAGCCGTCGACGTCAGCGGGCTGAAGCTGCGCCACGCGACCTGGGGGCCGAAGGAGCTCTTCTACGGCGAGCTCTATGCGAGCCGCCGGGTTCCCTGCAAGCCGACCTCGCGCCCCGGCACCCGGGACGAGTACTCGGCCTGCTGTGCCGCCGAGCTTGCGAGCCAGCGGCTGTTCGACTTCCTGCTGCTCTCCCTGCCCGACAACGACCACTACTCACACCGCCACGGGCCGGACCAGATGGTCGACTCGATCGCGCTGGCCGACGGGGCCTTCGCGAAGCTGGTCGAGGCCGCCGGCGGGATGGACGGCTTCCTCACCGACTACGCGCTGATCCTGACCGCCGACCATGCCCAGACGGCGATCCACCGCGAGCTGCCGATCGCCGCCGATCTGGCCGAGCGCTGGCCGGTGCTGCAGCCATCCGAGGACCGCCCGCAGGCGGCGCAGCTGGCGGTCAGCCCGACCGCTCGTGCCGCCAACGTCTACCTCTTGCCGGGCGAGGACGGTCTCCCGGAGCACACCGACGTGCGAGAGGCGATCGAGGAGATGGAGGGAGCCGACCTCGTCGCCCACATCGAGGTCGACGGGGAGCCCCTGGTGCGCTCGATGCCGACCGGTCCCCTGCCGGGGGCCTGGGTTGTCGTGCGGCGCGCCGGCGTCGAGCTGCGCTTTCGGCCCGGCGACGGCGTGCGCGGACCTGCGGGGCCGCAGCTGGGACCGGGATGGCGATGACGGCGTTCTCGATCTCGAGGTCTCCGACGGGCAGGTCCGCAGCGAGAGCTATCCCGATCCCCTGGGGCGGCTCTGGTCCGCGGTCTGCGCCCCCCACGCGGGCGACCTCGTCATCTCGGCGGCACTGGGCTATGAGTGCGTGGACTGGGGCGGGACCTCGCACGTGGGCGGCGGCAGCCATGGCTCCCTGCACCGGGGCGACTCGCTCTTCCCGCTGCTCTGCTGCGGATGCGGGCCGGCGGATCCGGGCGAGCGGGAGCAGTGGACGCTGCAGGACATTCCCGGGATCGTGCTCGAGCACTTCGGGCTCCCCGACTCGCCGGCCGCGGACGCCTCCGTCGCGGGGACGCGGGCGTGAAATGCGCCTTGGTGCTGCTCGTCGTGGCGATTGCGGTCCTCGCGGCCACGGCTTCCCCTGCCACTGCCCAGGAGCCCCCGATCGGCGAGCGGCAGGCGATCTCCGTCGCCGACCGCGACCCAAAGGTCGTCGAGCAGCGGGCCGAGCACCCCGGCCTGCGCCCGACCGCGGAGCTCGTCGACGGCAGCTGGCAGGTCGACTACTTCGCCGGCGACGAGGACGTGGCGCAGGTGATCGTCGACTCCAACACCGGTCTGGTCCGCGAGTCCTGGACCGGCTACCAGGTCGCCTGGAAGATGGCGCGCGGCTACGAGGGGTCCTTCGGGCACCGGCTCAACGCTCCCTACGTCTGGTTACCGCTCTGCGCGCTCTTTCTCATCGGGCTTATCGACTGGCGCCGCCCGCTGCGGCTGGCAAATCTCGATCTCCTCGTGCTGCTGAGTTTCGGCGCCTCGCACTTCTTCTTCAACCGCGGCGAGATCGGGCTCTCGGTGCCGCTCGCCTACCCGCCGCTTCTCTACCTGTTCGCGCGCATGCTCTGGATCGGATTCCGGGGCCGGGGAGAGGGCCTGCGCCCGGTCTGGCCCGCGGCCTGGCTGGTAATTGCCGCGTTGTTCCTGATCGGCTTCCGCGGCGGGCTCAACGTCGCCGACTCGGGGGTGATCGACGTCGGCTATGCGGGGGTGGTCGGGGCTGACCGGGTCGCCGACGGCGAGCCGTTCTACGGCGAGGGCGCCTTCCCGCAAGACGTCGGCAGTGGCGACACCTACGGGCCGGTGAACTACTACGCCTACGTCCCCTTCGAGCAGGCGCTGCCTTGGAGCGGGACCTGGGACGAGCTCCCGGCCGCGCACGCGGCGGCGATCTTCTTCGACCTGGCGACCTTCGCCGCGCTGCTGCTGCTCGGCCGGCGGCTGCGTCCGGGCGCCGAGGGGCGCCGTCTCGGCGCCGTGCTCGGCTTCGGCTGGGCCGCCTACCCCTACGCCGCATTCGTCCTGGCCTCGAACTCGAACGACAGCCTCGTCGCTCTGCTCTTGGTCCTCACCCTGCTGCTATTAGCCCGCCCGGCGGCAAGGGGCGCGATGCTCGCCCTGGCCGGCCTGACCAAGTTCTCGCCGTTCATATTGGTGCCGTTGCTGGCGACCTACCCCCTCTCCACGGGTGGCGCGAGGCCGCTCGCAACCGGAGCAGGGTTGAGCACCGCTCTGACAGGACCCGTGGTACTGCGGTTTGCACTCGGACTCATTGCGGCAGCAGCCGCCGTGATGGCGAGCACGGTGATCGATCCTGGCCTAAGCGTCTTCTGGGACCGCACAATCGCCAGCCAGATCGACCGCGACTCGCCATTCAGCGTCTGGGGTCAGGAGCCCTCGCTGGAGCCGTTGCGGATCGGCGTTATGGCGGGGGTGGCGGCACTCGCGCTGGTCGTCGCCTTCCGGCCGCGGCGCAAATCAGTCGCCCAGGTTGCGGCGCTGGCGGCGGCGCTGCTGATCGGCACCCAGCTGATCGCCCAGCACTGGTTCTACCTCTACCTGGTCTGGTTCATGCCCCTGGCGCTGGTCGCGGTCGGCGCGCTCAGCCCTCAGCCGGCACCAGAACCTGCTCGATCGACTGCGCGAGGCCGTTGGGGCCGATCTCGATCACAGCCCCCATCACCCACACATCCTCCTCCGCGGTCTCGAAGCGAACCGGCATCTGCGTAAGGAATGCCTCTAGCGCCTGATCGCGCTTCACCCCGATCACTCCCGCGCGCGAGCCGGTCATCCCGACGTCGGTGATGTAGGCGGTCCCGCCGGGCAGCACGCGCGCATCGGCGGTCGGGACGTGAGTGTGGGTGCCGAGGACGGCGCCGGCGCGGCCGTCCAGATGCCAGCCCATCGCCACCTTCTCGCTCGTCACCTCGGCGTGAAAGTCGACCAGCACCACGTCGGCCTCCCCGTCGAGCCGCTCGAGGATCGAGTCGACCTCGGCAAACGGCGAGCGCGCGACCTTCAGCTGCACCCCGCCGCTGAGATTTATCACCGCGATCCGCCGCTCCGCGGCCTCGACGACCGTGTGCCCGCGGCCGGGGTTCGAGTGCGGGTAGTTGGCGGGTCGCACCACCCGCTCGGCGCGGTCGAGGAACTCGTAGGCGTCGCGGTGGCGATAGACGTGGTTGCCGGTGGTGATCACGTCGGCGCCGGCGGCGAACATCTCATCCGCGGTCTTCTCGGTGATCCCAAGGCCGCCGGCCGAGTTCTCGCCGTTCACGACCACGAAGTCGGGACCGTGCTGCGTCGCGCAGCTTCGGCATCGTCCTCTCCAGGCCGCGCCGCCCGGGGCTTCCGACCACGTCTCCTATGAACAGGACTCGCACCTGGCGCAGCGTATCCCGGCCTGTCTCGCATCGGCCGGTGGTGAAATCGATCCTCTAGCTTGTCGGCGATGGCAGCCACGGGACCCGGGAGCCCCACGGCGGGCGAGGCGACCGCAGGGGCGGCGCTGGAGGCCCGCGGGATAGTCAAGAGCTATGGCAGCCAGCCGGCTCTGCGCGGGGTCGACTTCGAGGCCCACCCGGGCGAGCTGCTGGCGGTGATCGGCCCCAACGGGGCCGGCAAGACCACCCTGCTCTCAATCCTCGCCGGAATCATTCGCCCCGACCAGGGCGAGGTCCACCTCCCTCGGGGCGAGGTCGGCTGGGTCCCCCAGCAGGCGGCGCTTTACCGGCGGCTCACGGTGGAGGAGAACCTGCGCCTTTTCGCGCGTCTCGAGCGACACGAGGACGTCGAGGCGAGCGTCGAGCAGATGCTCGAGCAGACGGGGCTGCGGCGACCGCCGCCACGACCAGGTGGCGCTGCTTTCGGGAGGCAACCAGCAGCGGATCAACATCGCAATCGGGTTGCTGGCAAAGCCCGTTGTCCTGCTGCTCGACGAGCCGAGCGCGGGGCTCGATCCGCGCCAGCGGGCCCGCCTCTGGGACTTCGTCTCCGGCCTCGGCGGCCGGCGGGACGACGGTGATCTTCTCCAGCCACAACATCCAGGAGGCGGAGCGCTACGGGCAGCGGTTCCTGGTGATCGCCGACGGCGAGCGCCTCTTCGACGGCTCCCAGGAGGAGCTGCGCGGGGCGGTCGACCGCGAAGCTCCCGAGGCCGCCGGAAGCCGACTTCGAGACCGCCTTCGTCGCCTACCTGCACCATCGGGGCCATTGATCTAGATGCGCTGGCTGCTGCTCAAGGACCTGCAGATCCTGCGCCGCTCGCCCCTGCAGGCGGCGCTGCTGGTCGTCTATCCGGTGCTGATTGCGCTGCTCGTGGGGTTCGCGATCTCCCGCGACACCCCCAATCCCAGGGTGGCCTTCTTGAACCAGGTGCCCGAGGACACGCCGTTTCGGATCGGCTCGCAGGAGGTCGACATCATCGGCGCCCGTTCGACCCTCTGCGAGCGGGTCGAGTGCGTGCGGGTCCAAAGCCGCGCGGAGGCGGTCGAGAAGGTCGAGAGCGGCGACGTGCTCGGGGCGTTGATCCTGCCCGAGGACCTGGTCACCCGCCTCGAGTCGCTCTCGGGGCTTGACCCGCAGCGGGCGAGGGTGGAGGTGATCGTCAACCAGGAGGACCCGCTCAAGCGGCGCCTCGTCGATGACCGGATCACGTCGCTGCTGGCCGAGGCGAACCTGAGGATCGCCCGCGAGGTCGCTCAGGTGTCGACCGAGTACCTCGACCTGTTGCAGCAGGGCGGCTCGCTGAGCCTGCTGGGGCAGACCTTCGACGTCCTCGGGCTGGAGAACACCGAGCAGATCCTGCGGGCGCTGCGTCCCGCGATCGGATCCTCCGACCAGCTCGCGGCGCTGGACCGGGTGATCCGCTTCGCCTCCCTGGCGAGCCAGAATCTGGAGCTGGCAAACCCGCTGCTGGCGACGGTCGCCGAGCCGATCAAGGTCGACAAGCAGGTGCTCTCCGGCGGGACGCCTCCGCTCGACGTGTTCGCGATCGCGGTCGCCGCCACGGTCACCTTGATGTTCGTCACGGTGCTCCTGGTCGCCGGCTCGCTCGCCTTGGAGCGGGAGGAGAATGCGTTTCCGCGCCTCACCCGCGGCCTGGTGTCGAGGGGCGGGCTGCTGGGGGAGAAGGTGGGCCTCGGGATGCTGGTCGCCCTGGTGGTGACGATGCTGATGCTGGCTGGAATGGAGATCTTCCTGTCGCTGCAATGGGAGCGGATCGGCCTCTGGCTGGTCGCGATCCTGGCCGGGGGCGCGGCGTTTGCCGCTGCGGGGGCGGCGCTTGGCGCCGCCACGCGCGAGGTGCGCGCCGCCTCGCTTCTCGCCTTCATGGTCTCGCTGCCGATCGCCTTCCTCTCCCTCGTCCCCTCAGGGTCGGTGGGCCCGGCTTTGTTCGACCTGATCGAGGTCGTGACGGCGCTATTCCCGTTCAAGCCCGCGCTGCACGCGATGGAGAGGGCGCTTGACGCCTCGGGCCCGAGCATGGTGACCGCCCTGCTCCACCTCGCCGCGCTCACCGTCGTTTACGCGGTGCTGGCACGCCTGGCGCTGCGACGCTTCGCCGCCACCTGAGTTGCGAGCCGCGCCGCCTGCCCGTGACGGCTCCGCATGAACCCTAGAATCGCTGCGATGGCATTTCCGGCCACACGCCTGCGCCGCCTGCGCCGCACCGACGCGCTGCGCGACCTCGTGCGCGAGACCGAGCTCGGCCCCGGGCACCTGATCCAGCCCATGTTCGTGGTCGCCGGCGAGGGCGTGCGCGAGCCGGTCGCTTCGATGCCGGGCATCGAGCGCTTCTCGATCTCCGAGCTGGTCGGCGAGGCGCAGGAGATCGCCGCCGCCGGGATCCGTGCGGTGCTTCTGTTCGGGATCCCCGCGGCCAAGGACGAGCAGGGCTCGGGCGCCTTTGACGAGGAGGGCGTCGTGCAGATGGCGGTGCGGGCGCTGAAGGAGGCCAATCCCGAGCTGACCGTGATCACCGACGTCTGCCTTTGCGAGTACACGTCGCACGGCCACTGCGGCTTCGTCCGCGACGGCGAAGTCGACAACGACATCACCGTCGAGCTGCTCGCCAAGATCGCGATCTCACAGGCCGACGCCGGAGCCGACGCGGTCGCGCCGAGCGCGATGGTCGACGGCCAGGTGGCCTCGATCCGCCATCAGCTCGACGAGGAGGGCCACCCCGGGGTCCCGATCCTCGCCTACAGCGCCAAGTACGCATCGGCCTTCTACGGGCCGTTTCGCGACGCCGCCGAGTCGACGCCCGAGTTCGGCGACCGGCGCGGCTACCAGATGGACCCCGCCAACGCCGCCGAGGCGGTGCGGGAGGCAAAGCTCGACCTTGACGAGGGCGCCGACATGGTGATGGTGAAGCCCGCCGGTCCCTACCTCGACGTGATCCGCCGCGTGAAGCAGGAGACCGACGCGCCGCTCGCGGCCTACCAGGTCTCCGGCGAGTACTCGATGCTCAAGGCAGCAGCCGCCAACGGCTGGATCGAGGAGCGCGCCGCGGCGCTCGAGTCGCTGACCGCGATCCGCCGCGCCGGCGCCGACGTGATCATCACCTACTACGCGAAGGAGGTCGCGACTTGGCTTTGAGCGACGACGTGCTCAGCCCCGAGACCCCAGCGACCAAGCAGCCGAAGCCGAAGCTGCGCTCGCGAAAGGGCGGCGCCGCGGTGCCGCTCGACGATGCCGACCGCCGCCTGATGAACCTGCTGCAGTCGAGCTATCCGCTCGCCCGCGAGCCGTTCGAGTCGGTCGCCACCGAGGCGGAGCTGCCGGTCGACGAGGTGATGGCCCGCACCCAGCGCCTGCTCGACGAGCGGATCATCCGCGAGATCACGCCGATCTTCGACACCAGGGCGCTCGGCTACAGCTCGATGCTGGTCGCCGCCAAGGTCGACTCCGAGTACCCGCATCGGGCGGCGGAGGCCGTGAACGCGCACCCCGGCGTCTCGCACAATTACCTGCGCACGCACGACTTCAACCTCTGGTTCACGATCGCCACCCCGCCCGACTCCGAGCTCGGCCTCGAGCGGCACCCTGGAGGCCCTGATGCGCGAGACGGGCGCCGAGTCGATGCGCGAGCTGCCCACCCTGACCCTGTTCAAGATCAACATGAACCTGGAGATGGAGGGCAGCACCGAGGATCTCTCGGCAAGCGTCGCCGCCGCCCCGCCCCGCGAGCTCCAGGCCCAGCCCTACGACGAGACCGACGTGGCGGTGATCCGCGCCCTGCAGGGACCGATGGAGGTCACTGACCGCCCCTACGACGCCGCCGCCGAGCAGGCCGGCTTTGCGCCCGGGGCCTTCCTCGAGCACCTAGAGGGGATGGTCGAGCGCAAGATTCTGCGCCGCGTGGCGGCGATCCTCTTTCACCGCCGCGCCGGCTTCTCGGCCAACGGGATGGGGGTCTGGAAGGTCCCCGAGGACGAGGTGCTTGCAACCGGAAGCCGGATGGCCTCCTTCCGCGGCATCTCGCACTGCTACCAGCGCCCCACCTATGCCGACTGGCCCTACAGCGTCTTCACGATGGCGCACGGACGCTCGAAGGAGGAGTGCGACGCGATCCTCGACTCGATCGCCCGCGAGTGTGAGATCGCCGAGGAAGACCGGGCAACCCTTTACTCCTCGACCGAGTACAAGAAGATCCGGCTTCGCTACTTCACCGACGACTACGCCCGCTGGGAAGAGGAGCACGGTCAATAGGTCGCCGGTCGCCAGTTCCTGTCGCAGCGACGAGCCGCTCATCTGAGCTCTACGCCCGAGCGCAGCAGGTGCTCGCCGGGGGCGTCAACTCTCCCGTCCGGGCGATGCGGCAGATCGGGCGCGACCCGCTGTTCATCGAGCGCGGCGAGGGCTGCGAGCTCATCGACGCCGACGGCAACCGCTACGTCGACTGGGTCTGCTCCTGGGGCCCGCTGATCCTCGGACACGCCCACCCGGCCGTGGTCGGTGCGGTGCAGAGCGCCGCCGCCCGCGGCACAAGCTTCGGCGCCGCGACCGAGGGCGAGGTGCAGCTGGCGGAGGAGGTCGCGCGGCGGGTGCCGTCGGTGCAGATGCTGCGGATGACGAGCTCCGGGACCGAGGCGGCGATGAGCGCCGTGCGCCTTGCCCGGGCCGCACACCGGGCGAGAGGTCGTGGTCAAGTTCGCCGGCGCCTACCACGGCCACTCCGACGGTCTGCTCGCCGACTCCGGCTCCGGGATGGCGACCCTCGGCGTGCCCGCGAGTCCCGGCGTCACCGCAGCGCAGGCGGCATCCACCGTCGTGGTGCCGTTCAACGACCGCGAGGCGGTCGAGCGTGCGCTCGCCGATCACGAGGTCGCGGCGCTCCTGGCGGAGCCGGTCCCCGCGAACATGGGCCTGGTGCCGCCGGATTCGGGGTTCCTCGAGTTCCTGCGCGAGGCGAGCAGCGAGGCCGGGGCCCTGCTGGTCTTCGACGAGGTGATCAGCGGCTTCCGGGTCGCCGCCGGAGGCGCCCAGGACCTCTACGGCGTCACCCCCGACCTCACGGTGATGGGGAAGGTGCTGGGCGGCGGCCTGCCGGCGGCGGCGTTCGGCGGCCCCGCCGAGCTCATCGAGCGGCTGGCGCCGGCCGGCGACGTCTACCAGGCCGGGACTCTGTCGGGCAACCCTCTCGCTGTCGCCGCCGGGCTCGCCACCCTGGCCGAGCTCGACGACGGCGCCTACGGCCGCCTGGCCGAGCTCACGGAGCGGCTCGCCGAGGGACTGCGCGCCGCTATCGGAGAGCTGCCGCTGCAGATCGCGCACACGACCGGTCTTCTGACCCTCTTCTTCAGCGCCGAGCCGGTTCGCGACTTCGACGGCGCCTCGGCCTGCGACACCGAGGCGCACGCGCGCTTTTGCCGCGCGATGCTCGAGCGCGGCGTCTATCCGCCCCCCTCGCAGTTCGAGGCCTGGTTCGTGTCGCTGGCCCACGACGAGGCGGCGATCGACCGCACCGTCGAGGCGGCCGCCGAGTCCCTGCGCGAGGCGGTCCGGTGAACACCCCGGACCCGCTGCGCATCCTTGCCCGGAAGCTGCGCGCGCGACCAGACCGTGATCTCCGCCCATGTCGTCGATCCGCTCGCCGAGCCGGTCTTCGGTCCGCTCGCGGCCCTAGGCCCGCGCGCAGCCGCGGAAGCCAAATGACTATGCGCTGGTGGTGGAGTCGATCCGCGAGGGCTATGAGCTTCACTACGGCACCCCGCGCATCCTCTCCGGCCAGGACGAGGACCTGGCCCTGCTCGCCGGGGACTATCTCTACGCACTCGGGCTCGAGCGCCTGGCGGGAATGGACGACGACGACGCGGTCGCCGAGCTTTCCGACCTGATCAGCCTCTGTGCGACATGTCACACAGAGGGGGCCGCCGAGATCGTGCCGGCGCTGTGGCTGGCCAGCGCGTCGCGGTCGGCTGCGGGGGAGGCGGCGAGCACGAGGAATCCAAGCGGCTCCTGCGCGCCGGCTCCTCCGGCGCCGCGGAGGCGTTGCTGCAGTCTGCGCGCGCCAGCCGCCGCCGCGGCGGGGCTCGGAGACGCTCTGGACGGCGCCGCCGAGTCAATAGACTTTGCGCTTCTGAGACCGGCTGACAGTGGCTGAGGCAAGCGAAAAGCGAGAGGCAGGGCCCTCGGCGGGGCAGGCGCCGGCAAAGCCCGATCCCCCCGGCTACTTCGAGGGCGAGTCGATGACCCGCCGGCGTGCTTTCACAGTCGCCGTGCAGGCGGTCGGCGGCGTCGCCGCCGCAGCCGTGACCCTGCCGGCGATCGGCTTCGCGGTCGCGCCGATCTTTCACCGCGGCAAGGAGCGCTGGGAGGCGGTCGGCCCGGTCGCCAACTTCAGCGCCGAGACCTACAAGCAGGTCGTCTTCACGCTGGTCCCCAACATCGGCGAGGTCGGGAAAGACTCTCGCCTTCGTGCGCCGCGGCTCAAGCGACCTCGATGAGGACCCGAACGAGTACATCGCGATCTCCTCCCGCTGCGCCCACCTCGGCTGCCCGGTGCGCTTCGTGCAGGCGGCGGGCAACTTCATTTGTCCCTGCCACGGCGGCGTCTATGACTTCGAGGGCAAGGTGATCGGCGGCCCGCCCGTGCGGCCGCTGGACCGATTCCAGACCCGAGTTCGCAACGACAAGGTGGAGGTCGGCCCCCGCTACAGCGTCACGTCGCAGCTCGAGGCGGTGCGTGCCCGCGACCCCGGCGAGTTCACCGGAGGCATCTGGGAGTACCTCTATCCGCCCCGCCCCTCGACCTTCCCACCCCCCTGATCCTGGCTGATCCATGAAATTCCAGCTCCCTGAGAACTTGATCCCCGGCCCGCTGAGAAAGCCGGGCAAGCCCGGCTCCAACGGGCATTCGCGCGGCCCCGCCCCGGCGAACCTCAAGGACAAGCCGCCCGAGCGCCCGAGCCAGACCGACAAGCTGGTCGAGGGGGCGCTGGAGGGCGGAAAGGACGTCGTCGGCTGGGTCGACTCGCGGACCGGCGGCACCGGCTTTCTCACCGGGATGCTCTACCGCAAGGTCCCCAAGGGAACGAACTGGTTCTACACCCTCGGCTCGGCGACCTTGTTCGCCTTCGTGATCCAGGCGATCACGGGGGTCTTCCTGGCGATGTTCTACACGCCGTCCCCGGACGAGGCCTACTCCTCGATCACCCGCATCAACAACGACATCTTCCTCGGCGAGTTCGTGCACGGGCTGCACAAGTGGGGCGCCAGCCTGATGATCATCCTGATCTTCCTGCACATGGGGCGCGTCTTCTTCTTCGGCGCCTACAAGTACCCGCGCGAGCTCAACTGGGTGATCGGCGTCGTGCTGCTGATCTTGACCATGGTGATGGGCCTGACCGGCTATCTGCTGCCCTTCGACCAGCGCTCCTTCTGGGCGACCACGGTGGCCAACAACATCACCGCAACCGGGCCGGTGTTGGGCCCGTATCTGGCCGACTTCCTGCGCGCCGGGCCGGAGTTCGGGACGACGACCCTGCAGCGCTTCTACGCAATCCACATGCTGCTGGTGCCGGGGGCGATCATCGCCCTGATCGGCGCCCACCTCTACCTGGTGGTGAAGCTGGGCACGACGGCACCGCCGTGGCTGAAGGCCGAGCGGCCGAAGTCGGCGCTGCCGGTGGAGCGGCTCAGCGCCGGGGCCAACGGGAGCGGCAACGGCGCCGGGCGGAAGGTACCGAGCGATGAATAACCGCGAGAAGGAGCGGTACCTCCAGGAGTACGAGGTGCAGAAGAAGAAGGGCAAGCCCTTCTTCCCCTACGCGGTGCTCAAGGACGCGACGATGATGCTGGTCGTCGCCGTGGTCGCGGTCATCTTGGCGATCATGCTCGGAGCCGACCAGGGCCCCAAGGTCGACCCGACGACGACCACCTACGTGCCGCGGCCCGACTGGTACTTCTACTTCCTCTTCGAGCTCCTTCGGGTGCTCAAGCCGCCGTGGCTGACGCCCTTCGCGACGGTGATCATCCCGACGATCGCGATGGTGCTGCTGTTGCTGTTGCCGTTCTATGACCGTGGGCCGGAGCGCAGGCCGGAGCGGCGCCCGATCGCCACGACGGCCGGGATCATGACCATCGTCGCGATGGTCTACCTGACCTACCTCGGCGCGACCGCCGGCTCGCCGACCGAGATCGAGATGCCGGTCGCAGAGCGCTACGAGCCCGGAAAGCAGCTCGTCGCGGAGTCGGGATGCCTCGCCTGCCACAAGCTGGGCGAGAACGGCAACAACGGCCCCGGCCCCGAGCTCACCCACATCGGCTCCCGCGTTCCCCGGGCGGCGATCATCCGCTCGCTGGTGATCGGGCCGGGTGAGATGCCCGAGTTCACCGACTTCTCCCCCGAGCAGCTGGACCAGATCGGGGACTTCCTCGCCTCGCTGGAGTAGAGCCCCGACCTCAGGGCGAGGCGGCCCCGCCTGATGCCGGCATCGAGCTCCGAACGCCCCAGCCGCACCTCCGAGCAGTTCGCCTCGCAGGTGAACAACATGTTCGATCGCATCGCCGTCCACTACGACGCGATGAACTCGGTGATGACGGCCGGCCTTCATCATCGCTGGCGCCAGCGGGCCGCCGCCCGCGCCCAGCTGACCGAGGGCTGCAGCGCCCTCGACGTCTGCTGCGGGACCGGCGACCTGGCCCTGGAGCTCGCCGGGCACGTCGGTCCCACCGGGACGGTTGTCGGCTGCGACTTCTCAGAGCCGATGCTGGAGCTGGCGCGGGCGAAGTCGGTGCAGCGCTGGGCCACCTCGGTGCGCTTCGAGTATGCAGACGCGCTGGCGCTTCCCTACGAGGACGGGATCTTCGACGCGGTTACGGTCGGCTTCGGGGTTCGCAACCTCTCCGACCTCGACCGCGGCCTGGCCGAGATGGCGCGGGTGCTGAAGCCCGGCGGGCGGTTGGTGATCCTCGAGATCACCCAACCGCAGCGGCCGCCGCTGTCGATCTTCTACTCGCTGTGGTTTGACCGCATAGTGCCGCTGCTGGGGACGCTGGCCGGGGACCGCGACGCCTACACCTACCTCCCGGAGTCGGTGCGCAGCTTTCCGTCTCCGCGCGGGCTGGCGGAGCGCATGGACGCCGCCGGGTTGCAGCGAATCCGCGCCACGGTGCTGGCCGGCGGGATCATCGCGATCCACAGCGGCAGCAGGGCGGAGGAGAGGTGAGCTCTCGCCACTCAGCCGTGCCGCCACCGGTGACCGCGGTCCTGGACGCCGCAAGCGCCTGGCTGCCGACCAGGTTGGGGGCAGTGGAGAAGCAGCTTCGCTCCGCGGCGCAGGGCCACGGGGAGTCCTTGGAGCGCGACGCGACGGCGACCCTGCTGGCGGGCGGCAAGCGCCTGCGGCCGCTCCTGGTCCTGCTCTGTGGCGGCGCCGAGGGGGGAGAGTCAGCGGTGCGGGCGGCAAGCGCGGTGGAGCTGGTGCACATGGCAACGCTGGTCCACGACGACGTCCTCGACGACGCCCCCCTGCGGCGTGGGCGGCCGACCGTGGCCGCCACCGCAGGACGCGAGCAGGCGACCGCGGCCGGGGACCTGCTTTTCTCGCGCGCCTTCGCGCTTCTCGCCGAGGCCGGCGACGCCGGCCAGGTGGCGCTGCTCAGCGCCGCTTCGGTCGCCCTCGCAGAGGGTGAGCTCGCGCAGCGCAACGACGAGTACGACACCTCGCTCAGCGCCGAGCGCTACCTGCGGCGCTGTGAGCTGAAGACCGGGCAGCTTTTCGAGTGCGCCTGCCTGATGGGATGGACTGCGAGGGAGGGGGGAGGCACCGCGAATGGCGCCGGAGGGACAGAGCTGCGGGCGTTTGGGGCCCGCATCGGGCTCGCCTTCCAGCTCCTCGACGACGTGCTCGACGTCACCGGCCCGCCGGAGCGAACCGGCAAGGCGCGCGGCACCGACCTGCTCGACGGCACCGTGACCCTGCCGATGATCGTCGCGATCGAGCGCGACCCCTCGCTGGCCGGGGTCGAGCTGCGCGGCATCGACGCCGCCGAGGCGGAGGCGATCTGCGACCGGATCGCGGCCAGCGGGGCGCTGGAGGAAGTGCGAGCCCGTGCCCTGGAGATGGTCGCGGAGGCGAAGCGCAGCCTTGCGGGCCCCGCGTTTGACGCCGAGCAGCGCGAGCTGCTCGAGATGGTCGCCGACGGGATCGTCGACCGGTACGCCTAGGCCGCGGCTAAAAGTCTTCCGGAAGGACCAGGTCCGTATGCAGGGCGGCAATGAAGCGGTCGACCGCCTCCTGCATGTTGGCCTGCTCCAGCGAGCGAAGCTCCTCGGCCAGCTCGCGGGTGCCGAAGTCCAGCTGCTCGTCGTAATCGTCGATCAGCGCTTCGCGGTGGACGTTGTCGCCATGCCACTCGCACTCGGGGCAGCGCCGCCAGAGGCGCCACTCGTCCCTGCTTTCGACCTGCTCCCAGGCGACCGGCTGCACGAGGTCTGATCCACAATCGGGGCAGAGGTGCAGCGCCGGCGCGGTCTGCGCCTTCCTGGTCCGGGTCTGGCCTTTCGGTGCGGGCATGACGCTCGCAATATCGGCGGCACCCTCGGAGGGTTGATCCCTAATTCTTGTATTGCCCCGCAAACCCCAATTACCGGGTACGCGGGCCTCCTCAATAGACTGGATTCGCCCATGGGTTGGCGCTTGCAGGTGCACAGATTATGGTCCTGAGCGACCGCACGATCAGGGAGGAGATCGAGGCCGGGAGGCTCGTCTTCGACCCCTACGAGCCGAAGATGGTGCAGCCCTCGAGCGTCGACGTGCGGGTCGACAACCGCTTCCGCGTCTTTCACAACGCCCGCTATCCCGTACATAGACGTGCGCCAGCCGATGGACGACCTCACCGAGCTGGTCGAGGTCGACCGGCGACGAGCCGTTCATCCTGCACCCGGGCGAGTTCGTGCTCGGCCAGACGCTGGAGCGGGTGCGGCTTCCCGATGACCTGGTCGCGCGGCTGGAGGGCAAGAGCTCGCTCGGCCGACTTGGGCTCCTGATCCACTCGACCGCGGGCTTCGTCGACGCCGGCTTCGAGGGGAACCTGACCCTGGAGCTCTCCAACGTCGCCAACCTTCCGATCACGATCTACCACGGGATGCCGATCGGGCAGATCTCGTTCATGCGCATGGACGGCCCGGTCGAGAGCCCCTACGGCTCCGAGGTGGCCGGGAGCAAGTACCAGGGCCAGGCGGAGCCGACGCCCAGCCGCTTCTACCTCAACTTCGACGCCGACGGCGAGCCCGACAGCCAGGAGAGTGATCTGACCGGCGCCGGGCCGCCGTTACCATTTAGCCAATGCCCAATATCGGATTGCCCGAAATCCTCGTAGTGCTCGTCATCGCCCTGATCGTCTTCGGCCCCAAGCGCCTGCCCGAGCTCGGACGCTCGCTCGGCAGGGGAATCAGCGAGTTCAAGGGCTCGGTGACCGGAGACAACGACGAGGACGACGAAGACAAAGAGATGCGTGAGCTTCACCAGTCCAAGGCCGAGGCTGAGGCCGAGGCGGTCGAGGGCGAGGTAGTCACCGAGAAGCGGGCCTAGGGAGCTCCTCCCGATGACCCGCCTCAAGGCGGTCAGGCACGAGGACCGCCTGACCCTGGTCGAGCACCTCGACGAGCTTCGAAACCGCCTGATCGTCTCGCTGGCGGTCTTCGGAGTCGCGCTTGCGCTGTGCTTCTGGCAGAACAACCTGCTGCTGGACATCGCCAACGCGCCGCTGCCCAACGATCGCGATCAGCTGATCACCCTCGGGGTCGCGGAGGCGTTCACGACGACGCTGATGGTCTCCGCCTATAGCGCCATCCTGCTCTCGTTGCCGGTCCTGCTCTACCAGATCTATGCCTTCATCGTGCCTGCCTTCAGCGACCGGGAGCGCAAAGTGGTCACGCCGCTGCTGCTTGTTGTGCCGTTGCTGTTCATCGCGGGCGTGGTGTTCGCCTACTTCGTGGTCATGCCGGCGGCGACCGACTTCCTACTCAACTTCAACGACGACCAGTTCGTCGACTCGGTACGCGCCCGCGACTACTACGGCTTCTTCCTCACGACCCTGATCGCGGTGGGGCTGATCTTCCAGATACCGACCGCGATCCTGGCCGTGACCAGGCTGGGGATCGTCACTCCCGACCAGCTGGCGAAGAACCGCCGCTACGCCATCCTCGTGATCGCGGTTGCCGCGGCGGCGCTCCCGGGCGTCGATCCGGTGACGATGCTGATCGAGATGGTGCCTTTGGTCATCCTCTTTGAGGTGAGTATCGTGCTGGCCCGAGCTTTTGGGCAACCGGATGCCGGGCCCGTGCCCGAGCCGTCGACCCAGGGGAGATAGGCAGTGGCTGACAACGGCGAGCGCAACATGCTCTTCGACATCCGCGGCAGGCGCAAGAAGGTAATCCAGGTCGTCTACGCGGCGCTGGCGCTGCTGATGGCGCTGAGCCTTTTCACCGTCGTCGGGCCGGTGAGCCTCGACGGCGTCTTCGGAGGCGGCGGGGCCGCCGGCGATAACAGCGAGATCTACGACGACCAGATCGAGCGGCTGGAGCGCAAGCTGCGCCAGAACCCCGATGACCAAGCGGCGCTGGTGCAGCTCACACGGGCCCGCTTCAGCGCTGGCAACGCACAGCTCGAGCGCGACCAGGCTGGCCAGGTAGCGGGGATCCCCGAGGATGCGATCGAGGACTTCAACGAGGCAGGCGAGGCCTGGGAGCGCTACCTGAAGACAAACCCCGAGAAGCCGAACGCGAGCGCCGCCCAGCTCGCGTCCCAGGCGCTGCTGTATGCCGCCGCAACCGGAACCGCGGCACAGTTCGAGGACAACATCAAGGCCGCCGCCGCCGCTCAGGCGGTCTATGCCGAGGCCGAGCCGAGCCCGAACTCCTACCTCGAGCTGACCAGGCTCCGCTACTACGCGGGCGACAACGCCGGGGCAGAGGAGGCGGCCCGCCTCGCCAAGCAGCAGACGCCCGAAGCGCAGCGCTCGACCATCAACCAGCTGATCACACAGCACCGCAAGGCGGGAGCGGAGGTGCAGAAGCAGCTCAAGGCGGCAAGCGAGTTCCAGCCCGGGGCGGGCGGCGAGCAGGCACTTCAGAACCCACTCGGCGGTCTCTCAGGCGGCGGCTCCGGCTCCAGCACCGGCGTTCCCGCACCCTAGCTCCCGTTCCTATACTCACTCCGCTGCGCCGCGGGCCGTTAGCTCAACTGGTAGAGCAGGAGACTCTTAATCTCAAGGTTGAAGGTTCGAGTCCTTCACGGCCCATAGCATCAGCAAGCGGAAAGCCGCCCTTAGGCAATTCTGCATTGACTAGGTGGGCAACTGTTTATTGTTGAGGCCTGAGGAACGGTCCGCTGGAAGGAGACGATTATGGGCACCGCCTTTCTCGTATTGGCGGTCGGCAGCGGTGTCGTCGTCATCGCTGTAGCGGTTGCGGTCGTGCTGGTGGTCTTGCTTGTGACCGCGTCGATGCGGGGGTCGAGGCGGGACGCTGCTCAGCGGCGTGACGAGGCTCGGCGTGACGTTAAAGAAGACATTGGCGGCCCAGACCGGTAGATAAGGAGCAGCACAATGGCTCTATGGGACAAGCTGATGGAAGCCCGCAACTACGTTCGCAAACGGCGCGGTCCCGACAGCTATTTCCAGTACAGGCGGAAGCGCGAGCGCGAGCGCAAGGATGCAGAGGAAGGACGCGAGCGCGCAAGGGACAACGCGAGGCAAGAACGCGGGGAGGCAGAGCGCGGGCGTAAGTACAAAGAGCGGTATTCGGCGGACCACGAAAGCGATATTGCGGAGAAGCGGGCTGAGCCTGATGAGGTTGAGCCTGACCCGTAGCTAGAACGGGCGGTCGCTTGTTAGCGCCCCGAAGCACTGGTGCAGCCGATCGAGTTTGCGCCGTCCGTCAGCCCGTCTCCACCGGCGGCCTCAAGATTGGTGGTCTTGCTGTGACGCCCAGCGGCTGGGCTGCCTGACTCCGTCGGCCGCAGTGATGGCTACACCAAGACCATGGGCTGGCGTCGTGGGGGGGAAGTTCGCCGGGTGCCGGCGCAGGTCGCGCAGCATCCAGTGGGCGGAGGCGAGGGCGGTTAGCAGCACGCCTGCGAGCGCCAGGAGCTCGCTGGCCTCATGGTTGCGGGCTGCGGCGACGACCACGACGAGGACGGCGAGGGCGACCAGCATCAAGGAGAGCGTGCGATGGAACCGTCCCGCCTCGGAGTGGGGCCAGGGGTCGAGGGGGCGGACGATCTCGCGGCCACGGTCGGAATCGGTGCAGTCGTCCTTCCGGAGGCAGGCGTTGCAGATCTGGGCCTTGGCGCGGTAGCGGACCAGGCGGCGCTCGCGGTCGAACTCGTGGGGCCAGAGGGACTCGCCCTCGGGGCAAATCCAGTTGTCGTGCTGCTCGTCGTAGCTGAAGCCGGCGGTGCGGTAGCGGAGGGAGCGCCGGTGGGTATGCGCGGAGAGCCACTCGAGCAGGAACGCGGTGCCGATCAGGGCCAGGGCGTAGCCGACGGCGAGGATGGTCTCGCCGTTCATAAGGTCCCGGCGGCTGTCGCCTCGCCGGCGGGGGCGCCGGGCGGCTCGGTGATCTCGGTGAAGAGGATGTCCTCGGGCTCGTCGAGGGTGGTCCGCTTGACGGTGTGGCGAATCCCGAGGTAGGCGATATAGAGGGCCGGGATGGCGCCGCCAGCAATGAAGACGATGTCGCCGGGAAGGCGCAGCCACTCGATCAAGGTGTTCGTGTCATTGGTGAGGAACTCGAGCTGTCGAGCCTCGAAGTAGCCGTCGCTGACTGACTTGTAGAGCTGGAGGAAGCCGAGGGGGAGGAGGGTGGCAAAGCACATCCAGGCAAGGCCGATGTTGGTGCACCAGAAGCAGATCTTGGCCCAGCGCTCCGGCCACTTCTCGGCGGGGATGATGTAGCGCAGGCAGAACAGGGCCAGGCCGAGCGCGAGCATCCCATAGACGCCCATCATCGCGGCGTGGCCGTGGTTGGCCGTGAGGGCGGTGCCGATCTCGTAATAGGAGACGATCGGCAGGTTGATGAGGAACCCGAAGATCCCCGCGCCGACGAAGTTCCAGAAGCCGACGGCGACGAGGAACATGACGGCCCAGCGGTGGGGGAAGGGCGTCTTTGAACGCGATTCCTGCGCGGCCCCGAGCTGCAGGAAGGACCACGCCTCGACTGTGAGGAACGTCAGGGGGATCACCTCCGCGGCCGAGAAGAAGGCCCCCAAGGCCATGTGCTCGGCGGGCTCGCCGGAAAAGTAGAGGTGGTGCATCGTTCCGACGACTCCCCCGACCGAGTACAGGATGATGTCGAGGAACACGACGGTCAGGGCGATCTTCTCTCGGACCACGCCGAGGAGGACGAACATGTAGGCGACCATCACGGTCGTGAACAGCTCGAGGAAGTCCTCGACCCAGAGATGGACCACCCAGAAACGCCAGAACTCGGTGGTGGTGAAGTTGTCGCCGGTGCGGGCGATTAGGCCGACCGCGTAGAAGGCGGGGATCGCGCAGGCCGCGAGGAAGAAGAGCCAGGGCATGTTGCCGGGGTGCTCGCCCTTGAGGCGGCGGCGCAGGACGCGCCAGAGCATGAAGACCCAGAAGATGAGGCCGATCGAGAGGAGCACCTGGTAGAGACGGGCGAGGTCCAGGTACTCGAAGCCCTGGAGGCCGAACCAGTTGGAGGCGGCGTCCTCGAGCACACCGTGGATCCCGAGGTAGGAGCCGATCAGGGTGCCGAAGACGACGACCGCGAGGGCGATGAGGAGGGCGTAGGCGAGCTTGCCCTGGTGTTTGGGCTCGCGGCGGGCGATCATCGGGGCGAGGAAGATGCCCGCGGCGACAAACGAGGTCGCGACCCAGAAGAGCGCGAGCTGGACGTGCCAGGTGCGCATCAGGTTGAACGGCATGATCGAGCCGAGATCGAAGCCGAAGAAGTCCGCGAGGTCGGCGCGGTAGTGCTGTGAGGCTGCGCCGACGAAGGTCTGGATGAGGAACAGGGCCGCCATCACGAAAAAGAACCAGGCCGTGGCCCGCTGGGCGGGAGTCAGCGCGACGTCGCCCGGTGCCTTGAAGGAGAGGGTGGCCTGCTCGCGGCCGTGCCAGCCGAGCTTGCCGCCCCAGCGGCCGAAGGCCGCGAACAGGATGCCGATGCCGCCGAGCAGCGCGATCAGTGAGGCGACGGACCAGACGATCACGTTGGCGGTCGGTTTGTTGTCGACGCGCGGCTCTGGGGGCCAGTTGTTCGTGTAGGTGTAGTTGTGGCCGGGGCGCTCGGTGGAGCCGGCCCAGGCGGTCCAGGCGAAGAACGCGGTCAGCTGGTGGAGGTCCTCGGGGTCGGTGATCGCGTCGGGGCGGAGGCCGTTCTTGCTCGTCGGCTCGGAGAAGAAGTCGCTGTAGTGGGTCTCGAGCTCGCGGAAGGCGTCGGCCTGGGCGGCGGTGACCGTCACCGTGCGGGCGTCCTCGTCGTAGGTGTTGGTGCGGAAGTCCTCGATCGTCTTGCGTGCGGCCGCGTCGGACTCGCTGCCGCCGTAGGACTCGATGACGAGGTCGGAGGAGCGGCGGAGGTAGTCAGCGGTGAAGTCGGGGCCGAGGTAGGCGCCGTGGCCGAAGACGGAGCCGTACTCCATCAGGCCGTTGTGGAGGAAGACCTTCTGGCCCTCCGACACGTCGTCGGAGGTGTAGAGGACCTCACCCGAGAGGTCGACGACCTTGGTGGGCACCGGCGGCTTCGCGACGTAGGTGCGATAGGCGAGGAGGCCGAGGATGAAAAACCCGACGAGAAAGACGAGGAGCGCGCCCTGCACCCAGCCCTTCGAGATGAGCAACTCCCTGCGCTGCGTCGGTTCCGTGCTGCGCTTTTCCAATCCTTCGTCCCTTGCGGGGTTTCCGAGAGGCCGGATTGGCGAACCTACCACCGCAGGTGGGAACCCACACCGTCACGTTCGTTGAGAGAACTTGGCGGCAGTGCAGGGAAGCCGCGCGCAACGCTTTTGGTGTCGGTTGGTGCCCTTTGGCTGGGAGAGAGGCCGGAGACGGCTCGACGGGCAGTAGCCTGACCGCCGTGCCCTCGATGCTCGCGCGGCGGCAGCAGGCTTGCTGACTTTGTTACTCGCCGCATCAGGGACCGCGCTCGCCACGGGTCTTGGAGCCATACCCGTGTTCTTGCTCGGTCCGCGCGCGGCGGCGCTCCGCCCCCTGTTGCTTGGGATCGCGGCCGGGACGATGAGTGTCGCCTCGGTGGCGGGGCTGCTCCTGCCCGGGCTCGACGAGGGCTCCGTTGGGTCCGTCGGGTTGGGGGTTGCTGCTGGGGGCCTGTTCCTCTTGGTTGCACGGCGCGCCCTTAACCCGCGTCACCACCATGTGGAGCGGGCCCGTCGCGCCGATGTCAGGACCTCGATCCTGGTCTTCGTTGTGCTCTTGGTCCACAGCCTGCCCGAGGGTTTCGCGATCGGCACGGCCTACGCGTCGGAAACCGCAGGTCTGAGCCTGTTCGTGATCGTCGCGATCGCCGTGCAGAACATTCCCGAGGGAACAAGCGTCGCGATCCCGATGGCGGCCGCGGGCTACTCCCGGTCGCGCCAGTTTTGGGCGGCGGTCGCGACCAGCGCACCACAGCCATTCGGGGCGGCGATCGCCTTCCTTTTGGTCGAGGAGATCGAGCCGCTGCTGCCGTTCTCATTCGGCTTCGCCGCTGGGGCCATGCTGGCGTTGGTGGTCGTTGAGCTTCTTCCCGGCGCCCTGCGCGACGGCCCGGCCAAGGCGATTCTCGGAATCGTCCTGGGCGCCGGGGCCATGCTCGCCCTGAGCGCGGCACTCGGCGTATAGCCTCGGCGTGTGGCTACCCCCCGCGCCAGCCGCCCTGGCAACGGTGCGCCCCGGCGAGGCGGCGGCCGGGACGAGTTGCTCGACATTGCCGCCGAGCACGCCACCGCGCAGGTGCCGACCGCGAAGCCGGGGCAGTCGGTCGGGGAGGTGCGCGACGCGATGGTCGGGACCTCATTCGAGTCGGCGGTCGACGTGGCGGTGCTGGACGGCGAAAGTCTTGCCGGCATCGTCTCGATCGAGGCGCTTCTGGCGGCAGACCGGCAAACCGGGATCGCCGCCCTGATGGATGCCGACCCACCGGTCGTTGAGCCCGGAGAGGACCAGGAGGTCGCCGCCTGGCTCATGTGTCGGAGGGGCGAGGCCAGCATCGCCGTGGTCGATTCGGAGAATCGCTTCGAAGGTTTGATTCCTCCGGATCGGATGCTGACCGTGCTGCTCACCGAGCACGACGAGGATCTCGCCCGGATAGGCGGCTATCTCGCCGGCACCAGCCGCGCGCGCAGCGCCGCCGAGGAGTCCGTGATCCGCCGCCTCTACCACCGGCTGCCATGGCTCCTTCTCGGCCTGATAGGGGCGATGGCCTCGGCGTTGCTCGTCGGAGCCTTCGAGGAGCAGCTCGACAAGAAGGTCCTGCTGGCTTTCTTCGTGCCGGCGGTGGTCTACATGGCCGACGCGGTCGGCACCCAAACCGAGGCGGTCCTGATCCGCGGCCTCTCGGTTGGGGTGACCGTCCGCGGGATCGCCTTCCGCGAGCTTGTCACCGGCGTGATCACGGGCCTCGTAGTCGGGGCCGCCTTCGTTCCGTTTGCCCTGCTCGGCTGGGGAGACAGCGGCGTGGCTGCAGCGGTGGCGCTGGCGCTGTTTGCGAGCTGCTCGATCGCGACGCTGGTGGCGATGGCGCTGCCTGCGCTCTTCCAGCGCCTCGGTGCCGACCCGGCGTTTGGGTCGGGCCCGCTGGCGACCGTGATCCAGGATCTGCTCTCGATCGCCGTCTATCTCGCGATCGCCACGCCGCTCGCGACCTGATTGGGTGCGAGCTCAGTCGATCTGCGTTGTGTGATGTGGATCGAGCGCCATCGGCTGCTCGTGCCATTCCTGCGGCAGGGCGACCTCCACTTCGAGCGAGTCGCGTGGAGGCTCGGGCTCGGCATCGACGTCTCCGTGGTAGAGAAACGGTGCCAGATAGCGAGCGCTGATCTTGTGCGGCGGCCACCAGAGGCAGTCCAGGGAGGCCTCGCCCTCGCCTCCACCTCCCGCCACGTCGGTGCGCAGGTTCACCGACACGTCGCCGGTCAGAAGCTTGCCGCGCAGGACCGGCCTGAACGGCTCGGCGGTCCCACTCGCGCCGAGCCGGTGCGCGATGTGCTCGACTGCGGCGTCGGCCTGCTGGGTGCCCAGGCCACCCTGCTTGATCGGAAAGTTCGTCCCGTCGCCCGCTGCATAGACGTCCTCCACTTCCTTGACCCTGGCGTGATCATCGACCGGGATGAACCCCCCTTCGTCGGCCGGCAGCCCGTCGATGGCAGGCCCCTCCATGACCGGCAGGGCCACAGTCTCCGATGGGCCGAGCGCCCGATCTCCGGGGGCCAGCTTGATTCCCTCCTCGGCCAGCTCGCGGACCGTGGAACTCGAGAAGAACTCGATCCCTCGCCCGCGGAGCATCTCCCCAACGGCCGTGCTCGCGGCGACCCCGAATATCGCCAGGGGAGCGGACTCGGGCGTAATGATGGCGATCTTCACGTCGACGCGCCGTTCGACGGCGCGACGCTGGGTCATCAGGGCGATCTCATACAGCGGCAGCGACCAGGTAACGCCCGCCGGGACGACGAAGGCCACGGGGTGATCCTTTTCCTCGGCTCGATCGAGTAGCTCATCGGCACTGAACGGCTCCGGCCCTGAGGGGAACGTGGTCGCTCCCTCGAGTGCGGCCTTGTACCGGCCGCCGACGCAGACGACCAGGTAGTCGTACTCCACCGTTGAGCCGTCGTCGAGCTCGACCAGATGGTCTTCAGGCCGCACCGCGCTCACGGCGCGCTGCACGAACCGGGCTCCCGTCTCGGCAGCCAGTGGCGCGAGCTCATGGCGCTCGGCCGGGCCAAGGTCGAACGGCTCCTCTACGAGCAGCGGCTTGTAGAGGAAGTCGGGCTCAGGCGCGATCAGGGTCACTGAGGCCCGGTTTCCGGCGAGGTCATGGAGCGCGAGCAGAGCCTCGATCCCCGCGACACCCCCGCCGACGACGAGCACGCGGCGATTCTCGGCTGGAGCTCCGTCGCTCATTGCGCCTGCATCATCCCCCACGACAGCGCTCCATGCGGGCGGAGGAAGGCCGAAACCGCGCGGCGCTCGGAGAGGCATGTCGGGCCGCCGATTCGAATCCGCCACGTGGGCAACGGGTGGGCAACACAGCACCCTGGAACAGCCGAAAATGCTGGAGGTGGTCGAAGGCGTGAATCCTTGTTCTGATGCCGAACAAGTGCGAAGAGCCGCAAGCGACCGCAACACCTGGGTCAGCCTCTTAATCTCAAGGTTGAAGGTTCGAGTCCTTCACGGCCCATCGCTCTGGAATACGGAATCGCCGGCGCTGCGTGTCGCCCACGCGGGATGCAGCTCAGGGCTGGCGGGTATCCAGTGATTCCACGGTCTCGGCCACCTCTGGGTTCTTCTCAATGACCGCCCAGCCCTCATGCTTCTCGATCACGGTTTCGATGTCCGGAATTTCGTGGCCAAGCACGATCAGGAAATGGCGTGAGTCGGACCGAACCTTCTCGTAATCCGCTTTACGCAGGCTCACCTTCTCGCGGCAGTCGTCGTCCGCGCACTCGCAGAAGTAGAGCTCCTCGGCTTCGTTGATGCGGTGCTCTTCCCATTCCGCCATACGCTCATTCGCGGTGCGAAACATCGCCTCGTTTCCGGCCAGCCGCTCCTCGCGCGGAGTTCCCATACAGCCATTATTGACGACTGAATCAGATCTCGTCATCTGCGTCCGAGGCGCCGCCTAAACGCCCCGCCAAGCACCATTCCGCACGACATCCATTTGTCTGAGGGGCCCCACCCCGGGTAGCAAGGAAGTCAGGCGGTCTTGTGTCGCCTCTCGCGGCGCATCCCGCCTTCTTGGCATGAAGAAAAGGGGTGAAGTGCCAAAAAGGCACTTCAACCATTTCGCGAGTAACTCTGAGTTAAGGAGAACAAAGAATGGAAGCAGGAACAACCGAAGCCTCACGCGGGGTCACACCGCAGGCTGGCCCACAGGTCGGCCTCGTCCGTCGCTTTGCGACTGAGACCAAGCAGGCTTTCAAGACGACCGAGTTCTGGGCCATGGCGGCAGTGATCGTGGGCATCCTCGTGAGCGCCGCCGTCATCAATGGCGGGGACACGAGCGGCACCGATGAGTTCATCGCCCGTCAGGCGTGGCTCTACGTAGCGATTGTCGCCGGCGCGTACTTCATCAGCCGCGGGCTGGCGAAGTCCGGATCGCGCGAGCCCTACACCGACGACACGAACGGTCGTCACTAGGCGAAGCGCAGTGGGGCGGGCTGAGCGGGAAGGGATCCGCTCAGCCCGCGACACCGCCGGTGACGTCGCCTCGAAGGGCGGGCGACGGCCGACCAACACCTACCGAAGGAAGAACTTCAATGACAAGTCACGACACACCAGAGCGAACTAGCGGCGGACTCGTCGGCAAGATCGCCGGGCGCGCCAAGGAGGCCGCCGGCACCGTCATCGACGACCAAGAGCTCGCTCGCGAGGGCCGCCTTCAACAAACTCAAGTTGACGCCGAGCAGGAGGCCCGGGAACGAGCCGGCGAGGCGCGGCAACAAGAGGCCGAAGCTGAGCTAGAACGAGAAAAGGCCGAGACGAAAGCCGAGCGAGAGCTGCTTGAGAACGAGTTGAAGGAGCAAGCCGGTGAAGAAGTTGCCGAGCGCGACCGTCGCCAGACCGAAAAGGTCGCCGAGGAGCGCTCAGCGCAGGAGATAGCTGCGGCGGAGAAGCAGAAGGAAAGCCTCGTGTCCGAGGCCGAGCAAATTGAGCGCCGGGCGGAGCAGGAGCGAGAGGCCGAGAAGGCTGCCGCCGCACGTCTGAACGGGGAAGCCCGGCGTGCAGAGACCGAGGCTGAGGCAATCGATCCTAAGGAGAACAGTTGATGTTGCGCGACCTTTCCAGAGTCACACTAGAAGGTTCCTTGAGACTGATTCGGCTGCCGATCGACAGCCTGCTTGCCCTTGGCGGTGACAGGGGTTCAGTCACTGCGGTGAAGCTGCGTGTCGATCGAGCGGACGCCCGCACCCGCCAGTTGGCAGGCGTCTTGCTGGGTGATCCAGATCTTCAAGGCGATGCAGAGCTCCGTCGCGAGGCAGCCGACGAGAAAGCGCGGGGCCTCAATCTGCGAGCGGAAGCCGAGCTGCGCTCCCAGCGTGCCGATCAGCTAGCCAACAAGCAAAAGCGGGCGGCCGCGCGACAGCGCAAGAAGGCGGCCAGCACCACGAAGCAGAAGCGCGAAGAGGCTCAGAAACGACGTCAATCCACGAAGACATCAGCGGCCCGACGCGCAAGTCAACGTCGTAACGCTGCAAAGAACTCTGCTGCGCAGACAGAGAAGGTGATTGAGGAACGAGCCAAGCATTCGCGGCTCGAGCATCTGACCACCAAGACAGAGGCGGTCCAGGCAAAGGAGGCCGCCTTGGTAGCTGCCGACGAAACCCGTCGTGTTCGGCGCGCGGCAGGCGCTGCTAAGGAGAAACGCAAGAGCGACTAGTCAGATCCGGCAGCGGAAGTGCTGTGCGAGATGAATACCAGACAAGGAGCCGCCTCAAGGTATGACGGCAGGTGCCGAGCATGAATAGGCGAAGGTCCTGCAGATGGGGTGGAAGGCGATATCTCCGAGAAGCGGCGCCACCGTCACGCGGCTGCGTGATCGAGGGCCCCGACGGCCAGCCGGCGCTCGAGAGCGTCTAGCCGCCCCGGCCCCGCCTCCGATACTTGACCCATCTGCCCTGATTCCCAAAGGGGCGCGCGGCGCCTACGACATGCGCGACATGGTCCGGGCAATCTCCGACACGGGGAGCGTGCTCGAGCTCGATGCAGACTGGGCGAAGAACATGGTCACGGCGCTGGCCCGGATCGAGGGCCGGCGGGTAGGCCTGATCGCCAACCAGCCGCGCGTGCTGGGAGGACTGCTCGACGCCTACGCGGCCGACAAGGGCTCCCGGTTCGTCGAATCCTGCAACCAGATCGGCCTGCCGCTGGTCGTCCTTGTCGACACGCCGGGGTTCATGCCCAGCGAAGATCGGGAGGCTTTGGGCATCGTCAGGCACGGAGCATCGCTGGTCCGGGCTTTCGCGGACGCGTCGGTCCCGCGACCCACCGTGGTGCTGCGTCAGTCTCATCGCGGCGCCGGGATCACGATGAACTCCAAGATCCTGGGGGCCGATGCCGTCTACGCCTGGCCTGGGGCCGAGTTCGGGATCGCGGCCGCAAGCGGTGCGGGCGGCGTCGACGAGGTGATCGAGCCCTCCCAGACCCGTGAGCGACTTGCCTGGGCGCTCAGAGGCGGGACACTCCCATGATCCTCGACGGCAAGCGCATCCTCATTACCGGTGTCCTCGACCACAGGAGCATCGCATTCGCAATCGCAAAGGAGGCTCAGGACCATGGCGCGGAGATCGTTCTAACCAGCTTTGGCCGCGCTCGCCGGATCACCGAGCGGGCGGCAACCGAGTTGTCCCAGACGCCGGATGTCCTCGAGCTCGACGTCACCAGCCCCGACGATCTCGCCGACCTGAGTGAGGAGTTGGAGAGGCGCTGGGGAGGCCTCGACGGCGCGGTGCACTCGATCGCATTCGCTCCCGACGATGCGATCAGCGGCGACTTTCTCGCCACGCCGCTGGAGAGCGCCACCAAAGCCTTCGAGGTGAGTGCCTACTCGCTAAAGGCGCTCGCCGAGGCCCTACTTCCGCTGCTCGAGCGCGACGGACAGGGCAGCATCGTTGGCCTCGATCTCGACTCCGGCCAGGCCTGGCCCTCCTATGACTGGATGGGTGTTTCCAAGGCCGCCCTTGAGTCTGTGGCGCGCTATCTGGCCCGGGACCTCGGACCGCGCGCCGTGAGGGTCAACCTGATCGCCGCGGGCCCACTGAAGACCGCCGCCTCCACCCAGGTCTACGACTTCAAAGCCCTGGCCGACCAGTGGCTGCGGCGGGCGCCTCTGGGTTGGGACGTCGAGGACGCCTCATCCGTCGCCTCCGCCGCGACCTTCCTGCTCTCCGACCTGGCGCGCGGCGTCACGGGTGAGATTCTGCACGTCGACGGCGGCGTTCACGCGATGGGCGGGGACATGCCCGGCGCTTCACCCGGCGAATGAGCGGGAACGCCCCTAGCGGACGTTTTCCCTGCAACTGATCTGGTAGTTGACGTACCAGACCAGATGTCGGGCGGCGCTCATGCCCGCGTAAGTCGGCGCAAAGATCCTCCTCATCGACCGAAATTCTATTTTCGCCCCCGGCTGCCATGGGCGCCCGGGATGCCGAAATTCCGAGTTCTGAAGCGCAGGCATTCATAGAATTCGCCCAATGAAGGCGGGAATCATCGGATCGCCGCGGCTGCCCACGCGGCTCAGTCGCCGCGCTCGCGCGAGGGCTCGCTGGCGATGGCGGCACTCCGAGCACGTCACCGCCGGTCTCGCGGCGCTTGCCCTTGCCAGCGCAGGCACCGTGGTGGCGGGCCAGTTCGCCCGCATGCTGGGCAGGCGCACCGCACGCAGCGACGAAGCCGAGGGCGCCCTCGGGGCAGCGCCGGCAGCCGCACGGGACACGGTCGGGGTGGCCCTTGAGGGATACACGGCCGCCCCGCGCTCTGAGACGGTCCTGTTCAACCTGCTCTCCGGGTTCCTGGGCGCATTCGGGTTCATGCGCCTGTCGACCTTCGGCATTCGCAGCGGCTGGTGGCCGGTCGGCAACACGGTCATCGGTGGCCAGCACATCCATCACTTCGTTCCCGGGATCCTGATCGGCTTTGGGTCGGGGATCGCCGCGCTCCTGACCCAGAACGAGACGGTCGAGGACCAGCTGGCGATACCGATGGGGATCGGGATCGGCCTCACCTTCGACGAGGCGGCGCTGCTGCTCGACCTGCGCGACGTCTACTGGACCCGCGAGGGATTGCTCAGCGTGCAGCTCAGTCTCGGCCTAGCAGCGATTCTCGGATCGGCGATTCTCGGGATCCGGATGCTGCAGCGCGGCGAGCACCGGCAGGAAGAGGTGGGGGCGATCCCGCCCGGCCAGCTGGTGATCCGCCACGATCGGCGCAACTAGGCCGCTTTCAGCGCCGGCCGCTCGCCCATCCAGACGACCTGCTCGCGGTCCGGGCCGACCCCGACCAGGCGCACCGGGACGTCGACGAACTCGCTCACGAAGGCGAGGTAGTCGCGCGCCTGCGGCGGCAGATCGGCTTCGCTGCGGCACTCGCCGATCTCGCCCTTGAAGCCGGGCAGCTCCTCGTACTCGGCCTCGGCGCCGTGCAGGATCGACTGGTGGTAGGGGAACTCATCCAGCGCCGCGCCTTCGCTGGAGCGATAGCTGGTCGCGACCCGCAGGGTGTCGAAGCCGGCGAGAACGTCGAGCTTGGTGATCGCCAGCGCGGTCATCCGGTTCAGCCGCACCGCATAGCGCAGCGCCACAAGGTCGAGCCAGCCACAGCGCCGCTCGCGCCCGGTCGTGGTCCCGAACTCGTGTCCGCGCTCCAGCATCAGGCGCCCCGTCTCGTCCTCCAGCTCGGTCGGGAACGGCCCGGCGCCGACCCGGGTCGCGTAGGCCTTCGCCACGCCCCAGACCTCGTCGATGTCGGCGGGCCCGACCCCCGCACCCACGCAGGCCGCTCCAGCGACCGGGTTGGAGGAGGTGACGAAGGGATAGGTGCCGTGGTCGAGGTCCAGGAGCGTGCCCTGGGCTCCCTCGAGGATCACGGTCTCGCCGGAGTCCAGAGCCTCCCAGCAGAGGTGCGCGGTGTCGGCGATGTACGGCTCCAGGCGGTGTCCGTAGGCGCTGTACTCCTCGGTCATCGTGTGCAGGTCGAGGCCGGGGTCCTTCTCGTGCGGGCGCAGCGAGAGCCGCTTGGGCTCCATCGCCGCCATGATCTTCTTGCGCAGGATCTTCTCGTCGAGCAGGTCCTGGACCCGGATCCCGAGCCGCGACGCCTTGTCCGCGTAGCAGGGTCCGATCCCGCGCCGCGTGGTCCCGATCGACAGCTTGCCCAGCTTCGCCTCACCCGCGGTGTCGAGCATCACGTGGTAGGGCATGATCAGGTGGGCGTTGGCCGAGATCCGCAGTCCGCCGACGTTCACCTTGCGGCGCCGCAGCTCCTCCAGCTCGCCAAGCAGCACCTTCGGGTCGAGCACGACCCCGTTGCCGATCACGCAGAGCTTCTCCGGATAGAGGATCCCCGAGGGGACGAGGTGGAACTTGAAGGTCTCGCCGTCGCGGATGATCGTGTGGCCGGCGTTGTTGCCGCCCTGAAAGCGCACGATCACCTGCGCGCGCTCGGCGAGAAGGTCGGTGACCTTCCCCTTGCCCTCGTCGCCCCACTGGGCGCCGACTATGACCAGTCCTGGCATGGCGGGGGAATTATGAGCGCTGCGCGGACGCCGCGGCGCAGCGGCGCTCAGGCGCCGCCGACGCTGATCCGGCGGTCCTCGCCGAAGAGCGGCAGCGGGTCGCCGCAGATCTCGACCAGGCGCGAGACGGTCCGCGAGCCGATCTGCTCCTCCAGCGCCGCCTGGTCGAGGTTGGTGGTGACGAGGATCGAGCGCTGCGACTCGTAGCGCTCGTTGATCAGGGCGTAGAGCTGCTCCAGCACCCAGTCGGTGCGCTTCTCGGCCCCGAGGTCGTCGATGTGCAGCAGGTCGACCGAGGTCAGCTGCTCGAACAGCGCCAGGTATGAGTCCTGCCCGGGCGCCGCGTCGTAGGTGCGGCGGATCCGCGCCAGCAGCTTCGGCAGGGAGTAGATCGCCACGGCGTGCCCATCGGCGAGGGCGGTCTTGGAGACCAGCATCGCGAGCGTCGTCTTGCCGGTGCCGGTGTCGCCCATGAACCACAAGCCCCGGCCAGCCGCGATGTGTCTCGTCGAGCTTGTCGACGAAACGCTGGACATCTCCGACAACTCCCCGGAGCTGCATATTCCGGCTCATGTCGCTCACCGGCGGGCGCTCGAAGGAGACGCCGCGGTACTTGGCCGGGATCACCGAGGCGATGCCGCGGCTGCGCGCCCGCCGCAGCCGGTCGCTCGCGGCACTCGCAGGCCCGGGCGACGTCCTCGGGCCCGAGGATCCACCCCGACCCGTCGCAGACGCCGAGCGGGCAGGCGCGCTCGACGTCGTCTCGCAGGTCGGCGGCGCGCGCCATCTAGAAGCTCGGCCCCTCGGCCGCCGTGCCCTCCAGGCGGCTCTGCCCCGGAGGGCTGCTCGATCGGCTGGTCCTGGCCGCTGTAGTCGGCGAACTTCGGGAAGCGATCGAGGAAGACGAGCCGCTTGACGCCGACGGGGCCGTTTCGATGCTTGGCGATGATCACCTCGGCGAGCCCGGTGGGCTCGTAGTCGGGGTCGCGCTGGCCGTAGGCGTCCTCGCGGTAGAGGAAGGCGACCAGGTCGGCGTCCTGCTCGATCTGGCCCGACTCGCGCAGGTCGGAGAGCTGCGGGCGCGGCGGGTGGCGCTGCTCGGGGGCCCGGGAGAGCTGGGAGATCGCGATCACCGGGACGTCGAGCTCGCGGGCGAGGATCTTCAGCCCACGGCTCATCTGGCCGACCTGCTCGACGCGGCCGGCGCGCGGATCGTCGGCGCGCATCAGCTGCAGGTAGTCGACGATCACCAGGCCGAGGCCGCCCTCGGGCTGCGCCTGGGCGTGCAGCCGCCGCGCCTTCGCGCGCAGGTCGAGGATCCCGAGGTCTGAGGAGTCGTCGAACCAGAGCGGCGCCGACTCGAGCTCGTTCGCGGCCCGGATCACCCTCGGCCACTCGTTCTTGACCTTGCCCTTGCGCAGCTTGTCGCCCGCGATCCGCGCCCGCCCGGCGATGAAGCGCTGGGCGAGCTCCACCTCCGACATCTCCAGCGAGAAGAAGGCGACCGGACGCTTCTCCTTCACGGCGACGTTCTCGGCGATGTTCGCGACCCAGGCGCTCTTCCCCATCGCCGGGCGGGCCGCGATCACGATCAGGTTGCCGGGCTGAAAGCCGCCGGTGATGCCGTCGATGTCACGAAAGCCGGACGGGGTGCCGGTCAGCTCCGCCTCGCCGGTGGAGAGCTTCTCCAGCCGGTCGACCTCGTCGTGGAGGATCTCGTCGATGCGCCGGAAGTCGCTGGCCTGCTCCTCGTGGGCAACCTCGAAGAGGAGGCGCTCGGCATCCTCGGCGAGCTGGCGCGGCTCGCCGCCGCGCTCCCGCACCCACTCCTGGATCCGCTGGCCTGCGCCGAGCAGGCGCCGCAACAGCGAGTTCTCCTGCACGATGCGGGCGTGGT
The DNA here is from genome assembly GCA_963724905.1 of uncultured Solirubrobacterales bacterium. Taxonomy (GTDB): domain Bacteria; phylum Actinomycetota; class Thermoleophilia; order Solirubrobacterales; family 70-9; genus Mayfieldus. The sequence continues at coordinate 559,319 of CAVRWD010000003.1, forward strand.
GAGCGGCGTTGCCGACCGCCGCGACGTTGGCCGCCAGCTCGGAGATGTAGTGGCGCTCGCCCGCTTTGCCGAGCTCCCCGCGGCTCTTCAGCGCCTCGGTCACCGAGAGCTCGTCGGTGGCGCTCGACTTGCCGTAGAGCTCAAAGAGACAGGCAAAGACCAGCCGGTGGCGGTCGAGGTAGAAGTCCTCGGCCTTGAGCTTTACCTCGTCGATGACCGGCGAGACGGCTGACTCGGAGACCAGCATCGCGCCCAGCACGGCGCGCTCGGCCTCGAGGTTCTGGGGCGGGACGTTTGCGGTTTGAGGCGGCTGCGGCATCTGACTCAGTAAAGGCAGCGCGGCGGCGGATTCATCCCGCCACGGCCCGAAGAGCTAAGAAATCAGAGCCTCCCCCACACCGTGAGGGGCGATTGAGCAAATGAGGAGAAAAGCCCGGGACGGGCGCCGGCTACTTCTCGTCCGCGACGATCGTCTTGACGCTGGCGGTGACCCCGGGGGAGACCTCGATCTCGACCATGTAGGTGCCGGTCTCGTGGATCGGCGACTCGAGCTTGATCTTGCGCCGGTCGACCTTCAGGTCGCGGGCGTCGCGGATCCCTTCCGCGATCTCCTTCGAGGTCACCGAGCCGAAGAGCTTGCCGTCCTCTCCCGCGCGATGGTTGATCGTGAGCACGGTCTTGGACAGCAGCGCTGCCGTCTCCTGGGCCCGCTCGGCGCTCTCTCGCTCGGCGCGCTCTTCCGTCTCGCGGCGCCGCAGCGCATCCTCCAGCGCGCCCTTGGTCGCCGCCTGGGCGAGCTTTCGTGGGAGCAGGTAGTTGCGCAGATAGCCGGGCGAGACCTCGACCGCCTCGCCCCGGGCGCCGAGGTTCTCGACGTCCTGAAGCAGGATCGCCTGGGCCACAGCCGGCCTAGCGCTCGCCGACGTAGGGAAGCAGCGCGACCTCGCGCGCCCGCTTTACCGCCAGCGACAGCTGCTTCTGGTGCTTGCGGGAGAGCCCGGTCACGCGCCGGGAGCGGGACTTGCCCTTGTCGGAGATGAAGCGGCGCAGCAGGTTCAGGTCCTTGTAGTCGATCTCCTCGACGTTTATGCGCGTGTACTTGCGCGGCCGGAAGCGGTCCGACGGACCCCTCCGACGCTGCCTCGATCCTGTGTCGCCTCTTTGCTTTGCCATTGGTCTGAGCGCAAATTCGCCCGGCACCGGCCGGGCGAGTAACGCGCAGCAATGCTAGCCGATCCCTGAACCTACGAGGACCCCGCGCGGGGGTCCTCGTAAGTCGTATTCAGGCCTTGGGGCCTAGAAGGGGATGTCGTCTTCCTGCTTGCCGGCGCCCACTCCCGCTCCCTCGAAGTCGGAGGTGTCGGCGGGGACGTCGGATTGGGCCTGGAAGCCGTTCCCGTTGCCGCCCCCGTCGCGGGAGCCGAGGAACTGCACCGAGTTGGCGATGATCTCCACCGCCTGGCGCTTGCTTCCGTCCTGGGACTCCCACTCGCGCCAGTCGAGGCGGCCGTCGACGGCAACGGGGCGCCCCTTGGAGAGGTACTGGGCGCAGTTCTCGCCCTGCGCTCCCCAGACGGTGACGTCGAAGTAGTTGGGCTTGTCGATCCACTCGCCGCTCTGGCCATCCTTGCGGCGGCTGTTGACGGCGACACGCAGCTTGCAGACCGCGGTGCCGCCGGGGGTGCTCCGAAGCTCGGGGTCGCGGGTCAGGTTCCCAGTGATCACGACCGTGTTGATGTTTGTGGCGGCCAAAGTCTTCACTCCTCTTTTCAGTTGTTCAGAGACAGCAGTCTAAGTTGCCTCTCGGCGGTTTCCTCCCCCGAGCGGGGGAAAACGGCGCACGTTGCGGGCCGGAGCGGCGTCTCGGTAAGTTTGCCGGAAAGGCCTGGCCGTGGGCCGCCGACCCGAGGAGCGCCGATGACGACAAAGTCCGATTTCACCGAGGAGGAGTGGGCTCGCCTCGAGCGCGCGCCGCTGGTTGCGGGGATGGCGATCACCCTCGCCGATCCCGGCGGTCCGATCGAGGTGATCAAGGAGTCGGCGGCGGCCTTCAAGGCGGTGACCGAAGCCGCGGGAACGGGCGATCAGCCCGAGCTGGTTGCCGAGGCGGCCAAGGGTGCGACCGAGAAGGCGCAGCAGCGCCAGAGCCCGCTCGGCGACTTCAAGCCGAAGGGAGCGATGGCCGGGGAGGAGATCCTCGAGGAACTGCGCGCCGTCAACTCCCTGCTGGGTGAGAAGGCGACGCCGGAGGAGGCGGCGAGCTTTCGTCAGTGGCTGCTGACCGCCGCCCAGCGCTCCGCCGACGCGGCCAAAGAAGGCGGCTTCATGGGCTTCAAGGCGGAGCGTGTGAGCGAGGGGGAGCAGAAGATGCTCGACAGGCTCGGCGAGGTTCTGTCCTAGGCCTCAGAGGCCGCGGACGAAGCGCCTGATCCGGGGCGTGGCAGGCGAGCTGAAGGGGAAGTAGAGCTCCGACGCGTGCCCGCGGGCCCGGACGATCGCCAGTCGCGCGGAGGGAAAGCGTGCTGCGACCTGTCTCGCTTCGGCGACGCTGGTGATGTCGTCGTACTCGCCGGCGAGGACGAGGGTGCGCAAGCCAGCCGGCATTGACGCCCCAGTCGGCACCGGCGCTTCCATCGGCGTGGTGGGCGACGGCCAGCCCAGGCAGCTGTGGACGAGGTCGAGCCCCTGCTGGTACATCCACTCGCGAACGGTCAGCGGGGCAAACATGCGCCGGTGCGGGAAGGCCTGGATCGCCGCGTTGAGCTGCTGCACCCGCTGCGCGAGCGGCGCGGCCCGGTCCCAGAGGACGGGGTAGTCGTTGCACTCCACAGCCTCCGCCATCCCCGCCGAGTAGTAGCCGGTGTCGCCGTGCCCTGGAGGGTCGGGTGCGATCAGTCTCAGCAGCGGTCGCTTGTCCCCTCCCAGGAAGGCGGCGGTTGCGCGGTTGAGGTTTCTGTAGGAGTAGGGCGCCCAGGTGCCGCCGTTGTCGAGCAGGAACTCGAGCAGGTGGTCTGCCCGGGCACCCGTGCCGAGGAAGCGGCGCAGGACCTCGCGGAAGCGGGCGGCACCATTGCCGTAGCAGTTGGGATCGCGGTCGCACTGAAGCCGCAGCGCCCGCACCCCGGCCGGATAGAGGGTGCGCCAGAACGGGTCGTCCGCCGGGTAGGCGGAGGAGAGGATGAGGCCGTCGAGGTTGGCGCCGTAGCGGACCGCGTAGGCCTGCTCGAGCAGCGTCCCGTAGGAGTCTCCATAGAGGACGACGTTGCGTAGCCCTAGCGCCTGGCGCACGGCCTCGATGTCGGCCGCCGACTCGGCGCTCGTGAAGCCGGCGGCGCGGGGGCCGAGCTGGTTGGCGCATTCGGCGGTCGCGAGTTGAAGCGGGGTCCGTTCCTTCTGCAGGGCTCCGCAGAGGAGGGCGTCAGAGCCGCCGGTGCCCCGCTGGTCGATCAGCACCAGCTCGCGTCGGCGCAGGAGTGGAGCGAACACGGCGCCGACGGATTTCGCGGTGTCGAAGTTGGTGCTCGCGAAACCGGGGCCGCCCTCGACCATCACGATCGCTCCCAGCGATGGTTTGCCGCGCTCGCCGCGCGGGCGGACTGCGAAGCGGATCTTCTGCGTCCCGGCGCCGGGGTCGGCGCGGACCGCCGGTACGTCGATGTGCCCGCAGCGGTAGGGACGGGCGGTGCCGATGTCGCAGCTGCGCAGCGGCGGCGCAGCTGCGGCCGCCGCGGGTAGGGCGACCAGGAGACCCGCCAGCGCGACCGTTGCAGCCGTGGCGCGCAGGCGTCCCTCCGGCTAGGCGGCCGGCTCCTCGCGACTTGCCGCGGCCGGTGCCGGCGCGCCTGCGCTGGGCGGCGCGATCACCGGCGAGCGCGGGTCACCTTGAAGATGCGAAAGCGCAGCACGCCGTCGGCGATTTTCAGGTTGTGGTCGAGCGCTTCGAGCAGCGGCGGCTGCGCCTCGAATCGCAGCCAGCGATAGTCGGCCTCGGTGCGCTGCTCGATCTCGTAGGCGAGCTTGCGCAGCCCCCAGCTGTCGGCGTGCTTGAGATTGCCGTCGGATTCGATCCGCTTGCGGACCTCGTCGGCGAGGCTGTCGCGGGCGCTGTCCTCGAGCCCGGGGTCGATCAGCAGGATCAGCTCGTATTCGCGTGTTTCGTGGGCCATCGGCGGTGGCCGAGGATAGCGGGGCGCGCGTGTCTGGGGGCGAAGCCGCCGCAATGATCCGGCGAGATGTCGGGGCCAAGCCCTTAGGGATGCGTGTGGCGGCGGATCAGGTGGCAGAGCGCGGGCCGCCTGGCGGCGGCGATCCTCGCCTGTGCTGTCATCGCCAAGCTCGCTCCGGGCCTGTTTCGGCCGCCCGACCCGCCGCCGCTTGACCCCGACATCGGGCTGCCCCGGCAGGGCCCGCCAGCCAAGGCTCCGTCCGCGCCAGCCGGGCGGGGCGCAGGCTCCGAGGACCGACGGAGTGGGCGCCGAACGCGGGTCAGGGCAGAGCTACGCCCGGACCCCGGCTCGCCGAGGGGAGAGAGCCCGCCCGTCCCCAGGAGCGCCGCCCCAAACTGAGCAAGCCACCGAAGGGCGCCCCAGATCGGCCGCGACCCGAAACGCCGCCCGCGTCAACCCCGGTACCCGTTCCCGCACCTGTAGTTCCTGCACCTCCATCGGCACCGACGCCGACGGCTCCGCCGCCTCCCGAGTTCGGCCTATGAGGTGCGGCGAGCGCGCAGAAGGAAGTCGACCTGGGCCTGCTTGCGCATGATCACGTGCTCGAGGGTGTGCTCGAGCGCCTCCGAGCGTCCCTCGCGCCCGGTCGGCTCGATCGCCGCCTGCAGGGTGTCGACCGCTTCCTCCTCGGTCTCGATCAGCCACTGCACGGCGTCGTCGGGCTTGCCCGTCCACTGCAGCTCGGCGACCTCGGTCTCCGGATCGCCGCCCAGCGCGACGACCTTCTCGACCAGCATGCGGGCGTCGTCGAGCTCGGCGCGGCCGTAGTCCCAGAGCTGGTCGCCGAGGCTCTGGTACTCGAAGCCGAAGAGGCTCCCCGAGGCGAGCGTGTACTGAAGCGCCGATCGGTACTGCAGCCGCAGCGCGGCGTTGATCGCCTCGATCGCTCCCTCAACGTCGAGCTTCTCTTCCTCAGGCATGGATCGCTCGTTACCCGCTGCTAGCCGCCGCTAGCCCACCGCGGCGCGCTCTTCGCGCTTCTGGCGGATGTCGGCGATCTGCTCGTCGACCCAGTCGCCGGGGTCGCGGGAGAAGATGATCTCGCGCAGGCGCTGGGCGCGGACCCGGCGCTCTTCGGGGTCCATGGTCAGCGCCCGGTAGATCGTGTCGGCCTGCTCCTGGATGTCGAAGGGGTTGACCGACAGCGCGCAGTCGGCGAGCTCCTCGTGTGAGCCGGTGTTCTCCGACAGCATCAGCACACCGTCGCGGGTGCTGACTGCCGGCGCCTCCTTGGCGACCAGGTTCATCCCGTCGAAGATCGAGTTGACCATCAGCAGGTCGAAGTGCTTGTAGCGGGCGACCGCGTCGTTGAAGTTCTCGTAGATGCGCAGGTCGATCGGCATCCAGTCGGTGGTCCCGTGACGGTGGTTGACGATCGCGACCAGCGCCTCGATCCGCTCCAGGTACTCCTGGTACTCGGGGACGTCCTGGCGCGAGGGCTGCAGGTGGGCGACGAATGTGACCCGCTCGCGGAACTCCGGGTGCTGGGCGAGGAAGGTGTCGAAGGCGGTGAAGCCGCGAAGCACGTTCTTCGATAGGTCGGCGCGGTCGACGCGGATGATCAGGTGCTCGCGGCGGCGCGCCAGCACCTCCTTCTCGGCTTCGGCGACTTCGTCGGAGGCCGCGGCGCGCTCGAGGCGGGCGGCATCGACGGCGAGCGGGTAGGCGCGGACCCATGTCTCACCCCCGGGGTGGCTGACGCTGAGGTCGCCGTAGCTGACGTCGAGCTCGAGCAGCTCCTGGCAGCCTTGAAGGAAGTTGCGGCAGGAGGAGCGGGTGTGAAAGCCGATGATGTCGTTGGCGAGCATGCCGCGGAAGATCTCCTCGCGCCAGCGCCCGGGCAGCACCCGCCAGCTGTCGGGCTGCGACCAGGGGATGTGGACGAAGTGGTGGAGGAAGGCATCCGGCCGCTCGGCTCGGATCACACCAGGCGCCGTGTAGAGGTGGTAGTCGTGCAGCATCACCAGCGGCTCCGACTCGTCGCGGATCTGGCGCAGGACCGCCCCGGCGATGTCCTCGTTGACCGCCTTGTAGCCGAACTCCCAGGCGTCGAGCTCCTCCTGGCGGATGTCGGGAGCGTTGGAGAGGTCCCAGAGGTAGTGCTGGATGAACCAGATGATCGGGTTGGCGATCACGTTGTAGAAGCGGTCGTAGGCATCGGGGTCGCTCTCCACCAGGCAGAGCCGGTACTCGACCCCCTCGACCTCGACCTCGACCGGCCCGTCGCTCTCCTCAGAGACGGCGACGTCCTCGTCGGTCATCGCCGAGGCGATCCAGAGCGCGCTGCGGTGGGAGACCAGGCCCGAGAGCGCGGTAACCAGGCCGCCTCCGCCGCTGCTCAGCGTCCGCTCGCCGTGCTCGTCGAGCTCGAACTGGGCGGGGCCGCGGTTGGAGACGATCGTCAGGGGCCCCAGATCGGGCATCGCAGCCAGGGTACCCGGCTCCGCCCGGCCGAGTCTGAGGCGGCCCTCAGACCTCGAGGTCGGTGAACAGCTGCAGCCAGTCGCGCAGCAGGCGCGGGGTGAGGAAATGGGCGCGGGTGTGCTCCTTGCCCTTGCGGCCGAGGAACTTGCCCAGCGCAGGGTCGCCGAGGATCTCGAGGCTGCGCTGGGCCGCCTCCTGCGGCGAGTCGACCAGGTAGCCGCTCTCCCCGTCGGTGATCTGCAGCGGGATCCCGCCGACATTGCCCCCGATCGTCGGGCGCACCTTCCACAGCGCCTCGGTCACCGTGAGGCCGAAGCCCTCGCGGATCGACTTCTGCAGCACCACGTCGGCCTGCGACTGGAACGCGTTTACCTCGATCGCGCCGACGTTGTTGAGGTTGTTGAGGATTTTGATGTCGGGGTCGGAGTCCGCGTACTCGAAGGTCTTCTGGAAGAACTCCCAGCCCTCCGGGTCGTCGGTCGCCATCGATCCGACCAGGGCCAGCTGCACGTCGGGCATCTCGCGGGTCACCTCGCGGTAGGCGTCGATCACCCCGATCGGGTCCTTCCAGGGGTCAAAGCGCGACACCTGGCACATCAGCGGGCGGTCGACGTCGATCCCGAACTGGTTGCAGACGAAGGCCGCGTCCTCGGGCGAGAGCGCCATGTTCTTCGGCGACAGAGGGTCGATCGCGGGGGGCACCAGCCGCACGCCGTCGCCGGCTGTGCCGTCGAGGCCGTCGGGCACGTACTGCTGCAGGTGCCAGACGGTGGCGTCGTACTCGCGGATGAACGGGAGCAGGCGCTCGATCGGGGCCGGGTTGGGCTCTGAGAGGTCGATGTGGCAGCGCCAGATCCAGCGCTTCGCGTGCCCTTCGGCGACCGCTCGCATCCCGACCGGCTGCGGGTCGTGGACGATGACCACGTCCCAGTCCTCGTTGATCGCCCGCCCGTTGAGCTGGTTGACCTCGTCGAAGAGCTCCCACTGCTCCTCGCTGAGGGTGTTCTCGTCGCCCTGCAGCGAGTTGTGAAGCAGCTTGGTGGCGTTGAAGAACTCCTCCTTCCCCATGATCACCTGCCAGTGGGCGTCGAGGCCGACGTTTCGCATCAGCGGCACCAGCGTGTAGAGGATCTCCGAGACGCCGCCTCCGAAGGCGGTGGCGCTCACGTGCAGCACGCGGCGGCCGTTCAGCGGCTCCGCCAGCTCGCGGATCGTCTCCGTCAGCTCACGGCCGACGAGGTGCGTGTAGTCCGACAGCGACTTGTCTCCGAGCGCGACTTCCTGCAGCAAGCCCTACCCCGTTTCCGTCGACGATTTGCCCTACTCAGCCCGATAAGCCTGAAAGCGAGGCCAGACGTTCAATTCCCGCCTCGATCGCGGCGGAGATCTTCGCATGAAGCTCGCGAGTTTGCCGCCGCGATGCAGGAGATCTGAAAGTCGGCCCCGGAGCCGAGTAGCGGCCGCGCGTCAAGGGGCTGTCCGTATGCGTCGCTGACGACGGCCCCGGCCTCCTGCAGGCAGATCGCCGCGGCGGCCAGGTCGTAGGGAGAGTTGTTGAGCACCGCCCCTCCCCCGACCCGCTCGAACTCGGCCCGCATCCCCGGCAGGTCGGCGACCATCCGCGGCCCCGGCTCGATGTAGGCGTCGAGCTGGCCGGTCGCGATCCGGGTCATGTCGTAGGTGGCCGATCCGAGGTCGAAGGTCCCGCCTCCGACCGAGGAGGTGTCGATGAGCTCCGCCAGCACCTCGGCGGTCTGGCGCATCGGACGGCCGCGCAGGCCGTAGGCCCAGAACATGCGCTCGAGTTGGGTGTTGGCCGAGAGCGACGGCGCCGGCTCGAGGCCGCCGCCGCGCTCGGCGGAGAAGCGCGCGCCGCTCTTGATCTCGACGATGCAGCCGGCGCTCACGTCGCCCATCGTCGGCTCGCCGTCCAGAGGCGCCGCCGCGACCGAGACGCAGGCCGCCTCGAACCCCGCCAGCGCCGGCCGCGTGCCGTCGATCGGGTCGACGATCAGCACCAGCGACGGGTCCTTGCCGGCCGGGCTGACCATGCCGCGGTCCTCGGAGTAGAAGGCGACCTCGGGCGCCCGCTCGGCGAGGAACTCCTCCATCAGCGACTCGGCGCGCTCGTCGATCGCGAAGGTGACGTCGCCGCCCTCTCCCCGCCCCCCGTCGGCGCCGACGTGAGCGCGGCCTCGATGGGCCCCCAGATCGCCGACGATCTCCTCGCGCAGCGCCAGCGCGAGCTGCGAGCAGAGGTCGGTGGGCGAGACCGCGTTCATCGGGCCCGCATCATGGACGCAGGACCGGGCGGCTAGCCGCTGGTCGGGCGCTCGCCGAGGGTCACTTCGAGGGTCTCGCGGTCCCCGTCGCGGATGATCTCCAGGGTCACCTCGTCGTCGGGGCGCTTTTGTGAGACGAACCTCGAGAGGTCGCTGGGCTCGATCACTTCCTGGCCGTCGAGGGAGAGGATCACGTCGCCGCCGGTGCGCACCGGGGTGGCCTGGAAGCGGATCGAGTCGTCGGCGCCCCGAAGTCCTCCGTCGTCGGCCGGGCCGCCAGGCACCACGCGCGAGATCAGGGCGCCGTACTCGGTGTCAAGGTCGAGGCGCTCGGAGAGCTGCGGGTAGAGGGCCTGGCTCTCCACCCCCATGTAGGCGTACTCGACCTCGCCGTCCTCGCGCAGGTCCTCGATCGAGCGCCTGATGCCGGAGATCGGGACCGCGAACCCGACTCCCGCGTTGGCGTTCGAGCGGGTCTCGATCTGCTGGTTTATCCCCACCACCTCGGCGTCTGAGTTGAGCAGCGGGCCGCCCGAGTTGCCGGGGTTGATCGCAGTATCGGTCTGGATCGAGTTCTCGATCTGAAACTGGGTCAGCGAGCGCACCGAGCGCTCCTTGGCGGACACGATCCCGATCGTCAGCGACTGCTGCTCGCCGAACGGGCTTCCGATCGCCGCCACCGGCTCTCCCACAGCCAGCGCCGCGTCGTCGCCGAGCCCGAGCGGGACCAGGTCGAGCTCTGCGGGGTCGATCTTCAGCAGCGCCACGTCGGCGAAGGGGTCGACGCCGAGGACTTCGGCCTCGACGCGGTTGCGATCCGCGAACTCGACGTAGACCTCGTCGGCTTCGGCCAGCTGGCCCCCCTCTCCCTGGCTGACCACGTGGGCGTTGGTGATCACCTCACCCTCTTCGTTGAGGATGAACCCCGAGCCCTGGCCGGCGGACTGGTCGCCGAGGGTGACCTCGCCGTTCTCGAACACCGAGAGCACGGTCACGACGCCCGGGGCCGCGCGCTCGTAGATCTGCACCGGGTTGAAGCCATCGGTAGCCGTCTGAACGACGACTTCCTTCGGGGCCGACTGCTCGGTCGTCGTCGTGACCGTGGCCGTGCCTGAGCCGTCATCGTCGCTGCTGCACCCGGCGAGCAGCGCTGCGGCCGAGAGGGCCAGCGCGGCGAGGCGCAGAGGCGCGCGGCGCGTGGCGATCTGGGCTCACGCGGGGGCCTCGCTCGGGGTCTCGTCGGGCGCCGGCGCCGCAGCGGTCCGCATGGGGCGAGCGGCGGGCAGCTCGAGGATGAAGCCGGTGAAGCCACGGCTGGAGACGACGTCGAGGCGGCCCTCGCATCCGCTGCGCGAGCTCGCGGGCGATGGCCAGGCCGAGGCCCGAGCCGCTGGCCGAGTCGACCGTGAAGAAGCGCTCGAAGATGCGTGCCTGAGCGCCCGGGCTCGATCCCGGGGCCGCCCTCGTCGGAGACGATCAACTCCGCCCTGCCGCTGTTGTGGGTAACGGTCACAGTCACCTTGACGCCCTCGGGGGTGTGCCCGAGGGCGTTGTCAAGAAGGATACGGATGATCTGCTGTACCCGATCTGGATCTGCGTCGGCGAGCGCCCTTTGGCCAGGCGTTCGCACCTCCAGGCGCGAGCCGTGGCCCTCGGCCGCGGGGCCGAACTCACGCGCAACCTCCGACGCCAGCTCGGCGAGGTCGACGGGGCGCGCGGCGATCTCCATCGCCCCCGCGTCGAGCTTCGACAGGTCGAGCAGATCGGTGGTCAGCTTGGTCAAGCGGTCGATCTGCTCGCGCATCGTGCGCACGAACTCCGCCCTCGCCTCGGGATCGGGCTCCTCCTCGTCGAGCAGCTCGACGAAGCCTCCGAGGGAGAAGATCGGCGTGCGCAGCTCGTGCGAGGCGTTGGCGATGAACTGCTTGCGAGCGCTGTCGAGCTCGGCGAGGCGCCGCTGCATCTCATTGAAGGTGCGGGCGAGCTGGCCGAGCTCGTCGGAGGAGTCGACCGGGATCGGCTCGAAATGCCCCTGGGCCACCCGCCGGGCGGCCTGATCGAGGCGGCTGAGCCGGCGCGAGATCGCCCGTGCCGCCCAGAATCCGGCCAGCAGCGAGAGCGCGAGGGCGATCGCGCCGGCGATCAGGATCTGGCGCTTGATCAGCGCCACGTTGTCGCTCACCTCCTCGAGCGGCTGCGAGAAGACCGCGATCCAGACCGGGTCCGAGGCAGGCAGCGGCAGTGCGACCTCGGCGCTGCGGGTGCCGGCGATCACGCCGGTGCCGGCGCGCGTCTGGCCGTCGGCCGCGCCGGCGGCAACATCGAAGCGGGAGCTGACCGGGCTCGACTGGGATTGCGAGTCGCCGATCACGAAGGCCGGAGCCGGATCGCCTCCGGCATCGCGAACGCCAAGCAGCGTCACCCGCGAGTCGGTCGCCAGCGAGACCCGGCGCAGCAGCGCCGCGAGCTCGGGCTGTGGGAGCCCCTCGCGCTGGGCTCGCAGCAGGCGGGGCCCCTGGCGGATGCCGCTCTCCTCGATCAGCGAGAGCTTCTCCGAGGTAAGGCTCGACTCCAGCTGCGGGACCACATAGAGGTAGACGAATCCGACCGCGGAAGCCGTGATGCCGAAGAACATCAGCAGCAGCCGGTTGCGGACCGTGTTGAGGCGCTGCCAGTTCAAGCGTCCTCGCGGAACCGGTAGCCGACTCCGCGCACGGTGAGCAGGTACTCGGGGCTGCGCGACTCGCGCTCGATCTTCTCCCGCAGGTGGCGGATGTGGACGTCGACCGTGCGCTGGTCGCGGTAGTCGGAGTCGCCCCAGACGTGCTCGAGCAGCGTCTCGCGGGAGAGCACGCGGCCCGGGGCGCGAGCGAGCGCGGCGAGGATCTCGAACTCAACGTAGGTCAGGCGGACCGGCTCCTCGCGCACGTTGACGGCGCGGCGCTCGAAGTCGATGTGCAGGTCGCCGCTTGAGATCGGCTCGGCCACCGCCTCCTGGGACCCTGGCATCCGCGAGCGCCGCAGGGCCGCCTTCACGCGGCTGCGGAACTCCCGCATCGAGAAGGGCTTGGTGATGTAGTCGTCGGCGCCCATCTCGAGGCCGACCACCTTGTCGATCTCATCGCCCTTGGCGGTGAGCATGATTATCGGGACCTGGCTGCGGGACCGCATCCGCCGGCAGACCTCGATCCCGTCCAGCTTCGGCAGCATCAGGTCGAGCACCACGAGGTCGAACCGCTGCTCGGAGAAACGCCGCAGCGCCTCCTGGCCGTCATGCGCCGCGATCACCTCGTACCCGTCCCTGCGAAGGGGATAGGTGAGCAGGGTCTGCACAGCGTGCTCGTCGTCGACGAGCAGTATGCGCGCCGAATCTGTGGCCATGGAAAGAGGTTAGGGGGCGCCGCTCGCGAGGCGGAAAGGCTACGACCAGCCGGCGCTCCGGGTCCGCGCCCGATGGCCGGGATTTGCTTCCCTGCACACCCCGGCCAATGCTCGAGCTACGCCTCTACAGACTCGGCCTGCTGGCGGCGCTCGCCGCCGCAATCGTGCTGATGTTCTCGGTCGTCTCCCGGCCCGAGCCGTTGCGCAGCGACGTCGCCGCCGACGCCTTCGACGGGGGGCGGGCCGCCGCAATCGACCGCCAGCTGCTCGAGCTGGCGCCCAGCCGCGAGCCGGGCAGCGACGGTGGCTCGGCCGCGGCCGACTTCGTCGCCGAGCGCCTGCGGGCGATCCAGGGAGGCGCGGTCAGCGAGCAGAGCTTCTCCGCCGAGTTCGACGGCTCAGAGGTGCAGATGCGAAACGTGACCCTGGTCCTCCCCGGGCTCACCGACGACAGCATCGTGATCATGGCGCCGCGCGATTGCGACGGCGGCACCTGCGCTGTCTCCAGCGGCGCCGCGACCGGCGCGCTGCTGGAGCTGGCCTCCAACTTCGACGGCGCCCCGCACACCAAGACGCTGGTCTTCGCCTCCACCGACGGCTCGACTGCCGGGGCGGCGGGAGCGAAGGTGCTCGCCGACTCGATGCGGGAGAGCCCCCCGGAGGCCATGATCGTGCTCTCACAGCCGGGCTCCGGGCTGGGACGCAAGCCTTTCGTCGTCCCCTGGTCAAGCGGGCCGCAGAGCGCCTCGATCCAGCTCCTGGAGAGCGCCCGGGCCGCGGTCTCCTCGGAGCTCGGCGGCAGCGCCCTGGAGCTGCGCACCTTCCCGAGCCTGTTCGGCCTCGCGGTGCCCAGCGGCCTGCAGGAGCAGGCGGTGCTGATCGAGCGTGGGCTCGGGGCGATCGGGATCTCCTCCGCGGGCGACCGTCCGCTGAGCGAGTCCGATGACAGCCTCGACTCGCTGGACCCCGGCGCCCTGGCCGGCTTCGGGCGCGCGACCCTGTCCCTGGTCTTCGCTCTCGACGCGGCGCCGGAGCCGCCCGATCAGGGGCCTGACGCCTACCTGCCGCTGGCCGGGAAGCTGCTGCCGGGCTGGGCGCTGGGCCTACTCGCCATCGCGCTGCTCGTGCCCCTGGGCCTGGTCAGCGTCGACGGGCTCGCGCGCGCCTCGCGCGGCGGCGAGCCGGTGGCGCGATCGCTGCTCTGGGCCCTCGGCCGCTCGGTCCCGCTGCTGGCGGTGCTGCTGCTCGCCTACCTGTTCTCGCTGCTCGGTCTCGTCCCGGGGCCGCCGTTTCCATTCGACCCCCAGAGCCATCCCTTCGGCATCGGCCCGGCGCTGGCGCTGGTCGCGCTGGCGGCGGCATTCGTCGCCGCCCTGGTCGCGGGCCAGCGGCTCGGCCCAGCGCCGCCAGGCGATGCGCTCACCCCGGCGATCGGCCTCGTCATCTTCGCCTCCTGCACAGCCGTCTGGCTGGTCAACCCCTACCTGGCGCTGCTGCTCGTTCCCAGCGCCCACCTGTGGCTTGCAGCGGCGACGCCGGAGCTGCGGCGCCAGGTGGTGCCGGCGGCCTTGGTTGCGGCGCTCGGGCTGGTCGTCCCGGTGGTCGCGATCGGCTATCTCGGTGCCAGCCTCGGCGTCGGCTGGGAGGTGCCGTGGCAGATGCTGCTGATGGTCACCGGTGGACAGATAGGCCTGCCCCTCGCGCTCGCGCTCAGCCTCTTCGGCGGCTGTCTGATCGCGATCGTGGAGCTGATCGCGCGGCGCCCGGCCCTGGGTGCGCAAGGCCCCGTAGGCAGGCCGGCCGGAGCTCACGCCGGGCCCGGCTCACTCGGCGGCCCGCCCTCGCGCCCCGTGCCTGGACACAAGTTCTAGTACCGAGAACTTATGACCCCCTGGGCCTATGCCGATACGGGTATCGGTGGTCGGCGAAATGGAATTCGCGACGGAATGACACGGAGAATGTCACCTAGACAGCTCAAAGCTCTGATCCAAACGGGGCACTACCGGATGGAGCCGGTGCTGGTGGCGGAGGCGATGCTGGAGCGGCCGGGAGTACGGGCCTTCCTCGCCAGGGAGGGCGAGCAGGCCAGCTCCGAGAACGCTAGGGCAGCTGGTCAAAGCCCCGCACTCGCAGCTCGCGCCCGCTGGCAGCACTGAGCCTCACCCCCGTCCCTTCATCGACGCAGCGGCCGATGACCGTCAGCGAGCCGCCCAGACCCGCGACAGCCGCGCGGGCGGCCTCGAGGGATCCCTCCGGCAGGCAGGCAAGAAGCTCGTAGTCCTCGCCTTCGCCCGCCGCCAGCTCCAGCGGATCCTCTCCAAGCGCCAGCGCGGCCTCCTCCAGCCCGGGCGCCAGGGGCACGGAGCTCATATCGATGTCCAGTCCCACGCCGCTCTCGGCGGCGATGTGGCCGGCGTCGGCCCCGAGGCCGTCGCTGATGTCGATCATCGCGCTGGCCCCGCTCGCCGCCAGGGCGCTCCCCTCCGCGAGGCGGGCCCGCGGCGACAGCTGGCGCGCGACCAGCCGCGCGGCGATCTCCTCCGGCAGCTGCGTCGGGGTTCCGCGTTCGAGCAGCAGCAGCCCCGCCGCCGCCCCGCCCAGCTCGCCGGTGACCGCGACCACGTCTCCCTGCCCGGCGCCGCCGCGGGTCACGAGGCCTTTGCTGTCAGGGCCGTACCCGACGACGGTTACGGCGACGAACAGGACCCCGGATCGCGTGATGTCGCCACCGGCGAGCTGGGTCTCGGTTTCGGTCGCGACCGCCTCCAGCCCCGCGAGCAAAGCCAGGCAGCCGGCCTCGTCGAGGTCCTCGGGGACGCCGAGGACGACGTAGGCCTCACCGGGCGCGGCGCCCATCGCCGCGAGGTCGGAGAGGGCGGTTGCCAGCGCACGGCGCCCGATCGCCTCCGGCGAGCTCTGCGGGCGGCGGAAGTGGACTCCCTCGACGATCGCGTCGACGGAGGTCGCGGTGACCCCCTCCGGTGAGGTCACGGCTGCGTCGTCGCCGCTGCCGAGCAGAAGGCGACCACCTTCCTGGGGAAGACGGGAGCGCAGCGCCGCTATGAGGTCGAACTCGCCCACCGGCCTAGTTTGACGGGGCGCGAAAAGCAGGCTGGTCGGATTGCCTCGAGATCGCTGGCTTTGCAGCGCCCCACATCGCGTTACCCTCGCCAGCGTGGATCGCCCACTACTTCACCGAATCGGCGAAGCCGGGGCCAACGTCGGCAGCCGGCCTCCGCGACGGCGGGCGGTCCGAATCGCGCTGCAGGCCGGCTTGGCGCTGATCATCTTCGGCTTCCTGGTCCTCACGGTCGCCAACCAGTGGGGCGAGCTGAAGGAAGAGGGGGTGCGCTTCGACCTGATCTGGCTGCTGCCCGCCTTCGCGGTCCTGCTGCTCTTCTATCTGATGAGCGCGCTCGGCTGGGACCTGCTGCTGCGCTTTCTCGGCAACCGCCTCGATCCGCTGCGCGCCCAGGTCGCCTGGGGCCAGCCGATGCTCGCCCGCTACGTCCCCGGCAGCGTGCTCTACGTCCTGGCCCGCCTCGTGCTCTCCGAGCGCGCGGGTGTCCCGCGGCGGCTCACCCTCGCCAGCATCGTCTATGAGCAGGCGCTGGGTGCGGCGGCGGCAACCGGGATCGCCAGCTACTTCCTGATCAGCCATCCCGACCTGCAGGGCCAGCCCTGGCGCTGGGCGGTACTGCTCGTCGTCCCGGCGGCGATCACCGTGCTGCACCCGCGCGTCTTCGGGCCGCTCGCCAACCGTCTCCTCAGCGCCTTCGGGCGCGACCCGCTGCCGGCGACGATTCCCCTGCGCGGAATCCTCGTGATGCTGGCCTACTACGCGATCACCTGGTCCGTGTGCGGAGTGGGCGTCTTCTTCGTCGCCCGCTCGGTCTTCGACGTCTCCTTCAGCGAGATCGCGACGGTCGGCTCGGCACAGGCCTTCGGCTACGTCGCGGCGCTGGTCACCCTCGTCGCTCCCGCCGGTCTCGGCGTTCGCGACACCGCCTTCGCCTGGGCGGTGAAGGCGGCCCTGCCGGGCCAGAGCTTCGCGATCGGCGCAACGATCGCGATCGCCGTGCGGGCGGCGCTCACGGTGACCGAGCTTTGTTACGTCGGGCTGGTGACGCTGATCGGGCGCCGCGAGGCGAAGGCGGGGATGAGCTGGAGCGATCCGGCCCCGCCCGAGGTTTCCGAGCCGCGGCGCGAGACGCCTGCGGTCACTCCGCGCTAGCCGGGGGCGTCGCCGGTCAGGCGTCGCCGACCCCGCCGGTGGGCGGCGGGGGTGCGGCCGGAGCGGGAGTGGGAGCGGGAGGCGCAGGCTCCGGCGCCGCCTCAGCGTCCGGCTGCGGACTGGGGTCGGGCTTCGGCGAGGGTGCCGGCTTCTGGCCCGCCCCCGGCGCGTAGAGATCCGGGTCGTAGCCCTCGTCGCCGCCGGTCGTGCTGCTGTCGTAGGTCTCGCTGCCGCTGGTCGAGGAGCTGGCGCTGTAGGAGCCGAAGAACGGCGACCAGTCGACCGACTCAGAGGGTGTCTCGAACGACTCGCAGGGCACCCCGGCATTGACGTGGAAGCTGTTCCAGATCTGGGCCGGGAAGGTGCCGCCGAAGACGGTGATCCCCTGCACGCTGGACATCGAGATTGCCGCGTCGGGATAGCCGACCCAGACCGCGGTCGAGAGGTTCGGCTGGTAGCCGACGAACCAGGCGTCGGTGAAGTCGTCGGTGGTGCCGGTCTTGCCCGCCTGGCCGCTGCAGCCGGTGTAGGCGGCGGTGCCGGTGCCGCCGGTGATGTTGTCGTTGAGGATCTTCGTGACCTCATACGCGGCGGCCTCGGAGATCACCCGCTCCCCCTCCGGCTTCTCGGGCCGGTCGATGCGGCCGTCGGGGAACTCGACCTTGCGTACCGCGATCGGGTCGTGCTTGACCCCGCCCGAGGCGAGCGTCGCGTTTGCGTTGGCCATCTCCAGCGGAGAGACACCGATCCGCAGGCCGCCGATGCCCTCCGCCGGTATCCCGTCGAGCTCCGAGGTGACGCCGAGCTCGTGCGCCATCTGGGCGACCGCCTCGGGCCCGAGGTCGAGGTCGAGCTGGGCGAAGACCGTGTTGTCGGACAGCACCGTGGCCTGGGCGATGCTGACCGTGCCGGCGTAGCCGTTGTCGGAGGTGGAGACCGACCAGTGCCCGTACTCGGGCAGGTCGAGCTCGAGGTGCTTTGACTCGTAGTAGGTGCTGTAGGGATTGACGCCGCGGTCGATGGCCTCGGTGAGGACGAAGGTCTTGAACGCCGACCCGGGCTGGCGGCGACCCTGCGCGGCGAGGTTGTACTGGTTTGCGTTGTAGTCGCCGCTCGAGGCCATGGCGAGGATCTCACCGTTGCCGGGGTCGATCGAGACCACCGCCGAGGACGGGTCGGTGGAGTAGGGCAGGTTGGCCTCGATCGCCTCCCGCGCCGCCTCCTGGAGGTTGGGGTCAAGCGTCGTGTGGATCTTCAGCCCGCCCTTGCGAACCGTGTTGACCCCGTACTTCTCGATCAGCTTGTTCTCGACGTAGCTGAAGAAGTAGGGCTCGCGGATGCGGCTGTACTCCTCGGAGCGGTTGAGCTGCAGATCCTCCTGGTAGCCCTCGATCGCCCGCTCGCGCGAGATGTAGCCGAGCTTGGCCATCTTCTGCAGCACCTCGTTGCGCCGCTCCCGGGCCCCCTCGGGGTTGAGCAGCGGGTTGTACTCCGACGGCGCCTGCGGCAGGCCGGCCAGCAGCGCCGACTGCTCCAGGGTCAGCTTCTTGGCGGGCTTTGAGAAGTAGGTCTTCGACGCCGCCTGCACGCCGACTGCGGTGCGGCCCTCGATCGTCCCGTAGGAGGCGTTGTTGAGGTAGGCCTGGAGGATCTCCCGCTTTGAGTGGTCCTTCTCGAACTCGACCGCCATCACCGCTTCCTGGACCTTGCGCTCGAGGTTGCGCTTCGGGTCGGTGATGTAGAGGTTGCGCATCAACTGCATCGTGATCGTCGAGCCGCCCTCGACGACCTTGCCGGCATCGATGTTTCGCACCAGCGCTCGCAGGCCACCCTCGGCGTCGACGCCTTCGTGGTCGAAGAAGCGCTCGTCCTCGATCGCGACGGTCGCGAACTGCAGGTCGGTCGGCACCTGCTTGATCGAGATCGGCTTGCGCGCCTGGTCGGACTGGATGTAGCCGAGGCGGCTGCCGTCGCCGGCGAAGATGACCGAGTTCTGCCCCTTCGTCACCGGCCTAAGGTTGTCGGGGTCGGGCGCCTCGCTGGCGACTCCGGCCACCCAGGATCCGGCGGCAAGAGTCGCCGCCGTGATCACCGAGAAGACCACCATCAGGGCCACCGCAAGCTTCGAACGCTTCCTGCCGCGACGGTGACGCCTGCGCTGCCGCTGCGTCATCGCAAAAAGGGTACTGGGCGGGCGCTAGCTGCTCGCCGTGTCTCCTGCAAGCAGACCGGCGCCTTGCAGCGCCTCCTGGGCACGGTCACGCAGGGCGGCCTCCTCGTCGCCGACCCTGGTGCGGTGGGCGTCGGTGGCCACCTTGACCTCGAGCCGCAGGCCCTCGTGCGTCCACTCGGCGATGTGGACGGTGTCGGCGCCGATCCCCTTAAGCACCTGCTCGGCGCGGTCGAGGTCGGTGTCGACGGGAACCCAGGCTGAGACCGTCACCGGCGCCGCTCTGTCGCCGGTCGAGTGGTTGGAGATCATGCCGCTGACCATGCTCTCGTTCGGGATCACGACCAGCCGGCCGTCGCCGGGGTCGAGGTAGGTGTAGGTGAGGGTGATGTCGTCGACCCGCCCGGTGACCTCGTCGAAGGTGACCCGGTCGCCGATCCGGATCGGCTGCGAGATCGCCAGCACCACCCCGGCGACCATGTTGCCGAGCGACTGCCGCGCCGCGAAGCCGACCACCAGCCCGAGCACGGCGCTGGAGGCGAGGATCCCGGTCGCCAGGCGCTTGATCTGCGGGAACTGGCTCAGCGCCAGCGCGACGCCGATCAGCAGGATGAGCAGAAAGACCAGCCGCCGCACCAGGCGCAGGCGGGTGTTGGCGGCGCGCGAGACGCCGCCGTCCGCCATCGCTGCCGCGACCCGGGTCCCGCGGCCGATCACCAGCCGGTCGACGAGGAAGGCGATCACGATCGAGATCAGGATCGTGACCGCGGCCGAGATCTCGTCGCCGTGTTCGCTCCAGAAGGATTGCTCCTGCGCCTGGGCCAGCAAGAAGGACATCAGCGCCCGATCTTTTCACTTGCGCGCCGAGTCGGCCGACCGGGCGCGGCTGAGAGAATCGCCCCCTCGGTGGCGGACACGAAGGCCATATTCCTCGACGCGCTCGGCACCATGGTCGAGCTCGAGCCCCCCTGGGTCGGGCTCCGCGCGGCGCTAGGCGACTCCGTTGACGACCGGCGCCTGGTCCCTGCGGTGCGCGCCGAGATGGCCTACTACAAGGAGCACAGCCACGAGGGCCGCGACCCGGAGTCGCTCGCCGAGCTGCGCCGCCGCTGCGCGGAGCTGCTCTCGCGCGAGCTCGACGTCGAGGTGAGCGTCGAGACCCTGGTCGACTCGATCCGCTTTGACCCCTACCCCGACGCGGTTGCCGCGCTGGAGGGGCTGCGATCCCGCGGCCTGAAGCTGGTCTGCGTGTCGAACTGGGACTGCTCCCTGGGCGCGGTGCTCGACCGCTGCGGGCTCGCCGAGCACCTGGACGGCGCCGTCTCCTCGGCCGAGGCCGGGGCCCGAAAGCCGGACCCGGCGATCTTCGAGCCGGCGCTTTCGCTCGCCGGCTGTGAGCCGGGAGAGGCGCTGCACGTCGGCGACACCCGCGAGGAGGACCTCGAGGGCGCGCGGGCTGCCGGCATCCCTGCTCTTCTGATCGACCGCGAGGACGGAAGCGGGGACATTGCCGGGCTGGGGGAGGTGGCGGAGAGGCTGTGAGCGAAGCCGAGTTCACCAGCCCCGCCCCCGCCGGCTCGAGCCCGGTCGAGTACGCGACCTTTGCCCGCCGCCTCGGCGCGGCGCTGCTCGACAGCCTGGTCTGGATCGTCGGCCTGAGCTTCTTCAACCCCGTCGTGCTGGTCTCCAACGAAGCCGTGGCCGGGCTGCTGGCCCTGGTGATCCTCAGCCTCTGGTTCAACTACTTCGCCTTCTGCGAGTGGCGCTGGGGCCAGACGATCGGCAAGAACGCGACCGGGATCCGGGTGCTGCCGCTGGAGGGCGGGGAGGTGACCTGGCAGGCGGCGGCGGTGCGCAACCTGCTGCGGCTCGTCGACCTGCCGCTGGCGATGGTCGGGGTCGACTACCTGATCGTCAACCGCTCGCCCCGGCGCCAGCGGCTCGGCGACCGGGCGGCGAAGACGATCGTCGTGCGCGAGGCCGAGGCAGAGGCAGTTCAGCCGGTTGCCGCAGGGGCGCCGCGACCGGAACGCCGGTACAGCCAGTACGGAGGGACCGCCGCACCCACCAGCGCCGAGATCTTCGGCGAAGCCGCGGAGGCGCTCGGCCGCCATCCCGCCGCCGCCTCGGTCGCCCCGGCCGCTTCCGAGCCATCGCCGACCTCTCCGCCGGAGCCGGCCCCGCCGGCCCCGCAGGTACCTCCTCCCGGCTCCGGCTCGAGCTGGACCGCAGCCGGGTTCCCCTACGCCGACTGGGAGCTGCGCCGCACGATGCTCGGCCTGCTCGGGGGCCTGCTGCTGGCTCTGTTCGCGCCATTGCTGGTGCTGCCGTTCGATCCCGACCTCGACTCCACCGGCGCCCTGCTGGCGGCGCAGGCGTTGTTCGCCGGCTCGCTGGTGATCGTCTCGATCGGGATCGCCTCCGGCGAGGGCGGCAAGTGGGACGCGGCGAAGGCCCTTGCGCTGCTCGGCCTGCGCAGCTTCAAGCCCTCCGCGTTCGGCTGGATGGCGCTCGCCTACCTCGCCTACTTCGTCTTCGTCGCGATCTACGGGAGCCTGATCACTCCCCCCGAGCAGGAGGACATCGCCCGCGACCTCGGCCTCGACACGGGCCCGGTGGCGGCGGTCGCGGTCGTCTTCACGATCGCGGTGCTGGCGCCGATCGCGGAGGAGATCTTTTTTCGCGGCATGCTCTTCGGCGGCCTGCGGCGGCGACTGCCGACGATCGGGGCGGCGGCGATCAGCGCCGTGATCTTCGGCGCCCTGCACGCGCCCACCGGGCCGACGGCGGTGCCACCGCTGATCGCCTTCGGCTTCGTGCTGGCGCTGCTCTATGAGCGCAGCGGCTCCCTCGGCCCGCCGATCGTCCTGCACGCGATCAACAACTCGCTCGCCCTCGCGCTCACGGCATGAGCGCCGAGCCGGCAGTCGTCGCGCGCGGCCTGCGCAAGAGCTTTGACGGCCGCGTCGCCGTCGACGGCATCGATTTCGCGGTCGAGCCGGGAACCTGCTTCGGCTTCCTCGGCCCCAACGGGGCGGGCAAGACGACGACGATGAAGATGATCTACGGCCTGGCGACGGTCGGCGACGGCGAGCTGCGGGTGCTCGGCCTCGACGTCGCCGAGGACCCGCGCGGGGTCAAGGAGCACCTCGGGGTGGTGCCCCAGGAGACCAACCTCGACGGCGAGTTCGAGGTGCTCGACAACCTGCTCGTGCAGGCGTCCTACTTCGGCGTCGCTCGCGGCGACGCGCTGCCCCGCGCCGAGCGACTGCTCGAGTTCACCCAGCTCGCCGAGCGGGCGCGGGACAGCATCGAGAGCCTCTCCGGCGGGATGAAGCGGCGGCTGCTGGTCGCCCGGGCGCTGATCAACGAGCCCGACATCGTCGTCCTCGACGAGCCGACCACCGGCCTCGACCCGCAGGCGCGGCTGGCGGTCTGGCGGGCGATGGAGGAGCTCAAGGACCAGCGGCGTGACGCTGCTGCTCACCACCCACTACATGGAGGAGGCGGCGCGGCTCTGCGACCGGCTGGTGATCATGGACCTGGGCAGGATCGTCGCCGAGGGCGAGCCGGGAGAGCTGATCCGCGAGCACGAGGCGGAGAACCTCGAGCAGGTCTTCCTCGACCTCACCGGGAGGCATCTGCGTGAGGACTGAGGCGGCGCGCTCGCAGCTGATTCCGGCGCCGCGCTACGCGGCCAGCGTCGCGATGCGAAACGCCCGCGTGTTCTCGAAGCTGTGGAAGGGCTCGCTGGCGCCCCAGTTCATCGACCCGCTCTTCTATCTCGTCGCGATGGGCTACGGGCTGGGCACCTACGTCGCCTCGATCAACGGGGTGCCCTACCAGGACTTCATCGCTCCCGGGCTGATCGCATCAGCGACGATGTGGTCGGCGTCGTTCGAGTGCACCTACAACGTCTACATCAGGATGCGCGAGTACCACCTCTACGACGCGATCCTCTCGACTCCGGTCGAGGCCCAGGACGTGGTCGCGGGCGACCTCGCCTGGAGCTCGCTCAGGGCGGCGATCTACGGCACCGTCTTCCTGACCGTGGTCACCGCGTTCGGGCTGATCGACTCCTGGTGGGCGCTGGCGATCCCGCTCGCCGTGCTGGTCGGCGGGCTTGCCTTCTCGACCATGGCCTACACCTTCACCGCGCTGATCCCGCGCATCGATCTCTACAGCTACTACTTCACGCTCGGGATCACGCCGATGTTCCTCTTCTCGGGCATCTTCTTTCCCTTCGACGAGCTGCCGGGAGTGGTCGAGGTGATCGCCTGGCTCACGCCGCTGTACCACCTGGTCGAGGTGACGCGGGGCCTGGCCACCGGGCCCGGGCCGATCGTCGTTCTGCATCTCGCGGTCCTGCTGGCGATCAGCGCCGCGCTTTTCGTGATCCCGGTGCGGGCCGTGCGACGCCGTCTGGTGGCCTGATGTTCGACCAGCGGCGCCACAGTTCGATCACCGCCGCCCGATCAGGCACAATTAACGGCCCGTGAGTCGCCGCACGCCGATCCTCGTTGCCCTGCTCGCTTGCCTTGCGGCCCTGATTCCTTCCCACGCTTGCGCAGGCGGCGCCGGCGCCGGCCAACAGCATCGGGCTGCATGTCGGCCAGCTTCGGGGCGGCAAGGCGACGATCCTCAGCCGCGTCCCGGTACGGGGCGTGATCTCTCCCTTCGTCGCCGGCGAGCGGGTCGACCTGCTGTTCTTCCGCAACGGGCGCCAGGTCGGCACCGAGACCGTCAAGGTCCGCAAGGGGCCGGGCGATAAGGGCAAGTTCGACACCCGCTTCCTGGTCCGCCGCGGCGGCCGCTTCGCCGTGCAGGCGGTGCACGAGGCGAGCGCCGGCCAGCAGGGGGCGGCGTCAAAGCGCGAGAAGTTCGGCGTCAGCTTCCCCGGCCTCGGCGCCGGGCAGTGCGGAAGGGTGGTGCGCGGTTTCAAGCGCGGTCTCAGCAAGCTCGGCTACGTCCCCGGCGGCGGCTCCTGCATGAGCGATCGTGCCGAGCGCGCCGTGCTCGCCTACCGCAAGGTGAATGGCAAGGGGCGAAACCAGCACGCCGGCAAGGGGATCGTCAAGCGGGTCTTCGCCGGCAAGGGCAGGTTCAACGTGCGCCACAAGAACGCCGGCGAGCACCTCGAGGTCTCGATCTCCAAGCAGGTGCTGGTGTTCATCAACAAGAAGGGCCGCCCGGTCGAGACCTACCACGTGTCGACCGGCAAGTCCTCGACCCCGACCGTGACCGGCAGATTCGAGGTTTACCGGCGTGAGCCGGGGACCAACTCGCACGGGATGGTCCACTCGAGCTACTTCGTCGGCGGCTACGCGATCCACGGCTACCCCTCGGTGCCGGCGACCTACCCCGCCAGCCACGGCTGCGTGCGGGTGCCGATCCCCGACGCGCTTCACATCTACGAGAAGATCTCCTTCGGCGAGCCGGTCTTCGTCTACTGATCCAGCGGCCTCGGTTCACGTAGGCTGCGGGCGATGACCGAGCCCACGATGCGGCTGACGCTCGTGCTTGCGGGAGTCGTCAATCTCGCCCTGGGCCTGCTGGCCCTGATCGCCCCCGGCACCTTCTTCGACGAGGTCGGCCGCTACGGGCTCGAGAACACCCACTACGTGGGCGACAACGGGTCGTTCACCGCCGCCGCCGGCATCGGCCTGCTGCTGGCGGTCAACCGGCCCTCCTGGCGGGCGCCGCTGCTCTGGGTGGGGGCGATCTGGTTCGGCCTTCACGCGCTGAACCACGTCTTCGACACCGACGAGGCCCGCAGCAACGCCCGCGGCGTCTTCGACACCGTGGCGCTGGCCCTCGTCGCGCTGCTGACCGCTGGGCTGGCCCGCGAGGCGGAGCGGCTGCGCGAGGCCGCTCCTCCCGGCGACGCCCCGAGATGAGGGTCTTCGTCGCTGGCGCGAGCGGCGCCATTGGGCGGGCGCTGGTGCCGAAGCTGGTCGCGGCGGGGCACCGGGTGACCGGGACGACGCGCAAGAAGGAAAGCGCCGCAAGGATCAGGGCCGCCGGCGCCGAGGCTGCGCTCTGTGACGCTCTCGACCCCGCGGCGGTCAACGCGGCGATCGAGAAGGCGGAGCCCGAGGTGATCGTCTCCCAGCTCACCAGCCTGCCCGAGGACTTCGACATGCGGACGATCGACTATGAGCTGACCAACCGCCTGCGGGTCGAGGGAGGTCGCAACCTGATCGCGGCGGGACGCGAGGTCGGCGCGCGCCGCTTCGTCACCCAGAGCATCGCCTTCGTCTATGAGCCCGAGGGAGGCTGGGTCAAGGACGAGAATGCCCCGACCTACCGCGACGCACCCGGGCGCTTCAAGAGTGGGCTGGAAGCGGCGCTTCAAAGCGAGCGTGAAGCCCTGGGAGCGGAGGGCATGGAGGGCCTCGTCCTGCGCTATGGGCAGTTCTACGGGCCCGGCACCTACTTCGACCGCGACGGGTCGATCACCCGCCAGGTGCGAGCGCGCCGCTTTCCGATCGTCGGCCGCGGCGGCGCCGTCTTCTCCTTCATCCACATCGACGACGCCGCCGACGCCACGGTCGCCGCGGTGCAGGGCGGCGCCTCCGGCATCTACAACGTCGTCGACGACGATCCGGCGCCGACGCGCGAGTGGCTGCCAGTCTTTGCGCAGGCCGTCGGCGCCAAGCCCCCGCTGCGGGTGCCGACATTTCTGGCCCGCCTGCTGGGCGGCCCGGCCGCGGCTGTGATGGGCACCCAGCTGCGCGGCGCCTCCAACGCCAAGGCCAAGCGCGAGCTCGGCTGGCAGCCCGCCCATCCGAGCTGGCGCCAGGGCTTCGCCGAGTCGCTGTGATGAGCTTTGACCCCAAGGCCGCCCCGGCGACGCTGCTCGCGGAGTTGCGCGAGCACGCCCTGGTGATCGGCGAGGTGACGCTGTCCAGCGGGCAGAGCGCCGAGTACTACGTGGACGCGAAGCGAGCGCTTCTGCTTCCCGCCTGCTTTCGCGCCGCCGGCGAGCTGGTGGCCGCCGAGGCGGCAGCCCACGGGGCGACCGCGGTGGGCGGTCTGACGATGGGCGCCGACCCGGTCGCCTGCGCTGCGCTGGCGGCCCCGCAGGGCGAGGGGCTGCGGGCGTTCTTCGTCCGCAAGGAGCGCAAGGAGCACGGCCTTCAGCGCTGGATCGAGGGCCCGCTGCTGGAGCCCGGCACCCGCTGTCTGGTGGTCGAGGACGTGGTCACCACCGGTGGGTCGACGGTGAAGGCGATCGAGAGGGTGCGCGAGGAGGGGCTCAAGGTCGCCGCCGTGCTCAGCGTCGTCGACCGCCTGGCCGGCGGGGAGGAGGCGATCTCCGAGGCTTCTGGAGGAGCGCCCTACCGAGCGCTGGTGACGATCGACGAGCTCTACCCGGAGCGCCCCGACCGGTCCGATTGACGGCGCCGGGCATTCCAACCAGACGCCGTACTCAATAATCGAAACGAGACCGCCGCCGCCTGTTCGCGATGTTGCGACATGCGCGCAAGCGTGGTAGGAAGTGGCTCTGGTGGAGAGCAGGGTTCTGGGGAGAGGGTGGCGACTGCGCTTTGCGCTGGGATGCAGCGCCTTGGCCTGCGGCCTGCTGGGCTCCTCGATTGCGGCTGCGAGCTGCCGCCGCCGCCCTACACCGCCCGCGGGAGCGTCGAGCAGGTCTACGTCACCGGGCTGAACCCGGGGGCGAAGCTGGATCTGCTCAACGGCGCGGGCAGAGTCAAGGACTCCGGGCAGGGCGAACGAGCTCGGGGGGCTGCTGTTTCGTGAAGTCAAGCCAGGCAGCGGCTATCGCGTACGCCTCGCCCCCAACGGCTCCGCGTCCGGGCCGTTGACGGTGCTCTCGAAGCGGTCGGCGCCGCCGAGCACCTCGGTCTACAACCAGTCGATTCCCTCCAGCGGCTACAGCTATCTGACCACCCGCGACGGCACCAAGCTGGCGATCAGCGTGCGGCCCAGCGCGGAGGCAGCGGCCGGACCCACCCCGGTGCTGATCGAGTACTCCGGCTACGGCTACGCCGATCCGGCCGGGCCGGAGAGCGGCCTTGCCGCCGTCGGCAACATCATGGGCTTCACCGTCGTCGACGTGAACATGCGCGGCACGGGCTGCTCGGGCGGAGCCTTCGACTTCTTCGAGCCACTCCAGGGGCTGGATGGCTACGACGTGATCGAGACGATCGCGCGCCAGCCGTGGGCCCTGCACCACAAGGTGGGGATGATGGGAATCTCCTACGGGGGCATCAGCCAACTCTTCACCGCGGCGACCCGCCCGCCCAGCCTGGCGGCGATCGCGCCGCTGTCGGTGCTCGACAACACCCAGACCACCCTCTATCCGGGCGGCATCCTCAACACGGGCTTTGCCCTCCCCTGGGCGCAGGACAGGGTCGAGGACGCGCAGGCCGGCCGGCCCGGGCAGCGGCCAGGCCTGGGCCTACAAGAGGATCCAGGAGGGCGACACGACCTGCAGGGACAACCAGGCCCTTCATCCGGAGGCGGTCGACCTGATCGGGAAGATCCGCGAGAACAACTATTACGATCCCGAGGTCGCCGATCCGCTCTCGCCGGTCACCTTCGTCAACAAGATCAACGTTCCGACCTTCCTCGCCTGCCAGTGGGAAGACGAGCAGACCGGTGGCCACTGCCCGACGCTGGCCAGGCGCTTCACCGGCACACAGCGCAAGTGGTTCACCTTCACCAACGGGACCCACATCGACGCGCTGGCCCCGGAGACCTTCAACCGCTGGTTTGACTTCCTGCAGCTCTACGTGGCCCGCCAGGCGCCCGCCGTGCGCAGCGCGACGATCCGGGGAGCGGGGCCGGTGATCATGCAGGTAGCGATGGGGATCCCGGGGGTGCCGTGGCCAACCGACCCGATCCAGCAGCAGCCCACCTATGCGGGAGCTCTGGCGGCCTTCGAGAGGCTGCCGTCGGTGCGGGTGCTGTTCGACAACGGCGCCGGCGGCGTCAGGCCCGGCCAGCCAAGGCCCGGCTATGAGCACTCATTCTCCAGCTGGCCGATTCCCGGCACGATCGCACGCGCGTGGTATCTGTCCGACGGCGGGGGGTTGCGCGACAGCCCGCCGGCTCGTGCTCGCTCCGGGGCGGACGAGTTCACCTGGGACGCGGACGCCCGGCCGCTGACCAACTTCAGCGGCAACACGGGCTCTGGCCAGGGAGGCCTGTGGACGGAGACGCCGGCCTACAACTGGACCCAGCATCCGAACGGGACCGCGCTTTCCTACTCGACCAATCCCCTGAGCGCGAACACCACCGTCATCGGCGGCGGAGCCGTGAAGGTCTGGGTGCGCTCGTCACGTCGCAACGTCGACCTTCAGGCGACGATCTCCGAGATCCGGCCGGACGGCAAGGAGACCTTCGTGCAGGGGGGATGGGTGCGCGGCAACGTTCGCAAGCTCGATCGCCGCAAGAGCACCAAGCTGGAGCCCGTCCTCAGCCTCCGCAAGCGCGACGTGAGGCCGCTGCCCGCGGACAGGTTCGTCCCGGTCACGATCCCGCTCTACTACGAGGGCCATGCCTACAGGGCCGGCTCGCGCATCCGGGTCGTGATCTCGGCCCCCAACGGCGACCAGCCGGTCTGGTCATTTGCAGAGACTGAGCCCGCCGGGACGGCCAAGGTCGCGGTCGCATTTGCCAAGCACAAGCGCTCGCGGCTGCTGCTGCCGGTCGTGCCGGGCCTCGGCGTGCCGACCGGGTTGCCGCCCTGCCCGGGCCTGCGGGCCGAGCCCTGCCGCGCCTACCAGCCGATCGCCAACCGGCCGGCGCAGCTTGGTAACGGCAACGGCCGCAAAGCCAACTAGCCGCAAGCGCCTCGACAAGCCCTTTAGCCAGAGGGCGAGATTGCCGATTCTCACCGGGTCGGGCTTCGACCGAAGCCGGACACACGAGATGGCAACGCGACCCGAAAACTCACCTGGCATCGAAGCGGCGATGGCGAAGACCGACCCGCTCACCGGCCTACCCAACGAGCGCGCCTGGAATGAGGAGCTGCGCAGGGAGCTGGCTCGCTCGAAGCGCAACGGCTTTCCGGTCAGCATTGCCCTCTTGCACCTCGACCACCCGGGCTTCGAAAACATTGACCGCGAACCGGTCGAGGGGGCCGAGCTCTTGCATGAGGCGGCGCAAGCGTGGCGGCTGGCGGTCCGCGTCTGCGATCTGGTCGCACGGCTTGGCGGCAGGCGCTTTGCCGTTCTCTTTCCAGAATGCTCGGGCTACGCGCCACAGGCGCTGCGCCGCTTGACCGACGCGACGCCGGGCGGCTACACCTGCTGTGCAGGCATCGCGATCTGGAACGGGATTGAGCCGGCGGAGGAGTTCATGGCTCGTGCCGCCGCCGCGCTGTGGGAGGCGAAGGAGGACGGGCCTGGCTCGGCCGTCCTGGCCGAGTACTGAGCCGTCGCCGCCTCAGCACTCCGCGACCCGCGCCAGCCGCCTGACCAGGCGGTTGACCAGCGGCCCATAGGTGACCCGCAGTAGCGCCTCGACCGGCGCCGGCGCCCGCATCTCCATCGTAATCACGCTGCCGGCCCGCCGCGGCCGGACCAGGTGGTGGATGTCTACGCCTCCAACCCGCCAGCTCCAGGAGCTGCCCGGGCTCACGTCGGTCACCCGCGCCGGCACCGGCACCACCCCAAGCAGGCGCGCCGCCCCGCGGGCTCCTTCCGTCACCTCCGGGTCGCCGAGCCCCCAGGCGCCGCGCACGTGCGGCGCCCACTCGGGCCAGCGGTCGGGGCGAGCAAGGAGCTCCCAGGCGTCGGCGGCGTCGGCGGTCGACTCGGCCTCGTAGCGAAGCGTCAGCGTCGCTCGCCTTCCGGGGAGGCATAGGCAGCGGCGTCCTCGCCAAAGACCTCCTTGCCCTGCTCGGGGCTGTGGCGGTCACGGTGCTCGTTGACGATTCCCCAGAGCACGAGCATCAGCGCCGTCCCAACCAGAGCGGCGACCGCGACCCCGTAGAGAAAGATGCCGAGGGCGCTCATCGGCGATCGTGGGGGCGGCTCTCGGCAGCGTTGCGCGGTGCGATGAACGCTCCCAGGGCGAGGATCGACGGCACCCAGATGCCGACGAAGATCCCGTCGTTCTCCTCGCCACTGAAGAAGAGCACGACCGAGAGCACGAAGGACAGGAACGCGGCGATTCCGATCAGGGTGCGGACCATGCACCTAGATACGGAGCACGCCCCGACCAGGATTCGAACCTGGGGCCTACTCCTTAGGAGGGAGTCGCTCTGTCCAGCTGAGCTATCGGGGCCGGGACGAAGGGTACGGCTGTGCGGTGCGACTTCAAGCTTCATCGCCTCGCAGCCCAACGGCTTCGAGGGCCTGGGCGTGGTCGAAGAAGAACTCGATCTTGGTGAATTGCCCATCTCGGACGGTGAAGACGGAACTCAGGCTGGCGCGAAGGTCGATGCCGCTGGCCCGGCCCTTGCCTCCCCAGTCAACCCGACTAACCACCCGGTCGTCTCCCACCGGAAGAAGCTCCTTGATTTCTGCGCTGCCGCCCCCCTCCCAATCCTCGTCGATACCGGCGACGTAGCGCCCAAACTCCTCCCGACCGCGAAACGGCTTTGCGTCAGGGAAGCGGGACGCATCCGGGACGATCTCGACCTCTTCCGCCATGAAATCGTTAAGGAAATTGGCAAACGCGTCGGCACCAGCGTTGTAGGCCTCGTTGTACGCCCTGACCACCTCGACGTTCTTCTGCGACATCGCCTAATCCGACAGCCCGGCGGCTTTGAGGGCCTCCGACGCATTCGGATAGCCGACATGCCGCACTACCCTGCCGCGTTCGATTGTCCAGACGTTGGCCGTGCGCATCTTCACCGTTGCTCCGCTGCCCTTTCCCTTGCCGGATACCTCGTTGATGTCGACGACCTGATCTCCCGCATCGATCAGCCGGTCCGACTCGATGCGAAAGTCCTCCCACGACGAGACCCAGCCGCCGTAGAACTCTCGGACCCCATCGTGGCCGTGGTAGACGCCGCCATCAGGCATCCGGCTTTGGTCCAGGACCACGGCTGGGTCGTAGCCACTCATCGCCTCCTCCCAGTCGGCGCGCTGGGCCGCCTCAACTATTCGCCGCACTACCTCCACGTTCTCCTGCGACATCGCTACTCCCGCAGCCCGGCGGCTTTGAGGGCTTCGGCCCGAGTCTCAAAGCCTTGCCCCCTGACGATCCTGCCGTTGAGGAACGTGAAAAGAGTGGCAACCTCGCGGTCAATCGGGACGCCGCTGGTGACCCCGGCTCCGGTCATACGGCCAATCACGACGACCTGGTCTCCGCCCGCGTCGATGACCTCAGCTACTTTCGTTTCAAAGTCACCGAAGGTAGCTCGAAAGCCTCTGGCCCATTCACGAACTCCTTCGTGACCGACGTATGGTCTCGTCTCGGGCGCGGAGGCGATGTTGATCCAGACGATGTGTGGATCGAGGAGTTCGTAGAACTCCGAGCCTCTCAACTCGTAGAGCTTCCGTGCGATCTCCACGTTCTCCTGCGACATCGCCTACTCCGACAGCCCGGCGGCTTCGAGGGCGTTTTCTGTTTCGGCTCTCCCAAAGCCGAGCACCTCGATCCGGGTCAACTTGCCATCGCGGAACCGGTACGAGCCGAGGAATGGCTCCTCGATCCGATCATCGCTCCCGGGCATGCGACGCGAAAGACGGCCCAGAGTGATGACCTCGTCGCTGCGGTCGAAGAACTTGTCGACCTCGAATCGCCCGTCGGCCAGGATTTCCCACTGCTTCCGGACTGCGGCGCTGACCTCGTCCCGACCGCGCCTGGTGCCCGGTTCGACCGCAGTCGGAGAGTTGATGTACGCGATCTCCTCACCACCGAGATCGATCATGGCTTCGAGGTCGCGCCGATTCCAAGCGTCCAGCAGGTCGCGAACTATCTCGACGTTCTCCTGCGACATCGCTCGCGCAGTATCTCCCCATTTGCCCCTTGGGTCCATTGGGCAGAAATGAGCGTGTTCTGCCCAAATCGAACCCAATCGAGCCTAATCCAGCGGTATCTGCAAGCCGTTTTCAGGCATACCCAGGCACGAAACCGGCCTGATTAGGAGGGAGTCGCTCTGTCCAGCTGAGCTATCGGGGCCGGGACGAAGGGTACGGCTCTGCGGTGCAGGTCTCCTGCGACATTGCCCGCGTAGTAGCTCGCTCTGGACCCCCTCAAGATGGTTCAAATCGCGCTCGCCGGGTAGCTCAAAGGGCCCGGGTTCGACCAAGGAAAGACGAGCCGCATGCGAGCAGGGAAGCCCAATCACACCAGGCCTGAGCCGGATGAGTTCTTTGCGCTCGGCGCGGACCTGCTTGATGACCTCGAAGATCCGCCGACGTTCGAGGAGTTGGTCGAAGCGACCGATCACCTGTTCGAGTGCAATCAACTCGGGGCTCGGGCGGCGTTCCTGACCGCCGTCGCAGCACGCCGCGTATGGGTCCAGCGCCAAGACGATGAGATCCGCGAGATCTACGTCAGGTGGGCGCTGGGTCGCGCAGAGAGCTGGTTCTAGGCTCGCCTACTCCCGCAGCCCTCCTGCGACATCGCCTACTCCGACAGCCCGGCGGCTTCGAGGGCCTGCTCTTCGTTTACGAAGATCTGCCACTCCTCGATCTTTCCCTTCCGAACCGTGAACAGGAAGAAGAACTCCATGTCGACCTCGACGCCGCTTTGTTTGCCCCGTCCGCGCTGTCGTGACGCGACGATCACATGGTCACCTGGGTCTGCAACCACTCGCACGGACTCAACGCGGTACTCGTCCCACTGCTCGGGCCAGATCGCAAAGGCCTCCAAAACCCCGGCATGTCCGTGCTGGCGCGGGGAGACTCCGGGCACCTCCGGGGCCTGCGTTATCACGATGTCTTTAGCGCAAAGCTGCAGCACGGCCTTCGTATCGCCTCGGGTGAAGGCGTCAAACGCCGTGCGCACAAGCTCCACGTTCTCCTGCGACATCGCCCGCGCAGTATCTCCCTACTCCAGCGGCACTGTGGTTCGACGCCAATTCACTGGCGACGGAGCCGGTACCAGTGCTCGTCGAATTTGAGCAGTCTCGCGATTGCGTCCGGTTCGGTGTCTGCCACCTCGACGTCAGTGACCTCCCATTCAGGGAAGGCAGCCTCCACTTCGCTTCGACTCGCCCCACGGGGCAGTGGTCCTCTGCGCCTGGGCGCAAACACATCGAGCAGCACAAGGGCATCAGCGGCAGCGACCCGAAGTGATCTCCCGACCCATCGCAGTGCGCTGGGCCTCGGTCAGGCCGTGGAACGTCCCAGTGTCGAGCACCAACCGGAAATCGGAGCCGATGTCGGCAGCCCCAAGATCGGTGACATCGGCTTGGACAACTCGCATGTCAACACCGGCCTCGCTGATCCGTTCCCGGGCGCGCTGCAGGGCCGTTTCGATGATGTCGATACCCGTGACCTGCCAGCCACGCTCGGCCAGTTTGATCCCCCAGACTCCGCTACCGCACCCCAGGTCGAGTGCCGGACCGTAAGGTGGCTCGCGGCCGCTCTCCTCGCGGTCGAGCAACGTCGAGAGCTTCTCGGCGAAAGGTGGATGCTCAGCGAGGTCCTCCCAGGGGTGGAAGCCGAGCCTGTAAAAGAGCTTGTAGGGAACGCTCATGGCGTGCTCCTCAAATTTCGCTCACGCAGGCTTCTCCTGCGACATCGCCCGCGCAGTATCTCGCCATCTGCACTTTGATCCATTGGGCAGAAATGAGCGTTTTCTGCCCAAATCGAACCCAATCGCCGCTAATCGAGCCGTATCCGCAGCGGGCTTACATGCCTATCCAGGCACGAAACCGGCCTGACTAGGAGGGAGTCGCTCTGTCCAGCTGAGCTATCGGGGCCGGGTGAAGGTTAGGCCAGCCCGGCGGCTTCGAGGGCTGTCTCGCGCTCCATGTACTCGTCCATGCGGACCAGCTCTCCTTCCCGCAGGGAATGGACCTGATAAGAGCGGGCGTCAACCTCGACCCCGCTGCCCTTTCCACGCCCCCTGAAGTGCAGGGTGACGACGACCCGGTCACCGGCATCGATGAACTCCTCCGCCTCCGTTTCGTAGTCCTCCCACGGCTCCTCCCACCGTTCTATGTAGGCGAGGACAGCGTCACGCCCCTGCATCAGAGGTTCTTCGGCCGGGTTGAATACGACGTCGTCGGCATGGTGAGCGACCGCCGTGGCGACGTCGCCGTTCATATAGGAGGCAAATGCTTGCCGCACGATCTCGACGTTCTCCTGCGACATCGCCTACTCCGACAGCCCGGCGGCTTCGAGGGCCTTCTGACGGTGGGCGTAAACTTCATACCTGACGATCAGCCCCTCGCGCAGGGTGAACACCTGCCAGTTCTCCATCTCGACGTCGATTCCGCTGCTCTTGCCGCGTCCAAAGTGGTGAGCGGTGATGACCACCTTGTCCCTCACCGATCGAGCTTCGCGGACATCGGATCGGAACTCCGCGAACGCTCCCCAGAATCGCATCACCTCCGCAAGCCCCTCATAGCCCCGGTAGGTCCCGTCGATGATCCCCCCGACGGACATTTCAATCTCGATCTCGGGGGCCCAAGCCGCCTGGGCAGCCGCGAAGTCGCGACGATTCCAAGCTTCGAACATCCCGCGCACGATCTCCACGTTCTCCTGCGACATCGCCCGCGCAGTATCTCGCCGTTTGCCCTCTGAATCCATTGGGCAGAAATGAGTGATTTCTGCCCAAATCGAACCTAATCGAGCCAAATCCAGAGGTATCCGCAAGCCATTTTCAGGCATATCTAGGCACGAAACCGGCCTGATTAGGAGGGAGTCGCTCTGTCCAGCTGAGCTATCGGGGCCGGGTCGAAGGGTACGGCTCGGACCCGCGACGCCCTGCGACATCGCCTACTCCGACAGCCCGGTTCGAGGGCCTTCAGCGGCGCTCGACCCCGGCCTCCTGCAACGCCGCATCGCGGTCCCAGTAGCCCTCCATTCGGACGATCAGTCCGTCGCGCATCGTCACCACGCACGCGCTGCGCTCCTCACTTTCGAGCCCGCTCGCCTTCCCCTTCCCCCGGAACAACTGCGTCACCACATACCTGCCGTCGTAGCCGGCGGCCACCTCCTCGGCCTCGATGCTGAAGTCATCCCACGCCTGCAGCCAGGTCCGCCAGGCCGCGCTGACTTCGGCGATACCCGTGTACTCGCCGGACTCAATTGCATCGACCGCCTTCCAGACGTAGTCGTCGGTGAACGCCTCCCAAGATGTGAAGTCACCGCGTTCCCAGCGCGAGTAGACCTCTCGGATGACCTCAAGGTCCCGGTTCTGCCGGTCGATGTCCACGTTCTCCTGCGGCATCGCCGCGCATACTCGCTTTTTTTTTTTTTTTTTTTTTTTTTTTTTTTTTTTTTTTTTTTTTTTTTTTTTTTTTTTTTTTTTTTTTTTTTTTTTTTTTTTTTTTTTTTTTTTTTTTTTTTTTTTTTTTTTTTTTTTTTTTTTTTTTTTTTTTTTTTTTTTTTTTTTTTTTTTTTTTTTTTTTTTTTTTTTTTTGGACAGCGCGGCGGCCTCGAGGGCAGTCTTCGCGGGCGGGGAAGAGTTGCATGCAGACAGTAATCGTGCCGTCGCTTGAATCGTCCTTTTAGAGGTGTCATTTCGAGACCCATGTCAACGCTGCCGCGCTTATTGGGCCGCGTTGCGCACCGTGACGTAGACCACGATTTGTGTCACTTCTTCGAAGAACTCTTCGGGTTCCCAGATGAGCTTGTCGAACGCGGCGATCAAGTCCTCGGCGAAATCCGTGACCTTGCCTGCGCCCTCGGCGTTTTGTCCCTGCGTTTTAGGCCCTGTGGTGGTGGTCTAATTCAAAGTCCGGATGCGCATTGCAAAAAGTCGCATCCCAGTCACGACGGTTGAAGCGCTCATATGAGCTGTTTTATGTCGGACGATCTCCACGTTCTCCTGCGACATCGCCTACTCCGAGAGCCCGGCGGCTTCGAGGGCTTCGGCTTCCTCATGGGGGAAGAAAACCTGAACCTTCTTCACAAGGCCGTGATCGTCCAGCGTCCAGACGCCGAAGATGACGACATCCACCTCGATCCCGCTACCGGCGCCTCGGCCCGTCACGTGTGCGCGTACGAGGACCTTGTCGCCGTTGACCCTGAAATCGAGCGGCTCAAGGCGTTGTTCCTCGATGGCGTCCGGCTCCAGCCATTCGCGCAGCGCGGCGACGCCTTTAACCGACGATTGGCCCCCTGTGCGGACAATCTCAATGTCGGGATGGACCATCTGAACCACGGCCTCGAAGTCGCCGCGATTGAACGCGTCGTGGAGTCGCCGCAGGGCAGCGATCATCTCCTCGTCAGTCATCGCCCGCGCAGTATCTCCCGATCTGCGCTTCCAGTCCATTGGGCAGAAATGAGCGTCTTCTGCCCAAATCGAACCGAATCGGCGGCAATCCTGCGGTATCCCCAGCGCCTTTTCAGGCACAACCACGCACAAAAGCGGGCTGATTAGGAGGGAGTCGCTCTGTCCAGCTGAGCTATCGGGGCCGGATCGAAGGGTACGGCTCTGCGGTGCGGTTTCGCGGCTACTGTCGTCTGCGCCTACTCCCGCAGGCCGGCGGCTTCGAGGGCGTCTGCGGGGTTTCCGTACATGCGCATGCTGGTGATCTCGCCTCTGTGGAGGTCATAGAGCATCGCGTAGCGGGCCTCCACCTCGACTCCACTCCCCTTGCCTCGTCCGCGCTGCACGCTGAGGACAAGCACTCGGCTGCCGAGGTCACGCATCTCTTCGATCTCCTCGCGCCATTCTTCCCAAGCGGCCATCCAGCTAGCGACGACAGTGTTCACATGCTCACGGCCTTTGCCGGTGGCGAGGTCGGGGCGGGCTTTCGAGGCGTCGACCAGCACGTCGGGGTCAAAGTGACTGAGCGCCCCATCCACGTCCCCGCCGTAGAAGGCCGCGTACATCTGTTGCACGATCTCCACGTTCTCCTGCGACATCGCCTACTCCCGCAGCCTGGCGGCTTCAAGGGCTTCGTCGCGGTCGAGGTACTCGCGCACTCGCTGCACCTTGTTCTTACGCAGGTCCAACACGTGAGAGAAGCACTGGTTGATCTGCATGCCGCTTTCCGCGCCCCGGCCATGAGCAGTAAAGACGGCGACGATCGTTCCCTCACCGGCCTCGATGAGCTCCTCGATGTCGACGCCGAACTCCTCCCATCCTTCGAACCAGCGTTCATTCCAGCGCACCAGCGCCTGCTGTCCGTGAATCGTCTCCTGCTCTTCGATCGGCTCGTATTCGCAGTCCGGGTCAAAGTGCGCAGTCACGTAGGAAGCGATGTCGCCGCCCCCGGCAAGTTTGTTGAACGCCGTGTACAACGACCGCACCGCATCGAGGTTCTCCTGCGACATCCCCTACTCCCGTAGCCGGGGGTTTTCTACTCTTCCTGTGCGCTGCCGAGCAAATCCGCGTCAGACACGCTGCCAACTTTGTCCGGGTGCTCGGACTCGATGTGCTTATGCGCCTCGGCTAGGAGGGCTTCGTCGCTATCGCCTCTGACGGTGTACCCACAGGGACAATTGATGACCTTCGCCATGCGTGCTCCTTTTTTCTCTTAGATCACCCGACCCTAGTCGGGCCACCAACTGCAAGCAAGACCGTGGTTATCCCTACTACGACAGCCCGGCGGCTTCGAGGGCCTCGGCCTTGCTCCAGTAACCCTGGGCGCGAAGCGCCTTTCCATCCCTGATCGTCCAGACGGCCGCCCACCATACGTCGACCGGGATGTCGGTGTGCCTCATGCGTCCCCACGTGCGCTGCATGCTGACAACGGTCTCGCCATCGGCAGCCTCGATGATGTTCTCAACCTCGAATCGGAGGTCCGTGAACACCTCCCAGTTCTCCGTGGCCCATTGACGCACCCCGTCGTGGCCGTGGTATGGGCCTGTGACGGGGAAATCCGGCGGGTTTCGGATCTCCATCTGCTCGTCGCAGAGTGCGACCTGGGCCTCGATGTCCTCGCGGTCCAGGGCCTCCCACATGCGCCGCACGACTTCAACGTTCTCCTGCGACATTGCCTACTCCGACAGCCCGGCGGCTTCGAGGGCTTCGTCGGCATCCAGGAATGTCCGGATCCGAATCGCCTTGCCATTCTCGAAGTCGCAAACGATGGCGTAGGGCGACTCCACCTCGGCGCCGCTCCCCTTGCCGCGTGCATGCAGGCGACCGGTTGCGAGGACGCGGTCGCCGAGGTTGCGGATCTCCGGGAACTCGACGCCCCTCTCTTCGAAAGCGTCGTCCAGATCTAGCCACAGATTGCGCACACCCTCATGCCCCCGATACACGGTCGCCTCTCCTCCGAGCAGCATCGGAACCGCGTCATACCACTCGACGGCGGCGTCGAGTTCCTCAAGCATCGCTTCGAAATCTTGGCGGTCGAATGCATCGACCGCCCGGTTGAACGCCTCCACGTTCTCCTGCGACATGCCTACTCCGACAGCCCGGCGGCTTCGAGGGCCTCAGCCTTGTCGATGTAGAACGTTGCCCGCACTATTTTGCCGTCCCGGAGAGTCTGCACCCATGCGTATGGAGGGATATCGACCTCGACCCCGCTGCCTTTCCCCTGAAGCCGATGACCTTTGGCGCACATGACCACTTGGTCGCCCGCATCGATGAACTCTTCTTCCCATTCCTGGTCCCCCCACGCTTCAAGCCACTCGCCCCAGAAACGAGTGACCTCCTCCAGGCCTCTATAGACCCGGTTGAGTCCGAGCTTGGCGGCGAATGGGCTTCGCGTTGTGTCCATCTCTATCGCGGGATGAAGGGGCTCCGTCGCGCCCGCCCAGTCGCCCCGTTTGAAAGCGTCGTTCATGCCCCGCACTATTTCCACGTTCTCCTGCGTCATCGCCTACTCGCGCAGCCCGGCGGCTTCGAGACCTTGCGAGCGCGTGGGATAGAAGTCGATTCGAGCGATCTTGCCCTCGCGCAGCGTCCAGAGGTTGCAGCCGACCGACTCGATTTCCGCGTCAGTCCCGCGTGGGCGAGCGTGATCCCGGATAAGCACAAGGACTCGATCGTCATCGACATCGAGGAACCCCTCGACCTCCGTCCAGAAGGCCTCAAAAGGCCGCATCCATTCCCGCCAAGCCTTCGCGAGCTCTTGCAGGCCGCGGCCGCCCATGCGTTCCCCTACGCCTCCGTGGGCTTCGAACTCAAACTCGGGGTCAATGATCGGCGCGACCGCCTCGATGCGGGCGACCGCCCCCGAGTAATCCGCATAGAAAGCAGTGAGGTCCGTCCCCGACGGGGGCTGTATCCCCTTGACGATCTCGACGTTTTCCTGCGACATCGCCCGTGCAGTATCTCGCCATTCGGCCTTTAATCCATTGGGCATAAACGCCGTATTTCTGCCCAAATCGTGCCTAATCGGGCGGTATCCGCAGGCCCTTTTCAGGCGCAACCAGGCACGAAACGGGCTGATTAGGAGGGAGTCGCTCTGTCCAGCTGAGCTATCGGGGCCGAGACTGAGATTACGGCTCTAAGAGGCCGTTTGCCGGGGTTGATGGCACTGGCTTGCGTGCCCGCGGCAGCCCTCATCGTGGGATGAAACTTAAAATCTCAGGCCCGGTTCTGGTCGAGTTCCCGCTCGATGGGCATGGTTGCGCTGAGGAGTGGCGAGGGCGTGTCCGGGCTGTCTTGATCGCATACGAACAGGAAGTCGAGGACGCCGGTGTCGATCGTGGCATGGACGCCCTCGACCTTCCAGCGTCGGTCGATCGCCCGCAGACGGCGAACCGACCCGTCCTCGTCGATCGTTCCGACGACCGAGCCGTGGATATCGCCGTCGTCCTCCCCCTCGGCAGAAGCCGTGAAGCAGACGAGCTTCTCGGTCAACGTCGTTGCGTCAGAAAAGCAGAGCGGCAGGCCATCGAGCTCCCCAAGCTCATACTCGCGGATCGCGGCCATCTCGCCCGGGTCGACGACCAGATCCTCACGCAGGGTCCGCGAAAGGTCGCCTAGCTCGAACTCGGCAACCGTGTTCGGTGCCTGCCCCTCGTTGGCCCTGTGAAAGAGCCAAAGCCGGTCCCCCACCACAGCTGCGCCCTCGATATTGATGTCGCCGTCAAGCTCGCTGCGTATGGCGTCATAAACGGGCCGCAGCTCAATCGTCCGGGGCTCGCCCTCGAGCGAGCCGTCGGCAGCGAAGGACCAATAGAAACCGCGGTCGCGCTCGCGATTCGATCCCGATCCGAGCCCGAGCAGTCCGCCGTTTGGTTCGTCTTCGACCGGGGGCAGCGTCGTGAGGCCCTCGAGGTCAGGCTTCTCGCGCTTGCGCTCGTCGGGGCCGTCGGGGAGAGCGTTCGCGAAGACCCGGCGCAGCACACCGGCTCCACCGCCTGCGAGCTCAAATACCCCCACCTGAAGGAGATCGTCCCCAACGACGTAAACGAAGTCGCCACGCTTTGCGATCCCCGAGGCCGAGGCGATGTGGGCTGGCTCCCCCTCACCGTCCGGCTCGCTCAGATCGAGATCACGGAGTCGGCGCAACTCGAGGGGTGGCAGCTGCTCGTGGGGGGCCTCCACCTCGGTCATGACTCAAGTGCCCGGCGAGCGAGTTCGACGTTCTCCTGCGACATCGCCCGCGCAGTATCTCGGGCGGAGCCATTCCTCGCCAACCTCTTCGAGGCCGAAATCCTTGAGTACATCTTGTCCCTGTGCCGACACCCGGCGGTGTCCGGCAGCGTGAAAGGCTAGAAGATGATCATCACCAGCAGGATGATCAGGAGTATCCCCGCGATCGTCCAAACCAGGTTCACCTCTGCTCACCTCCTTGCTGTTGGTCGTGCTTGCTGTTGGTCGTGATTGGGCTTGGTACCCGATCGTCGGTTCGTCAACCGAGAGGGTCCCGTTGTTGAGCCTCTGCTAATCCCGCAGCCCGGCGGCTTCGAGGCCTTGTGCCCGCGTGGGATAGAAGCGATCTTGCCATCGCGCAGCGTCCAGAGATTGCGGCCGACAGACTCGATCTCCCATCAGTCCCGCGTGGCGAGTGTGGTCCCGGATAAGCACAAGGACTCGGTCGTCATCGACGTCGACGAACTCCTCGACCTCTGTCCAGAAAGTCTCGAAAGGCCGCAACCACTCCCGCCAAGCCTCCGCGAGCTCTTGCAGGCCGCGGCCACACATGCGTTCCCCTACGCCGCCGTGGGCTTCGAACGCAAACTCAGCGTCAAAGAGGGGCGCGACTGCCTCGATGCGGGCGGCCGCCCCCGGGTCATCCGCCTACGATGCTGTGAGGTCCGTCCCCGACGGGGGCTGTAACGCCTCGACAATCTCCATGTTCTCCTCCGACATCGCCTACTCCTGCAGTCCGGCCGCTTCGAGGGCGTCCTCGCGCGACTCATACATGCGGTAGCGCACGACCTTCGACTCCTTCAGTTCGTAGACGGCAAAGAAGTCGCGCTCCATGTGAATGCCGCTCGCTCGACCGGTGCCGCTTTGACGAAAGACGACCACGACCGAATCCCCTGCATCGAGGTACTCGCTGTTTTCAACTTCGAAGTCCTTCCAGGTTCCGAGCCAGTCGCGGAAGAACTGCTCCACCCCCGCGTGACCGTGGAGGACGCCTGCTGAAGGCCAGTTGCTCGCGGAGGTGTCCCACACCACGTCCGGATCGAAGTACTCACGCCACTTATCGCGGTCGCCTTTCTCGAAGAGACGGGTGAACTCCTTGACGATCTCCACGTTCTCCTGCGACATCGCCCGCGCAGTATCTCGCTATCTGCTCTGTGCATCCATTGGGCAGAAACGGCGTTCTTCTGCCCAAATCGAAACGAATCCGCCCTAATCCCAGCGGTATCCGCAGTGCCCTTTCAGGCACAGCCAGGCACGAAACCGGGCTGCTTAGGAGGGAGTCGCTCTGTCCAGCTGAGCTATCGGGGCCACGGCGAAGGGTAAGGCTCGGCGGTGCGGTTTTTGCGGTTGCCTACTCCCGCAGACCCGCGGCTTCGAGGGCGTCCCGCATCGTCTGGTAGAGCGTGAGCGAGACCTGCTCGCCATCCTGAAACGTAATCAGCCAGGCGCT
The DNA here is from genome assembly GCA_963724905.1 of uncultured Solirubrobacterales bacterium. Taxonomy (GTDB): domain Bacteria; phylum Actinomycetota; class Thermoleophilia; order Solirubrobacterales; family 70-9; genus Mayfieldus. Next base: position 601,089 of record CAVRWD010000003.1, read on the forward strand.
GCGAGCCTCTACATTTATGCCCTTCCGGCCCCGCGAGTACGCGACGTTCTCAACGATCACCTGGTCGTTCTCGACCTCCACCAGGTCAACGATCTCAAGCCGATTTTCCTCCCATGCCGCGGTGCGCTGTTGCCAGAACGTCCGGATTTCGTCGCGTCCTCGATAAACGCCCGCATCGAATCCGTGGCCATTGGTCCAGTCCCAAACGGCGTCGGGTGCCCACTCTTCCAAGGACCCCTCGATGTCACCTTGGTTGTACTTGGCGAAACCGCGCCGCACCTTCTCTACGTTCTCCTGCGACATCGCCTACTCCCTCAACCCGGCGGCTTCGAGGGCCTCGTCGATTTCGGAAACGGTAAGGCACGCGATCAAACCTCCCACCCAGACGTAGACCCACCCCTCTCTCTGCTGAACGTGACCGGCGATGCCAGCAGGCCGAGCCTCTTGGAGGACCACAGCAAGCACAACTCCGTTGCCGAGGTCGTGGACCTCCTCAAGCTTGAACTCCAGTTCCTCATACATACCGAACCAGCCCTCAACGAAGGCACGAATCGCCGCTTGGCCTTCGAAGATGTCCCCCAGCGCCCGCCCCTCAAGGACCGCATCCACAGCAAAGCTGCTCATCACCGCATCGATATCCCGGCGATTCCCAGCCTCAAACTGCCTGCGGACCAGCTCCACAGGGTCGGGGGTCGTGGACTCCTGCGACATCGCCCGCGCAGTATCTCGCCATTCGGGCTTCCAATCCATTGGGCAGAAATGACGCTTTTCTGCCCAAATCAAACCCAATCGAACCTAATCGAGCCGTATCCCCATCATCTTTTTAGGCACAACCACGCACGAAAGCGGGCTGATTAGGAGGGAGTCGCTCTGTCCAGCCCGGCGGCATTGAGGGCTTCGGCTTGTTCTTCATAAACCGTCAGTCGAACCGCCTTGCCATCACGAAAGGTCCAAACCCAAGCTATGTGGTTGTCAATCTCCACGCGGCTACCTCGGCCTCGGCCCTGCGCGCGGACCAGGACGACGATGTCTCCGCCGGGAGCCTCGATGAACTTCTCCGGGTCAAATCTGAGCTCCTCAAAGGACTCCCGAAGCTCACGTAGCGAATCGCTAAGCGCGTCCCGACCGCGGAACACACCCGCGGTGTCCACGATGGAAGAGGCCTGACGTAACTCGAAGTCGGGGTCGAGGAATTCGACATCAGTCTCGCCACTCTGGGCGAATGCCTGGAGTCCTGCCTGCAGGCGGGTGAGGTTCTCCTGCGACATCGCTACTCCCGCAGCCCGGCGGCTTCGAGGGCTTCCTCGACGTTGGAGTAGCTGCGGAGGCGGATCCCCTTGCCGGCCTCGAAGTCCACAACAGTGCCCCAGGGCGACTCGGTTCCGGCGCCGCTCTCCCTGCCACGAACGCGGAAGCGCCCGATCATGACAAGCTGGTTGCCGAGGTCGCGCATTTCCGAGCATTCGATGTGGGTTTCGCCCAGAGCCTCATAGAGGTCCCGCAGATACTCGCGGACGCCCTCGTGTCCTCGGTACACGGTCCCTTTCCCTTGCAGCCCCATCAGAATCGCCGAATGCCACTCGAACTTCGGGTCGACCTCCGCCAACATTGCTTCGACGTCACGGCGGTTGTACGCGTCAATGAAGCGCTTGGTCGTCTCCACGTTCTCCTGCGACATCGCCCGCGCAGTATCTCGCCATCTCCGCTTCCAGTCCATTGGGCAGAAACGGCGCATCCACGCACGAAAGGGGGCTGATTAGGAGGGAGTCGCTCTGTCCAGCTGAGCTATCGGGGGCCGAGCTGAAGGGTACGGCTCGGCGGTGCGGTCTCGCGGCTGCTTACTCCCGCAGGCCCGCGGCTTCGAGGGCCTGCTCCGGTTCTCGGAACGCACGGAATCGGAGCACCTTTCCGTTGCGGAACTTAAGCATCCAGCCCGCCGGGGACTCAGTCTCCGCCCCGCTCCCCTTGCCCCGGTAATGAATGCGTCCAATGAGCACGGCGACGTCTCCAACCCCGATCCCATCGTCTATGTCGGCACGCACGATCTCCCACGCCTCGTCGAGGTCGCTCAGATAACGCCGCGTCCCCTCTTGCCCCTGGTACATGCCTCCCTCACCCAACTTGGCAAAGAACGAGTGCCACTCGACCTCGGAATCTGAAAGCTCGATCAGGCGCGCAAGGTCGCGTCGGGAGAGCACCTCCATGACTCGACGAGCCAGCTCGACTGTCTCCTGCGACATCGCTTACTCCGACAACCCGGCGGCTTTGAGGGCGGCGTCGCGGTCGATCTCCCACCGCACTCGTACCACGAGGCCGTCCCTGAAGGTCCAGATGGAGTAGGAGGTCATTTCGGTTTCGATGCCGCTGCTCTTGCCCGTGGCACGTTGTCGCTCGGTAACGAGGATCGTGTCGTCGATCTCGGCGAAGTCCTCCCCTTCAATCTGGCAGTCGTTCCATTGGGCGAGGAATCCACGCATATAGCCGTCGATTGCCTCACCACCGAGAGCGGTACGTCCGTCGCTCAGGGGTTCGAAGGAAATGTCGGGGGCCCAGAGTTCCCTGCCTGCGCGGAAGTTGCCCTTCGCCCATTCTGCATAGACCGCTCTCAACCGCTCCACGTTCTCCTGCGACATCACCTACTCCGACAGCCCGGCGGCTTCGAGGGCTTCCTGCCGGTCTTGATACATGCAGACACGCTCGATTGCACCGTTGCGGATTGTCCAGTTCATCGTGACCCGAGTCTGCACCTCGATCCCATCGCGTCCCACCGCGTGCATCGTCCACGGCACCACGACGTGCTCACCCGCCTCAATGAGCTCGTGCGGCTCGATCCAGACGGACTCCCAGTCCTCGGCGAACTGGCTCGAAAGGCTCTGCGTCTGATCGCGCCCGTACACGCCGTGATTAGGGCCGACCGCCCGAGAGAGGTCGAATTCGAAGTCCGAAGCAGCGTCCTTCACAAAGGCGTTCCAGTCGCCCCGGTTGTAGGCGTCGATAGCGGCGCGAACGATTTCGACGTTCTCCTGCGACATCACTAGTCGTAAAGGCTCTCGGCCGCCAGCGGCATACCACGGCGGTTCCAGAGCGTCACGTCCATGAAGATGTCGTCGCCGTAACCGCTTAGCGCGTCGAGTGCGACCAAGGTGAAGCGCTCGTCGGAGAGCGCCTCCTGGTCCACCGTCTCGCCCTCCAGCTCGGCGGTGGCGGCGACGGCGCCCGGGACCAGCGGGCGGCCCCAGACAAGGGTCACGTCGCCGGCCATTCCCGACTCGCCTCGCCAGCGGCCGATCACGTCGTCGTTTAAGTCGATCTTCCAGTCCGGGTTGTCGCCGGCGAGGACGTCGGTGAAGTCGGCCTTCGCCCGCAGGTCCTCGGGGTCGCCATCGTCGGGGCGCAGGTAGGAGACGTGGCCGAAGAGCTCTACCTCCCCCGCATCTCCCTCGGCACGGGCGGTCGCCGGGACCCAGGTCCGCCCGCCCCAGCTGCGCTCGGGAAACCACTCGATCTGGCTGGGCGCCGAGACGCCGGCCGGCAACTCGTCGACCTCCCGGCAGGCAGCGCGGAAGCTCTCGGCGAGCTGCTCGGAGAACCGGCCGTAGGGAATCCCCTCCTGCGAGCTGTCGGCGATGAAGCGGGGGATCGGCCGGGGATTGGGCGCCATCGGGGCGGCACCCTACTCGGCGGCGCCCGGCTCATGGCCTCGAGCCGGTGGGTCAGGCCGGCGGAGCGATGCGCGTACGCTCGACGGTCGCGGCGAGAGCGGCGCGCGAGGAGACCTCCAGCTTGCTGAAGATCCGGGTCAGGTGGCTCTCCACGCTCTTCTGCGACAGGTAGAGCTGCGCCGCGATCTGGCGATTGGTCTTTCCGGCGCTGACGAGCTCGGCTATCTCGAGCTGGCGGGACGTCAGCTCGGCGGCATTGCCATTCGCTGCAGTCGCCATGCCATTGGTGGCCCTGTGGCCCAAGCGGCGCAGCTCCCTTGCGGCCTGCTCTCGATAGCCGCGCGCGCCGCATTCACTCAGCTCCCCCTCGGCGCGTTGCAACTCCTCCAGCGCCCTGGCCCGCATGCCGGATTCCGCCAGGGCGACCCCGGCAAGGAAGCGAGAACATGCGGAATCCACGCGCGCGCCGGCCCTGTCGAACTGATCCACAGACGCGAGAGACTCTTTTGCCGCTGGGCCATGGTTGCCGGTTGCGAGGAGGAGCAGGGTTCGCGCCCGGTGCGCCCAGGCCCGCTTCGCCGGAAGGTTGAACACTGCGGCGGTCTCCTCCGCGTGCTCGACCCAGCGCTCCGCCGCGGGGAGGTCGCCGCGCTCAAGCTCAAAGCGCGTCATCAGGGCATACGCGCGCGCGTAGAACGGAAAGGGCGGAGGCAGGCTTTCGCCCTCGGTGGGCTCGAGCTGCTCGCGACAGCGCTCGAGCTCGCCGAGCTCGAGCCAGGCTTCGGCCAGATACCACGCAGCGGCGTCGGCGGAGGGCCCGGTGATGGATCTTCCGGCGGAGATCGCCTCTTCGCCATGACGAATGGCTGCCTGCAGGTTGCCGCGCTGGACCTCTACCAAGCAGGCCGTCGTAAAAGCCCAGGTCTTGAAGAGGTCGTTCGAGGAAAGCAAAGCGGCCTCGATCGCGTCCTCAGAGTGCCGCGCGGCCTCCTCCAGCCGTCCCTGCCAGACGAGTGAGAACGACTTCAGGGAAAGCATCCCGACCAACAGATGGCCCTGTCCGGTTCTGCGGGAGAGTGCGATCGCTCGGGTCATGTGGCGTTCGGCGTCCAGCGGGGCCCCCGCGCAGACCTCGGCCCAGCCCAGGATCAAGATCGGCCCCGGTTCCTCGGCGAGCGCCTGGTCGGAGGCGTCATCGATGAGTCGACTGGCCTGCGCAATCGATCGCCGCGCACTCTCGACCTCTCCGAGCTGCAGATCGGAGAGCCCGAGTGCGCTGGCGCCCGCAGCCCGCAAGCCGAAGTTGGCTTCGTCGGCCTCCTGCGCAACCTGGGTCGCCCAGAGCCGCATTCCCTCCCAGTCAGTCGTGAAAAAGCAGGAAAAGGCAAGTCCGACCTTGAGCTCCGTCATCTCTGGTGAAGCCGCCTCCGGGTTCTCCCTCAGGGTCTTGAGCAACAATCGCTTGGCCTCGGCATGACGCGCGAGCAGCGCTTCGGTCATTGCCGCGAAGTTCACAGCCTTGATCCGCAGGGCTCCGGCTTCCCTGGGCAGCAATCTGACCACTTCCATCAGGAGCTCCCTGCTCTCGGCGAGCCTCCCGACCGATCCCAGCGCCATGGCCAGAGGAACGAGAAGCTCGAGCCTTTGCTGCTTGGCGGCCGTGGAATCGCCGAGCAGCCTCAGTGCAGACTCGAACCAGCTGGCGGCGGCGGCAGGGGCGCGGGTTGCGGCGGCGTGCCCCGCTTCGGTGAGCAGGGCCACCGCGTCGGCATCGCCGGGGCTGGCGGAGCGCCCGACATGGTCTGCCCGTGCGATCGCCGGAGCGCCGCGCTCGGCGAGAGCCGCCGCAGCTCGCCTATGAGCGCGAATCAGTCCCCCCGGCTTACCCGACTCATAGACCGCCCGTCGAACGATCGGATGGCGAAATCGAAACGATCGCGTCTCCGGACTGGCGCGGACCAGGTCGAAGTCGCTGAGCTCGTCCAGCGCCGCAAGTGCCTCCTCCTCCGACACCTCCGCCACCCTGGCCGGAAGCTCTGGATCGAATGGCTCGCCGACCACCGCGGCGGCCCTCAGCATCTTGCGGGCGATCGGGGTCAGCTCTTCGAGCTCTCCAGCGATCGAGGCCGCAACCCGGGCAGGGACAGACCCGATTGCCGGCTGCACAGCCTGCGCGACATCTGAAACCGGCTTGCCGGTCGTTCGCGCCAGCTGCTGCAGATAGAAGGGGTTGCCTCCACTTTCGCGGTAGAGGCGATCCACGAGCTCGTCGGCTTCGACGTCGAGAAGCTGGCGGCATTGCTGCGCCGTGAGAGCGCCCAGCTCGATTTCCTTCGATGCCTGGTCGCCGAGGCGTTCACGCTCTGCCGCCTCGAGCATCGTCGCGAGTTGATGCGAGACCTGGCGAGGACGGTATGAAAGGAGGATCAGGCTCGGACTCTCCAGGCCATGCCTCAGCAGATGGGACAAGAGCTCGATCGAGGCCTCGTCGGCCCAGTGGAGGTCATCCAGCGACAGGACCAGCGGTTGGTTTTCTGCCAGCCAGTTGAGAAGCCGGCGAACGGCGTCGTGGGTGCGGTAGCGCTCGTTCTGGGCCTGAACCGGTCGACTCTCGGGGACAGGAGGCGCCGACGGAAACACAGCCGAAAGCTCGACAGCTCGCTCGGCCCCCAGAGCTGCAACCAGGTCATCTTCGAGCGAGTCGAGTCGGGGGTCGATCGCATCAACGAACACTCCGAACGGATAGTTGCGCCCAAATTCAGTCGCGCGGCCGCTGAGCACGAGGCGGCCTTCCTCGCGTGCCCTCTGGTTAGCTTCGACGAGCAGGCTGGACTTGCCGATGCCGGGCTCCCCGACAATTCGAATGACCTGCCCGCTCCCTTGGCTCAACCCCGCTACGGCTCGGTGTAGCTCAGCGATCTCGGTTTCCCGCCCCAGTAGGGGCGCCTGCCGCTGCGCTGTGCCCGTCTTGAACATCTCTCCCTCACTGACCGGTAGCTGAACGAACGGTCAGTCAGACATTCAATCACTGTACGAGGGTCAGTACAACGCGAGGTCTTGGGGCTCGTACAACTATTGGGTAGGCGGCGGCAGGATCCGATAGCCGAGCTCGCTAACAACGAAACGACCCCAATCTAACTGGGGTCGTTTTGTTTGACAGGGGAGAGTGCTTAAGCCGACTGGTTGGCTAGCTCCACTTCAAGCACTCGTGCCAGACCCCCGTGATATTTCCCCGGCTTGGGTCGATGTTGTAACGAGGCCGTTGGCGAACGCAGTGCCGACTTGCCGTCGCCATGTCCCACACCCAACGGAACACGCCCTCAATAACCATGCCTTTAACGGCATCACACACGTGCCTTGCCCACGTTTTTGTGCAGACGTGCTTGGCCGCCCTCAGCGCGGCCCCCCCGGAACGGAAAGGGTCAGAGTCGTACCCGATGTCGAGACTGCCGAAAAACGCGTATCGCCTGAAGCTGTCATCCGCTGCGATCTCCCAGATTCGGCCCTCGTTGAACTTGTTGGTCGCGGCCTCTCTGTAAAGGCTCGACGCCTGCCAGTTCTCCCTTGCCGCCTCCTGGTCGGCGGCTAGGTTCAAGAAGCCGCTCTCGTTGAAATTGGCATTGGCCATCATCCTCTGCCAGTTGCCGTCGCCGTCACATTGAATGACGCTCATGCATTGCGCTTTCGCAGACGCACTCATTACGAGCGACAGCAAGAACGCGGCCGCAAAGGCGAGCCCTGCGGAAATGATTAGCCTGCGCCATCGTGTCGTTTTGGTCTGCAGGCAATACGAGTTGGTGGCCATCAATCCTCACCTCTTCCTTGGTTCGACAGGTGGAATCGCAGCGTAGGCAGCCGGATCTCAGCTGCCTAGAGGGAAACCCCCGCACCGACCCCCCGCACTTGCGTCCTGGCTAGTCGAAACTGCGCAGCGGGCTGGCCAGAAATGAGGTTCACCCGCCGATCACCTCGCGCAGGTCGGCGGCGGCTCGCTCGGGCGGATGACGCTGATATCGACGCCGATTTAGTAGTCAAACGCGAAACGACCCCAGTCCGACCGGGGTCGTTTCGTTCGATAGCTGGGAGTGCTTAAGCCGACTGGTTGGCTATGCCCACTTCGTGCATTCGTGACGGACCACGGGGTATCCCGCATCCGGGAGGTAAAAGGCCCTCTGCCTGACGCAATGCCTTTGAGCACCCCTGATGTTCCATATGTATTTCCTAACGCCCTCAACCACGATGTATTCGACGGCTGTGCAGGCGATCCACGTCTGCCAGGACCTTCCGCAGATCGCCTTGGCCTTCTCAAAGGAGCGCGTCCCCCACGACTTCCTGTTGTTGGGATCGGTTTCACCGCTCCCGGCGGCGCAGGCTTGTGCACCACACTCTGGGAGGTTGGCAAAAAAAACGTATCGCTGGAGGCTGTTTCCCGATGCAATGTTCAATATCTGTGCCTCATTAAACCTCTCGCCCGCCGCCTTCCTGTACATGAACAGGGCGGGCAACTCCCCTCGTGCTGCAGCTTGATCGCCGGCTGCGTTGTACAGGACGCCTTGATGGAATCTCTCAGTGGCCATCAACCTGTACAGATTGGCTTCGAGGTCACATTCTTGGACGCTCCCGCAATCCGCTTTCGCGGGCGCACTCGTCGCCAGCGACAGCAACAGCGCGGCCGCAAAGGCGAACCCTGCGGAGATGATCAGCCTGCGCCATCGTGCCGTTTTAGTTGACAGGCAATATGGGTTGGTGGCCATCAATTCTCACCTCTTCCTTCGTTCGACAGGTGGAATCGCAGCGTAGGCAGCCAGGCCTGAGCCGCCTAGAGGGAAACCCCTCTACCGACACCCTTCACTTCGCGCTGCCTACTGGAAACTGGCGGTGAGCTGGAAAGAAGTGAGGCTTCAGGCGTCCAACGCCTCGCGCAGCTCGGCTGCCGCCCGCTCGGGCGACTGAACGTTGATGTCGACGCCCGTCGCCAGCTCGAAGCCCGCCTTCACGGTGAGCTTCGGGGCGATATCGATGTGCCAGTGAAAATGCTCGGCGTCGCGGGGCGCGCTGCGCACCCAGAGATTGAGGTCGGGGGTGCGCCCGAAGCGCTCGGTCAAAGCGCGCAGCGCCGTGCCCAGCATCGTCGCCCCGCCCTCGCCGGCATCGAAGCGCGCCTCCTGTGCACGGGGGACGATGCCGAAGCTCAAACGGCGAGCCCGACGCCCAAGGGCAGATCAGCGCCGCCTCGTCGTCGATCGCCACCAGGCGCTCGCCGCGGCGAACCTCCTCGGCGAGGACGTCGGTCAGCAGACCGGCGCCTCCGGTGCGCTCGCGGTAGGAGGCGACCCGCTCGCGCTCGCGCGCGACGGCGGCCGGCACGAAGGGCAGGGCGTAGAGCTGCGCGTGCGAGTGCTCGCGCGAGGCCCCAGCCCCGGCCCCTCGTTGACGATCACCTGCACCAAGGCGGCGTCGCCGTGAGCGCTCATCCTCGCCCGCCAGGCAGCCACCGCCCCGGCGAGCTCGTCGCCGTCGAGCTGGGCCAGCGAGTCGACGTGGCGCGGGGTGTGGACGATCACCTCCTGGGCGCCGATCGCGGGGCGGGTCGAGAAGAGGTCCGGTTCGCGAGTCCGCGAGGAGCTGCGCAGAGGGTCCGCGGAGGCCGAGAAGCCGCTGTCGCGCCCCTCCGCCTCGGCGCCAGGATCTTCGATCAGCGCCGGATAGAGGTTCGGCACCGCGCGCTGGGACCAGCCACCGCTGTTCGGGTCGCCGCCTCCTGGGCGGTTTGCCCAGACCTCACCCGGCGTGTCTTGCTCGTGGCCCTCGCAGAACGGGCAGCCTCCGGGGTCGGGCAGAGGGCGATCGTCGAGGGCAAAGGCGTTCGGGCGGTCCGCACGCGTCGGGGCGAGGATCGCCCGCAGGCCGGTCAGCTGGTCGATGCGAATCTCGGGCTCTGTCACGACGCCCGTCTGTCGCTACCCGAGCGCCGATCCTCGACGGCGAGCGGCTTTCGCATCTGCACGTGCGGGATGCCCTCCTCGAGAAAGGTCTCCCCCTTGGCCGCGTATCCGCACTCGCTGTAGAAGGCCTCGACCTGGCGCTGGGCGTGAAGCACCATCTCGGTGGCCCCCTGGCGCTGTGCCTCCTGCTCGGCTCCCTCGATCAGGTCCCTGCCGACTCCGGTGCGGCGCAGGCTCTGGTCGACCACCATCCGCTCCAGCTTGCAGCGCCCCTCGCCGAAGCGCAGGCGGCAGGTGCCGACGATGCTGCCTCGCCGCACCGCGACGATGTGGGTCGAGGCCGGGTCGAGCCCATCGATCTCGCCGTCGCGCGAGATCCCCTGCTCGCCGGAGAAGACGCGGAGCCGCAGCTCCTGGGCCGCCTCGACCTCCCCCTCGTCGAGCGCCGGGCGGACCTCGACCCCGTCGACGCCCAACCGCGTTAGGTCCGCGAGGGCGGCAGGTCGCCCTCGACGTCGATCTCGGGTTCAGGTGGCGGGGGAGGGGGCGGCGGCTTGGTCGGGGCGCTGCCCTGGCCGCCCCGCGCCATGTCGACGAACGGAGTGATCACGTCCATCGGCAGCGGGAAGACGACCGTCGTGTTCTGGTTCACGCCCATCTCGAGCAGGGTCTGCAGGTAGCGCAGCTGCAGCGTCGCCGGGTTCTGGCTGATGATGTCGGCGGCGTCGGCGAGCTTCTGCGCCGCCTGGTACTCGCCCTCGGAGTTGATGATCTTGGCGCGGCGCTCGCGCTCGGCCTCGGCCTGGCGGGCCATCGATCGCTGCATCGGTCTCGGGGATCTCGACGTCCTTGATCTCGACCGTGGTCACCTTCACGCCCCAGGGCTCGGTCTGCTCGTCGATGATCGTCTGCAGGTCCTCGTTGAGCCGATCGCGCTCGGCCAGAAGCTGGTCGAGCTCGGCCTTGCCGAGCACCGAGCGCAGGGTCGTCTGGGCGATCTGGGAGGTGGCAATGAGGAAGTTCTCGACCTCGACGATCGCCTTGTTGGGGTCGATGACGCGGAAGTAGCAGACCGCGTTCACGCTCGCGGGGACGTTGTCGCGGGTGATCACCTCCTGGGGAGGGATGTTGAGGGTCACGGTGCGCAGGTCGACCCGCACCATGCGGTCGATGATCGGGATCAGCAGGATCAGCCCCGGCCCCTTCTGGGCGATCAGCCGGCCGAGGCGGAAGATCACGCCACGCTCGTACTCGCGCAGGATCCGGACCGAGGAGCCGATCACGATCAGCAGGAAGACCGCGAGGACGACAAGCACACCGATCACGACTTCCATCAGGCTTCTCCTTGCTCGCTTTCCCGCTCCGGCTGCGGCTCGGGCCTGACAAGCAGCGTCAGGCCGTCGACCGACTCCACCCTGACTCTATCTCCCACGCGCAGCGGGCTCCCATCCTCGACCCGCGCCCGCCACAGCGCCCCCTGGGCGCAGACCTGTCCCTCGGGCGCCGAGCGGCACGCGCACCTCGCCGATCGCTCCGACCAGCTCCTCGTGGCCGGTGCGCACCGGCTCCCGCCGCGCCTTCGCCGCCAGCCGCACGACGAAGAGCAGGAAGGCGCCGAGCAGCAGGCCGGCGACGATCACAACCGGGACCGAGACGCCGAAGCCGGTGTTGGTGTCGAACAGCAGCAGCCCGGAGAGCACCAGCGCGATCACCCCGCCCGCACCGAGGATGCCATTGGGGTTGAAGTGCGCCTCGGCGATGAATCAGCGCCATCGCCAGGACCAGCAGCACGATCCCCGCCGCGGTCACCGGCAGCTGCGCGGTGCCGTAGAGGCCGAGGAGGAACGAGATCAGGCCCAGGACTGCCGGGGAAGATCAGCCCGGGGCTGAAGAGCTCGATCGCGAGGCCGATCAGGCCGACCGAGAGCAGCAGGAAGGCGATCGTCGGGTTGACCAGCAGCTGCAGGAGCTCGTAGTGGAGCGGCATGTCGTGGTCCTCGATCTCCAGGCCCGCGGTTCGAGCGTCTGCGCCTTCGGGCCCTGGACGCGGAAGCCGTCGAGCTGCGTCCAGCAGCGCGCGCTCGGAGGGCGCGATCGACGTCGATGAAGTCGGCCTCCAGCGCCTCCTCGGCGGTCACGTTCACGGCGTCGCTGACCATCCGCTCGGCCAGGTCGGCGTTGCGGCCGTGCGCCGAGGCGAGCGCCCGCATGTAGGCGGCCGCGTCGTTGGTGATCTTGCGGCCCAGGACCTCGTCGTCGCCGCCGGGCCCGATCGAGATCGGCGTCGCCGAGCCGATGTTGGTCTGCGGCGCCATCGCCGCGACGTCGGCGGCCTGGGTGATGTAGGCGCCCGGCCGAGGCGGCGCGGGCGCCGTCGGGGGAGACGTAGACGATCACCGGCATCGGCGCGGCGAGGATGTCCTTGACGATGTCGCGCGGCGAGGCGTCGAGGCCGCCCGGCGTGTCGAGGCGGATGATCGCCACCTCGGCGCCCTCGTCGGCTGCCTCGTCGAGCGCCGGTCTCGACCCAGGCCGAGGTCGCCGGGCGAGATCTCGCCGGTGAGCTCGAGCGAGTAGGCGAACGCTCGCCGTCCTCCTGGGCGGCCGCCGGCCCGGCGACCAGCAGCGCGACGCCGCTGGCGGCCAGCGCTGGCCACAAGGCGATCGCGGCGGGCGCATCCTCACGCCCGGATTATCCGCCGACCGAGGACCGACGGGCAGATGACGCCGGCTAGCGTGCCTACTGCGCGTAGCGGCGATGTCGGCCGCCAGCTCCTCCTCGCTCGCGTAGCCGCCCTGCTTGATGTAGACGAGCTCGCCGCTGCGGTCGTAGAAGGCGGTGGAGGGGAAGCCGAGCGTCGCCTTGATCGTCGCGGCGATCTCCTGGTCGGGGTCGCTGTAGCTGGGGATACGGGACCGGGAAGTCCTCGAGGAAGGTGCGCGCGGCATCGTCGGAGTCGTCGGAGTCGACGCCGAGGAAGGCGACCCGCTTGCCGAAGCTCGGCCGAGAGGCGCTGGAAGAAGGGGAACTCGAGCCGGCAGGGACCGCACCAGGAGGCCCACTTGTTGACGACCACCGGGTAGCCGCGCAGCTCGTCGATGCGGCGCTCGAAGGCGTCGGCGCCGCCGTCGAGCAGCTCGTTCGCCTGCGCGTGGAGGTCCGCCAGCGGCGCCGGCGCCCCGGCCAGCGCCTCCTCGTAGTCGGGCGCGCGCCGAGCCGGAGTCGGCCTCGTCGTCGCCGCACCGCGGCAGGCGCCCGCCAGGCACAGCGCGGCGAGCGCGAGACTGCGATTGAGCGTCGTGTGCGCTTCTGGGTCATGTCAGTGGTTTAATACGTCGCGATTCATCCGTCGGTTCGCACCTCTGCGAACCGCTGAGATCAGCGGGGAGAGGCAGCAAGGAGTCCTTTCCCCGCTCGCATCTTCACTTACTGCGCTCCGCGCCGCGTGCCTTGCCCGGCCGGAGCGACCACAAGCCTTCATGGCCAAGACCAGCGAAGTTGCCGCGCGGGCGGCAGTTCCCTCAAGCGCCGACATCGAGCGGGCGGCTGAGTTCGCGCGCGAGCCGTTCCTGCTCGAGGGCGAGGGCCCGGAGGCCCTGGCGCCGGGCACCGCCCGCCGCCGCGCGCTCGACGCGGCGCTGGCGGAGATCGACGCCGGCGCCGAGGCGCCCTCGATCGAGTGGCGGCGCGACTTCTCGCTGCTGCTCGGGCTCGAGCGGCTGCTCGCCGAGGAGCCGCCGAAGCTGCGCGACGGCGCCGAGCTCTCCGCGCACCAGGTCGACGCGCTCTCGGGCACGCTGGCCGAGCTGATCGCCGAGCAGCAGGTGCCGCCAACGGCAGGCGCAACGGCGCTGGCGCACGCCGCGGCCGAGCCGCGGACGGCGGCCGAGGACCGGTCGACGGAGCGAGCCGCGAACGGCGGCGGCGGATCGCCGACGACGAGGAGCTGCGCCCTGACGACGAGCCGCTGGCCCCGGACGAGGAGCCGCAGGACTGCGAGGAGCGAGCCCGACGAGGACGCCGTCGAGGAGGCGCCCGAGGACCCCGGCGCCGAGCGCCGCTTCTGGTTCGAGCACGCGACCGGCGCCGGCAAGACCGTCGCCGCGGTCGGCTTCATCGAGGCCTCGCGGACCGGCGGGGTCCTGATCCTCACCCACCGCCGCAACCTCGTCGACCAGTTCATCGGCGAGATCTCCGACCGCGGCTACAAGGAGCGCCTCTCGCCGCCGCTGCTCGACGGGCGCGACGACCCCGACGGCCCGGTCACGGTCGAGACCTACCAGTGGTTCGTCCGCAACGCCAAGCGCGATCTCCGACGCCTACACGATCGTGATCTGCGACGAGGCGCACACCGCGCTCGGCGAGAAGACCAGCGCCTGCATCCGCCACTGGCCGGGCCCGGTCTTCATCGGCATGACCGCGACCGGCGCGCTGATCGCCCGCCACGTCGCCGACCTCTTCCCGACCCAGACCTCGCGCTTCGACCTCGCGCAGGCGGCCCGCCGCGGCGTGATCTCGCCGCTGCGCTGCATCCGCATCCCGCCCGGGCCCGGGCGTGCGGACGATCGCCAAGGTGCCGCTGCGCAAGGGCGAGGTGGACCAGGACTTCGACCAGGAGGAGCTGGCCGCGCTGCTCGACCAGGCGCCCTTCAACGTCGCGATCGCCGACCTCTACCAGTCGCGCTTCCGCAAGGTCCCCGGCGTCGTCTACACGGCCGGCGTCAAGCACGCCAACAACGTCGCCAAGGCGTTCCAGGAGGCCGGGCATCAACGCCCGCGCCGTCTCCGGCGAGACGCCGAAGCGCGAGCTGGCCGAGATCCTCGCCGGCTTCGAGCGCGGCGAGGTCGACGTGCTCTGCAACGCGATGCTGCTCGCCGAGGGCTGGAACTCGCCGCGGGCGACGATCTGCATGCACCTCGCGCCGACCGCCTCGCGGCGCGTCTACCAGCAGCGGGTCGGCCGCGTCACCCGCCGCGCGCCGGGCAAGGAGGCGGGCCTGGTGCATCGACTTCGTCCACCCGGCGACGACCCACGACGAGACGATCGTCACCCTGCACAGCCTGCTCGACCGCGACGTCTACCGCGGCGGCGCGATCGTCGTCGGCCCGGTGCGCCGCGGCCGCGGCCGCAAGGTCCGGGTCGAGCGGCGGATCGTCCCCGTCTCCGACGACTCCGAGCGGCGCATGCAGGTGCTCGAGCGCGAGATCTGGCGGATCGCGGTCGAGAACCTCGACTACGCCGAGCAGCACGTCTGGGCGGCGCTCGCCGGCGCCCGCGTCAACCCGCAGGGCTGGCGGCGCGCGAAGGCGATGCTCCAGCACGACCAGACCAAGGAGCTGCGCCGCCGCTTCCTGCTCACCTGCGTGCAGCGCAACCGCAACCTCGCAGCTGCGCCTGAAGGCGCTGGCCGAGATCGCGGCGCTGCGCGAGGCCGAGGCCTTCGACGACGCGATCGACATCGTCGGCACCTGGAGCCGCGAGGAGAAGCGCGCCGGGGTCAAGGTCCTGCTGCAGGCGCTGGTCGAGAAGCGGATCGGCCGCCGCGACCAGGCGCAGGCCTGGGTCTGGCGCCTCGCCTCGTTCACCCGCGAGCTGCACGAGGAGTACGCGGTGCAGCGCTGGCCGGAGACCAAGCGGCTGCTCGGGCCTGCTGGTCAACTCCTCCGGCCGCGCCCACGGGCGCAACGCCCGCCGCCTCGTCCACGCCGCCCGCAAGCAGGACCGCCGCCTCGCGGTGGCGCTGCTGGCCGCCGCCGTCGCCCACACGCCCGAGGGCGAGGAGGTCCTGCGCGGGGCGCGGATGCGGATGGCCCGCAAGCCCTCGGCGGTCGCCCGCGAGCTGCTGCGCAACTTCCCCAAGGGCGGCCGGCGCCGCCGCAAGCGCAAAGCGCGGCGACGGCTCGGCGGCGGCCGACAGAAGGCAAGCGTCGCAAGGCGAGGCGAAGGCCCGAGGCGAGGCTCCGCACGGCCGAGACGCGAGGCGACGGCCGAGGAAGGCTCCGCAGTCGGCGCGCTGGCGAGTCGCGACCGTGAGGTGGACCTCGCCGGCGCCGAGGCGCGATCGGCTCTGCCGCCGCCGATCGCGACCAGCAGGTTCCCGCCGTCGTCGATGCCCTCGGCGATCGCCCTCGCCCGCCCGTCCCAGGAGATCTCCTGCCCGCGCAGGGCGTCGCGCGCGCCGAAACGCCGCCAGCACCTCCTTCTCCTCGGCGTCGACCCAGTGCCCGAGGCGCTCGTTCAGCGCCGCGCAGCGTCGTCGGGACGTCGACGTCGGCGCCGAGCGAGGTCGGCTGTCTCGCGGAGCTCCGCCGGGAAGTCCTTCTCGGCGATCGTTGACGTTGAGGCCGACGCCGATCACCGCCCAGCCGTCCTGGGGGCGGGCCTCGATCAGGACGCCGGCGCACTTGCGGCCGTCGATCCAGACGTCGTTCGGCCATTTGACCTGGCAGCTCACCGGCGCCGAGCGACTCGGCCGCCTCGCAGACGGCGAGCGGCACCGCCAGCGGCAGCAGCGCGGTGGCGCTCCTCGAGCGGGCGCAGGAGCGCCGAGTAGAGGAGCGCCTTGCCCGCGCGGCGCGATCCAGGAGCGGCCCTGCGCCCGCGGCCCGGCGGTCTGCTCGTCGGCGGTGACGACCGTCCCGCCCGGAGCGCCGGCCGCGGCCAGCTCGCGGGCGCTGGTGTTGGTCGAGTCGCAGACCAGGTAGTGGCGATGCGGGGCTCTGCCGAACGTCATCGCGCGGGCGACAGCATGACCTCGTCGTCGGGCGCCAGCCCGAGCATCTCCGCGGCGCTCTCGCGGTTGACCGCCAGCGCCAGCGTGCGGGAGGAGTCCTCGTAGAGGAGCCCCTGGCCGCGGCCGACGTCGGTGAAGGTGCGCGCGAAGGGGACCGTCAGCGTGCTGGTCCGGTGTCGACGGTGAACCGCTCGCCGAGCCGCAGGAAGGTCGCGGCCAGGTGTCGTGGCCGAGGTTGAGCGCGACGTTGCCGAAGCCGTCGACGTAGACGACGTGGGCGACGATCCGGTCCGCATAGATCGCGGCTCGGGGAGCTCGAGCCGGTCGAGGCTCGGCGGGGTCGACCGGCTCGCCGGCCTCGGCGAGCGGCGGCGCCGAGCGCGAGCTGGGCGGCCACCGGCGCGAACAGGTCGCGGCCGTGGAAGGTCGGCGCGACCGGCTCGAGCCGGTAGGGCGAGGCGCTGAGGTCCACCGCCTCGGCGACGCCGCCGAAGCGCTCGGTCGCGAGCGCGAGCACGCCGTTGTCGGGCCCGACCAGCAGCCGCTCCTCGTCGCGCGACCGCAGCGCGACCGGGCGCCGCTCGGAGCCGACGCCGGGATCGACCACCGCGAGGTGGACGCCCGGCGCGGCGAACGGGAGGGCGTGGGCGAGCAGCACAGCGCCCTGCGCGCACCGCGTGCCGCGGCAGGCCGTGGGTGAGGTCGATGACCCGCGCGTCGGGGGCGATCTCGCGCGATCACCGCCCGGCAGACCCCGGCGAACTCGTCGGCGTAGCCGTAGTCGGAGAGGAAGGTGATCGGGCGGGTCACCGCCCGAGGCAGCCTAACCCGAGGCTCAGCGTGGCTGCGTCCGCGAGCAGCGCCTCGACGAGGCCCTCGACGTCGTGACGCTCCGCCTCGACGTCGACCTCGAGGCCCAGCCTCGCGGGCGGTCTCGCTCGTCACCGGGCCGATCGAGACGATGCGCGCGTCCGCGCGGCAGCTCGCCGCCGAGCGCCTCGACGAGGTTGCGCACCGTCGACGAGGAGGTGAAGGTGACGTAGTCGGCCGCCTGGGCGGCCTCGACCGCCTCGGGGTCGGGGGCCTCGCGACCGTCTCGTAGAGAGCGACGACGTCGAGCCTCGGCGCCGCGCTCGCGCAGCGCGTCGGGGAGCACGTCGCGCGCCTCCGCCGCCCGCGCGACCAGGACCGGCGCGCTCGTCGACGGGCACTCCCGAGCGCCTCGACCAGGGCCTCGGCGACCGAGCTGCTCCGGGACGACGTCGGCGCGGACCCCGTTCGCGGCCAGCGCGGCGGCGGTCCCGGGGCCGATCGCGGCGACCGTGGCGTTGGCCAGCGCGCGCGCGTCCAGGCCCGCCTCGGCCAGCGCCTCGAACAGCAGCCGCACGCCGTTGGGGCTGGTCAGGCAGACGAGCGCGTAGGAGTGGATGTCGTTGACCGCCTTGCGCACCGGCTCGGAGTCGATCCGCGGCTCGATCCGGATCGCCGGCAGCTCGACCACCTCGGCGCCGAGGTCGCGCAGCCGGGCGGCGAGGCCGCTGGCCTGCGCCCGCGCCCGGGTGACGACCACGCGGCGGCCGTGCAGCGGCCGCCGCTCGAGCCAGGCGAGCTGCCTCGCGCCGCGCCGCCGACCGGGCCGACGACGATCAGCGCCGGGGCCGCGATCGCCTCCGCGCTCGACCGCCTCGGCGAGGGTCTCCGAGCGTCGCGGTGACGACCGCGCTGGCCGGGCATGGTCCCGCGCTCGATCACGGCCGCCGGCTCGGCGGGGTCGCGGCCCGCCGTCGATCAGCGCCGCGGCGATCTCGCGGCAGGCGCTTGACCCCCATGTAGAGGACCAGGGTGCCGGGGAAGGCGGCCAGCGCGTCCCAGTCGAGCGCCGATCTCGGGCTTCTCGGGGTCCTCGTGGCCGGTGACGAAGGCGACCGCCGAGGCGTCGTCGCGGTGGGTGACCGGGATCCCGGCGTAGGCGGCGGCGGCGACCCCGGCGGTGACGCCGGGGACGACCTCGAACGGCGACCCCGGCGGCGACCAGCGCCTCGGCCTCCTCGCCGCCGCGGCCGAAGACGAACGGGTCGCCGCCCTTGAGGCGGACGACGCTGCGTCCCGCGCGTGCGGCCTCGACCATCCTCTCCCCGATCTCCTCCTGCGCGACGCTCGGCTCGCCGGGCTGCTTGCCGACGTAGACGAGCTCGGCGCCGTCGCGCGGCGCCGTCGAGCAGCTCGCCGGCGATCAGGCGGTCGTAGAGGATCAGGTCGGCGCTCGCGATCAGCTCCAGCGCCCGCGCGGTCATCAGCCCGGGGTCGCCGGGCCCGGCACCGACCAGGTAGACGACTCCGGGCCGCGCGCTCACCGCGAGCCTCCGGTCTGCCCGCCACCTTCGTGGGCCGCCCAGGTCTCCGCCCGCTCGAGGATCTCGGTTGCCCCCGCCGCGACCATCTGCCGTGCCAGCTCCGATCCCAGAGCGGCCGGGTCGCCGGAGTCGCCTACGACCCGCTCGCGCAGCCACTCGCTGCCGTCCGGCAGGCCGACGAATCCCTCGATCGAGAGCAGCTCGCCGTCAACGCTCGCGTGTACGCCGAGCGGCGTGTTGCAGGTCGCATCGAGCGCCGCGACCACGGCGCGCTCCGCGGTCAGCTCTGTCATCGCCCCTGAGTCGCTGATATCCCGCGCCGCCTCGATCGCCGCGCCGTCCT
Organism: uncultured Solirubrobacterales bacterium; assembly: GCA_963724905.1. GTDB lineage: Bacteria > Actinomycetota > Thermoleophilia > Solirubrobacterales > 70-9 > Mayfieldus. The sequence continues at coordinate 620,128 of CAVRWD010000003.1, forward strand.
CGGCGCGAACCTGAAGCGCCAGCGATTCCCTGGCCGGCAGCGGGTGTCATCTGCTGAGGATGGAAGGTGAACGCGATCGCGTCCTCGCGGCCCAGCCGCCGCAGCCCGGCGGCGGCGAGGACGATCCCGTCGAGCTCTCCTTCCTCGAGCCGGCGCAGGCGCGTGTCGACGTTGCCGTGCAGCTCGTTGACCTCGAGGTCGGGGCGCAGGGCGAGCAGCTGGGCGCGCCGCCGCAGGCTCGCGGTCCCGACCCGGGCACCCTCGGGCCACGTCGTCGAGCGTCGCCGCTTGTCCGACCCAGGCGTCGCGCGGTGTCTCGCGGGCGGGGGCGCCGGCGATCGTCAGCCCGTCCGGCATCTGCGCCGGCAGGTCCTTGGCCGAGTGAACGCCGATCTCCGCCCGGCCCTCGAGCAGCTCGCCCTCGACCCCGCGCACGAAGCGCGACTTGTCGCCCGGCTCGCCGTCGGTGGAGACGGGAATCAGCTCGGCGCCGCCGAGCAGGTCGGCGACCCCCTGCGCCTGGGCGAGCGCCAGGGCGCTGCCCCGGGTCGCGAGGCGCAGCGGCACAGCAGCCCTAGGACGGGTTGCGGCCCTGGCGGCGCAGCGGCGTCACGCTGGCGTCGCGCGCCTCGGCCGGCGTCGTGTCGGCGTCGAGACCGAACAGCTCGCGCAGCGCGTTCACGTAGCAGGTAGGCGTCCTCGTCGGCGGCCGAGCGCTTCATCCGCAGGGTCGGCTCGTGCAGCAGCCGGCGAGACGATCGCGCGCGCCATCTTCTCGAGGCGCTCGCGGTCGGCCTCGCTGAGCGCTCTCCCAGCGCGCCTCGTTCTCGGCCAGCACCCGGCGCACGATCTCGTCGGCGCGCTCGCGCAGCGCCGTAACCGTCGGCACCACCTCGAGCGAGCCGAGCCAGCGCTCGAAGCTCGTCCGCTCGGCGTCGAGGATGCTCTCCGCCTGGCGCGCCTCGGCCTCGCGGCCGCTGGCGTTGCGCTCGACGATCTCCTGCACGTCGTCGACGTCGTGGAGCGAGACGCCGGGGATCTCGCGGCAGGCGGGGTCGACGTCGCGCGGGACGGCGATGTCGATGACCAGCAGCGGCCGGCCCTCGCGCCCCTCCATCACCTGCTCGAGCTCGTCGCGCTCGACGATGTGGTGGGGCGAGTTGGTCGCGGAGACGACGATGTCGGCGAGCTCGAGCTGCGCCGGCAGCTCCTCGAAGCGCACGGCCTCGCCGCCGAAGCGCTGGGCGAGGCCGATCGCGCGGTCGTAGTGGCGGTTGGCGATGAAGACCGTCTCCACGCCCCGGGCGGCGAGCGCCCGGGCGACCAGCTCGGCGGTCTCGCCGGCGCCGATCACCAGCACGCGGCGCTCGGTGAGGTCGCCGAGCGTGCGCTGCGCGAGCTCGACCGCGACCGAGGAGATCGAGACGCCCTTCTCGCTGATCGCGGTCTCGGCGCGGGCGCCGCTCGCCGGCCGCCAGCGCGCCGCGGAAGAGGCGGTTGAGGATCGGGCCGGTGGCGCCCTCGACCAGCGCCAGCTCGTAGGCGCGCTTGACCTGGCCCTGGATCTCGGCCTCGCCGAGGATCATCGAGTCGAGCCCCGCGGTGACGCGGAAGAGGTGGCTGGCGGCCTCGGCGGCGCGCAGCGAGTAGAGGTGGCCGACCAGCTCGGTCGGCCGGATCTCGGCCTGGCGGGAGAGGACGCCGAGCGCGGCGCCCTCGGCCTCGACCGGGTCCGAGACGACGAGGTAGAGCTCGGTGCGGTTGCAGGTCGAGAGCGCCGCCGCCTCCTGGATCTGGTCGGCGGTGCGCAGCTCGCTCAGCACGCCGACGGCGCGGCCCTCGGTCAGCGCCAGCCGCTCGCGCAGCTCCAGCGGCGCGGTCTTGTGGGAGACGCCGAGGGCGAGGAGCTCAGACATCGCTGCCGTCTCCTCCGCTCGCGCTCGGGGGCTCGTCCGGGATCGTCGACCGTCGTCGCGCTGCTCCGCGAAGCCCGCGAGCTCGCGCAGCTCGCGCTCGATCCGCTGCAGCTTCGCGGCCATGATCGCGACGTAGATCAGGATCAGGACGACGAAGACGACGTAGGCGCCGGCGACGTACTTGCCCGCCTCGTCGAGGGGCAGGGCCGGCATCAGTCGGGCCTCGTCGCGACGCCGGGGGCGATCCGCGCCGCGCTCGCGGCCGGGTCGCGATCGAGGGCGCGGCGCAGCCGCGAGAGCTGCGCGCGAGGCGTTCTTGGCGGTCAGCTCGAACTTGACCAGGGTCGTCCAGAGCAGCGCCATCGCCGCCAGCGAGACCAGGAAGGTGAGCCACATCTCGCCCGGCAGGCCGCCCTCGGCGGTGGCGAAGGTGCGCGGGTGGACGAGGCTCTCGGCCAGCCGCACCGCGAGGAAGTTGAGCGGGACGAAGGCGCCGGCGGTGATCGCGAAGACCGAGGCGTAGCGGGCCTGGCGCTCGCGGTCCTCGATCGCGTAGCGGAAGGGGTAGTAGGTCGCGTAGAGCAGGAAGACGATCAGGAAGCTGACCAGCGTCGGCTCGTCCCAGACCCACCAGTGCCCCCAGGAGGCCTTGGCCCAGATCGCGCCGGTGATCAGCACGCCGGCGCCGAAGATGATCGAGATGTGGATCGAGACGTAGGAGCGCAGTCGTGGCGGGCGTCGCCGCTGCGCAGGTGCCGGATCGCGTAGACGCCGCCGACCATGAAGCCGACCAGCGCCATCGATCGCCAGCGGCACGTGCAGGTAGAAGATCTTCTGGATGAAGCCCTGGTCGGCGTCCAGCGGGCGCGTAGAAGAAGACCAGCGAGAGCGCGAGGGCGATCGTCGCGACGGTCGCGATCGAGAGGGTTCGAAGGCCTTTGCCGTACATGGCGTGCATGCCGTGGGGTCGGCGGGGCGCCCGCGGCCGCGGCGCCGGATCAGTCCTCCAGCAGGAAGTCGAAGACCGCGTAGCCGACCAGGAGGAACACCAAATCGTATAGACCGAGCACCGCCAGCCAGGTGCCGAAACGGTCGTATGCAGGGCCTCCTGCCTCGAGCAGCGGCTCCGAGGCGCCGGTGGCGGCGATCATCAGCGGGACCACCAGCGGCAGCAGCAGCAGCGGCACCAGCAGGTCGCGGGCGCGCGAGTTGACCGCCATCGAGGAGATCAGCGCCCCGGTCGCCGCCAGGCCGAGGTTGGCGAGCAGCAGCACCGCGCAGAGCGGCCCCAGCGCCGCGGCCGAGTCGAGGAAGAAGAGCGCGAAGACCGGCACCGTGACCACCTCGAGGGCGAGCAGGTAGACGAGCAGCGCGGTGGCCTTGGCGGCGAGCAGCGACGGTGCGGTCGATCGGCGCCAGCCGGATCGCGTCGAAGCCGCCCTCCTCGCGCTCGGCGACGAAGAGGCGGTTGATGCCGAGGATCGCGGCGAACAGCAGCGTCGCCCAGAGGACCCCGGAGGCGAGGCTGCCGGAGAGGCTGGTGCGGTCGAGGCCGAAGCGGAAGATGACGAAGGTGGTGACCGCGAAGAGCACCATCGCCGGCAGCGAGCGCAGCGTGCGCAGCTCCGACCGCAGGTCCTTGGCGAGGATCGCCGCGAAGGCGGCGCTCCAGGGGGTCATGACGCCCCCACCAGCGCCCGGGCCCTCTCGGCGTCGAGCGCCTCGGCCGGCCCGAGGTGAGCGACCCGGCCGTCGCCCTCGAGCACCAGCACCCGGTCGGCCTCGGGCAGCGCCCGCTCGGGGTCGTGGCTGACGAGCACCCGGGTGCCGCCCGCGGCCGATCAGCTCCCGGGCCAGCTCGCGGCCCTCGGCGTCGAGGTGGGAGTCGGGCTCGTCGAGCAGCAGCAGGTCGGGCTCGTGCAGGACGCAGCGGCAGACCGCGAGCCGCTGCCGCATCCCGGCCGAGAGCCCGTCGACGCGCTCGTCGGCGCGCCGCTCCATCCCGACCGACTCCAGCAGCATCTCGATGCGCTGCTCCGCCGCTTCGGGCTCGAGCCCGTGCAGGCGGGCGTGGAAGCGCAGGTTCTCGCGGCCGGTGAGGTCGCGGTAGAGCAGCGGCTCGTGGCCGAGGTAGCCGACCCGGCCGCGCAGCTTCCAGGCCTCGTCGGGCAGCGCGCAGCCGAGCACGCGTGGCCTCGCCGCCGCTGGGCCGCAGCAGCGTCGCGAGGACCCGCAGCAGCGTCGTCTTGCCGGCCCCGTTGGGGCCGAGCACCAGCAGCGTCTCGCGCGGCGCCAGCTCGAGGCTCACGCCCGCAGCGCGGTGCGCTCGCCGTAGTCGCGGCGCAGCCCGCGCAGCTCGATCGCGGCGGTCATCGGTCAGATTGTCGCGGTCCGGGGCGTTTGGGATGCATGATCCTTGCGAGGCGCCCTGCGCGGGCAGAGATACTCGGCCTCGATGTCGGAGGCGAACCTGCGAACGCTCGATCGCTGGCTGCGGTTTATCAGCGAGGGGGACCTTGACGCTGCCGTCGGCTTGATGAGCCCCGATGCCGAGGTCGTCCCGCCGGGCGGGCAGCCGCCCTACAGAGGGAGGGAGAACCTGCGGCGGTGGATGGAGCCCGACGCGCTACGCGATCAGGTCTTGCGGCTGCTCGAGACCGCGATCGCCGAGGACGGCGCGGTCTTGGCACGGCACCGGGTTACCGCGCGCGGAGCCAGCAGCGGGTTCGAGCTTGACGTAGTCACTTGGTCAGTCTGGAGATTCGACGAAGACGGGCTGATCGAGCGCGGCGAGATCTTCATGGAGCACGAGGTGGACGACGCCCGCGACGCGGCCGGGCTCTAGCCGCCGTTGCGGCGCATCGTCCGCGCCCCGACCCGCAGCAGCGGCCCGATGCCGTCCCGCAGCGCCTCGATGCGCTCGCCGTTGCGGCTGTAGAGAAGCTGAGCCGAGGAGCGGATCGCGTTGCCGAGCGTCTCGTCGTAGGGGTGCCACCAGAAGTCCTGCGCCAGGCCCGGCTCCCAGGTGATCAGCTTGATGTTCGTGCACTCATAGAAGCCGAACTTCGAGTGCGAGCGCCCGAGGCCGGAGTCCTTGACCCCGCCCCAGGAGCACTGGCAGGCGCCGTGGGTGAAGGAGTGGTCGTTGATCCAGACCATCCCCGACTCGATCCGGCGGGCGATCCGCTCGCCCTTCTGGCGGTCGTTCGTCCAGACCGAGGCTCCGAGGCCGAACTCGGAGTCGTTGGCCAGCTCCACCGCCTCCTCCTCGGAGTCGACGACGACGATCGGCAGCACCGGGCCGAAGACCTCCTCCCGCATGATCCGCATCTCGTGCGTGACCCGCGTGAGCACGGTCGGGGCGATGAACTTGCCGGGCAGGCCGGGGACCTCGGTCGGCCCGCCGCAGCGCATCTCGGCGCCGTTGGCGACCGCGTCGTCGACCAGCTCGAGAACGGTCTCGTACTGCTCCTCGGAGGTCATCGGCCCGATCTCGGTCTCCCAGTCGAGCGGGTCGCCGAGCCGCAGCTTCTGCGCCCGGGCCGCGACCGCCCTCGATGAAACGCTCGGCGACGTCGCGGTGGACGTAGACGCGCTCGATCCCCGAGCAGGTCTGGCCGGCGTTGGCGAAGCCGCCCCAGACGGCGCCCGGAGATCGCGTTGTCGAGCTTGGCGTCGGCGCAGACGATCATCGGGTCCTTGCCGCCCAGCTCGAGCACCGATCCCTTCATCTCGGTGGCGCAGACCTCGCCGACCTTGCGGCCGACCTCGACCGAGCCGGTGAAGAAGATCTTTCCGGCTGTGGAGCTTGTCGAGCGCGTCGCCGACCCTGCCGCCGCCGTGGACGGTGCGGACGAGGCCCTCCGGGAAGCCGGCCTTCTCGAACACGGCGCGGATCCGCTCGCCGAGCAGCGGCGTCAGGCTGGCGGGCTTCAGCACCACGCCGTTGCCCGCCATCAGCGCGATCGCCACCTCGCCGAAGGGGATCGACCACGGGTAGTTCCAGGGCGCGATCACCCCGACGACGCCGATCGGCTCGTAGGAGAAGTGGCTGCGCTTCGTGAGCAGGAAGGCCTGCGGGTAGCTGATCTTCTCGTCGGCGAGGATCTCCGGCCCGGCGTCGGCGCACCAGTGCAGGGGGTCGATCGTCGGCAGCAGCTCCATCGTGTAGGACTCGTTGCGCGGCTTGCCCTGCTCCGAGGAGAGCAGCTCGGCGATCGAGTCGATCTCGTCGAGGAGCACGTCGGCGGCGCGGCGCATGTAGTCGGCGCGGTCCTCGAGCGACAGCTCCGCCCAGGCGGGCTGCACGCGGGCGACGTCGTCGACGATTCCCTGCACCTGCTCCGGGGTGATCGTCTCGACCGAGCCGACCAGCTCGCCCGTGGCCGGGTTGAACGACTCGAGCTGCTCGGAGGGTGCGCTGGACTGGGGCTGCGGGGCGGTGGCGGCTTCCATCTCGGCTCCTCGAATCGGGTGCCCCGAAGTCTATGTAGCAGCGACCGGAGGCCCCCAGTCCGGGTCTCCGGCCGCCTGCACCGCCTCCCTGGCTTGCCTGTAGAGGCGACTGGTCGAAACCACCGGCGGCTAGGAAGTTGCGCGCCGGATCTGCTCGCAGCCGCCGCCGCAGCTCCTCCTCGAAGCCGCGGTCGGTCGGCTCGTAGAAGCGCCGGTCCTCCAGGCCCTCCGGCATCAGCGGCTGTGAGGCGACGCCCGCCGGGCTCGTCGTGGGGATAGACGTAGCCGATGCCGCGGCCGAGCTTCTTGGCGCCGGGGTAGTGGGCGTCGCGCAGGTAGTCGGGCGGCGGCTTGGCGCCGTGCTCGCGCACCTCGGCCATCGCGGCGCCGATCGCCGCGGGTCGCGGCGTTCGACTTCGGCGCCAGCGCCAGGTAGGCCGCGGCCTGGGCGAGGTTGAGCGCGCACTCCGGCATGCCCACGCGGTCCACTGCGCTGGCCGGCGGCGGTCGCGACCACCAGCGCCCTGGGGTCGGCGTTGCCGATGTCCTCGGAGGCGAGGATCACCATCCGGCGGGCGATGAAGCGCGGGTCCTCGCCGCCCTCGAGCATCACCGCCAGGTAGTAGAGCGAGGCGTCGGGGTCGGATCCGCGGGTCGCCTTGATCCAGGCCGAGATGTAGTCGTAGTGGCGGTCCCCCTCGCGGTCGTAGTCGAGCGCCTTGCGCTGCAGCGCGTCCTCGACCGCCGCGACGTCGACCTCGCCGCCGGCGCTCCGCGCCCGCTCGGCCGCCCGCTCGAGCGCCGACGAGCGCCACCCGCGCGTCGCCGCCGGTGCGCTCGGCGAGCATCCGCAGCGCGCCGTCGTCGACCGGCGGCGGGATCGGCGATGCCGCGCTCGGTCGCTCCAGCGCCCGCCGCAGCAGCGCTCTCGACGTCGTCGGGCTCGAGCGGGCGCAGCTCGTAGATCTGGCAGCGCGAGAGCAGCGCCGAGTTGACCTCGAAGTAGGGGTTCTCGGTCGTCGCCCCGATCAGCGTCAGCAGGCCCTCCTCGACCGCCGGCAGCAGCGCGTCCTGCTGGGCCTTGTTGAAGCGGTGGATCTCGTCGAGGAAGAGGATCGTCGGGCGGCCGGAGGCCCGCCGCCGCTCCTCGGCGCTCGCTCGATCACCGCCCGGATCTCGGCCCGCCCGGCGTTGACCGCCGACTCCTCCTCGAAGGCGGCCGTCGGTGCGGTTGGCGGCGATCCGCGCCAGGGTCGTCTTGCCGGAGCCGGGCGGCCCGTAGAGGATCGCGCTGTGGGGATGCCCGGACTCGATCGCGGTCCGCAGCGCCGAGCCCGGCGCCGAGCAGGTGCTCCTGGCCGACCAGCTCGTCGAGGTCGCGGGGGCGCATCCGCACCGCCAGCGGCGCCTCGGACTCGGGCACGCTGGTGCGCGCGCCCGGCCGCCTCCGGTCTCGAACAGCTGCTCTTCCATCGCGCTCTGAGTATGAAGCGGTTAACAGCGCTGCCGAGCTCAGCGGGTACGTTGCCCGCCCGTGTGCCCCGCTGGAGCTGATCGCGGTCGCCGTCTGGGCCTTCACCGTCTCCTTCTTCGGCGGCATGGTCGGCATGGTGCTCGGCAACCTGCGGCTGCCGCTGATCGTCCTCGTCGGCTCGAGCGCCGCCGCCGCCGCCGGGGCCAACGTGGCGATCTCCGGCGCCGCGGCGCTGACCGCCGCCTTTGCCCACTGGCAGCGGAGGGCGGCTGAGCTGGCGCCTCTTCGCCTGGATGGCGCCGACCTCGCTGCTCGGCGCGATCGCCGGCGGGCTGCTCTCCGGCGTGCTGCCCGAACCGGGTCCTGCTCGGCGCGATCGCGGTCGTCGTCCTCTACGGCGCGTATGAGATCGCCCGCTTCCGGCGGCCGGAGGGGGGCGGCGCGGTGCCGGACCGCCGCGACCTGCTGGTCAACGCGGCGCTGATCGGCTTCGCGGTCGGCGTGCTCGGCGGCCTGGTCGGGCTGATCCTCGGGACGCTGCGGCTGCCGGCCCTGATCAAGTACTCGGCGTGAGCCCCTACGCCGCGGTCGGCACCAACGCCGCGGTCGGGGTGGTGGTGGGCGTCGGGGGACTGGTCGGCCACCTGCCGAGCGGGATCGACTGGTCGATCCTCGCCGTCGGCGCCGCGGCGGCGATGCCCGCCGCATATCTGGGCGCCCGCTTCACCGGCCGCCTCGACGAGGGCCAGCTGATGCGGGCGATCGTCGCGATCCTGGTGATCAGCGGGACGGCGATGGCCGTCCAGGCGCATCGTCGGCTGAGTGCGGCTCGGGTAAGGTGGCCGCATGAGCGACCGACGACCCAGTCCGCTCGCCCCCGAGGGTCTCGGAGCCGAGGCCGTGGAGCTGCTGCAGCGCCTGATCCGCTTCAACACCGTCAACCCGCCGGGCAACGAGGCCGAGGCCCAGCAGCTTCCTCAGTGGCCTGCTCGACGAGGCGGGCTGGGAGTGCGAGCTGCTGTCGGCGGTCGAGGGCCGCCCGAACCTGGTCGCGCGGCTGCGCGGCGAGGCCGAGGGGCCGACGCTGGCGCTGATCTGCCACGTCGACACCGTGCCCGGCCGATCCCGCCGAGTGGACCCGCGACCCCTGGGGCGGCGACCTGCACGACGGACTACGTCTGGGGCCGGGGCGCGCTCGACATGAAGGACCAGGTCGCCTCCGAGACCGCCGCCTGCCTGCGCCCTGGCCCGCGACGGGTGGCGCCCGGCGCGCGGCGACCTGCTGCTCGATCGTCAGCGCCGACGAGGAGACCGGCGCCGAGTTCGGCGCCCAGTGGCTCTGCAGCGAGCAGGCCGAGAAGGTGCGCTGCGACATGGTCGTCAACGAGGGCGCCGGGCTGGCGATCGACTTCGACGGCCGCCGCCTCTTCACCCTGGCGCTGGGCGAGAAGGGCGTCTTTCGCTTCAAGCTCCGCACCCACGGCGTCGCCGGCCACGCCTCGATTCCCGGCGTCGGCGACAACGCCCTGCTGAAGCTTGCGCCGCTGCTCGAGCGCCTGCGCGAGCAGCCGCCGCGGGAGACGACCGAGGACACCGCGCTCTTCCTCGAGCGCCTGCTCGGCGAGAAGGCCGGACGACCTCGACGCCGCGCTGGAGCGGATCCGCGCCGAGGACCCGCTGCTGGCGGTCGCTGCTCGCCGCAGCCGATGCTCGGAGTGACGCTCACCCCGACGATGGCGGCGGCTCCGAGCAAGAGCAACGTGGTCCCCTCGCGGGCCGAGATCGCTCGTCGACTGCCGCGTCCCGCCGGGGCTCGGCGAGGCCGAGGTGCGGCGAGCGGATCGCGGCCGTGCTCGGCGACGGGCGAGCTACGAGATCGAGTTCGTCGAGGAGGTGGTCGGCAACAGCTCCCCGCTCCAGGGCCCGCTCGCCGAGGCGATCGAGGAATGGGTCGGCGGAGGTCGAGCCCGGCGCCGAGGTGCTGCCGCTGGTGATGCCGGGCTTCAGCGACAGCCACTGGTTCCGCAAGGCGTTCGGCGCGACAGTGTTCGGCTTCTGCCCGCAGAGCGCGATGAGCCTGGCCGAGGCGGTCCCGCTTGATCCACGGCGCCGACGAGCGCGTGGCCGTCGCCGACGTCGAGCTGATGGCCGGCTTCTTCCACGAGCTGCCGCGGAGGCTGCTCGGATGAGTGAGCAGCGAGACAGGCGGCGCGGCGAGCAGATCCGCCTCGGCGGGATGGCGCTTCGCAACGGGCTGCTGATCCACGGGCCCGACCCACTGGGCCGCGGCGGTCCGCAGACGCCGACGGCGAGATCGAGGTCGCCTCGCGAGCCGCAAGCCCGTGCTCGCCCCGAGGCTGGCCGGCCGCGTGCCGCTGCTGCGCGGGCCGATCAGGCTCGCCGAGGCGATGGCCGTGCTGCCGATCGTCCGCCGCCGGCTGCCTGCGGCGCGGCTGCCCTTCGAGGACCGGCGGGTGCTCGCCGCGATCGCGGCCACGCTCGGGGTCAGCGGCGCTGCTCCGCCGCCGGGCGCCGCGCCAACGCGCTGCGCGAGGGCGCTGCTGCAGGCGATCGGCGCCGTCCCGGCGCTGGTCGCGCTGCGCGACCGGGACCTCGCCGCCTACCACGGAGTCGAGCACAAGGCGATCGGCGCCTACGAGCAGGGGTCGGACGACCCCGCCGCCGTGCCCAAGGAGCACGACCGCTGCGGCTCGAACCTGATCGCGCCGATGATGGCTCTCTCGGCCGGCGGAACCGTGCTGCTCGAGCGCCTGGTCGAGGAGCCCGGGCCCGCTCGCCCGGGCGGGCGTCGGCCTCGGCGGCGCCTCGATCGCGGTCGAGATGTTCGCCTGGAGCGACCGCCACCAGCGAGACCGCCCTGGCCCGCGCCTTCCATGCACCCGGCCGCGAGATCCAGCGCCTGATCGCGACCCGCGAGCCGACGCCCGAGCAGCTCGAGGTCGGCGATCGCGGCGCTGGCCGAGATCCTGCGGGTCGAGCAGGCGGCGGCGGCGAGCGAGTCCCGCCGACCAGCGCGCTAACGTACTCGCCGGCGTGTTCGATCGAATCGACCACGTCGGCGTCGCGGTCGAGGACCTCGACGCGGCGATCTCCCTCTACGAGGACAGCTTCGGGATGCGCTCGCGCACCGCGAGACGGTCGAGTCGCAGGGCGTCGAGGCGGTACTGCTCGACGTCGGCGAGGGCCACGTCGAGCTGCTGCGCCCGCTCGGCCCCGACACCGCGGTCGGCAAGTTCCTCGACGCAAGGGGCCCGGGCCTGCACCACGTCGCCTATGCGGTCGACGACATCGACGCCGTCCTTGGCTCGCTCAGCGACGCCGGCGTCGAGCTGATCGACTCCGAGGCCCGGGTCGGGATCCGCGGCAGCCGGGTCGCCTTCCTGCATCCCCGGTCCACCGGCAGCGTGCTGACCGAGATCGTGGAGCCCGCGAGGGCACTGATGGCAGGCGCAGCAGGTCGACATCGGCTTCGCCGGAGGCCAGGTCCTCAGCGTGCGGCATCGACGAGGGCGTGCTGGGCGACCTGCGGTCGGCTCTCGATCGCGGCTCGGCTGGCACGACCTCGCCCTCCGAGGACGGCGAGATCGCCCTCGACCTTTCGCAAGGTCGCCTTCGTGCGGGTCGACTCCGGCGAGCACCGGGTCGGCTTCATCTCCGAGTCCTGATGCGCGCCCGCAGGCTCCTCGCTGCTGGCCGGGGCTCGGCGTGCTGGCCGCCGCCGCTGTGGTGGCGCAAGAACCCCTCCGCCTGCCCCTACAGCCAGCGGTTCTGGGTCGAGGCGCCGCACCCGCTCATCACCCGCGACCGCCTGCGCGAGGTGCTGCGAGCCGGCGCCGGCGAGCGGATGCTCGAGATCGGGCCCGGGACCGGCTACTACACGCTCGACATGGCCGAGTGGGTCGGGCCGGAGGGGACGGTCGAGATCTTCGACATCCAGCAGGAGTTGCTCGACCACACGATGGGCCGCGCGCGGCGAGCGCGGGCGCTCCAACGTCGTCCGCGACCCAGGGCGACGCCACCGACCTGCCCTACGAGGACGACTCGATCGACGCCGTGGTGCTGACCGCGGTGCTGGGCGAGATCCCCGACCGCGCCGCGGCGCTGCGCGAGATCGCGCGGGTGCTGAGGCCGGGGGGCAGGCTGGTGGTCGGCGAGCTGTTCGGCGACCCCCACTTCACGACCTTCGTCGCCTGCAGGGCCAGTGCGGCGACGCGGCCATGCTGCTCGAGGAGCGCTCCGGCAACTGGTTCGGCTACTTCGCCCGCTTCGGCTCGCCCGCGCCGCCCGCCGAGTCAGCGCCCAGTCTCGGCGAGCTGAGCCCAGAGGCGCTCCTCGGCGCCGAGCACCTCGCCGGCCGAGCTCGCCGATCCGCTCCACAGTCCGGCATCGGCCTCGCTCTGACTCGCTGGCCGCCCGGAACGCCTCGCGCGAGCGCGGTCCAGTCGGTCGCCGGCCGCGCCGCCAGCGCCGCCGCATCGCCGATAGCCGGCCTCCTCGAGGAAGCGCGAGTACATGAGCCGGAAGTTGCCGCCGCCGGTGCCGCGGCGCTCGATCACCTGGTAGGCGAAGCGCGCGCACCACTGCCAGTCCTCGGCCTGCTGCGGCCAGTCGGCCGCCTCGGCGGCAAGCCGGCGCAGGGCGGGCAGGCCCGGCGAACTCGCCGAAGCTCGGCTCGAGCATCTCCTTGGCGGCGCGCTCGATCGCGGCGGCGGCGGCGCGCTGCGCAGTCCTCCGGGCTCGACTTCGCCGCTGACGGTGAACATGTGGCCCTCCAGCGGGAAGGCCGGGTGGTTGCCGTGGCGCGCCTCGCGCAGGCTCGAGACCGGCATCGCTGCAGCTCCTCGAAGGCGGTGTCGGAGAGGTAGGCGAACTCGTCGTCGTAGCCGGCCAGGACGACCGCGTGGCCGGGGAAGTGGGCCGACTTGCCGTAGTGGTCGAGGTAGTAGAGGTCGGTGAGCAGCAGCGCCGGCGGCCCGCGTCGACGCTCGCCTTCGCGCCGCGCCCAGGCCGCGTCGGGGTCCTCGAAGGTCTGCAGCTCGAGCGGCGCGCCGGTCAGCTCGCAGGAAGCTCTGCTCCAGCCGCGCGGTGCGGCCGTTGAACCAGCGCGTCGGCGAGGCGTCCTCGAGCACCAGGTAGTAGAAGCAGGCGCCGGCGCCGAGGCCGAACGCCATCTCCTCGCTGAGCTCGATGCCGTGGTGGCCGAGCAGGTTGCGCAGCGCGGTCGAGCCGCAGTGGTTGCCGGGAAGGTGCGGAAGCCGGGCGACCATCTGCCGATTCGTTGCAGCTTCCATCGCGACTGAATCTATCCTGGCCCGCTCATGGCGAACCCCGACCTCGCGCTTCTGCGCTTCATGCGCACCCGCGGCCACCAACCCGGCGCCGAGCGGGCCGCGAAGGCGATCGCCGCCAGCGGCGAGTACGGGGCGATCTGGGCCGGTGTCGGGCGGCGCCGCGGCTGCGTTCGACCCGCCGCGCCGCCGCCGCTGGCTCGCCGCCGCCGCGCTCGCCCCCGCGGCGATCGGGATCAACTTCGCGGTCAAGCTGGTGCTGCGCCGTCAGCGTCCCAAGCTCGACGGCCTGCCGCCGCTGGGGGGCGCCCCGAGCTCCCTCTCGATGCCCTCGGCCCACGCCACGGCCTCCTTCGCCGCCGCGACCGCGATGTCGCGCATCGCACCTCGGCGCGCGCCGCTGCTCTACGCGGGCGCGGCGCTGATGGGGCTCACCCGCCCCTACCTGGGGATGCACTACCCCAGCGACGTCGTCGCCGGCGCCGTCCTCGGCATCGTGCTGGGCCGTCTGATGCCGGGGCTCGACGAGTGAAGGTCGGCATCGTCGGGCTGCCGAACGCCGGCAAGTCGACCCTCTTCAACGCTCTCACCCACGCCGGCGCTCAGACCGGCGAGTACCCGTTCACCACCGTGGACCCGAACGTGGCCCTGGCCCCGGTTCCCGACGAGCGACTGAGCCGCATCGCCGAGACTCTCGAGAGCTCCTCCACCGTCCCCGAGTCGATCGAGTTCGACGACATCGCCGGCCTGGTGAAGGGGGCGTCGGAGGGCGAGGGCCTCGGCAACCAGTTCCTGGCCGCGATCCGCGAGACCGACGTGATCTGCCACGTCGTCCGCTGCCACGTGACGACCGGGTGCCGCACCCCGGCGGAGACGTCGACCCGGGCGCCGACATGGACACGATCGAGACCGAGCTGCTGCTCGCCGACCTCGAGCAGGTAGAGCGGCGCCTGGAGCGGGTGGTCAAGCAGGCCCGCTCGGGCGACAAAGAGGCGGTCGCGGAGCGCGACTGGCTTGCCGAGGTCCGCGACGCCGTCGCCGCCGGCAGGCCCGCCCGCTCGGTGCCGGTTCCCGATCTGGCGGCGGACGGGCCGCGCAAGCTGGCGGCGCTCACCTCGAAGCCGGTCCTCTACGTCGCCAACGTCGATGAGGGCAGCACGGCGGTGCCCGGGGAAGTCGCGGCCCATGCCGGCGGGGCGAACGCCAGCGCTGTCGCGGTCAGCGCCCGGGTCGAGGACGAGCTGGCGCGAGCTGGACGAGCTCCGAGGCCGAGGAGATGCGATCCCAGCTCGGGGTTGGCGAGTCGGGGCTGGCCCGCGTCGTTCGGGCCGCCTATGAGCTGCTCGACCTGATCACCTTCTTCACCGCCGACCGCGGCAAGGAGGCTCAGGCGCGCAGCCTGCGCCGGGGCAGCACCGCGCTGGACGCGGCGGCGAAGGTGCACACCGACTTCGCGCGCGACTTCGTAAAGGCCGAGGTGATCTCCTGGGAGCAGCTGGTGGAGGCGGCGGGTACGTCGGAGCGCAGAGCAAGGGCCAGCTGCGCATCGAGGGGCGCGACTACGTGATCGAGGACGGCGAGGTGGTGACGATCAGGACCTAGCGGCCGCTGTTAGGTTGCCCGCGATGGAAGAGGCCCGCTTCCCGAAGGTGGCCGCGAAGGCGGGCCACTACGAGAGCTTCTACATAAAGGCCTGCCGGCCCGGGGGCGGCCAGGGGATCTGGATCCGCCACACCGTGCACAAGCGCCCGGGGAGGGGCCGAAGGGCTCGATCTGGTTCACCCTCTTCGATGCGCGACGCCAGCGGGCCGCGTGCGACCAAGGTGACCGTGCCTTCGGCGCAGCTCAGCTCCCCGCCTGGCTCCTGGATCCGGGTCGCCGAGGCCGAGATCGGTCCCGGCACGCGCAGCGGGGTCGATCGAGACCGAAGCCCTGTCGGCTTTCTGGGAGCTGGAGTTCTCGGGCGACGCCGACCCCTGCCGCTACCTGCCCGCCGACTGGCTCTATGAGGCGCCGGTGCCGCGCACCAAGTTCGAAGCGCCGTACCCCGACGCCCGCTTCAGCGGCGAGCTGCAGCTCGACGGCGAGAAGATCGAGATCGCCGACTGGCCGGGGATGATCGGCCACAACTGGGGCTCCGAGCACGCCGAGCGCTGGGTCTGGCTGGAGGGGACCGGCTTCGGCGATAACGACACGTACTTCGACGCCGGCGCCGCGCGGATCAAGGTGGGTCCCCTGCGCTCGCCCTGGATCGCCGCCGGGATGCTGGTGCTCGACGGCGAGGCGCACCGGCTCGGGGGCCTCGGCCGCATCCGCGCAGCGAAGATCTCAGAGACCCCGACCGGCTGCGAGTTCGTGCTGCCGGGCAGGGAGATCGAGGTGAGGGGGCGGGTCTCGGCCCCGGCGAAGGACTTCGTCGGCTGGGTCTACGCCGACCCCAAGGGGCCCGAGCACAACGTCGTCAACTGCTCGATCGCCGACCTCGACCTGACGATCGAGCGGGAGGGCCACTCGACGCGCCGCCTCAGCCTCGCCGGCGGCGGCGCCTATGAGTTCGGGATGCGCGAGACCGACCACGGCATCCCGATCCAGCCCTATCCCGACGGCTGACCCGGCCCGGCCCGGCCAGCAGGAATCTGTAACCACCGAGCCGCTCCGCCTGTCGCAGGTAAAAGACCCGCGAACGCAGTTTCAGGAGGAAACATGGCGAAGACAAATCTCAAGGCGCTCGCGCCGCTCCCTCGATTCGAGCTGGCTGACCGGGCCGCGAACTGCTGTTGCCGCCTCGCCTTCCAGCTCGTCCGGCTCTTCGATCGTCTCGGGACGCTGGCGTCCGATCGCGCTCAGGGCGGCGTTGTGGGTGATCTGAAGCAGCCAGGACCGAAACGCGCCCTCCCCCCGGAAGCGGTCGAGGCGGTGAAAGGCGCGCAGAAAGGCGTCCTGGCTGACGTCCTCTGCATCCCCCGGGCCCACCACCCGCGCCGCGACCCGGAACACGACGTCGCGGTGGCGCTCGACCAAAGCCTCGAACGCTGCAAGCTCGCCGGACTGGGCCCGGCGGACGAGCTCGGCATCGGGGTCCATCTCACCCAAGGTAGTTGGCAGCGTTGACGACTTCACGAAGCCTTCGTGTTTGAGACAGCCCAGATCGGCTAGCAGTTACATCCGCTCGGAAGTCGTGTAACCGCCTCACCGGTTGTGCGGTCTCACGGACGAGACACGAATCCCGGACCGACAGCAAGTCGTGCACGCCACGGCGGCTGCTCCGTTTTGGGGTCGGCAGGGTCGGATCCCAAGGAAGACCGCTGAGGAGGTTGTGGCTTTGAGACTGTTTGGAAGAGAAAATGGTGGAGACGGCGAGCGAGTCGATCGCTCGGAGCGTGCCGCCGTCGCTACGCGTGATTCAGCTTCGCGAGAGGAGAGCGCGAGAGAGCGATCCGATGCGCCGGTCGAGCCGCGGCGGGCCGACTACGCCCCTGAGGGCGTGGAGCGCAAGTCCTCCCTGTTCGCGACCTTGAAGCGCACCGCGACGGAGTTCAGCGAGGACAACCTCACCGACTGGGCAGCGGCACTGACCTACTACGGCCTGTTGGCGCTGTTTCCGGCCCTGATCGCGATGGTCGCGGTCCTGGGGCTGTTCGGCGATCCGAAGACGACGACGACGACGATCACCGACATCATCACCCAGATCGGGCCCCAGTCCGCGGCGGAGACCTTCAAGGACCCGATCGAGACGATCACCTCCAACCGCAGCGGGGCGGGCCTTGCCTTCGTGATCGGCCTGCTCGCGGCGCTGTGGTCGGCCTCGGGCTACGTCGGGGCCTTCATGCGGGCATCGAACGTGATCTACGAGACCCCGGAAGGGCGCCCGATCTGGAAGCTGCGCCCACTGCAGATCCTGGTGACCCTCGTCCTGGTGATCCTGATGGCGGTTATCGCGCTCTCGCTCGTGCTCACGGGCCCGATCGTCGAGGCGGTGGCGGAGCCGATCGGGATCGGCAGCACCGCGATCACCGTCTGGAATATCGCCAAGTGGCCGGTATTGATCGCGCTCTTCGTGTTGATGCTGGCGATCCTCTACTACAGCTCGCCGAACGTGAAGATGCGGGGCTTCAAGTGGATCACCCCCGGGGCCGTGGTGGCACTGGTGGTCTGGATTCTCGCCTCGGCCGCGTTCGCTTTCTACGTCGCCAACTTCGGCTCCTATAACAAGACCTACGGGTCGCTGGCGACCATGATCGTGCTGCTGATGTGGTTTTGGATCACCAATCTGGCGATCCTCTTCGGGCACCAGCTCAACGCCGAGCGGGAGCGCAGCAGAGAGATCGAGGAGGGAGTGCCGCGGGCCGAGAAGGAGATCCAGCTCGAGCCACGCGACGATCCGAAGGAGCAGAAGACGACCTGATGGAGGGACGAATGGAGCAGCAGACAACGAGCCGCAACGACAAGTCCACGTCGGAGCTGCTGAGCCAGTTCTCTCAGCAGACGACGGACCTGATGCGGCAGGAGCTCGAGCTGGCGAAGGCCGAGCTGCGGGAGAAGGGCAAGGCTGCCGGCATCGCTGGCGGGGCTTTCGGAGGCGCCGGAGTGGTGGCCCTCTACGCGGTTGGAGCGCTTACGGCGGCCGCGATCCTGGGCCTGGCGATCGTGCTCGATGCCTGGCTGGCGGCGCTGATCGTCGGCGTCGGCTACCTGGCGATCGCCGGGGTACTCGCCCTGGCCGGCAAGAAGAAGGTTGAGCAGGCGACCCCGCCTGTGCCCGAGCAAGCGATCGAGAGCAGCAAGGAGGATGTCGAGTGGACGAAGCAGCGCGCACAAGCAGCTCGCAAGTAGACGAGCAGGAGCAGCGAACGCCGGAAGAGATCCGGCGCGACATCGAGGACACGCGAGAGGACCTCGGCGAAACCGCCGAGGCGCTGGCGCAGAAAGCCGATGTGAAGGGCCAGGCAAAGGCGAAGGTGGAGGACGTAAAGCAGTCCGCGCAGCAGAAGGCGCATGAGTTCACCTCGAAGGCCAAGGATGCGGCACCCGAGAGCGCCGGCGCCGGAGCGCAACAGGTGTCGACGATGGCCCAGGAGAACCCGGTTCCACTGGCGGTCGGCGGAGCATTTCTGGCCGGCGTCGTCGTGGGTTGGATCCTGAGCCGGTAGAACTGTCCAATGGGTCGTTTGCTGAAGGTCTGTCTCTTCGCCGCCTTTGCCGCACTGGGTGGGCTCGTGGCCCGGCGGTTGCTGGGCCTGGAGGAAGAGATGTCGGCACCGGTGGCAGGGCCGACGACAGGCGTGAACGAGAGCGACGCGACCCGCGACGAGCTCTATCGGGAGGCGAAGGAGCTCAAGGTCGAGGGCCGCTCGAAGATGAACAAGGGACAGCTGCAGGAGGCTGTCGAGGCCGCGAAGACTGGAGGCAGGACTTGAAGTTCGTATTTGCGCCGATAAGCATCGTGCTCGGCCTCATCGCCGGCACGATCGGAAAGAAGATCTTCGAGCAGGTCTGGGGCCTGATCGACGACAACGAGCCGCCGCACGCCGAGCATCGCGAGATCAGTTACGTGAAGTTGGTCTTCGCGCTGCTTTTCGAGGGCGCGATCTTCCGCCTCACCAAGGGATTGACCGACCATGGCCTGCGGGTCGCCTTCGCGCGCGGCACAGGGACATGGCCGGGCGAAGAGCGCCCGGAGCCCGAGTAGTCCCCGGCATTGAGACCTAGAAGACTAAGAGAAGGGATTCAGCTATGGCAAAGACAGCTCGCGATGTGATGTCCAGCGGCGCCGAATGCGTCGGCGAGAACGAGAGCCTCATCGACGCCGCGAAGAAGATGGCCGACCTCGACGTCGGTGCGCTGCCGATTTGCGGTGAGGACGACCGCCTCAAGGGGATGCTCACCGATCGCGACATCGTCGTGAAGGCGCTGGCCCAGGGTAAGGACCCCGACTCGACCAACGCAGGTGAGTTCGGAGAGGGCAAGCCGGTGACGATCGGCGCCGACGACTCGGTCGACGAGGCGCTGAGCACGATGAAGGAGCACAAGGTCCGCCGCCTGCCGGTGATCGACGGCCACGACCTGATCGGTGTCGTGAGCCAGGGCGATCTCGCCAGCGAGATCGACGAAAGCAAGGTCGGGGACCTCGTCGAGGTCATCTCCGAAGCTCCGTAACTAAACGAAAGGACTCGAACCAGACATGGCACTCACAGACAAAGCTGCTCCCTACGCGCAGCGACTGCTCGACGATCGCGAGCTGCAGCGCGATCTACGCGAACTGGCGTCTGCACTCCGCGGTGGCTACGGCCGCGCGGAGAAAAGGAAGAAGAAGCCCTCACGACTAGCTGGCGATAAGAAGTTCAAGCAGAGCGCCCAGCGCGCCGCGGCGTCGTTCAAGGACGCCCAAGCCCGTTTTCGCGGCGAGCAACCGAAGAGCCACCGCGGGCGCAAGCTGTTCATCGGGCTTGTCGTCATTGCGGGCGCGGCTCTTGCCGCAAAGCAGCTATTGGGCGAAGACGACCCGTACGCGCCGCAGACGCCCGCGACCTGAGGTGCTGAACGCCTCTCGCTCGGGCGCCTGCACGAGGACGTGGTAGGACCCGGCTAGGAGCGCCGCAGCCGCATCTCGATCCGGCCGTCCTGTTCGCGGACCTCGAACGCCGGTTGCGGGAGGGTCGCGGGGCCGCGGGTGACCGAGCCGTCCTCGAGATTGAAGCGCGAGCCGTGGCAGGCGCACTGCACCTCGTCGCCGTCGATCTCGCCCTCGGTCAGCGAGCATCCGCGGTGTGAGCAACGGTCGTGGATCGCACGCACTCGGCTGCCGTCGCGCAAGGCCAGCACCGGCGTGTCGTCGACGACCAGCCGGGTCGGGTCCCCATCGGCGAGCTCGGACGCGTCGCCGGCCTCAGTCCACTCAGCCGGACCGCGATCGAAGACGGTCTGGTCGGGTCCGACGCCCTGTGCGAAAGTGAGATGACCCCCGAGGTAACCGGCGGCGCCGAGCGCCGTTGCCCCAGCGACTCCGAGCAGGACCCCGGTGCGACGAGCGCCGCGACGGCGCGCGATCAGGGACGCGCTGTAGAGCGATAGCGCGACGGCATTCGCGCCCGCGTGGACTATCCCGACCCGCCGGATCCCGTCGTCGGCAGGCTCGCTGTCGGCCCAGTCGCTGGCCCCGGTGAGCGCGGTAGGGCCGTAGGCGGCTATTCCGATCGCGATCAGCCGCTCAGCCGCCTTTCCATCATCGTCGCCGCCGAGGAGGTCGAGCATCGAGGCACTGACAAAGGAGCCGATGACCACATCGGTGAGGATCGGGTGCAGAGCGTGTCCGAGCCAGGTGCCGCTCAGCACGTCCTTGACCGCGCCGTCCGGGATCGCCTCCCGCACACGTCTTGCGATGCCCTCGGCCAGCGGGTCGACGGCCTCTGCCCCTTCGAGCCTCTCGACCAGCGGCTCCAAGGGCGTCAGCTGGCGCCCGGCATGCGCGGCTGGACTCATGTGCTGCGCATACCCCGGAGTCGAGCGCATATCCCGCTGACCGCTTGCAGCTACTTCTTCGCCGAGCCCGGCTCGCAGTACCCGCAGCTTTAGCAGGCGGCGAGCCTCAACCGTCCCCGTCTTCGGCAAGCGGCACGTCCTCGACC
The DNA here is from genome assembly GCA_963724905.1 of uncultured Solirubrobacterales bacterium. Lineage (GTDB taxonomy): Bacteria > Actinomycetota > Thermoleophilia > Solirubrobacterales > 70-9 > Mayfieldus. The sequence continues at coordinate 640,907 of CAVRWD010000003.1, forward strand.
AGCGGCAGGTACTCCTCCAGCCCACACAGCTGCAGGAGCCTTTGGACATTCGCCGAGTCGCTGGGGATGAAGCGCAGACGTGCGGAGTCCTGTTCGGAGCGGCGCTGGGCGGCTACGAGGAGAGCGATCCCGGCCGAGTCGATGAACTCCACGTCGCTGAGATCGACCACGATGCGCTCGGCGTCGCTGGCCTCGATGCGAGCGAGCTGGGACTCGAGCTTCGGGCATCCGCTCTCGTCGAGCTCGCCGACTACGAAAACTAGGTGAGTCGTTCCACGCAGTTCGCTGCGCACGTCAAGGGACCCGCAGCGCAGCGCCTGTTCAGGTTTGACCATTCAGCACCTCCACAGCCTCGTCGTGAACTAATGGAGGTCGCAGGTCCTCGATGCCCCGCATCGGTCCCCGGACTGACTGAAGGTGCTTGCTGACTCGTGGTTCAGCAGGCCTGAAAAAAGATTAGCGGATCAGTTGGGGCCGCTCTTGGATGTCATCGAGCTCGACTCTTCAGCTCGGCTTCCGATCGCGTCGGGGCGATGATCGATGGGCTCGAGGACGAAGAACTCCACCGCCACGTCTGGATCGATGTGGTTGTCGCTCATCATCGCCGCCACCTTGCGACCGGTCTGTTCCTCGACCAATTGGGTCAGCTCCTCGCGCATCACCATCTGGTACTGGCGGCGGGTGTCGAGGACGTGATCCTGCCTACCCCGCTCCACGAGGCTGCGCTCGCCCTTGGTCAGGGTGTCGGCGAAGATGATCGCCACCGACTCACCGTTGATCACCGTGCGGGCCTTGGTGGGCCCGCGGCCGGTGTAATCGCGGACCAGCTGAACCGCCGCCCGAGAAATTTCTGCGGATACCGATTGGACGGGAATCTGGGGTTCGGGCATCGCGTGCCCTTCTCGTCCTCTCTTTAGCGAGACCACGCGAGAGGCAGAGAGGACGTCGAAAACCCGACGGGCGGCTCCGACAGTGTGGCAGCATCGCTCCAGGCGCGATCCAGGGGGCGCCTCCGGTAAAGAGAACGGTCTCCGCTTGGCCTGCGGCGGGTAGGCAGGTCGCATGCCTGAATCGTCCCCGCGACCAGAAACGCTGATCACGCCGTATCGCGACGGACCCCTCTTGGTGCGGGGCCCGGTGCGCATCGAGGACCAGGACGGCAATGAGATCCGAGTCGAGCGCGAGGTCGTCGCGCTGTGCCGTTGCGGCAGGTCGCGCCTCAAGCCGCTGTGCGACGGCAGCCATAAGCTGAGTCGCTTTCGAGCTCCGAGCGGGCTCGAGGAATTGCCGCAGGCCGTCGCCTACGAGCCGAACGGCTCAGGCAACGGATCCAACGGGCGCTGAGAGCAGAGAGCTCTCACCGGCGTTCCAGGCGGTCATCAGATGGGTGGCCCAGCGCCCGTCCAGAGCGACCAGCGCTCGGGCGCCCCAGAGAATCTCGCCGGCGAACGAAGCCTTCTGGCGCGCGAGCCCCCCGGCGAGGTCGACGGCGGCGATGTTCTCGTGCACCGCGTCGGCGACGACGTGTTCGTCGAAGAACGCGGTCGCCCGGTCGCCGAAGCCGAGCCGCCGCACGCCGTCGGCGTAGCGGCGGTTGGGTATCGCGGAGGTCATCTCGAAAAGCGCCAGGTGGCCGACGATCGCGCCCAGCCGCTCGCGGTGAAGCCCGCAGAGCGACATCAGGTTCACCGTCGCCAGGGTCACTCCCGGGATGCGGTCGAGATAGGCGCCGTATTCGGGGTCGAGGCCGACGGCCTCCAGCGAGTCGGCGAAAAGCTGGGCGTGGATTCGCTCCGCGCGGCCACCGCCGTACTCGTCGGCCTGGACCTCGACCATCGCCGCCTTGGGCTTTCCGTGCAGCCGCGGGATCGCCCAGGTGTGCGGATCGGCCTCCTTCAGCTGATAGGCGGAGCGGTGGATCATGAACTCGTGCAGCTGCTCGACGTCGGCTTCACGCTCGATGAACCGCGAGACCGACGGCCCATCGTCGGACTCGGTGACCGCGCGCAGCGCGATGTCCATCTCCTCGGGAACCACGCCGTCCGCGTCCGGCTCTCCGATCGCGGCACGCAGGCCCTCGTCGAAGCGGCGCTCGAGTGCGGCCCGGAACTCGATCAGCGACGGCTCCCAGTCCCAGGCTGGGTCGACCTCGTCAAAGCCGCGGTAGAAGAGCTCGTAGCAGCAATACAAAGAGAGGTTGAGGTCCTCGTCGGCGAGCGGCTCGGCCGCCTCGACGACCGGTGCCTCGACCGCGTGCGGGGGCTGCTGCAGCTCGGACAGCAGGCGCTCGCTGATCTCACCGCGCGACCGGGGTAACCGAGGCATCCTCCGGTCTCTACCCACGACCCATGCGTTCCAGCCCCGGGCACGGCTCGTCGAAGCGGTCAACAAGCGCGGTCGCCACCGCCACCGCCCCTTCGCGCTCGAAGATCATCCGCTGGCGCATCGCGCCGTTCTCCTGCACGAAGTCGCGCGCCCGCTGCTCCAGCGACCTCGAGCCGAGGCGTGCGAAGTGGGGCGATAGTTCATCGAGCAGGCGCCCGAGCCGCTCCCGTGTCGGCTCGGTAGCTCCGCTTTCGAGGTCGGCCATCTCGCCCTCGACGCCATCACATGCCGCCGACCACCGGTTCTCCTCGATTCGCCAGCCAGCGACCGAGCCTGACAACTCGCCGGCATCGTGGCGCTCCCCCAGCCAGGCGACAAGAGCCTGCGCGGTCGCGATGACGCCCCCCGCGTCGGCGAGCGTGGTCTGGGCATCGGGCACGCGCAGCTCGAGCGTGCCGAACCCCGGATGGGGACGAAGCTCCCACCACCATTGGCCGGGAACCGGCACCGAGCCCGACGCGGCGCCCCAGCGCAGCTGCTCGGCGAACTCGGCCCAGGATTCGATGGGCGGCGGCATTCCCTGGCGCGGAAGAAGCTCGGCGATTTTGGGCCGCACCGATGCCATCTCCGTGTACCGCCCGCCGTAGATGGGGGCGTTTGCGGCAAGCGCGGCGAGGTCGGGCAGGTGCGGCCGCAGGGCGTTGTAGACCGCCAGCGTCCGCCCGGCGCCGCCGACCGCCACATGCACCTGCAGTGCAGCCACCAGCTGCATCCGGGCGACAGGCCCGAACCGCTCCCGGGTCTTGTCGTAGCGCTCCCCTTCCGACAGCACCCCTTCCAGGGCGGCGAAGGGATGGACACCCGCCGTCGCCGGCCTTGCCAGTCCATCCATGGCCTGTGTGAGATCGGCGCGGCCCTGCGCCAGATCGACGAGCACCTCCACAGCACTCGTCCGGACCGGCGTGATGATCTCCAGCTGGGAGGCCGGCAACTCGGCCTTGAAGCGTTGGTCGTCCCTCAACCGCTCCAGAAGGGCGGGCGCGACCGGTGCCAGGTCGAGCGTGTCAGGGTCGAGGAGCATCACCTCCTCCTCGATGCCGACCGTCAGCGGCTCGGCAGCTTCGAAGGTGCGCTCGAGGCTTTCCGCGGTGACGTCTAAGTCCGGCGAGCCCGTCACGGCTGCAATCGGGGACGATGGGTCGCGATGCGCACGGTCGTGTTTCCCGGGGTTCTTCGCCCGCCCAGCGACGCCTGGATGCTGATCGACGTGCTGCGCGAGCGCGACCTCGCGCGGGAGGCCGACGTGCTCGACGTGTTCACGGGCAGCGGGGTTCTGGCGGTTGCGGCAGCGTTGCAGGAGGCGCGATCGGTGACCGCCGTGGATGTCGCCCGACGCGCGGCGCTCAACGCGCGGCTCAATGCGAGATTGAACGGAGCCAGCGTTCGCGTCCTGCGCGGCGACCTATTCGAGCCGGTCGCCGGCGAGCGCTTTGACCTCATCCTCGCCAACCCGCCGTACCTGCCCGGCGAAGACGAGGAGCTGCCGAGTGCCGGCGCGGAGCGCGCCTGGGAGGGCGGCGCGGACGGCCGCGTGCTCGTCGACCGCTTCTGCCGCGAGGCGCCCCGCCATCTCGCTCCCGGCGGCGGCGTCCTGCTGGTGCACTCCTCGCTGACCGGCGAGCAGGCGACCCACAATGCGCTTGCCGCCTCCGGGCTGAAGCCGGAGACGGTGGCAAGCCGGCTGGGGCCGCTGGGCCCGGTCGCCGCCGCCCGGGCTGATCTGTTGGAGCGAAAGGGGCTGCTGGCGCCGGGGCAGCGTGAGGAGGAGATGGTCGTGATCCGCGGCACCCTTCCCGGCAAGCTACCCACTGAGCCGCTTGCCGATCAGACGGGGTGAGCCGAGCCTAGGGACGGAATGGGAGATCGCGCTGTCTGCCTGCCGCTCCTCCGGGGTAAGCGCACGAGCGACAACGAGACCCAGGAGACCTGATTTGGCTGAAACGAACCAACGTGACGCGAAGCTCGTGCAGTGGCTCAATGAGGCGCATGCAAAAGAGGCTGAGCTGGAAGCAGATCTGACCGCCCACATCGCGGTCACCGAGAAAAAGTCATACAAGAAGCGACTGCAGGACCATCTGAAAGAGACGCGAGAGCATAAGCGTCGAGTCTCATCGCGGATAAAGGCGCTTGGGGGATCTCCTACGAGCACCCCCAACCTCCCTGTCGTGCCGAACGCAGTTGGAGAAGTTGCCGGTAAGGCGGTTGCGGCGGTCAAAGGTCAGGTCGGCACAGTCAGGGCAGCGGTAACCGAACAGGCCGAGACGCATTTGCGAAACGCACAGGAAGAGTTGCGAGAGGAGCACGTCGAGATCGCCCTCTATTCCCGCCTGGAGACGTTCGCCGCCGAGGTCGGCGATCGCGAAACCGCCAAGCTTGCGCGGGAGATCAAGCGCGATGAGGAGCGGATGGCAAAGTTCCTCGATGCCGAGCTCCAGCGACTCGTCAAAGCTGTCGTTCGGGCGGAGATTCCCGCCGATCAACGCAGGAGCGCCGCTGGCTCGCGCCGGCGCAGTCGAGCGGGACGCGCCTCGCGAAAGAAGAGTGCCGGCCGGGCCGGAGCCGGCCAAAAGCGATCGCGCTAGGCGTCGATCGGCCCTAGCCAGAAAGGACGATCCAAATGGCCGAGATCACAACACTCGAGGAAAAGCTGGCCGAAGTGACGGGACTGGCCCGCGCGGCCCAGGACGCAACCGACAAGGTCGAGCGTTTGGTCGACGACGAGCAGCTGAAGCAGACGTTGCAGCGAATGCGCGGCGAGGCGGAGGAGACCGATCAGCGCTGCACGGAGTTGATCGACAAGCGGGAGGGCAAGAAGACCGCGATTCTGGACAAGGCCCAGGAGACGAAGGCTGAGGCGTCCGAGATGATGTCCACCTATCTCGGCGATGACGCCGACGGGCTTGACGGGTTCGAATTCTTGACGATGGCCGAGGCAGCAGAGGTCGGGCATTGGGCGGTCCTCGGAAAGCTGAACGAGGCCGCTGGGGAAGAGGAGATCGGCGAGCTCGTCGACTGGGCGCTACCGATTCAAGAGCGCCACTTCAGTGACGTCAAGGAAGGGTCGCTCAAGCTCGCCGGCGAGGAAGATCCAAACTCCTGACGCTTCGCGGCGCAGCGGAGCTTGAGGAGTCGATGTGCGGCTCCCCACTTCTGCGCTTCCGGCGGGCGGGTATACGACTTGCCAATGCAATCGGAGCCAGGGAGGTTGGATGAAGGCGGTTACATGGCAGGGAGTCGAGGACATCCGGGTCGAGGAGGTGCCCGACCCGCGGATCGAGCAGCCGACCGACGCGATCGTCCGCATCACCTCGAGCGGGCTCTGCGGCTCGGATCTTCACCTCTACCGCGTGCTCGGCGCTTTTATCGATCCCGGCGACGTGCTCGGCCACGAGCCGATGGGAGTAGTCGAGGAAGTAGGCTCCGATGTAGAGCAGATCGGGAAGGGCGACCGCGTCGTGATCCCGTTCAACATCTCCTGCGGGCATTGCTGGATGTGCGAGCGGGACCTCTTCGCCCAGTGCGAGACGACGCAGAACCGCGACACGGGCACCGGCGCATCGCTGTTCGGCTACACGAAGCTGTACGGGCAGGTCCCGGGTGGGCAGGCCGAGTACCTGCGGGTGCCGCAGGCGCAGTTCGGGCCGATCAAGGTCCCGGAGGGACCGCCTGACGACCGCTTCCTCTATCTCTCAGACGTCCTGCCCACCTCCTGGCAGGCGGTGGAGTTCGCCGCGATCCCCGAGGGCGGCTCGGTGGCGGTCTTCGGCCTCGGCCCGATCGGCCAGATGTCGGCTCGCATCGCCGCGCACAAGGGGGCTCGCGTCATCGGCCTCGACCTCGTGAAGGAGCGACTCGAGCTGGCGCAGAAGCGAGGAATCGAGACCATCGACGTCTCAAACGGGGCGGGTGACACCGGCGAGGTGGCGGAGCGCCTGCGCGAGATGACCGAAGGTCGGGGTCCCGATTCGGCGATCGACGCGGTCGGGATGGAAGCGCATGGTGCTCCGTTCGGCGCGTTCGCCCAGCGAGCCGCGAGCTTTCTGCCCGACGCGGTTGCTCGCCCGATGATCGAGAAGGCCGGCGTCGACCGGTTGAGCGCGCTGTTGGGCTGTTTCGAGAGCGTGCGCCGGGGAGGGACCGTCTCGATCAGCGGCGTGTACGGCGGTGCGATCGACCCGATGCCGATGATGCAGCTGTTCGACAAGGGCATCCAGATCCGGATGGGCCAGGCGCACGTGAAGCGCTGGATCGAGGACATCATGCCCCTGGTCACCGACGACGCTGATCCCCTCGGCACCGAGGACTTCGCGACACACAAGCTGCCGCTGTCGGAGGCCCCGCAGGCGTACGAGACCTTCCAGAAGAAGCAGGACGGGGCATTCAAGGTGGTTTTCCAGCCCTAGGACCAATCGACGACCCGAGGGAGACAGCAGGATGGCGAAGGATCATGGGCCGAGCGTCAGAAGACGACAAGCAGTACGAAGGTCTGCGCAAGAAGGGGATGAGCAAGCAGCGCGCCGCCGGGCGCGAAGGCGGCAAGAAGTCGAGCTGATTCGCTCGCCAGGGGCGAATCGTCAGCCCGACTTGGTGAAGCTCATCCAGGTCGAGTAGAGGCCGAGCGCGGTCTGCAGGGTCGCGCCGCTGACCTTCGTCGTCCCGTTGCTGCCGATCAGGTTGGCGGAGACGATGCGCGGGCTGACCCCGGTCTTCGTGACCTGGATTGCCTGCAGGCTCCCCTTCAGATTGGACCCGAGCCGGGACTCGATGTCGGCTTGGCTGAAGGTGCGCCGCCAGTCGTGTAGCGGCGATTCGGTGTCGTATGGGTCCTCGACCGCCCTCAGGTAGGGGATCGGGTCGCCGCCGCCGAAGCCGAACTCGACGTTCTCGGTCTGGCCGCCGGAGCTGGCGGAGTAGTAAGTCGTCGCGACCTCGCCTCCGTACAGCACGACCTGGTTGCTGGTCGCCTTGACGGCGCGGTCGGTCTGCGGAGTCTCTTCCTCGATCCCGTTGTAGACCTGGCTGCGAGTGTCGTCGTAAAGGTCAAAGCCGTTTCCATCGACGGTGCCGGCGAGCGCGTAGGAGCGGCCCGCCACCGCCTGCACCTTGAGCGCCTCGATCGGCCATGACGAGGGCATCTCGCCGGCGATCACCCCGCGCACGTACTTGTCGATGCTGAGCGAGTTGATGACATTGAGCGTCGCGCCGCTGCGCGATGGGACCACCACCAGGGCGCCCCGGTAGGCGCCGTTGCCGCGGATCCTGATCCGGCCCTTCGCCCCCTTCGCCCGCAGCTTCGGGCCGCAGCTCTTCAGGACCTTTCCGGTGCTTGAAAGGAGGCGCACCCCGTTGCCGCCGCGGCGGGCGCTGTAGAGCTTTGCCGGGCTGAGGCGCCGGCCGCAGGCCGAGGTCGCCCGCTTGAAGGTGACGTCCCCCGACGCGATCGTGAGCAGGACCCGCACCTTGCTCTGCGGCGCGGTGCCGATCGTGGTCCCCTGGTAGTAGTGGCCGAGGATGAATCGGTAGTCGCGCCCGTTCAGCGCGTAGCCGTAGGACCCGTACTGGCTCATCCCCACGCCGTGCCCGAAGCCGTGCCCGGTCACGGTCCAGGTCGCCGCCCCGGCCGGCGCGGGCGCAGCCAGGCAGAGATAGGAGCCCGCGCACGCGAGCGCGATCGCCGCCCTGGCGGCCCGTCTGTGGATCCACGCCTTCATCCCGCCTGGCAACATCTTCGCGACGCGGAAGTATCGCCCTGCAATCGGTTGGCTACCCTGGGACGTCAGTGGCAACCGAGACAGTCCAAGCTGCCGATCACAAGCTGCTGGTTGCCGGTGAGTGGCTGGAGACCGGCGAGTGGTCGGAGGTGCGCAGCCCCTACGACGACACGGTCGTCGGCCGGGTGCCGACCGGCGACGCGGCTCTGGTCGACCGGGCGGTGCTGGCGGCGCAGGAGGCCTTCGAGGCAGCCGAGTTCCCCCGCCACGAGCGTGCCGCTGTGCTCGACAGGGCTTCGCAGCATCGTCCGCGAGCGCGTCGACGATCTCACGCTGGCGATCGCCGCCGAGGCGGGCAAGCCGCTGAAGACGGCGAAGGTGGAGGCAACGCGATGCGCCGAGACCCTGATGTTCTCCGCCGTCGAGGCGCGCAAGTTCAGCGGCGAGACGGTGCCGATGGACGCCTCGGAGACCGGCGCCGGAAAGCTCGGCGTGATCCTCCGCGTCCCCTACGGGGTCGTTGGCGCGATCAGTCCCTTCAACTTTCCCCTCAACCTCGTCGCCCACAAGCTCGGCCCGGCGCTGGCCGTCGGCAGCCCCGTGGTCCTGAAGCCGGCCGGGCAGACGCCGATCTCGGCCCTGCGCCTGGCCGAGATCCTCGCCGACGCCGGGCTCCCCGATGGCTGGCTCAGCGTCGATCTGCGGTCCCGGCAAGGAGGTCGGAAACGCGATCGTCGAGCACGACCAGGTGCGCGCGATCACCTTCACCGGGTCGGCCGGGGTCGGCTGGGACATCCGGGCTCGCGTCCCGCACAAGAAGGTCAACCTCGAGCTCGGCTCAAACGCACCACTGATCGTCGACGAGGACGGCGACTGGGAGACCGCCGCCGACAAGGCCCAGCTGCACGCCTTCTCACACGCCGGGCAGAGCTGCATCTCGATCCAGCGCATCCTCCTGCACGAGGCCATCGCCGACCAATTCGCGGAGCGCTTCGTCTCCAACGTCGAGAGCCTCGTCGTCGGCGACCCGCTGGACACCGAGACCGATGTCGGGCCGCTGATCTCGCCCGACGACCGCGACCGGGTCAAGGAGTGGATCGACGAGGCGGCGAGCGCCGGCGCCGAGGTGCTGACCGGCGGTGAGCTGATCGACGAGGGCCGCTGCCTGGCGCCGACCGTGCTCGCCAACCCCTCCACCGAGGCAAAGGTCTGGTGCGAGGAGATCTTCGGCCCGGTGGCGACGATCTCGCGCTTTGGCGACTTCGACGAGGCGCTGGAGATGGCCAACGACTCCAAGTTCGGGCTTGCAGGCGGGCGTCTTTACCCGCGATGTGGGACGGGGAATCAAGGCCGGCGAGACGCTGGAGTTCGGCGCCGTGCTGATCAACGAGGTGCCGACCTTCCGCGCCGACCAGCAGCCCTACGGCGGCGTCAAGGACTCCGGCAACACCCGCGAAGGTCCGGCCTACGCGGTGCGCGAGCTGACCGAGGGACGCATGGTCAGCTTCCAGGGCTGAAGCGGTATTTCAGTAACGCGCCCGCTGCAATACCCATTTATTGGGGAACCGCCGCACACGCTCTGCGGACAGGGTTTAGATTGGCGGCCGGGATAGGGAGTGCAGGACCCAAGGACCTCAAGAAGCGCAGGCAAGCGGTCGCGGACGGTCGTCATCGCGGTTTGCAGTGCGCTTCTCTGCGCCGCGGCGATCGCCTCGATCGCCTGGGCACACAACCCGCTCGGGAAGACGACGCTCTCACAGCGGATCGTCCCGGCCGGCAGCGGCCCGGGCTTCCAGCAGCTGACGCTCGGCCCCGGTCAGCCCCGCGTCGTGCGGGGGGACGGCCTCGGAGCCGCCCAACCGGGCCGTTCTGCGCGGCGCAGGTCCCTCGTCTACTTCGGCCAGCTCTCCGACTTCCAGCTCACCGACGAGGAAAGCCCCACTCGAGTCGAGTTCCTCGACCCGGTCGGCCCCCCGCTCGATGCCGCCTGGCGGCCCTGGGAGGCGCTCAACCCGCACATCGACAACGCGATGGTGCGCCAGGTCAACGCCTTCGCCGCGGCCAGTCCGGTGGCTGACGCCCGCGGCAAGCGGCGCAGGATGGACCTTGCGATCAACACCGGCGACGCCGCCGACAGCCAGCAGCTCAACGAGACGCGCTGGGTTCGCACCCTTCTCGAAGGCGGCCGTCTTGCGCCGGGCAGCGGCAAGAACCCGGCCAGGTCCACAAGCCCATCCTGCGCAGGGCGCCAATCGTCGATCGTCGACGGCCAGAATCCCCGCCGCTACACCGGGTTTCAGGACTACGACGATTACGCCGAGGGCCCCAACCCCTACTTCTACGATCCCGACCAGCCGGCCGGCCCGCGCAGCGGCTGGCCCAGGTACTCGGGCCTGATGGACGCCGCCCAGCGGCCATTCCGGGCCACCGGGCTCCGCGCGCCGAGCTACGAGGTGGTCGGAAATCACGACGCTCTGGTGCAGGGCAACCAGGCGGCGACCCAGGGCTTCGAGCAGATTTCCATGGGCTGCGTAAAGCCACTTGTGGCCCCGCCCGGCCTGTTCACCGCGACCCCCGCGGACCTCGAGAGGCTCGCCCCCAACCAGCGCATGCTCGTTCCTCCCGACCCCAAGCGCCGCTTCGTCTCCAAGGCCCAGTACAAGGCGGTCTTCCAGCGTGGATCCCAGCGTGACGGCCATGGATTCGACTTCGTCGACGCGACCGAGAACCAGGCCTCCGGCGGGGCCGCCGCCTACTACGCCTGGAACCCGGCCCCACGGATGCGCTTCATCGTCCTCGACACCACCTGCGACGCCGGCGTGCTCGGCCCGTCGTCGGACGGCAACATCGACCACCCCCAGTACCAATGGCTGGAGCGCCAGCTGCAGGGGGCGCGGGCGCAGGGGCGACTCGCGGTGCTGTTCAGCCACCACGCGATCCAGAGCCTCACCTGCAACCTTCCCGACGAGCGGGCGCCGGCCTGCACTGTCCCCGACTCCCATGGACACGACACCAACCCCGGCTGCGACGTCGACCCCCGGACCTCCACGCCGGTGCACCTGGGCGCTGACATGGAAGCCCTGCTCCACCGCTATCCGAACGCGATCGCCTGGGTGGCGGGGCACAGCCACGTTCACGACATCACGCCCTTCTCCGACGGCGCGGGAGGAGGCTTCTGGGGCATCCGGACCGCGGCCGAGGCCGACTGGCCGCAGCAGAGCCGCCTGATCGAGGTGTTCGACAACCGCGACGGCACCCTCTCGATCTTCGGCACGGTGCTCGATCACGCCAGCAACGCGACTGCGCCGCGGGCGCTGTCCAGCCTCACGAATCCCGACCCCTTCCAGCTCGCCTCGATCGGCCGCACGATCGCCTACAACGACTTCCAGACCGGGGGCCGCGCCTGTTCTCCGGAGCCGTGCGGCGAGGGCTCGACCGCCGACCGCAATGTCGAGCTGTTGCTGGACAACCCGGTCGCCCCCTAGCCCGCCCTGCAACCGGCGCCACGGTGCTCGCGATCGGCTAGCTTGAAATCGGCGGGGTTGGGCATGGAGCAATCGTGAGCAAGCCGGGAGGAAGAAGTGCGCGCAGGCTGGCGCTGCCGGCTGCCATCGCCGCTTTGCTGGTTCTGGGCGCCACCCAGTCGCTGGCGGCTCCCGACACCTTCTTCAAGACGACCGCGCAGCAGCGCATCGTCCCCGACGCCGCCACCGACTTCCGCCAGCTCGGGCTCGGGCCCGGCGAGGGCTACACGGTGCGCCAGGAGCTCGGCGCGGCCGGGGCGGCCCGCGGGGCCAATCGCACGTCGCTGCTGCACTTCGGCCAGCTCTCCGACTTCCAGCTCGCCGATGAGGAGAGCCCGGCCAGGGTTGAGTTCGTCGACCCCGCGGGCCCGCCCGTCGATGCGGCATGGCGGCCATGGGAGGCGATGAACCCTCACATCGACGACGCGATGATCCGCCAGATGAACGCCTTTACGCCGGTGAGCACGATCCCCGCCGGCAACGGCACGCGGAGCCGAATGGGCTTCTCGATCGTGACCGGCGACTCCGCCGACAGCCAGCAGCTCAACGAGACCCGCTGGGTGCGGACCCTGCTCGAGGGTGGGCAGCTCAACCCCGGCAGCGGCGTCAACCCGGCGACCTCCGGCGATCCGCTCTGCGCCGGGCTCTGGCACTGACCCAGCGACGCGGCGACGCCGACCAACTACACCGGCGTGCAGGACTACGACGACTACGCCGAGGGCGCGAACCCCTACTTCTACGACCCCAACTCTCCCGCCGGCCTGCACAGCACCTGGCCCGACTACGGCGAGGTCATGGACGCTGCCCAGGTTCCGTTCGGGGCTACCGGCCTCAGCGCCCCCAGCTACGCCGCGATCGGAAACCACGACGCCCTCGTGCAGGGAAACCAGGCCGCGAACGGTCCGATCGAGGAGACGGCGACGGGATGCATCAAGCCGCTGCCGACGGTCCCGCCGCCGCCTGGGAGCAGCTACGCGCGACGCCTTGATGAGCCTCTCCCCGGCGACGCTGATGAGCCTGGCGCCGAGCGAGAGGATGCTGGTGCCCCCCGACCCCGACCGCCGCTTCGTCTCCAAGCAGCAGTACAAGGCCGTGTTCCAGAACGGCGCCCAGGCCGACGGGCACGGATTCGACTACGTCGACCCGGCCCAGAACACCGCCTCCAATCAGTCGGCCGGCTACTACAGCTGGAGCCCGGCGCCGAAGTTCCGCTTCATCGCGCTCGACACGACCTGCGACGCCGGCGTCACCGGGCCCTCCGCCGACGGCAACATCGACGACCCCCAGTTCCAGTGGCTGAGGGCCGAGCTCGGCAAGGCGCAGGCGGCCGGGCAGTACGCGGTGCTGTTCAGCCACCACGCGATCCAGAGCCTGACCTGCAGCCCGGCCGATGAGCTCGCTCCGCCCTGCGGCGGACCGGAGCCTGAGCCAACCGGCACCGCACACTCCAACGACGGCGTCGGGCACAACCAGAACCCCGGCTGTGACGTCGACCCCCGCAACTCCGGGCCGATCCATCTCGGCGCCGACACCACGGCGATGCTGCGCGGCTTTCCCAACGTGATCGCCTGGGTCGCGGGCCACAGCCACGTCCACGACGTCACCCCGTTCCCGGACGGCAAGGGGGGCGGCTTCTGGGGCATCCGGACCGCGGCCGAGGCCGACTGGCCGCAGCAGAGCCGCCTGATCGAGGTCTTCGACAACAAGGACGGCACGATCTCGATCTTCGGCACGATCCTCGACCACGCCAGCCCCGCCACCGCCCCGGCCACGCTGAGCAGCTTCACCAACCCGAACCCCGAGGAGCTGGCGTCGATCGGGCGCACCCTCGCCTACAACGACTTTCAGTCAGGCGCCCGCGAGTGCGCGCCCAACCCCTGCGGCGAGGGCGCCGCCAAGGACCGCAACGTCGAGCTGCTGCTTCGCAACCCGCTGCCATCCGACACCCTGGGGCTGAAGAAGGGCCCCTGCGCCAACCGCAAGAACGGCACCCGCAAGCGCGACCGGCTGCGGGGCACGAAAATGGGCGACCGCCTGCTCGGCCGCGGCGGCCGCGACAAGGCCTCGGGGCTGAAGGGCCGCGACTGCATCAAGGGCGAGCGCGGGCGCGACCGGCTCAAGGGCGGCCCTGGGGCGGACAGCCTCGCCGGCGGCCGTGGCGCCGACAAGCTGGTCGGGGGCAAGGGCAGAGACAAGCTCAAGGGCGGCGCCGGCTCCGACCGCCTGGTCTCCCGCGGTGGCGGCAAGGACAAGGTGCGCTGCGGCCAGGGGCCGAACGACGTCGCGGTGGTCGATCGCCGCGACCGCCCCCGC
>CAVRWD010000004.1:0-162024 GCA_963724905.1 uncultured Solirubrobacterales bacterium
ACCGTGAAGGCATGTGCCGTCTCGTGCAGCCCGTCGAGCCGCAGCGCGAGGCAGATCCCGACCGCCATCGAGAGCCCCTGCCCGAGCGAGCCGGTCGAGACCTCGACTCCCGGGGTGCGGGTCATGTCGGGGTGCCCCTGCAGGTGAGAGTTGATCTGGCGCAGCCCCATCAGATCTGCATGCGGGAAGTAGCCGTGCTCGGCAAGCGCCGCGTACTGAATCGGGGCCGCATGGCCCTTGCTGAGCACGAAGCGGTCGCGCTCCGGCCAGGCGGGGTTGCCGGAGTCGTGGCGCAGGACGCGGTAGTAGAGAGCGGTGACGATGTCGGCGGCCGAAAGGGATGAGTCCAGGTGGCCGGACTTCGCCACGGCGAGCATGCGCACGCAGTTGATCCGCAGGACGGTGGCGTAGCGCTCCAGCTCCGCTATCGAGGGCTGGTGGCCGGCAGCCGGGGGCTGCGGCGTCGGGTCGGGTACGGGCTTCAGGTGCACTTCGCTCCCACGCTCGTCTGGCTCGGGGGCGGTCAGGCTAGACGATCGCATCAGAGTCCGCGTGGGCCCGAAATGAGAAGACGAAGGGAGTTGCGGTGAATCGCACGGACCGGCAGCCTAGGATCGCGGTCGGACAGCGGCCGAGCGCAGACGGCTATTGTTGAGTGTTCGACTCAACAAGAATGGAAGGTGCCTGAGAATGTCGATGACAGACACGCTGCTGGACAACAACAAGGCCTACGCGGAAGGGTTTGACAAGGGCGACCTGCCCCTGCCCCCGGCAAAGAAGGTCGCCGTCGTTGCCTGCATGGACGCCCGCCTGGTCCCGAGCCGGATCCTCGGCCTGGACGAGGGAGACGCACACGTGATCCGCAACGCCGGCGGGGTGGTCACCGAGGAGGAGATCCGCTCCCTGGCGATCTCCCAGAACCTGCTCGGGACCGAGGAGATCGTCCTCATCCATCACACCGATTGCGGGATGCTCACCTTCAGCGACGAGGAGTTCGCCGAGAAGCTGGAAAATGAGACGGGACAGCGGCCGGACTTCGAGGCCCACGCGTTCGAGGACCTCGAGGAGAACGTCCGCGACTCGATTCAGAAGATCAAGGAGAGCCCATTCATCCCCAACAAGGACAGCGTGCGGGGATTCGTCTACGAGGTCGACAGCGGCAGGCTGCGCGAGGTCGAGTGAGGACTGACGCTGGCCGCGGCGGCGGTTGCCGTCGCGCTGGCCCTCGCGGCCTGCGGCGACGACGAGGAGATTGCTCCAGCCGAGGAAGGGGAGGGACCCGCTCAGACGACAGCCCCTGAAAGCGCCGGTGACTCAAGCGGCGGCGCCCCCGACGAGGGGATCAGCGAGAAGCCGGGCGGCTCGGAGTCGTCTGGTGGCGGCTACTGAGCCCTAGCCGATCGCGACCATGCGCTCGATCGGCACCCGCGCGCGCTCGGCGACCTCCGCGGGCACGCTGACCTCGAACTTCATCTCCCGCAGCGAGTCGCGGAGCTTCGGCAGGGTGATCATCTTCATGTACTTGCAGAAGGCCATCCGGTTGGCCTCGATCAGGTTGGCGCTGCGGCGCCGCCTGCTGCAGCGGGTAGAGCATCCCGTTCTCGGTCGCGACGATGTAGCTGCCGTCGGGGTTCTCCTCGCACGTGCTCGAGCATCCCCGAGGTCGAGAGCATGTGGACGCCCTCCGCCTCGATGTCGCCGGAGGCGACGTACTCCATCGCCTGGGTCGAGCAGCCGCACTCGGGGTGGATCAGGAACTCGGCCTCGGGATGCTCGGCGCGGGTGCGCTCGATGTCGTCCGGGGCGGATGCCGGCGTGCACGTGGCACTCGCCGTCCCAGACGTGGAAGCGGGCGCGGCGCTCGGGGTCCTCGGTGAGGCCGGTCTCGCGCTCGACGAAGGCGCCCAGCCACATGTCGGGGCCGAAGAGGATCTCGGTGTCAGCGCCGTGCTCGGCCCAGATGTGCTCGACGACCTGGACCGCGTTGGAGGAGGTGCAGCAGTAGTCGGTCTCGGCCTTGACCTCGGCCGAGGTGTTGACGTACATGACCACGAGCGCCTCGGGGTGCTTGCGCCTTCCAAGCGCGCAGCTGCTCGGCGTCGATCGAGTCCGAGAGCGAGCAGCCGGCGTCGAGGTCGGGGATCAGGACCGTCTTCTCGGGCGAGAGGATCGAGGCGGTCTCGGCCATGAAGTGGACGCCGCAGAAGACGATCGCCTCGGCGTCAGTGGAGGCGGCCTGGCGCGAGAGGCCGAGCGAGTCGCCGGTGAAGTCGGCGACGTCCTGGATCTCGGGCAGCTGGTAGTTGTGGGCGAGGATCACCGCGTCGCGCTCGGCGGCGAGCGCGCGGACCTCCTCGCTCAGCTCCGATACCTCGCTCGCGGGCGAGCTCGGGTACGCCGGTCGGTTGAAGCGTCGGCAGCTCCTGCATGGAGCGCTCTCGCTTTCTATGTTCGCTGGCCCGGCGCCCTCGCGGGGCGCCTCGAACCAGTCGAATGAACTGACCGAAGTCTACCGGCCTCAAACGCGGCGCGCTATCTACGCTCTGAGCGTGCCCGAGCTGCCCGAGGTCGAGATCACCGCCCGCCGCCTCGACGAGCGCCCTGCGCGGGAGCCGAGGTCGAATCTGCGCTCGCGCCGGGGATGAACACGATGAAGACCTTCGACCCTCCGCTCGATGCGCTGGCGGGCAGGACGGTGGCCGGGGTTCGGCGGATCGGGAAGATGCCGGTGGTCGAGTTCTCCGGCGGGCCTGGCGCTGCTCGTCCACCTGATGTCGGCCGGGCGCCTGCAGGTCTTCGACAAGCGGGCCTCGCCGCGGGACCGCGCCTCGCGGGTGCTGCTGCGGCTCGTCGACGGCCGCGAGCTGCGGCTGCGCGAGTTCGGGACCAAGCAGCGGGCCTGGGCGAAGCTGCTGGCCGCCGAGGCGGTCGCCGAGGACGAGATGGTCGCGACGCTCGGGCCCGGAGGCCTGGCCGGCGCCGCCGCTCGAGCAGCTTCGCGGAGCTCGCTCGACCAGCCGCGTCACCTCCACCCGCTGCTGCGCAACCAGCGGACGATCGCCGGGATCGGCCGCTCCTGGGTCGACGAGATCCTCTGGGAGGCGCGCCTCTCGCCCTTCAAGCAGGGATCGGAGCTGCTCGAGACCGAGGTCGAGAGCCTGCAACGGCGCGCTCGCCGTGCTCGGCGGGGCGATCGACCACTACGAGGAGGGGATCGGCGAGACGGTCCCCGACAAGCTGCCGATGCCGCTGCAGGTCCACCGGCGCGAGGGCGAGCCCTGCCCGCGCTGCGGGACGACGATCGAGGCCGTCTTCTTCACGGAGCACCAGACCAACTACTGCCCCGCAGGAGCAGACCGGCGGGCGGGTGCTCAAGGACCGCCGCCTCTCGCGGCTGCTGAAGTAAGCCGGGGCTAGCGGCCGGTTGCGCGCCGCAGCAGGGCCCGGCCGATCGTGACCGGGTGGTTGACGACCGTCGCGATCCGACCGGTGGTGGTCAGCGGGTCGTGGGCTATGCCGAGCTGGCGCAGGATCGTCCCGGGGTCGAAGTAGACCCGCTCGCAGACCAGGCGGTCCTCCTCGAAGACGAAGATGGCGCAGAAGCGCATCTCGAACTGCGCCCGGTCGGCGGCAGCCCGCGGAAGGACCCGTCGTGGGTTCCGTAGAGCATCGCCTCGACGATCACAGCGTCCTCGGCGTGGTGAAGCGCGAGCAGCTCGTTGCGCTGGTCGGGGAAGGCGGTTCTGGTCTCGTCGAAGTACGCCATCACCTCCTCGGCCCCGTCGTAGACGTCGCCGGTCCCGATCAGCTCGTAGCGCGGGTGGTCGAAGGTGCCAGGGTGACGTCGAACTCGTGACGGTTCTCGGACTCCATGTGCTCGCGGACGATCTCCTCGCGGCGCTGCTGGATGTCGGTCGCAACCGGCATCGAGAGGACTCTATCCCGCCTCCGCGGCCGCGCCTAGAGCGGCTCGACCAGCATGCTGAGGTCGAGCGCCGGCGCCGAGTGGGTGAGGGCGCCGACCGAGATGAAGTCGACGCCGGTGTCGGCGATCTCGGCACGTTCTCCAGCGTGATCCCGCCCGACGCCTCGAGCTTCACCCCGCCCTCGGCGGAGGCGTCGCGCAGCTCGACCGCGGCCCGCAGAGCCTCGGGGTCCATGTTGTCGAGCAGCAGGCGGTCGGCGCCCGCGTCGAGCGCCTCCTCGACCTCGTCGAGGTTGCGGCACTCGACCTCGACCGGGCGGCCCGGACTCGGCCGCGAGCGCCCGTCGCACCGCCTCCGCCACGCCCGCCGGCGAGCGCGACGTGGTTCTCCTTGATCAGGATCGCGTCGTAGAGCCCGAGCCGGTGGTTGATCCCGCCGCCCGCCGCCACCGCGGCCTTCTCCAGCGCCCGCAGCCCCGGCGTCGTCTTGCGCGTGTCGAGGATCTGCGCCCCGCTTCCCTGCACCGCCTCACGTAGCGGGCGGTCAGGGTCGCGATGCCGGAGAGGTGGCAGAGGAAGTTCAGCGCGGTGCGCTCGGCGGCGAGCAGCGCCGCGGGCGGGGCCCTCGCCACCGCGACCTCGGCCGGCACGTCGTCGCGCCACTCGCCCTCGTCGACGAGCGCGGTCGAAGTGCTCTGCGCCGGCCTGGCGCAACGCCTCCTCGGCGACCGCGAGGCCGAAGAGGACGCCGGGCTGCTTCTGGCTGATCGTCGCCCGTGCCCGCGCGTCCGCGTCGACGACGCGCCTCGAGGTGATGTCCCCGCCGCCGACGTCCTCGGCCAGAGCGCGGGCGACCAGGTCCTCGGCTGGCTTCGTCGCTCATCGGTGAACCGTAGCTTTGCCATTTGTCACAGGCAGCGGAATCTCACGTTTTCACCATCTGCGAGCGTTAGTTGGGCGATGGGAAAGAAGCTGCCGCCGTTTCAGAAGCTGCTCGAGCGCCACCAGGGCGACGTGATCGGCTTCCTGATCGCGGCGGTCGGGCCCCAGGACGCCGAGGACTGCTTTCAGGAGACGTTCCTCGCGGCCCTGCGGGCCTACCCGAGGCTCGAGGACGACCGCAACCTGCGCGGCTGGCTGCTGACGATCGCCCACCGCAAGGCGATCGACCACCACCGGGCGCGCGGGCGCCGCGCGGTGCCGGTCGGCGACCCACCGGAGATCGAGGACCGGCGCATGGCCCCGGGCGGCGAACAGCACGGCGTCCGGAGTCTGGAAGCGGTGGCGGCGCTGCCGCCGAAGCAGCGCGCCGCGGTCGCGCTGCGCTTCGCCTGCGACCTCCCCCACCGCGAGATCGCCGCGGCCACCGGGACCTCCGAGGAGGCGGCGCGCCGCAACGTCCACGAGGGAGTCAAACGACTGAGAGAGGAGCTGGCATGACCAACGACAGACGCAAGGACATCGAGCGCTGCCCTGCGCGCCGCGGCGACGGGAGCTCCGGATCCGCGGAGAAGCGGACGCGGGAGCTGCTCCGCCGCGCCGACGACGAGGGCCTGCTCGACGTCGCCTACACCGAGGTCGACTCCCCGTTCGGGCAGCTGGTCCTGGCTGCGACCACAGCGGGGCCTGGTCAGGATCGCCTCCCGGTCGAGACGACCGGAGATGCTGGAAGCAGCTCTCGGCCGCGGTCTCGCCGCGCGTCCTGGAGGCGCCGGCGCGCCTCGACGAGGCGCGCCGCGAGCTCGACCGCTACTTCGAGGGCAAGCTTGCAGAAGTTCGACCTGCCGCTCGACTGGCAGCTGACCCGCGGCTTCCGCCGCAAGGTCCTGCGCGCCACCGCCCGCATCCCCTACGGCAAGACCCGCAGCTACACCGAGATGGCGACCAAGGCCGGCAGCCCGCGGGCGGTCCGCGCGACCGGCACCGCCCTGGGCTCCAACCCGCTCCCGATCGTCGTCCCCTGCCACCGCGTGCTGCGCACCGGCGGCGCCCTGGGCGGCTACGGCGGCGGCCTCGAGGTGAAGCAGGCCCTGCTGCGAGCTCGAGGGCGCGCTCGAGAAGCGGCTAGCCCGCCGTCTTCAGCAGGAAGTCGCGGATGAAGTCGTCGATGTCGCCGTCGAGCACCCGCTGGGTGTCGCCGGACTCGTGGCCCGTGCGGTGGTCCTTGACCCGCTGGTCGGGGTGCAGGAAGTAGCTGCGGATCTGCGAGCCCCAGGCGACGTCCTTGACCTCGCCGCGCTCCTTGGCCAGCTCCTCGGCGCGCTTTCGCTCCTCCAGCTCGATCAGCTTCGAGCGCAGCAGCTGCATCGCCACCGCCTTGTTCTGGGTCTGCGAGCGCTCGTTCTGGCACTGGACGACGACCCCGGTGGGGATGTGGGTGACGCGGACCGCGGAGTCGGTCTTGTTGACGTGCTGGCCGCCGGCGCCCGAGGCGCGGTAGGTGTCGACGCGCAGGTCGGAGTCGTCGATCTCGACGTCGACGTCCTCGTCGACCAGCGGGCCCGACGTCGACCTGGGCGAAGCTCGTGTGGCGGCGTGAGGAGGAGTCGAAGGGCGAGATCCGCACCAGGCGGTGGACGCCGCGCTCGGCGGCGAAGAGGCCGTAGGCGTTCTCGCCGCGGGCGAGGAAGGTGGCCGACTTGAGCCCCGCCTCCTCCCCCGGCGAGGCCTCCTTCATCTCGACCTGAAAGCCGCGCCGCTCGGCCCAGCGCAGGTACATGCGCAGCAGCATCTCCGCCCAGTCCTGGGAGTCGGTGCCGCCGGCGCCGGCGTGGACGGTGACGACGGCGTCGCCGGGGTCGTACTCGCCGCTGAACAGCCGCGCCTCCTCCAGCTCGGCGAGGCGGCGCTCGATCGAGTCGAGCTGAGAGGCAAGCTCGGCGGCCATCTCCGGGTCCTCGGCGGCCATCTCGACCAGCTCGTCGAGGTCGGCGCCGTCGCTCTCGAGCTCGCGGAAGGTCTGCAGGCGGCGCTGGGCGCTGGAGTGGGCGGCGGAGGTCTGCGCCGCGGCGGCCTGGTCGTCCCAGAAGCCGGGCCGCTGCATCTCCGCCTCGAGCCGCTCTATCTCGGACTCAAGCGAAGCGGGGTCAAAGGTAGTCCGCGAGCAGCTTCAACTGCCCGCGGATCTCGGCGAGCCGGGCGGAGACGTTCTCACTCGACACGGTCTCGGCCATGCGGCTTAGGTTATCCCGGCCGCCGGTCAGTGCCTCGCCGCGGTCCTATACGGCTGCCAGCGCGCGATCAGGCCTTCCTTGAAGGTGAACATCGCGGCCACCTCCTTGTCCTCGGCCATTTCTTCGCTCTCCGCCCACCACCACTGCTGGCGGATCAAGGCGACGACGTGGGTGCCGTGCTCGCGCAGCTCCTCGACCACGATGCGCTGCTCGAGCCCGCCTGCCGGGTGCGCGTCGCCCAGGAGCGAGCCTCGGCGAGGCCGATGCGCAGCCCGCGCGCCGTCTGCAGCTCGACATGTGGGTCGAGGGTCTGCACGAACGCGTCAAGGTCCTGGGAAGCGAACGCCTCGTAGAAGCGCCGCACCTGATCGCTCTGGCTGACGCCCGGCGTCTAGGCCCCGTGGCACTTCTTGTACTTCTTGCCCGAGCCGCACCAACAGGGGTCGTTGCGGCCGATCTTCTCGCGATCTTCCTTGACCACTGTTTCGACGACCTCGCCGTTGCCGCCGCTGGCGGAGGCTCGGTGGCCTCGGCTGCCGCCATCTCGACCGCCCCGCCGATCCCGCCGCCGCCACCTCGGCCAGCGCCGAGGGCTGCGCCTCGGCGGTGCCGCCCGAGTAGTGGACGTCGGCGGGGGCGTCCGCGGGCGCCCCGAACGCCTGCTCGGCGTCGGAGGGAGCGATGTCGACCTCGACGTGGAAGATCAGCTTCGAGAACTCCTCCCAGATCGAGTCCATCAGCTCCTCGAACATCGAGAAGCCCTCGTTCTTGTAGGCGACCAGCGGGTCGATCTGGGCGAAGCCGCGCAGGTGGATGCCCTCGCGCAGGTAGTCCATCTCGTAGAGGTGCTCGCGCCAGCGGTTGTCGATCACCTGCAGCAGGATCGAGCGCTCCAGATAGCGCATCAGGTCGTCGCCGAACTGCTCCTTGCGCTCGTCGTAGGCGGTCAGCGCGTCCTCGACCAGCGCCTCCTTGAGCCTCTCGCGGTCGAGCGTCTCGGGTGCGATCTCGGCGACGTCGACCCGCAGCGGCCAGATCTGGCGCAGCTGGGTCTCGAGCTCGGGCAGGTCCCAGTCCTCGAGGATCTCGCCCGGGGTGTACTCGTCGACGAGGCGCTCGATCGTCCCGCCCATCTCCTCGCGCGCGACGTCGGACATGTCGCGGCCCTCGAGGATCTCGCGGCGGTACTTGTAGACGACCCGCCGCTGCTCGTTCATCACGTCGTCGTACTCGAGCACCCGCTTGCGGATCAGGAAGTTCTGCTCCTCGACCTTCTTCTGCGCGTTCTCGACCGTTTGCGTGAGCATCTTCGCCTCCAGCGGCATCTCGCCGCCCTCCTCGTCGACCGGGCCGAGCCGGTCGAGGATCCGGTAGATGCGGTCGCCGGCGAAGAGGCGGATCACGTCGTCCTCGGCGGAGAGGAAGAAGCGCGACTCGCCGGGGTCGCCCTGGCGCCCGGCCCGGCCGCGCAGCTGGTTGTCGATGCGCCGCGACTCGTGGCGCTCGGTGCCGCAGATGAAGAGGCCGCCGATCTCGCGCACCTCCTCGGCCTCGCCCTGAAGCGTTTCCTCGAGCTCCGCGGCCTTCTCGGCGAGGCGCTCCTCGAAGCCTTCGTCGCTGGAGGTCACGCCCTCGCGGGCCAGCTCCGCCCTCGCCATGCCCTCGGGGCTGCCGCCGAGCTTGATGTCGACGCCGCGGCCGGCCATGTTGGTCGCGATCGTGACCGCGCCCTTGCGGCCGGCCTGGGCGATCGTCTCGCCCTCGCGCTCTGCGTGCTCGGGCTTCGCGTTCAGGACGACGTGCTCGATCCCGCGCGCTTGGTAGCTCGCCGGAGATCATCTCCGAGACCTCGACCGAGACCGTGCCGAGCGAGGATCGGCTGGCCGGCCTCGTGGCGCTCGGCGATCTCCTCGATCACGGCCTTCCACTTGCCGTCCTTGGTCTTGAAGATCTGGTCGTTGTGGTCGGCGCGGACCATCGGCGCGTTGGTCGGGATCTCGACCACCGGCATCTCGTAGATCTTCATGAACTCGGTCGCCTCGGTCAGCGCCGTGCCGGTCATCCCGGAGAGCTTGTCGTAGAGGCGGAAGTAGTTCTGCAGCGTGATCGTGGCGAGGGTCTGGTTCTCCTCGCGGATCTGCACGCCCTCCTTCGCCTCGATCGCCTGGTGCAGGCCCTCCGACCAGCGCCGGCCCTCGAGGATGCGGCCGGTGAACTCGTCGATGATCATCACCTGGCCGTCGACCACCGCGTATTCCTTGTCGCGCTTGTAGAGCGACTCCGCCTTCAGCGACTGGATCAGGTGGTTGACGAGGGTGCCGTGCTCGCCGAGGTAGAGGTTGTCGACGCCGAGGAACTGCTCCGCCTTCTCCACGCCGCGCTCGGTCGGCGCGACGGTCTTGTGCTTCTCGTCGTACTCGTAGTCGTACTCGGCCTCGGAGGTGTCCTTGGTCTCCCCCAGCGAGCGCAGCTTGTCCTTGGCCGGCACGCCCTCGAGCTGCTTGGCGAGGCGGGCGAACGCGTAGTAGGTCTCGGCCGCCTGCTCGGGCGCGCCGGAGATGATCAGCGGCGTGCGCGCCTCGTCGATGAGGATGTTGTCGACCTCGTCGACGATCGCGAAGTGGTGCTCGCGCTGGACGCAGTGCTCCAGCGCCGCCGCCATGTTGTCGCGCAGGTAGTCGAAGCCGAACTCCGAGTTGGTGCCGTAGGTGACGTCGGCGGCGTACTTGCGCTGGCGGGCCTCGTGGTCGTCGGACTCCTGGATCGCGGCGACGCTGACCCCGAGCGCCTCGTAGATCGGCTTCATCCACTCGGCGTCGCGGCGGGCGAGGTAGTCGTTGACGGTGACGAGGTGGACGCTCTTGCCGGCGAGCGAGTTGAGGAAGACCGCGAGCGTCGCGGTGAGGGTCTTGCCCTCGCCCGTCTTCATCTCCGCGATCGCCCCGTCGTGCAGGACCATGCCGCCGATCAGCTGGACGTCGAAGTGGCGCTGGCCGATCGTGCGCCGGGCGGCCTCGCGGGTGAGCGCGAAGGCCTCGGGCAGCAGGTCGTCGAGGGACTCGCCGTCGCGGGCGCGCTCTCGCAGCTCGTCGGCCTGCTCGCGGATCTCGGAGTCCTCGAGCAGCTCCATCTCGGGCTCGAAGCGGTTGATCGTGCTGACGCGCTTCTCGTAGGCACGGAACTTGCGCCCCTCGCCCACGCGCAGCGCGCGGGTGACCATCTCCTTTGCGTCCCTGGAAGCCATCGGGCCCAAGGTTAGAGGCTCGCCCGGCCCGGGACGGGCCTCCGGGCGGCCCGCGACGCGGGCATCAGCGCCGCCCACAGGGCGCCTGGACGGCCGGTCAGTCGCCCTGCTCGCGCTCGCGCAGCTCGATGCGGCGGATCTTGCCGGTCAGGGTCTTGGGCAGCTCGTCGGTGAACTCGATCTGGCGCGGATAGGCGTAGGCGGAGAGGTGCCCGCGGACGAACTTCTGGATCTCCTCCGCGAGCTCGTCGGAGGGCTCCCGGCCCTCGGCGAGGACGACGAAGGCCTTGACGATGTTGCCGCGCCGCTCGTCGGGCGAAGCCACGGCCGCCGCCTCGCGCACCGCCGGGTGCTCGATGCAGGCCGACTCGACCTCGAAGGGGCCGATCCGGTAGCCGGCGGAGATGATCACGTCGTCGGCGCGCCCCGAGTACCAGAAGTAACCGTCCTCGTCGCGCTCGGCCGCGTCCTTGGTGTGAAACCAATCGCCGCCGAAGTCCTCGCGGCCGGCCTCCTCGTTGCGCCAGTAGCCGAGCGGATAGTGAGGGTTGGAGCGCGCCCGCAGGCAGATCTCGCCGCGCTCGCCGACCGCAACCGGCTGCTCGTCCTCGTCGAGGATCTGCACGTCCCAGCCCGGCATCGGCTTTCCCATCGAGCCCTCGCGCACCTCCATGAAGGGGAAGTTGGCGCACAGCGGATATGACTCCGAGAGCCCGTAGTAGTCGAGCACCGTGATCCCGTACTGGTCGCGGAACCAGCGGATCGCCTCCGGGTTGAGCGGCTCGCCGGCCGAGCAGGCCATGCGGAACTTCTGCGGATAGCGCTCCGCGGCGTCTTCGATCCCCATCATCGAGCGCATCGCGGTAGGCGTGGTGAAGACGTTGGTGACCCCGTGGCGCGAGAGCACCTCGAGCTGCTCGGTGGGGTCAAAGCCGCCCTCGCGCTGATAGACGAACTGCACGGCGCCGTAGCGCCACGGGCCCAGCAGCGGCGCGATCCCGGCCGCCCATGCCCACTCGCCCATGCCGTGGAAGAGCTCGCCGTCGCGGACGTCGTGGCAGTAGAGGAACTCCTCGTGGCCGAGGATGTAGCGGTGGGCGTGCAGGATCCCCTTCGCCAGCCCTGTGGTGCCGGAGGTGTAGTAGATCTGGGCCGGGTCGTCGGGCGAGGTGTCGACGGTCTCAAAGTCATCGTCTGCGCCGTGGAGCAGAGCGGGGTCGAGGACGATCACCTCGTCGACGAGGTCGGCGGGCATCCGCTCCGCGTTGGCGGCGTCGGTGACGATCACCCGCGGCGCCGAGTCGCGGATCCGGTGCTGGATCCCCTCGTCGCCGTAGAGCACCGAGAGCGAGAGCAGGATCGCGCCCGTCTTCCACGTGCCGAAGAACATCGCCGCCGTCTCCGGCGAGGCCGGGGCGCAGACGGCGACCCGGTCCTCGCGCTTCACCCCGTGGGCGGTGAGCACGTTGGCGGCACGGTTTGCCAGCACCTGCATCTCGCCCCAGTCGAGGTCGCGGCGTTCGCCGCGAAAGTCCTCGAACACCATCGCCGCCTTGTCGGCGGGCTGGCTGATCGCAGATCTCGGCGGCGATGTTGTAGCGCTCCGGAACCTGCCAGCTGTGCTGCTCGCGCGCCTCCTCGTAGCTGCCCGGCAGGGTCGTCGTCGCCACTGCACTTCCCCTTCCCGCTGCGGGCGGCGCTAATCCCGGCGCCCCGCCCAGCCGGGCAGGGCCTGCTCAGCCGGAGACGATCCTCAGCGCCCGGGACTTGCCGGCCCGGTGGCGGCGGTCGGCGCGCACCTTGGCCTTGAAGCGCGCTCCCTCGCCGACGCGCGGCGAGAAGCGGGCGACGCAGCGGCGATTGAGGCGCTTCGACGCGACCTTCTTGCCGTTTCGCAGCAGGGTCACGCGGTCCTTGCGCCGGCCGGCGCAGGGCCTCGCCTTGACCCGCAGCGAGGCGCGGGCGCCGGAGACGGTGCGGTCGGCGGCGCTCAGCTTCACCCGCGTCCTCAGCGGGCCCCTGAAGCGGGCGCCGACGGTGCGGTCGACGTTCATCAGCACCGAGCAGCCGCGCTTGCCCGAGCAGGCCCGCCGCCAGCGCGAGAAGCTGGCCCGCTTGCGGGGCTCGGCCTTCAGCGCCACCCGCTCGACCAGCGGGAACACCTGGGTGCAGTCGGGCGGGCACTTGATCCCCGGCCCCGTGACGACGCCCGTGGCCGCGCTTGGAAACGGTCAGCACCCGGCAGGCGGGGCTGCCGGAGCCGGTGAGGCGGAAGACCTCCGCCGCTCCCTCGACCACGTAGAGGCGGCCGCAGGCGTCCTCGCCGAAGGAGACCGGCTGCTGGACGCTGACCCCCTCGGAGCGGTCCGCCGCCGCCGGGAAAGCCGGGGACGATCGAGCGGATCTGCCCCAGGCAGAGGTCGGCGTAGAGGTAGCGCCCGACCGTGTCGCCCAGGGACGGGGTCGCGGGCGACGTAGCCGCCGGTGATCGCGCATCCGCCGCCGGCCTGGCTGTACTCGAAGACCGGGTCGGTGTAGCCGGAGAAGCCGGCGCAACTGGCCGGCGCACCGCTGTAGGGATGGGCGCCCTCGCGGCAGTTCCAGCCGAAGTTGGCGCCCCGCCCGCGCCCGGCCGAAGCCGGGACGTAGTTGAGCTCCTCGTAGGTCGCCTGGCCGACGTCGGGCAGCAGCAGGTCGCCGGTCGTCCGGTCGAAGGAGAAGCGGAACGGGTTGCGCAACCCGCAGGACCAGATCTCCCAGCGCGCGAACTGGCCGACGAGAGGGTTGCCGGAGGGAATCGAGTAGGGCTGCGCCCCGACTCGGCGTCGGGTCGATCCGCAGGATCTTGCCCAGGAGGCTTCCCAGGACTGCCCGTTCTGGGGCGTGTCGCCCCCGTCGCCGGTGGCGGCGTAGAGGAAGCCGTCGGGGCCGAACTGAAGCTGGCCGCCGTTGTGGTTGGCGGCCGAGGCGTGGGGAATCGTCAGCAGGTTGCGCAGGGTGCCGGCCGGCGCGCTGTCGCCGCTCGCCCGAAGCTCGGCGATGTGCAGGTTCCCAGGACCGTCCTCACCGGTATAGAAGACGTAGAGCAGGCCGCTCTGGGGAAGTCGGGCGCAAGCGCAAGCGAGAACATCCCGCGCTCGGACTCGCAGCAGCGCACCACAGACGTGATGTCGGCAAAGGTCTTGGTCGTGCCTCCGGCGACGACCTTTATCCGGCCCTCGCGCTCGACCACGAAGAGGCGGTTCGGGTCGGAGGGATCGGAGGCGACGTAGATCGGCTGGTCGAAGTCGCCGACCTTCTGCAGTCCAAGCGCCTCCGCCTTTGCGGGCAGCACGAGCAGCGCGGCGAATGCCGCGATCAAAGCCCACTGGCGACCGGATCGCATCTCGAACCCTGCTAGCCCCACCACCGGGCTTCTAACCCCTGGCGGCCTCCGATGTCGCGCCGAGCCTGGCCGAGCCCGTCTAGCCCTCGACCGAGCGCCCCCGCAGCGAGCGCACCTCGCGGCGCGTGCGGCGTCGCTTGCGGCGCTTCTCGCGGTGGCGCTTCACCTGCCGCCGCATGTCCTCGGCCAGCTCGTGGATCGAGTGCATCATCTCCGGCGAGGACTCCTCGGCCCGCAGGGTTACCCCCTTCAGGTGGAGGGTTGCCTCCGCGACCTGGCTGTCGGAGATCGAGGGATTGCGCTCCTCTCGCAGCTCGACCTCGAGCTGGGCCAGGTCGGAGATCTGCTTACCGATGCGGCGAAATCGCTTCTCGACATGCTCCTGGAGCTCCGGGGTGATCTCCACGTTGCGACCGCGGATCTCGATTCTCACGTCCCCTCCTTCGTCGAGCTGCAGTGGACCAAATGCTACGCCTCCGTCAGAAGTTCGCAACCTTTTCGCGCCCAACGATCGTCCACGGCCGATGCACTCGGCTAGGGTCCGGCGGGTGAGCGAAAAGACCTTCGATGTGGTCGTGATCGGCGCCGGGCCCCCGGGCGAGGTGCTCGCGGGGCGGTTGGGAGAAACCGACCTCGAGGTGGCGATCGTCGAGAGCCACTTGATCGGAGGCGAGTGCTCGTTTTACGCCTGCATGCCCTCGAAGGCGCTGCTGCGCCCTGGGAGAGCTGCTCGAGGAGGCCGGCCGGGTACCGGGCGTCGCCGAGGCGGTGACGGGGCGAGCTTGACGCAGGCGCCGCGCTGAAGCGCCGCGACGAGGTGATCCACGACCTCGACGATTCAAGCCAGCTGCCCTGGCTCGAGGACCGAGGCGTCGCGCTGTTTCGCGGCGAGGGAAGGCTCGACGGTGAGAAGCGGGTCGTGGTCGGCGACGACAGTTGGTCGCCCGAAAGGCGGTGGTGGTGGCGACCGGCTCGGCCGCGGCGATGCCGCCGATCGACGGGCTCGAGGAAGTAGAGCCATGGAACAACCGCGACATCACGACCGCAAAGCAGGTTCCCGAGAGCCTGCTGATCCTCGGCGGCGGCCCGGTCGGCAGCGAGATGGCGCAGGCCTGGAACTCGCTGGGCTCCGGAGTCGTGCTGGTGGAGGCAAGCGAGCACCTGCTGGCCCGTGAGAGCCCTTCGCCGGTGAGCTCGTTGCCGAGGCGCTGCGGGAGCGCGGCGTCGACGTGCGGGTGCAGACCAAGGCCACCGCGGCGCGGCGCGAGTCGGGAGACGTCGTGCTCGAGCTGGAGGACGGCGAGTCGGTCCGCGGCGCCGAGCTCGTGGTCGCGATCGGCCGCAAGCCCCGCACCGAAGGGATCGGCCTGGAGAGCGTCGACGTGCAGCCCGGCGAACGCGGATTTCTTGAGGTCGATGACCAGCTGCGCGTCGGCGGCAGCGACTGGCTGTACGCCGTCGGGGACGTCAACGGCCGCGCCTGCTCACCCACATGGGGAAGTACCAGGCCCGGTTGGTCGCCGATCACATCCTCGGCAAGGAGGTTGCCGCGACCGAGGAGCGCCGCGGCTCGCCCCACGTCACTTTCACCGACCCCCAGGTGGCCGCGGTCGGACAGACTCTCGGCGCCGGCCAAGGAGGCCGGGCGTCGACGCGCGCGCCGTCGACGTCGACATCAACGGCCCCGCCGGCGCGAGCTTCTTCGGCAAGGATCAGCCCGGAACCGCCCGTCTCGTGGTCGACGAGGACCGCAAGGTCGTGGTCGGCGCCACCTTCGCCGGCTTCGAGGTCGCCGAGTTCCTGCACGCGGCGACGATCGCGGTGGTCGGCGAGGTGCCGCTGGAGAAGCTCTGGCACGCGGTGCCGTCGTTTCCTAGCCGCAGCGAGATCTGGCTCAACCTTTTGGAGGAATACGGAGCTCTAACCGACGGCGTACGGGCAAACGTCACCGCCACCACCCGCCGAGCGCCGGAGGCCCGCAGCACACGCGCGCACGCGGTCAGCGTCGCCCCGGTGGTCTGCACGTCGTCAATGAGCAATGCGCGGCGGGCGCCGGGTCGCTGGGCCGCACATGCGGCGGCTGGGCGATCCGAGCCGCACGGCTGCGCCCCACCTGACGGTCGCCGTCGCTGCGAGCCAGGCAGCGCCGAAGCGGCAGCCCGGTCGACTCGGCGAGCCGTAGGGCGATCTCCTCCGCTGGATCAAAGCCCCGGCGCCGCAGCCTAGAAGCGCCCGCCGGCACCGGGACCAGCGTGCCGGCGAGCAGTTGGCGCGGCGCCCGCTCGGTGATCAGCTCGGCGATCAGGCCGGCGACCGGCAAAAGGCAGCGGAACTTCAGCGCCACGATCAGGTCCCGGGCCACGCCGCGGTGCGCGAACGCTGCCCAGGCGGCGTCGATTGCGCTCAGCGGCGGCACTGGCGGCGGCCTGATTCGAGCGAGTGCACCCCCGCAATCGGTGCAGAGCAGCGCATCCGCCTCACAGGCGACGCCGCAGGCAGTACATAGCGGAGGAGCGAGCAGCGAAAGCAGCGGCCCCGCGGGTTGCATACTGGGATCGTCAGGCCGGTCGTCTCCCCAGGGGCGCGCGAGATGAAACGAAACCCGCTGGCGCTCAGCCGGAGTGCGGCGCGGCGATCCCGCCGGCGAGCATCGTCCCCGGTGCCAACTCTGTACCAGGTAGCAAGATTGTTTCCTTGAGCCGCGATCCGTCGCCGATCCGGCTTCCGGCGCCGACCACCATGGGCCCGTCAATGCGCACGTCGGTGCCGAATGTAACCCGCGGGCCGAAAAGCGCCGGCCCCTCGATCTCGACCGCCGAGACATCGGTCCCCTCACCGACATGCACCCCGGGCTCCACCTCCGGCAACCCTGAATCGAGCGTGACCTCGCCGCGCAGGGCGTCGAAGTTGCCCTGCCGCAGCTCGTCGAGGTTGCCGATGTCGTTCCAGTAGGCGTCGATCTCGTGCGAGTAGAAGGGGACGTCGCCTCGAGCAGCGCCGGGAAGCACATCCATCGCCCAGTCGGCGAAGCCGGGCGGGTCGTCAGGCTTGGCGGCCTTGCTGCGCTCGCCCTCGCCGAGGAAGTAGTCGAAGATCTCGCGAGCGGAACATGTAGATCCCGCAGTTGGCGAGGTCGGAGAGCGCCTCGGCGGGGTCGGGCTTCTCCTGAAACCCCTGGATGCGGCCGTCGGCGCCGGTGATCACGACCCCGAACTCGCTGGTGTCCCGCACGCGCCGGGTGGCCAGGGTCGCGATCCCGTCGTGGCGACTGGTGGAAGTCGCGCATCGAGGCCAGGTCGATGTCGGTGAGCGCGTCGCCGGAGATGACCAGGAACTCGTCGCCGAGGAAGTCGGCCGCGTTGCGCACGCCGCCCGGCGGTGCCCAGCAGCGCCTCCTCCTCGCTGTAGGCGAGCTCGAGCCCGAACGCGCGAGCCGTCGCCGAAGTGCTCGCGGATCAGTCTCCGGGAACCAGTGCAGGTTGGCGATCACCTCGGTGAAGCCGTGGCCGGCGAGGAGCTGCGCGATGTGCTCCATCACCGGCCGGTTCAGCACCGGCACCATCGGCTTCGGCATCTCGTATGTGATCGGGCGCAGCCGGGTGCCGAGACCCGCCGCCAGGATCATCGCCCGCATACGCGGTAACTCAGGTGCCCTGGTCCCAGCTCGCCAGGTACTTCGACTGCGCGTCGGTGAGCTGGTCGATCTCGATCCCCTTCGAGGCCAGCTTGAGGCGGGCGATCTCCTGGTCGATCTCGTGCGGCACGGGTGGACCTTGGTCTCGAGCGACTCGTGGTTCTTGGCCATGTACTCGGCCGCCAGGGCCTGGTTGGCGAAGCTCATGTCCATCACCGCGGCCGGGTGGCCCTCGGCGGTGGCGAGGTTGACCAGCCGGCCCTCGGCGAGCAGGAAGATCTCGCGCCCGTCCTTGAGCCGGTGGCCCTCGACCAGCGGGCCGCGCCTCATAGGTCGACTCGGTGAGCTCGTCGAGGTCGCCCTTGTTGATCTCGACGTCGAAGTGGCCGGAGTTGCAGACGATCGCGCCGCTCTTCATCACCTCGAACATCTCGCCGGCGATCGCGTCGCGGTTGCCGGTCACCGAGATGAAGACGTCGCCCTCCTTGGCCGCCTCGACGCCCGGCATCACGTCGAAGCCGTCCATGACGGCCTCCAGCGCCCGCAGCGGGTCGACCTCGCAGACGATCACGTGGGCGCCGTGGCCCTTGGCCCGCATCGCCACGCCCTTGCCGCACCAGCCGTAGCCGATGACGACGACCTTGAGGCCGGCGATCAGGACGTTGGTGGCGCGGATGACGCCGTCGAGGGTCGACTGCCCGGTCCCGTAGCGGTTGTCGAAGAAGTGCTTGGTGTCGGCCTCGTTGACGGCGATGATCGGGAAGCCGAGCTTGCCCTCGGCCTCGAGCGCCTTGAGCCGGATCACGCCGGTGGTCGTCTCCTCGGTGCCGCCGTAGATCTCCGAGAGCTGCTCGGGGCGCTCGCCGTGCAGGACGGAGATCACGTCGGCGCCGTCGTCCATGGTGATCTGCGGGTGCTTGTCGACGGCGGTGTGGATGTGGCGGTAGTAGGTGTCGTTGTCCTCGCCGTTGATCGCGTGGACCTCGGCCCCGTAGCGGTCGACCAGCGCCGCCGCCGTCTCGTCCTGGGTGGAGAGCGGGTTCGACGCGCAGAGCGCGACGTCGGCGCCGCCCGCCATCAGGGTGCGCACGAGGTTGGCGGTCTCCGTGGTGACGTGCAGGCAGGCCGCGAGTCGGATGCCGTCGAGCGGCTTCTCGGGCTCGAAGCGCTCGCGGATCTGCGTCAGCACCGGCATCTGGCGGTCGGCCCACTCGATCCGCTTCTGGCCGGCCTCGGCGAGGCCGATGTCGGCGATGTCGTAGTTCGAGGCGGCGGTTGCCAAGTGGTTCCTTTCGTCCTTGAGTGCGAGCGCGGGAGGATAGACGAGCCGTCGCGGCGCCTGAGGCTAGCGTCCCAGAGCTGCTGCTTGAGGCGGTCGATCGCCGGCGACCGGCTCGGGTCGACACCCTGCAGCGCGGCGAGCTCGAAGCGAGACCAGATCGCCCAGCATCACGGCCCAGAGCAGGCGCTCGGTGCGCGTTCGCCCTCGGTGGCGATCCGCAGCGACCTCCGCCGCGCCGGTCTCGGAGACCAGCTCGGCGGTGAGCTCGATCGCGCCGCCGCTCGCGCGGGTGCTGGTCGGCGTCCTCGAGGAAGACAGCGCTGAGCAGCCCGCCGCTCGCTCGCCGCTCCAGCCCTCGATCTCGTTGTGGTCTGCCTCCGGCAGCTCGGCCTAGAAGGCGGGGACCTTCGCGTTCTCGTTGATCTGGGTCTTCCAGCGACGGGCGACCGCGGCCGTGAGGTCGGCGCCGTAGATCGACCGGGATCGTGCCGTGCGAGCGCGTCCGCGATCTCCGCCGCGCGCTCCAGCAGCGCCTCGCGCGCCGACTCCAGGAGCGACGCGGCGGCGTCGATCTCGGTGTGGATGCGCGGGGCGGCGCCGGCGAGCGCCGCCGCCTCGGCGGCGACGGCGAACATGTAGCCGACGGCGGCGCGCGGCGCCGGCAGCGAGCCAGGGAGGCCGATCACCGGCACGTCCGTCGGCGCGCGCCATCTCGCGCAGCGTGCCGCCCGTGGTGGCGGCGATCCGGCGTGCGCCCAGCGCTCCGGCCGCCTCCATGCAGGCGAGCGTCTCCTCGGTGTCGCCGGAGTAGCTGGAGCAGAGGACCGTCCACTCCGGCGTCGCCCAGGGCGGCAGCTCGATAGCCGCGGACGTGAGCAGCGGCACGGTGCTGCGCGTCGCCCAGGGCCGCCGCGGCGAGGTCGCCGCCGATCGCCGAGCCGCCCATGCCGCAGATCATCGCCCCGGCCGACTCGGCCGGCTGCAGCCGCGCCGACTCGATCCGCCAGAGCGCGTCGCGCAGGTGGTCGGGGAGGGCGAGCACGGCGTCGAGCTGCTCTGGGAGTCGAGCTCGCGCAGCTTCTCCAGAGCGCTCATCCGATCGTCACCCCGGCGCCGATGACGCTTCCCGCCTCGACCGTCGCCCGCGCGGCGACCTCGACCCCGGCGCCGAGGATCGCGCCCTCGACCCGTGCCCCCTCGCCGATCCGGCATCCCTCGAGCAGAACCGAGGAGGTCACGGTTGCGCCGGCCCCGACCTCGCAGCCGGCGCCGACCACGGCCCGCGGCCCGACGGTGGCCCGCTCGCCGACCGGCACCCGCTCGGCCAGCAGCGCCGGCGCCTCGACCCGTGCGTCGGCCGCGGCTCCGTGCCCTCGCCGACCAGCCGGCCGTCCCCCTCCAGCGCGTCACCGACCGAGGTCGCCACGCGGCGCTCGAGGATGTCCCAGGTCGCCTGCAGGTAGCGCTCCGGGGTCCCGATGTCCATCCAGTAGCCCTCGAGCGGATCGCGTAGAGGCCGTCGCCGATCAGGCGCGGGAAGACGTCGCGCTCGATCGAGACCATCTCGCCCGTCGGGCACCAGGTCGAGCACCTCGCGCTCGAGCACGTAGGTGCCGGCGTTGATCTCGCCCGGCCGCCGCGGGTCTCCGGCTTCTCGAGGAACTCGGCACGGCGCCGTCCTCGCCGCGGCTGACGAGGCCGTAGTCGCTGGCGTCGTCGACCGGGTAGAGGCCGAGGGTCGCGCGCGCCTCGCTGCGCTCGTGAAAGCGCACTGCAGCGCGGTCAGGTCGAGGTCGGTGAGCACGTCGCCGTTGAGGGCCAGGAACCGGTCCGAGAGCTCTGAGGCGGCGAACTTGATCGCGCCCGCGGTGCCGCGCGGCTCGGGCTCCTCGACGTAGCGCAGCCGCGGCAGTCGGTCCCCTCGCCGAGCACCTCGCGGACCACGTCGGCGCGGTAGCCGCAGGCGAGCACGACCTCCTCCACTCCGTGGCGGCCCAGCCACTCGATCATGTAGGAGAGAAACGGCCGTCCGGCGAGCGGCATCACCGACTTCGGGACGCGTCTCGGTCAGCGGCCGCAGCCGCGTGCCCTCCCCACCGACCAGGATCAGGGCCTGCATCTGGACGCCGGTCCCGTACTTGCCGCACGCCGTCGACGACCTCGACCGGCGCACCGTGGCCGATTCCCTCGTAGGCGAAGCCGGCGGCGCGAAGCTGCTCAGGGTCGAGGAAGTTGCGCCCGTCGATCAGCAGCGGATTCGCCATCCGCTCCGCCGCCTCGGCCCAGTCGAGCTCGGCGAACTCGGGCCACTCGGTGACCAGGATCGCGGCGTCGGCCCCGTCGAGCGCCTCGAGCGCCGAGGCGCGCAAGTCCACGTCGGGCAAGCAACTCGCGGGCGGTCTCGGCGCCGTGCCGACCGGGTCATAGCGCGACGACCTGGGCCCCTTCACCCTGCAGCCGCGGGGCGAGCACGAGGCTCGACGCTTCGCGCAGGTCATCGGTGTCGGGCTTGAAGGCGAGGCCGAGCAGCGCGATCCGCTTGTCGACCAGCGACCCGAGGTGCTTGGAGAGCTTCTTGATCACGCGCCGCTTCTGCAGCTCGTTGACCTCGATCACGGCGTTCAGCAGCTGGAAGTGGTAGCCGGAGTTGCCGGCGAGCTGCTTCAGGGCGCTGACGTCCTTGGGGAAGCAGCTCCCGCCGTAGCCGAGCCCGGGCTGCAGAAACCTGGGGCCGATGCGCTCGTCGAGGCCCATCCCCCGCGCCACCTCGGAGACGTCGGCGCCGACCTCTTCGCAGACGTTCGCGATCTCGTTGATGAAGGAGATCTTGGTCGCCAGGAATGCGTTCGAGGCGAGCTTGATCATCTCGGCGCTGGAGACGTCGGTGCGGACGATCGGGGCACCGAGCGGGCTCGTAGAGCGCGCGCGACCTCGTCGCCGGCCGCAGCCTCGGAGGGCTCCGCCCCGACGACGACGCGGTCGGGGTGCATGAAATCCTCGACCGCGCTCCCTTCGCGCAGGAACTCCGGGCAGGAGACATACGGCAGTCCCGCCGAGCTCGCGCATGATCGTCCGCGCCGGTGCCCGCCGGCACGGTGCTCTTCATCACCACGGCGTGCTCGCTGCCCTCAGGAAGTCGGCGATGACGCTGCGCACCCTCGAGAGGTCGGCGTCTCCGGACTCGGTCGGCGGAGTGTCGACGCAGACGAAGAGCAGCCGCGCGGCGTCGAGCAGCTCGCCGATGTCGGTGCGTGAAGGAGAGGCGCTCGTGGTTGCGCTGCGACCAGCTCGGCGAGGCGGGGCTCGTGGATCGAGACCTCTCCCCGCGCCCAGCGCCTCGACCTTCTCTGCGACAACGTCGCGCGCCACCACCCGGTGGCCGAGCTCGGCGAAGCAGGCCGCCGTCACGAGGCCCACCCAGCCGACGCCGACCACGCCGATCGGCTGGCGGTCGCTCATCGATTCCTGCCGCCGCGCCTTGGCACCCGCTCCCCCGGGACCTTGCCGATCGAGCGAGCGATCCCCAGCATCTGGTCGTTGGTGAGCGTCTGCAGGAGGCTGTTGGAGACCCAGTAGACGTTGTCGCCCTGCTCCCAGGACGACCATCCGCACCCGATCACCCTCGAGATGGATGCCGTACTCGCGGCCGGCGATCGTCCGGGTCTCGCGCGGGTTTGCCGAGGATCGGCGGGTCTGTCCAATCGTGGATCGCCTGCAGGCCGAAGTAGTCGCCCTGCGGGAGCTGCATCACCATCTTGTACGCGTCGCGCGAGTTCTTGTCGGTGTCGCGCAGCTTGTAGACGCGCGGAACCTGGGCGATAGATCGTCCCGCTAGGAAGCCGGCGTGGATAGAAGACCGGGAAGGAGCGAAGCGTCTTGTTGGCGACCTTGCCGGCCAGGTCGCGGCTGAACTGGCCCGCGTCGACGAGGCCGTCGTTGCCCAGAGACGGCGTTGGCGGCGCCTTGGGCTCGTTCTGATTCGCCTGCTGGCCCCTGCGGGCCCGCTTGCGCTGCTCGGGGACGATGCCGGTGTTGCCGGTGTTTGAGGGCAGCTCGAGCGCGCCGCGAGGCCCACCGCTCGCCTCGATGCCGAGGAACTTGTTGACCGCCCCCTCGATCGCCGCCGGTGAGGCGGTGACGAAGCTCGGCTCGAGGATGGCCGGGAAGCGGACCTCCTTGATCGGCGCGTTTCGCGAGGCGATGAAGAGGTCGAGGACGTCGAGCATCGTCGTCAACCCGTCGATGTCAGACGACGTGTACTTGGTGAAGATCTCGATCAGCTCGTCGCGCTCCCCGGGCAGCACCAGGTCGGCAACCGGCACCCGCCCGCGGGCCTCGCGCAGGAAGTCCTGCTGGCGCGCGGCGCGCACCAGGTCTGTGTCCGTGTGGCGGTAGCGGACGTAGTCCAGCGCGTCCTTGCCGCAGAGCCTCTGATATCCGGGCTGGACGTCGATCTCGGCGTACTGAAGCTCGGCGGGAACCCCGACGATTGGAGTGGAAGTAGCGGCGGTCGACGTCGATGTAGACGCACTCGATCGCGTTGATCGCGCGGATGAAGCCGAGGAAGTCGACGTTTACGACGTGGTCGATCGGCAGCCCGGTGAGGTTCTTGACCGTCTGCAGGGTCAGCTTCGGCCCGCCGTATGCGTAGGCGGCGTTGAACTTGTCCGTCCCGAAGCCGGGGATTTCGGTCTTCAGGTCGCGCGGGATGTTGAGCAGCGCGATCGCGTTGTTGTCGGGGTCCAGCCGCAGCAGGATCGTGGTGTCCGAGAGGCCCCTGGTCCCCTCCAGCGAGGCGCGCCTGTCGGAGCCGAGGACGAGGATGTTCTGCGGCTCGCCGCTCTCGACCTGGCGCAGGTATTTCTTCACCTTCGGGATCGGCTGCAGCGCCTCGGCGATCCCCTTCACCTCGAGCAGGATGCTCGCGGCAACCGCTGACGCCACGGCAGCAACGATCAGAAGGGACCCCAGCGAGAAGCTGAGCCAGAGCCGGCGGCGGCGCGGCGCCGGCTCGGAGTCGCCCTCCGGTGGGGGCTTCTGGGGGATACCGGGGGTCGCGGCCGGAGGTGGTGGAGGCGCGGGAGTTGCGGCCGTCGGGGGCGGCGCGGCGGGCGGAGCCGGGGGAGGCGGACCGGGCGTAGCATCGGCCTGCGCCGTCGCCTCCACGGCCCCCTCACTTCCCTGCGCCTCGGCCACTTCGTCGGGCGTGAACTCGACCGTCTTCTCAGGGTCGGGGAGCGCCTTCTCCTCGGTCGGCTGCTCGCTCGAGGGCTCGGCGGCGGCGCCCCCAAGCGCCGGCTCCGCGTCGGCCTCGGGATCCGCATCCGTCGAAGGCTCGGGCTCCTCTGCCGCCTGCAAAGCCTCCACGAACTCGGGCTCGAGGTCGGGCAGCTCCTCACGCTTGCCCTCCTCCGGCCCCAGGCTCTCCGGCGGCTCGCCCTCGAAGGGCTCGCCGTCGCCGGGCCTCTCGCCCTCTGGCGGGCGGCTCATCCGCTCAGCCCTTCCGGCCGCCGACCGTGGCGAGGAAGGTTTCCAGCGTCTGGCGGTAGTTCTCCAGCGAATTGAGCGAGACCCATTCCTCGGGACCATGGTGGCCCGCTCCCACCGGCCCGAACTCGACCGCCGGCACGCCGGCCCGCAGGAAGGAGACCGCGTCCGAGGATCCGTCGCGGCCGACGCTCATCGGGGCGTCGACGTGGTGCGGCGCGACCGCCGAGTGCAGCGCGGCGACGAAAGGCAGGTCCCGGTCCACCTTCGCCGGCAGGCGCATGAAGTGGCTCAGCAGCTCGACGTCGGGCAGGGCCGCGATCTCGTCTCGGATCGATTCGGGATCCTGCGCCGGCAAATAGCGGATGTCGACGTCGATGATGCATCGGTCGGGGACCTTGTTGAGCGCGTCACCGCCCCAGATGCGGCCGAGGTTGATCGACGGCCGATCGAAGAGCTCGGAGCTTTGGCGCGCAAACGGTAGCGACTCGATGGTGCGGAACACGTCGAGTGCCTTGAGCACGGCGTTGTCGCCCTCCCAGGGGGTTGCGCCGTGCGCGGCGCGCCCGCTGACCGCCAGCCGCACGGCGAGGACGCCCTTCGCCTCCACCCCGATGTGCAGGTTGGTCGGCTCGCCGGTGACCGCGAAGTCGCCCAGGAACCCGGCGTCGACGAGGTGGTCGCTGCCGCGTGCTTCGTCTTCCTCTGATTCCTCGTCGGCAACGATCCCCAGCCGCACCCGCACCGAGTCCTGCTCGCTCATCGCGGCGAAGACGAG
Organism: uncultured Solirubrobacterales bacterium; assembly: GCA_963724905.1. Classification (GTDB taxonomy): domain Bacteria; phylum Actinomycetota; class Thermoleophilia; order Solirubrobacterales; family 70-9; genus Mayfieldus. The sequence goes on from CAVRWD010000004.1 coordinate 24,909, forward strand.
CAGCATCGCCGCCAGGGCGCCCTTCATGTCGTAGGCGCCACGGCCGATCAGGCGATCGCCCTCGACCCGGGCCTCGAACTGGTCCGGGTGCCCCGGGACCACGTCGATGTGGCCGTGAAGGACGATGCAGGGGCCGCCGCCCGAGCCGACCTCGGCGAAGGTGACCGGCAGCTCGCGGACCCAGTCCTGGCGCGCCTCGATCCCGCGCGCCTCCAGCCAGCCCTTGATGAATCCCGCCGCCTCGTGGATCGGGTCGGGACGGGAGGTGTCGTAGGAGATCAGCCTCTCGGCAAGGGCAACGAGCTGGTTCAAGGCCTAGGTGCCGGAGCCCTCGGCAACGGCGATGAAGGTCTCGGCTCGCTGCTTGTCGCGCTCGGCGCGCTCGTAGGCGGCCGAGCCCTCTTCGGCCTCGGAGAGGCGCTGCTCGGCGTCCTTGGCCTGCTCCTGCAGGCGACCGGTGTCGAGCTGGTCGGGTGGAATCGCCTCCTCGACCAGGAGCAGGGCCTGGTTGGCGAACACCTGCAGCCAACCGTGGGCCTGCGCGTAGCGCTCGACCTCGGAGTCAGAGACGTGAAGGCGCAGCTCGGTCGGCTCCAGCGCCGCCAGGATCGGCACGTGGTTGGCGAGGATCCCGATCTCGCCGACCGCGGTGCGGGTCGAGACCTGCTGCACCTCGCCTTCGTAGACCTCCCCCTCCGGGGTGAGGACCTGGACCGAGAGCTTGTGCTCGTCCTCCGCCACGGCCTAGTTGTCGTCGTCGGAGGAGGATTCGTCGTCGTCGGAACCAGCTGACGAATCCGCGTCGTCGGAGCCGGAGCCTTCGTCCGCCCCACCCTCGTCAGTTGCATCTGAGTCCTCGGCCTCCTCGTCGCCCGAGTCGTCCCCGGACTCGGCCTTGGCGCTATCGCCGTCGTCCTTGCGCTTGGAGCCCTTCACTTCTTCCAGCACCTGGTCGATCGAGCCCTTCATGTAGAAGGCGCCCTCGGGGACCTCGTCGTGGTCGCCGTCGAGGATCTCGCGGAACCCGCGCACGGTCTCCTCCACCGGGACGTTCTCTCCCGAGCGGCCCGTGAACGCCTCGGCGACGAAGAACGGCTGCGAGAGGAAGCGCTCGATCTTGCGCGCCCGCGAGACGGTCTGCTTGTCCTCGTCGGAGAGCTCGTCGATGCCGAGGATGGCGATGATGTCCTGCAGCTCCTTGTAGCGCTGCAGCACCTCCTGGACGTCGGTCGCCGTCTTGTAGTGGTCCTCGCCGAGGATCTCGGGCTTGAGGATCGTCGAGGTGGAGTCCAGCGGGTCCACAGCCGGGTAGATCCCCTTCTCGGAGATCCCCCGCGAGAGCGTCGTCGTCGCGTTGAGGTGGGCGAAAACCGAGGCCGGAGCCGGGTCCGTGAGGTCGTCGGCGGGGACGTAGATCGCCTGCACCGACGTGACCGATCCCCTCTCGGTCGACGTGATCCGCTCCTGCAGGCCGCCCATCTCTGTCTCCAGGGTCGGCTGGTAGCCGACCGCCGAGGGCATCCGGCCGAGCAGCGCCGAGACCTCGGAGCCCGCCTGCACGAAGCGGAAGATGTTGTCGATGAACAGCAGCACGTCCTGGCCGCCCTCCTCGCGGAAGTACTCGGCCATCGTCAGGCCCGACAGCGCCACCCGCAGGCGGGCGCCGGGCGGCTCGTTCATCTGCCCGAAGACCAGCATCGTCTTCTCCAGCACCCCCGACTCCTTCATCTCCAGGTAGAGGTCGTTGCCCTCGCGCGAGCGCTCGCCGACGCCGCAGAACGCCGAGAGGCCCTCGTGCTCCTCGGCGATCGTCCGGATCAGCTCCTGGATCAGCACCGTCTTGCCGACGCCGGCGCCGCCGAAGAGGCCGACCTTGCCGCCCTTCGGGTAGGGGGCGAGAAGGTCGACGACCTTGATCCCGGTCTCGAGGATCTCCTGGGTCGGGGTCAGGTCCTCGACCTCGGGAGCGGGACGGTGGATCGGCCAGCGGTCGTCGGCCTTCGACCTCCTCGTCGAGCTCGTCGATCGGCTCCCCGAGCAGGTTGAAGATCCGCCCCAGAGTCGCCTCGCCGACCGGGACCGTGATCGGGCCGCCGGTGTCGATCACCTCGTCGCCGCGCTCCAGCCCGTCGGTGGCGTCCATCGCGATCGCCCGCACGCGGTCGTCGCCGAGGTGCTGCTGGACCTCGCAGACGAGGTTCATCGCCGCTCGGCCGTCGCCCTCCGGGATCTCGACCTTGACCGCCGAGTAGATCTCCGGCAGCTCCTCCGGGAAGACCGCGTCGATGACGACGCCGGTCACCTGCTCGACCCTGCCTACGTTTCCGTTCTGCTCAGCCATCTACACCTTTCTCTAGCCGAGCGCCTCAGCGCCGGCGACGACTTCCAAGATCTCCTGCGTTATCTCAGCCTGCCTGACCCGGTTCATCTCCAGGGTCAGGTCGCTGATCATCGACTGCGCGTTCTCGGCCGCGTTACGCATCGCGGTCATCCGCGCCCCGTGCTCGGAGGCTGCCGACTCCAGCAGCGCCCGGTAGACCGACAGGTTCACGTAGTCGGGCACGAGGCGGTTGAGCAGCTCCTCCGGCTCGGGCTCATAGACCCAGAGAGCGCGCCGGTGCGCCTTCTCCAGCTCGGTCTCCTCGTGGTCCTCTTCATCCGGGACGCCGACCCCGAAGACCTCTGCCTGCTGCAGCGGCAGCAGGGTCTGGCGGCGCACGTACTGGGTCAGCGGCGAGACGTAGCGGTTGTAGATCAGCTCGACCCGGTTGAGGTCCTCGTCCACGTATGAAGATGTGAGCTGCTCGGCGATCTCGCGCGCGTTCGCGAAGCCGGGACGGTCGGTGAAGCCGGTGTAGGAGTCGGCCACCTCCTCCTTGCGGAAGCTGAGCGCCGAGCTCCCGCGGCGCCCGACGACCGAGAAGGTCACCTGCTTGCCATCGGACTCGAACTCGCGCTTGAGGCGCAGGCCCTCGCGGATGATGTTCGTGTTGAAGGCGCCGGCGAGGCCGCGGTCGCCGGTCACCAGCAGGATCCCCACCCGGCCCACCTCGTCGTGCTCGCGCAGGACCGGGACCCGGGGCAGGTCGCCGACCTCCTCCGAGACCCGCCTGGTCATCTTGCGGATCGCCTGCGCGTATGGGCGCAGGTCCTCGATTCGCTGCTCGGCGCGGCGCAGCCGCGCCGCCGCGACCATCTCCATCGCGCGGGTGATCTTGTTGATGTTCTTGACGCTGGAGATGCGGTTCTTGACTTCCTTGCGGGTGGCCATGGTCGGCTGATCGGCTAGGCGGGAGCCGCCTCCTTCTCCTCTTCCTCGGCCTCGGGGGCGTCTCCCTCGGCCTCGTCTCCATCGTCTTCGTCGTCGGAGGCCTCATCGCCCTCGCCTGCCGTGCGGCCCGGCTTGGCGCGCTCCTCCTCGGACTTGACGCGGTCCGACTCGCCCTCCTCCAGCGGCTGGCCGTCCTCGTCGAAGTCGGGGCCGAAGTCGTCGACGTAGTCCTCGATCGCCTCGCCCAGCGTCTCCTCGTCCTCGTCGGAGAGCTGGCCCTCGTTGATGGAGTCCATCAGCTCGGCGTTCTCGGAGCGCAGGCGCTCAAGCAGGCCGGCGAGGAAGTCGCTGACCTTCTCGGCCTTGATCCGGTCCAGATAGCCGCCGGTGCCCGCGTAGATCGAGGCCACCTGGTCGGCCACCGAGAGCGGCTGGCGCTCCTTCTGGTTCAGCATCTCGACCAGGCGCTCGCCGCGGGTCAGCGTCTTCTGGGTCTCGGGGTCGAGCTCGGAGCCGAACTGCGCGAAGGCCTCCAGCTCGCGGTACTGCGAGAGGTCTAGCTTGAGCTTTCCGGCGACCTTCTTCATCGCCTTGGTCTGCGCGTTTCCGCCCACCCGCGAGACCGAGATGCCGACGTTGATCGCCGGGCGCACCCCCGAGTAGAAGAGATCCGACTCGAGGAATATCTGGCCGTCGGTGATCGAGATCACGTTGGTCGGGATGTAGGCGGAGACGTCGTTTGCCTGCGTCTCGATGATCGGCAGCGCCGTCAGCGAGCCGCCGCCGAGCTCGTCGGAGAGCTTCACCGCCCGTTCCAGCAGCCGCGAGTGCAGGTAGAAGACGTCACCCGGGTAGGCCTCGCGGCCGGGCGGGCGGCGCAGGAGCAGCGACATCTGCCGGTAGGCGTAGGCGTGCTTGGTCAGGTCGTCATAGACGCACAGCGCCGCCTTGCCGTTGTAGAGGAAGTGCTCGGCCATCGCGCAGCCCGCGTAGGGGGCGATGTACTTGATCGGCGCCGCCTCGTCGGCGGGGGCGGCGACGATGATCGTGTTCTCCATCGCCCCGTTCTCCTCCAGGACGTTCATCACCTGGACGACGGTCGACATCCGCTGCCCGATCGCGACGTAGACGCAGACCAGGTCCTTGTCCTTGTTGTTGATGATCGTGTCGAGGGTGATCGCCGTCTTGCCGGTCTGGCGGTCGCCGATGATCAGCTCGCGCTGGCCGCGGCCGATCGGGATCATCCCGTCAACCGCCTTCAGCCCCGTCTGCACCGGCTCCAGCACCGGCTGGCGCTGCACCACGCCGGGGGCCTTGAACTCGGCAGGGCGGGTCTCGGAGGTGTTGACGTCGCCCTTGTCGTCGATCGGTCGCCCCAGGGGGTCGACCATGCGGCCCAGCAGCTCCTCGCCGACCGGGATCTCCAGCAGCTTGCCGGTGCGCTTGACCGTGTCGCCCTCTACGACCTTGTCCCACTCGCCAAACAGCACCGCGCCGACGTTGTCTGCCTCGAGGTTGAGCGCCAATCCGGTCACGTCGTGGGGCAGCTCGAGCATCTCCAGCGCCATGCAGTTGTCGAGGCCGTGCACGCGCGCGATCCCGTCGCCGACCGAGAGCACGGTCCCGACCTCCGAGAGGTCGGCGCTGTCGGCGTCCATGCCCTCGATTCGCTGGCGCAGGATGCTGCCAATCTCGTCTGGCTTGATCTCCATCTGATTTGCACTCCTCCTTACGCCGCGCGCGGCGATGTTCTTGCGAAGCATTTCCAAGCGATTGCGGATGCTGGCGTCCAGCACCATGTTGCCGACCTGAAGCACGAGTCCGCCGACGATGCTGTCGTCTACCGCGCTGCGCAGCTCGACGCTGCGTCCGGTCTGCTTCTCGATCTCCTTGCCGACCTTCTCGACCACGTCGGAGTCGAGCTCCACGGCGCTGGTCACGGTCACGTCGAGCTTCTTGTTCTCCTCTTTCCAGCGCTCCTCGAACTGACGCTGGATGCGGAAGACCAGCGGCACCCGGTGCTTCTCGATCAGCAGCTCGAGGAAGTTGACGAACTCGGAGTCGGCGCCGCTGACGGCGCGCTCGAGCCCCTCGCGCTTCTCGGCCGAGGAGAAATAGGGACTGAAGAAGAAGACCTGCATCTCGCGATCGTCCGAGAGCGCCGCGGCGAACTGGCTCAGCTCCTCCTGGATGCGGTCGAGCTTGTCCTTGTCCTTGGCGACGTCGAAGAGCGCCTCGGCGTATACGCGCGCAATCTCTTCCATTACTTGGCCTCGGCCTTCTCCCCGCTGCCGGATCCGTTCCCGTCGCCGCCCAGGGCGGAGAAGTCGACCTCCGATAGCGCCTCCTCGACGAGGCGCTTCTGGTCGTCGTCGGTGAGCGACTTGCGGGCCACCTTCTCGGTCGCGAGCACGGTCAACTCGGCGACCTCCTTGCGGATCCGGTCCAACGAGCGCCGGGTCTCGGCCTCGATGTCACGCCGCGCCGCGGCGACCAGCTCCTCGCGCTTCTCCTTGCCCGCCTCCGTCGCCTCTGCCTTCGCCGTCTCCGACGCCTTGCGCGCCCGGGAGACGATGTCGTCGGCCTGCTCGCGGGCCTCGCGCAGGCGCTGGCGGTACTCCTCCAGCAGCTCGTCGGCCTCGTGGCGCTGGCGCTCCGCCGCCTCGATGTTGTCGCGGATCGCGTTGGCGCGCTTGTCGAGCGCCTCCTGGATACGCGGAAAGGCGTAGCGCTTCAGCACCCACATCGTCAGCCCGAAGAGCGCCAGGGTCCAGATCATCAAGCCCGAGCGCCGGCGAGACGAGGAAGCTTCCGCCCTCCTCCTCGGCGGCGGCATGGCCTCCCCCTTCCTGGGCAAGGACGAGGAGGTTGCCTATGTCGAGAAACCCCTCCAACGGCCTAGAGGAAGAAGGCGATCAGGCCGAAGATGAACGTGTAGAAGGCGACCGCCTCGGTGAGCGCGAAGCCCAGCCAGCGGATGCTCTGAAGCTCATCCTTCATCTCCGGCTGGCGGGCGACCGACTCGATCTCCTTGCCGAAGATGATGCCGATGCCGATGCCGGCTCCGATCGAGCCCAGGCCGGCGCCTACGCCGAGGGCAATCGACTTGCCGGCATCGGTGATGCCGGTGTCGGTGACCCCTTCGGCCGCCTGCGCGAGTGGAATCAACAGGTCCATTCAGACTCCCTTTCTTAGTGACTCTCGGCGGTCGCGCCGCCGATGTAGATCGCGGTAAGGATGGAGAAGATAAATGCCTGAAGCGTGGCCACCAGGCCGACCTCGAAGATGAAGAAGACGAAAGCGAGGGGAAACGTCGCTATGCCGATCGCGGCTATCCCCAGCAGGACCGCGAGCCCGCCGCCCATGAACAGCAGCAGCAGGTGCCCGGCGAGGATGTTGGCGAAGAGCCGCACCGAGAGCGAGATCAGGCGCACGAAATGCGAGATCACCTCGATCACGAAGATCGCTCCCTTGCCGATCGGGTTCATGTCCTCCAGCCCCGGCGGAAGGAAGCTGGCCAGGTACCTGAACAAGCCCTTCTCCCGAACTCCCTCGACGTGGTAGGAGATCCAGACGACCAGGGTGAGCGCGAGCGGGATCGAGAGATTCGCCGTGGCCGCGTAGATCGCGAAGGAGGGGATGTCCGCGCCGAAGATGTTGATCGTCTCGTGGCTGTTGGTCGGCAGCGGCAGGTAGCCGATCATGTTCGAGAACCAGATGAAGAAGAACAGCGTGGCGATGAAGGGGAACCACTTCACCGCCAGGCGCCCCTCGAGGTTGGTGCCGACGATGTTGTTCCGGGTCATGTCGAAGGCCACCTCGACTGCCGTCTGCACGCGGTTCGGCTTCTCGGCCATGCGGCGAGCGATCCAGGTCATCGCCCAGATCGTCAGGCCTGACGCGAGGGCGAGGTACAGGACTGCGCGATTGATGCTCAGGTCGACGCCGCCGATCTTGATCGGGATCCATGCATCGAGCTTGAACTCGTTCTGGGGTTGGAACTCCTCGTTCTTGCCGTCGTCGCCGAAGATGAACAGGAACGCAATCGCCGTCGCCAGGTAGGCGCCCAGCCCGAGAAAGACCTTGGCCTTCGTGCTCAAGCCGCCGTTGCCGCCCCCCGGCTGCTGGCTGGCCGTGGCCGCCTCCATCAGCTCGCCTCCTCGTCGGCTGCGATCAGGCGCCCGATCGCGAGCCCGGTCAGGTGGACGGTGACGAGGATCGCCGCCAGCACCGCGGCGGCGAGGCCGGACTCGCGATCCGACAGGCCCACCAGCAGGATCGCCAGGGCGACCAGCCAGACCCGGCCGAGGGTGGCGGCCGCCAGCACTCCGAGGGCCGAGTTGCGCTTGCCCTGGGCGATCGAGCGCTTCACGTGGCGCTCGGCCGCCACCTGCATTGCCGAGGCCGCGAGCCAGGCGCCGGCGGCGACTGCATAGCCGAGCATCGGGAGACCGGCGAGCAGGAAGACCGGCAGAGCGACCACCAACACGCCCAAGTCGGCGAAGCGGACGATCGTGGCCAAGCGGCTGACGGGCAGCCGCTCAGATCCGTCTAAAGCGTGCGTAGACAATTAGTAAGCCCACCAGCAGCCCGGCGAACAGGCCCGCGAGCCCGAACGGGACGGCGAGATCGAGTAGCGACCCCAACCCGAACCCGACGGCCGCGCAGGCAAGCATGGCGCCGATCAGAGTGAAGCCGGCCGTCGCGGCGTCGGCCCTCGTGGGAGGGCGCGAGCTCACGGGGATGTCGGGGCGGACGGGCAGCCAATTGCGGTCACTTCAAGCACGAGGGAGCGGAACGGACGCCGGATCGTATCGGTCGCGGGTCTCCGGCCGCACTGAGAACATGCGGCTCGATGCGGGTCTGGGCCGACTTCACAAACACCGCTCACGTGCTCGTCCTTCGCCCCCTGGTCGAGCTGCTGGAGCAGCGGGGCCACGAGGTCGTGCTCACCGCGCGGCCCCTCTCGCACACGGTCGACCTGCTGGAGGAGTGGGGCCACCCCTACACGGTGCTGGGCCGCCACGGCGGCGCCGGCGCGGCTGGGCAAGGCCGCGGCCGCTGCGCGCCGGGTCGCGCAGATGGCCCGCTTCGGTCGCGGCAGCGGCGCTTCGACTGCGCGCTCGCGCACGGATCGACCGACCTGCCGGCCGCCTGCCGGCTCCTGGGGGTGCCCAACACGACGATGCTCGACTACGAGTTCGCGCTCGCTCCAGCACCGGGTCAACAGCCGCCTCGCCTCGCGCGTGCTGGCCCCGGAGGCGATCCCGCTCGACCGGCTGGCGCGCCTCGGCGCGCGGCCGCCGAAGCTCGTCCGCTACCCGGGCCTGAAGGAGGAGTACTACATGTGGGGCTTCGAGCCGGACACCGCGGTGCTCGAGGGGCTGGCGCTCGATCGCGAGCGGATCCTCGCCGTCGTCCGCACCGCCCCCGCCTACGCCCTGTATCTCGGCGGCTCGGAGAACCCGGTCCTGCCGCGGGTCCTGGAGCGGCTGAGCCAGAACCCCGAGACGCAGACAGTGGTGCTGCCGCAGGACCCCCGAGCAGGGCGCGGCGATCGCCGGCCTCGGCCTGCCACGGGTGATCGTCCCCGAGCGGGTGGTCGACGGGCGCAGCCTGGTCGCCTTCGCCGACCTCGTCGTCTCCGCCGGGGGGACGATGAACCGCGAGGCGGCGGTGCTCGGGCACGCCCGTGTGGTCGATCTTCGAGGGCCGGATGGGCGGCGTCGACGAGATGCTCGCCCGCGAGGGAAGGCTGCGGCTCCTCGGCGACCCCGACGAGATCGAGGTCGCGGCGCAAGGGAGAGGACCGCTTCGCCGCCCGCACCCAGCGTGACCCCGCCGAGCTGCTCGAGCTCGCCCTGCCCTGGCTCAGGGACGAGGGCCGGCGGTGAGCACCTGCTCGACCGCCTCCTCTTCCTCTTCTGTCTCCTCCGGCTCCGCGGGCGAAGCGCCCCAGGCCCAGCGCCTGCAGGTGGCGCGCCTTGAGGATCTCCAGCCGGTAGACCATCCAGACCGAGGCGGCGATCACAAGCAACCCGGCGGCGCAGACGATCAGGATGTTGCCGAGGTCCCAGATCCCCTGCGGCCGCGGGGGCACGAAGCGCACCAGGATCGCGTAGGCGGCGACCAGCGCCGCCCAGATGTGAAGGTAGGCGACGGTGCGCCGCTGCGAGAAACCGATGCGCAGGAAGCGGTGGTAGAAGTGGTTGTGGTCGGCGCCCCAGGGCGCGCGCCGGTACTTGAGCCGCTTCAGCACCACGAAGCTGGTGTCGAGGATCGGCACCGCCATCACCATCATCGGCCCGGCCAGCGCGATCGTCGCCGCCGTCTTGGTCACGCCCTCGACCGCGATCCCGGCGAGCATGAAGCCGAGCGCGAGCGCCCCGGTGTCGCCCATGAAGACCTTCGCCGGGTGGTAGTTGTGGCGCAGGAAGGCCAGCGTCGACCCGGCCATGATCGCCGCCAGCGCCGCGGCGTCGGTGCGCAGGAACGACACCGCCAGCAGGGCGATCGTGAAGGAGGCGATGGCGACGATCCCGGCGGCCAGCGCGTCCATGCCGTCGATCAGGTTGACGAGGTTGGCCAGCGCGACGATCCAGAGGACGGTCAGCGGATAGGCGACCCAGCCGAAGTCGAAGGTCCCGATCAGGGGGATCGTGATGATGTCGATCGTGAGGTCGAAGCCGACGACCGGGATCACCGCTGCCGCCGCGACGCCGAGGAGCTTGATCGCTCGGGCGCACGCCGACCGTGTCGTCGATCAGGCCCAGCACCGCGACCAGGAAGGTGCCGATCAGAAGCCCCAGGTAGGGCCCGCGCGGGTGGACGAAGATCGCCGCCGGGAATCAGGATCCCGGCGACGATCGCGAGGCCGCCGGTGCGAGGGATCGGCTCCTTGTGGACCCGCGGGCGGTCGGTCTCCAGGTCCTGGGCGCCGATCCGGGGCGCGACCCTGATCGCCAGCGGGGTGAGCGCGAGCACGATCGCGGCGGCGACGAGGAACCCCCACACCACCATGCCTTCCGTGAACAGGGCCTCGACGGCTTCGGTGAGCGACATCAGCCAGGCCCGTTGTAGCAGACGGCCCACGCGGCGATATCGCGCGCCTGAGCGATCCTCTAGCCTTGGCGGACTTTGAGTCAGGCCCTTCCGTCCTCGGCCACGTTCGAGGACCTAATAGGCACGCGCCAGGCGCGAATAGGCATCGTCGGGCTCGGCTACGCCGGCCTCCCGCTGGCGATCGCCTACGCGGAAGCCGGATTCCAGGTCACCGGCATCGACCTCGACCAAGAGCGCGTGGCGGCAGTGCGGGAGAGGCGCTCCTACCTCGTCGACGTTCCCGCCGATCGCTATGCCGACCTCGACGGGAGCATCGAGGCGACGAGCGAGTACTGGCAGCCGGCCGAGCTCGACGTGATCACGATCTGCGTGCCCACCCCGCTCTCCAAGACCGCAGGCGCCCGACCTCAGCTACATCGTCTCGGCGGCGGAGTCGGTGGCGGCCCAGCTTCGCGAGGGCCAGCTGATCGTCCTGCAGTCGACCACCTCCCGGGCACCACGGAGGAGATCGTGCTGCCGATCCTCGAGCACTCGGGCCGCAAGGTGGGAGAGGACTTCTTCCTCGGCTTCGCCCCCGAGCGGGTCGACCCGGGCAATGAGACCTACACGCTGCGCAACACGCCGAAGCTGATCTCCGGCGTGACGGCGGAGTGCCTGCGGCGGATCGAGCTGCTCTACCGCCAGATCGTCGACGCGGTGGTCCCCGTCTCGAGCACGATGGTCGCCGAGACGGCAAAGCTGCACGAGAACAGCTTCCGGGCGATCAACATCGGCATCGCCAACGAGCTGGCGCTGATGTGCGACCGGCTCGGGATCTCGGCCTGGGAGGTGATCGACGCCGCGGCGACCAAGCCGTTCGGCTTCCTCCCCCATTACCCGGGGCCGGGGCTGGGCGGCGACTGCATCCCGGTGGTCCCCCACTTCCTCGCCTGGCGCCTGCGCGAGTACGGATACTCGGCGCAGATCATCGATGCCGCGCACGAGGTGAACGCGCACATGCCGATCCACGTGCTGCAGAAGGTCTGAGGACGCCCTCAACGACGGCCGGCAAGCCGATCCGCGGCTCGCGCCTGCTGCTGCTCGGGGTGGCCTACAAGCCCGACGTCCACGACATCCGCGAGTCACCCAGCCTCGAGGTGATGCGCCAGCTGCTCAGCCGCGGCGGCGAGGTCAGCTACTGCGACCCCTGGGTCGATGAGGTGGAGCTCGACGGGGACCTGCACCGCAGCGTCGAGTGGTCGGCCGAGAAGCGTCGGCGCGGCCGATTGCGTGGTCGTGCTCACCGCCCACCGGCCATTCCTCGAGCAGCCGCTGTGGAGCGAGGCGGGCTCGATCGTCGATACGCGAAACGTCGTCCCCGACGGGCCGAACGTGACGCGGATCTGACCGAGCGGGTCCTGTGAGCTCAATGCTGATCCTCGGAGCCGGATACCTGGGCGCGGCTCTCGCGGAGCGGGCGCTGGCCGGGGCGAGAGCGTCACCCTGGCCGACAACTGGTATCGCGGTGAAGCGCGACGCCTGGCCGCCAGCTGGAGGAGAAGGGCGCCCGGGTCGAGACCGCCGACATCCGCAGCGCCGACGACCTGCAGCGGCTGCTCGCCGACCCCCCGACCGCGTCTACCTGCTCGCCGCCCAGTCGAGCCGGCCGATCTCCGAGCGGGACCCCGACTACACCGAGGAGACCAACGTCACCGGCGCCCGACGGGTCGCCGAGGCGGCGCTCGCCGCCGGCATGAAGTCGCTGGTCTACGCGAGCTCGCTCAACGTCTACGGGCCCGAGCCGCGCGGCGAGGTCGGACGTCGACCATCCCTTCGGCGAGCAGCGGAGACCTCGCCCACCTTTCGAAGATCTACGCGGAGCTCTGCCTGACGATGTACGCGCAGCGGGGCGGGTTCGACCTCGCCCTGCTGCGGATCGGGATCGTCTACGGGCCGAGCCCGGTCGAGCACGACGACCCCGGCCGCCAGACCGTGGTCGACAAGTTCCGCCGCCTGGCCGCGGCGGGCGAGGAGCCGACCCTCGACGACGGCGGCGCGGGCGACGATCGGCGTCGTCCACGTCGACGACGCCGCCCGGGCGATGCTGGAGTCGCCGCGCGAGCCGGGGGTGAGCGCCGCCAACCTGGCCGCCGAGAGCGTCACCGTCGGCGACGTCGCCGCGCTCGCCAAGGGCGAGCAGCCCAGCGGCGGAGCCCTCCTGCAGCTTCAAGACCCCGTTCGATTACGACCACCGGCTCGCCGACTACCTGGCGTGATCGTTACGGGCGCCCGCCGATGAAGGTCCTGGTCACCGGCGCAACCGGCTTCCTCGGCTCGCGCTCTGCCGCCCTGCTCGCCGAGCGCGGGCACGAGGTGGTGGCGACGGCCCGCCCGGGCGGAGCGGCCCGCGCGGCGGCCGGGGAGATCGAGGTGGCTGCGGTAGATGCCGGAGACCCGGGAATCCGAACGCTCGTCGCCGGCTGTGACTGCGTCATGCACTTCGCCGGGGTGCCCGACCCGGCCCGCGCCGGCGCCGACCCCGCGGCGGCGGTGCGCGAGAACGCCGGCACGACCCTCAACCTGCTCGAGGGCTGCCACGAGCACGGCGCCGGTCTGATCTACCCATCCAGCGTTCGCGCCGCGATCGAGCCTCCACCCGACGCCTACGCGGCGTCGAAGCGGCTCGGGGAGGGGGCCTGCGAGCTACATCGCGCCGACGCCACGGTGGTGCGGCTGACCTCGGTCTTCGGCCCCGGACAGGTGAGCGAGGAGGGCGCCACCGGCGCGATCGCGGCCTTCGCCGCGCGGGCGCTCGCCGGCGAGCCGATCGTGATCCCCGGCAACCCCGGCCGCGGCCGCGATTTCGTCTACGTCGACGACGTGGTGCCGGCGCTGGAGCGGATCGCGTCGGAAGGCCACTGGAACGAGACGGTCACGATCTCCAGCGGCATCTCCACCCCGCTCTCGCAGCGCGGCGGAGCTTGTCCGCCAGGCCGCCGGCTCGGACTCGCCGATCGAGACGCCGGGCGGCGTCCTCGCGCCGGGGGAGAATGAGACCTACGAGGCCGTCCTCGCCCCCTCCTGGCTCCAATTCGCCCCCCGCGGCCTCGCCGAAGGGATCCAAAGCTATGTCGACTGGCTCCGCAGCCATCCCGCTTCTCAAAGCAGCGCCTGACGCCGGGCAGATCGCCGAGCGGCTCGACGGCGGCCCCTGGCGCGGGCATCGAGATCTGCCTCGCCGGCGCCCATGTAAGCGACGACGCAGCGATCGAGGCCGCGATCGCGACCTGCCGCGAGGCCTTCGACGGGCGCGAGCTCGCGGTCACCGCCGAGGCGCCGGTCAGCTGGCCCAGCGGCGCTTTCGTGCGGGTCGACCGCCTCGACGACGAGGCGAAGGCGGGGATCGAGCGCAGCGCCGAGTTCGCGGCTCAGATCGGCTCCCCCGTGCTCACGATCCACCTCTTCGTCCCCGTCGACCGGGACGAGTTCCGCGCCGCCGGGCCGCTCGACGAGGCGGAGATCGAGCGCTTCCTGCGCTTCTACGCCGACGCCTGCGTGCGAGCGCGGCGTAAAGCCGCTGATCGAGAACGTCCCGCCCGGTGCTGCGGATGCGAGTCGACGGCTTCTTCCTCTCCCAGATCGGCGGCCACTGGCAGGACCTGCTGCGCTGGCGCGAGCGGGTGCCGGAGCTCGGGTTCACGATCGACACCTCGCACGCCGGCCTCTTCCGCTCCTTCGCCGCCGCCTATCCGACCCCGTTCGGGCTCGCCTCCGACTCAGGGGCTGGAGCTGGAGCCGCTACATCGAGGAGCTCGGCCCCGCGGCCGAGGTCGCGCACGTCTCCGACTCCTCCGGGCTGCTCGGCGAGGGGCTTGACTACGGCAGCGGCGAGCTGGAGCTCGGCCCAGTCGTCCGGCGCCTGGCCGAGCTGGTCCCCTTCATCGTCGCGGAGATAAACGAGCCCGACCACTCGGTCTCGCCGGGGATGAAGGCCGGCTATGCGGCGATCGAGGGGGCGCTCTCGGAGTCCGGAGAGCCGCCGGTCCCGCCCCGGCGGCCCCCGGCGGATGAGTTCGACTGGCAGGCGGTGCTGGGACAGCGGGACCCGATCCCCTCGGTGGTCGAGCTCGAAGAGCTTCTCGGGGGGCGCAACGTCCTGGTCACCGGCGCGGGGGGCTCGATCGGCAGCGCCCTGGCGTCGCTGCTGCTCGGCTTCCGGCCGCAGCGGATCACGCTTCTCGACACCCACGAGGGGTCGCTCGCCGCCGACCGCCGCGCGCGCGATCCGGCGGCGCTGGAGCGGGTCGAGTACGCGCTCTGCGACATCCGCGAGCCGGCGCTGCTGGAGAAGAGCTTCGCCGCCAGCGACCCCGACGTCGTCTTTCACCTCGCCGCCTACAAGCACGTCGACATGGCGGAGCGCTTCCCGGAGGAGTTCGTCGACACCAACCTGCAGGGAACCTGGAACCTGCTCCGCGCCTGCGCCGCGGCCGAGGTCGAGCGCCTCGTCGTCGCCTCGACCGACAAGGCGGCGCTGGGGGCGAGCTTCTACGGGCGCACGAAGCGCTTCCTCGAGCAGCTGACGGCGTTCGAGGCCGGCCGCCTCGGCGGCGGCAGGATCGCGGTGCGCCTGGTCAACGTGCTCGGCAGCGCCGGCAGCGCCTCGGAGCTGTTCCTGCGCCAGGCGCGGGCGGACGTGCCGCTGACCGTGACCGACACGGGGATGATCCGCTACTGGATCACGATGGCGCACGCGACGACGCTGCTCGCCCACGGCGCGCTGATGGCCGAGCAGGGAACCCCGCTGGCCGGGCGTGCGGCATGGCCGAGCTGACCGTCGGCGAGCATCGCGGAACGGATCTGGAGCCTTGCCGGGCGCGAGGGCGAGCCCGGCGCTGGAAGAGATCGGCATACGCGCGGGAGAGACGATGAGCGAGGTGCAGACCGGGCCCGGCGAGGAGCTCGGCGCGGAGGCGCACCAGGGGATCGCGCCGATCCTCGGCGCGCAGGAGACCGAAAGCGCGCCATGGGTAGCCGAGCGGATGCCCGAGGACTGCGAGCCGCGAGCAGGCGCGTGCGATCTGGCTCGAGGCGATGCAGCGCCCGGACCTGTCTCGCGGGCCTAGACCGCGGCGGCTGAGAGCTGCGGATAGAGCGGGTAGCGCTCCATCAGCGACCGGGTGCGCTCCGACAGCGAGTCGCGCTCGGCGTCGAAGTCGTCGCCCAGCGCCGCCGTGACCACCTCGGCGATCTCGCGCATGTCGTCCTCGACCAGGCCGCGGGTGGTGAGCGCCGGGGTCCCGATGCGAAGGCCCGACGGGTTCATCGGCGGGCGCTCGTCGAAGGGGATCGCGTTGCGGTTGACGGTGATCCCGACCTGCTCCAGCCGCTCCTCGGCGGTCTTGCCGTCGAGGCCGGTCTGGGTCAGGTCGACGAGCACGAGGTGGACGTCGGTGCCGCCGGTGAGCACGTCGATGCCTCCCGCCTGAAGGCCCTCGCGCGAAGGCCCGGGCGTTGGCGATCGTCTGTCGCTGGCGATCGCGGAACTGCTCGCTGGAGGCGATCCCCAGCGCCACCGCCTTGGCGGCGACGATGTGCATCAGCGGCCCGCCCTGCTGTCCGGGGAAGACCGAGCGGTCGATGTCCTTGGCCAGCTCCTCGTCGCAGAGGATCATCCCGCTGCGCGGCCCGCAGAGGGTCTTGTGGATCGTCGTCGTGGTGACGTGCGGCGTGCGGCACCGGGTTGGGGTGCTCGCCCGCGGCGACCAGGCCGGCGAAGTGGGCCATGTCGACCATCAGCTTCGCCCCGACCGAGTCGGCGATCTCGCGGAAGGCGGCGAAGTCGAGGTGGCGGGGATAGGCGGACCAGCCGGCGACGATGACCTTCGGCTTGTGCTCGTTCGCGAGCCGCTCGACCTCCTCCATGTCGACCAGCATGTCCTCGCGGCGCACGTGGTAGGCGACGACGTCGTAGAGCTTGCCGGAGACGTTGAGCTTCATCCCGTGCGTGAGGTGGCCGCCGTGGTCGAGCGCCATCCCCATGATCGTGTCGCCGGGATCGAGCATCGCCATGTAGGCGGCGTTGTTGGCCTGCGCCCCGGCGTGCGGCTGCACGTTCACGTGCTCGGCGCCGAACAGATCCTTGGCGCGATCGATGGCGAGCTGCTCGGCGACGTCGACCTCCTCGCAGCCGGCGTAATAGCGGCGCCCCGGGTAGCCCTCCGCGTACTTGTTGGTCAGCACCGAGCCGGCCGCCTCGAGCACCGCCTGGGGGACGAAGTTCTCCGAGGCGATCATCTCCAGGGTGCTCTGCTGGCGCTCGAGCTCGCGCCCCAGGACCTGCGCGATCTCGGGATCGACCTCCGCCAGGGAGGCCGTCTGGAAGCCTTCTTGAAGCTCCTCGGCCACGGCGGCCGACGATAGCAGCGGCGCAATACGCTTCGGCCGTGGCCGAGTCCAACGCCGAGGTGATGCGAAACGCGTACGAGAGATTTGCCAGCGAGGGCTGGGAAGCGCTGCTGCCGATCCTCGCGCCGGACTTCGAGCTCGTCACGCCCCCGGGCCTTGCGACCGAGCCCGACACCTACCGCGGCGAGGAGGGAATGCGGCGCTACTGGGAGTCGTTTTACGAGGTCATGGAGGAGATCCGAGTCGAGCCGAAGGAGTTCCGCGAGGTAGAGGACTGGGTCCTGGTCCCGTTCAAGCTGATCGCCCGCGGGCGGACGACCGGGATCGAGGCGGGGATCGAAGCGGTGGCAGCCTGGCGCTGGCGCGATGGCAAGGCGGTCCGTGCCCTCATCTTCGCCAACCTCGAGGAGGCGCTGGCGGAGATACCGCCGCGCGACTAGCCGGGCGAGCCGAGCAGCTCCTCGAGCCGCTGCCGCGGCAGCCCGCCCTCGCGAAGGACGGTCCAGCTTCCGTCCGCGTCGATGCCCGTGATGTCGACCACGGTCGAAGGGGCGCCGGTCAGCTCGCCGCCGTCGATCGTCAGATCCACGGCGTCGCGGATCGCGGCGGGGACGTCCTCGAAGCGGTTCGACGGCGGAGCGCCGCTGAGGTTGGCGCTGGTCTGAAACACGGGGGTCATCGCGCCGGCAAGCGGGCCCTCGATCAGTCGCACGCCGAGCCGCTCGGGATCGTCGCGGCAGGCGAGCGGGTAGCGGCGCTGGGGGTTTGCGACCACCAGGGTCACCGGCCCGGGCAGCAGCGCTGCGGCCGCATCGCGGGTGCGCGGGCCCAGCGCCGCCAGCAGCTCCCGCATCGCCAGCGGCGCGAAATACATCACCGCCGAGGGCTTGCGATCGTCGCGGCCCTTGAGCGCCTGGATGCGCTCGATCGCGGCCGCGTTGAGCGGGTCGCAGGCGAGGCCGTAGAGGCCATCGGCCGGGAAAGACCGCCACTCCCCCGCCCTCCATGCAGCGCTCAAGCGCCGACCGCGCGGCGTCGGCCCCCTCCTCGGCGATCGAGACCCGCTCGCTCATCCCCGCCTCCGATCGATTCGCCGTACTCGGGACACGAAGTCGTCGATCACGCTGTCGCGCATCCCGTAGAGGCCGGAGCGATTCCCGAAGGCCTCCGACGGCCAGCTCGCCGCGGCGCGTCTGGCCCGCCGCACGCGGCGACGCAGTTGCTCACGCTCACTCGCTCCGCGGGCCCGCAGGAGCTCGATGGCCAGCAGCCCGGCGCGGACATTCAGCTGCACCGAATCGACGACCGGTCGCGCCTGGCGGATGAAGGGCCGCAGAGCCGGAACCCTCCGCAGGCGTTGCCCTGCGCTCGCTGCCAGCCGCAGCTCGCGGCGCAGCCGCAGCGCCGCGGCGCCGCCACCCCGTCGCCCTTCGGCCCGCAGGAAGCCGCGGATCCGCCGCCTCAGGGTCGGCGCCTCGACGTTCCCGCGCAGGCTGGAGGAGTAGCTCGCCTCGGCGAACGCCCGCAGGGCCGGCGCCCGCCTGCCGGCCAGCTGCCGCACCTGGCGCAGGAAGGAGCGACGAGGCCGGTAGCGGCTCGGGTCCAGCATCCAGTCCCCGGCGGTCGCCAAGGGGAGGAAGTTGAGGTCGGCCTGATTGGCCGGGTTGAAGAAGAACCCGCCCACGTGCCCGGCGACGCTGGGGCGGCGGGCGTAGGGGCCTAGGAAGATCCGCCCCGGTCTCTGCGGGGTGCCGCCGACGTCGTCGTTGGTGGTCCAGTTCTCCCAGACGATCGGGGTCCGCCCGATCAAGGCCGCGTAGGAGTCGGCCTCGGCCGGGCCGAAGGGGCGAGACTCGATCTCGGGCCCCGTCCACATCACCTCCACCCCCGGGCCGAGCCGCTCGCGCAGGCCGCGCAGGTAGGCGCTGTCGGAGGTCCCCCGGTAGTCCGAGGCCACGGTCAGAAGCCGGGCAGCGGGATCGGCGGCGATCAACCGGTCCCGCAGGCGCGTCAGAAGATCCCCGTTTGCGCGCCCGAAGCCACGTGCACCGTTCCCGTATGCGGCCAGGTCAGCGGAGCAGCTGAAGCGGCGCTTTACGTCGTCGAGGCTGACCATGAAGGTGCGGGCCCCGGCGAGGCGGAACGGCTCCAGCTTGGCCAGCAGCTGACCGAGGTCGGCGTCGCTGGAGAAGCAGATCGGAGCGCCGGGCGAGCTTCCGGGCGGCGCGTCGTCGCCGGGGCTCGAGAAGGCCGGGTCCGCGGGGCTGAGGTTGGGAATCCACTCGATTCCGAGGCTGGCGGCGAGCTGCTGCTCGGCGGCGAATGTGGCCTGCTGCGCGGCCGGGTAGGGAACGCGCCAGAGGGTGCGCTGGTAGGGGTCGCCCTTGGGCGCATGGACGTAGGCGTTGAAGCCCTTGCCGGCCATGAAGCGCAGCAGCCGCAGCCGCTCTGCGGGGCTGAACTGCGGCCCGTACTGGCCCTGGATCACCCCCCGCCACTGAAACGGCGAAGCCGCCGTCACTGGTCCGGGTCGCAAGCCGTTGGCGAGGAGGAACCCCGTCAAAGCAAGAAGGATCGCCGTGCACAGCGCCCGGCCGCGAGCCCCGCCGCGCATTGCGGGCAGGCTCACCTGCGCCCCAGCACGACCCGCTCGATCCCGGCCAGGTCGCGGCGGGCCTCGGTGTGCGGGTACCCGGCCCGGACGATCATCGCCGCCACCTCCTCGGCCTGGCCGGCGCCGACCTCGAGTGCCACCGCAGCGGGGCTCTGCTTGTCCCCACGCTCCGCCAGGTCGGCGAGCAGGGAGCGGATCGCCGCCAGGCCGTCCGGCCCGGCGAGCAGGGCCTCGCGCGGCTCCCAGTCGCGGATCTCCGGCGCCAGGCCGTCCCAGTCGCGCCTCGGCGACGTAGGGCAGGTTGGCGAGGAGCAAATCGAATCCCAGCGGGCCCCCTTTCTCCCGCATAGCGGGAGGAATGCAGCCCTCCACGAAGGTCACCCGCCCGGCCAGCCCCAATCGCTCGGCGTTCTCGCGAGCGAGCACGAGGGCGCCGGGCGAGCTGTCTGTCGCGGTCACCTCCACATCGGGCAACTCGGCGGCCAGAGCCAGCGCCACGGCTCCGGAGCCGGTGCCGACGTCGAGCGCTCGCCGCGGCTCGAGCTCAAGCCCGACCTCGACCAGCAGCTCGGTCTCGGGGCGCGGGATCAGCACCCGGCCGTCGACCGCGAGCTCGAGGTGGCGGAACCACTTTCGCCCGAGGATGTAGGCGACCGGTTCGCGCCGCAAGCGCCTGCGTACCATCTCGCCAAAGCGGCGCCCCGCTGTCGGGTCGATCGAGGCATCGGGGTCGGCAATCAAACGTGCGCGATCGTCGCCCGTAGCCTCGGCAAGCAGCAGCTCGGCGTCGAGCCGCGGCGAATCAACCCCGGCCGCGGCAAGCGCGTCGACGGAGGCGTCGAGAGCGTCCCGCACCGAGCCGGCTGCCCGCACCGCGCTCACAATCAGGCTTCGGCGTTGCCCTCGGCCGCCGCCTCGAGGCGGCGGCGCTTCTCCTCCGCCGACAAGGTCTCGGTGAACTCCCCCAGCTCCCCGTTGAGGACCCCGTCGATGTTGTGGGAGGTGTGCTTCACGCGGTGGTCGGTGACCCGGCCCTGGGGAAAGTTGTAGGTGCGGATCTTCTCCGAGCGCTCGCCGCTGCCGACCTGGGCGCGGCGCTCGGAGGCGATCTCGGCCTGCTGCTCGGCGAGCTTCTGCTCCAGGAGGCGGGCCCGCAGCACACGCATCGCCCGCTCGCGGTTCTGGATCTGAGACTTCTCGTCCTGCATCGAGACCACGATCCCGGTCGGCTTGTGGGTGATCCGCACCGCCGAGTCGGTCGTGTTGACCGACTGCCCCCCCGGGCCGGAGGAGCGAAAGGTGTCGATTTGCAGCTCATTCGGGTCAACCTCGACCTCGACCTCCTCGGCTTCCGGCAACACGGCGACGGTCGCGGTCGAGGTGTGGATGCGCCCCTGCGACTCGGTCTTGGGGACGCGCTGGACGCGGTGGGTGCCGCCCTCGTACTTGAACACCGAGTAGGCCCCCTCTCCCTTGATCGCGAAGGTGACCTCCTTGAAGCCGCCGACCTCGGCCGGGGACTGCGAGAGGCTCTCGGTCGAGTAGCCGCCCTGCTCGGCGTAGCGGGAAAGCATCTTGAAGAGGTCTCCCGCGAACAGAGCGGCCTCGTCGCCGCCCGTGCCGGCGCGGATCTCGATCAGCACGTTCTTGGCGTCGTTGGGGTCGCGCTCGACCATCGCCAGGCGGATCTGCTCCTCGAGCTCGGCCATCTGCCCCGGGGCCTCCTCGACCATCTTGCGCAACTCCGGGTCGTCGCCGTCCTCGGCGAGCAGCTCCTTCGCTCCCTCATAGTCGTCGCGCAGGGTGCGGTACTGGCGGGCGAGCGCCAGGGCGGGCTCGAGGTCCCGGTACTGGCGCCCGAGCTCCGCGTTTCGCTCCCGGTCGCCTATCACCGCAGGGTCGGACATCTCCCGCTCCAGCTCCGCCGAGCGGCTCTCGATCTGCTCGACCAGTCGATCGATCATGGGCCTATCTTGACGGGCCGGGGTGAGGGTGCGAAAACCTGGACGCTAGGCGACGATTTCTATAGCCGGCTCGGTGGTGTCCTTGCCGGGCGTCTCCACTGCGAGCACCGCATTCAGCGCCGCGATCGCAACCTCGAGCTGGGACTCGTCGGGCTCGCGGGTGGTGAGGTTCTGAAGCATCAAGCCGGGCCACATCAACGCCCGCACCCAGCGCTTGCTGCGGTTCTTGCCCGCCCACTTGATCACCTCGTAGGAGAGGCCCGCGATCAGCGGGATGCCGAGGATGCGCGAGGCGAGCAGCCAGTACCAGGCCGGCAGCCCGATCGGCGCGAAGACGAAGATCGCCAGCACCATCACGATCAGCAGGAAGCTGGTTCCGCAGCGCGGGTGAAGGCGCGAGTAGAGCTTCGCGCGCTCGGGGACGAGCTGGTCCTCGGCCTCAAAGGCGGAGATCGTCTTGTGCTCGGCGCCGTGGTACTCGAAGACCCGCCGCAGGTCGGGCAATCGGCTGATGAGCAGGATGTAGCCGATGAAAATCGCGGTTCGCAGCACTCCCTCGACGAGCCAGAAGAGCAGCGCGGAGCCGAGCTGGTCCTTGATCAGGCTCGTCGCTCCGACCGGGATAACGAAGAACAGGCCGATCGCGAGCGCCATCGAGAGGGCGATCGTCACCCCCCACATCCAGCCGCCGATCTCCTCCTCTTCCTCCTCGAGCTGGGCGTTGGCGGAGATCGCCAGCGCCTTGAAGCCGATCTTCAGCGACTCGCCGAGCGCGACGACCCCGCGGATCACCGGCCAGCGCAGCACCCGGTGGCGCTTGGCCCAGGAGACGATCGGCTCCGAGGTGACCTGGATCTCGCCCTCGGGATCGCGCACCGCGACCGCCCAGACCGAGACGCCGCGCATCATCACGCCCTCGAGCACGGCCTGGCCGCCGACCGGCGCATCGCGCTTCGCGACCAGGGCGCCGTCGGGCATGCGCTCGTTCTGAAGCCCAGCGGCCTCCGCGCCCACCCCGTTTCCCTGCTCTTGGCTCAAGCTCTGCCCTTCCCCGGGCTCAGGTTGCTACTTCTTGCCTGCCCCAGACCGCTTGGCGGCGCGGCGCTGGAAGCGCTCAACCCGTCCTCCGGTATCGACCAGCTTCTGCTTGCCGGTGTAGAAGGGATGGCATGCCGAGCAGATCTCCACGTGGAGATCGGACTCGGTCGAACGCGTGTAGAACTGGTTCCCGCACGAACAGTGCACGTTTGCGAGCACGTACTCGGGATGGATATCGGCCTTCATGGCAACAGAGTTCTAGCGCCGGCGCAGGCGCGGCCTGGCCGCCTATGGACGCAGTCCGGCCAGCAGCGAGCGCAGGGTCGCCGCCACCTCGGTGCGCGTCGCCGCGGGGTCATCGGCTCGAGCGACGAGCATCGCCGCCTCATCCATCGCCCCCATCAGCACGTGGGCCAGCGGCCTGACCGGCTGCTCGACGATCGCGCCGCTTCCATCGCCGCGCCCAGCGTGCCCTCGATCAGCCCGAGGCCGTACTGGGCCGCGATGTCGCGCCAGCGCTCCCACCCGAGCACCGCCGGGGCATCGAGCAGGACGATCCGCTGAACGTCCGGCTCCAGGCAGGCGTCGAGGAACATCTCCATCCCCGCCTGCATCGCCCCGATCGGATCGGAGGCGCCGAGCGCCTCGGTGGCGATGCGCTGCGCGAGCTCCTCCTCGATCTGCTCGTAGACCGCCGCCAGCAGCTCCTGCTTGCCGCCGAAGTGGTGATAGAGGGCGCCGCGGGTGAGACCGGCGGAGCGGACGATCTCCTCCGCCCCGACGTCGGCGTAGCCGCGCTTCGCGAACAGCGGGCGGGCGGCGTCGATGAGCGCGTCGCGGGTTGCCTGCGATCGCTCCGCCTGGCTGCGGCGCGATCCGCTCTGTGACCGATTCCCTTACCTTGTTCCTTGACTTTCATACGATCTGTATGTTATTACCTACGCACTGTATGTAAATAGGCCGCGCGGACGTGAACCGCGGCGCCCAGACCAGGAGGCAAGATGATCCGCTCAGAAGAGATCCAGCTCCCGCAGGGAACGATCCGCTATCGAGACCTCGGAGAGGGGCCGGCAATCGTCTTCGTCCACGGCTACCTGGTCGACAGCCGTCTCTGGAGCGATACCGCCGAGCAGCTCTCGGCGACGCACCGCTGCATCCTGCCGGACTGGCCGATGGGCGCCCATGCCCTGCCCATGAACGCCGATGCCGACCTCTCCCCCTATGGCATGGCCGACCTGATCGCCGATTTCATCGACGCGCTGGGGCTCGAGGACGTCACGATCGTCGCCAATGACTCCGGCGGCGCGATCTCGCAAGTGCTTGCGACGAGGCGCCCGGAGAAAATGGGGCGGCTGGTGCTCACCAACTGCGACACCTATGACCAGTTCCCGCCCGGCATCTTCAAGCTCCTGCCCCCGCTGATGAAGCTCCCCGGCGCCCAGGCCGTAGCCGGCCTGCCGTTCAAGTCGGGGCACTGCGGCGGGCCTCGTTCGCGCCCTTCGCGAAGTCAAGATCTCGCCGGAGCTGATCGACAGCTGGTTTGCGCCTCAGGCCGACGCCGCGATCCGTCGCGACACCGTCAAGTACACGGTCGACATGAACAAGCGCTACACGCTGGAGGCGGCGGAGAAGCTGGCGAGCTTCGATCGCCCACCCTGATCGCCTGGGGGGCGGAGGACAGCGTCTTCAAGCTCGAGAACGCAAGCGCCTGGCGCGGACGATTCCCGACGCCCGGTTGGAGACGATCGCCGACGCGAAGACCTTCGTCTCGCTCGATCAGCCGACGCGCCTGGCAGAGCTGATCGGCTCCTTCGTCGGCGCCGGTGCGACGGCGCCAACGACCAGCGCCTGAGAGCCCTCGTACACGCGTCGCCGGCCCGCAACCCCCGCACGCGCCCGGTGTTCCGGGGTCGGGTACTTCAGGCAACCGACGCAGGAGGGGAACGATGAGAGACCTGGGCAAGCGAGTACGGCGGCCGTCGCCGGCGCTGATCATCGCGGTGATCGCGCTGGTGGCATCGCTGGGCGGAGCGGCGGTTGCGCTGCCGGGGCGCAACTCGGTGACGTCGAACGACATCAAGCCGAAGAACGTCAAGGCCGGCGACATCCGGCCGCGGGCGGTGGACGCGTTCAAGACCAACCTGATGCGCTTCAACACCCTTCCGACGACCGTCAGCACGACCTCCAACACGCCGGTCGACCTCGGGGGCCCGCGGTGACCGTGAAGGTGCCGAAGGGCGGGCTGGTCGAGATCTTCGCCGAGTCGAACATGCAGCTGGCCGGCGGCGGTCCGAACGCGCAGGCGCAGGTGCACCTCTTCGAGGACACGGTGATTCCCGCCGGGGCAAAGATCCTCGGCAGCTCCAGCCCGGTCTTCGACGATCGCTTCACCGCGACCGGCGACGGAAACGGGGCAAGCGGACAGCTGCGCGGCGGCTGGCTGGTCTTCTCGCCGGGAGCCGGCTCGCACACGTTCAGGTTGGCCTACAGCGGAGCGGGTGGAGGCACGGCGATCTTCGCGGGGTCGAAGCTGTACGTGTCGGTGGTGAGCTAGGGACGAAGTCGCTAGAGACGAAAATGCGGCGCCTCGGCAGCCTGACATGTCACGGCCGGCGCAACACCGCGCATGTTCAGCAGACCGGAGCGCTTACGTCTCCTGGTACAGGGGGCCGTCGCCACCCTCGGGGAGGGTGAGGCGGCCCCCCTTCGCCGTGATCGCGCCGCACTGGACGCAGTTGGAGGCGGTGACGTTGACGTCGACGTCCGGCGGCGCCGTTCTCGAGCTGCTCGTCGGGAATCTCGTAGACCTGGGCCGGGCACATCGAGACCCAGGCCTGGGCGACCTCGCGCGGGACGTGGGTCTGGACCTGGACGTGGTTCGGCGCGTCGTCGCGGGTCGCGTTGCCGGAGAGGAAGACCGAGGAGAGCTTGTCGAAGGTGTAGCTCGCCGTCGGGCTTCGGGTAGCTGCTCGGCCGGCTTGCCGATCGCACATCGCCTGCTCGGCGTCGTCCTCGTTCTCCCAGTGCCCGCCCGGGAACGCGCCCTTGGTGATCGCCATCGCGCTGGCCATCGCGCCGCCGAAGAAGAAGCCCTTCGAGAACGGCTGGCGCATGTTGCGGGACTGGTAGAGGTCCTTCTCGATCACGCGAGTTGTGGACCTTCTCGTCGTAGGCCTCGAAGTTGACCGAGTCCTTCTTCAGCGAGTCGACGATCGTCTCCGCCGCGTACATCCCGGCGTGCATCGCGTAGTGGATCGCCCTTCAGCTCGGCGATGTTGACCATGCCCGCGTTGTCGCCCGCGATCACCATGCCGGGGACCGCGAGCCGCTTGGGCATCGACCAGTAGCCGCCTGAAGGAATGGTCTTCGCGCCCCACGCCGACCCGCTTGCCGCCCTCGAGGATCTTGCGCACGAACGGGTGGGTCTTCAGCTGCTGCAGCGCGTCGTGGCAGGAGAAGGTCGCGTCGGTGTAGTCCAGGCCGATCACCAGCCCGATGCAGACCTTGTCCTCGCCCATCGGGTAGATGAAGCTGCCGCCGAACTCGTTGTACTTGGCGCCCTTGCGCAGCGGCCAGCCCATCGTGTGGATCACCTGGTCCAGCGGCTTCTGGGACCTCCCAGACCTCCTTCACGCCCAGCTCCCAGCGCTGCGGGTCGGGCCCGTGCAGGTCGAAGTAGTCGAGCGCCGCGTAGGTGAGGTGGCCGAGGGTGCCCTCGGCTAGCACCGTCGCCTTCGCGGTCACGTCGGAGCCGGGCTCGAAGTTGGCCAGCTCCTCCCCCTCGCGACCGCGGCCGCGGTCGCCTGAGCGCACGCCGCGCACGATCCGGTCCTCGACCAGCAGCTTGGTCGCGGCGGTCTCGGAGAGGATGTAGGCGCCCGCCTCCTCCGCCTTCTCGGAGAGGAAGCGGCCGAGCTTGGCGACCGAGGTGACGTAGTTGCCGTGGTTGCGGAAGTTCGGGCGGCATCGGCTTCAGCGGCAGCGCCCGCTTCTTGGTCAGCAGGTAGACGGCGTCCTTGGTCACCTCCTGGTAGACCGGCCACTCGGACGGGTCGAGGTCGGGGAACAGCTCCTGCATCGCCGAGGGCCGCATGTTGGCGCCCGACAGCAGGTGGGCGCCGGGCGTCTTTCCCTTCTCGATCACCGCCACCGGGACCTCGCCGAGCTTCTCGGTCAGCTCCGGCTCGTCCTCGAGCAGCTGCATCACCTTGATCGCGCAGGCGAGGCCGGCGGGGCCGCCGCCGACGATCGCCACCCCGACCTCGATCCGATCGTCGGGCCGGTCGGTCGGCGGGCCGATGACGTCGCGCGGAGTCGAACGGCGGCGGGAACTGCTCCGGGGCGACGGCCGGCATCTGGCCGCTCACCGCCCTTCTTGGCCTTGATCGCCTCGGTCAGCTTGGGGATGATCTTGTGCAGGTCGCCGACCACGCCGAGGTCCGAGAACTCGAAGATCGGCGCGTTGGGGTCCTTGTTGATGGCGAGCACGTTCTCGGAGCTCTGCATCCCGACCTTGTGCTGGATCGCGCCCGAGATGCCGGCCGCGAGATAGAGCTTCGGCGCAACCGTCTTGCCGGTCTGGCCGATCTGGGCCGCGTAGGGGTACCAGCCGGCGTCGACGACCGCACGGGTCGCGGCGACGGCGCCGCCCAGCGACTCGGCGAGCTCCTCGGCGATCTTGAAGTTGTCCTTCTCGCCCAGTCCGCGCCCGCCGCCGACCAGGATGTCGGCGTCCTCGATGTTGACGTCGGCGCCGCGCTGCTCGCCGCGCTGCACCATCGTCGCCTTGCTCGACCACTCCGAGAGCTCGACGTCGACGTCGGAGACCTCGGCCGAGCCGCTGCCGCCCTCATCGAGGTCGAAAGCGTTCAGCCGGCCGATGATCACGCCCGGCTTGTCGACGTAGCCGACGTCGGCGATCTGGGAGTCCTGCAGGATCGGGCGCTCGGCGACGAGCTTTCCGTCCTGCACCTTTACCTCGGTCACCTCCATCGTCACGCCCGCGTTGAGACGCGCGGTGAGGCCGGCGCCGATCTCGAAGCCGAGCAGGCCGCCGCCGAACAGCGCGTAGTCGTAGTCCTCGTCGGCGATCACCTTCGCCATCACATCGACGATCGGCTGCGCGAGGCCCTCGGGGACGTCCTTGGCGCGGAAGACCTTCGTGGCGCCATAGGCGCCGAGGCCCTGAGCCGCGTCATCGGCGACATCGCCGACCACGACGACGCCGGCCTCGCTGCCCAGCTCGCCGGCGAGCTTCGAGGCCGCGGAGATCGCGCCGAGCGAGTTCTTGTTGAAGTTGCCCTCGTCGTCGTGCAGGGCGTAAACCAGGATGCCGGCCATTAGAGGAGCTTCCTTTCGTCGAGCCAGGCGACGATCTTCTCGACCGTCTCGTTTGTGTCTTCGTCCTCGATGATCTCTCCCGCCTGCTTCTCGGGCGGCGGGTTGAGCGCCAGCACCGAGGTACGCGAGCCGGCCTCGCCGACCCGGTCGCCCTCGATCCCGACGTCGCCGCCCGCCTTGGTGTCGAGCTGCTTCTTCTTCGCTCCCATGATCGCCTTCAGGCTCGGGATAGCGGGGCTCGTTGATCGCGTCGCCGACGCTGATCACGGCCGGCAGCTCGACGTCGACGGTGTCGTAGCCGTACTCGGCCTGGCGCTCGCAGCGCAGCTTGCCGTCCTGGACGTCGATCTTGATCACCTGGGTCAGCGAGGGCATCTTCAGGTGGTCGGCCACCACGGCGCCGATCGTGTAGCACTCGCCGTCATCGGACTGCTGGCCGAGCAGCACCAGGTCGGGGCTCTCGGACTCGAGCACCTTGGCCAGCGCGTAACCGGTGGCGGCGACGTCGGAGCCGGAGAGGGAGTCGTCGGAGAGATGGACCGAGCGGTCGGCGCCCAGCGCCACCGCCTTGTGCAGCGCCCGCACCGCGCCGTCGGGGCCCATGGTCACGGCGACGACCTCCTCGATGTCGATGTCACCGCCCTCCTTGATCTGCATCGCGGCCTCGATGGCGTGGGTGTCGAACGGGTTGAGGTTGGTCTCGCCGGAGCGGTCGAGGCGCATCGTGTTGGGGTCGACGCGCTTGGTAACCGCGGCATCCGGCACCTGTTTGACCAGGACGCAGATCTTCAAGTCGTTACCTCCATCTGGGGTGGTACGTGAGGGGCCCGCGGGCTGGATTCAGACGGGCCTAGGTCAGTTCGCAGGCGCGGATATTACCGATCTGAGCTGGCTGACTGACCAGTCAATCGGGGTTTCGGACGAGCCCTCAACCGACTCGAGCGCCGCGCAGGGCCGGCAGCACCGACTTGCCGTAGACGTCAATCGCGCCTCTCGGGTCGGCGCCGGAGACGTTCATCGCGACCACGGTCGTCGCCCCCATCCGCTCCACCTCGCGGATCCGCTCGACGTGCTCCTCGGGGTCGGAGGAGATCACCAGCGCCTGCCGCAGGTCGTCGTCGGAGACCTGGCGCTCGCCCTCCTCGTACATGTCCTGCGGGCGATGCCAGTCGTCGGTGTAGAAGTCCTCCGGCTGCGCGCCCTTCCAGACCCGCGCCCCCTCCAGCGCCGCGTCGTCGTCCTGGGCCCAAGAGAACTGGACCTGGAGCAGGATCTCCCCCGCCTCGCGGCCGGCGTCGTCGGCCGCCGAGCGATAGGCGTCGATGACCTCGGGGGCCTGCTCGGGGTCGGCGAGGGTCCAGATCCCGTCTCCGTGGCGGCCCGGCGACCGCGGCGGCCTGGGGGCCGAAGGCGGAGACGTAGATCGGCGGCCGGCGCTCGGGGCGGCTGTGCAGGAAGGCCTCCTTGGTGGAGAAGTGCTCGCCGTCGTGGGTGACACGCTCGCCGTCGAAGAGGCGGCCGATCAGCTCCAGCGCCTCCTCCATGCGCTCGATCTGCTTGCCGACCGGCGGCCAATCGGCGCCCAGCGGCGACTCGTTCAGCGACTCGCCGGAGCCAAAGCCCAGATAGGGGCGGCCGGGAAAGAGGATCTCCAGCGTCGCCCACGCCTGGGCGATCAGCGCCGGGTGATAGCGCGGCCCGGGCGGGGTGACGCCGGTCCCGATCGGGACCTTCTCGGTCGCCTGCCCGGCGGCGCCGAGCCAAACCCAGGCATGGCCGGACTCCCCCGGCTCCCACCATGGCTGCAGGTGGTCCGAGCAGCCGATGCCGTCGAATCCGGCCTGCTCTGCCGCAACCGCCTGCCCGATCAGCTCGTCGGGCGGGAACTGCTCGTGGGCGCAGAAGTGGAAGTAGCGCACGGGGACCGCTTACCCTTGGGCCGCCGCGCGAGACCTTGATGGCCCGGGACGGGTCAGGCGCGCTCGCCGACGCCGCCGCGGATGAACTCGACGATCTCGTCGGTCGGCGAGCCGGGGGTGAAGACCTCAGAGACACCGAGTTTCTTGAGCTCCGGCACGTCGTCGGCGGGGATCGTGCCACCGACCGTGATCAGGACGTCGTCGATGCCCTGCTCCTTGAGCAGCTCGACGACCCGTGGGACGAGGGTCATGTGGGCGCCGGAGAGGATCGAGAGGCCGATCGCGTCGGCGTCCTCCTGGATCACGGTCTCGGCGATCTGCTCCGGCGTCTGGTGAAGGCCGGTGTAGATCACCTCCATGCCGGCGTCGCGCAGGGCGCGGGCGATGATCTTCGCCCCGCGGTCGTGCCCGTCGAGGCCGGGCTTGGCAACGACTACACGGATCTTGCGCGCGGTTTGCTGCTCGGTCTCGGTCGACATCCGGCCGTCAGCTTAGAGGCGCGCCGCCGCCCGCGATGCCAGTTTGCGACCGGCTCGGATGGCCTTACGGGACCCGGACCTCGCGCTCGCACCCGGTGGCCGTGTCGGAGCTGCCCGTGCCGCCGTTGCAGAAGTCGTCGCTGTCCTCGCCGCGCAGCGCGTCGCGGCCCGATCCACCGGCCAGCTTGTCCTTGCCGCCGCCCCCGACCAGGACGTCCCTGCCGCTGCCGCCCCGCAGCCTGTCCTTGCCGGTGTCGCCGTAGATCCGGTCCTTGCCCGAGCCCCCGGACGCCTTGTCGTTTCCTCCCGCCCCGCAGAAGACATCGTTGCCCGAGAGGCCGAAAGCCTTGTCGTTGCCACCGAGGAGCAGGAACGCGTCCGGCCCCGCGGTGCCGAAGAGCCGGTCGTTTCCGTTGCTGCCGATCCGGTCGGCGATCCGGCCCTCGCAGCGAACCAGCTCATAGGCGCCGATGTCGCAGGCCCCCCCGGCGGTGCGCGGCACGCCGCGCTGGTCGGCCTTGGCGCAGCCGCTTCCCTTGCCGAGGGCCGGGGAGCCCGGGATCAGGGCATGGGTCGGGCTCGGCCCCCCGTTGTCGGCGAGCGGCGCCAGCTCGGGATCGATGCCGACGACGTCCCCGGTCGAGGTCGTGAAGTCGCATCCCTTGGTGCTCCCGATCAGAGTCTGGCCCAGCGAGCTGAGGCTGCCGCCGCTGAAGTTGAAGCAGTCCGGAGTCTGGTTGCGTCGCTCGGTGTTGCCGGCGACGATCGTGCTGCGCAGCGTCGTGGTTCCACCGAAGTTCCCGATCCCTCCGCCTCCCGGGAAGTTCTGCCCGGAGTCGGCGACGTTGGCGGTCACGGTCACGTTGAGCAGCGTCGTGACCCCGCCGGAGTTGTCGAGCCCGCCGCCGTCATAGCCTGCCCGGTTGCCGGAGATCGTCGTGTTGACGATGTTGACGCTGGCCGCAGAGCGGTTCTCGATTCCCCCGCCCCAGGAGTCGGCGACGTTGGCGGCAACGGTCGAGCCCGTGAGCGTCAGCGCACCGCGGCTGACGAGGATGCCTCCTCCGGCCCCTCGGGTGGTGGTGTCGGCCGGGCCGATCGCATGGCCGCCCTGGATCGTGAGCCCGGAGATCGTCACACCGGTCCCGCTGGTCGCGGTGTTGACCTCGAAAACTCGGTCAAGCCCCTTTCCGTCCACCGTCGCGGTACCGGAGCCGGTTCGCTCGACGGTCACCGGCGCGACCAGGTCCAGGTCGCCGGTGGCGCTGTTCGCCTCTCCGCCTCCCGCGATCGTCAGGTCATAGAGGCCGGCCGGCACGGTGATCCGGTCGCTGCCGCTTCCCGCTGTGCAGCCCGGCGCGTCCCGCGCAAGGTCGTTGTTGGCGGACCAGATCGCCTCGCGCAGCGAGCAGGCGCCCGGGTTGGCGTTGAACTCGTCGACGTCGGTGGTCACCTTGATCGTCGCCGCTCCGGCGCCGGCGGGGGCGAGCAGCGCGATCGCGCCCGCGATCGCGATCGCCGTGCGGCGTCGAGCTTTGTTGCTTGCAGACATGCCCCTAGAACACGGGGGATTCGCGATAGGTGCCGAAAACCTCCTGCATTGCAGCGACCATCTCGCCCTCGGTCGCCCGCGCCCGTGCCGCCTCGATGATGTGCGGCATCAGGTTCTCGCCGTCCTTCGAAGCGGCTTCCTTGAGCGTCCGCCAGGCGAGCCTCGACCTCGGAGCCGTCACGGCGGGCGCGGGTCGCGGCCAGGCGGTCGGTCTGCTTGCGCTCCAGCGCCGGGTCGATGCGCAGGATCGGGATCGCCTCCTCGTCCTCGGTGACGAAGTCGTTGACGCCGACCACGATCCGGCGCCGCTCGTTGAGCTCGGTCTGGTACTGGAACGAGGCCTCGGCGATCTCGCGCTGGGGGAAGTTCTCGCGGATCGCCTCCACCATGCCCCCCAGCTCGTCGATTCGGGCGAAGTACTCATAGGCGGCGCGCTCCATCTCGTCGGTGAGCCGCTCGACGAAGTAGGAGCCGCCGAGCGGGTCGATCGTGTTGACGACGCCCGACTCGTGGGCGATCACCTGCTGGGTGCGCAGCGCCAGTCGCACCGCCTCCTCGCTGGGCAGCGCCAGCGCCTCGTCGTAGGAGTTGGTGTGCAGCGACTGGGTGCCGCCGAGCACCGCCGCCAGCGCCTCCAGGGCGGTGCGCACGACGTTCACCTGCGGCTGCTGCGCGGTCAGCGAGACGCCCGCGGTCTGGGTGTGGAAGCGCATCCGCATCGACTCCTCGCGCTGCGCTCCGTAGGTGTCCTTCATCTCCCGCGCCCAGATCCGGCGCGCGGCGCGGTACTTGGCGATCTCCTCGAAGAAGTCGATGTGGGCGTTGAAGAAGAAGGACAGGCGGGGAGCGAAGGCGTCGATGTCGAGGCCGCGCTCCAGTCGCCCGCTCGACATAGGTGAAGCCGTCCTTGAGCGTGAAGGCGAGCTCCTGCTGGGCGGTCGAGCCCGCCTCGCGGATGTGGTACCCGGAGATCGAGATCGGGTGCCAGCGCGGCATGCTGGTCGAGCACCACTCGACCATGTCGGTGACCAGCCGCATGGCCGGCTCGATCGGGAAGCACCACTCCTTCTGGGCGATGTACTCCTTGAGGATGTCGGTCTGGATCGTCCCGCCAAGCTTCTCCGGCGGAACGCCCTGCTCCTCGCCGACCAGGACGTAGAAGGCGAGCAGGATCGCGGCCGGGGCGTTGATCGTCATCGACGTCGTCACCTCGCCGAGCGGGATCCCGTCGAAGAGGGTGTGCATGTCGTCGAGCGAGTCGACCGCGACACCCTCACGGCCAACCTCGCCGAGGCTGCGCGCGTGGTCGGAGTCGTAGCCCATCAGGGTCGGCATGTCGAAGGCGGTGGAGAGCCCATGCTGGCCGTGGTCGAGCAGGTAGCGGAAGCGGGCGTTGGTCTCCTCGGCGGTGCCGAATCCCGCGAACTGGCGCATCGTCCAGAGCCGCCCGCGGTACATCGACGGGTAGACGCCGCGCGTGTACGGTGCCTCGCCCGGATGGCCGATGTCGCCCTCGGTCCGGCAGGTCCTCCTCGGTGTAGAGCGGCTTCACCGGGTGCCCGGAGATGGTGCTGAACTCGGCCTCGCGCTCAGGCTGGCGGCTGTAGACCTCCTCCAGCCACTGGTGGGCGCGACGGCGTGCGTCGGGCTCTATGGCCATGCGGCAAGGATAGATGCGGGCTCAGGCGTCGGCGGGGTCAGCGGCTGCGGCCGGCGAGGCCGAAGCGGCGCTGGCGGCCCCCGCGTCGCCCGCCGAGAGGAGAGCCAGCTCGCAAGCCCGCCGACCGCGGCGGCCGCCACCGTTGCGCCGGCGATCGCAAGCCGCCGGCCCAGCTTCTCGAATCGCATCACGTCCCAGCCCTGGGCAGAGGCGACGGCGGCCAGCTCGGCATCCGGGTTGACCGCGACGGGGTGGCCGACCGCCCGCAGCATCGGCAGGTCGGAGGCCGAGTCCGAGTAGGCATAGGACGCTCCGAGGTCGATGTCGTGCTCCTCGGCGAAGCGCTGCATCGCATCGACCTTGCCCTGCCCGTAGACGAACGGCCCGTCGAGGCGCCCGGTGAAACGGCCCTCAGCGTCGACCGCATAGCGGGTCCCGATCCCAGCATCGGCTCCGAGTACATGAGCGAGGCCGGAGACGAGCTCGTTGCCGGCGGCGCTGACGATGAAGGTCGGTCGCCCCGCGTCCTGATGGGCGTAGAGCTCGTCGAGCATCTGCGGATAGATGTGGGGCAGGATCGATGCCATCACCTCGGTGCCCATGCGGTCGATCGTCACCGCCGGCACGCCTGTGATCAGGTCGCGCGCGGCCTTCAGGACCTCCTTGGTCTCCTCGTCGGTCGCCCCCCGCAGCCGGTAGCGCATGTGGTCTCGCCCCCAGCGCAACAGCTGGCCGCGGCTGACGATCCCCTGGCTTGCCGCCGCGCGCGCGAAGTGCATCCCGGAGGACCCCGCCATCAAGGTCTTGTCGAGATCGAAGAAGGCGGCTGCCCGGCCGCTCATCGCTAGCTCCCGTTGACTTCGAGGACGATCGCGTCGCCCTGGCCGCCGCCGGAGCAGATCGCCGCGCAGCCGAGGCCGCCGCCGCGCCGGCGCAGCTCGTGCACCAGGGCGCCGACGATGCGGGCGCCGGAGGCGCCGATCGGGTGGCCGAGCGCGATCGCGCCGCCGTTGACGTTGACGTTCTCCTCGTCGATGCCGAGCATCCGCATCGAGTTGATCGCCACCGAAGCGAAGGCCTCGTTGATCTCCCAGAGGTCGACGTCCTCGGGGCTCTTGCCGATCTTCTCCAGAGCCTGCTTCGCGGCGCCGGCGGGGGTCTTGGCGAGGTAGGGGAAATCGTCGGCGACGGCGCCGTAGGCGAGCACCCGAGCGATCGGCGTGCGACCGTTCTCCTTCGCCCACTCATCGGAGGCGACGATCACCGCGCCGGCGCCGTCATTGACGCCGGGCGCGTTGCCGGCCGTATGGGTGGCGTCGTCATCGCCGATCGCCGGCAGCTTGGCCAGCGTCTCGACAGTGGTGTCGGGGCGGATCGCCTCGTCGGCCTCGACGACGTCCTCGCCCTTTCGCGACTTCACCGTGACGCCGACGATCTCCTCCGCCAGGCGGCCGGCGTCGGTTGCCTCGGCGGCGAGGCGGTGCGAGCGCTCCGCGAAGCGGTCCATGTCAGGCCGCGTGATCTCGAGCTCGTTTGAGACCTCGCTGGCCTCGTTGATCATCTGCTTGTCGGTGAAAGGGTTGGTGAGCCCGTCGTGGGTCATCGCGTCGATCGCCTCCACGTCGCCCATGCGGAAGCCGAAGCGAGCGCCCGGGAGCAGGTATGGCGCCTGGCTCATCGACTCCATGCCTCCGGTCACCGCGACGCCGAGATCGCCGGCGCGGATCGCCTGATCGGCGAGGCCGATCGTCCGCATGCCCGAGGCGCAGACCTTGTTGACCGTCTCCGAGGGGACCTCGCGCGGGATGTCGGCCTTGATCTGTGCCTGGCGCGAGGGAATCTGGCCCTGCCCCGCCTGCAG
Source organism: uncultured Solirubrobacterales bacterium (assembly GCA_963724905.1). GTDB lineage: Bacteria > Actinomycetota > Thermoleophilia > Solirubrobacterales > 70-9 > Mayfieldus. Next base: position 60,056 of record CAVRWD010000004.1, read on the forward strand.
CACCTGTCCGAAGATCACCTGCTCGACCTGGTCCGGCGCCACCTCGGCGCGGTCCAGCGCGGCGGTTATCGCCTCGCTGCCGAGGTCGGTCGCATCGAGCTTGCTGAGGCCGCCGCCCATCTTCGCGAACGGGGTCCGAGCGCTGCCGAGGATCACGGTGCTGGGCATCAGTGCCTTTCTCTGGTCGCTGAAACTGCCGCGACTGACGATAGCGAGGCGAGGCCCGAGGGTTCAGTCGCAGTCGATGTCGGCGTTCAGGCAGCTGGAGACCGCGGATGCCTGCGACCCGGGGTCCCAGGCGCTGAAAACGTCGCCGTGCATCGTGCGCACCGGCCCCGAGGCCAGGCGTGCGCCCAGCCCGTCGCGAACTGGCCAGGAAATCGAGAAGGTAATCGCGGGCACCGCCACCGGGTGGCTCGGGAAGCAGCGGGCCTCGCCGTCGGACCACTCCGAGTAGGTCAGGTGCTTCTTGTGGTCACGGCTGTCGAGGCGCTTGCCGTCCCAGCAGTCGGGGAAGTTGAGCGAGAGGTGGATGCGCGCGTTCGGCGGACAGCTCGGCAGCGAGGAGGACCGCACGTCGAGCTTTGCCAGCGCCAGATCCTCCTGAGCTCCGGCCAGCGCCTTGCTGACCTTCTTCTTCTTGGCACCAGAGGCATCTGCGCGCCGCCGCTTCAGCCGCTTCACCTCGCGCTTTGCCTGGCGCAGCGCCGGCCGTGCCTCGGAGCGGCCGAGGATCGTGTCGCTGAATGCCGATCCCCTGACACAGCTCCAGTCGACGATGTCGTCGTCCTGGACCTCCTTCGAGTCGGCGTCGCCGGCGATCATCTGCAGGCCGTCGGGCAGCGACTGGATCAGGGCCGGCGACTTGCCGCCGGCCCGGTAGTAGGCGGTGATCGAGTCGGCCTCGACCGGGTTTCCAAACTTGTAGAGGGTCGGGATCCAGTAGCCGGACTTGTCCTGCGGCTGGTCGCAGGTCGTCCCGCCGCCCCTCAGGTTGCCGAGGTTGCTGTGGGCGCTGGTCGAGCGGTTGCCGTAGAACTCGTGCGAGTGGGCGGCGCCCTTGTGGTGGGGGTGGACGATCGGGTCGTCGGAGAGCCGGTGCGAGAGGTCGCAATGGACCCTGAACACCCCCTCGCCGGGCTCGGCGACAGCGATTGCGGCCAGGACCAGGGTCAGCGCACAGACGGCGGCAGCGAAAATCCGCACCCTTGGCATCGCGGCGATTCTAGGCCCGGCGGCTCTCATGCCTAGGGATTTCGACGAATGACCCACTATTCATGCCCCGAGAGCCACCTTTCACGGGCAATCGCAGCGACCGCAACCCGTGAATAGACTGGCGCCGATGCAGGTCGAGGTTCGCGAGGTTCCCCTGAGCGAGGTCGATTCGGATCTGCTCGTCGTCGGCGTTTTCGACGGCGGCGAGCTCCCGGATCCGCTTGGCGACGCCCCCGGCGCCGCCGACGCCAAGGGCGGCTACCGCAAGACGGCGATGCTCTATCCCGATGGGCCGAAGCGGGTCCTGGCGGTCGGGCTCGGCAAGCAGGAGGAGTTCGACGCCGAGCGCGCCCGCGTCGCTGGGGCGCTGGCTTCGAAAAAGGCTGCATCTCTTCAGGCTTCGACGCTGGCCTGGGCTGTACCCGACTCCGAGGACCCCGAGGCGATCGCGGCGGCGCTGGTCGAGGGCGTAGTCCTGGCCTCGTTTCGATTCGAACGCTTCCGCAAGCCCGATGAGGACGACCCGCAGCCACAGCTCGAGCAGCTGACCATCCTCGGCCCCGACTCGCTCTCCGAGGCGGCCGGCGCCGCCCGGATCGTGGCCGAAGCCCAGAACCGCGCCCGCGAGCTGCAGGAGCTGCCGGCCAACGTCGCCACGCCGGGCTTTCTCGCCGACCGGGCGTCGGAGATCGTCGCCGCGCAGGAGAAACTCAGCTTCGAGGTGCTCGGCCGTGAGCAGATCGCCGACAAGAAGATGGGCGGCCTGGAAGCGGTCAGCCAGGGGACGGCCGAGGAGCCGCAGCTGATCGTCCTGCGCTACGAGGGCGGCGGTGGCGGCGCGCCTCTCGGCCTGGTCGGCAAGGCGGTGACCTTCGACAGCGGCGGGATCTCGATCAAGCCCGCGTCGGCGATGCACGAGATGAAGATGGACATGTCCGGCGGCGCGGCGGTGATCGAGGCGGTTGGCGCGATCGCGGAGCTCGGGTTGCCGATCGACCTGATCGCGGTCGTGCCGGCGACCGAGAACATGCCCTCCGGCACCGCGGTAAAGCCCGGGGACGTGATCACGCAATACAACGGCAAGACGGTCGAGGTCAACAACACCGATGCCGAGGGGCGCATGATCCTCGGTGACGCGCTCGCCTACTGCGTCGAGCTGGGAGCCGAGCGGGTGGTCGACCTGGCGACCCTGACCGGAGCGGTGCTGGTCGCGCTGGGCTCCACCTACGCGGCGCTGATCGCCAATGACGACGAGTGGGCGGGCGAGGTCGCCGACGCGGCCGCGCGCAGCGGCGAGATCGCATGGCGCCTGCCGCTGCACGAGGAGTACAAGGAGCTGACAAAGGGCTCGATCGCCGACCTCACGAACGCGTCGGCGAAGCGCAAGGCGGGGACGATCTATGCCGCCTCCTTCCTGGAGGAGTTCGTCGACGGAAAGCCCTGGGCCCACCTCGACATCGCCGGCACCGCCTGGGACACGGGCCGCGAGTACGTCGGAAAGGGCCCGACCGGTTATGGCGTGCGACTATTGGTCTCGCTTGCGAAGGAGCTCTCTCAAAGCTAGGAGCAGTGACCGGTGCCGGAGCTGAGCGACCGCCAGCTCGCCACCCTGGGCCTGCTCTGCGACACGGTCGTCCCCTCGATCGACCGGCAGTTCGACCCTGACGGCTTCTGGGGCCGCAAGGCGACCGACGTCGGCGCCGACATGGCGATGGCCGAGGTCCTCTCCGCCCTGCCGCCGGTCGAGCTGGAGGGAATCCGAATGCTCCTCGACGAGATCGAGGGCCAGGGATTCAGCCGCGCGTCGGCGCGCTCGCGCGAGCAGATCCTGCGCAACCTGCGACTGATGAGCAGCGAGGCGGCCGTCGGGGTGGAGGCGCTCGTCAACGGCGCCCTGTTCATGACCTACGGCCTGCCCGACCCCGCGACGGGACAGAACCCGATGTGGGCCACCTTCGGCTACCCCGGCCCGATCAGCGCCCCGCCCCAGGAGGACAGGGCCCTGGAGCCGCTGGTGCCCGACGGCGACGAGCTCAGCCTCGACGCCGATGCGGTGGTGGTCGGCTCGGGAGCGGGAGGCGGCGTGATCGCCGGAACGCTCGCCGAGGCGGGCCTGCGGGTGGTCGTCCTGGAGGCGGGCGGCTACTTCGACAGCGCCGACTTCAACATGCTCGAGCTCTGGGCCTTCCAGAACCTCTACTACCGCGGCGGGCCGACCCCGACCGCGGATCGCAACGTCAGCATGCAGGCGGGCTCCAACGTCGGCGGCGGGACGACGATCAACTGGACCAACTGTCTGCGCACCCGCCCCTGGGTTCGTGATCAGTGGGCGCGGGAGTTCGGCCTCGAGGGTGTCGACGGGCCCGAGTTCGACCGCCACACCGACGCGGTGATGGAGCGCATCGGCGCCAACGAGCTCTGCAGCGACTACAACGGCCCGACGCAGCGGATGAAGGACGGAGCCGAGCGGCTCGGCTGGTCGTTTGAGCGCGTGATCAGAAACGCCGACCCCGACTCCTACGCGCCGGAGTCGGCCGGCTATCTCGGCTTCGGCGACCAGAGCGGCTCCAAGCAGAGCACCGCCCGAACCTACCTGCGCGACGTGGTCGCGGCCGGGGGCACGATCCTCGCCCGCACCGCCGCGCAGAGGATTCTGGTCGAGGATGGACGGGCTGCCGGGGTCGAGGCGGCCTACACGGACCCCGAGAGCGGCCGCAGCGGCGGGAGTCACCGTCAATGCCCCGCTGGTGGTCGTCGCCTGCGGCGCGCTCGAGTCTCCGGCGCTGCTGCTGCGCTCCGGGATCGGCGGGCCGGCGGTGGGGCAGAACCTGCGCCTGCATCCCTGCACGGCGCTGTTCGGCCTCTATGGCGAAGACCAGCGCTCCTGGTGGGGCCCTCCCCACTCCGGCGTCATCGACGAGTTCGCCAACGTCGAGGACGGCTACGGCTTTCTGATCGAGACGGCGCAGTACACGACCGGCCTCGGCGCCTCGGCGCTCCCGTTCACCGACCCGCGCACCACAAGGAGATGGTGCACGAGTTCTCGCGCGGCGCCACCTTCATCGGCCTGCTGCGCGACCGCGGTGGCGGCCAGGTGACGATCGACGGAGCGGGGAACGCCGTCCACCTCTACTCGCTCAGCGACGAGCTCGACATCCGCAACACCCACCGGGCGATCGACGCCCAGGCCCGCCTGCACGAGGCCGCCGGGGCGCTGGAGGTCTACTCGCTGGCGAACGGGCTGCCGCGCTGGCGCCGCGGCGAGGACCTGGGTCGATTCATCGCCCACGCCCAGCGGGTGCCGCTGCGGGCGGGCGGGCAGAAGCTCTTCTCCGCCCACCAGATGGGCAGCTGCCGCATGGGCACCGACCCGAAGACGAGCGTCGCCGGCCCCTGGGGCGAGCTGCACGACACACCCGGGGTGTGGGTCGGCGACGGCAGCGCGATGCCGACCTGCTCCGGCACCAACCCGATGATCTCGATAATGGCCCTCGCCCACCGCACAGCGGAGGCGATAGCGGCGGCGCCGCTCATCGGCGCCGGCCGCAGCGAAGGCAGCGACCCCGACTACATAGGAGCGACGAACATGGCGACCACGACACAGCAGGACCTGCGCGACAGGCTCTTCATCGGCGGCCAGTGGGTCGACCCGGCGGGCAGCGATCAGATCGACGTGATCAACCCGACCACCGAGGAGGTGATGGGCTCGATCCCGGCCGGCGGACCCCGAGGACGTCGATCGGGCGGTGTCGGCGGCCCGCGACGCCTTCGAGAGCTGGTCGCAGACCCCGCGCGAGCGCCGCGCCGAGCTCCTGACGGCGATCGCGGCGCGGCCTCGAGCAGCGCGGCGATGAGATCGCGGCGACGATCTCGGCCGAGCTCGGCATGCCGCTGAAGCTCTCGCGCCAGATCCAGGCCGGGCTGCCGATCGCCTCGTTCGGCTCGATGCCGGAGCTGATGGAGGAGATCGCCTGGGAAGAGGAGGTCGGCAACTCGCTGATCGTCCGCGAGCCGATCGGCGTCCTGGGCGCGATCACGCCGTGGAACTACCCCCTGCACCAGATCTGCCGCCAAGGTCGCACCGGCGCTCGCCGCCGGCTGCACGGTGGTGCTGAAGCCGAGCGAGGTCGCGCCGCTGAACGCCTTCATCCTCGCCGAGGTGATCGAGGAAGCGGGCGCGCCGGCGGGCGTCTTCAACCTCGTGACCGGCACCGGGCCGGTGGTCGGCGAGGCGATCGCGGCCCACCCAGGCGTCGACATGGTCTCCTTCACCGGGTCGACCCGGGCGGGCAAGCGGGTCTCGGAGCTGGCCGCCGCAGACGGTGAAGTCGGTCGCGATGGAGCTGGGCGGCAAGAGCCCGAACGTGATCCTCGATGACGCCGACCTCAGCGCCGCGGTGCCCGACGGCGTCGCCAAGTGCTTCCTCAACTCCGGCCAGACCTGCAACGCGCTGACCCGGATGCTGGTCCCGCGCGAGATGCTCGACGAGGCGGCGGGGATCGCCGCGGCGGCCGCGGAGCAGTTCACGCCCGGCGACCCCTTCGAGGAGTCGACGCGGCTCGGGCCGCTGGTCTCCGAAGACCAGCGCGAGCGGGTGCGGGACTACATCGAGAAGGGCGAGGAGGAGGGCGCGAAGCTGGTCACCGGCGGCGCCGAGCCCCCGGAGGGCCTGGAGCGCGGCTACTTCGTCCGCCCCACCGTCTTCTCGGAGGTCGACAACTCGATGACGATCGCCCAGGAGGAGATCTTCGGCCCCGTTCTCTCGATCCTCCCCTACGAGGACGAGGAGGACGCGGTGCGGATCGCCAACGACTCGATCTACGGCCTCGCCGGCGGCGTCTGGTCGGGCGACGAGGAGCGGGCCTGAGGGTCGCCCGCCGCATCCGCACCGGCCAGGTCGAGATCAACGGCGGCGCCTTCAACCCGCTGGCCCCATTCGGCGGCTACAAGCAGTCCGGCCACGGCCGCGAGCTGGGCAGGTTCGCGATCGAGGAGTTCCTGCAGCCGAAGGCGCTGCAGCTCTAGGGTCCGCTTCATGGACTTCGAGCTCACCGACGAGCAGCGGCTGCTGCGCGACACCGTGCGCGACTTCGCCCGCAAGGAGGTCGCGCCGGTGGCCGAGGAGCTCGACCGGACGAAGCGCATTCCCCTACGAGCTCGTCGCGAAGATGGGCGAGCTGGGGCTGATGGGGATCCCGTTCCCCGAGGAGTACGGGCGGCGGCGGCGCCGACACGCTCTCCTACACGCTGGCGGTCGAGGAGCTGGCGCGGATCGACTCCTCGGTTGCGATCACGATGGCCGCCCACACCTCGCTGGGCACGATGCCGATCCACCTCTGGGGCACCGACGAGCAGCGCGACGAGTGGCTGCCGGACCTCTGCGCCGGGCAGAAGCTCGCCTGCCTTCGGCCTCACCGAGCCCGAGGCGGGCTCGGACGCCGGCAACACCTCGCACCACCGCGAAGCTCGACGACGGCGAGTGGGTAATCAACGGCGCCAAGCAGTTCATCACCAACTCCGGCACCGAGATCTCCGGCTGCGTGACGATCACCGCGGTCACCGACCGTCGAGGACGGGCGCCAAGGAGATCTCCAACCTGATCGTCCCCAACGGCACCCCCGGCTACGAGCCCGGCGAGCCGTACCGCAAGATGGGCTGGAACGCCTCCGACACCCGGCCGCTCTCCTTCGACGACTGCCGGGTGCCGGAGTCCAACCTGCTCGGCCGCCGCGGCGACGGCTTCAAGCAGTTCCTGCAGATCCTCGACGGCGGGCGGATCGGCGTCTCGGCGATGGGCGTCGGGCTCGCGCAGGGCGCCCTCGACGAGGCGATCGCCTACGCCAAGGAGCGCCGCGCCTTCGGCAAGCCGATCTCCAGCTTCCAGGCGATCCAGGCGAAGATCGCCGACCTCTCGGCCCAGATCGAGGCCGCGCGCCTGCTCACCTACCGGGCGGCGATGGTGAAGGACCGCGGCGAGCCGTTCACCCTCACCGCCGCCCAGGCGAAGCTGATCACCGGCCGCCTCGCGGTGCGCGCGACCGAGGAGGCGGTGCAGATCCACGGCGGCTACGGCTACATCGAGGAGTACCCGGTCTGCCGCTTTTACCGCGACGCCAAGATCCTCACGATCGGCGAGGGGACCGACGAGGTCCAGCAGATGGTGATCGCGCGCCAGCTCGGCTGCTGAGGCCGCGAACGACGTGCCGTAGGCTTCGCGCGTGAGCGCGAGGGACAGCCGGCGGTGATCCTGACGCGGACTCACGCTTGCGGAGGCATCGCCTTCACGCCCGCTGGCGGGTATGAGCTCGGGCACGCCCTCTAGTCGGCGACCGACGCGCGCAGCGCAGACCTAATGCCGTCCGTCACCAGTCTCGGGCACAAGGTAGTGGCAAGAGATGAACGAGGAGGACGCACGCTGGCACGGAGATCCTCGACGCGCGCGAGGAGCTTCGCCGGCCGCGTCGGAGCTCGGAGACTCAGCCTGTCGCCAGCCTGGACTCGGTCAGGCGCCGTCGGGCGGCGCCGGGCGCGGAGGGCGCAAGTCGCAGCTGTTCAACGAGGCGCTGTCGCGACCTGGGCAGCTGGTCGACGGCGGAGGTCGCCGCGGCGGCGGCTCTCGGCCGTAGGCGCCCGTCAGCCGGCCTCGGCCGGCTCTGAGGTGACCGTCCCCTCGGGGCGGGAATCGACCGACCTCGCTGCGCGCCCCCGCGTCGGGCGGATCCGGTAGTGGTCGCAGAGGTCGAGCTCCTGCTCGCGGGTGAGCGGCTTCCCCGGCTCGATCGCGGGGGCGCTGCGGACGCACCTTGCGCCCGTAGGGCACCCAGATGCGGCCCGGCCCGGCGGCGCAATCGCGAAACGGAAGCGCCGTCACCTTGCCGAAGCGGCCCAGCTTGGCGACCACCCAGGCCGGCTCGCCGCCCTCGGCGTCGACGTAGATCCCCTCCACGCGGGCGACGCCGCGAGCCGCTCATGTCGTCGACCCGGAAGCCGATCCAGCCCAGCGCCTCCTTGAGCGGTGCGGGCGCGCTTCCGGTCGCCGCGGGCTCAGCCATCGGCCTGCTCCTCGAGCAGCTCGCCGGCGGCGCGTCGCGGGGTCGAGCTCGCGGCTCACGACCCGCTCGAGCAGCTCTGCGACCTGCGGGTCGTCGGCGACGGCGTCCTCGAGCCGGCGCCGCATCCGCGAGGCGGCGATGCCGAGCACCTCGTTGCGCAGGTTGCGGGCCCGGCGCGCTCCGAGCGTCCCCGCGGCCTCGATGTACGCGCGGTGCTCGTCGATCTGGTCGGCAAGCTCGTCGACCCCCTCGCCCCGGGCGGCCTCGGTTCGAAGGATCGGCACCTTCCAGCCGCCGCGGTCCTCCGCCAGCGAGAGGACGCCGCGGACCTCGCGCACCATCGTGTCGGTCATCGGGTGATCGGCCTTGTTGACGACGATCACGTCGGGGATCTCCATCACCCCGGCCTTCAGCGCCTGGATCGAGTCGCCCGAGCCCGGCATCAGCGCGAGCACGATCGTGTCGGCGTGATCGACGATGTCGATCTCCGCCTGGCCGACGCCGACGGTCTCGATCAGCACGTCGTCCTTGCCCGCGGCGTCCATCACCAGCGCCACCTGAAGCGCGGGCTCGGAGAGGCCGCCGAGCGCGCCGCGCGAGGCCATCGAGCGGATGAAGACGCCGGGGTCGAGGAAGTGCTCGGAGAGCCGGATCCGGTCGCCGAGCAGGGCGCCGCGGGTGAACGGGCTCGAGGGGTCGATCGAGAGCACGGCGATCTCGCGCTCGGCCTCGCGCAGCTCCGCCGTCAGCGCGCCGATCAGCGTCGACTTGCCGACCCCGGGCGGGCCGGTGAAGCCGATGATGCGGGCGCGTGCCGGTGCGCGGGTAGACCTCGCGCACCAGCTCCCAGCCGGCCGGGTCGTCGGACTCGATCAGGGTGATCGCGCGGGCCAGGGCCCGCTTGTCCCCGTCGAGGAGGCGCTCGGCGAGCGGATGCCGATTTTGCCTCCGCGCCACGGCGGCTGAGTCTAGAGTGCGGCTCCCCGTGCTCCGCCCGCGCCCGATTTCTCGCCCGCAACCGGATGCTGACGCCGAAGTACGGGCGCCTTCTCTGGCGCTATCTGTGGCGGCGGCTGCTGACGCCACTCGGGCTGGCGCTGGAGCACCGCGGGCATGCTCTTCCTCGGCCGCGGCCTGGAGCTGCAGACCGGGCGCCGCGGCCAGATCCGCTTCGGGCGCTTCGTCTGGGTCGGCGACGGGACCAAGATCCGCTGCCACGAGGGCGTGGTCGAGATCGGCGACAAGACCGTCTTCGGCCAGGAGTGCACGATCTCCGCCTACCAGCGGGTGCGGATCGGCGAGCAGTGCGTGATCGCCGACCGGGCGATGTTCATCGACTTCGACCACGGCGTGGTCGAGGTCGAGCGGCCGATCCGCCTGCAGGGCATCTACAAGCGCGACACCGTCGTCGGCTCCAACGTCTGGATCGGCTACGGCGCCTGCGTGCTGCGCGGCGTCCGGGTCGGCGACAACTCGGTGATCGGGACCAACTCGGTGGTCACCCGCGACGTGCCGGCCAACGCGGTGGTCGGCGGCGTGCCGGCCAAGGTGCTGCGCACGCGCGATGCGCCGCGTGAGCTGCGCTGGCCGGACCCGGTCGAGCCCTAGGCCCGGCTCTTCTCGGCGACCAGGCCGCCGTAGACGGCCGCCGTCTGCTCGGCGACGTCGGCCCAGTCGAAGCGGCGGATGTGCTCGAGCCCCTCGCGACCAGGCGGCGGCCGAGCGACTCGTCGTCGAGCACCCGGATCGCCATCTCGGCCAGCGCCTCGGGGTCGCGGGCGCGGAAGCGCAGGCCCGGCCTCCTCGTGCGGGACGACCTCGCGCAGGCCGCCGGTGTCGGCGACGATGCAGGGACAGCCCGAGGCCATCGCCTCCAGCGCGACGAGGCCGAAGGGCTCATAGATCGAGGGGACCACGCAGACGTCGGCGATCGGGTAGAGCGAGTGAAGGACGTCGTCGCCGATCCAGCCGAGGAAGGTGCCGTGCTCCATCAGGCCGAGCTCGTCGGCCTGGCGGCGCAGCTCCGCCTCGTGGGTGCCCGAGCCGGCGACCAGGAAGCGGGTGCCGGGCAGGCGCTCGATCACCCTCGGCATCGCCTCGAGGGCGAGCTGGAAGCCCTTCTCGTAGACCAGGCGGCCGATCAGCAGCACGAGCTTCTCGTCGGGCGCCGCGAACTCGAGCCGCAGGCGGCGCAGCTCGCGCGGGGTCCTGCGGCTGCAGGTCCGACGGGGTCGATCCCGTTCGGGATCACCGAGACCCGCGCCTCCTCGACCCCGAAGATGTCGGCGATCTGCTCGCGCATGTAGAAGGAGCAGGCGATCACGCGGTCGGAGCGGTTGGTGATCCAGCGCTCGACCCCGTGGATGTAGGACTGCGGGTGCTTGTCGACCCAGCCCTGGTGGCGGCCGTGCTCGGTGGCGTGGATCGTCGTCACCAGCGGCGCGCCGAAGCGCTTGGCGAGGTGGTCGCAGGCGTTGGCGACGAGCCAGTCGTGCCCGTGGACGAGGTCGAAGTCGTAGCGGTCGCCGAGCTCGACGCCCGCCGCCAGCATGTCCGAGTTCATGCGCTCGACCCAGGCGACGAACTCGCCGAGGTCGGTCGGGCGCTTCGGCTCGCAGGATGCGGTGGATCAGGACGCCGCCCGCCTGCTCCTCGGCCGGCGACTCCTCGCCCCCGCGCGTGAGCACGTGGACCTCGACGCCGTGGTCGACCAGGCCCTCGGCGAGCTTGCGCACGTGGCGGGCCAGCCCGCCCTCGATCAGCGGCGGGTACTCCCAGGAGAGGATCAGTAGCCGGGTCACGCTCGAGGTCTGCGGCTAGGGCTCCAGGAAGCGGGGCGAGGCTGAGGTCAGGTGCCAGGGCTCGCATGCGCGGGTCGGGCGGGCGCGGAGGAGTCTATGGCCTCGAGCATCGCCTGGGCGTGGTCGGTCGCGCGCGTGAAACGGGTAGTCGCCGGCCTGCCCGCGGCTGTCGAGGAAGGCCCAGTCGCTCGCCTGCACCGCGAGCAGCTCGCGCGCAGCGCGCGCTCGCGCGGCTCCCGTTGAGGCCCTCGCCCAGCGCCCGCAGCAGGCGCAGCTCGCTGCGGCGCGCGGCCCAGGCGAGGTCGGCCACCGCCGGCGAGTCCCAGGTGCGGAAGTCCTTGCCCTCGCCCCAGCTCGAGGCGGCGAGCGGCCGCCGCTCGGGCTCGTGCTCGGCGAGGGCCTGCGGGAGGGTCAGCAGCCGCAGGCCCCGCGGCCGGAGCGGCGTCGAGAACCTCGGCCAGCCAGATCGGCCCCTCCGACCACCAGTGGCCGATCAGCTCGGTGTCGATCGCGAAGACGAGCAGGCCGCGGCGGCCCCGCTCGCGCCCGGCAGCGGCGCAGCTTCTCGACCGCCGCGGAGAGGAACTCGTGCGCCTCGCGCCTTGCGGCCCGCTCCGCGGCGGCCGGGTCATAGGCGCCGCCGCCGATCCGCCAGATCCGCATCCCGCGCAGCGACTTGCCGTCGAACTGCGAGGTACTCGGGGCGGCTGGGATAGCCGTCCAGCGACCAGAGCCAGGAGATCGCCTCCCAGTCGATCGTGAAGGCGACCGGGCCGGCCTCGGTTGCCACCGGCGCCAGCGCGTCGAGCGGCCGCCTCGTGGGCGCTCTGGTCGACGCAGAACTGCGGAGACCCCGTGCTCGGCGAGCTGCCACTCGAGCCCGGGGACGTAGGCGCACTCGGGCAGCCAGAAGCCGCCGTCCCAGCCGAAGCGCCGCCGGTGCGAGGCGATGCCGGCGTCGAGCTGCAGCCGCACCCCGGCGCCGGGTGGCCAGCAGCGGCAGCACGGCGTGGGTCGCCGCGGAGGCCATCAGCGCGACCCGGCCCTCGTCTCGCGCCGCCGCGAATGCGGAGAGCAGGTCGCCGCCGCAGGCGTCGAGCGGCGCCAGGGCGTCCCGGTAGCGCGCCAGCCTCGGCCTCGACCGCCGGCGCGGCACTCCGGCGGCACCTCTGGGATGTCGGCCTCCGCCGCGCCGACCCGGTAGTCGACCAGGAAGTCGGCGCAGCCGCTCGCGCACGCCCGGGTCCTCGAGCTGGTCGGCGAGCACCGGCGTCACCGTCATCGTCAGGTCGCGGGCGACCTCCAGCACCGGCAGGTAGGAGCGGATCACCGCGTCGAACAGCCACTCCTCGCCGAAGGGGTAGGTGCCGAAGCCCTCGACGTAGGGCATGTGGCTGTGCAGGACGATCGCCAGGTCGCCGCACCGGCTCACGCATGGCAGATGGCGAGGAAGTCCAGCGCCCGCTCGAGGTCTCCGTCGCGCAGGGCGAAGTCGGAGGCGGCGATCGCCGGGATGAAGCGGTAGTAGAAGGGCTTGGTGAGGCGCAGCGCCGGGTGGACGCGGTCCCAGCCGAGGCGCAGATCGCGAGCTCGTGAGCGCGCAGCTTGCGGGCGTGGAAGAGGCCGAGGACCTCGACGCGCGAGAAGCAGGGCTCGAGCAGCTCGCGGTACTCCTCGATCGTGTACTCGCGCAGGTGCCAGGGGTTGTCGGACTTCTCGGCCCCGGGCGGGGCGAGCGTGAGGCGGTTGGGCGTCGAGACGTAGGAGACCGGCGCCAGCTCGGCGAAGCGGCTCAGCAGCCGGTCCGGGTCCTGCGACGTGCTCGATCGTCTGCAGGAAGACGATCGCGTCGCGCGGCTCGGCGAACTGCTCGACCAGGCCGCGCTCGAAGCGCAGGTTGGGGCGCCGGTAGCGCAGCCGCGGCGTGCTCGAAGGCCTCGGGGTTGGCGTCGACGCCGATCACCTGCGCCGCCCGCGCGGCGAGCACGTCGGAGCCGTAGCCCTCGCCGCAGGCGAGGTCGGCGACCCGCAGGCCCGCGCACGCGCTCGGCGATCCACTCATAGACGGCGAGGTGGCGCTGGTACCAGTAGTTCTCCTCCGGGACGTCGGGCAGCGTGCGCTCGCCGGTCAGCTCCAGCGGCGGCACGTCGGGTGGCTGGTTCTGCTGGGCGTGGGCCACGGCGCCGAGGTCTAGCAGGGCACTAGCATTCCCGCGCATGCCGGCGACCCTCCCCCGCGACCCCGGACCGCATCAAGCGACGCCAACACCCGCTACCACGACGCCGCCGCCGAGCTCCTACGACACCAAGTGGGGGATCGACTTCGGCGAGATCGGCCAGCGCCAGGTGCGGCGAAGCTGCGCAAGGCGCTCGGCGGAGGGCCAGCCGGGGCCGTTCGGCGACGCGCTCGAGATCGGCGCCGGCACCGGCTACTTCTCGCTCAACCTCCTGCAGCAGGGCGTGATCGAGCGCGCGACCGCGACCGACATCTCGCCGGGGATGCTGGCAGCTCTCGGCGCCAGCGCCGAGAGCCTCGGCCTGCAGGTGAAGACCGTCGCCACCGAGGCCGAGCAGCTGCCGTTCGACGACGAGAGCTTCGACCTCGTCTTCGGCCACGCGGTGCTGCACCACATCCCCGACCTGCAGCGGGCCTTCGACGAGTTCCGCCGCGTGCTGCGCCCGGGCGGCGCGTTCGCCTTCTGCGGCGAGCCCTCCCGCTACGGGGACCTGCTCGCGGCGCTGCCCAAGCGGGCGGCGCATGGCGGTCTCGCCGCTCTGGCGCGGCGTGCTCGGCGCCGCCGAGCGCCGCAACGGCGCGCCGCAGACCGACGCCGAGGCCCTGCTGGAGTGCGAGGTCGACGTGCACGCCTTCTCCCCCGCCGACCTGCGGCGGATGCTGCGCGCCGCCGGGCTTCGCGGAGCCCGCGCGTCAGCGGCGAGGAGCTGCTGGCGAACATCTACGGCTGGGGCTGCGGACGCTCGAGTCGACCGCCGAGCCGGAGCAGATCCCGGTCCGCTGGCGGATGTTCGCCTTTCGCACCTACCTCGCCCTGCAGCGGGTCGACACCGGCGCTGCTGGAGCCGCGGCTGCCGCCGGAGCTCTTCTACAACCTGGTGCTCTCGGCCAGAAGCCGGCCTCCTAGCCCGGCAGGAGCTGAGGCCGCGCCTAGGCCTGCTCCCGCGGCTCCCTGCGAACGCGGTAGAGCTTCACGCGCCCCGATCCCCTTCAGGCGCCGCTCGCCGGCGAACGAGTAGGCGAAGTCTTCGCCCAGCGCCTCCTTGGCGTGCTCGTCGGCGAGCACGCTGCCGGGGCGCGCGACGCCGGTGATGCGGCTGGCGAGGTTGACCGGGGCGCCGTAGAAGTCGCCGCCGCGGCCAACCGCGGGGCCGTGCGCGACCCCGACCCGCAGCATCGGGAACTCCTCACCCTCATCGTCGGCTGCCTCGACCAGCCGCAGCGCCGCATGGCCCAGCGGCCCGGCCTCGTTTGAGACCAGCATCGCGGCGTCGCCGATCGTCTTCACCAGGCGCACCGGAGGCTCGGCGATCGAGGTCGCGATCTCCTCCAGCCTCCCCGCGACGAGGCCGAGCTCCTCGACCGCGATCCGCTCCCCGAGCTTGGTGAAATCGACCAGGTCAGCGAAACAGACCGCGAGGTCGTTGGCCTTGCCGACGCTTCCCGCTGGCGAGGTCGGCGGCGGCGATCACGTCGCCGCGGACCTGCTCGATCAGGTGCCGCTGAAGCGCGTAGCTGAGTACCGGCATGAGCTGGGGAAGCATCGTCTTCGCGCCGGCCTCGAAGCGCCTCGCCAGCTCGTGCTCGTCGTCACCCTCCTGTACCAGGGTGCGCAGGAACAACTCGCGGTTCGACTGGGCGATGCGGGCCATCGCCATCCCGATCGTGCGCGCGACCTGGAGCATCTCCTCTTCGGGCAGCCCGAGGTCGCGAAACGCCTTCAGCTGCTTGGCCGCCTCGAGGTCGGTCTCGCCCAGCACCTCGTCGTCGGGCTCGGGGTTGGGGATCCCCAGAGCCCGGTTCCAGCGCTGCAAGACCTCGAGGTCGACCCCGGAACGCTCGGCGACGTCGCGGGAGCTGTAGCGCGGCCCCTCGCCAAGCAGCGTCCGCTCGACCGGGAGCAGCGCCAGGCGGCCGGCCTCGGCGGCGTCGCGCAGCTCCTGCGGCGGCACGCCGTCCTCGGCGAGCTCGCGCAGGAGCTTCAGCCGCGCCTTCCGCGCCTCGCCCTCGAGGCCATCCAGCAGCCCTTCCGCCTCGAAGTCGATCTCGGGCATGGCGGGATTCTCCATCACGGGAGACGACTTGGCGAGACCAAGTCATCTCGACCGGGCTGGCTTCGAGTCAGGACGCCCTCGTGCCGCTGCCGGCCTCGCGTCGCGCGAACTCGATGAACTCGCGCGCTGCGGGCGAGACGTGGCGGCCTTCCCGCCACAGCAGGACGACCGGCAGGCGCACCGCCGGCCGCAGGGCTCGAACCTCTACCGCAGGCCCCTCGCGCCGGGTCAGCGAGCGGGGCAGGATCGCGGTTCCGAATCCCCCCGCGACGAGGCAGAGGAGCAGGAACGGGTCGCCGCTCTCCAGCGAGACCCGCAATGGCTCTCCGGCACGTGCGAAGAATCCATCGAGGGCCGCCTTGACCGATGAGCCCGAACGCGGGGCGACGATCACCCGCTCGCTGAGGTCTGCGACGCTGACGCTTGCCTTGGCCGGAGCTTTGCCGGGCGCGAACACGGCGACCAGCTCATCCTCGCTGAGCGACTCGACCACGAGCCCGGCGGGGGCGTCGCCGAAGAGCAGCACGAAGGCCGCGTCGACCTCGTCCTCGGCCAGATGCTCGAGCATGTCGCCGGCCGTACCCTCCCGCATCCCGACCTCGATCCCGGGACGCGCGGCGCTGAACCTGGCGACCAGGCCGGGCACGTCGATCTCACCGGCCGGCAGCAGCGCGCCGATCGAGACCCGCCCCCGGACGGCGCCGCGCAGCTCGTCGACCTCTTCGCGGGCGCCTTCCACCTCGGCCATCACACGGCGCGCCCGCGCTGCGAGCACCTCGCCCGCCTCGGTCGGGGCAACGCGGCGGCTGGTGCGCTCGAAGAGCTCGGTGCCGAGCTCCGCCTCCAGCCGCCGTACCTGGTGCGAAAGGGCCGATTGGGCGACGTGAAGCTCCTCCGCGGCACGGGTGAAGTGACGATGGCGGGCAACCGCCTCGACGTATCTGAGCTGGCGTAGCTCCATCAGGCTCTTGCGGCCGCTCCGCGGCCTGACATGCATCTGCGTCGACACTTTGTGTCGCCGCCCATCATCACCGATCAATCGTAAATCACGATTGATGACTTGATGAGAACATCTTGCATCGATCGGTGTCGCCGCCATACTGGCTGCGATGGCCGACTCGATTGAGATTCGCCGCGAGCTGCGCCCTGGAGACCCTGAGGCGATCGTCGCCCAGCATCGGCGCCTCTACCCACGGGAGCAGGGAGTCGATGCGGACTTCGTTGCGATGGTCGATGCGGCGGTCGCGGCCGCTGTCGACGCCGGATGGCCGAGGCCGAATGAGGGCCTGTGGGTCGTCGAGTGCGATGGGGACTTCGCGGGCAGCGTGGCGTTGACCGACGACGGCAATGGGGTCGCGGTCGTGCGCTGGGTACTGCTCGAGCCGGAGCTGCGCGGACGGGGGCTCGGCCGCCGGCTGGTCGAGGAGGTGCTCGAGAAGGCGGAGGCGAGCGGTTACGCCCGAGTCCGCCTCGAGACCTTCAGCGATCTGCGGGCCGCGGGCGGTCTGTACCGCGCTCTTGGGTTCGAGCTCACCGAAGCCGACAGCCGACCGCGCTGGGGTCGTGAGCAGATCACCTACCAGCACTACGTGCTCGAGCTGCCCCGGACCGAGCAGAGCGCAGCCGTGGCCGAAGCCGCTGCGCGCACCTGAGCCTCAGGCGACGACCACCACGGCGCCCCCGCGCCGCGGGTCGCCGCCACCTTCCAGCTCGCCTTCCGGTCCTCGGGCCACCGCCTGCACACCCCCGAAGTAGAGGTTCTGCCGCTGCCACCGCGCCACCGCAAGGCCGTCCTGCTCGAGCCGCTGCAGCGCCGCCTCGTCGACCCCTGGCTCGGCCTGCACCGCCCCATCTTCGAAGTGGACCCGGGGGGCGCGAACCGCATCGTCGGCGCTCATCCCGTCGACGACCATGCGCAAGACGGTCTGCAGGATCGCGGAGCGGATCCGGTTCGAGCCGGCGCTTCCGAGACCGGCGCTGACCTCGCCCCCGCGCATCACGATCGTGGGGGCCATCATCGAAGGCATCCTGCGAGCGGGCGCAGTGAGGTGGAAGCCGTGCGGGTTCAGGTCCTGCTCGCCGAGCATGTCGTTCAGGTGCACGCCGGTTCCCGGAACGAGAAGGCCGGAACCGGAGCCATTGGAGCAGGTGACCGACGCACACATCCCATTCGCATCGAGGACCGTGAGGTGGGTGGTGGAGCCGAGTCGGTCCTCGGGCGGACCGCCGCCTTGGCGCAGCGACCCTCGTATCTGCGTCGCCGCCGCGTCGAGCTCCGATGGATCGAGTACGAGCTCGGCGAAGCCCTCCTCGTACAGACCCTCCTGGAAACGCTCTCCACGACGCTCCTGCGCGATCCTCATCACCTCGACCGTCTCCCGGATCCCCGCATCTCCCAGGCGCTCGAGCAGCGAGAGGCAGAGCGCGATCAGGATTCCGCCCGAGGAAGGGGGCGGATTGGTCAGCACCTCGGCGCTACGGAACTTGGTGCGAATGGGCGAGCGCTCAACCGCTTCGTAGGAGGCCATGTCCTCGCGCGAGAGCGTCCCGCCAAGCTCCGTGACCGTGTCCGCCAGCGCCATGCCGACCTCGCCCGAGTAGAAGGGCTCAGGGCCCTCGGCCCCGTAGCGTTCCAGGCCCTCCGCGAGCTCGGGAAAGCGGAAGGTCTCGCCCTCAGTCAACGTCCTGCCGTCGGGCGCGTAGAGGGCTCTGCACTCCTCATAGCGGGTCAGGGCCGGTGCGAGGATCTGGAAGATGTACGCCTGCTGGGCGTTGACAACGGTCCCGTTCCAGGCCAGCTCGATCGCCGGCTGCACCAGCTCCTCCAGGGGAACGGTGCCGAAGCGGGACAGTGCGTGAGCGAGGCCGGCCGCCGTGCCCGGTACACCGCAAGAGGCGGGCCCGATGTTGAACGTCTGCGGCGTCTGGTCGAAGTAGACGTCCACCGGAACCAGATCCGCGGTGCGCTCGACGCCTCCCAGTCCGGGGGCCTGGACGAAGAAATCCACGAGCACGTCCTCCGAACCGTCGTGGACGAGCATGAAGCCGCCGGCGCCGAGGCCGGTCATCGCGCTTTCGGCGGCGAACGAGGCCAGGACCGCGGCGACTGCGGCATCGACCGCGTTGCCGCCCTCGCGCAGCACTTCGGCGCCGGCCTCCGCCGTGAGCGGGTGCCCGGCGGCGACAACGCCTCTCACAGCCGTCGCTACCTAGCCCGGCAGAAACTCTGGGACTTCGATGCCGCCCAGGTCGCCGCCGCGCGGGCGGCGCTCGTCCTTGGTGCGGCGGATCGTCGGCTCCTCGACCTGGCGCCTGGGCCGGGCCTTGCCATCGAAGCGGGTCGCGACCACGGTGACCCACACCTGGTCGGTCAGCTCTTCGTCGATGTTGGCGCCGAAGATGATGTTGGCGTCGGGATGGGCGGCCTCGCCGACCACCTTCGCCGCCTCGCTGACCTCGATCAGGGAGAGGTCGGCCCCGCCGGTGATCGAGAGAAGGATCGAGCGCGAGCCTTCGACCGAGGTCTCCAGCAGGGGCGAGGAGATCGCCTTCTCGGCGGCGGCCATCGCGCGGCCTTCGCCCGTCGACATGCCGATCCCGAGCAGCGCCTGGCCGGCGTCGGACATGATCGACCGCACGTCGGCGAAGTCGAGGTTGATGAGGGCGGGGAGCGTCACCAGGTCGGAGATCCCCTGCACGCCCTGGCGCAGGACGTCGTCGGCGACCTCGAAGGCGTCGACCATCGAAGTCTGCTCGTCGAGGACCGACAGCAGGCGATCGTTGGGAACGGTGATCAGCGTGTCGACCTCGGCTGAGAGCGCCTCGATCCCCTTGTCGGCGAGCCCCGCCCGCCGCGAGCCCTCGAAGGAGAAGGGCCGCGTGACGATGCCGACGGTCAGCGCGCCGACCTCGCGGGCGAGGCGGGCAACGACAGGTGCGGCACCGGTACCGGTGCCGCCGCCGGCTCCGGCGGCGACGAAGACCATGTCCGAGCCCTTGAGCAGACGCTTGATCTTGTCCTGCTCATCGAAGGCGGCACGGTGGCCGAGCTCGGGATCGGCCCCGGAGCCCAAGCCGCGGGTCGCCTCGGCGCCGATGTGGACGGTGACGTCGGCGGTGCAGACCTGCAGCGACTGAAGATCGGTGTTGATGGCCATGAACTCGACCCCGGGGATCTGGGTCTCGACCATCCGGTTGACCGCGTTGACGCCGGCTCCCCCGACCCCGATCACGCGGATGATCGGGCTGCGGGCGCCGGCGGCCGGCGGGTGGTACTGAGGCTCCTCACGGCCCCAGCGCGGGTGCTTGAAGTCAGGGTCGCCGCTGTCGGCGAAGATCTTCTGCAGGCGCTCCTTCGGCTCGGGAAGCGTCGAGACCTCGGGGTCGCGCTCCATCTGTGGGGGAGGCGGGTCGGGCTCGGGGCTCGGCGGCTCGGGCTGAGGGGTCGGCGGCCCAGGCTGTGGCGGCGGCGCGGGATCGGGCGAAGGCGTCGGGGGGCCCGGCTGCGGGGTCTCGCTGCGTGGACCGACCGGGTCCTCGCGACCGTAGCGGGGCTTGGTCCGCGCCGGTTCTGAATCTATGCGCGACCCTGAATCTCTGCGCGACACCTCCTCAGCTCCGCTTCCGGGGGTGTCACGGTGCGTTGCAGCTTGCTCAGCGTCGGTCTGCTCAGACGTTCGACCCTTGCCGGGCGTCGGTGCCTCGGGCGGATCGACGGGTGGGTCGTCAACGGTCGAGCGGAAGAGGTCGGCCAGCGGCCCCTCGCGCATGCTCGCGCGCTTACGACGACTCATTCGTCAGAACCTCCTTCGCAAGTTCCCGGTAGTAGCTGGCCGCGTTGCCCTCGGGATCGTACTTGAGCACCGAGGCGCCACGCACGGGTGCCTCGGCGAACTTGATCGCCTTTTTGATCCGCGACTTGAAGACCAGCTCGCCGAAGTTCTCCTCCAGGATCTCGACCGCCTCCTTGGCGTGCACGGTGCGCGAATCGAGCATCGTCGGCAGGATGCCCTCGATCACGACGTTGGGATTGAGGTTCTCCTGGATCATCTTCAGCGTGTTCTGAAGCTGCACCAGCCCCCGCATCGACAAATACTCGCACTGGACGGGGACGATCACTTTGTCGGAAGCGGTCAGGGCGTTGATCGTCAGCAGGCCGAGGCTCGGCGGGGTGTCGATGCAGACGAAGTCGTAGTCGGCGCGAACCTCCTTCAGCGCCTTCTCAAGCGACCGCTCGCGGCCGATCTTGGTGCTCATCGCGATCTCCGCACCCGCCAGGTCGATCGAGGCGACGGCGATGTCGATCTCCCGCTTGACGATGATCTCGGAGATCGGCATGTCGTGAACGAGCACGTCGTAAAGGCTCTTCTCGACCTTGTCCGGGTCGATCCCCTGGCTCATCGTCAGGTTGCCCTGCGGGTCGAGGTCGATGCAGAGGACCCGGTGCCCGGACTCGGCGAATGCGACGGCGAGGTTGAGCGTCGTGGTGGTCTTGGCGACGCCGCCCTTCTGGTTGGCGAAGGAGATCACCTTGGCCCCCTTCTCGGCCTCCGGCTCCTGATCTGAGCCGCCATGGCGGCTGGGCGTGATCAGCTCTTCGGCTCGTAGACGCATCGGGCCCTGCTCGGCGGGCGGTTCGGAGGTCTCGGGCTCGGGCGCCTTGGGCACGGGCTCGGCCGGCGGCGCAGACTGCTCGGGCTCAGTCTGCTCGGGTGACGCCTGCTCGGCCTGCTCGGGCACGTAGTCGGACTGCTGCGGCTGTGCGGGGGCGGCGCCGTTCCCGTTCTCCTGCCTGGAGATCTTGATGTCCCCCGGCTCCTCGGGCGGCTGTTCAATGGTCTCGGGCGCCGGCTCCGGCGCCGGTGCCTCGGCTTGGGTCGCGTTGTCATGCCTGGATTTACGGCTCAGAAATCCCATATGCGCGGCTTATTCGCATGCGCACGAGCTTTTCCTGCCGTCCTGAGAATTTGCTACCGGGGGTGCAAGGGGTGGGGAGCCGGGGCGCGGTTGATGTAATCCCCCGATGCCCGAGATGCTCGACAAGCGATTGCTCTTCGTGACCGGCAAGGGCGGGGTAGGGAAATCGACGGTTGCGATCTCCCTCGGCCTCGCCGCGGCGGCGCAGGGAAAGCGCACCATCGTCTGCGAGATCGGCTCGCAGGAGAACGCCTCGCGGTTCTTCAATCGCGCCCAGGTCGGGTTTCACGAGGTCGAGCTGGAGGACGACCTCTGGGCGATCTCGATCGATCCCGACGAGGCGATACGCGAGTACGTGCTGCTGCAGCTCAAGGTACGGGCGATGCGCGACCTGCTTTTCAAGAGCCGCGTCTTCACCTATCTCACCGCCGCCACACCGGGCCTCAAGGAGCTGGTCACGATCGGAAAGATCTGGGAGCTGGCGCAGCTCGACCGCAAGGTCAAGAAGGCGCGCAAGTACGACCTCGTGATCGTCGACGCCCCGGCCACCGGTCACGGGGTCGGCTTCCTGCAGACCCCGCGGACATTCGCCAACATCGCCCGCGTCGGCCCGATCCACTCCCAGGCCGAGGAGATGAACAGCCTCATCACCGACCAGACCCTCACCGGGACGGCGATCGTCGCCCTGCCCGAGGAGATGCCGGTCAACGAGACGGCGACGCTGGAGCACGACCTGCGCGAGGAGATCGGGGTCTCGGTCGACGGCGTCTACATGAACGCGCTCTATCCGCAGCGCTTCTCGGACGAGGAGGCCGAACGCCTCGACGATGCCGCCCAGGGCGCCGAGGGAGGCGCCGCCGAAGCCCTGCGAGCCGCAATCTCCGAGCACCGCCGGGCCGAGTCACAGCGCGCCCAGCTCGATCGCCTGAGGGAGCTGGTCAGCGCCCCGGTGAAGACGCTCCCCTTCGTCTTCGAGCCCGAGCTCGGCCCCGATGAGCTGCGCGAGCTCGCGGACCAGGTCGCCTGAGGTGCCGTCGGTTGCCGACATCCTCGAGGGCAAGGGGGTCTGCATCTGCGCGGGCTCGGGCGGGGTCGGCAAGACGACCACGTCGGCAGCAATCGCGACCGGGATGGCGGCGCGGGGGCTGAAGGTCTGCGTGCTTACGATCGACCCGGCGAAGCGCCTCGCGGACTCGCTCGGGCTGGCGGAGCTGGGCAACGACGCCAAGCGGGTGGACCCCTCGCTGATCGAGGGCCAGGGCGTCGAGATGGAGGGCGAGCTGTGGGCGATGATGCTCGACGCCAAGGCGACCTTCGACGAGCTCGTGCAACGGCACGCCCCCGACGAGGAGACGCGCGATCGGGTCCTGGGCAACCGCATCTATCAGCAGATCTCCAACGCGCTGGCGGGGTCAACGGAGTACATGGCGATGGAGAAGCTCTTCGAGCTTCACTCGGAGGGCCGCTTCGACCTGCTGGTGCTCGACACCCCGCCAAGCCGCAACGCGCTCGACTTCCTCGACGCGCCCCGCCGCCTGACCCAGTTCATCGAGGGCAAGTCTCTGAAGGTGTTCATGAAGCCGACCGGGATCGGAATGAAGATCGCGGGCCGCGGCGCCTCGGTGATGTTCGGGATCCTCAAGCGCCTCGTCGGCTTCGACCTGCTCGCCGACCTGCAGGAGTTCTTCAGCGCCTTCAGTGGCATGGTCGACGGCTTCCAGGAGCGCGCCAAGCGGGTGAACGAGCTGCTCGCCGATCCAGGGACCTGCTTCCTGGTCGTCTGCGGGCCCCAGGGCGAGCCGATCTCCGAGGCGGTCTACTTCCACCGCAAGCTGGTGGAGGCGAAGCTGCCCTTCGGGGGCGTGATCGTCAACAAGGTGCATTCGTTCGGCGATCGCACGGGCGATGACGACGCCGAGATGCGCCGCGAGCTCTCAGAGCTGCTCGGCGACGATGGGCTGGCCGGCCGGGTGGCCGACAACCTCGCCGACTACCGGGCGCTGTCGGAGCGCGACGCGGCCAACATCGACCACCTGGCGGCGGAGATGAGCACGCGCAGCGTGATCCGGGTCCCCTACCTCGACGAGGACGTCCACGACCTCGCCGGCCTGGCGGAGATCAACCGCTTCCTGTTCGCGCGCGACGAAGAGCGCGCCGCGCTGCTCGCCGCCGGATAGACGTTGGGCGGCGCCGTTGCGGCTAGGAGACGCGCGTCTCGTCGCGGTCGTAGCTGAGCTCGCCGACTTCCCAGTCAGCGTTCTCGGGCACCGGGAAGAGATGGCGCACGCGAGGCTCCTCGAGGGGCTCCTCGTCGGTCTCCTCCCGCCACTCGGCCTGCTCTCGGGAGCGCTCTCGCACGGGCGCGGGCCATTCCAGCGTCTCGCCCCCGGCCTCTGACACCTCGCTCAGCCAGTCCGGCTGGGTGCTGGTTCTCACGGTCGTCTCCTCTGCGTCGTTGTTGGTCGCGGGCTCTGAATCAAGACGCGGCACGTCCTCAGCTTCGCTTCCGGGCGTGCCGCGGTGGTCGGCGTCGTGCTCGCCGTCGCCCTCACGCTCTGGCGCGGCCTCGAAGTAGATCCCGTCCTCGAATCCCGGCTCGCGGGCGTCGCCGGCCTCATCCGTCTCGGCGCCTCTGCGCTTGGCGATGATCCGGATCGCGTCGGGGTCCGGCACGGCAACTTCCGAAGTCTCGTCGTCGGCTTCCGGCCCAGGGCCCAGCTCGACCGCATCGACCTGGTCGGTGTCGACCGGCGGCTCCCACTCGTCGGCCTCCCCCATCTGCTCAACGCTGCCTTCACCGGCCTCCAGGCCAGTGGCAACCAGATTCTCGTCGGCGCTCGCGGCGACGTCTGAGCCGTGCTCGCCGAGCGCAGCGCCACGAACGATCCCCCGTGTCGCCTCCTCGACCCAAGCCGCGAGGCCGGTCGCGCTGCCGATCTCGTAGTCCTCGCCCGCCATCATCGCCCGCTCGAGCTCGAACGCCCCTTGCAATTTTTCGTAAGCCTCGGGGCGCTCGGCCGGCTCGGCGACCAGCGCCGCCACGCGCATCGGCAGGTTGGCGCCGACCGGGCCCGATCCCTCGAACAGGGCGCGCATCGCGAGCAGGTGGTCGCTGAGCCCCTCGAGCACGCCGGTGCGGTCGCAGCCCAGCTCGAAGCGCTCCACCGCCCATTCCAGCGACCCATCGGGGTCCGGGCGCATCTCCAGCCGGCGGGCGAAATCGGCCAGCTCGGTTGCCTGCGCCTCGTTCAGCTTGTAGGCGCCGGGACGGGTGCGGGAGGCGCCGGTGGCGATCCGCTTCCAGGTCCCCTCGCCGGTTGGCGCGAAGGCGTAGGGGGCGAGCCCGATACCCCCCTCCTTGAAGAGCCTCATGACGCTGACCAGGTCGCGAAGCATCCGCAGGGCGGGCGCCGCTCCGCCGGGACCCTCGTCGCGCTCGGCAAGGCCGAGGAACTGGGGCTCCCAGGCGCTTCTGCTCATGCCCTCGCTGCGAGTCGCCTCCAGGGGCGCCTCGATCGTGTCGGCGCGGACGATCCGCACCCCGGGAAGCTCGAGCTCGGCGAGCGGCATCTGCAGGCCGACGAGCGGCGCGATCAGAAGCTCCTCCTCGGAGATGTCGCGCGCCTCCACCTCGAGCTCGCGCAGCGCGGCCTCAAGGCGCGGCTTGTCGACGGCGAACTCGGCCGACCCGTCCCAAAGACGGGCGACGAAGGCGACGAGCATCTGCTCGGCGCGCTCGACCGCGTCCATTGGCACCGGCTCGCCCCGCGCCTCCAGGTACGGAGCGGCGGCACCGGCCTGATCGACGGCGCTGCAGGCGGGCGCGAAGGCGGGCAGGGAGCGCAGCTCTTCCGCGTGGTCGCGGACGAAGCGCCCGGTCAGGGGCACGTAGCGATAGAAGGTGTGCTCGCCCTCGTTCTCGGCTACGTCGAAGGGGATCTGCTCACCGGACGCGACCAGTGAGGAAAGCCGGGTTGCCGCCTCGACGGCGAGCCTTCGAAGAGCTTCCTTGAGGACTTCGTCGCGCACGCCGACACGCTTCGTCTGGGCACGACCGCCTCCTGCGGCTGCACGCCCGCTTGCAGTCGGTGAGAGCCGGCTCGGGAGGTCAGAGCCGCGGCTCTGACCTTGGCGGTGAAGCAGGTCAGGCGGCGGCGGGGACCTTGCCGGGGGCACCGCCCGGGAGCCAGCGCCGGCCGTAGCTGCGCATGTCCTCGATCAGCGGGACCAGCGCCTCGCCCTTCTCGGTCAGCGCGTACTCAACCCGCGGAGGAACCTCGGGGTAGGTGTTGCGCTTGACGATGCCCTGCTCCTCGAGCGCCCGCAGGCGCAGCGACAGGGTGCGGGGGCTGATCCCCTCCAGCGACCGCTCGAGCTCGCAGAAGCGCCTGCTGCCGTCCGCGAGGTCGCGGATGACCAGGAGGGTCCACTTGCCCGAGATGATCTCGGACGTGCGGCAGACTGGGCAGGTGGCATTGCTGATCGCGCTCATCGCAAGAGGCAAAAGCTCAGGGGCCCCTCCTCACTTCAGCGAGTATAGCGCCGTGGCTTCAGAAACTGAAGTAACCGCCGGGCGACCGATCCCGGCCGGAGGCGCGCTGACTCGGAGAGCTGCCCTGGCCACCCTCGGAGGGAAGCTCCTTGCGGGAGATGAGGTCGAACTTGACCAGGCTGACCCTGTACTTGAGGCCGTTTGTCCAGACGAGATCCGCATATTCGCCCGGCTCCAGAGTGAGCAGCTGGCAGGTGTCGCCGGCAAAGGTGCACTTGCCCTGCCCCTCGATTGAGCTTACGCTCGAAGACACGAGGAATACCGCGCTATCGGCCTGGAAAGACCTGTCGGTGGTCACGCCCATGTACACAAGGGCGGGAATGGCTTGGCTGGGAAGCGGGGTGAGGTTCCCGACGCTCTCGCGTGTTTTCATCTCGCCGCCGACTTGTCCGCTGCGCACCTTCACCCGGTAAAAGAAGAATCGGGACTGGGTCTGCGGCTGGGGCTGGCTGACGGGGGCGCCGCCGGTCGGGGTTGCTGGATCGGGCGGGATGGAGGCGGAGCTCGTCGTTTCGCTGAGGCCCGCGGCCTCGCTGCCACCTCCGGCGCTGGCGCTTCCGGCGCTGTCCGCCGCGGCGTCGGCGCCCGAGGGACTGACGAACTTCTGCACGAACGGGTCGGCCGGGGAGTCGCCGTCCAAGCGCCGCTGATAGTCGCGCACGCCGGGGTTGGCGACGACGATCTCCTCCTTGGGGGCATTCGAGTTCGCCGCCACCGCGGGCGGAGGCGGCAGGGTGGGTGCCGGGCTCCCGGGAGAGCTCGAGAGGGCGATCGGCACGATCGCCATTCCCACCACCAAGACGACGACCAGGGGCAGTAGGCGCCGGTCGCGGAGGTCTCGATAGAGATCGGTGAGGACCTGTGGAGACTGGATCTGGGTCATGGCGTCGCCGCCGTTGTGGTCGCCGCAGGCGTAACTGGAGTTGGGGACGGCCCGGCAGGGGTCGCACCGGCGGTCAAGCCCTGGTCGGCAGGAGTCACAAAGGTGGTCACCTGCATCGTTGCCTTGACGACCGGATACTCGGCCGCCTCGTCACCGGTCAGGGTGAAGCCGTTGATCGTGACCAGGCGGCCGTCGGCCGCGATCGTGCCCTTGCGCGGCTTAACCAGGGCGTCGATGCCGGCCATGAAATCGGCCACCTCGAAAAATGTGCCGCGGAAGGTGAGCTCGTAGGGCAGCGTCGGCAGCCCCGCCGACCCGACCGTGGCGCCGATCGGCATCAAGGATGCCGCGCTCTCGGTCGGGAGAGCCGCGGGCGCTGCCGGGGCCGCGGGCGCTGTGCCGCCCCCCTCGCCCAGCTTGATCGCGCGGAAGCTGACGCCAGCGGACTTGGAGATCCTGCTGATCTGGACCAGCAGCGACGCCGTTTCGTCGTCGACCGGCACCGCCTTGCCGAGCACGACGAGGCGGTGATAGTCGCGCGGGAACTCCTTGCGCGCCAGTAGGCCCGTCTGGACGGCAGCCTGCTGCTCCTGGACGGCGCTCTGTGCCGCGGTGACCTGGGCCTCGAGCTTCTTTGCCTCGTCGCGCTTCGGCGAAATCAGCAGGAACCAGAAGGCCACCAGTGCCACGACGAACGGAACGATGAGCAGGATTGAGCGGTCGTTGGTGCTCATCACGAACCTGTCTCCGCAGCCGGGGTGGTCTCCTCGCCGGCGGGTGGGGCCGTGCCCTCGCCGGCGGGTGGGGCCGTGCCCGACTCAGCAGGCGCGGCCGTGTCCGGGGCGGCTGGTGCGGCACCGGCGGCCGGTGCGACCGGAGCGGCGCCGGCGACCGGCGGAGCCGGCGCGGCGTCAAACGCGGCCACGATCTCGAACTTGGTGATGAAGTCTCTGGTCCGGCACTCGGAGCCTCCGCCGCCCTCCGGGCTCGTGACGTCCTGTGAGGGTCGCTCTGAGCTCGAGAGCCCGACCCGGGTGACCCCGTCGATGTCGCGCAGCGCGGACAGGAATCCGGCCACCGCTTCCTGACCGGCGGCGCATCCGCTCAGCTGCAAAGAGGGGCCGGCGATCGAGCTCGCCCCAGCCGTGTCGCCGGACGGCGCGGCTGCGGTGGCGCCGGAGCTGGCGCTTGCCGTTCCGGTGAGGTCGGTGAGCCAGACATCTCCGGGAATCACCAGCGCAAGCTCGTTCATCACCCGCTCCCAATCGAAGCGGCTGTCGGCAAGGCTCTCCACTGTGGCCCGGCGCTGCTGCTCGAGGCTGCTGAAGCTCGTGAAGGGCGCCAGCTCCTGCGCCCGGGCGGCAGGCCTCGGCCTCCTGCTGGCGCAGGTCGGCGATCTCGGCCTTGTGATCGGCTATCTCGTTGCCGGTCAGGACGAGCATCGTCACCGCTGCCAGGCCCAGGGCCAGCGCTCCGACCAGCAGGTAGGCGATCGACCCGGTGCGGACCGCTGCCTTCTGCTTTCGGTCCTCGGGGGGAATCAGGTTTACGGGACGCACGGCTATTCCTCCAGCGCGAGGCCGTAGGAGATCGTCAACCGGGCAGCAGAGCCTTCGTCAAGCTGGGCGAGCGCGGAGGGCCGTGCGGTCGAGAACGCCTGCTGGCCGATTCCCGCCTGCAGGCGGTCGACGAGGCCGGGGATCGTGCTCCCGGGGCCCGCGACGACGATGCGCTCGACCGCCGGAACGCCTTCCTGGGCCCCGTAGAACTCCAGCGACATCCGCAGTTCGTCGGTCAGCTTTGACGAGCCGTCCTCGAGCACCTCGCGGGCCGCGCTGACGATTTCCTGGTCGCCCTCGACCTCTGTGACGGGGCGCTCCAGGCCCACGTGGGTCAGCCACTGCCGGGCGTGCTCGAGGGTGAGCGTCCGGCGCTCGGCGAGCTGCTGCGCGATCGCCTCGACGCCGAAGGGCGAGATCCGGGTGAAAAGGCAGGTCGAGCCGCGCGCCGCCGCGAGGTTGGTGACGTCGCCAAGGTTGCAGTAGAGGATCGTCGGAACGTGCTTGGCCGCGGCATCCGGCTCGCCGGCGGAGCCGGCGTCAGGCGCCGAGAGATCCTCCTGGGCGGGCTCGCCGTTGGCTTCTGCCGGGACCCCGTTGGCCTCGCCCGCCAGAGCGCGGATCAGCGCAAATGCGGACAGATCGATCCCCACCGGGCGCAGGCCGGCGTTGCGCACAGCGGACACCAGGGTGTGGAGCATGTCTCGCCGCGCCGCAACCGCGACCACGTCCATCCCCCTCGTCCCGTCCTCGTTGAGAAAGCGCGAGACGACGCGATGGTCGAGGACCGCCTGGTCGAGCGGCATCGGCAGATGCTCCTGGGCCTGGAAGCGAACCGCCGTATCGAGCTCTTCGGGGTCCTCGATCAAAGGCAGGCGCAGAGTCCTCACCGCGACCCGCTGGTTGGCGACGCCGAGGCGAACGGCCTTCGAAAGCCTGTTCTCCGCGAACAGCGAGCGCAGGACCGCGGCGAGTCCCTCGGGATCGATGACCTCGCCCTCCTTGATCAGGCCGCCGCCCAGGACGTTCGATCGCCACCTGCGAGACCCGGCGCGCGCCATCGGCGCCGATCTCCGCCGCGGCGACGCTGCCAGCCTCGATGTCGAGGCCGACGATTGTCTTTGGCTTGCTGGTGGAAAGCATCTCTAGTACGGGTGTCCAGGGAACAGGGACACCATCGGCCGTATTCGACGCAGGCTTGAGGGGTCCGTCTTTGGCCTGACGGCGGCATTGCAGGAGCTCAGTCCGCAGGCGTGAGAGCCGCCTGCAGCGAAACGCAGAAATTGCCCTCGGCCGTCAACCCCGAGGAAGGTGCCCGCGTACCAATCGATCAGCTCGCCACCGGCGAGCAGGCCGACGATTCCCCCGAGGGCGAGGAAGGGGCCGAAGGGAATGCCCGCCTTGCGCGCCTCGGTGCCCTCGCGCAGGATCATCGCGACCCCGACCAGGGCCCCGGCACCGAAGCCGACGAACAGCGCCGGTGCCACGGCCTCGCCGAGATAGAAGCCCATCAGAGCCGCAAGCTTTACGTCGCCCATCCCCATGCCGCTCGGGTACGCCAGTGCGGCGACCAACAGCAGCCCACCGGCGGCCGCGGCCGCCAGCGAGCGCTCGGGCAGGCTTCCGGGGTCGGCGAGGGCCGCAATCGCGAGGCCGGCCAGCGCCGAGGCGAGCAGGATCCGGTTGGGGATGATCCGTCGCTCGAGATCGGTGAGCGTTACCGCGGCCAGTGTCGATACGAACACCAGGCCCAGCGCCAGCTGCGCGGGCTGATCCCAGAGCACCAGCACGGTGACGAGGAAGGCGAGCCCCAGGCCGATCTCGACCGCGGGGTAGCGGGGCGAGATCGAAGCGCGGCAGCGGCGGCAGCGGCCCCGCAGCAGGAACCACGAGAGCACCGGGATGTTGTCGTAGGCCGCGATCTGCACCCCGCACCCGGGGCATCGCGATCGCGGGGCGACGATCGAGTCGCCGCGCGGCA
Organism: uncultured Solirubrobacterales bacterium; assembly: GCA_963724905.1. Taxonomy (GTDB): domain Bacteria; phylum Actinomycetota; class Thermoleophilia; order Solirubrobacterales; family 70-9; genus Mayfieldus. The sequence goes on from CAVRWD010000004.1 coordinate 90,306, forward strand.
CGCGATGGGCGACGAGGCTTATGAAGCTGCCGGCGATCATGCCGCCGAGAAACGCGAAGGAAGCTGTTGCGGCCATCATGGGGTCAATCGGCTCGCTTCGGACACCGCTTGAGGTTAAGTTCGCCGCCCCCCGGAATTCCCCGTCCTGGCGCTCTTATCGGATCCGCAACGCACGAGGGGCGAGCCCGAAAGCTCGCCCCTCGATACAGCTTGACCTCGGCCCTCTGGGCCTCGGTCAGGCGGGTCAGCCGTTGAACCAGTTGCCGCCGGTCGGGCAACCGCCCTGGCCGGTCGGGGTGCAACTCGCTGTGGTCACGCCACCGTCACGCGTAATCGTGAACACGTGATCGGGGTTCGGCGTGGTCCAGGCGGCTGAGACAGACGCGGTATCGGAGTCCGTCACAGTCACCGTGAGCGCGCCAGCCGAGTTCAGCGACGGCTCGATGGTCCTCAGAATCGACGGCGTGGCGCCGGTGTATCCGTTGGAGCCGTTATCGGTCACATATGTCTCCAACGCGGTCGCAGCGGTACGCGCATGCGCCTTCGCGCTTGCGTCGCTCGCCTTCTCCTTCTGGTTGAGGAAGGCGGGAATTGCAATCGCCGCCAGGATCCCCAAAATCAACATGACGACCAGAAGCTCGATCAGGGTGAACCCTGACTCGCTTCCAGTTCTCTCACGGAGCTTCTTCAGCATTTAGGTACCTCCTATGCACCTTGCTGTTGTTTCTCTCACCAGAGCTCCGCAATTCACGGCGCCTGGCCATTACTCCAGCGGTATCGGAAGGCGCAAGGGCCGCCTTTATCGGTGCAGGCGAATGCAGGGGCAGAACGAGGTAGGCACCCTGCGCATTAATGACCGGACGTCTGTTCGAGCCGCGCCCCCGCGAATGCCGGAGCGGCGAGCCGCCGGCCGCGGAGGCGTGGGCGCGGCCGCGACAGAGCGGTCGCGATCGCGATCGTGACCACGGCGGCGAGTGCCAGGTAGGCGGCGTTGAACTCAGGCGGATCGAAGGGCTGTGCCTGCCAGCGCGAGAGCAGCTCGAAGGCGAGCGCCGCGGCGAGGACGCGGATCGGCAGCCCACGGCGGGAGAGAGCGTCCCACCCCGCGAGGGCCAGCAGCAGGGGCTCGTGGTAGTAGAGGTTGTTGACCGGGTCCAGAACGCAGCGAAACAGGGCCAGCAGGGCGAGCATCGCCATCGCCTCGGCCCCAGTGAGGTGGAAGCTGCGACGGCGCAGCGCGACCGCCAGCGGCACAAGGATCCCCAGCAGCACGATCAGGGGGTGTGACGCGGCGGCGAGGAGACCCGATGCGCGATGGGTGTCGATGGCCATCCCGGTAGCCGCGACCTCATGCGTCGTAGGGGTGGTGGTCGGATACCAGGAGCTCCAGTGGCCGACGTACTGGGTCTCGACCGCGAGGCTGCGCTGCGTCTCCATGAAGCCGCCCGGATCGGCGATCACTGCCGGAAGCAGGAGCAGGAGCGAGATCCCTGCGGCGCCGAGCGCGACCCGGAGGCGGCTCGACGGCAGCGCCATCAACACCGGCAGGATCGCGATCACCGCCCACTGCTTGGACGCGATGGCGAGCCCAAGCAGCAGGGCCGCGCGGCCGGCGTGCCCCTGCGACGCGACCGCGACTGCGCCGACGACAAGCGCCGCGGTGAGGATTTCCTCGGGATGGCCCAGCTCCAGGGCGGCGAAGGTGAGCGGGTTGAACAGGCAGACCGCCACCAGGGCGGCCTGCGCGAGCGACCCGGCTCCGCGGCGGCCGGCGAGCCGCGCCAGATAGAGCCCCAGCAACCCCGCGGAGAGCACACAGGGCAGCGCGCCCCAGCGATAGACCGAGAGCTCGCCGTCTCCCAGCGCCGCGAACGGCGCCCGCAGAAGGAGCGATACCGGCCCCATGTCCGCGTGGGCCGCCAGGAAGGCAGAGAGGTCCCAACGCAGCAGCGCGTCCATGGCCGGCCCCGCGTCGGACGGGTAGTCGCCCAGGATCGTGCTGCCGAACGCGATCCAGGCACTCGCGGCGACCAGCAGCGAGAAGATGGCGAGGCGGCGGGCTAGGAGACTCACGAATGGCCCCTGACGGACCCGGCTACCAGTTCCCGCTCGATGGACACCCGCCCCGCTCCTTGCCGTTCGGGACCGTGCAGTTGCGGGTGGTGACGGCGTTCGAGTCGCGCTCGATCTCGAACAAGTTGCCGTTGCTCGATTCGGCCGAGACCGACCAACCCCCGGGTGGGTTTCCCGGGTCGGCGGCGACGGTGGAGCCGCTCTGCGGGATCGACTTCTCGATCGCGCGTAGCCGGGCGATGTCACATCCCGAGAAGCCGCTGCCCTCGTTGCCGCAGATCTCCATCGCGGTCTGCATGACCCGGGCCGTGGCCTTTGCTCCGCTGTCGCTGGCCTTTGTCTTCTGGTTGAGGAACGCCGGGACGAGGATCGTCGCCAGGATGCCGAGGATGAGCATCACGACAAGCAGCTCCATGAGGCTGAATCCGCGCTCCTCGGCGACTCGGTTGCGACAAGCTTTCAGCATCTCCGCGGCCCCTACTCGGCCGACCAGGTGCCGCTCGAAGGACAGCCGGAGTCACCCCTCGGGGTGCAGTCGGATATGAGCCTGCCGTCGGGCTTCTTGATCAGCTCGAAGCGCTGGCCCCCCTGGCTCGGTTGAGTCTTGACGGAGTAGCAGACATCGCTCGGGCAGCCCGCCCCGGCCACGACCACGATGTTTGCCGGCACCTCTGAGTTGATCGAGTTGAGGATCGTTCCGGTCGCGCCGTCGTATGCGCCGAGGTTGTCGTTGGCGTAGGCCTCCATCGTCGACGCCGCCGCCCGGACCTGGGCCTTCAGCCTGGAGTCGTCGGCCTTCTGCTTCTGGCACACGAAGGAGGGGGCGCCGACCGCCGCGAGCGTCCCGATGATCATCGCCACGACCAGGACCTCGGGCATGGTGAAACCCGTCTCGTCCCCGGTCCGCTTGAAGGCCTTTTTCAGCATCCGGGTATCTCGATTTGGTCGTTCTCGACGCGGTCAGAGGGCATCAGGAACCGTCCATTCAAGTCAGGTATCGGCCCCATGCGATGCGGGCTTTACGCCTGCATCGCGGCTACGAAGTAGGTCGTACGCGAACTAGTGACCGGACATCCGTCGACCCCTCAGCCTGGCTCAGCGGATGTTGTTGTAGACCTCGATCATCGGCAGGTACATCGAGATCACGATGAACCCGACGACGCCGCCGACGAAGACGATCATCAGCGGCTCGATCAGCGCCGTCAGAGCCTTCACCTTGGCGTCGACCTCGGCCTCGTAGAAGTCGGCGATCTTGCCCAGCATCTGGTCGAGCTGGCCGGTCTCCTCGCCTACCGCAAGCATGTGGCCGACCATCGGCGGGAAGGTGCTGCTTCTGGTAACCGGCCCCGCGATCGTGCCGCCCTGCTGGACCGAGTTGTAGACCTCGTCCATTGCCTCCTCGATCTCGATGTTGCCCGCTGTCTCCCCGGAGACTCGGATCGCCTGCAGCAGCGGCACGCCTGCGGCCACCGCGCCCGAGAGAGTGCGCGACCAGCGGGCCAGCGCCACCTTGTGGACCACGTTTCCGATCTGAGCCGGAATCCTCAACTTGATCCGATCCCACCAGCTTCGACCGGTGTCGGTCTTCTTGAACTGCAGCAGGCCGAAGATCAGCAGCGCCAGCACGGGAAAGATGATGTAGAAGGAGCCCGTGACCACGTCGGAGACGCCCACCGTGATCTGGGTGATGGCGGGCAGCTCAGCGCTCATCCCGGGGGTGGTCTCGGCGATGTCCTCGAACACGCCGACGAAGACGGGGACGATGAAGGCGACGACCGCCAGCAGGACGGCGGCCGCGAAGACGAATACGAAGGCCGGGTAGGTCATCGCTGAGCGGATCTGCCTGCGCAGCGCGTCCAGCTTCTCGAGCTGGAAGGCGATCCTGTCGAGCGCCGACTCGAGCTGGCCGGAGCTCTCTCCCGAGCGGACCAGCGAGCAGTAGAGGTTGTCGAAGACCTTCGGGTGGCGCTCCATCGCCTGAGCCAGCGAGCTGCCGGCCTCGACGTCCCTGCGCACCTCGGCGACCGCGTGCTCGACCATGTCGTTGTCGGTCTGGTCCTCGAGCGTGCTCAAGGCGCGAAGCATCGGCATCCCCGACTCGATCAGGGTCGCGAACTGGCGCGAGAAGACAGCCAGGTCGCGCGAGTTGACGCTGCGAAAGCGATCGGTCAGGCTCTCGAGCTTCAGGGCCTCGCGCTTTTCCGACACGTCGAGGACGATCAGCCCCCGCTGGCGAAGCTCCGCCGAGACCTGGGACTTTGTCTCCGCCTCGACCTCACCCCGCGATGGGAGGCCCGCGACATCGACGGCTCGGAAGGCAAAGGTGTTCATGCGTAGGTGATCTCCTGCGGTGCGGCGGCTTGCGCCTGCCCGTTCGAGTCACCGAGCAGCCGCCTCAGCTCCTCGGGGATCGTCGCGCGCTGCTCAGCGAGAGCGCGGTTGATCTTGCCCTCGCGCACCAGCTGCGCGAGGTGGGAGTCCATGGTCTGCATTCCGCTGGCGGCGGAGGTCTGAATCGTGGAGTAGATCTGGTGCGTCTTGCCCTCGCGAATCAAGTTGCGAACGGCGGGGGTCGGGACCAGCACCTCGACCGCAACCGTGCGGCCGGACCCGTCGGCGGTGGGCAGAAGCTGCTGGGTCACGATTCCCTGCAAGGCGATCGAGAGCTGCATGCGCACCTGGGCCTGCTGATGGGAGGGGAAGATGTCGATTATCCGGTCCACGGTCTGCGACGCGGACTGGGTGTGCAGGGTCGCGAACACGAGGTGCCCGGTCTCGGCGGCGGTCAGCGCGGTCGAGACCGTCTCCAGGTCGCGCATCTCGCCGACCAGGATCACATCGGGGTCCTGGCGCAGCGCCGAGCGCAGGGCGCTCGAGAAGTCCGGCGCGTCGGATCCGATCTCACGCTGGTTGACGATGCAGCCCTGGTGCTTGTGCAGGAACTCGATCGGGTCCTCAATCGTGAGGATGTGCTCCTCGCGCTCCTTGTTGATGATGTCGACCATCGAGGCGAGCGTCGTCGTCTTGCCCGAGCCGGTGGGCCCGGTGACGAGAACGAACCCGCGCGGCAGCTTGGTCATCTCGCGCATCACCGGGGGCAGCCCGAGGGTCTCCAGGGCCGGGATCTGATCGGGTGTGTGCCGCAGAGCGGCGCTGATCGCACCGCGCTGGAAGTAGCAGTTGACCCTGAATCGCGCCACGCCCGGGATCGCGTAGGCGAAGTCGAGCGCCTTCTGGTTCTCGAAGCGCTTGCGCTGGTCGTCATTGAGGATGCTGTAGGCGACGTCGCGGGTCTGCTGCGGCGTCAGGTCGGTGTACCCCTCCATCGGCTTCACGGCGCCGCGCACGCGCACCATCGGCGGGGAGCCGGGGGTCAGATGGACGTCAGAGGCACGAGCCTCGACCATCTTCGTAAGGACCTGTGAGAAATCGAAATCCATGGCTATCGGGGCTTCATCGTCCATGCCCACGCCCGACTTGAGCGCGGGGCATCAGGTGGCGACCCTTGCCACCTCCTCGATGCTCGTGAGGCCGGCGCGCACCTTCTCCAGCCCGTCCTCGCGCAGGGTCTTCATTCCCTCGGAACGGGCGACGCTCGCAATCTCGGACTCGGGCTCCGTAGAGACGGTCATGTCCTTGATCTGCTCGCTGAGCACCATCACCGAGAAGATCCCCAGCCGGCCGCGGTAGCCGGTGCCCGAGCAGCGCGCACAGCCCTCGGGCTCGTATACCTCGAGGTCGGTGTCGACCCGGAACCCGGACTGCTTCAGGACCTCGGCGGAGACGCTGGCCTTGCGCTTGCAGTGAGTGCAGAGCTGGCGGGCCAGCCGCTGGGCCACCACGCAGTCGACCGCCGAGGCGGTCAGGAAGGACTCGATTCCCATCTTCGCCAGCCGGGTCACCGCTCCGGGGGCGTCGTTGGTGTGCAGGGTCGAAAGAACCATGTGGCCAGTCAGCGCGGCCTCGATAGCGATCCGGGCGGTCTCCGCGTCGCGGATCTCCCCGACCATGATCACGTCGGGGTCGGCGCGGAGGATCGAGCGCAGCCCGGTCGCGAAGGTGAGCCCCGCCCGCCGGTTGACATTGATCTGGTTTATCCCGCCGAGCTGGTACTCGACCGGGTCCTCGATCGTGATGATGTTCTTCTCGATGTCGCTTATGGCCTGAAGTGCCGCGTAGAGCGTCGTCGACTTGCCGGAGCCGGTCGGGCCGGTGACCAGAACGGCACCGTAAGGACGGGCCACGGAGCCCTCGAAGCGCTCGCGCGGCTCGCCGTCGAGGCCGAGCTCGTCAAGGGTGAAGACGGTGTTGGACTTGTCGAGGATTCGGATCGCCGCGCCCTCGCCCTTCTGCGTCGGCAGAGTCGTGATTCGGAGGTCGAGGCGGCGATCGTCGACGTTGACGCTCACCCGGCCGTCCTGAGGGACCCGCTTCTCGGCGATGTCCATCTCGCTCATGATCTTGAGGCGCGAGACGACACCGGAGACCATCTTCTTCGGCACCCTCGCGGCCTCGCGCAGCACCCCGTCGACGCGGAATCGCACCCGCAGGTCATCCTCCCCAGGCTCGAAGTGGATGTCAGAAGCGCGTTCGTTGGCGGCCTGTCCGAGGATGCTGAAGACGAGCTTGATCACCGGGGCGTCCTCGGCCGAGGCACGCAGGTCGCTGACGTCGGCCTCCTCGTCCATGTCGGCTTCGTCGATTGCCTCGCTAACCGCCGAAGCAAGCGTGTCGAGTCGCGCGATCAGGGCCTCGATGTCGTCGGGCGCGGCCACCGCGACGCGGCAGTTGAGGCCTGTGGACATCTGGATATCGTCGACCGCCAGCACGTTTGCCGGGTCGGCGACCGCGAGAAGCAACGTGTCCTTGTCGACGTGACCGACGGGGATCGCCCGGCTGCGCCGGGCCGAGCTCACCGAGACCTGGTTGGCTGCGGCCATGTCGACCTGGTAGAGATTCAGATCGACGTAGTCGAGCCCGTAGCGCTCGGCCACCGCACGAGAGAGTTGGTCGGCGTCGATCAGGTTCTTCTCCAGGAGGATCTGCTCAGGCGAGCGCCCGGCGCCGTGGGATTCGCTGATCGCGCTGTCGACCTGCTCCTTGGTGGCATAGCCCAGCTCGATCAGGACGTCGGTTATGAAGCGGCCCGAGTGACCGCGGCGCCGGGGCGGGATCACGCCGGGAACTCCGCCCACGGTGGAATCGGGCAGTGCGGAAGCCAGAGGCTCTACGGGCGGCTGCAGGGCGCCCTGCTCGGGGGCGTCGCCGGGCGCCGGCGGTGCCACGGTGACCTGATTCTCGCCAAGTCCGTCAGCAGGGCACATGTGCGGTTAAGGGTGGTAGGGACGGTCGGCGGGACCGCGGTAAAGCGCGTCCTCGGCGGCCTGCAGGACGCTGGCCGAGTCGCGGAATCCAAAGCTGACGCTGGCGGTCGTGTTGCCGCCGCTCAGATTGCGCGGCCGCAGGATCACCAGGGCCGGGAGATCGGTGACGTTGACGCCCTGTGTCAGCCATGCATAGCGGGCGATGTGCATGGCCTTGGTGACGTAGACCTTGACGTTCGGCAGGCCACCCAGCCGGTCCACCGATCCGCGCACGATCGCGTCGTCGATGCCCCCGGCCCGGCGAACGAGCAGGGCGATCGCGTTGCCGTTGCGGTAGCCGGAAAGAAGTCCCTTCGGAAGGCCGGGGCCGGGAATGAGGTTCGTCGGCACTGTCGCTCCGGCTCCGGAGACCACCGGCGTGGCGGCCGCGGTGGTCGCTGCCGGTGCGGCGCTCGCCGTAGCCGTGGTCGCCGGCGCGGGCGCCGCGCCGGGGGCGGGCGCAGCCGGGTCAGCGGGAGCGGTCGCTTCGGCCGCGGTGGACTCGCCGCCGCCCTTCGCCTTCATCACCATGAAGAGGCCGGCGAGCGCAAGCAGGCCGAGCAGCGCCAGCTGCACACTCCTATTTTCGTTGATCGCCTTGCGCATACCTAGAGATTCGGCGCTGGGCGTCAGAACCTTGAGGGCAGCACGTGCACCTACAGGCGTCGCCCAGAGGCTGGCGGGCAGCGTGCGTGCCTAGGAGGCGATGCCGGGCACAGATGTGCCGTCGCCGTTGCCCATCACCTGCTCGATGCCGCTTGCGCGCTCGCCGCGCGCGCCGAGCATCAGCTTGAAGTCGTGCGGGCTGGAGGCGAACTCGAGCGCGACCTCCTCGTCGATCGACGCCCTCCATGACGTAGCTTGAGCAGCGCCTGGTCGAAGGTCTGCATGCCGTAGAAGGCGCCCTCGGCGATCACGTCGCTGATCTTGCTCGGTCTCCTCGGCGTTGAGGATCAGGTCCTGGACCCGGCCGGTGACGACCAGGATCTCGGCGGCGGCGACGCGGCCGTTGCCGTCGGCGCGCGGGACCAGGCGCTGCGAGATCGCCGCCCGCAGCGTCGAGGCGAGCATCACCCGCGCCTGCTGCTGGTGGTGCGGCGGGAAGAAGTCGATGATCCGGTTGATCGTCTCGGTGGCGTCGAGGGTGTGGAGCGTGGAGAGCACGAGGTGGCCCGTCTCGGCGGCCGAGAGCGCCGTGCGCACCGTCTCCTCGTCGCGCATCTCGCCGATCAGGATCACGTCGGGGTCCTGGCGCAGGACCCGGCGCATCGCCCGGCCGAAGCTCTCGGTGTCGTTGCCGACCTCGCGCTGGTTGATGATCGACTGCTTGTCGCGGTGCAGGTACTCGATCGGGTCCTCGAGGGTGACGATGTGGCGCGCGCCGGGTCGAGTTGATGTGGTCGATCATCGCCGCGAGCGTCGTCGACTTGCCCGAGCCCGTGGTCCCGGTGAGCAGGATGATTCCGCGCGGCTCCTCGGCGAGCTGCGGATCACCTCGGGCAGGCCGAGCTCGTCGACCGTCTTGCACCTGGAAGGGGATCGCGCGGCAGACGATCGAGACCGAGCCGCGCTGGCGGAAGGCGTTGACGCGAAAGCGCGAGAGGCCCTGATCGCGTGGGCGAAGTCGGCCTCGCCGGCCTCCTTGAACTCGCTCGTGGGCCCGCGGGTCCTGGAGGATCTGGTCGAGGGCGCCCTCGGTGTCCTCCGGCGGTCAGCGTCTCGTAGCCCTCGAGGGGCGCAAGCTCGCCGTGCGATGCGCGCCATCGGCGGCGAGCCGACCTTCGACGTGAAGGTCGGAGCCCCCCAGCTCGACGGTTTGGCGCAGGGCTGCGTCGATATCGAACACGAGACCGTTATCGGTGCCGTGCGAGCCAGGCTTTAGGCCCGAAGCCGCTCAGTCCTGCGGATCGCGCCACATGCGGCGGATGTCGGGCCCGCCGCCGGGCATGTCGAAGACCTCGACGACCTCGAATCCGTGGCGCTCGTACAGGGCCCGGTTGCGCTCGCTGCTCGACTCCAGGTAGGCGCCGATCGCGGTCGCGGTCACAGAGCGCCAGCACGGCCGCAGCAGCGCCGAGCCCAGTCCCTGCCCCTGGCTGGCCGGCTCGGCACCGAGGTACTGCAGGTACCAGTGCTCGGGCGTGCGCGGATGCTTGTGCTCGGCGCGCAGCAGCCAGCGGAAGGCGAGCGGCAGGCGGCGCCCGAAGACGCGCAGCATCGCCGGGGCCTCGCGCGCAGAGACGCCGAGCGGAGCGCGCCACAGCCTCGGTGGCGCCCAGACGCGGCCGCGGCGCCGTCCCCGGCCATCCAGACCTCGCGCCGACTGCGCCTGGTGGCGCGAGCTCGGTCTCGAAGAAGACCGCTGGCGCCGCTCGCGGTCGCGAACGGCATCAGCCATGACCAGCGCCGGGTCGTCGGCGAAGGCGGCGGCCAGCGTCCGCGCCAGGCCGTCCGTGCTCCTCGGGCCGGGCGCGACGCACTGAAACCTGGCCGACGGTCGCCACGGCGAGCAGCCTATGCCGAGTCGCGGAAGCGCGGCCGTCTAGGCGACTTCGCGCAGCTTCTGTGCCTCGGCGAGGCTCTGCAGCTTCTTCAGCGACTGGTTCTCGATCTGGCGGATGCGCTCGCGGGTGACGTTGAAGGTCCGCCCGACCTCGTCGAGGGTGCGCGGGTGCTCGCCGCCGAGCCCGTAGCGCAGCTCGAGCACGCGGCGCTCGCGGTAGGAGAGGTTCTCCAGCGCTTCCTTCAGCGCCTCCTTGGTGAGCAGGTCGGCGGCGCGCTCGAAGGGCGACTCGGCCTTCTCGTCGGCGATGAACTGGCCGAACTCGGACTCCTCCTCGTCGCCGACCGGCTTCTCCAGCGAGACCGGGGCCTGCGCCGAGCGCTTGATCGAGTCGACCTCTTCGGGGTCGATGCCGGTGACCTCGGCGATCTCCTCCGGCGTCGGCTCGCGGCCGAGCTCGGTGACGAGCTTGCGCTCCGCGCGGCCGATCTTGTTCAGCTTCTCGACCACGTGGACCGGGATGCGGATCGTGCGCGCCTTGTCGGCCAGGGCACGGGCGATCGCCTGGCGGATCCACCAGGTCGCGTAGGTGGAGAACTTGAAGCCCTTGCGGTAGTCGAACTTCTCCGCCGCGCGGACCAGGCCCAGCGTTCCCTCCTGGATCAGGTCGAGGAAGGGCAGGCCCTGGTTGCGGTAGTTCTTGGCGATCGAGACGACCAGGCGCAGGTTGGACTCGACCATCTTCTGCTTCGCGTCGAGGTCGCCGCGCTCGATCCGCTTCGCCAGGTCGACCTCCTCCTGGGCGGTCAGCAGCCGGACCTTGCCGATGTCCTTGAGGAACAGCTGCAGGGAGTCGGTCGTCATGTCCGGCTTCAGGTCCAGCGCCGGCTTCTGGCGGCGCCTGCCCCGCTTGCCGTCGCTGCGGCTCGGCGTCGGGCGGCGGTCTTCTGCGCCGGGTCGACGTCCTCGACCAGCTCGATGCCCTGGCGCTCGATGTGCCCGTAGAGGTCCTCGACGTCGGACTCGTCGAGGTCGACCTCGGAGACCGCGCTCGCCACGTCGCCGAAGGTCAGCACGCCGAACTGCTGGCCCTTGGTGACCAGGCCCTTTACTTCTTCAAGCTCCTGAAGTTCTGCTACCAGCATCGCTTTTCCCTTATTCGCTCTTTGTCCCGGGCGCCTCGTGTCCCGGTTCCCCGGCTTCGCCGTTCCAACCGCCCTAGAGACTCAAAAACGCGGACCGCTGAATGCGGATCCGCGACTTTGCTGCTCTTGCCGGTACGGCCGGCTGCTCTTTGCGCTCAAACGTGTGTTCGGATAATACGCGCTTCAGTTTGTGAAGTCAAGAATCCGGCGGCCCCGAGAGTCACCGTTGCGTCGAGTACGGTGCCCCGGGCATCCGGCGGCTTGTTACGCTCGGTTCCCGTGAGCGTCGCCTGGCCAGAGGCCCTGATGGCTGACCCCGACGACGAGCCAGGACGTTCTGGGAAGCCTGCCACGGCGCCGTCCCGGCATCAAGAGCCCGCGTCGCGCCGGCGCCAAGGCCGCCGCCGAGCAACGGGCTGCGCTCGCCCACCGCCGCCCTCGCAGCCGCGCAGCCGCGCCGCAGCCCGGCGAGCTCGAGCGGATCGCCCGCGCCGGCGTCGGGCATCGGCCGCGGGGCACAGCCGCAGTGGGCCTGAAGCTCGCCGGCCGCGCGATCGGCGGCCTCGGGAAGGTCGTGGGGCGACGCTGATGGCCGCTCGCGGCCGCCGTGTGCCGAGGCCGCGGACCGCCCCCCGGCAGCGGCAGCGACGCGCGCTCGCCGCGCGAGCACCGGCTGCGCTACTTCCTGCGCGCCTTCTGGGAGCGCGCCTACCGCGAGAACGTCACCGGGCTCTCGGCGATGGTCGCCTACAACCTGATGCTGGCGGTGTTCCCGTTCGCGCTGCTGGTCCTCTTCGTCTTCGGCCAGCTGCTCAGCAGCCCCTCTGTCGAGAGCAGCGTCCTGCTCGACCTCGCAGCGACTCTTCCCCGAGGCCGAGCAGGAGACGCTGACCGACATGCTCGGCGGATCCGCGAGAACTCGACCACGATCGGGATCGTCGCCGCGGTCGCGACCCTGTGGATCGGGGCCTCGTTCTGGGGCGCGATGGACACCGCCTTCTGCCGCATCTACCACGTCGAGTGCCGCGGCTGGGTCGAGCAGAAGCGCTTCTCGTTCGTGATGCTGATCGTCGTCGTCGCCTTCCTCGCCGCCAGCGTCGCCCTGCCGACCCTGGAGGGAGCGCTGATCTCGAGCACCGACGAGCTGCCGCTGGGGCTCGACGAGGTCCAGGGGCTGGCCAGCGCGCTGCTCCTGCTCGCCACGCTGTCGCTGACCTTCCTGATCTGCTGCGTGATCTTCTGGGCGGTGCCGAAGGGCCACATGCCCTGGCGCGCCGTCTGGCCCGGCGCGCTGTTCGTCACCGCCACCACCGGCCTCGCGAACTGGGTCTTTCCCTTCTACCTCTCCAACGTCTCCAGCCTGAGCCAGTTCGGGTCGACGCTGGGCTTCGTCCTGATCGCCATGTTCTGGTTCTACGCGCTCAGCCTCGCGCTGCTCGCCGGGGCGGTGATCAACGCGCTGCGCCACGAGATCCACGACACCGGATCGCTGCGCGAGGTCGGGCCGGTCCCAGACGCCAAGGCTTGAGCGCGGCGCAGCCAGAATCTCCCAGCGGCGGGGCGAAGCCCGAGGTCGAGCTGCTGCCCGAGCGCCAGAGCCGCCCGGTGGGCCCGATCGGCCCGCTGGGCTCGGTCCAGGAGGCCGAGGTCGTGCTCGCACCCGAGCTCCTGGAGCGGCTCTGGACGGCTCGAGCAGCTCGAGCGGCTCGCCCGCGCCTACTGGGAGTATCTGGGCCGGATCTCGCTCGGCCTGCTGCGGGTCGCCTACGGGCGCGGGTCGCGCAGCATCGTGCTGGTCGCACCGCCGCATCTGGTCCTGCTGCGCTTTCGCGCCCCGACTACGACACGGGCCTCGGCTTCGGCCAGGTCACCTGGCCGATCGAGCGCGGGCTGCTGGTCGCGGCGCGCGGGCGCGGGGCACCTGCGGATCCGTAGTCCGCCGCCTGGCGCGCGGACCGGGTGCTGGTGCGGGCCGAGGTGGAGAACTTCTATCCGCTGCTGCGCGGGAGCGGCCCCTTCGCGCGCATGGGCTCACGCTTCTACGCCGCAACCCAGCTGCGAATCCACGTGCTGGTCACACGCGGCTTTCTGCGCTCGCTCGCCGAGCTCGAGCTCTAGCGCCGCTCGGCGCAGCTGGAGCGCTAGGCCGCTTCGCGAAGCGCCGCCTGCATCGCATCCGCGAGCGGCGTCGGCTCGACGTCGAAGAGCGCCATCCCGGACGCGTCCCCGACGACGGTCTCGGTGGAGAGGCCTTCGACCAGCGGCCGGGCGATCTCCGCGTCGACCGGCGTCACGAGGCCGATCCAGAGCGAGGAGAGCCAGGGGTGAGCGCCGGGACCGGGATCTGGAGCGGCGGCCGGCGGCCCATCTCGCGGGCGAGACAGGTCCATCATCCCCGAGTAGGTGGTGACGTCGGGGCCGCCGATCTCGCACCTCTCTCCCGGCGGCGCCGTCGAGGTCGCGGGCCTGGGCGAGGTAGGCGATGACGTCGTCGATCGCGATCGGCTGGGTGCGGGTCGAGGCCCAGCGCGGAGTGACCATCACCGGCAGGCGCCTGACCAGGTACAGCATCGTTCGGAAGGACTCGCTGCCGGCTCCGATCACGGCCGCGGCGCGGAAGTAGGTCACCGGCACGCCGCCCTCACCCAGCGCTCGGGCGGTGTCGTGGCGGCTGGAGAGGTGCTCGGACCCCTCCCCCAGCCCGCCCAGGTAGACGATCCGCTGCACACCCGCCTCCGCTGCCGCCGCGCCGAAGTTCGACGGCGCCCTTGCGGTCGCGCTCCGCGAACCCGCCGCCGGACCCGCGCCCATCGAGTGAACGAGGTAATAGGCGACCGAGACGCCCTCCAGGGCCGGGCCCAGGGTCGAGGGCTCGAGCACGTCGGCACGGCGCACCTCCGCCCCCTTGACTTTCAGCTGCAGCGCCGCGCTCGGCCTCCGGCCGCCTTGCCAGGACGCGCACCGCAACGCCCTCATCGAGCAGGCGCTCGAGCCAGCAGGCCGCCGATGTAGCCGGTCGCGCCGGCGATCGCGATCGTTGGGTTCGATCCCACGTCAGGAGGCCATACGTCCGATAGCTCAGCCGTAGATCTCCGAGCCGGTGATCTCGCGCAGCTTCGGGCGGTCGTGGCGGGCCTGCACCGTGCGCACCGTGCCCGAGCGCGACCGCATCACCAGCGACTCGGTGCTGGCGTGCCCGTCGCCGAGGTAGCGGACGCCGTCGAGCAGGTCGCCGTCGGTGACCCCGGTGGCGGCGAAGAAGACGTCGCCGCCGCCGACCAGGCGATCGACGTCGAGGACCTCGGTCGAGGTCGTAGCCGGCCTTCGACCGCCGCCTCGCGCTCGCTCGTCGTCGCGGGGCCAGAGCCGGCCCAGCATCTGGCCGCCGAGGCACTTGATCGCGGCGGCGGAGAGCACGCCCTCGGGCGTGCCGCCGATTCCCCAGAGCAGGTCCACCCCGCGCGACTCGGTCACCGCCTGCAGCGCCGCCGAGACGTCGCCGTCGGTGATGAAGCGGATCCGCGCCCCGCCTCGCGGATCTCCGCGATCGCGTCGTCGTGGCGCTCGCGGTCGAGCATGATCACGGTGATGTCGCCGACCCCCACCCCCTTGCGCTCGGCGACCTTGGCGATCACCTCGGTGAGCGGGACGTCGAGGCTGAGGCAGTCGGCGATCTGCGGGCCGCCGGCGAGCTTCTCCATGTAGACGCAGGGGCCGGGGTCGAACATCGACCCGCGCTCGGCCAGCGCGATCACCGAGAGCGCCGCCGGCGCCCCCTGGGCGGTCAGCCGCGTCCCCTCGAGCGGGTCGACGGCGATGTCGACCACCGGCGGGCTGCCGTCGCCGATGCTCTCGCCGTTGTAGAGCATCGGCGCCTCGTCCTTCTCGCCCTCGCCGATCACGACCATGCCGTCCATCGGCACCGTGTGCAGCATCAGCCGCATCGCGTCGACCGCCGCCTGGTCGGCCGCCTCCTTCTCGCCGCGGCCGACCCAGCGCGCCGCGGCCAGCGCCGCGGCCTCGGTGACCCGGACCAGCTCCAGCGCGAGGTTGCGGTCCGGCTTGGCGCCCGAGCGGACGTCCTGGGAGATCACTCCCATCGCGGAGCGCTCAGGTCAGAAGGTCGCCGGGCGGTTTTCGCTGCGCGCCGCCGCCCGACTCCAGCGAGCGCAGGGCGCCGGCGATGGTCATGATGAGCCCGGCGAGGATGGCGAGGAAGTAGCCGGGCGTCGAGGCTGACCCCGAACTGGCCGGCTCCGCCCGGCTTTGCGATCAGGCCGTTGTAGCCGACCAGGACGATCACCGCCAAGCCGACGGTCATCGTCGAACTCGCCGGTCGGGTACTGGCCCCTCTGGCTGGTGAGGATGAAGTAGGTGAGGATCACCGGCGCCGCGGCGGCGGCGACCAGAGCAGCCAGCGGGCGATCGGGAAGGTCGCCCAGCCGGTGCAGCTGTACTCGCCGCACGCCGCAGACCCAGGCCCCCTGCTGCGACCCGCTCCGGCGTGTCGGTGAGCGAGAACCAGGGCAGGAAAAGGCTGATCACGCAGCAGCGCCGCCGAGAGGAGCCCGACCAGCTCGGTGCGCTCGAGGCGCATCTCCTTCTGCGCGTGCACGGGCGCGAGCCTATCCGATGCCCGCACCTGCGCTTAGGGTGCGGCCGGTGAGCGCGAGGCTGGTACAAGGAGCTGAGTCGGCCGAGCGCGAGCCCAATGGCTGAGGATCGCTGGGGACTGACGCTGCCGCTGCCGGCGCTGCCGCTGGCCGAGCACGAGGAGCTGGTGCGCCGCGCCGAGGCCGCCGGCTACACCGACCTCTGGTCGGGCGAGACAAACGGGCCCGACGGCTTCACGCCGCTCGCCCTCGCCGCGGCCTGGACCGAGCGGGTGCGGCTCGGCACCGGGATCGTCGGCGTGATGACCGCGGGGCCCGGCGCTGCTCGCCCAGCAGGCCGCAGCGCTCGCCGACGGCTCGGGCGGCCGCTTCGCGCTCGGGATCGGCGCCTCCTCGGACCGCATCGTCGCGGGCTGGAACGCGACCGAGTTCTCGCGCCCGCTGACCCGGGTCTCGGAGTCGATCGACTTTCTGCGCACGGCGCTTGACGGCGAGCGAACCGAGACCGGCTTCAAGCTCGAGCAGGCGCCGGCCGAGCGGGTGCCGATCGTCGTCGCGGCGCTGCGCGGCAAGATGCTCAAGCTTGCGGTCGAGAAGGCCGACGGCGCCTTCACCAACTACCTGCCGCTCGCCGGGCTGCCGAAGGTGGTCGAGCAGCTCGACGGCGCCCGGAGGGCTTCGAGCTGCTGTGCCGGTTCTTCTGCCTGCCGGGCGAGCCGCGAGGAGGTCGAGCCGCTGGCCCGCTTCATGTTCGCCTCCTACGGGACCGTGCCCGTCTACGCCGCGTTCTTCCGCTGGCTCGGCTACGGCGACGAGATCGCCGAGATGTGCGAGGCCTGGGAGGAGCGCGACCGCGAGCGCGCGGTCGCGGCGGCGCCCTGGGAGCTGATCGAGGACGTGTTCCTGTTCGGCACCCCGGAGCAGATCAAGGAGCGGCTCGGCGCCTTCGTCGAGGGCGGGGTGACGCTGCCGGTACTGCTGCCGATCGCGCCGCCGGAGCGACTCGGCGAGCTGATCGAGGCCTTGAGCTCCGAGTTAGATTCAGCGCCCGCGCCAGCGAGAGCGCGTAGAGGCCCTCGGCGTCGGTCCACCAGTCGGTGAGCTCGCAGGCCCGCCTCGGCGTAGATCCCCTCGAGGCCATCGCGCGCGAACTTGGTCGAGATCTCGGTCCGCATCTCCTCCCCGGCCGAGAAGGCGGCCCGCATGCTCGAGCGAGCGCACGTCGACGACCTGGTTGACCAGCGAGCGCAGGCGGATGTCGATCCAGAGGTTCTCGGGGTCCCAGCGGGCGACGTGCTCGAAGGAGTCGAGGTCGAAGTCGGCGCCGAGCCTGTGGTTGAGGACCTGCGAGCACGTTCTTGTTGAACTCCGCGGTCACCCCGGCGAGTCGTTGTAGGCGGCCTCGAGCGTCGCGCGGTCCTTGACCAGGTCGGTGCCGAGCAGGAAGGAGTCCTCGGGGCCGAGCAGGTTCGCGACCCGGCGCAGGAACCCGGCCCGCTGCTGGGGCGCGAAGTTGCCGATCGTGCCGCCGAGCAGGGCGATCAGCCGCGGCGCCGGCGACGGGGATGCGCTCGAGGTCGAGCTCGAAGTCGCAGACCAGGCCGCGGACCGCAGATCCGCTCGTACTCGCCGGCGATCCGCTCGGCGGTATCGCGGGTGATCTCCTCGGAGATGTCGACCGGGCAGTAGGTCTGAAGGCAGCCGGCGCCGCACATCGCGTCGAGCAGCACGCGGGTCTTCTCGGCCGAGCCGGAGCCGAGCTCGATCAAGGTCGCGGGCGCGTTCGGCGGCGTCGCAGATCAGCGGCCGCGTCCGTCTGCAGGATCTCGCGCTCGCAGCGGGTCGGGTAGTACTCGGGCAGCCGGGTTATCTCCTCGAACAGCTGCGAGCCGCGCTCGTCGTAGAAGTAGCGCGGCGAGAGCTCCTTGAAGGGCCGGGTCAGCCCGGCGCGCACGTCGGCGGCCATGCCCGACAGCGGGCCGCCCGCGGGCAGGCGGACGTCGATGCTCACGCGGTCGGCTGTCGTCTGGATTCGATGGAGCTTGCTGGGCGGGTCTGGTCTGGGGTAACGAGCCGCGCCTCGGTTCGGTTCAGTCGGCGTCCTTGGCGCAGCGCAGGCCGGCGAAGATCTGGCGCCGCTCGGGCAGGTCCCAGTTGCGGAAGCTGGGACGGATCACGTTGCGCCGCGTCGCCCAGGCGCCCCCGCGCAGCACCTTGTAGGTCGTCGCCGAAGAAGACCTCGGAGTACTCGGCGTAGGGAAACGCCTCGAAGCCCGGGATAGGCGAGGAAGTCGGAGGAGGTCCACTCCCAGACGTCGCCGAGCATCTGCACGGCGCCGCAGTCGGCGGCCCCGTCGCCGTAGGCGCCGGCGGGGGCGGTGCCGAAGGCGAGCTGGTCGAGGTTGGCGCGCTCGGGGTCGGCGCCCGCGCAGGCGGCCTCCCACTCCTGCTCGGTCGGCAGCCGCTTGCCGGCCCAGCGGGCGAAGGCGTCGGCGTCGTTGCCAGCTCACGTGGATCGACGGGGTGAGCGGGGTCGAGCGGCTCGGGTCGGCCCATCGCGCGTGCGCACCCAGCCGCCCTCGCCATCGCGCTGCCAGTACATCGGCGGCTCGGCGCCGGTCTCCTCGACGAACTCGGCATAGCGCCCGTTGGTGACCGGCGTGCGGTCGATCCAGAAGGAGTCGAGTCGAACCTCGTGCCGGGGTCGCTCGTTGTCGTAGGCAAAGCCCTCCTCGCCCGGCCCCGATCTCGTGCGCGCCACCCTCGACGAGGACCATGCTCTGGGCCCGCCGCGTGCTCGAGCTTCGGCTTCCGCTCGCGGCGGGGTCGCCGGCGGGCAGAGGCTCGCGCTCGACAGGCTCGTAGCGCTCGACCATCTGCAGCAGCTGCAGCATCGTCTCGTTGTGCTGGTGCTCGTGCGCGAGCAGCATCTCGTAGACGAAGCCGTCGCGCAGCAGCGGGTCGTCGGTGTCCTCGATCTCGGTCTCCTCGAGCACCTCGAGCGTGCGCTCGCGCACCTCCTCCAGGTAGGCGCGGAGCTCGGCGTCGCGCAGGATCGGCAGCTCGCCGCGGGTCTTGCGCGGGTTCTCGATCGCGTCGTAGAAGCGGCCGAGCGTCGCCGCGCAGCGGCTCGCGGCCGCCGATCCTCTGCACCAGCCAGAGCTCCTCGAAGTTGGCGATGTGGCCGAGGTCCCAGGCGAGCGGGCTGAGGATCGGCGAGTAGACGCGGTTGAGCTGCTCGTCGTCGAGCGGCTCGAGCAGCAGCAGGGTGCGCTCGCGCGCCTCCGCCAGCCGGGTCGGCGATCCCCTCCTTGGTGCCTGCAGTCACCTCTGGAGCGATGCGCAAACCCTATAGCGGCCGGCTCGGCCGCTTGTGAACAACGATCACTGAAGCGTCCATTAGGGTGCCGCCGCGATGAACGTCGAAGGAGCATCGCGCTGGTCGCCGGCGGGGCCTCGGGGCTCGGCGAGGCGACCGTCCGGGCCCTGCACGGAGCCGGGCGCCAGCGTCGTGATCGCCGACCTCAACGCCGAGCAGGGCGAGCAGCTGGCGGGCGAGCTCGGCGAGCGCGCCAGCTTCGCCGAGGCCGACGTCACCGACACCGATGCGGTCAAGGCCGCGGTCGATACCGCGGCCGGGGCCGAGGGCGGGCTGCGGATCTCGGTCTGCTGCGCCGGCATCGGCTGGGCGCAGCGGGTGACCGGCAAGCAGGGGCCCCACGACCTCGAGCATCTTCACCAAGGTGATCACGGTCAACCTGATCGGCACCTTCAACGTGCTGCGGCTTGCCTGCGAGGCGATGAACGAGAACGAGCCGGACGAGGATGGCGAGCGCGGCGTTTGCGTCAACACCGCCTCGATCGCCGCCTTCGACGGGCAGATCGGCCAGGTCGCCTACGCCGCCTCGAAGGCCGGCGTCGTCGGCCTCACGCTGCCGGCCGCGCGCGACATGGCCTCGCGCGGGATCCGCGTGGCGACGATCGCGCCCGGCACCTTCGACACGCCGATGCTGGCGGCGCTGCCGCAGGAGCGCCGCGACGCGCTCGGCGCCGAGATCCCCTTCCCCAGCCGCCTGGGCGAGCCCGAGGAGTTCGCCTCCCTGGCGCTGGAGATCGTCGCGCAACCCGATGATCAACGGCGAGACGATCCGCCTCGACGGCGCGCTGCGGATGCCGCCGCGGTAGTTCGGGCCGCGAAGCGTTGACGTCAACCGGTTCCCTCCGCCTCCGGGTCCCGCCAGACCCCTTCAGCCACGGCGGCGTGACCGCGAAGCGCGGTGGCGGTCGCCGGCGGCAAGCGACTCGAGCGGGATCAGCCGCAGCCGGCTCGCCGGCGTGAGCGCGGGTAGCGGAGCGGCTCGCCGCGGGCCTTGCCGGCGTGGCTGCCGCCGGAGACGAAGAGAAGCCGCTCGCCGGGCCCCATCCGCCCGTGCGTCCGCGCGCCGACCGCCTCGGCGACGGCGTTCAGCGGGCCGATGCCGGCATCGGAGCCCCAGTTGGCCGCGCCGCCGCCGTGGTTGTAGCCGTGGTGGGAGGAGGCGCGGGTGTCGGCATCGCCGCCGGGCCGATGCGCACCTGGACGCTCTCCCAGTCGTCGTCGTGGTGGCCGCGGCGCCCCGCGACGGGGACGCCGCGCAGGGTGGCACTCTCCGGGTAGTAGAACCAGTACTGGAGGTAGACGTTGCCGGCCGCGCGCCGAGCAGTCCGCCGCCCGGCCGGGCTCGCGAGCCGGACCGGCAGTCGATCGACGTGCACGAACGCGGTCGCCGGCTCGCCGCTGTGCGAGCGCCAGACCTGCCCCTCGCCTGCGCCCGTCGGAGCAGGCGGCGGAGCGGCAGCTGCGGAAGTCGACCGGCAGCGCCCGCATCCCCCGCTCGTAGAGGAAGGTCGGGCGCATGGCGGCGAACCGCCGCGGCCAGCTCGTCGCCGTAGGCGGCATCGAGCTCGGAGCCCTCGCCGCAGGTGTCGGCCACGCGCACCGCGCAGAGCAGGCTCGAGCCGATCGCCCGCGCCAGAGCGAGCCCGAGCCGCAGCGGCTCGAGCTTCGCGAACGCGGCCAGGAACAGCAGTGCCATGAGCAGCAGCAGGGCGACCCACTCGGGCGTCGCCTGGCCGCGCTCGCGGCGGGCTCTGGGAGATGCCGCCACGCGACGACGCTTGCAGCGGCGATCGTCACGTGTGGCGCGCAGGTTGTGCGGGTATCGTCACCGCGGAGGAGATGGCCGCGGTGAACGAGCAGAGCAAGGGGACCAACTGGCGCGTCTGGATCGTCGGGATCCTGGTCGCGCTGGTGGCGATCGTGGCGCTGCAGAACTCCCAGGAGGTCGAGGTCGACGTGCTGTTCGTCGAGACCACGGGCGCCGCTGATCGCGATCCTGCTGATCTTCCTCGGAGTCGGAGCCGCTGATCGGCTACGTGGCGCCCCTGGTGCTGCGCCACCGGCGCCAGGTGCGCGGCAAGCGCGAAGCGTTGACCGCGGCCGGGCTAGAGGTTCCCGAGCTCTCCGGTGATCTCGCCCACCGACGCCTTCGCGTCGCCGAACAGCATCGAGGTCTTCTCGTGGTAGAAGAGGTCGTTGTCGATGCCGGCGAAGCCGGGGCTCATCGAGCGCTTCATGACGATCACCTGCTGGGCCTGGTCGACCTCGATGATCGGCATCCCGTAGATCGGGCTGTCGGCGTTGTCCTTCGCCGCCGGGTTGGTGACGTCGTTGGCGCCGATCACCAGCGCGACGTCGGTCTGCGGCATCTCGGGGTTGACCTCATCCATCTCGCGCAGCTGCTCGTAGGGGACGTCGGCCTCCGCGAGCAGCACGTTCATGTGCCCCGGCATCCGCCCAGCGACGGGGTGGATCGCGTACTTGACGCTGACCCCCTTCGCCTCGAGCTCGTTCGCCATCTCCTTGACCGCGTGCTGGGCCTGGGCGACGGCCATCCCGTAGCCGGGCACGACGACGACCTGGTCGGCGTAGGCGAGCGCGATCGCGGCGTCCTGGGCGCCCATCGACTTGTAGTCGCGCTGCTCCCCGTCCTCGCCGCCCGACCGCCGAGGGCGCCCCGAACCCGGAGAAGAGCAGGTTGGCGACCGAGCGGTTCATCGCCTCGCTCATCTCCAGGGTGAGGATCGTTCCCGAGGAGCCGACCAGGGTCCCGGCGACGATCAGCACGACGTTGTCGAGCGCGAACCCGGCCGCCGCGGCGGCGAGCCCGGTGAACGCGTTCAGCAGCGAGATCACCACCGGCATGTCGGCGCCGCCGATCGGCAGCACGAAGAGGTTGCCGAGCACCGCGGAGCCGATCAGCACGCCGATGAAGATCGCCTGCGAGGGGTCGTCGTGGTTGATCGACAGCGAGACGCAGGCGGCGAGGATCGCCGCCAGCAGGATCCCGTTGAAGATGTGCTGGCCGGGGAGCAGGATCGGCCGCCCGGAGACCAGCTCCTGAAGCTTTGCGAAGGCGATGTTCGAGCCCCAGAAGGAGACCGACCCGATCACCGCCGAGAAGAGGATCGGGATCATGATGTCGAGCGGGATCGAGGACCCGATCTCGAGCTGGTGGCGGAACTCCGACCACGAGATCAGCGCCGCCGCGCCGCCGCCGACGCCGTTGAACAGCGCCACCATCTGCGGCATCGCGGTCATCTTCACCTGGCGCGCCGCCGGGCACCCCGACCGCGGTCCCGATCGCGAGGCCGGCGACGATCAGGCCCCAGTTGCCGACGTCGTCGCGCAGCAGCGTCGCGACGACGGCGATCGCCATTCCCCCGGCGGCGATCAGGTTGCCGCGCTTGGCGGTCGTCGGGTGGGTGCCCTGCATCAGCCCGTAGATGAAGAGCGAGAAGGCGACGATGTAGAGCGCCGTGATCGCGTCGGAGTCGGCTGGCCAGGGCGAGCGGCATCAGGCCTTCTCCTCGCTCTCTGGCGCCTCGCCGTCCTCGGGCTCGGCCGAGGCCTCGACCACCTCTTTCGGCTTGCGCGTGAACATCCCCAGCATCCGGTCGGTGACCAGGAAGCCGCCGACGATGTTGATCGTCCCGAAGGCGATCGCGATCACCCCGATCACCTGATCGAGGGTGTCGTGGGCGACCCGATCACGATCAGGCCGCCGAGCAGGACGATCCCGTGGATCGCGTTGGTCTGCGACATCAGCGGCGTGTGCAGCGTGGTCGGCACCTTGGAGATCACGGCGAAGCCGGCGAATGCGGCGAGGACGAAGATCACGAACTCGGTTGCGAGGTCCATCAGCCTCCCCCTCCCTCGGCGACTTCCTTGGCGCGCTCGTGGCGGATCTCGCCCTCGTGGGTGATGCAGGCGCCGGCGATGATCTCGTCCTCGAAGTCGAGCTTCAGGCTGCCGTCCTCGTCGACCATCAGCTTCAGCAGGTTCTCGATGTTCTTGGCGTAGAGCTGTGAGGCGTGAGTCGCCATCTCGCTGGGCAGGTTCGAGGGCCCGATCACCTTCACGCCGTCGACGTCGACCGTCTTGCCCGGCTCGGAGGGCTCGGCGTTGCCGCCCGAGTCGGCCGCCATGTCGACGATCACCGAGCCGGGCTGCATGCCCCGCACCGCGTCGGCGGTGATCAGAAGCGGGGCCGGGCGGCCCGGGATCTGGGCGGTGGTGATGATCACGTCCTGCTTGGCGGCGTTCTCGGTCAGGGCCTCGCGGACCTGCTCGTTCTCCTCATCGGTGAGCGGCCGGGCGTAGCCTCCCTCCCCCTCGGCGTCGGGGATGAAGTCGAGCTCCAGCGGCCGGCCGCCGAGGCTCGCGATCTGCTCCCAGGCGGCGCGGCGGATGTCGAAGCCGGAGACGATCGCCCCCAGCCGCTTCGCGGTCGCGATCGCCTGCAGGCCGGCGACCCCGGCGCCGAGGACGAGCACCTTGGCCGGGGCCACGGTGCCCGCCGCCGTGGTCATCATCGGGAAGAAGCGCCCCGCCTCGCGCGCCGCCAGCAGGGTCGCCGCGTAGCCGGCGACGTTGGCCTGCGAGCTGAGCGCGTCCATCGCCTGGGCGCGGGTGATGCGCGGGATCGCCTCCATCGCGAAGCTGGTCACGCCGGCCCCCGCGAGCGCCTTCGTGGTCTCGGGCGAGGTCAGCGGCGCGAGATGCCCGATCAGGACCTTGTCCTTGCCGACCCGGCCGATCTCCTCGGCGCTGGGGACGGCGACCCGCAGGACGACGTCGGCCCCCCAGGCCGCGTCGCCGGCGCCGACCTCGGCCTCAGCCTCGGAGTACTCCTCGTCGGGGTGCCCGGCACCATCGCCGGCCCCCGACTCGACCGCGACGTCGAGCTCGCGACTTGCGAAGCGAGGAGACAACGTCGGGGATCAGCGCCACGCGGCGCTCTCCCTCGGCAGACTCTTTCGGAACCCCGATCTTCATCCGAAGGTCGCGCAGCCTACGCGATCGGGCTCAGGCGGCCGCCTTGGCGCCGACCAGTTCCGCAAGCCTCTCCAGGGTGTGCGCGCGCTCGGCGGTGTCCCCCTGGACCGGCGAGACGATCAGCCGCGAGACGCCGACCTCGCGGTAGCGCTCGATGCGCGCCGCGACCTGCTCCTCGGTGCCGACCAGCGAGGTCGCGTCGGCGACCTCGTCGGGAATCGCCTCGTAGGCGGCTTCGCGGTCGCCGTCGAGGAACTTGCTCTGCACCTCGTCGGCGACCTCGCCGAAGCCGAAGCGGTGGGCGAGGTCGACGTAGAAGTTGGTCTTGCGGCTGCCCATGCCGCCGAAGTAGAGGAGCAGGCCCGCCTTGACGATCCCGCGTGCGGCGTTGAGGTCGCCGTCGATCGCGACCTGAAGGGTGGGCGAGATCTCGAGGTCGTCGCGGCTGCGCCCGCTCTTGCCGAAACCCGCCTCGAGGTGCTCGCCCCAGGCGTCCTCGAAGGCCTCGGCGTTGGAGAAGATCGGGATCCAGCCGTCGGCGATCTCGGCCGCCAGCTCGACCGACTTGCGGCCGATCGCCCCAAGGAAGATCGGGATCTCGTTGCGGACAGGATGGAAGTTGAGCTTCAGCGCCTTGCCCTCGCCGTCGGGCAGCGGCAGCTGGTAGTGCTCGCCCTGGTGGTCGAGGGGGCCCTCACGGGCGACGATCTGGCGCACCACCTCGACGTACTCGCGGGTGCGGCCCCACGGCTTCGCGTAGGGGACCCCGTACCAGCCTTCGGAGACCTGCGGGCCGGAGGGCCCGAAGCCGAAGATGAAGCGCCCGTCCGAGAGGGCATCGATCGTGCAGCCGGCCATCGCGGCTGCTGCCGGAGGGCGTGCGGGGACCTGCATGATCGCCGCGCCGAGCTTGATCTTCTCGGTCTGGGCCGCGAACCAGGCGAGCACGCTGACCACGTCGGATCCGTAGGACTCCGCCACCCACACCGACTCGTAACCCAGGCCCTCGGCGTGGCGGACGACCTCGATCGCGTCCTCGCCGCGGGGGCCGATCCCCCAGTAGCCGAGGTTGAGACCTAGCTTCAGCGCCATCAGGCCCACCATATATCGCCGCCCGCTCGGCTGGTCAGTGAGCCGAAGGCGAACGGTGCGGGGCGAAGCCCAGGCGGCGGCGCCTATTGCTTCTGGGTGTCCTTGCCGGGGCCTCCGCGCAGCCTGTCGCGGCCCGGGCCGCCAGTCAGCTTGTCGCGTGCGGGCCCGCCGTTGAGGCGGTCGCGGCCCTTGCCGCCGACGAGGTTGTCGCGCCGCTGCTGACCGACCAGGCGGTCGTTGCCCTTGCCGCCATCAATCTTGTCGTTGCCGCGCTCGCCCTTGACGACGTCGCGGCCCTTCTTGCCGAGGATCACGTCGCCACTCCCACCCCCAAGGACGCGATCCCTGCCGTCCTCGCCGATCAGCCGGTCGCGGCCGTCCTCGCCGCAGATCAGGTCGGCGCCGCCCTCGCCGTTGACGATGTCGTCGCCTCCGCGCGCGGCAATGACGTCCGGCCCGGGGGTGCCCGTCAGAACATCGGCGGCGTCGGTGCCGGAGATCGTCGCGTAGAGCCCCAGGCAGGTGGGCGGGACGACGACCACTCCGCTGGGGTCCTCAAAGGGGGCGCCAGGCAGTGCCGGGTTGCCGGCGACGGTGCTCCTGGCGCCGGTGACGGTGTCGACGCGGAACAGGCCCCCGGCGCCCCCAAACGCGGCAGAGTCAGCGACCAGCGCTTTTCCGTCGAGGTCGACGGTGATCCCGGTCGGTGTCACGAGCTCTCCGTCGGTGGAGAGACCGTACTGCTGGCCGCTGAAACGGCTCACGAGGATGACCCCGGTCGCCGCCGGGTCGGTGGAGGTGTTGGCGGTCAGAAGCGTGCCCGGGGTCTCGATCGCGATCCCGCGCGGGTCTGCGAACAGGTCGGCATTGGAGCTGTCGTTGCTGGTCACCAGCTTCTGGTCCCCGGTGACCGGGTCGACCGCGATCACCGCTCCCTCGCCCGCGGAGACGGGAGCCGGGGTCTCGGGGTCGGCGACGAGCACCGTGCCGCTGCGCTCGACCGCGATCCCGAACGGGTCGACGAAGAGGTCAAGCGCCGAGGCGGCGTTGCTGGAGACGAGCGACTGCTGGCCGCTGATCAGGTCGACTGCGATCACCGCGCCGCTGCCGCCGCTCGCGCCGGAATCGGCGACTACGAGGTTGCCCGAGGGCGCGACGGCGACGCCGACCGGATCGACGAAGAGGTTGGCGAAGGAGATGTCGTTGTTGGAGAGCGGCGTCTGCTGCCCGGTGCTCGGGTCGACGCGGATCAGGCCGCCGCTGCCGCCGAATGCGAGTGGGTCGGCGACGATGAAAGTGCCATCGGGCGCGAAGGCGATCCCGGTCGGGTCGCGGAAAAGGTCCTGGGCCGAGGTGGCGCTGTTGGAGGCGATGGTCTGTCCGCCGGTCACGGGATCGACCGCGATCAGGCCGCCGTCGCCGCCGTAGGCGTTGGGGTCGACGACGACGATGTTGCCTTCCTGCAGCTGAGCGCCCGCCGCGGCCGGCAGGAGCGCCAGCGCGGCGACCAGCGTCGCCGTGGCTGTGAGAAGTGTTCGCATCGCCTGGCTACCCAACCCGAACGGGTGGCGATGGTAGCGGCGCGGGACGCCGGAGCCGCCCTGCGCGGGCGCTCCGGTATAGATGGTCCATGGGCGCAGATTCAGCGCAAGCGGGGTTGAGCAGCGCCGAGGCCGCGAGACGCCTGCAGCAGCTCGGCCCTCCCCCCGAGACCTCGAGCCGCTCGGTGGCAAGCATCGTCGCGGGCAACGTCTTCACGCTCTTCAACCTGATCATCGGGATCTTCTTCATCGTCGTTCTCTCGCTGGGGTTGTTCGCCGACGCGCTCTTCGGCCTGATCGCGATCGTCAACAGCTACATCGGCATCCGCCAGGAGACCAAGGCCAAAGAGGTACTCGACCAGCTGGCGGTCCTGGTGGCGCCGAAGGCACGGGCGATCCGCGACGGCAGCGAGACCGAGCTGCGTCGCCGAGGACGTGGTTCCCGGGGACCTGATCAAGGTCGAGCCCGGCGACCAGTTGGTCGCCGACGGCGAGGTGGAGAGCTCGCGCGGGCTGACCGTCGACGAGTCGGTTCTCACCGGCGAGAGCGAGGGGATCCGCAAAGGCAGCGGCGAGCGCGTCCTCTCGGGCTCGTTCTGCATCGCCGGCTCGGGCACCTACGTCGTCGACGCGGTGCGCGAGCGCAGCTACGCGGGCAAGCTCGCCGGCGAGGCGCGCGCCTTCCGCCATCCCCCATCGCCGCTGCAGGAGGAGGTAAACCAGGTGATCCTCGCCTCCACCTACCTGATGCTGCCCCTGGCGGCGATCCTGATCTTCGCGCTCAGCGCCCGCAGCACGCCGCTCGACGAGGGCGCCCAGACCGCGACCGCGGGCCTGATCACGCTGATTCCCGAGGGCCTGGTGCTGCTGATGAGCGTCACCCTCGCCGTCGCCGCGGTGCGGCTGGCTCGCCAGGACACCCTCGTGCAGCAGATGAGCGCCACCGAGGCGCTGGCGGCCGTCGACACGATCTGCGTCGACAAGACCGGGACGCTCACCGACGGGGTGCTCGAGCTCGCCTCGGTCGAGGTCGCCGACTCCGCGAATCAGGCCGCCGCCCACGACGCGCTCTCCCGCTTCGCCGCCAGCGCGCCGGATCGCAACCGCAGCCTGCAGGCGATCGCCGACAGCTACCCGGGAGAGCCGGAGAAGGTGAGCGCCGAAGTCCCCTTCTCCTCGTCGTGGAAGTGGAGCGGCGTCGCGATGAACGGCCGCTGCTACGTGCTCGGCGCCCCCGACGTCCTGCAGCAGGCGGGGGCGCTGGAGCTGCCGCCGGTGCTCGCGAACACGCTTAACCAGCAGACCGAGGCCGGGCGCCGCGTCCTCGCATTCGGCGAGTCCAGCGGCTCGCTGCCCAGCGATCCGGCGTCGGAGCCGCCGCCGCAGCTGCAGCCGCTGGCGCTGGTGGTGCTGGAGGAGACGCTGCGCCCCGACGCCGCGGAGACGATCGCCCAGATGCGCGAGCAGGATGTCGACCTGAAGCTGATCTCCGGCGACGCTCGCGAGACCGTGACCGCGGTCGCGCGCGGCGTCGGCGTGCCGGCGGACGCCGGCGTGATCGAGGGCCACGAGCTCCCCGAGGGAAAGGCGGAGCTGGCCGAGGCGGCGAAGCGCAACACGATCTTCTGCCGCATTCGCCCGGAGCAGAAGAGCGACCTGGTCGGCGCGCTTTCGGGAGCCGGGCGCTTCACGGCGATGATCGGCGACGGGGTCAACGACGTGCCGGCGCTGAAGAAGGCGCGCCTCGCGGTCGGGATGGGCTCCGGCACCCAGGTGACCAAGGGCGTCGCCGACATCGTCCTGCTCAAGGACCAGTTCTCGCGCCTGCCGCAGGCGGTCGACGAGGGCCGGCGCATCGCCCGCAACATCCATCGCCTCGGCCGCCTCTACCTCACCAAGACGATCTATGCGGCGGCCCTGATCCTGCTAGTCGCGGTGCCCGGCTTCGCCTTCCCCTTCCTGCCCCGCCACCTCACCGTCGCCGCGCTGCTGACGATCGGCATCCCTTCCTTCGTGCTGGCGCTGGCGCCCTCCGACGGGCCCCTTTACCGCGGCCGGCTCTTACGCGCCCTGGCCGCCTTTGCGGTGCCGGCGGGGCTGGCGATCGCCGCCGCCTCGATCGCCTCCTTCTTTCTCGTCGACACCGTCTTCGGCGGCTCGCTCGAGGACGGCCGCACCGCTGCGACCACAACCCTGATCGTGCTCGGGCTGTGCTTCGTGCTCCTGCTCGAGCGCGGGCCCGGCCGCGAGCACATCGCGATCCAGAGCTACATGCTGGCCCTCGTGGCGGGCCTGGGTGCGCTGTACGCGCTCGGCCTGGCGGCGGCGCCGGTGCGCGAGTTCTTCGAGCTGACCCTGCTCAGCGCCGGGCAGTGGTTCCTCGCCCTGCTCGCAGCGGCCGCCGGGCTGGTGATCGCGAGCCTGATCTGGCGCCTTCCCTACATCCAGCGGCTGGAGGAGCCGGACATCGAGCCCCCGGGCGGGCAGGAGGAGAGCTGACGCCCACCGCCGACTGGCCAACCCGTCCCTCGTTATTTCGGCCAGCTGTCCAATGACCGCTGCGGCGGCGGCGCCTAGTCTGGGTCCATGACCGCGACCGCAGATCCGCTGCGGGCCTCGCCCCTGGCGGAGTACGCGCCGCTGCCCGAGTGCCACGACGAGGCCTTTGCGGCGCCCGGAAAGCCGCGACCCGCCTACGAGGACCTCATCGCCCACCTCGAGGCCGGCTCAATAGCCCGGATCGCCGAGTCGGTGCGCGCGGCCTCAGCTCGCAACGGGGTTCGCTTCCGCAGCGCGGAGGGCGATGAGATCTTCCCGATCGACCCGGTGCCCCGGCTCCTGGCGGCGGAGGAGCGCACCCAGCTCGTGGCCGGCCTGGTCCAGCGGGCCGCGGCGCTGGACGAGTTCGTCCGCGACGTCTATGGGTCTCGCCGGATAGTCGAGGCGGGAGAGGTGCCCCGCGCGGCTGATCGACGAGTCGCCCCTATATGAGCCGCTGATGCAGGGAGTCGAGTTCCCGGCCGGGACCGCAATCCACGTCGCCGGCCCCGACGCCGTCCGCGACCGGGGCGCCGGGCTGATGGTGCTGGAGGACAACGTACGCTCCCCCTCCGGGCTCGCCTACGCCCTTGAGGCGCGGCGGATGCTCGCCGCCGAGCCAGCGCTGGAAAGCTTCCGGCCGCAGCCGGTCGAGGACTCGATCGAGCTGCTGCGAGAGGCCCTGTGGCGGGCCGCCCCCGAAGGCCGGGCGGACCCGAGGGTGGTCCTGCTCAGCGACGGGCCGCAAAGCGCCGGCTGGTTCGAGCACGACTCGCTCGCCGGGCGGCTCGGCATCCCCCTGGTCACGGCCGACGACCTCAGGGTCTCCGCCGGCCGGGTCTGGTCGGGAGCAGGGAGCGTCCGGATCCCGGTCGACGTGATCTACAGGCGCACCGACGAGGAGCGGCTCAGCGAACCCGATGGCGGGCTGACGGCGCTGGGCGAGCTGCTCGGCGATCCGATCCGCCAGGGCACGGTCGCGGTCGCCAACGCCTTCGGCACCGGAGTCGCCGACGACAAGCTCGCCCATGCATATGTGGAGTCAATGATCCGGTTCTATCTTGGAGAGGAGCCCATGCTTCCCTCGGTGCCGACTCTGGACCTCACCCGCCCCGGCGACCGCGAGACCGTCCTGGAGGACCTCGACCGCATGGTGGTGAAGGCGCGCGGCGGCCTCGGGGGCGGCGAGGTGGAGATCCTCTCGTCCGCCGACCCCGAGCGGCGCCGGCAGTGTGGCGGCGATGATCGGCAAGCGGCCCAACGACTTCATCGCCCAGCGGCAGGTCGACCTCTCCACCCACCCGACGGTCGGCCGGCGATCGGCTCGAGCCCCGCAGGGTCGACCTGCGGCCATTCATCGTCCGCGCCGTCGGCGGCTACACGGCGCTTCCCGGCTGCGCTGACGCGCTACGCCGCCCGGGCCGACTCGCTGCACGTCAACAGCTCGCTCGGCGGCGGCGGCAAGGACACCTGGGTGATGGAGTGAGAAGGCCGCACCTGCGTCCCCGGCGGCGACCTGCCGCTGATCGGCGTCACGACGTCGGAGATGCGCCGCGCCGAGGCCGTCCAGCAGACTCCCCAGGGAGAGCCGCCGCGGGTGGAGATGGCGCTCGGGCTCACCTACATGCGGGCGATCGAGTTCGCCGGCGGCATCCCGGTGGTGATCCCGCCGCTACACGGGCGGGCGATCACCCGCTGCTCGACCGCATCAGCGGGATCTGCCTCTCCGGCGGGCCCGACCTCGACCCGCAGAGCTACGGCGCCCGCGAGCACCCGGAGCTGGGGCCGGTCGAGCCCGACCTCGACCGCTTCGAGCTCGCTGTAGCGGGCCGCGCCGACGCCCGCGAGATGCCGATACTGGCGATCTGCCGCGGCGCACAGGCGCTGAACGTCGTCCGCGGCGGCACCCTCGTGCAGCACCTCCCCGACCTCGAGCACGGGATCGAGCACCGCCAGAGCACCCCCGGAGAGGAGCCGAGCCACTCGGTTGAGGTCGACCCCGACAGCCACCTGGCCGAGCTGCTCGGAGCCGAGGCGCTGGAGGTCAACTCCTTCCACCACCAGGGGATCGAAAAGCTCGGCGACGGCCTGCGGGCGGTCGCCTTCTCCCAGGACGGGACGATCGAGGGCGTCGAGGCGCCGGGTCGCGACTTCTGTGTCGGCGTGCAGTGGCACGCCGAGCTGCTGGTCGAGCGCGGCACCGAGACGGCGCTGTTCGAGGGATTCGTCGCCGCCTGCCGGCGCGCCGAGCCGCGCAGCCGCCGAGGAGCTCGCATGATGGAGCCGCGGGGAATCTCCGGAGTGGGCGACGTGGTGCGGCCCCCACGAGCTCGGGCCGTACACGATCGGCATCGAGGAGGAGGTGATGCTGCTGAGCCCGGTCGCCTGGTCGCTCGCCCACCGCAGCGAGACCGTGCTGCCGCGCATCCCCTCCGACGTCGCCGAGCAGGCCACCGCCGAGACCCACGGCTCAGCGCTGGAGCTGCAGACCGGGGTACACGCCGAGCGTCGGGGCGGCGGTCGCGGAGATGGGCTCCCTGCGGGGCCACCTCGAGGACACGCTGCGCAGCGTCGAGCTGCGCGCCGCCTGCGCCGGCACCCACCCGTTCGCGATCTGGCAGGAGATCGCGGTCTCGGCCGGCGAGCGCTACCAGTTCGTCTACGGGTCGATGCGCGAGCTGGCCCGCCGCGAGCCCACCTTCGCGCCTTCACGTCCACATCGGGCTTCCCGACTCCGAGACCGCGATCCGGGTCGCCAACAGGATGCGGGTGCACCTGCCGACGCTGCTGGCGCTGTCGGCCAACTCGCCCTTCTGGCAGGGCCGTGACACCGGCCTCGCCTCCGCCCGCACGCCGCTGTTCCAGGCCTTCCCGCGGGTCGGGATTCCGCAGGCCTTCAAGTCCTATGAGTCCTGGGTCGAGGCCGTCGACCTGCTGATCCGCTGCGACGCGATTCCCGAGCCGACCTTCCTCTGGTGGGACGTGCGCCCGCAGCCGCGCTTCGGCACGGTCGAGATCCGGATCATGGACGTGCAGACGAGGATCGAGGAGACGGCGGCGCTGGTGGCGCTGACCCAGTGCCTCGCCCGGCTGGAGGCCGAGGAGGGCTACGTCGCCGAGTCCATCGTCACCCTCGACCCGGTGATCGCCGAGAACCGCTTTCTGGCGGCCCGCGACGGAATCGACGCCGAGCTGATCGACCCCGAGCTCGAGCAGCGCACCGCGGTCGGCGGGCTGGTCGAGGACCTCGTCATCGCCTGCCGCCCCCACGCCCAGGACCTCGGATGCGAGGCGGAGCTGGAGCTGGTGCGCGACCTGGCCCGCAGCAACGGCGCCACCCGGCAGATCTCCCTCTCGCGCCGGGTGCGCGCCCTCCCCGGGCTGGTCGCGGCGCTGGCCGACGACTTCCGCGGCGCCGGCGTACGGTCGCAGCATTCACGCAGCCCGGCATAACTTGCGGCCGGCTTCGCCGGCCTGACATGTATGTGCCGCTCCACTTCGTTTCGCGGCCCTTTACTCAACCGGCGCAATCACAAACTGCGTAAGCGTGAACATCGCCACCTGGCGCTCGCCGCGGTGGATGTCGACGATCCAGACGTGGGTGCGGCCGCCGATGTGCCGGGGCTCGGCCGTGGCGATCAGCTCGTCGCCGCTGTGGCCGGCGGCGAACACGTTGAGCTTCAGCTCCACGGTGGTGAAGTCGTGCCCCGGGGGTAGGTTTCGCAGCGTCCCCCAGGCGGCGACGGTGTCGGCGAGGGCGGCCCATACGCCGCCGTGCACGAAGCCGCCGGGGTGAAGGTGGCGGGCGTCGACCAGCAGCCTGCCGCGCGAGCGCTCGAGCTCGATCTCCAGCGGCTCGATGCCGAGGTCGCCGGGAAAGGTTCCGTCGAGCCGCCCCCTCAGCTCCTCCACCGTGACGCCGGGATTGCCGCGGGCCTCGCTCACTGCCCGACCCCGAATCCGCGCAGGCCGAAGTCGCCGAACGGCTCGTCGCGCTCCCGCACCGCTTCCTTGAACCCCGACTCGGCGGCGCGGCGCACGAACGCGTGTCCCTCCTCGGTGTGGCGGGTGATGCCGTCGAAGAAGGTCCCCAGCAGCTGCGTCGCGTGCAGCCCCTGCGCGTAGGCGACCTGGTTGGTCAGCAGCTTCATCATCACCAGCTGGTTGACCGGCATCCGCGCGACCCGCTCCAGCAGCGCCTCGAAGCGATCGTCGAGCTCGGCCGCCGGCGCCGACTCGGTAGCCAGCCCCCACTCGGCGGCCTCGGCCCCGGTCAGCGAGTCGCCGGTGAGCAGCAGCCGCTTCGCCCGCATCACTCCGATCCGGTGCGCCCAAAGCGCCGTCGTCGGCGAGCCCCAGACGCGGGCCGGTGGGTAGCCGATCTTGGCGTCGTCGGCGACCACGAGCAGGTCCGAGCACAGCGCCATGTCGGTTCCTCCGGCGACGCAGTAGCCGTGCACCTTGCAGAGCACCGGCTTCTCGGAGTGAAAGAGGCTCATGAAGCCGCGCACGTTTCGCCACATCATCTGGAAGTCGGTGACCGGGTCCCAGTCGCTCTGCGGCGCGTGGTTGGCGGCGATCACGGCGGGGTCCAGCGGCGAGCCCTCCGGGGCCGACCCCCGGTCTTCGCTCCACGCCTCGGCCGAGCCCGTGAGGTCATAGCCGCCGCAGAAGCCGCTTCCGTTCCCGGCCAGGGCGATCGCGTGCACCGCGGGGTCGAGGTTGGCGCGCTCGGCGCACTCGGCGATCTCGCGCGGCATCTGCAGCGTGATCCCGTTGCCGCTCTCGGGCCGGTTCAGGGTGATCCGGGCGACCGGACCCTCCGTCTCGTAGGTGAGTGTGCTCGAGCTTGTCCACTGGCTGCTCCTTCCGGCATGCCGCGAAACAGGTGTCGCGGCCCCGCTTACGCTGAGGCGGTGAACCTAACGGGCGGGCGGCCGCCGGCGGAGTGCGACTTCGTCGTCGTCGGCGGGGGAATCCTCGGCCTGGCGACGGCGCGCGAGCTGCTGCGCCGCCATCCGGGAGCGCGGCTGGCCGTACTGGAGCGCGAGCCGCGGCTGGCCGCACACCAGACCGGCCACACGAGCGGCGTCGTGCACGCCGGCATCTACTACGAGCCCGGGTCGCTGAAGGCGCGCCTCTGCGTGCAGGGTGCGGAGGCGCTGCGCCGCTACTGCGAGCAGCGCGAGATCCCCTTCCGCGCCGACGGCAAGCTGATCGTCGCGGTCGAGGAGTCCGAATTACCGCGACTCGAGGAGCTTCATCGACGCGGAACCGCGAACGGCGTGCCGGAGCTGCGGCTGCTCGGCGCCGAGGAGATCGCCGCGGTCGAGCCGCACGCGCGAGGCATCGCCGCCCTCCACAGCCCCGCCACCGCGGTGGTCGACTTCTCGGCCGTCGCCCGCGCTCTCGCAGACGATGTCGTCGAGGCGGGCGGCGGCATCCACGCGGCCTGCTCGGTGCGCGGCAGCAGCGCCGGCCGACGGCCGGGTGACGATCGAGCACTCCGGCGGCGCCACGGCAGCGGGCAGGGCCGTCTTCTGCGCCGGCCTCTGGGCCGACCGCCTCGCGGTCGCCGCCGGAGCTCCCGCCGATCCACGGATCGTCCCCTTCCGCGGGGCATACCTGCTCCTGCGCCGGCCCGGCCCTCGTGCGCGCCAGCGTCTATCCGGTGCCGGACCCCGCCCTGCCCTTTCTCGGCGCCCACATCACCCGCACGATCGACGGCCGGGCCCTGATCGGCCCCACCGCCTTAATGGCGGCCGCCCGCGATGCCTACGGCCCGCTGCGGGTGCGGCCGGGCGACCTCGCGCAGACCCTCGCCTGGCCAGGCACCTGGCGCCTCGCGGCGCGGCACTGGCGCGCCGGCTTGGGCGAGATCCGCCGCGCGTCCAGCCGCCGCACATTCGCCGCCGAGGCGGCGCGCCTGGTCCCAGGGCTGCGCCCCGCCGACGTGCAGCGCGGACCGGCCGGGGTCCGCGCCCAGGCCCTGGGTCGCGACGGGAAACTGGTCGACGACTTCGTCGTCCACGAGACCGAGCGCGCGGTCCACGTCCGCAACGCCCCCTCCCCCGCCGCCACCTCCGCCCTGGCGCTCGCGGAGCTGATCGCCGACCGGGTCGATGCCCTCGGCTAGCTAGTCTCGACCGCCATGGAGGCCGCGACCACCACCCAGCGCCCACCGCAGTCCGAAGAGGCGTCCTCGTTCTCCAAGTCGCTGTTCCTGGGCGAGATTCACGAGGAGATGGTCTTCCCGTTCCCGAAGCCCGAGCAGGAAGAGCAGGACAAGATCAGGGCGCTGAACTCGTCTCTACGCGAGCTCGCCGAGGGCATCGACACGCGCGAGATCGAGGAGAAGCGCTGGATCGGCGATGGCCTGGTGCGCGAGCTGGGCGAGCGTGGGCTCTGCGGGCTCTACGTGCCGGAGGAGTACGGAGGCCAGGGGCTGAGCCAGACCGGCTACTGCCGGGTATTTGAGACCTTCGCCCAGATCGACGGCACCCTCTCGGTCGTGATGGGAGTCCACCAGTCGATCGGGATGAAGGGGATCGTCCTGTTCGGAACCGACGAGCAGAAGGAGCGCTACCTGCCGGATCTCGCGTCGGGCCGCAAGCTGGCCGGCTTCGCGCTCACCGAGACCGAAGCGGGCTCGGACGCCTACAACCTTCAGTCGCGCGCGGTCGAGCAGGCGGACGGCAGCTGGCTGCTCAACGGCGAGAAGCGCTACATCGGCAACGGCGAGAAGGGCGAGGTCTTCGTGACCTTCGCCCGCGCCGAGGTCGGAGGCGAGGACCGCCACATCGCCCTGATCCTCGAGAAGGGGATGAAGGGGTTCGAGGTCGGCGAGCGCTACGACACGATGGGATTGCGCGGCAACGACCTGCGCCGCCTCTACTTCAACGACGTGCGGGTGCCGGCCGAGAACGTGCTCGGCGAGCCCGGCGAGGGCTTTCGCATCGCCATGCACATCCTCAACAACGGCCGCCTCAGCCTCGGGACCGGCTCGGTTGGGGCGACCAAGGGCCTGCTGGACCGGGTGATCGAACACACGACCGAGCGGCGCCAGTTCGGGCGCGCGCTGGCCGACTTCGAGCTGGTCCAGGACAAGATCGCCTGGATGGTCTCCTACCTGTTCGGGCTGGAGTCGATGACTTACCTGACCTGCGGCATGGTCGACGAGGGAGTTCCCGACTACTCGCTGGAGTCGGCGATCTGCAAGGTCTCGGGGACCGAGTTCCTCTGGTACGCGGCCAACCGCGCCCTGCAGCTGAAGGGCGGCGCCGGCTACATGCGCGACGAGCCCTACGAGAAGGTCGTCCGCGACATCCGCGTCTTCCCGATCTTCGAGGGCGCCAACGACGTGCTGCGCGCCTTCATCGCCCTGACCGGGGCAAAGCCGCTCGGCGAGGAGCTCTCGGGGCTGGGGGAGCTCGGGCTCGGCGACCCGATCGGCTCGCTGGGCGTGGTGATCGACTACGTCAGCGGCCGCATCCAGCGCGAGGTGCGGCCGGACCGCATCTCGCTTGCTCACACCGAGATCTCAAAGCAGGCCGAGGCGGTGTCCGAGCAGGTGAAGCGGCTGCGCGAGGTAACCGAGGGCCTGCTGCGCGAGCACGGCAAGGGGGTCGTCGAGCGCCAGTTCCAGCAGAAGCGGCTCTCCGACGCGGTCTCCGACATCTTTGCCCAGGTGGCGCTGCTCTCCCGGGTGACCTCGATCCTCGAGGACCAGGGAGCCGACGTCTCCGGGCAGGAGATCTACATCGCCGACACCTTCTGCACCCGCGCCGCCGGCCGCGTGTCGCGGGCCCTCGATCAGATCGAGGACAACGACGACGAGCGCATGGTGGCGATCGCGAAGCTCGCGCTCAAGCGCGGCTCCTACGGCTACGCCCTGTTCGAGGACTAGGGAGCGCGGCCGCTGCGTCGCCGTCGCCAGCGCGCGTAGGCGCGGCGGATCAGCTTCGCCAGCAGGATCACCAAGACGATGCCGGTGACGAGCAGGACGGCGGCAACGATCGCCGCGACCTCGGGGTTCTCGAGCGCCAGGGCGACGACCCCGGCGACCGCCATGTCCTCGAGCAGGCTGACGATGATGTTGGAGAGCGGCTCGGGCGAGGTGTTGACGGCCAGCCGCAGCCCCGTCTTGACGCCGTGGCTGGCGAGGGCCGTCGCTCCGCCGCCGGCACCGCCGCTGAGCTCGCTCGCCCCATCGAGGTCGGCGAACTCGACCCCGACCGCGCCGCCGATCGCCGGCCGGATCGCCGTGTGGACCAGGTCCCAGGTGTTGTCGAGGTAGGGGACCTTGTCGGCGACGAACTCGATTGCGTACATGACCGCGGCGACGATCAGCACCGGCTCGTCGGTCAGCGGCTCGGGGACTTCGCCGACCCCGGCCCGGCCCAGGATCCCGAGCAGCAGGACCGTCGCGTACGCGTTGACGCCGGATGCCCAGCCGGTGCTGAAGATCGTCGGCGCCAGTTCCATTCCGGCCGCAGCCTAGCCCGGCGGTACGGAGAGGGAGACATCTGTCCCGTGCAGCATCCAGGCGCCCCCACCGTCCTTTACGACGCCGACTGCGGCTTCTGCCGCTGGGCGCTGGCCAAGCTGCTGGCCTGGGATCGGCGCGGGCGGCTGCGCCCGGTGGCGATCGGCTCGCCCGAGGGGCAGCGGCTGCTCGCCGACCTCAGCGAACGCAGCGCGACGCTTCCTGGCACTTCGTCGAGCCCGACGGCGCCCGCAGCTCCGCAGGTGCCGCGGCCGTCCCCCTGCTTCGCCATCTGCGCGGCGGAGGGCCCGCCGCTGCATTGCTGGCCCGCTTTCCTGCCGCCACGGAGCGCGCCTACGCGGCGATCGCAGGCCGGCGAAGCGAGCTCGGGCGCCTGATCGGCGATGGCGCCCGGCGCCGCGCCGACGCCCGCATCGCGGGTCGCCGGTGAGGCGCCGAAGCTAGGCGGCGATCGGGGCTGTCGCTAGAAGGTGAGCGGGGTCGCCGCAACCGACTTCTTCTTGCAGATGTTCTTCACGCTCTCGCCGTCCTCCTTGAAGGGCTTGACCCGCTTCTGCTTCACCTTCACCGTGATCGTGCCGGCCGCGGGAAGCAACTCGGTCGTGCTCAACGGGTCCGGCACGCGGAAGCCGCCGGTCACGTCGGTCTTGTCGGTCACCGTCACGGGCACCCCGGTCGTCGAGGTGTAGGTGATCGTGACGACGCGCCGCTTCTTGCAGTTGTCGAACGGAGAGGTCAGGGACCCGTATACGGAGGTGCTGTCGGTGCCTCCGCTGGAGTTGGCGAAGATGCTCGTGTTGTACTTCTTGCCCTGGGCGATTGACGCGATCGCGAGCATGGACAGAGCGCAGCACAGGGTGACGGCAAGGACTCGGCGCTTCATCTGACCCTCTCCTTCGTTTGACGGCGGGAGGAACCTATCCGCTGACCCGGACCGAGGCTTCTCGCCGCGGACTGGACGCTTGGCCGCGCCCTAGCAGGACGTGGAGGGTGCGGGGCCGTCGGGGACGCAGAGGGTCTCGCGCTCGATGTGCCAGTTCGAGCTCGCGATGTCGAACAGGTAAGGAGGCTGGGCGATCGCCAGGCGATCGTCGTAGTTGTAGTCCTTGAGGTATCCGTTGTTCAGGCTTCCCGGGGACCTGCCCACCGTCCCGCGGTACTTCTGGGCGATCGCGCCGTTGATCGTCAGTTCCCCGAGGAACCCACCGCAGTCCCAGTTATCGACGATGAAGGAGTGCTTGATCGCCAGGATCGCGGCGTCGATGATCGGGTCGATGAGGTGTTGGCCGGCGGTGTTGGTGGCTGCCGGCGAACCGCAGTCGTGATGGGTTCCGGGCGTCGGGCGACCGGTGACTGCGTGCATCATGCGGACGAAGTTGTTGGCCACCAGGCCGAGGGTCGCGGTGGATCCATCCTTGCGCAGATCTCCCTGGATCACCACGTCGCTGTCGGCGGCGATCGTCAGCGACTGGTTATAGGTGCCCGACACGTAGACCGTGCCGCAGTTGCTGGTCGCCGGGGCGGTGCCACCCGACACCATCGAAGAGGGGTAGGTGATGTTGTAGGGCGAGTAGCTGTATGAGCAGCCGCTGCCGTTGTTTGCGTAGATGATCGGCTCCTTGGCGGGGAAGCGACCGATGCTGATCGTCGTCGGCGCCAGGCATCCGGTGGTCGGGCAGCGCGTGATCGTGGCGTTCGTCGTGATCGAGTTCGGGGCGCTGAGGACAATCTTGGTCAGGCCCGTGTAGACCGTCCCGTAGGTCTGGGCGGCGCTCAGCAGCTCGTCGTTGTCGGGTGGCGGCGAGATCGACGGTGCATTGGGGACCTGCTCGCCGTGGAAGACCCCGTTTCCGCAATTGCTGTCCGCGCAGATGTCCTGCGGATTGCTCCCGGGGGCCATGCTCATGATCTTGTCGTTCTGGTTACGGCCGAACACGGGCGTGCGGGGCGGGGGCATCATGTACTGGTCCTGGGTGTAGGCGGGGCCGTTGAGGTCGTCGCCGCTGGTCCAGACGATGTCGACGCAGTCGGGGGGCCGGGGGGTTCGGTGCCAGCCGCAGTCCATGTAGTCCGCGGGCACGTCGTAGGTGGCGGGGTCGAGTGTCTCGTAGACCGTGTACCAGAGGTAGTCGAGCGGCGTGTCCTTGCGGAAGCTCACGGTCAGGCCGCGCTTTACCTGCGGGCTTCCCGAGTAGCCGGTGAACTGCATACGGAAGGTGCCGCTGTCGGTGTCGATCAGGGTGCTGATCGGATCGCCGCCGACGGGAGGGTTGGGACTGCATGCCGAGTTGCCGTTCGCCGGGACCGGCTTGTAGGTGTACTTCTGCTCGGATCCGGGCGCGATTGCGGCCTGCGCCGTCTGCTGAGGGCAGGTCTGCCAGAGGTTGGGGTTCTGGTTCAACTCGTAGAAGAACCTCTGCACCCCCGCCCGGGCGGCGTAATAGGCGCGCTTGGAGTCGAGGTCGCGCTGGGTCAGCTCGGTGTCGCCGCGGACCGCCGCGTAGGTCCCGGCGACCAGAAGCGAGCAGACCGTCATCACGCCGAGCGCGATGACCATCGTGAAGCCGCTCTCGGCGCCGAGCCGCCGGCGCAGGCGAGCGAGCATCCCGCTGCGGGCTGTCCATCGGATCAGACGCACGGCGGATACTCCTGGGCGGTGCCGTCGATGTTGGTGGGTGGAGTGAGACGCAGCAGGGCCGAGTTGGTGACCGTGTTGGCGGCCAGGTTGATGTTCTGGTGCGACCCCCCGGTCGGCTTGACGACGAGGGTTATCTGAACCTGGGAGGTGTTCTCCGCATTTGTGACGCTGAGCGGATTGGCGGCCAGAGGAGCGGTGTTGGGGGGCTCTCTCAGCTCGTAGTACCGGAAGACCGGGACGCTGCCGCTCTGCGCCACGTTGGTGAGCAGCGTTTCGGTGCTCGTCGCGGTTCCCTGGGGGACCCAGGTGGTCGGCGAAATACCACTGGCAAGCGGATAGGTGCTCTCAACCAGCTTTCCCGCCGTGGAGTCGAAACTGATCACCTTCTTGACCGGGGTCGGGTTCACGGCGCTCCCGTATGCGCTCCAGAAGCTGACCTGGGTGCCGTTGGTCGTTCCCTTGGTGCCGGCGAGAATCGGCTGGACCTTGTTCGCGACGCAGGCGGAATGAAGCTCGTTCGAGACTCTCTCCAGCACCGTCCGCGCCCGCTGGGTCGCGTCGACGCGGCTGAAGGTCCGGGTGGTCTGGCGCAGGGTGACGTCGAGGATCGTGAACAGGGCGGTGGCGGTGACCATCCCGGCCGCGATCACGACCAGGAGCTCGACCAGGGTGAAGCCACGCTCTTTGCGGAGCCGATTTAGAAATATCGGTCGATGCAGGCGCATAGTCGTCCGCTCAGCCCGGGCACCGGCCCTGGGCCCATGAGTTGGTGGCGTCGATCAGGATGTTGGGGGGGGTGGTCCCGGCGGTGAAGTTGTCGTTTTTCGTCTCCGGCTCGAAGATCGAGTTGGTGCGGTAGTAGTTGGCACCCCCGTTAGGGGTGTAGTCGGCGCAGACGCTTATCCGCTGGCCGTCTACGTCGGGCGCGAAGGGCTGGCCGGGAAACCTGAGGACGCCGGGGGGATCGGGCGACCCCGCTCCGACCTCCGGCCACCACGCCTCGCCACACCCCTCGTGCGTCAGCTTGACCGCGGCCGGCTGGACGTTGTTTGTGGTCACGCCGGCCGGGTTCTTGTAGTTGAAGTTGAGGATCAGCGCCGGCATCTGAACCCGGGGCCGCACCGGGGCGCCGCCGTCGTTGAGGACCACCCATGCACCCGGGCCGACGGTCGCCTTTGACTGGTTCGCGTCGAGGAGCGGCTTGGCGGCGTCGCAGTTGCCGGCCCAGACGACGTAGTTGTTGGTGTAGTCGGTGCCGCTGATCGGGAACGGGAAGAGGTTGAACGGCTGACCCGAGATCCAGCTGTCGACCTGCGCGTTGGGAATCGTCCTCGCCGGCGTGCCGGTTGGTGCGATCACCTTGTTCTTGGAGGTCGTCATCCCGGCGTTGAACCAAGACAGCGATGGGGCCTTTTGCCCGGTGTAGGTCGTGCCGGAGATCAGGGTCTTGAAGTTCGCCGTGATCCCGCCGGCCTGACCGAGCTTGAACGGGTTCGGAGAGGGAAAGGCGGCGCCGGCGCTGTTCACCGTCGCGCCCCCGACGGGATCGGGGTCGCCGTTGCGATCTACGTAGCCGGACTTGGAGGCGAAGACGTAGTAGCCGCTGGACGGCATCCCGCTCATGATCGTGCAGCCCTCCGCCCCGGTAGTGGCGGATACGAACTCCTCGCCCAACGCGGTCACGTTGGCCCCCGAGAGGGGGGCGTTGAGCTGGTCGACGACGTTGGTGATCAGGGTGCCGCCGGTCGGTTGGGTGACGACGCTTTCCGACACCACCAGCGGCCGCCTCAGCGCCCCATTGAGGTCGTTGTTCACATGATTGCCGGGCCAGTCGACCGAGGTCTTGATCCTCATGTAGGCGGCGGCCCCGGGCCCTGTGCTGGAGCAGCTCGCGGACCCTCCGCTGCTCAGGTAGGTGCCGGTCGAGGTGACCTTGTAGGTGACCCCGTTGTAGGGCCCCACATCGCGCGTCTCATTGAGCCCGTTCAGCTGCGCGATCGTCATCCCCCGCAGCCGCTCCTGGTCCTGCTGGGCGACCGCCTCGGCCTGGCTTCGGAACCGCTGGTCGCCGCTTATGCGGTTGGTCGCGATCAGCGCGGTGCCGGTTGCGCCCGCGATCGTTACGACCATCAGGGCGCTGACGACCACCTCGATGATCGTGAAGCCGGCCTGCTCGCTCGCGAGCAGGCGCAGCAGACCGCGGCGGCGGTCTGCACGCTTGGGATAGCTGGAATTGCGACTGCGCATGGGCCTCTCAGTGCGTCTGCAGACTGATCGGCACGCATGCCGCCGGGCTTAAGGCGGGCAGCGGACATGCCTACGAGCCCGGATTAGGCCAAGGACCCGAAAAATTGGAAACGAATGGCCAGGCGCGAAGGCCCGGCGACCGAGCGCTAGTTGAGCCGCTCGACGATCATCGCCTCGCCCTGGCCGCCCGCGACGCACATCGTCTCCAGGCCGACCGCGTGGTCGTCGGTCTCCATCGCGTTGAGCAGCGTGCCCATGATCCGCGCGCCGGTCATCCCGAACGGGTGCCCGAGGGCGATCGCGCCCCCGTGCGTGTTGAGCTTCTCCAGCGGGATGTCGCACTCGTCCATGATCGGGATCACCTGGGCGGCGAAGGCCTCGTTGAGCTCCACCGTCCCCACATCCTCGATCTTCATCCCGGCGCGGTCAAGCACGGTCTTGATCGCCCCGATCGGAGCCACCCCCATGTACTCGGGCTCGTTGCCGTGCGTGGCGGCGGTGACGATCTTCGCTCGCGGCTTCAGCCCCAGCTCGGAGGCCCGCTCGTCCGACATCACGAGCACCGCCGCGGCGCCGTCGTTGAGCGGACAAGAGTTCCCGGCGGTGACACCGCCGCCGCCCTCGAAGGCCTCATCGAGCTCGGACAGCTTCTCCAGCGTCGAGCTGGCTCGCGGGCCGTCGTCCTTGGCGACCTCGGTGCCGTCGGGAAGCGTCACCGGGGTGATCTCGCGATCGAAGAAGCCGTCCTCCTGGCTTCGCACCGCGAGCTCCTGCGAGCGCTGGGCGTACTTGTCCATGTCGGCGCGGCTGACCTCGTAGCGCTTGGCCACGTTTACCGCCGTGTCGCCCATCTGGATATAGGCATTCGGCGCCCCGTCGTTGCCCTGAAGCTTTTCGTTCTGGTCCTCGGCGCCGGCGGGCTCGGTGCGCTCGTTGTAGCGGCTCACCCACTCGACCCCGGCGGCGATGTAGGTGTCGCCCTCGCCGCCGCGGATCGCGTTGGCCGCGTGGCGAATCGAGTCGAGGCTGGAGGCGCAGTAGCGCGACATCGTGACCCCGGTTACCTCCTGCGGCAGCTTTTCGGAGAGCAGCACGATGATGCGCCCGATGTTGAAGCCCTGAAGCCCCTGCGGCATGCCGCAGCCGCAGAACACCTCCTCGACCGACTCAGGGGCCACGTCCGGGTTGCGATCGAGGAGCTGGTCGACGGCGAAGGCGCCCATCTCGTCGGGGCGCAGCCCCGCCAGCGAGCCCTTGAAGGCGCGCCCGATCGGTGTGCGGACGGTGTCGACGATCACGGCTTCGGGCATTTGGCGATCTCCTTGGTCGGTGATGTTGAGCCGCGAAACGAAGTGGAGCGGCAGTGGCTGGTCAGGCCGCCGTAGGCGGCCGCAAGTTATTCCGCGAATCGAGCACCAGACGCTATCGGAGCGACGATTGCGGGCCGTCGATCCAGGCCCGGTTGTCACCTCGGTGCGCTAATTTGCCTGCATATGGGGATTCTGAGGCGCGACAAGGACAAGGGGCAAGCGGGAGCGCAGCCGGGCCAGGGCGAAGCGGCGCCCGCCCCACCGAGCGGGGCGCAGGCTCAGCCGAGCACCGCCCCGGCGCAGCCAACCGAGACGATGCGCACCCAGCCCACCGCGCCCGCAGCGGCTGCACCCACTCCGGCCTCTCCCACGCCACCGCCGCCCGGCCCCGGCGCCCCGGCTGCACCCGGCGCCCCGAGATCGACGGCGCTTCCGGCTACGCGGCCCGGGACCCCGGCGGCCAAGCCGGACGAGGCGGGGATCGTCGAGCGCCTCGACGGCATTCGCGGCTGGCTCGGCGACCTCGACAACACCGTTCGCATGCGCTCCCGGATCGGCCTCGTGCTGGCTGCGATCGCGATCGGCGCCGCCGGGGCGGCGATCTACCTCTCG
Organism: uncultured Solirubrobacterales bacterium; assembly: GCA_963724905.1. Lineage (GTDB taxonomy): Bacteria > Actinomycetota > Thermoleophilia > Solirubrobacterales > 70-9 > Mayfieldus. Next base: position 134,864 of record CAVRWD010000004.1, read on the forward strand.
CTCGACGCCAAGAACCAGAGCGCGTCCGACACCCAGGTCGGCGACCTGCGCCGGCAGGTCAACGACCTCGAGGAGCAGCTCAACACCAACTCCGAGGAGGTCGGCTCGCTGCAGTCGAACATCGCCGCGGCGCGCTCACAGGCGTCCACCGCCAATCAGGCGGTCGCCGGCCAGAAGGCCCAGATCCGCGGGCTGCAGGCCGACATCAGGGACCTGCGGCAAACCGTCCAGGCGCAGGCCGCGGCTGCCGCGGCGGCCCCCGCCACGACGCCCGGCGCCGACACCGTGATCCCGCCCGACAACGACGCCGGCGGCAACAGCGGCGGCACCGGGAACTAGCCCCAGCCGACGCACAATCGAGAGGGCGTCGACGCCTGACGGGTGACCTCGCGGCGCCGCGGAGGCGGAAATTTCGTGCCTGATGGTCCACGCCCAGGCACGAAATCGTGCTAATTGCCGCAAAATCCGTGCCCAGGCGTGCGTGGGCGTCTGACGATTGGGCTACATTCGCGAAATCCGACCTCGTGGTTAGCCGCGAGCATGCCGAGACCCGGCATCGAAAGGAGCCCCTCTATGCCTGAGGGATATTGCGTCAAGGAGCGCAAGAAGGTCGAGATCAAGGACCCCCAGCAGGTGACTATGAAGAACGGTCGTCCTGCGATTCAGGGGACCTGCCCCGACTGCGGGACCAAGATCTTCAAGATCGGCAAGCTGTAGAGGGAGCCTTCTAGGGCACTACGCCTGCCGCCGCCGGCGCCCAGGGGGCGCCGGCGGTACCCGTTCCAAACTCGCCCGTGAACCACCGCCCTGCCTGGGCCGTACCCCCGGCACGGTGGGCATCGAGGCTGCAGACTGAGGTGAGATGGCCGCAAACGCGCTCGCCGACGAACGTGACGTCCGCAGGGCATACGCCGCGCACTCCGGCGAGCTCTACGGATTCGCGGTGCGCTCGCTGGGAGACCGCGGGCTGGCCGAGGAAGCGGTCCAGGAGACCTTCCTGCGCGCCTGGCGAGCGGGCGACCGCTTCGACCCCGAGCTCGGGTCGCTGCGGACCTGGCTTTTCGCGATCCTTCGCAACGTGGTGATCGACCTCGGCCGCGCGCGCGCCGCGAGGCCGAGCGTCGCGGTCGGGACTCCGGAGAAGGGACACGAGCCGCTGGAGCAGGTGCTCCTCTCCTGGCAGGTGGAGGAGGCGCTGCGCAGGATCGGCGATCAGCACCGCGAGGTCCTGGTCGAGACCTACTACAAGGGCCGGCCCTACGCCGACGTCGCAACTGACCTCGGGGTCCCGGAGGGGACCGTCAAATCTCGCGTCTACTACGGCCTGCGCGCCCTGCGCAACGCGCTGGAGGAGCTTGGCTATGACGACTGAGGGTTGCCGCGAATGGCGCGAGCGCCTCGGCGCCTACCTGCTCGGACACCTCCCAGACGAGGAGGCGGCCGTGACCCGCGCCCACATCGAGGGCTGCGCCGCCTGCCGCGCGGAGGCAGGATCGCTGCAGCCGATCGTGGCCCTGCTACCGAAGGGCGATCCAGCCCGGCTCGGCACCGCGCCCTCCCCACCCGCGGAGCTCGGCGAGCGGATCGCGGCCGGCATAGCTAGAGAGGACAAGGCTGCACGTGGGCGGCGCAGGCGCAAGCTGACATTCGGGATCTCCGGCGCCGCGGCTGCCGCGGCAACGGCCGCGATCCTGCTCGTCGTCGTCCTGCGGGGTGGTGGCGGGACCGAGGGCGAGCAGACCGTCGCCTTCCCGGAGCAGTCGATGCCGGACGGCGTCTCGATCGCGGCGACGCTTCAGCCACGCAGTTTCGGCACCGAGATCAGCATGAAGGTCTCCGGGGTCCGCTCCGGCACCCTGTGCCGGGTCTTCCTGATGAGCTCCGACGGCACCAGGATGCCCGCCGGCTCGTTTCACTATCGCTACGCCGGCAAGGACGACGCCGTGCTCACCTCGGCGCTCGACCTCTCCGCCGCCGAAGCGATCGGGGTGCGGGCGGGCGGGCGGACTTTCATGGCGCCTCTGGGCGACGGCGTCGGCGCCGGCGCGATGCAGTGGCCCGCCGGCCCCGTCCGATCCAGCGGAGTGTGACCAGAATCACGCTTGGCGCATCTACCTAGCGCCTAACGTCGCAAAGTAAGGTGTCCTTCGTGGAAGCAGGGCAAAAGCCGATCGAGCTGATCCTGGCCCGCAACCTGATCTCCTCGCTCTCCACCCCCGCCTTCCTCGTCGACGAGGGCGGCGTGTTGATCTTCTACAACGAGGCCGCCGGAACCCTGCTCGGCAAGCGCTTCGAGGAGATCGGGAAGGTCGGCCCGGAGCAGTGGGGAACGATGTTCGGGCCGGTCGACGAAGCCGGCACGCCGATCCCCTACGACGAGCTCCCGCTGGTGCTGACGATTCGCGAGGGGCGGCCGGCTCACTCGGAGATGCGGATTCGCTCTGCCGACGGCGCCGAGCACGTGATCGAGGTCTCCGCCCTGCCGATCGTGACCCCACATGGCTCGCGCGGCGGGATCGCCTTCTTCTGGCCGACCAACGAGAGCGCGACAGGGGACTGAGGGTGCACGTCAAGCTGTGGGGAACGCGCGGCTCGGTGCCCTCCCCGGGCCCGGAGACGATCCGCTACGGCGGCAACACCTCCTGCGTCGGCGTGACGCTGTCCGACGGATCGCTGCTGGCGCTCGACGCCGGCACCGGGATCCGCAGTCTCGGGCTGGCGCTCGGCGACGAGCCGGCGCGGCTGCACATCCTGCTCACCCACCTGCACCTCGACCACATCCAGGGGCTGGTCTTCTTCGCGCCGGCATTCAAGCCGCAGACCGAGATCGTGATCTGGGGCCCTGCCTCTCCGGAGGCATCGCTGCAGGATCGGATCGCCCGCTACATCTCCGCGCCGCTGTCCCCGGTCGAGGTGCGCGAGCTGCCCTGCGACGTCTCCTTCCGGCACGCCCCAGACAGCGAGTGGGAGATCGGCCCGGCGACGATTCGCGCGGCATCGGTCGCCCACCGAGGACCGACGCTGGGATACCGGATCGAGGATGCCGGCTCCTCGCTCGCCTACATCCCCGACCACGAGCCCGCGCTCGGGGCCGAGATCGACGAGCTCGACGACGAATGGATCTCGGGATTCGCGCTCGCGAACGGGGCCGACCTGCTGATCCACGACGGCCAGTACAGCGATTCCGAGTACCCCGCGCACGTCGGCTGGGGCCATTCGGCCCTCTCGGACTCGCTGGCGTTCGCTCGGAGAGTCGGGCCACGGCACACCGTGCTCTTTCATCACGACCCACTTCACTCCGACGATTTCCTCGACGGCTTCTACCGCGAGGCGCGCGACCGCTGGCAGAACATGGGCGGGGAGCCGGGCGCGATCGAGATGGGAGCCGAGCGGGCCGAGATCGACCTCCCCGCCTCATCCCCCTCCCCGGTTGCCGATATCCAGCAGTGACCGGAGGGCGGCAGTGAGCGACTACGAGCAGATCCTCTTCGAGCGCCGCGGCCCGGTGACGCTGATCACGATCAACCGTCCCGAGCGCATGAACGCGATCGGCCCGGTCGTCTCGCGTGAGCTGATCGACGCCTGGGGCAAGTTTCGCGACGACGACGAGCAGCTGGTCGCGGTCCTCACCGGGGCCGGCTCCGACGCCTTTTGCGCCGGCGCCGACCTGAAGGCGGCAATGGCCGCGATGGATCCGGACTCGGGCGAGGAGCCGCTGATCGAGTGGACGCCGGAGGAGATCGAGGCGCATAACCGGGGCGAGCGCGACGGGATCATCGGGCCCTCGCGCTGGACCGACATCTACAAGCCGATCATCGCCGCCGTCAACGGCGTCGCCTACGCGGGCGGGCTGGAGTGGGCCTGCTTTGCCGACATCCGGGTCGCCGACGAGCACGCGAGCTTTGGCGTCACCTGCCGGCGCTGGAACATCGGCCTCGGCGACGGCGGGACCCAGCGCCTGCCGCGGATCGTCGGCATGGGCAGGGCGATGGAGTTGATCGTCACCGGGCGGGTGATCGACGCCGCCGAGGCGCAGCGGATCGGGCTCGTCAACGAGGTCACGCCCTCCGGCGGGTGCGTCGAGCGGGCGCTGGAGCTGGCCGCCCAGGTCGCCGAGCTCCCGCAGCCGGCGATCCACACCGACAAGGAGGCGGCGGTGCGCGGCTTCGGGCGCCCGCTCGAGGAGGGACTGCGGATCGAGGCGCAGTGCTTCAACAAGCTCCTGCAGACGCCGGAGATGGCGGAGGGGGTGCGCCGCTTCGTACAGCGCGACCACCCGGACCGCGAGCGGGGCGCGAGCTCCGTCACTCCCGGGATCGTGCGCTCGCGCGATCCCGGCTGAGCCTCAGTCGTCGCTGAGGCTGAGGCGGCTGCGCAACGGCAGCGCGTACCAGAAGATGGCGAACATCAGTGCGCTGAGCGTGGTGCAGACGACCGTCACCGCGGTGGCGAAGAGAAAGTCGGTGACCAGCAGGACGACGCCGGTCATCGCAAGGGCGAGGAAGCCGAGCCCGACGATCGCGAGCACGTTGGAGACGAAGACCAGCTTGCCCTTCTGCTGCTTTCGGAAATTGATCCGGTGATACGCGGAGGGGGCGATCAGAAGCGCCGCGGAGATCGTCGTGCTGAGCAGGATCCCGAGGTAGATCCGCTCCTGGCCCGTGGTGAGCTCTGTGAACCGCTGCGCGAACGGGATCGTGAGCAGGAATGCGAACAGGACCTGCACCCCGGGGAGCGCAACGCGCAGCTCCTGCAGCAGCTCGTTGAGATTTCGGTCGAGCCTCTCGGTCTCGCTCTCTTCGCGCCCGGAGCCGGGATCCCCCATACGCGGCAACCCTAGCCTCATTCACAACTCTTAAACCTTCCCGTGCACAGGCACGCCTACCGTGGCTGCCATGACAACAACCAATGTGCATCTGGAAGACGTCGCAAGGGCTGCACGCCAGGGCTTCGGCCTGTCGGTTGCAGCCTCGCTGCTCGTACTGGCCGGGATGCTGATGGCCGGCCTCGCGCCGGTGGTCGCGCTGCTCACCGCCGCCGCATTGCTCGCGGCCGGCTGTGCAAGCGGTGGGTTCGGGCTGGTGGCGCGGGTGACGATGCGGCCGCCGCGTCTGCCGCGGCGCGCAGACGGCAATGCCGGAACGGCGGTTCCGCCGCTTCGGATTCCGCAGCCGCGCTAACGCAACACAGAGCCGTCCACTAGCGGCGACTCGGCCGGAGCCATGATCTAGGCTCCGGCCATGAGCCTTGTCGCGCGGCGGGGGGCCGCCATCGCCGCCGGGGCGGTGCTGGCAGCGGCCTGCCCGGCCGGGGCTTCAGCGGCAGTCGAGCCGGCGAGCGCCTCCGATCGACCGACGTTCGGCAACCAGGTGATCGTCCGGCTGGCCCCCGGCCTCGGGAGGGCCCATGCGAGGGATCTGACTAGCCGCATCGGGACCCGCGTCAGGCGGCTGCCGCTTCCCGGGCTGGGGCTCTTTGCCGTGCCGGCGGGGCAGGACTCACGCAGCGCCGCCGTGCGGGCGGCGCGGCTTCCGGGCGTCCTATATGCCGAGCCCGACCAGATCGTCGACTACCGCGCTCTGCCCAACGACCCCTACTTCGGCCGCCAGTGGTCGCTTAGCAACACGGGCCAGCGAATCCAGTCGACCACCGGTAGGCCGGGGGCGGACATCGGCGCCCCGATCGGCTGGGACCTGGAGACGGGCAGCCGCTCGGTGGTCGTCGCCGACCTCGACACCGGCGCCGACCTCACCCATCCCGACCTGGCGGCGAACATCTGGGTCAACCCGGGCGAGATCGCTCAGAACCACGTCGACGACGACCTCAACGGGCTGACCGACGACGTCAACGGCTGGGACTGGGCCGACTCCGACAGCTCGCCCGACGACAGCATCGGCTTTGACCAGGGGCACGGCACACAGACCTCGAGCATCATCGGAGCGATCGGCAACAACGGGATCGGGATGGCCGGGGTGAGCTGGGAGGTGAGCCTGATGCCGCTGCGGGTGGCGACCCTCTCGGACACCATCTCGGCCTTCATATACGCGCGCGATGAGGGCGCGCGGGTGGTCAACTTCAGCGCCGGGTTCCCCTTCTACTCGCGGGCTCTCGAGGACACGATCGACAACCTCGGCACGGTGCTGGTGGTCAACGCGGCCGACAACGGCGGCTTCAACGGCGAGGGGGACAACAGCGACCGCGTCGCCGACTTTCCCTGCAAGTTCAAGTCCGCGAACCTGGTCTGCGTCGCCGCCTCCAATCAGCGCGACGAGCTGACCAAGTTCACCAACTTCGGGCGCACCTCGGTCGACCTTGCGGCGCCCGGACGCAACATCCTCGGCGCCTACCCGCCGCGAGCGGTGTCCTTCGACTTCAACGAGTTCTTCGACGAGCCGATCGGGAACCGATTTCGTGGCGGTGGCCGATTCGACCGCTGGGGCCTGACCGGGAAGCTGGGCGGGGCGCTTGCCGACACCCCGCGCGGCGAGTACCGCAACCGGACCAACTCCTTCATCGCCACGCCCCGCGTCGACCTGCGCCAGCGGCGCGCTTGTGAGGTCAGCTTCTTCATTCGCCACCGCCTGCTGGCGGGAGACCGCCTTGCGGTCGAGGCGTCACGAGGAAAGGGTGGTCCGTGGCGCTACCTGGGCGGCTTCACCGGGACCGGCAAGGGCGAGTACCAGTTCCTGAGGCTCCCGAAGCGTTTTTCGGGATCCCGTCGCGCCCGGGTCAGGTTTCGTCTGAAGACCAACGCGGTGGGCCGCGGCGACGGCGTCTATCTCGACGACCTCCAGGTGACGTGCAAGACCACCGGCCCCACCTACGCATACGCCGACGGCACCTCGTTCGCCGCCCCCCAGGTCGCGGGAGCCGCGAGCCTGATCCTGGCTCGCTTTCCCGCCGCGGGCACCGCGGAGGTCAAGGCACGGCTGCTCGCCGGGGTCGACCGGATCCCGTCGATGGCCGGCAAGCTGGCCAGCGGTGGACGGCTTGACCTCGCTCTCGCCCTGCCATAGGTTTACTGCGAACCGTTCGCAATAACGACGGTACGCAGGAGGAGCGTGACCGTAGCCCACGGGGCCGAGCCCCTGATCGCCGAGGACGCCGAGGTCGCCGCGGCAGCGGTGCGAGAGCGTGGGCTCCGAGTAACCGCCGCTCGCCGTCTCGTGATCGAAGCGCTCTTCGCCGCCGAGCGACCGATCAGCGCCGACGAGATCGCCGGTGGGCTCGACGGTCGGTTCCCGAGCTCCGACGTCGGCTCCGTGTACCGAAACCTCGAGCGCCTGGAGGCGATCGGGCTGGTGCGGCACGTCCACCTCGGACACGGACCTGGCCTCTACGCCCTCTCGGGGCGACGCCGGAGCGCCTTTGCAGCGTGCGATCGGTGCGGGAGCCATGAGGTCCTGAGCCACGCCGACCTGGAGGCGATCAGCCGCGCCGTCGACGATCGACTCGGCTACCTGGCACGGTTTGATCACTTCCCGATCGTCGGCCTCTGCCCCAAGTGCCGCCGCGAAGGAGACGGGTGATGTCCTTCGAGTTTCTATTCGAGCCGGTCGAGCACGTCGATGCCTGGCTCACCGGCCTGTTCGAGGGCGCTCCGCTGCTCGTCGCCCTCGGGATCGCCTTCCTGCTCGGGCTGCGCCACGCCTCCGATCCCGACCACCTGGTCGCAGTCACCTCATTGGTCGCCTCCGAGGACGGCGACACGCGTTCGGCCGCCCGGCTCGGCGCCTGGTGGGGGGTCGGCCACGCGGCGATGCTGCTCGCGATCGGCCTGCCGCTGATCGTGTTCAAGTCTGAGCTTCCGCCCTGGCTCGAGTCGGGCGCCGAGAAGGCAGTCGGGGTGGTGATTCTCGCCCTTGCCCTGAGGGTGATCGTGAAGTGGCTTCGGGGTGACTACCGCGCCGGACCACATGAGCACTCGAGCGCTCGCCACCGTCACCTGAGGCAGGGGCCGGAGGCCCACTCCCACACGGATGTGCGGACTCCCCACCAGGCATTCGGGATCGGCGTCCTGCACGGCCTCGCCGGCACCGGGGCCGTGGTGGTGTTGCTGCTCGCCGCGCTGCCGAGTCAGGTCGAGGCGGCCGCGGCGTTGGCCGTGTTCGCGCCGATGTCGGTCTTCTCGATGGCCGCGGCGACCGGCGTCTATGCCTGGGTCCTCACCCGGCCGGTGCTCGAGCCCGTGTACCGCACGGTCCTGATCCCGATGCTGGGCCTGTTCGGGCTCATGTTCGGTGCCTGGTACGTGGGCCTCACCTAAGCTGGAGCAGGACCGAAAGCGAGGAGGTGAGCAGGTTGCAGGAACACGAGCACGACGACGCGCACAGCCACGAGCACTCCCACGGTGACGAGACGCATACTCATGCGCACGACTCCCACGAGCACGAGCACGTCGAGCACGACCACGAGCACAGCCACGGGGAGCAGACGCATTCGCACCCCCACGTGCACCAGGAGGGCCTCGAGCACGATCACGAGCACGATCACCCCGAGGGAGGCGACGCCGGTTGAGGCTCAGCCGGCGGCCGTAGTCGCGGCCGCCACCGCCGCCTGCCCGTAGGAGATCCCGCCGTCGTTGGGCGGCAGGCGCTCCGGGAGCAGGACCGTCAGCCCGGCATCGGCGAGGAGCGAGGCGGTGCGCTCGAGCAGCAGCCGGTTCTGGAACACGCCTCCGGACAGCACGACTGCCCCGAGCGAGCGCGCCGCCGCGAGCTCGGAGCAGGTCGCCGCGGTCGCCGCGGCGACCGAGTTGTGAAAGCGCGCCGCGACGACTCCCGCCTCGGTGCCGTCATCGAGGTCGGCGGCCGCCAGCAGCAGCGCCTCGCGCGGATCGAGGACCCGCAGGCCGTCGACGTCCAGCGCCGGCAACGGGTAGGCGCCTCGCTCGCCGGGCGCCGCGCTCGCCTCGAGCTCGATCGCCGCCTGGCCCTCGTAGTTGACCGCCGCCCGGATCCCGCAGAGAGCCGCGACCGCGTCGAAGAGCCGCCCGGCGCTGCTGGTCAGCGGCGAGGCGAGCTCCGACGATGCGACGGCGTGCATCCGTTCCCAGTCCTGCGGGTCGACCGCCCCGGCCAGCCGCGCGGGCAGCGCCGGCTGTCCATCTCCCGCCTCCCCGAGCCAGGCGCAGGCCATTCGCCATGGCTCGCGGATCGCCGCCTCGCCGCCCGGCATCCGCACCGTCCACAGGCGGCCGACTCGCTCGAAGCCGCGAAGGTCGCCGGCGAGCAGCTCGCCGCCCCAGACGGTCCCGTCGGTCCCGTAGCCGGTGCCGTCGTAGATCGCCCCCAGCGCCGGCCCCTCCAGCCCGTGCTCGGCGAGGCAGGCGGCGAGGTGCGCGTGATGGTGCTGGACGCCGAGCAGGTCCACCCCCTCGCGCTCCTGCGCGTAGCGGGTCGAGAGGTAGTCGGGGTGCAGGTCGTGGGCGCAGAGCTCAGGGGCCACGTCGAAGAGGCGCTGGAAGTGATCGATTCCCTCCCGGAACGAGGTCAGGGTCTCGAAGTTCTTCAGGTCGCCGACGTGGTGGCCGACCCAGGCCCGCTCCCCCTTGGCGAGGGCGAAGGTGTTCTTCAGCTCCGCGCCGCAGGCGAGCACGTCGCGGGTACAGCCGACCGGCAGCGGCAGGCTCGCCGGGACGTAGCCGCGCGAGCGCCGCAGCATCATCGGGCGCGCGTCCGGCCCGGCCCCGGTGAAGCGCAGCACCGAGTCGTCGGTCCGGGTCTCGATCGGGCGGTCGTGGACGAGGAAGAGGTCTGCGATCCCCCCGAGGCGTGCCAGGGCGTCGCTGTCCTCGAAGGCGATCGGCTCGTCGGAGACGTTCGCGCTCGTCAGCACCAGCGGCGCCCCGACGTCGGCGAGCAGCAGATGGTGAAGGGGCGAGTAGGGCAGCATCAGGCCGAGCTCCGCAGTGGCTGGCGCGACGGCGGCGGCGACCGCCGCGGTTTCGAGCCGCGGGACGAGCACGATCGGCCGCTCGCGGCCGCTGAGCAGTGCCTCCTCGAGGGGCCCGACCTCGGCCAGCGCGCCGGGCCGCCTCGAGGTCGGCGGCGATCAGCGCGAAGGGCTTGTCCTCGCGGTGCTTTCGCGCCCGCAGCTCCGCCACGGCGGACTCGTCGGCGGCCAGGCAGGCGAGGTGGTACCCGCCGAGGCCCTTGACGGCGACGATCGCGCCGCGCACCAGCTCCGCCGCGGCGGCGGCCACCGCATCCGCGGCGGCGCCGAGCCCGGCTTCGTTGCCTGACCGGTCCAGCAGGCGCGCCCGCGGGCCGCATGCCGGGCAGGCGTTCGGCTGGGCGTGGAAGCGGCGGTCGAGGGGGTCGTCGTACTCGGCCTGGCAGGCGGCGCACATCCGGAAGCCGGCCATCGTGGTCAGCGGCCGGTCATAGGGCACGCCGCGCACGATCGTGAACCGTGGCCCGCAGTTGGTGCAGTTGGTGAACGGGTAGCGGTGGCGGCGGTCGGCGGGGTCGAAGACCTCGGCCAGGCACTGGTCGCAGGTCGCCGCCTCGGGCGAGACGGGGGCGTCGGCCTCGCCCGCGCCCTCGCTCTCGGCGATCTCGAAGCCGGTCTCCCCTGTCGGGTCGATCTCCTGCGGCTCGACTGCCTCGATCGCGGCAAGGGGCGGCGCCTCGGCCTCCAACCGGGCGATGAACCGGCCCACCCGCTCGCCGCCGCCCTCGACCTCGAGCAGCACCCCGTGGGTGTCGTTGAGAACCCAGCCGCTCAGCCCAAGCTCCCCGGCGAGCCGGTAGACGAAGGGGCGAAAGCCGACCCCCTGCACGGTCCCGGTGACGCGGACGCGAACCCGGCGAGAGGCGGCCGTGATAGCCGCCCCCGGACGCGAACGCGGAGGAGGCGGCGGCATTATTCCTGAGGCCGGGGGCGGAACTCGGAGAGCACCAGGCCGTAGAGCAGGTGATCCGCGGCAAGCGCGGCGCGTTCGACGGGCCGCGGCTCCTTCGAGTGGCTGAGGCCCAGGGCCGGCGCGATCCCGGCCTCGAAGCCGACCCACAGCAGCAGGCCATAGGCGGGGCCGGCCCACGCCGTACGCCGAAGCTCGGTGGGCAACAATCCGAACATCACCCCGCCGCCCGCCCCGTAGCCCCAGTGAAACAGTTCCTCCACCGAGCGCCGTCTGCGCCGCGCAACGGGCTTCAGGAGCCCCCAGACACGCTCCCGCATGATCGCCTGCGGCGGTGCCTGATCGATCAGCCCCGCGTTGCCGGCGAAGGTGCGCATGCCGGTCATCGCCATCGCGGCGATCGCGCCGCGCAGCGCCGCGCGGGCGATCTCCACAGCCGCCGCTGGCTCGGCCGGGCTCTCCGGCCCTCCCGCGGCCTCGCTCATGCGCTGACCTCTTCGACCAGCTCGCGCAGCACGTGGTAGGCGCTCGCCTGCGCCTCCTGGATCCGCGGGATGTGCTGGGAGCTGGTCACGACCACATGGTCGGCGAGGGCCTCCCCCGCGACCCGCCCGCCGTCGTACCCGACCATTGCCACGGTGGCCATCTCGCGGCGGCGGGCCTCAGCAAGTGCCTCGATGACGTTGACCGAGTTGCCGCTGGTGGAGATCGCCAGCAGCGCGTCTCCGGAGCGACCGTAGGCGATCACCTGGCGCTGGAAGATCGCATCGACGCCGACGTCGTTGCCGACCGCGGTGATGATCGCGGTGTCCTCGGTGAGGTCGATGGCGCGCCGCGGCTGCCAGGCGGGATCGCGAGGCGGCGGATATCGGAAGTCGGCGACCGCGTCCATTGCGTCGGTCGCGGAGCCGCCGTTGCCGAGCGCCAGCATCTTGCCGCCGCCGTCGAAGCAGCGCCGCAGCGCCGCCGCGGCCCCGAGCAGCGAATCGTGGTTCTCGCCCAGCGTCTGCTCGCGCAGGGCACCGACCTCCTCCGCCTTCAGGCGCACCGACTCGCGCACGTCGACGAGCACCCCATCGAGGTCCCCCTCGGACTCCGAGAGGAAGGGATAGAGAAAGCTGGACGCCCCGCTGTCGTGCACCGGGCCCGCCTCGCGTCCCTCGAGCAGCCCACGGTGCTCGAAGAAGACGTGGACCAGCTCCCAGAGCACGTGGTAGAGCGTCTCGGCCAGCTCCTGGCGCACGAAAGGGTCGTCGCCGGGCGGGATGAACTCCCACTCGGCGCCGGCGCGCTCGAAGGCGATCCCGAGCCCGTCGGGGGAGGGCGGCGCAGAGCAGCCCTTCGGCACCGCCCTTCGCGATCCAGCCCGTCTGCGTCTGCATGAGCACGGTGTCCGCGGCGCCCGGCCCGCGGATGAGCTCGGGATACGCGCACATGGCGGCGACGACGCGCGGCCGCGCCGTCGAGCTCGCCGAAGCGGGCGAACGCGTGCGCCATCCGCTCGAGCGGCAGCGCGAACGTGACGATCCCGCAGCCGTCCGCGGCGGTCGGCATCGACTCCGGCGCGACCTCGGCCGCGGCCGCGATCTCCTCGGTCAGCGCGCGCTGGCACGGGTGGTCGGGGAGGCGGTAGCCCTCCGTCGGCCAGCCCCGGGGCGCGGCACAGCGCGAGGAGCCCCGCGTGCTTCCCCGAGCAGTTGTGCTCGATCCGGGTGGGCTCCGGGCCGCACTCCAGGTCGTCCTCCGTAGCGGGCGCCTTCGCGAGCAGGCTGCGCGCGGCGTCGAGCTGTTCCGGCGAAGCGAGGTGCGACGCACACGCGATCGCGATCTCCGTGTCGTCGAGGTCGGAGCGAGCGCGGACGACAGGAGCGCCTGAAGCGGCTTCGCCGAGCTGCGGAAGTACGTGAAGTGATGCGGGTCGCCGGCCGAGGCCACGATCTCGCCGCCGGACACGGCGACCGCGTGCGCGCGATGGCGCGCCTCGACGACCTCGCCTCGACGGGCCTCCACCACGATGGGATCCACAAAGCGGAGGCTAGTGCGAATGCGGCCAAGACATGAGCAACGTCCGAGCCGGAGGCGGGCTTTGCCCGCCGGGAGGCGTCGCGTCGCGCACTCCGTGCCACGACGCAGAAGGAGGGGGCTCGGGGGGAACCATGGGTTCCCCCACGCTTGACGAACGGTCGGGAATTTCCGTATGTTTGGGACTATCGACCGTTATCCTGATTACGACCTCGAAGACATCCTCGTCGTCGAGGACCCCGTTCAGCTCCGAGCGCTCGCCGACGCCCTCCGCGCGAAGATCATCCGGCTGCTGAAGGAGCGCGCGGCGAGCACGACCGAGCTTGCGAGCGCCCTCGGGCTGCCGAAGGGGACCGTCGGGCATCACCTGAAGGTGCTCGAGAGCGCCGGGCTCGTCCGCGTCGTGCGGACTCGCAAGGTCCGGGCGCTGACGGAGAAGTTCTACGGGCGCGTCGCGCGCCTCTTCGTGCTCAAGACCGACGAGGCACTGCCCGAGGAGCTCCGGAGCGGCGGGCTTGCTGCTCTGATGCTGCGCCAGGCGGCTGACGAGGTCCAGGTGTCCGGCGACGTGAAGGAGGCGTCGGCGCTCATCCACGTCCGCCTCGCCCCGTTGGACCTCAAGCGCTTCCAGCGCCGCCTGAACCGCCTCGTCGCCGACTTCCACAAGACGGACGACGCCGAGGGCGAGATGCATGCGCTCGCGTTCGCGCTGTACCGCTCGACGACGGTGCTGCCGCCGCAGAAGGGTCGAAGTAGCGTGGCGAGGCTCTGGCCGACCGGCGGCCTCTGGCGCCATTCCGACTTCCTCAAGCTCTGGTCGGCGGAGACGATCAGCCAGTTCGGGACGCAGGTCTCGAACCTCGCGATTCCGCTCGTCGCGATCATCACCCTCGACGCGAGCACCTTCGCCGTCGCGCTGCTCGGGACGGTCCTCTTCCTCCCGTTCATCCTCTTCACGCTCCCCGCCGGCGTGTGGGTGGACCGGCTCCCGCGGCGTCCGATCCTCGTCATCGGCGACCTCGGCCGCGCCGTCAACCTCGCGACGATCCCGATCGCGTACTTCGCCGACGCGTTGACGATCGAGCACGTCTTCGTCTGCGCGTTCGTCCAGGGCGTCTTCACCGTCTTCTTCGACGTCGCCTACCAGTCGTACCTGCCGTCGCTCGTCGAGCGCGAGCAGCTGATCGAAGGCAACTCGAAGTTCGAGGTCAGCCGCTCGGCGGCGCAGATCAGCGGCCCGGGCGTCGGCGGCGGGCTCGTCCAGCTCCTCACCGCTCCGTACGCGATCGTCGTCGACGCGATCAGCTTCCTCGTGTCGGGCCTGTTCATCCTCGGGATCCGCAAGCAGGAGGAGCGCCCCGAGGTCGAGCGCACGCCCGACGGGGCGAAGCCGAGGATGTGGCCGGAGCTGAAGCAGGGCCTGCGCTTCGTCCTCGGTAACGCGAACCTTCGCGCGCAGGCGGGCTGCACCGCCACCGCGAACTTCTGCTTCAGCCTCTCGCTGAACGCGATCGGCCTCGTCTACATCGTCCGCGTCCTCGAGCTCTCGCCCGGAGTGATCGGCGTCGTCTTCTCGATCGGGAGCCTCGGCGCGATGGCCGCCGCGGTCACGGCGCAGCGCATCTCCCGCCGCCTCGGCGTCGGGCAGACGACGGTCTGGGCCTCGTTCCTGTCCGGCCCGGCGCTCCTGCTGATCCCGCTGGCGCCGTCGACTCCCCGCTGCCCTTCCTGATCGCGTCGGGGCTGCTCGTCAGCTTCGCGATCGTCGTCTACAACATCATGGCCGTCAGCTACCGGCAGGCTCTGTGCCCGCCGCAGCTCCAGGGCCGGATGAACTCGGTCATGCGGTTCATCGTCTGGGGACGATCCCGCTCGGCAACGTCGTCGGCGGCGCCCTCGGCACCTGGATCGGCCTCCGGGAGACCCTCATCATCGGGTCCGTCGGGAACGGCCTCGCGTTCCTCTGGATCCTGTTCTCGCCGATGCGCGACGTGCGCGAGATGCCGACCGAGCCGCTCGACGTCGGCCCGGAGGTCGGCTCCGTCCCCGAACCGGAGCCGGCCGGTGCCTGACGTCCGCCTTTGGCCACGCGGCGGCCTCTGGCGCCACCGGGACTTCCTCAAGCTGTGGTCGGCGGAGACGATCAGCGTCTTCGGCTCCCAGTTCACGGGCCTCGCGCTGCCGCTCGTCGCGGTACTGCTCCTCGACGCGAGCGCTTTCGCGGTCTCGGCGCTCTTCGTCGTCGAGTTCCTCCCGTTCATCCTGTTCGCGATCCCGGCCGGCGTCTGGGTCGACCGCCTTCGGCGGAAGCCGATCCTCGTCACCGCCGACCTCGCGCGGGCGGCGCTGCTCGTGACGATCCCCATCGCGTACGCCGCCGACGCGCTGACGCTCCCCCACCTCTACGCCGTCGGGTTCCTCGTCGGGATCTGCACCGTGTTCTTCGACGTCGCCTACCAGTCGTACCTCCCCTCGCTCGTCGCGCGGGACCAGCTCGTCGACGGGAACTCGAAGCTGGAGATCAGCCGCTCGACTTCGCAGCTCGCCGGCCCGGGTGCGGCCGGCGCCCTCATCTCGGCTCTCGGCGCGCCGCTCGCGATCCTGCTCGACTCGATCAGCTTCTTCCTCTCGGCGGTCTTCCTCTTCGGGATCCGGAGGCAGGAGACGCCGCCGGAGCGGGCCGAGGGCGAGGCGCGGCCGAGCATGTTCGCCGACGCACGCGAGGGGCTGGGCTTCGTCACACGGCCACCCCTATCTCCGGCCCATCTCGATCTGCACGGGGACGGCGAACTTCTTCTGGAGCATGGGCGGGGCCCTGCTCGTCGTCTACGCCGTCCGCGAGCTCGAAATGTCGCCCGCTTTGCTCGGTATCGCGTTCTCGCTCGGGAACGTCGGTCCGCTCCTCGCGGCGTTCACGACCAGCCGGATCTCGGGCCGGCTCGGCGTCGGTCGCACGATCCTCACGATGTCGTTCCTGTTCTCGGCGGCCATGGTGCCCATCCCGCTCGCGACGACCGAGACCGCCCTGCCTCTCTTCGTCGCGTCCGGCATCCTCGGCGGCTTCGGAGCGTGGCCTACAACATCACGCAGCTGAGCTTCCGCCAGGCGATCTGCCCGCCTCGGCTGCAGGGGCGGATGAACGCCGTCATCCGCTTCCTCGTCTGGGGCACGTTGCCGCTCGGCGCGCTGCTCGGAGGCGCGCTCGGCACCTGGGTCGGGCTCCGGCCGGCGCTCTGGGTGGCCGCAATCGGCGCGCTCTTCACGTTCCTCCCGATCCTCCTCTCGCCGGTGCCGAGGATCCGCGAGATGCCGGAGCCGATCGAGGACGACGAAGCGTCGCGGACGGACGAGCTCGCCACGGCGCACTGACATGCGCCTGTGGCCCACAGGCGGGCTCTGGCGTAACCGCGACTTCCTCAAGCTCTGGTCTGCCGAGACGATCAGCCAGTTCGGGTCGCAGGTCGACGACATCGCGATCGGCCTCGTCGCGATCCTCGTCCTGGACGCGAGCGCGTTCGAGGTCGCGCTGCTCGCGACGATTCAGTTCCTCCCGTTCATCCTCTTCACGCTGCCCGCGGGCGTGTGGGTCGACCGGCTCCGCCGCCGGCCGATCCTCATCGCGGCGACCTCGGGCGCTTCGTGCTGCTGGCGACGATCCCGCTCGCCTACGTCGCCGACGTGCTGACGCTCTGGCAGATCTACGTCGTCGTGTTCCTGACCGGCGTCTGCACGGTCTTCTTCGACGTCGCGTACCAGCGTACCTCCCCGCTCTCGTCGAGCGAAATCAGATCGTCGAGGGCAACTCCAAGCTCGTGGTGAGCCAGTCGGCGGCCCAGGTCGGCGGCCCGGGCATCGGCGGATTCCTGGTCGAGCTCCTGACCGCGCCCTACGCGGTGCTCGTCGACTCGCTGAGCTTCCTCGTCTCCGCGCCTCTTCGTCATGCGCATCCGAAAGCCGGAGGAGCGGCCGTCGCGAGCGACTCCGGAAGAACGGACGAGCATCTGGACGGAGCTCAAGGAGGGACTGCGCTTCGTCCTCGGCAACCCGAACCTGCGCGCGCAGGCCGGCTGCACCGCGACGTCCAACTTCTTCTTCAACGTCACCTGGGCCGTCCTGCTCCTGTACTTCGTGCGCGTGCTCGAGCTCTCGCCGAGCGTGATCGGGATCGTCTTCTCTGTCGTCGGCATCGGCTCGCTCCTCGGGGCGTTCTCCGAGATGCGATCTCGGACCGCCTCGGCATCGGGCCGACGACGATCGCGGTGACGCTCTTCCAGGGACCGGCCTGCTCGTCATCGCATTCGCCCCCGTCGGCAACGCCCGTTCCCTTCCTCTTCGCGGCGGGATCGCGCTCGGCTTCTCGATCGTCGTCTACAACATCGTCCAGGTGAGCTACCGGCAGGCGATCTGCCCGCCGCGGCTCCAGGGCAGGATGAACTCCGTGATGCGCTTCATCGTCTGGGGGACGATCCCGCTCGGCGCGCTCGCGGGCGGGCGCCTGGGCACCTGGCTCGGGCTGCGCGAGACGATCGTCATCGGCGCGATCGGCGGCGGGCTCTCGTTCCTCTGGATCCTGTTCTCGCCGCAGCGGCACCTGCGCGAGATGCCCGAGCCGATCGACGACGCCGAGCCGGAGCCGACGCGCGGTCCGGCGTGTCGAGCTCCGTCCTCTGGCCGAGCGCGGCGGCCTCTGGCGGCACGGCGACTTCCTGCGGCTCTGGGTCGGCGCAGACGCTCAGCCAGTTCGGGTCGCAGATCTCGCTGCTCGCGCTTCCGCTCGCCGCGATCCTCGTCCTCGACGCGAGCGCGTTCGAGGTCGCGCTCCTCGGACGGTCGAGTTCCTCCCGTTCCTGCTCTTCGCACTTCCCGGCGGGCGTGTGGGTGGACCGCCTCCAGCCGGAAGCCGATCCTCGTCCCGGGGACGCGGGCCGCGCGGTGCTGCTCGGCTCGATCCCGCTCGCCTACGCTTCGACGCGCTCACGATCTGGCAGCTGTACGTCGTCGGCTTCTGCGTCGGGGTCTGCACGGTCTTCTTGACGTCGCGTACCAGTCGTACCTGCCCTCCCTCGTCGACCGCGATCGGCCTCGTCGAGGGCAATCGAAGCTCGAGCTGAGCCGCTCGGCCGCGCAGCTCGCCGGGCCGGGGCTGCGCGGGCGTGCTCATCGCCGCGATCACGGCGCCGTACGCGATCCTGCTGGACGCGATCAGCTTCGTCGGCATCGGCGGCGGCTCGTAGTTCGGATCCGCCGCGCCGAGGAGGTACCCGAGCCGACGGAGCCGCCGAGCATGCGACGGAGATCGCCGAAGGGCTTCGGTACCTCCTCGGCCACTGGTTCCAGCGGCCGCTCGCGCTGACGGTCGCGACCTCGAACTTCTTCAACACGCTGGCGTTCTCGATCTTCCTCGTCTACCTCGTGCGCGACGCTCGAGCTGTCGGCCGGAGGTCATCGGGCTTCATGCTCGCCGATCTCGAACGTCGGCTGGCTCGCTGGCGCGGTCTTCGCAAGCAGGCTGTCGCGACCGCTTCGGGGTCGGGCACGACGCTCGTCGGCTCGGCGCTCCTGTTCGGCCTGTCGCTCCTGCTCCTCCCGCCGCGCCGCAGTCGCAGCCGATCCCGTTCATCGTCGCGGGCCTGATGCTCGCTACCTTCGGCGGGATCGTGTTCAACGTGACGGGCCTCAGGTTCACGCAGGCGATCACCCCGGACCACATGCTCGGCACGATTGAACGCGACGCGGCGGTTCATCGTGTGGGGCGTGATCCCGCTCGGCACGCTCACCGGGGGCGCGCTCGCGACCGTGATCGGGCTGCGCCCGACCTGTGGGTCGGGGCGATCGGCGGCTCGCTGAGCTTCCTGCCGCTCCTGCTTCTCGCCCGTCCGCTCGATCGGGCGGATGGAGGACGCGGTCCGCGAGCACGGCCCTCAGGAGCGACGGCGGCCGCCGATGCCTGAGCTGCCCGAGGTCGAGGCTTGGGTGCGGGAGCTCGACCCGCTCGTCTCGGCGCAGCCGATCGAGCGCGCCGGCCCGGCCCACGTCGCGACGCTGAAGACGATCGACCCGCCGCTCTCGGCGCTCGAGGGACGTCGCCTCGAGGGCGCCGAGCGGCGCGCGAAGAACCTCCTCTTCCCGACCGAGGACGGCGAGCTCGTCCTCCGCATCCACCTCATGAGCGCGGGCCGGATCCGCTACCTCGAGCCGGGCGCGAAGGGGCCGAAGACGCCGATGTTCCGGCTGCGGTTCCAGGGCGGCGGCGAGCTCCTGCTCACCGAGGGCGGTCGGAAGAAGCGCGCGGGCGTCTGGCTGACGACGCCCGAGCAGGTCGACCCGATCTCTCGCACCTGGGGCCGGACGCGCTCGAGATCGACGCCGCCGCGCTCGCGGAGATCCTCGGGCGCGACCGTCGGCAGCTCCACCCGCTCCTGCGCGACCAGCGCGCGATCGCCGGGCATCGGCCGCGCGCACGCGAACGAGATCCTGCTCCGCGCGCGGCTGTCGCCGTTCAAGGCCTCGACCGAGCTGACGCCGGAGGAGATCGAGCGCCTCGCCTCGACGATCCACGAGAACCTGTCGCGAGGCGCTCGAGCTGCGCCTGCGCGGGAAGGGCGACAAGCGACGTCTATGTCGTCCACAACCGCCTCGGCGAGCCGTGCCCGCAGTGCGGGAGCCCCATCCTGCGCGTCGACTTCGAGGAGCACACGATCTACTACTGCGCGCAGTGCCAGACCGGCGGCCGGGTGCTGAAGGACCGCCGGCTGTCGCGGCTGCTCCGGTAGGTCATGTCCAGCCTGAACATGCTACGCACATGTGTTAGCATGCGACTCACATGTCCAAGATGATCGAGATCCGAAACGTGCCCGACCTCCTCCATGAGGAGCTCGCGAGACGCGCGAAGGCACGCGGCCAGACGTTGACCGCCTACATCGAGCAGATCCTGCAACGCGAGGTCGCACGACCTCCTGCCGAGGAAGTGCATGCGCGGATTCGCTCGCGTCCTCCGATCGATCTCGGCGGCATCTCTGCGGCGGAGCTCATCAGAGCTGAACGGGAGGAGCGAGAACGGCATCTCAACTCGTTGCTGACGCGTCCGCGCTCGCCGAATACGTCCTAGGCACTCCGGACGGCCTGCTCGTAGGCGACTGGATCGCCGATCCGTCGACCTTGGTGCACGCTCCGACGCACGTCGATCTCGAGGTCGCGTCGTGTCTCCGTGGAGTCGAGCGCGCCGGGCTCGCGTCGCGAGCGCGTGCAGAGGAGTCACTTGCGCTGTTCGTCGCGATGCCGCTCGAGCTCCACGAGTGCGTGCGCTGGTGCCAGGAGCTTGGTCGTTGCGACACAACCTGACGATGTACGACGGTGCGTACGTCGCCCTCGCGGAGCACCTGGGTGCCCCGCTGCTCAACCCTCGAGGACCGCTGGCTCAGGCCGTGGCGCAACACACCGAGGTGAACGTGATCGGCATGTAGGCGGTCGGTGGTACGGTCCCGGCGTGACCGACGTCGTCAGGATGGGCGAGGACCTCCAGGCCTCGTCGCCCGAGATCGGGCTCGCGCTCTCGAAGGCGGGCGTGACCGGCGTGCAGAAGGCCGTGCGGATCCGGCGCGGCGACGCGGAGACAGTCATGGCGGCGGTCATCGACTGCACGGTCGACCTCGCGGCCGACCAGAAGGGCGTCCACATGTCGCGCTTCCCCGAGCTGTTCGAGGAGGCGATCGACGTCGTCGTGACCGGCGAGGCGCTGCTCGTCGAGGTGCTCGCGGAGCACATCGCCGCGCGTGTCGTCGAACGGCAGCAGGCGCTGAAGGCCGAGGTCTGGATCCGCGCCCAGTGGCCGATCCGGCGGCGCACGCCGGTCAGCAAGCTGCTGACGCAGGAGATGGTCACGCTCTGCGGGATCGCGGCGGCGTCGGAGCACGGGACGCGCCGCGTCGTCGGCGTCGAGGCGCACGGGATCAACGCGTGCCCCTGCGCGCAGGGGCTCGTCCGGAACCGGGCGAGCGAGCGGCTGCTCGAGGCCGGGTTCGAGGCGGTGGACGTCGAGAAGATCCTCGAGCTCGTCCCGATCGCGACGCACAACCAGCGCGGGCGCGGGACGCTCTTCGTCGGCAGCGAGCACGACCTCGACGCGGAGGCGCTCGTGGACATCGTCGAGCGGTCGATGAGCGCGCCGATCCACGACCTGCTGAAGCGGCCGGACGAGCTCTTCGTCGTCGAGCACGCCCATCTCCAGCCGCGGTTCGTCGAGGACTCGGTGCGGCACGCGCTGCGCGACGCGGTCGAGACGCTGCCGCAGCTCGACGACGGCGACTTCCTGCTCTCGAAGCAGGTCAACTTCGAGACCATCCACACGCACGACGTCGTCGCCGAGCGGTTCGGGACCGTCGGCGAGCTCCGCGGCGAGCTCGAGACGGGCACCGCCAGCCCGCGCCAGACGACGCTCGCCGCCTGGCTCGACTAGGCGCGGGGGAACCCATGGTTCCCCCGCGAGCCCCCTCCTTTCGTGCTGAGGGCTCGGGAGCTCGCGGCGTGAAGCCTCCCGGCCGGCCGAGCCGGCCTCCGGCTCGAACGTTGCGCTTGTTTCGATCGACCTCGAGGATGAACGCCGGTTTCCGTTGACGCAGATGTCAGCGTGGCTTAGGCACGCGGCGGACTCCGACTGGTCCTAGCCGCAGCACCGGGTTCTTGGCAGCGCTTCGCCGCGGCGCGATCATGTTCGCGTGCGCCGGAGCTTCCGAGCGGGACGGTGACGTTGCTCTTCACGGACATCGAGGGCTCGACGCGCCTGCTGCACGAGCTCGGGGAGCGCTACGCCGAGTGCTCGGCGAGCATCGCCGCGTGCTGCGCGAGGCGTTCGCGCGGCACGGCGGCGTCGAGGTGGACACGCAGGGCGACGCGTTCTTCTTCGCGTTCGCGCGCGCGAGCGATGCGATCGCCGCCGCCGGCGAGGCCCAGCGGCGCTCTCGCGGAGGACCGGTACGGGTGCGGATCGGCGTCCACACGGGCGAGCCGGTCGTGACGGAGGAGGGGTACGTCGGGCGCCGACGTGCACCGGGCGGCGCGGATCATGGGCGCCGGCCACGGCGGCCAGGTGCTCCTCTCCGAGGCGACGCGGCAGCTCCTCGACTCGACAGCGGCGCTGCGCGACCTCGGCGAGCACCGCCTCAAGGACCTGACGGCGCCGCAGCGCCTCTACCAGCTCGGCGACGGGGACTTCCCGCCGCTGCGGACACTCTACCGCACGAACCTGCCGATCCAGCCGACGCCACTCATCGGCCGGGAACGCGAGCTCGAGGAGGCCGGGGCGCTGCTTCGCTCGCATCGACTGCTGACGCTGACCGGGCCCGGCGGGAGCGGCAAGACGCGCCTGGCGCTTCAGCTCGCCGCCGAAGCGGTCGAGCAGTTCCCCGACGGTGTCTTCTGGGTTCCGCTCCAGGCGCTCCGCGACCCCGCGCTCGTCGAGCGCGCGATCGGGGCTTCGGTCGGCGCCGACGACGGCCTGATCGACCACGTGGCGGGCAAGCGGCTGCTCATCCTCCTGGACAACTTCGAGCAGGTCATCGAGGCGGCGCCGACGATCTCGTCGCTGCTCGCCGGAACGCCTAACGCGAAGGTGCTCGTCACTAGCCGCGAGCCGCTGCACTTCGAGTCGGAGCACCGCTACCCGGTCGAGCCACTGCCCGACGACGACGCCGCCATGCTCTTCATCGAGCGCGCGCGAGCGGTCGCGCCCGGGTTCCGCCCGACGGACGCGGTAGCCGAGATCTGCCGCCGGCTGGACGGGCTGCCGCTCGCGATCGAGCTCGCGGCGGCGCGCGTCGCGCTGCTCGAGGCGGACGAGCTGCTGGCGCGGCTCGACCGGCGGCTGCCACTCCTCGCCGTCTCGCTCGCGCGACGCGCCGGCCAGGCAGCGAACGCTGCGCGCGACGATCGAGTGGAGCTACGACCTGCTCGAGCCGGAGCGAGCAGGAGCTCTTCCGAAGGCTCGCGGTCTTCAGGGGAAGCTTCCCGCTCGACGCGGCCGAGGCGGTCTGCGACGCGCGATCTCGACACGCTCGAGTCGCTCGT
The DNA here is from genome assembly GCA_963724905.1 of uncultured Solirubrobacterales bacterium. Taxonomy (GTDB): domain Bacteria; phylum Actinomycetota; class Thermoleophilia; order Solirubrobacterales; family 70-9; genus Mayfieldus. The sequence continues at coordinate 157,812 of CAVRWD010000004.1, forward strand.
CGTCAAGAACCTCCTGCGCCGCTGGGACAGCGGGCGCCTTGGGATGCTCGACACGATCCGCGAGTACGCGGTCGAGCGGCTCGACGCAGCACCCGAGGCCGAAGACGTGCATCGGCGACACGCCGAGTACTTCCTCGCCGTCGCGGAGAGGCGAATCTCAACGCGGGCACGCTCCGGCCCGGAGGCCAGCGGCTCGACATCGCGCCTTGCCGAACAGGACAACTTCCGCGGCGCGCTCGCCTGGGCGCTGCGGAGCGGGTCCATCGCGCTCGGGCTCGAGATCGCGACGGCGCTCGAACAGTTCTGGACCCTGGATGACCCGCGCGAGGGCATGCGCTGGTTCGAGCGCCTCCTCGAACTGCCCCGAAGCCGAGCTCGTGGCGGCCGAGCATGCGTGCGCAAGCGCTGCGAGCGTACGGGGGCGCGCACGGCATCGCCGGCGACTTCGCGGCCGCCGAGGGGCTGTGGACGCAGAGCCTCGCCCTGTTCGAGCAGCTCGAAGACGAGCACGGCCGTGCCGTACTCCTCCACCGCCTCGGCATCAGCGCGATGCGGCGGAGCGACTCGCAGCGCGCGCGCGAGCTCGTCGAGGCCAGCCACGGCATCCACCGAAGCGCAGGTGACTGTGGGGTCTGGCGCAGACGACCGGAACGCTCGGCGCGATCGCGCGCGACGAGGGCGACGACGGCCGCGCGCTCGAGCTCGTCTCGCGAGAGCGCGTCGCTGGCCCGCGAGGCGGGGTCGCCGTGGTGGGAGAGCGGAACGCTGGCGGAGCTTGCCTGGCTCGTCGCTGAACGCGGGCCGCTCGACGAGGGCGAGACGCGCGCGCGCGAGGCCCTCGCGCTCGCCGATCGGATACGGGACCGGGGGGGCCGCGTGTTCGGCGTCGGCCTCCTCGCGCGCGTCGCGGCCGAACGCGGGCAACCCGAGCGCGCCGGCCGGCTCTGGGGCGCGATCGAGGACGAGGATGCGGGTGCGCCTCTCGGTGGGTGGCGGCGCCACCGCGAGGAGTTCGAGCGCCGGATGCGCGAGCTCGCCTCGCCGGAGTTCGAGCGCTGGCGTCGCCGAAGGCCGCGCGCTGACGCTCGACAAGGCGGTCGCGGCGGCGCTTCGCTAAGCGCGGCGCGGCTCTTACGCAGCTCGAAGCGGTGCTCGGCGCCGCCGGCGAGGCGGCGGAGGTTGTGGCGATGGAGGAAGACGATCGCCGCCGCGCCGGCGACCGCGAACGCGACGACCGGCCAGTCGTAGCCGAAGAGCAGCACGAAGACGACAGCGCGAGCGCGGTCACGATCGAGGCGACCGATGCGTAGCGCGTGAGCAGGAAGACGAGGAGCCAGACGCCGAGGCAGCAGAGCGTGGCGAGCGGCGCGAGCGCGAGGAAGGCGCCGCCCGCGGTCGCGACCATCTTCCCGCCCTTCTCGAAGCGAGGAAGACGGCCGCGCGTGCCCGATCATCGCCGCGGCCCCCGCGAGCACGCCGACGAGCGCGCCGCCCGCCCAGAGCCCAGCAGCGCCGCCGCGAAGCCCTTCGCGAGGTCGAGGAGCGCGACCGCGATCCCCAGCCGGCGCCCGTAGACGCGGAAGACGTTGGTCGCGCCGATGTTCCCGCTCCCGCGCGCGCGGATGTCCTCGCCGCGGAAGAGCGCGGCAGCCAGTAGCCGAACGGCAGCGAGCCGAGGAGGTAGCCGCCCAGAGACGGCGAGCGCCTCCATCATCGACTCAGGGCGGTGGGAATCCGGTACGCCGCGATCCAGCCGTTGACGACGCCCCAGTCGAGGTTCCGGAAGAAGGCCTCGATGTACGCCGCGCGGTCGGTCTGGTAGTCGAGGAAGTACGCGTGCTCGTAGACGTCGAGCGCGACGAGCGGCGTCGCGTTCCAGACGGGAACGTGTTCTGCGCGTCGCCGACGTAGTTGAAGAGCCGGCCCTCGTCCCAGTCGTATGCCGTCCAGGCCCAGCCGCGACCGGCCATCCCGGTCGCCTTCATGTCGGCCCGCCATTGTCGGCGACCCGAAGTCGCGCTCGATCAGCTCGCCGAACGCGCCGGTCGGGTTCCCGCCGTCGCCGCCGAGGTGGTCGAAGTAGATCTCGTGGTTCTTGATCCCGCCGATCGCGAACGTGAGGTCGATCTTGAGCGCGCGGACGTCGGAGTAGACCTGGTTCCCGGCCTCGAGATCGACGTCGGCGAGCTTCGCCAGGATCTCGTTCCGCTTCAGGACGTAGCCCTGGTAGAGGCGGTAGTGGGCGTCGATCGTCGTCGCCGAGATGCCGTCGAGCTCGTGGAGCGCGTCCTTCAGCTCGCGGGGCCTGATCTCGACGAACGTGGCCGACATCGCCGTGTTCGTTCGGGTACTCGTGGGACCTCGCGGAGCATATCCTTCCTGTCAATTTCGTACTCGCCAGAGGAGAGCAGGCAGATGGCGTTCAGCGTTCCCGCCCTTCCGTACGCCGTTCGACGCGCTCGAGCCGACATCGACGCGCGGACGATGGAGATCCACCACGACAAGCACCACCAGGCGTACGTGGACAACGCGAACAAGGCGCTCGAGGGCACGGAGTGGGCGGACAAGCCCGTCGAGGAGGTGCTCCAGAGCGTGGACGCGCTCCCCGAGGACAAGCGCGGCCCGGTGCGCAACAACGCGCGGCGGCCACGCGAACCACTCGCTCTTCTGGGAGATCATGGGCCTGAACGGCGGCGGCGAGCCGTCGCGGCGCGCTCGGCGACGCGATCGCGCAGGCCTTCGGCGAGCTTCGAGGACCTTCAAGAAGACGGTGATCCAGAACGGCGTCACGCGTTTCGGCTAGCGGCTGGAGCTGGCTCGTCTGGAACGGCCCGGAGCTCGAGGCGTACTCGACGGCGAACCAGGATTCCCCGCTCATGGAGGGCCGCGACGCCGATCCTCGGCATCGACGTGTGGGAGCACGCCTACTACCTCAACTACCAGAACCGGCGCCCCGACTACCTCGAGGCCTGGTGGAACGTCGTGAACTGGGACGCGGTGGCCGCGCGTACGAGGCCGCGCGCCCGGCGCGGTCGAAATCCGGCGACGAAGAATTCGCGTAACACCGGAGCGATGTCCCCTCGCTCGCCCTTCCCCGCGTCTCACCCCCTCAACGGGCCACAATGACGACGTGCAGCGAGTGGAACGACAGGCGGCAGCCGACCGACGGGGAGCTGATCGAGCGGATCGCTGCGGGCGACGGCGCCGGCGTTCGAGGCGCTCTACCGCAGGTACTCTCGCGCGGTTCTCGGCCTCGCGCTCCGGCGGCTCGGCGACCGCGGCCGGGCGGAGGACGCGTCGCAGGAGGCCTTCGTCGCCATCTGGCGCTCCGCGCGGACGTACGACTCGAGACGCGGCAAGGGCGCGCCGTGGCTGTACGCGGTCGCGAGCAACGCGATCACCGACGGGCTCCGCCGGACACCGGAGCCCCCCGCCGACGTACCGGAGGGCCCGAGCGGCGAACCCGACCCGGCGACACGCGCCAGGCAGACGTGGGTCGCATGGCGTGTCCATCGCGCGCTCGAGGTGCTGCCCGAGAACGAGCGCGCCGGTCATCGAGGTCGCGTACTGGCGCGGGCTCTCTCAGAGCGAGATCGCGAGAGCTGCTCGAGATCCCGCTCGGAACCGTGAAGACGCGCACGCGCAGCGCGCTCCACGCCTCGCGCGAGAGCTCGACGGAGAGCTCGAATGACGACGCGGCCGCCCGAGTTCGACGAGCTGCTCGGCCCGAGGTCGCGGGCAAGGAGCGCGAGCGCCTCCGCCGCGTCCACGACCTGCTGATCGCGGCCGGGCCTCCGCCAGAGGTCGGCCTCCTCGAGCGCCCCCGACACGAGAGTCGCCCCGCCCCGGCGGGGCGCGTCGACGTGGCGCGCTCGTCGCGCTCGCGGCGGCGCTGGGCGACCGCGGCGGTCTTCACGATCGGCCTCGTCGTCGCCTCCGGCGACGACCCCGGCGTCGACCAGGTGATCGCGATGAGCGGCCCCCGGGCGCGACCGCCTCCCTCGAGGTGTTCGACATCGACGAGGCGGGGAACTGGCCCATGCTGCTCGACGTCCGCGGCCTTGAGCCCGCCAGCGGACGGCGACCGGTTTCGAGCTCTGGCTGACGAAGGGCGGGAAGCTCGACGGCGTTGTGCGGGAGCTTCCTCACCGCCGAAGACGGCCGCGGTCGTCCCGATGAATGCGCCGTGGCGCTTCGACGAGTTCGACGGCTG
>CAVRWD010000005.1:0-148689 GCA_963724905.1 uncultured Solirubrobacterales bacterium
AGAGCGCGAGGTCAGCTACGACGCGGTGATGCCCTGCGAGCACTGCAAGGGCAACGGTGCCGAGCCCGGCACCCCGATCCATGCCTGCGAGCGCTGCGGCGGGCAGGGTCAGGTCCGCATGGTCTCCAGCACCCCGTTCGGCCAGCTCGTGCGGGCAACCACCTGCGACGACTGCCACGGCGACGGCCGGGTCGCGGAGACCCCCTGCGAGGAGTGCGACGGCTCCGGGCGCAAGGCGGGGCGTGCGCCGCTTCGACGTCGAGGTGCCCGGCCGGGATCGAGAGACGGGCAGCGGCTGCGGATCGGCGGGGCCGGGCACGCCGGGGAGCCAGGCGGGCGCCCGGGTGACCTCTACGTCGACGTGCGGGTGGCCGAGGACGAGCGCTTCCACCGCGATGCCGAGGACCTGGTCTCGATCGTCGACGTTCCGGCGACCGTGGCGATGCTTGGCACCACGGTCACGCGTCGAGACCCTGGACGGCGATCGCGAGGTCGCGGTGCCGCCGGGCTCGCAGGGAGGGACCGAGGTCGTGCTGCGGGGCCTCGGCCTGCCCGACCTCGGCGGGCGGCCGCGCGGAAACCACCGCGTCGTCTTCAACGTCGTCGTGCCGGGCAACCTCAGCGACGAGCAGCGCGAGCTCGCCGCGCGCCTCAACGAGACGATCGAGGCCCGAGAACCTGCAGCCCGACCCGACGAGGGCTTCTTCTCGCGGGTGCGGCGGGCGTTCGGTTGACCGCCCATCGACCTGCGTCGCGTTGATCCGGCTCGCTGTCCGCTGCCGCCCCGAGCAGGCCGAGCTGGTGGTGGCGGAGCTCTCGGCGCTGGCGCCCAACGGGTTCGAGGAGGAGCAGGGCGGCGACTACGTCGAGTTCGCGATCTACGGGGCCGAGGGCGAGCTGCCCGACCTCGGCGAGGTCGCGGCGAAGGCGGGAGAGGACACGGTCAAGGTGACCGCCACCGAGGTCCCCGACGACTGGGCCGACCGTTGGCAGGACTTTCACCAGCCGCTGCTTGTTGCGAGGCAAGGTCTGGGTGCGGCCCTCGTGGGCGCCCGCACGCGAAGGGGCGATCGACGTCGTGATCGAGCCGGGCCGAGCGTTCGGCACCGGGGCCCACCCGACGACGCGACTCTGCATCGAGATGCTGGCCGAGCTGGCCGAGGACGGGCAGGTTGGTGGCGGGCTCACCGACCTTGGGACCGGCTCCGGGGTTCTGGCGATAGCCGCCGCGAAGCTCGGCTGGGAGCCGGTCTGGGCCTTCGACCACGAGCCCGCCTCGCTGGAGGCTGCGGAGGCGAACGCCGCCGCAAACGGCGTGAGCCTGCGGACGAACCGGGTCAACTTGCGGCTCGGTATGCCGGAGCTGGCCCCGACCGTGGTCGCCAACCTGACCGCCCCGCTGCTTGGGCAACTGGCAGCCGGAATGGGCGATCGAGAGCCGCCGCGGCGCCTGGTCTGCTCCGGGCTGCTGCACGACGAGGCGGCAGGCGTCCGCGACGCCTTCGGGCAGGCCGGGTTGGCGGAGCAGGATCGCGCCCAGGAGGGCGATTGGGCCGCGCTATCTTTCGCGCCCAGATGAGCGACCCAGTGCTCGCGGTCGCCAGCTACGACCTCTCCCTGTTCCTCCACATCACCGCGGTGATGGTCGGCTTGGGAGCGACCTTCGCGGAAGCGATCATGTTCCCGGTCGCGATGAAGGTGGGGGTAAGGCACTTGCCCTACGTGCACCGCCTGCAGCTGGCGATCAACCGGTACCTCGCGACCCCGGCGCTGGCGATCGTCCTGATCACCGGCATCTACCAGACCTCGGAGCGCTGGGAGTTCGACCAGTTCTGGATCAGCGCCGCGCTTCTGATCGTGTTCGTGATCGGCGGCCTGCTGGGCGGCTACTTCATCCCCGCCGACCGTAGGCTCGGGCCGATGGTCGAGGCCGAGATCGCGGCCGCGGGGCCGGGGGACCTGAAGCTCACCGATCTCTCCGAGGAGTATCAGCGCGCCGGGCGTCTGGAGGGATTCATCGGCACGTTCACCGGGATCCTGCTGATCGTCGTCGTGTACCTGATGGTCGTAAAGCCCGGGATCTGAGCCGAGCTTGGCAGGCAGCCGCCGCGAGCTTCCGATCGCGGTGTTCGACTCCGGAGTCGGCGGCCTCACCGTCCTTCACGAGTGCCTCGTCTCGCTGCCCGAGGAGGACTTCCTCTACCTCGGCGACAGCGCCCAGTTTCCCTACGGCTCGAAGGGCCGGGGAGCTGGCGCATCGGGTCGAAGAGGTCTCGCCGATTCCTGCTCGAGCGCGGCGCAAAGTTGCTCGTCGTCGCCTGCAACTCGGCGACCTCGGCGGGGCCGATACCGCTCGTCGGTCGCCGCGGAGAGCGGCGTCGAGGTGGTCACGGTGGTCGAGCCGGAGGCCGAGATCGCCGCCGCGATAACCGACAGCGGGCGCGTCGGCGTCCTCGCGACTCCGGCGACGGTCGAGTCCGGCGCCTACCACCGCGCCCTCGAGGCGCAGGGCCGCGGGCTCGAGGTGACCGAGGTCGCGGCGCCCGACCTGGCGCCGATCATCCAGCACGGCTTCCCGTTCGACCAGGGAGTCGTCGACACCGTGCGCTCCTACTGCGCGCCGCTGCAGGCAAGCAGAGATCGACACGCTGATCCTCGGCTGCACCCACTACCCGCTGGTGGCCCCGATGCTGCAGAGAATCCTCGGCCGCGACGTCCGGCTGATCAGCGCCGGGCACGCGGTCGCCGCGGCGGCCCAGCGCATCCTCGAGGCAGAGGGCATCGCTCGGGGAGGCGACGGGGAGGGCACTACAGCTTCCTCTGCACCGGTGACGCGGATCGTTTCGCGAGCTGGGCACGCGCTTCTTGCAGATGCCGCTGGGCACGGTCGGAGCGAGGTCGAGGTCCCCCACTAACCTTTGAGCTGCAAATGAGCATCCTCGAACAGGTCCAGGCCGACACGCGCACCGCGATGAAGGCAGGAGAGCGCGAGCGCGTCGCCGCTCTGCGCATGGTCGTCGACGCCCTGCAGCAGGACGCCAAGCTGGGCGACGGAGACGAGGTCGCGGTGCTGCAGCGCGAGCGCAAAAAGCGCCTCGAGGCCGCGGAAGCCTTCCGCGAGGGCGGGCGCGGCGAACAGGCCGACGCCGAGAGCTCCGAGGCGGAGCTGATCGAGGCCTACCTGCCCGAGCAGCTCTCAGACGAAGAGCTCGAACAGCTCGTCGGCGCGGCGATCGAGGAGACCGGCGCCAGCGAGCAGAAGGAGATGGGCCAGGTGATGTCGGCGTGATGCCGAAGGTCGGCGGCCGCGCCGACGGCAAGCGGGTCAGCGAGGCGGTGCGCGCGAAGCTCGATGGTTAGGCGTGGCGCGTAGGCAGCTGACGTCGAGAACGAGGTCGCCGCCGAGCTGGCGGGGTCGGACGACGCGGTGCTGCGGACGCTCGAGGGCCGCCTCGACTGCGAGGTGCACCTGCGCGGCAACGTGCTCACTCTCGACGGCGGAGCGGGCCAGGTTCAGACCGCGGCCACCGTGGTCGACGAGCTGGTCGGGCTGATCGAGCGGGGGCACGAGATAGCGCCGGGGACGATCGAGGCGGTGACCGGAGCGCTCGACGCGGACGAGAATCCGGCCGAGATCCTCGAGGACGTGGTCTGGCGCCACCGCAACACCAAGGTGGCGCCGAAGACCCTGAACCAGAAGCGCTACGTGGACTCGATCCGCGATCACACCATCACCTTCGGGATCGGCCCGGCGGGTACGGGAAAGACATTCCTGGCCGTCGCGCTGGCCGTCGCGGCGCTCTCCTCGCGCCAGGTCAGCCGGGTGATCCTCACCAGGCCGGCCGTCGAGGCGGGGGAGCGGCTCGGCTTCCTGCCCGGCGACATCCAGGCGAAGGTCGACCCCTACCTGCGGCCGCTCTTCGACGCCCTCTACGACATGCTCGACCCCGACCGGGTCAACTCCTACTTCGAGAAGGGCGTGATCGAGGTCGCGCCGCTCGCCTTCATGCGCGGGCGCACCCTGAATGACTCCTTCGTGATCCTCGACGAAGCGCAGAACACCAGCCCCGAGCAGATGAAGATGTTCCTCACCCGGCTCGGCTTCAACTCGAAGATGGTGGTCACCGGAGACATCACCCAGATCGACCTGCCGGCCGACAAGCGCTCGGGCCTGGTCGTCGTGCGGGAGATCCTCGACCGGGTCGAGGACGTCAAGTTCGTGCACTTCGGCGGCGAAGACGTCGTCCGCCACAAGCTCGTGCAGCGGATCGTCGCCGCCTACGGCGAGCACGCCGAGAAGTCCTGACTTGACCGCTGACCTCTCCGACGTCCCCCACGAGTTTCGCGATGCGGTTGGGGCTGCACTTGCGGCCGCGGACGTCGACGACGGCCACCTGGCGGTCAGATCGTGGACCCGGACAGGATCCGGGAGCTGAATCGCGAGCACCGCGGCCTTAATCAGCCCACCGATGTGCTCGCCTTCCCGGTCGACGGGACGCAGGAAGTGATCGGCCCGAGGGAGCTGGGAGACGTGGCGGTCTGCCCTCAGGAGTGCAGCAACGTTCGTGAGGCGGTCGTCCACGGCGTGCTCCACCTCTGCGGCTTCGACCACGAGGTCGACGACGGGGAGATGATGGCGCTGCAGGCTCGGGCGATGGCGGACCTTGAGTACGGGCCGGCTTCGTCGGCCTCGCCGGCCGGCCCAACGTCGGCAAGTCGACCTTGACCAACAGCCTGGTCGGCTCCCGGGTCGCGATCGTCTCCGAGCGCCCGCAGACGACGCGCCGGGCGATCCGCGGTATCACCACCGACGAGGGGGCCGGATGGCAGATCATCCTCGTCGATCTGCCGGGGGTGCAGCGGCCCCGCGATGTGCTCACCGAGCGCATGCAGCGCCGGGTCGAGCGCGAGCTTCGCGACTCGGACATGGCGCTGCTGGTGATCAACGGCGAGGAGGGGGTTGGCCCGGGCGACCGCTTCATCGACCGAGCGCTGATCGGGGCCGGGGGAGAGGTGCCGGTGCTGTGCGCGGTCAACAAGTGCGACAAGCTCAGCAAGCAGGAGACCACCCTGGTCCTCGCGGCCGCGGCGGAGCTGAGGTCGGTGGACGAAGTGTTCCCGATCAGCGCCCGCAGCGGCGATGGGCTGGAGCCGCTTCTGGCCCGGATCGCGGAGCTGATGCCGGAGGGCCCGTTCCTCTACCCGACCGAGCAGAGCAGCGATCAGCCAAGCGAGGTTCTGCTGGCGGAGCTGGTCCGCGAGCAGGTGCTGAACCGGACCCGCGACGAGATCCGCACTCCGTGGAGGTCGCGGTCTCGGAGGTCGAGCCCGCGCGAGGACGGGCTGGTGACGGTTCGGGCCGAGGTCTGGGCCGAGTCCGAGTCCCAGAAAGCGATCCTGGTCGGCAAGGGGGGAAGCAAGGTGAAGGAGATCGGGACCGCCGCCCGCCGCCAGCTCGAGCAGGAGCTGGATGCCCGCGTGCACCTGGACCTGCAGGTCAGGGTGCGAAAGCGCTGGCGCCGCGACGAGGGATTGCTCGACGGCTAGGCATTGATTGATGGGCGCGAAACGAAGTGGAGCGGCTGGGACATGTCAGGCGGCGATAGTTGCTGCAATTTATTCAGGGAGTGCCGGAAACGGCTGGGCTACATAAATTGGGCCCGATCTTTCAGTTCTAGGTATCAAGCGCCTCGAACAGACGGCCGAAGAGATCCTCGTGCCCAGGCAGCCATTGGCCAGGGCGCTGACTCAAAGTCAGCATGCGGGGAGGCCGTGTACTTCGCCAGCCTAAAACGGAAATTCGTCCTCCACGGCGCCAGCCGTGCGCCTCGACCATTCGAGGATCGTGGCCTTGCCCTTCGCCTGGCGCCGTTCGTCGGGCTGACCCTGATCACCCTCGCCGTGGTCACGTTTGCCTACGACGGGATGACCCCGGAGGTGCTGGCCTCCTTCGACGTCCTCGTCGCGATAGTCGCCGCCGCCTTCCTGCTCCCCTGGTCACACCTGCCCGCCGGCCTGCAGGCGGTCCCGATCTTGGCCTTCTATCTGATCGCGGCACTGGTCCGCGACGCAACCGGCGGCAGCGAATCGGTGTTCACCGCGATCATCCTGCTGCCGGTCGTGTGGTTTGCCCTCTACGGCAGGATCAGCCAGGTCCTGCTTGCGATGGTTGGTTGCTTCGCGGCAATCGGGCTACCCGTCCTGATCGAGGGCGGGGCCAAGTACCCCGCCAACGAGCTGGTGCGAGCGGCGATGGACGCTGTGATGACCGGGGCACTGGGCGTCACCGGCGTCTATCTGATGAGCAGGATCCGGGAGCGCGAGGAGCTGGCGCGCTCGATTCTCGACTCCGTTCACGAGGCCTTCATCTCGATAGACGACGAGGGCCGGATCGTCGAGTGGAGCTCACAGGCCGAGCGCCACTTCGGCTGGGCGCGCGCCGACGCGATCGGCCGTTCGCTCGCCGAGACGATCATTCCCGAAGGAGACATCGAGCACTACGCGGCTCTGCAGCGCCTGCTGGCCGGTGACGGTCGGCTGCTCGGGCGCCGGCTCGAGATCACCGCGACACACCGAAACGGCATTCGCTTTCCGGTCGAGATCACCTTCCATGGCATCAGGACCTCCGAGGGGCACCGGTACAACGCCTTCGTCCAGGACATAAGCGAGCGCCGCCGCTCCGAGGAGGCGCTGAACCAGGCAAACCAGCGATTTCGCAGCGCCTTCGACGATGCCGCGATCGGCATGGTGATCGTCAGCCCCGAAGGGCGCTTTCTGCGCGTCAACCGGGCGCTGGTCGAGTTGCTCGGCGACTCGGAGGACGAGCTGATCGGGCTGGGTGTTCCCGACATAACCCACCCCGACGACCTTGCGGAGGGAATGCAGGCGGTCGAGGAGATGGTCGAGAACCTGCGCGATCGCTACCAGGCCGAGAAGCGCTACCTGCACGCCGATGGACACGTGATCTGGGCCGACATCAGCGCGACCGTGGTGCGCGACGGCGAGAATCGGCCGCTCTATCTGCTCGCCCAGATCCAGGACATCAGCGAGCGCAAGGAGACCGAGGCAAGGCTCTCTCACCGCGCTTCGCACGACGAGCTCACCGGGCTTCCGAACCGCGGCGTGCTCGAGGACCGCATGGTTCTCTCCTTCAACAGGCAGCGTCGCGAGCGCAAGCCGATCGCGGCTCTCTACCTCGACCTGGACGGCTTCAAGCGGGTCAACGACACCCATGGCCATGACGCCGGCGACTTCCTGCTGATCGCGATCGCCAAGCGCCTGACGGCGCTGGTGCGTCCCACCGACGTCGTCAGCCGCCTCGGCGGCGATGAGTTCGTGATCCTCTGCGAGGCGATGGACGAGACGGGCGCCACCAGGCTCGCGAAGCGGATCGTCGAGGTGGTCCCGAAGCCGATCGACGTCGACGGGGGCAGCCTCTCCGTCACTCCCAGCATCGGAATCGCGATGAGCCGCGATCCCGGCATCCGGCCAAGCGAGCTTCTCGCCGACGCCGACATGGCGATGTACTTCGCCAAGGAGCAGGCCGAGTCGGGCTATGCCTTCTTCGAGGACGGCCTCCGCAACGGCACGCGGGGTCGTCTGGCGCTTGACAGCGGCCTCGACAGCTGAACGGGGCCGGCGGAAGCCCGGGCTCTCGGAGGTGGCCCGGGCGGCTCGTAGACTGCCTGCATGTTCGAGGGAATCGCTTCGACGAGCGCGGCCTGGTGCCGTGCGTGGCTCAGGACTACGCCAGCGGCGAGGTGCTGACCCTCGCCTACATGAACCTCGAGGCGTTGCGGTTGACGGTCGAGACCGGCGAGTTCACTTCTTCAGCCGCTCGCGCGGAGAGATCTGGCACAAGGGCGAGACCTCGGGCAACGTCCAGCGGCTGCGCCAGCTGCGCTACGACTGCGACGGCGACGCGCTGGTGGCGCTGGTCGACCCGGCCGGCCCCGCCTGCCACACCGGCGAGCGCTCCTGCTTTTACCGCGAGCTGGGCGGTTCGGCGGCGACCGCGGTGGACGCCGCGCCGGCCGACGGGCGAGCCGGCTCCGGCCGCGCACGAGGCGCTGGCCGCGCTCGAGCGGACGCTGCGCGATCGCGCAAGGCAGAGACGGCCGCAGGGCAGCTACACGGTGACCCTGCTCGACGACGCCGACCTGCTCGGCGCCAAGGTCGCCGAGGAGGCGGAGGAGGTGACCCGCGCCGGGCGCGAGGAGTCCGAGCAGCGCGTCGCCGAGGAGGCCGCCGACCTCCTCTACCACCTGAGCGTGCTGCTGGCCTCGCGCGGGGTCGCCAGGCAGAGGTGATGGAGGTGCTCAATGGCCGTCGCGACTGAGCTCGCGGGGCTCGACCCCGACCTCTCTGGCGGCGCGCGAGCTCGCCGAGCAGGGAAACGTCGTGCCGGTGCGGATGCGTCTCGTCGACGACTGCGAGACGCCGGTCTCGGCGCTGCTCAAGCTGCGCGGGGCGGGGCCCTGCTTCCTGCTCGAGTCGGCCGAGCAGGGCCAGCTCGGGCGCTGGTCCTTTCTCGGCTTCCGCCCCCGGGCGGTGCTGCGCTGGAGCGATGGCGTGCTCTCCGAGTGGAGCCGGTGACGGCGCCGAGGCCGCCCGCCCGACGAGCCGATCGATGCGCCCGACCCTACGCGGCGGTCTGCGCGAGTACCTCGGCCGCTTCCGGCTGGCGCCGGTCGACGACCTGCCGCCCGTTCGCGGGCGGCGCGGTCGGCTATCTTCGGCTACGACCTGGTGCGCACGGTCGAGCCCCTCGGCGAGCCGAACCCGGACCCGCTCGGGCATTCCCGACATGGCGCTGATGATCAGCGACGTGATGGTCGCCTTCGACCACCTGCGCCACGAGCTGACGATCCTCGCCTGCGCCTTCGCCGACGACGAGGGCGGCATCGACGCCGCCTACGGCACGGCGCCGCGGAGGCGATCGCCGACGTGCGCGAGCGCCTGCGGGGCCCGGTCCCGTCCCCGGCCGAGCCGAGCCTCGCCGAGCCGCCGCAGTTCGACTCCAACATGACCCGCGAGCAGTTCGAGGGGGCGGTGGAGCGGATCATCGAGTACATCCACGCCGGCGACGCATTCCAGGTCGTGCCGTCACAGCGCTTCAGCGCGCCGGCGCCGGTCGAGGCGCTCTCGGTCTACCGCGGCCTGCGGGCGGTCAACCCGTCGCCCTACATGTACTTCCTCGAGTTCGGCGACTTCCAGCTCGCCGGCGCGTCCCCGGAGCCGCTGGTCAAGGTCACGGCCGCCGGGTGGAGACGCGGCCGATCGCCGGCACCTATCCGCGCGGCGCAAGCGCCGAGGAGGACCGCCGCCTCGCCGAGCGGCTGATCGCCGACCCCAAGGAGCGCGCCGAGCACGTGATGCTGGTCGACCTGGGTCGCAACGACCTCGGGCGGGTCTGCGAGTACGGCTCGATCTCGGTCGACGAGCTGATGGTCGTCGAGACCTACTCGCACGTGCTGCACATCGTCAGCCAGGTGTCGGGCACCCTGCGCGAGGACGTCGACGCGATGGACGTGCTGCGGGCGGCGCTGCCCGCGGGGACCCTCTCGGGGGCGCCGAAGGTTCGGGCGATGCAGATCATCGACGAGCTCGAGCCGCACAAGCGCTGCTCCTACGGGGGCGCGATCGGATACCTCTCCTGGGGCGGCGACCTCGACACCGCGATCCACATCCGCACCGTCGTCGCCAAGGACGGGCAGCGTGCACGTGCAGGCCGGCGGCGGCACCGTCGCGGACGCGAAGCCCGCCTACGAGTACAACGAGTCGGTGAACAAGGCAAAGGCGATATTCAGGGCCGTCGAGCTGGCCTGCGCGCAGCCCGACTGGCCCTGAGCGAGATGAAGGCCCTGGTCATCGACAACTACGACTCCTTCACCTACAACCTCGTCCAGTACCTGGGCGAGCTCGGCGCCGAGGTGGAGGCGGTGCGCAACGATCGCGCGACGGTCGAGGAGCTGCTCGACCGCAAGCCCGATCGGCTCGTCGTCTCCCCGGGGCCCTGCACCCCGGCCGAGGCCGGCAACTCGGTCGAGGCGGTCGGCGCCTTCGCCCGCGCCGGCACGCCCGTGCTCGGCGTCTGCCTCGGGCACCAGGCGCTGGTCGAGGCGTTCGGCGGCCGCACCGTGCGCGGCGAGCCGGTGCACGGCAAGGACGCCGAGGTAGAGCACGACGGCGCGCACGATCTTCGAGGGGCATCGGAACCCGCTGGTCGCGGGCCGCTATCACTCGCTGGTCGCCGACCCCGACCTGCCGGAGGAGCTCGAGGTCAGCGCCACCTACGGGGACGTCGTGATGGCGGTGCGCCACCGCGAGCTTCCCGCCGAGGGGGTGCAGTTCCATCCCGAGTCGGTGCTGACACCGCAGGGCAAGCAAGCTGCTCGCGAACTTCCTCGAGGAGTAGGCGATGCCGAACGAGATAGTCACCCGAGCGATCGACGCCGTCTGCGACGGCGACCACCTGACCAGCGACCACGCCGCCGCGGTGCTCGCCGAGATCATGGAGGGGCGAGCGAGCGAGGTGCAGACCGCCGCCTTTCTGGTCGCGCTGCGGGCCAAGGGCGAGACGGTGCCCGAGCTGGTCGGGCCTGGCCCGCACGATGCGCTCGCTCGCCGACTCGGTCGAGATCGACCGCGCCGACCTCGTCGACACCGCCGGCACCGGCGGCGGGCCATCGACCTTCAACATCTCCACCGCGGCGGCCCTGGTCGCGGCCGCCGCCGGGTGCGCGGTCGCCAAGCACGGCAACCGCTCCAACACCAGCCGCAGCGGCTCCGCCGACGTGCTCGAGGCGCTGGGCGTCTCGATCGAGCTCGGGCCGGACCAGGTCGCGACCTGCATCGAGGAGGTCGGCTTCGGGTTCATGTTCGCGCCCCGCCACCACGCGGCGATGAAGAACGTGGTCCCGGTCCGCAAGGAGCTCGGGGTGCGGACGATCTTCAACTTCCTCGGCCCGCTGACCAACCCCGCGGGCGCGACCCGGCAGCTCCTCGGGGTCTCCGACCGCCGCTATCAGGAGACGATCGCCGAGGCCCTGGTCGGCCTCGGCGCCGAGTCGGCGCTCGTCGTCAGCGCCGAGGACGGCGTCGACGAGCTCTCGATCTCCGCCCGCACGCGGGTGATCGAGGTCAAGGAGGGCGCCACCGAGGAGTGGTTCGCCGAGCCCGGGCAGTTCGGCCTCGCGAGGGCGCCGCTGGAGGCAGATCGCCGGCGGCGAGCCGCAGGACAACGCCGCCGTGATCCGGTCGGTCTTCGAGGGCGAGGAGGGGCCCGCCCGCGACGTGATCCTGCTCAACGCCGGCGCCGCGATCTACGTCGGCGGGCGGGCGGACGATCTCGAGGCGGGGGTCGACGCGCCCGCGAGGCGATCGAGTCCGGGGCGGCGCGCGGAGTGGTCGAGCGCCTCGCCGAGCGCGCCCGCGAGCTGGGCGGCTGAGGGTAGGCTCGCGGGAGAGCCGATGCGATCGTCTATTTTCTGCCGGGCACGATGGGCATGATCGAGCAGCTCGTTTCATCCGCGAGAGAGGGAGTGGAGCGCCGCCGCCGGCAGGTGCCGCTGGAGGACCTCGAGAGCCGGCTCGAGAGCCGCGGCGAGGATCGGCCCTTCATGCGAGGCGCTGGTGCGCCCCGAGATCTCGCTGATCGCCGAGTTCAAGCGCCGCTCTCCCAGTGGTGGCGAGATCGATGTCGAGGCATCGGTCGTCGGGAACCGTCCAGGCTTTTGAGCGCGGGGGTGCGTCGGCGCTATCGGTGCTTACCGACGAGGCTCATTTCGGCGGCTCGCTGGAGGATCTGCGGCAGGCCCGGGAGGCCTGCGACCTGCCGATCCTGCGCAAGGACTTCGTCGTCGACGAGTACCAGCTCTACGAGGCGGCGGTTCACGGTGCCGACGCGGTCCTACTGATCGTGCGCGGCGCTCGACGACCGCCGGCTCGCGGCCCTGCACTCAGAGGCGCTCGCCCTCGACCTCGACCCGCTGGTCGAGGTCCATGACGAGCCGGAGCTGGACCGGGCGTTGGAGCTCGACGCACAGGTGATCGGGATCAACAACCGCAACCTCGACAGCGGCCGAGTCGACCTCGCCACCACCTTCGAGCTGATGCCCGACGTCCCGGCAGGCAAGACCGTGGTCGCCGAGAGTGGGATCTCGGAGTCCGGCGAGCTCGACGAGCTCGACCGGGTCGGTGTCGACGCGGTGCTGATCGGCGAGGCGCTGATGCGGGCGCCGGACCAGGAGGCCAAGGCGCGCGAGCTGGCACGGGACGAGGAGTCGACCCGCGAGCAGCCCCTTCCGTAGCCCGGCGAGAATTTAGCCGCGCTTAGACGCACCTTTAGCGGCCGATCAGGGCGCACCCGGATCATCGCCGCCATGTCCGGCAGGGCACAGGCCATCCTTCGCAGCCCATTCGGCTCGGCGATCGCCGGCGGCCTCGTGGTCGCCGCCTTCGGCTGGGCCGCGATCGCGGCCGGTCTCGTGCAGGCGTCCTCCGAAGGAGAGGGGGCCGATCTGCCCGCTGTCAATGCTCCGGTCGACGCGACGCCGGCCGGCGAGGGCGAAGGCACTGCCGTCGCCCGCATATTCGAAGCCGACTCCGGCGGCGTGGCCTTCATCGAGGCCGAGCGGGGGTCCAGCGCCCCATCTCCGCTTAACCCGTTCGGCGACCCGGGGGGAGGCGGGACCGCGAGCGGCTCGGGCTTCGTCCTCGATAGGGACGGCCACCTGCTGACCAACAACCACGTCGTCGCAGGTGCCGAGTCGATCCGCGTCAAGCTGGGCAGCGACGAGACCTCCCATGAGGCGGAGGTCGTGGGCGGGGACCCGAGCACCGACCTGGCGCTCTTGAAGGTCGACGCGCCGCGCTCCGACCTTCAGCCGCTGGTGCTCGGCGACTCCTCCAGCGTGAGCGTCGGCGACCCGGTGGTCGCGATCGGCAACCCGTTCGGGCTCGATCAGACCGCGACCACGGGGATCGTCTCGGCGCTGCAGCGCCAGATCGAGGCCCCCGACGGCTTCGCGATCTCCAACGTGATCCAGACCGATGCCTCGATCAATCCCGGCAACTCCGGCGGTCCGCTGATCAACTCCTCCGGCGAGGTGATCGGGATCACCTCCCAGATCGAGACCGGCGGCGGGAGCGGCTCGGTTGGCATCGGCTTCGCGGTCCCCAGCAACACGGCCCGCGAGGTCGTCTCGCAGCTGCAGGAGGACGGAGAGGTGCGCCACGCCTACCTCGGCATCAGCGGCGCGGGCATCGATTCCGACATCGCGCAGGAGCTCGACCTGCCGGTTGACGAGGGGGTCCTGGTCGAGGAGTCGGTGCCCGGTGGGCCCGCCGACGAGGCTGGGATCCGCGGCGGCGACGCCCCTGCCTCGATCGACGGGATCGACCTGCGCCTCGGCGGCGACATCATCACCGCCATCGACGGCCGCGACGTCGTCTCGATGGACGAGATCGTGAGCCTGGTGAACTCGGCAAGCCCCGGCGACGAGGTCGAGGTGACGCTGCGGCGCGGCGAGGAGACCAGGACGGTCACCGTCACGCTCGGCGAGCGGCCGGACGAAGTGCGCTAGACGCCGGGCCGCCCCGGTCACCGGGAATCACATGCGGCGCCTTTCGGCGCCTGACATGCATCTGCCGCTCCACTTCGTTTCGCGGCCCATCACTACCCTTGACCCACGATGCGGGTGAAGATCTGTGGCGTCACCAATCTCGAGGACGCGCGCGAGGCCGTGCGCCTCGGCGCCTGGGCGATCGGGCTGATCCACCATCCCGACAGCCCGCGCAGCTGCGACCCCGAGGTCGCGGCGCAGATCGGCGCCGAGCTGCGGCGCCAGTGCGAGATCGTCGGCGTGTTCGTCAACCCGAAGCTCGGCGAGGTCGAGTCGGCGGTCGCCGACGAGGGCCTCTCGATCGTGCAGCTCAACGGCGAGGAGGGCCCGTCCTTCTGCGACGAGGTCGCGCGGCGCACCGGCGCCAAGGTGATCAAGGCGATCCACGTGGCGAGCGCCGCCGACGTTCGCGGCTCCGACGCCTACCGCACCGACTTCCACATGTTCGACACCCGCCGCGGCGAGCTGCGCGGCGGGACCGGGGAGGCCTTCGACTGGCAGCTGGTCGCAGACCACCATTCCCAGGCGCCGGTGATCGTCGCGGGCGGCCTGCGTCCCGACAACGTCGCCGAGGCGATCGCGGTCGCCCACCCTTTCGCCGTCGACGTCGCGAGCGGGGTCGAGGCGGAGCCCGGCCGCAAGGACCACGAGCTGCTGAGCTCCTTCTTCGAGGCCGCCAACGACGCGGCACCGGCACCGGCACGGTGAGCATCGCGGTGCAGGAGCGGTTCGGCCCCTACGGCGGCCGTTACGTCCCCGAGACGCTGGTCTCGGCGCTGGACGAGCTGGCCGAAGCCTGGAGCGAGGCCCGCGACGACGGCGAGTTCAAGGGGGAGCTGGCGCGGCTTCACCTCGACTTCATCGGCCGCCCGACCCCGCTCTACCACGCTGCCCGGCTCTCCGAGCGGGCCGGCAGGCGCGTCTACCTGAAGCGCGAGGACCTTGCCCACACCGGCGCCCACAAGATCAACAACGCCGTCGGCCAGGCTCTGCTCGCGCGGCGGATGGGCAAGAGCCGGGTGATCGCCGAGACCGGGGCCGGCCAGCACGGCGTCGCCACCGCCACGGCCTGCGCGCTGCTCGGCCTCGAATGCGTCGTCTATATGGGGACCGAGGACATGCGCCGCCAGCGGCCCAACGTCGAG
Organism: uncultured Solirubrobacterales bacterium; assembly: GCA_963724905.1. Classification (GTDB taxonomy): domain Bacteria; phylum Actinomycetota; class Thermoleophilia; order Solirubrobacterales; family 70-9; genus Mayfieldus. The sequence goes on from CAVRWD010000005.1 coordinate 14,771, forward strand.
CGGATGAACCTGCTCGGCGCCGAGGTGGTCCCGGTCGAGGTGGGGGCGAGGACGCTCAAGGAGGCGGTCAGCGCCGCGATCCGCGACTGGGTCGCCAGCTCAGCCGACACGCATTACGTGATCGGCTCGGTGGTCGGCCCGGCGCCCTTTCCCGGCCCTGGTGCGCGACCTACAGCGGGTGATCGGCGACGAGGCGCGCCGCCAGGCGCTGGAGGCCGAGGGGTCGCTGCCCGCCCGCGTGATCGCCTGCGTCGGCGGAGGCTCAAACGCGATCGGGGCCTTCACCGCCTTCCTCGAAGACGACGAGGTGGAGCTGGTCGGGGTCGAGGCGGCTGGAGAGGGACTTCAGAGCGGCCGCCATGGCGCCTCGCTGGGAGCCGGCCGCACCGGCGTCCTGCACGGCTCGCTCTCGGCGGTGATCAGCGACGAGGACGGCCAGATCCTGGAGGCGCACTCGATCTCCGCCGGGCTCGACTACCCCGGCGTGGGCCCCGAGCACGCGCAGCTGCGCGACTCCGGCCGCGCCCGCTATGAGTCGGTCACCGACCGCGACGCCCTGCTCGCGTTCCGCGAGCTGGCGCGGCTGGAGGGGATCATCCCGGCGCTGGAGCCGGCTCACGCGATCGCCTGGGTGCTGGCGAATCCTGGACAGACAGGATCTGAGCAAGGTGGGCAACACCCCGGCACGCCCGGAAGCGGAGCTGAGGACGTGCCGGGCTACGACCTGGTCTGTCTGTCGCGGCCGCGGCGACAAGGACCTCGCCGAAGCGCTCGAGGGCGCTGGAGGGCATCGATGGCTGACGCGATCGGCACCTCGACCGGGCTGGAGCGCATCGAAGCCGTCTTCGCCGGCGCCCGCGAGGAGGGCCGGGCGGCGCTGATGCCCTACATGATGGGCGGCTTTCCCGATCGCGAGGGGGCCCGGGATGTGGCGCGGGCCTACGCGGATGCCGGCGCCGACATGGTCGAGCTCGGCATCCCGTTCTCCGATCCGCTCGCCGATGGGCCGGTGATCCACGCCGCGGCGACGGCGGCACTCGCGCAAGGCGCCGATCTGGACGCCGCGCTGGAGGCAAGCGGCGTGCTCGGCGAGGGCGTCCCCTCGGTGGCGATGTGTTACGTGAACATGATCCTGGCGCTGGGGCCGCGGCGCTTCGCCGGCCGGCTTGCGGCGGCGGGCGCGGCGGGGGCGATCGTCCCCGACCTGCCGCTGGAGGAATCGGAGGAGATCGGCGACGCGCTCGCCGCCGAGGGCCTTGCGCTGGTCCCGCTTGTCGCGCCGACGACCCCGCCGGAGCGCCGCCGCCGAATCTGCGAGGCGGCGGGCGGATTCGTCTACGTCGTCTCGGTCGCCGGGGTGACGGGGGAGCGCGACGAGATCCCGCCGCACCTCGCGGAGCTGGTCGGCCGCCGCGAAAGAGGAGGCGAGCGTGCCGGTCGCGGTCGGGTTCGGGATCGGCACCGCCCAGCAGGCCGCCGCGGTGGGGGAGATCGCCGACGGGGTGATCATCGGGACGCGGCTGGTGCGCGCGGTCGCGGAGTCAGGCGACGCGGCAACCGGCGCCGAGGCCGCCGCCGCTTTCGTCGCGCGAGGTTCGCTCCGCACTCGATGGCTAGGATGCGCTGGCGATGACGCTCGTCGTGACCCTCTTTCTGGCCCTGGCGGCGATGGTGATCTCCTACGCCTTCGGCCAGGGCGGCCCGATCGCCGGCCTGGTCTTCTTCGGGATCCTGCTGATCGGCTCGATCGTCAAGCTGACCGAGCCGCTGCGCGAGAAGCTCCGCGCCTAGCGCCGGTACAGTCGCGCCATGCGGATCGGCGTGCTCACCGGCGGTGGCGACTGCCCGGGACTGAACGCGGTGATCAGAGCGATCGTGCGAAAGGGCGTCGCCGAGTACGGGCACGAGTTCGTCGGCTTTCGCGACGGCTGGCGCGGTCCGCTGGAGGGGGACTACCGGCCGCTCGGCATCCCCGAGGTGCGCGGGATCCTGCCCCGCGGCGGCACGATCCTCGGCTCCTCGCGAACCAATCCCCTCGACGGCGAGGACGGGGTGGAGAGGATCACCGCCAACCTCGCCGCCGAGCGGATCGAGGGCCTGATCGCGATCGGCGGCGAGGACACCCTCGGCGTGGCGAGCAGGCTCGGAGAGCGCGGCGTCGACGTGATCGGGGTGCCGAAGACGATCGACAACGACCTCGGCGCCACCGATTACACCTTCGGATTCGACACCGCCGTCAATATCGCGATGGAGGCGATCGACCGCCTTCATACGACGGCCGAAAGCCATCACCGGGTCCTGATCATCGAGGTGATGGGGCGCCACGCGGGCTGGATCGCCTTCCACGCCGGGCTCGCCGGAGGCGCCAACGTGATCCTGCTCCCCGAGCACCAGTTCGACCTCGAGCAGGTCTGCCACTACATCGAGCGCCGCTTCGAAAGCCAGTACTCGCCGATCGTCGTCGTCGCCGAGGGGGCGGAGCCGAAGGGCGGCATGCCCGCGGCCGCCGATGCCCCGCGCGACCAGTTCGGGCACGTCCGCCTGGGCGGGATCGCGCACTGGCTCGAGGGCGAGATCGAGCGGCAGACCGGAAAGGAGGCGCGGGCCACCGTCCTCGGCCACGTCCAGCGCGGCGGCACCCCGACCGCCTTCGACCGGGTGCTGGCGACGCGCTTCGGCCTGCACGCGATCGACGCCGCCCACAACGGCGAGTGGGGAAAGATGACGGCGCTGCGGGGGACCGAGATCGTCCTCGTCCCGCTGGCCGAGGCGACGGCGGAGCTGAAGCTCGTCCCGGAGTCGCTTTATCGCGAGGCCGAGGTGTTCTTCGGGTGAAGCTGCGCTGCGCGGCGCTGGTCGGCGCCGCGGTGCTGGTCGCTGGCCGCGTCGGGCTGTGCCGACGATCGCAATGTCGAGGGCGGCGATGGGGCGCTGACCGTCTATGTGAGCGGGCCCCTGGAAGGGCCGCGAGCGGCCACCGGGCGGGCGATCGCCGACGGCGCCCGGCTGGCGCTTTCGCGGGCGCGGGGACGCGCCGGCCAGATCAGGGTCCGGGGCGTCTACCTCGACGACACCGAGGACGGCGACCTGAGCCTCGCCAGGACCGCCGCCAACGCCCGCCGGGCTACGGCCGACGTGACCGCGATCGGCTACATCGGGGAGCTCGACTCCGGCTCCACCCGGGTCTCGCTGCCGATCACGAACCAGGCCGGGATCGCCCAGGTCTCGGCCGGGAGCACCGCGGTCGACCTGACCCGCCTGCCGCCGGTTGGAGACGCGCGACCAGAGCGCCTCCTGCCCAGCGAAGACGAGACCTTCGCTCGCGTAGTCCCCGACGATGAGGTGCAGGCGCGCGCCGCGGCGGTTTGGGCGGAGAGGATGGGGGCGAGCAGGGTCGGCGTCGTCTCCGACGGCTCGCAGTTCGCCCGGGTGCTTGAGCGCTCCTTCCTCGAGCAGGCGGCGCGATCGGGGCTCGGCAGCGGCGAGGGGTCGGGAGTCGACCTGATCTATTACGCGGGCGAGCCGGCCGGATTCGCGGAAGCCCTGCGCGGCCTGCCGCCGCGGCCGGTGATCGGCTCCGATGCCTTGATCTCGCCGGCGTTCCTGCGCAGCGCCGCGCCGGAGGCAGACCGCCTCTATCTGACCTCTCCGTTCCTCGATCCCGAGCTCCTGCCGCCCGCCGGGCAGCGCTTCCTCCGAGCCTTCCGCGCGCCGTTTTGGGCGCCCGGCTCCGGCGGCCGCCGCCTACGGCTACGAGGCGATGTCGCTGATGCTCGACGCGATCCGCCGGGCCGGGGATGACGGGGACGAGCGCGGGGCAGTCGTCGACGCCCTGCTCGCCACTCCCGAGCGCCAAACGGTGCTCGGCGGCTACGCGATCGACAGCAACGGCGACACGACCCTGGAAGAGGTCACGGGCTATCGGGTTGCCGATGGCCTGCCGGTTTTCCCGGAGAGGCTGCGCGGGCCGCGCTAGCGCCGCCCCTTGAAGCTGCGCCCGCGCTAGAGCAGGTCTCGCAGCGCCGGCTCCAGCTCAGCGAAGCGGAAGCTGTAGCCGAGGTCCTGGGCGCGGCGCGGGACCACCCGCTGGCCGCCGGTCACGGTCTCGGCCAACTCGCTTCCCCGCAGCAGAGCGACCGCGAAGCCGGGCACCGGGACCACCGCCGGGCGACTGAGGACACGGCCGAGGGTCTTGGAGAACTCGCGATTGGTGATCGGGGTAGGGGAGGACGCGTTGATCACGCCTTCGACCCGCTCGTCGTCGAGCGCCCAGAGCAGGATCCCGACCGCGTCGTCGATGTGGATCCAGGGCAGGTACTGGCGCCCGCCCGCGATCGGGCCGCCGACCCCGAGCTTGAAGGGGAGCTTCAGCTCCTTCAGCAGGCCTTCGCGCGGGTCGAGCACCGGTGCGGTGCGGGTGATCACAAGCCGCAGCGGCAGCTCGTCGGCCTCGTGGGCGGCCTGCTCCCATTCGACCGGCACCTCGGCGGCGAAGCCGGTGCCGGGCGGGGCCGACTCGTCGACGATCTCATCGCCGCGGTCGCCGTAGTAGCCGACCGCCGATTGGCTGACCAGCACCCGCGGCTTCTCGCTCAGTCCGCCGATCGCCTCCACGAGGTTGTGGGTCGCGGCCCGCCGGCTCTCGAGGATGCGGGGCTTGGCGTCGTCGGTCCAGCGCTGGTTGATCGTCTCGCCGATCAGGTTGACGACCCCGTCGACGCCCTCGAAGGCCTCGCCGGGGGGCCGCTCGAGGGTCGGCTGCCAAGCGAACCAGTGCACGCTCGGGTTGTCGGCGCGGGCCTTGTCGGGGTCGCGGCTGAGCCCGACGACCTCGTCGCCGCGGGCCAGCAGCGCGTCGCAGAGTGTGCTCCCGATCAGCCCGCTCGCTCCTGTGACCAGCACTCTCATGTGTCGATTGCGGCGAAGGTGCCGGTCTCGGTTGAGATTCGGGCGATGCCGGTCTGCTTCGCCTCTTCGACCACTGCCTCAGCGACGGCCGGGGCGACGTCGCGGTTGAAGACACTGGGGATGATGTAGTCCTCGGAGAGGTCCTCGTCGGTGACCACGCGCGGCGATTCCCTGCGCGGCCGCCAGCTTCATCTCCTCGGTGATCGCGGGGGCGCCGGCGTCCAGGGCGCCGCGGAAGATGCCCGGGAAGCAGAGCACGTTGTTGATCTGGTTCGGATAGTCGGAGCGGCCCGTGGCCATGATCCGCACGTGCGGCTCGGCGTCCTCGGGCATCACCTCCGGGTTCGGGTTGGCCATCGCGAAGACGATCGGGTCCTCGTTCATCTTCCCCAGCGCGTCCGCGGGGATGATCCCGGGCCCGGAGAGGCCGATGAACAGGTCCATGCCCTCGATCACGCTCGGCGGGCTCGCCGGTCAGGCGCTCGGGGTTGGAGATCTCCGCGTACCAGCGCTTCATGTCCGACATGCCGCCGTCCTGGTAGTCGGCGCGCTCGGTGGAGATCGCGCCCATGCGGTCGCAGCCGACCACGTGGGTGACCCCCGACTCGAGCATCATCTTGGTCACCGCGACCCCGGCTGCCCCGAGGCCGACCACGAGGACCCGCAGCGACTCGATCGGCTTGCCGACGATCTTCAGCGAGTTGAAGAGCGCCGCCATCACGACGACCGCGGTGCCGTGCTGGTCGTCGTGGAAGATCGGGATGTCGAGCGACTCCTTGAGCCGGTCCTCGATCTCGAAGCAGCGCGGCGCGGAGATGTCCTCGAGGTTGATGCCGCCGAAGGTCGGCGCCATGAGCTGGACGGTCTGCACGATCTCGTCGGGGTCCTGGGTGTCGAGGCAGATCGGGAAGGCGTCGACGCCGGCGAACTCCTTGAACAGCATCGCCTTGCCCTCCATCACCGGCATCGCCGCCTCGGGGCCGATGTCGCCGAGGCCGAGGACCGCCGAGCCGTCGGAGACCACGGCGACCGTGTTGCGCTTGATCGTGTACTCGAAGGCCTTCGAGCGGTCGGCGTGGATCTCCTGGCAGACGCGGGCGACGCCCGGCGTGTAGGCCATCGAGAGGTCGTCGCGGGTCTTCAGCGGGTACTTGTTGCGCTGCTCGATCTTGCCGCCGCGGTGCATCTGCATCGTGCGGTCCGTGTACTCGAGCACCTTGGCGCCCCTGGTCGAGCCGATCGAGCGCAGGATCTGCTCCCAGTGCTCCCGGTCGCGGGCGTCGATCGTGAACTCGCGCACTCGCTTGCCCTCGGCGCCGGCGCCGGGCACCAGGTCGACTCCCTGCAGCGACCCGCCGGCCTCGGCGATCGCAGCGGTCAGCTTGCCGAGCGGCTCCTGGCGAGCGTCGAGCTCGACGCGGATCGTGACGCTGTACTGGGCCTGGACGGGGCTCACGCGATCGTGCTCGGCTGGACATTGGCGGGCATGGGAGCGGCGATTGTACGGAGGCGCGGCAGCCCGCCTTGGGCGCGACATCGATCGCCCCGGTGAGCAGAGCGCCATTGAGGGGGAGAACGGCCGGCTGCGGCGAGTTGTTCCCGGTATGCGGGAAGAAACCGCCGCGCGCGATCGGTTAGTCGCCGCGATCGCGGGACGGCAGCACGGAATCGTGACGGCAGAACAGCTTGTCGGTGCCGGAATCGCCAGCAGCTCAATACACCGGCGAGTCCGAGCCGGGCGCCTGCATCGCATTCACCGAGGCGTGTACGCAGTCGGGCATGCTGGCCTAGGTCAAGGAGGGCGATGGATGGCGGCGGTGTTGGCTTATCCCGAGGGCGCCGCGTTGAGTCATCAAAGCGCCGCGGCGCTGTGGGAGATGCTCAAGCCGCGTGCGGGCGCGGTCGACGTCGTGACTGTCGATGCAGGTAGTCGAGCTTCTCACCGCGGACTTCGTCTGCATCGCTCTCGCTCCCTAACACCTTCGGTGATTACGCGCTGGCGAGGCATCCCCGTGACAACTCCCGCCCGCACGATCGCCGACCTCCGCCGCACCGCGCCGCCGAACCTTGTCCGCAGGGCGATCCGCCAAGCTGAGGTGATCGGGCTCGACCTGGGAGAGGTGGTCGAGCCCGATCACACCCGAAGCGAGTTGGAGCGTTTCTTCCTCCGCCTCTGCCGCCGGCAACGGTTGCCCCTGCCTGAGGTAAATGCGGCTGTCGGCCGTTTCACCGTCGATTTCCTCTGGCGCGAGCAGCGACTGATCGTCGAAACTGACGGCTACGGCTACCACCGGGGCCGGCAAGCGTTCGAAGACGACCGGTCTCGGGACGTCGAGCTCCAGCTGGATGGCTTCCGGGTGCTCCGCTTCACCTACCGCCAGATCGCCGACGAGCCGCGGATGGTCGCGGCGGCGCTCCGCGCCCTCCTATGATCGCTGCGTGGCCAAAGTCACCGACAAGCCGAAGGCGGACGAGAAGGCCGTCACCAAGCCAAATGCGAGCAATAAGCCCAAGAGCTCCGGCAAGCCAAAGGCAGGTGAGAAGTCCAAGAGCACCAAGCCCGAGCTCTTCCTGATCGACGGCAACTCGCTCGCCTATCGGGCTTTCTTCGCCCTGCCGGAGTCGATCGCGACCTCCGACGGGCGGCCGACCAACGCGATCTACGGCTTCGCCTCGATGCTGGTCAAGATCATCCTCGAGCACACCCCAGGCGGCGTGGTCGTCGCCTGGGACGCCGGGATGTCGGGGCGCGAGAAGGAGTACAAGGAGTACAAGGCGGGCCGCCGCCCGCAGGCCCGACCTGCTCTCCGAGCAGTGGCCGCACATGATGCCCCTGGTCGAGGCCTTCGGCTACACGAACGTCAAGGTCGACGGCTACGAGGCCGACGACGTGATCGCCTCGCTGGTGCGCGCGGCCCGCGAGCAGGAGATCCCGGTGATGGTCGTCTCCGGCGACCGCGACGTCTACCAGGTGGTCACCGACGGGGTGCGGGTGATGACCACCTCGCGCGGGCATCACCGACACCAAGGTCTATGACCGCGACGGGGTGGTCGAGCGCTACGGCGTGCCGCCGGAGCTGGTCACCGACCTGATCGGGCTCAAGGGCGACACCTCCGACAACATCCCCGGCGTCCCCGGGATCGGCGACAAGACCGCCGCCCAGCTGCTGCAGGAGTTCGGCTCCCTCGAGGGGGTGCTGGAGAACGTCGACAAGGTCTCCGGGGCGAAGCGCAAGCAGAACCTCACCGAGCACGCCGATGACGCCCGCGTCTCCAAGCAGCTGGCGACCATGCACTTCGACATCGACACCGGCCTCGACCTCGAGGACGCTGATGGGCGCCGAGCCGGACTGGTCGACCCTGCGCGAGTTCTCGCGCGAGTTCGAGCTGCGCATCATCCTCGAGCGGCTCGAGGAGGGACTCCCCGAGGGTGCGCTGGTCCCGGGGCGCAAGGTCGAGCGCGAGCTCGAGGTCGAAGGCGGAGGAGGGCAAGCCGTCCGACCTCGCCGACGGGCCGGTCGCCCTGGCGATCGAGTCGGGGCGCTGGGCGGCGCGCCGACGGCGAGCGCCTGCTCACCGGCGAGCTGCTCCGGGATGAAGGAGTTCGCCGCCGAGATCAGCCCGCACCCGCTGATCGCCCACGACGCGAAGTCGCTCGGCGGGGGCCGGCACGGCCTGCTCGCCGGCGCCGCCGAGGCCGGGAGTGGAGATCGAGATCGAGAACGACACGATGCTCGCCGCCTACCTGATCGACCCCGCGCGCCGCACCTACGACCTCGTCGAGCTCGCCGCCGACGCCGGCATCGGGCTCTCCGACCAGAGCCGGGCGGCGCTTCAGGCGCCCGATCGCGAGAGCGAGGACGACGAGCCGCAGTTGGAGCTGGGCGAGGAGTCGAGGCGGCGCTGGAGCCACCGGAGGAGGCCCGGCTGGTCGCCGAGCTCGCCGAGTCTCAGGCCGAGCGCCTGGAGGAGTGGGGGCTGGACGGCCTTCTGCGCGACGTCGAGCTGCCGCTGGTCGAGGTGCTGGCGGCGATGGAGCGCGAGGGGATCAAGCTCGACGCCAAGCGCCTGGCGGAGATCGGCGAGGGATTCGCGGAGGAGATCGAGAAGCTGCAGTCCGAGATCCACGAGCTGGCCGGGGCGCGAGTTCACGATCGGCTCGCCGCAGCAGGTCGGCGAGGTCCTGTTCGACGACCTCGGGCTGACCCGCAAGCGCCGCGGCAAGACCGGCTTCTCGACCGACGCCCGCGTCCTCGGCCAGATCCGCGACGAGCACGAGATCGTCCCCAAGATCGAGAGCTGGCGCGAGCTCACCAAGCTCAAGAGCACCTATCTCGACACCCTGCCCGACCTGATCGACCCGAAGACGAAGCGGATCCACACGACCTTCAACCAGGCCGCGACGACGACCGGCCGCCTCTCGAGCACCAACCCCAACCTGCAGAACATCCCGATCCGCACCGAGCTCGGGCGGCCGCTCCGCTCCTGCTTCGTCGCCGAGCGCGGGGCGCGGCTGCTCTCCGCCGACTACAGCCAGGTGGAGCTGCGGGTGCTGGCCCAGGTCGCCGACGAGGAGGTCCTGAAGAAGATCTTCCGCGAGGGCGACGACGTCCACGCGGCGACCGCGTCCGAGGTCTTCGAGATCCCGCGCGAGGAGGTCGACGTCGGCCAGCGCTCGAAGGCGAAGATGGTCAACTTCGGGATCGTCTACGGGCTGACCGGGTTCGGCCTCGCCGACCGGCTCGGCGATCCCGCAGGCCGAGGGCGAGGAGTTCGTCGCCCGCTACCTGGAGCGCTTCCCGGCGGTGCGCGCCTTCCGCGAGCAGACGATCGAGCGCGCCCAGGAGGAGGGCTACGTGACGACCCTGATGGGACGCCGCCGCCCGATCCCGGAGCTGCGCTCCAGCCAGCTGCAGACGCGCCGGCTCGGCGAGCGGCTCGCCGTGAACACCGTGATCCAGGGCACCGCGGCGGACATCATCAAGGTGGCGATGGTGCGCTGTCACGCGGCGCTTGCCGAAGTCGGAGCTGAAGACCCGGCTGATCCTGCAGATCCACGACGAGCTGCTCTTCGAGGGCCCGCCGGCGGAGATGGAGGAGGCAGAGAAGCTGGTGCGGCGGCGAGATGGTCGCCGCCTACGAGCTCGAGCCGCCGCTCGAGGTCGACATCGGCGTCGGCAAGGACTGGCTGGTCGCCAAGTAGATTCGGCGTAACCGAAGTCTGGCGGCTCTTCCGGTTCGCCGCCGGAGCCGCTTGGAGCTCGCCGCCGCCGACGCCCGAGCCGCTCGAGTCGCCGCCGGAGCCCGAGCTGCCCGAGCCGCTCGATCCCGAACCGCTTCCACTCGAGCCGGAACGCCGGATCCCGAGCCGCTGCCGCTAGAGCCGGAGCCACTGCCCGAGCTCCCGGACCCGGAGCTCCCCGAACCGCTGGAGTCGTCGTCGGCGCTCGATCGTCGGTCGCCGCTCCCGGAGCCGCTGTTGGCGCTGGGCCCGGAACGGTCCTCGTCCTCGCGCTCGTCGTCGCCCCCTCGGCCGCGCCCTCGCCCGCTGTCGTCGCCGTCTTCCCGCCTCGCGGTCCTCGCCGCGCTCACCGTCTCCGCCGCCCACTTCCGCCGTCGCCGGAGCTTCGTCGCTCCCTGCGACAGCCGCGAGTCGGCTGCGGGTGCGCCCGCGCTGGCGCTCTCCCGGCCAGGCTCGGGCCGGATTGACCGCGACCGGACTGGCCGTCGCCGGTGCTCTGGTCGATCGCCACGCCGGTCGCCGACCGACCCGGCGACCACGACGCTGGCGATGCCGGCCTTCAGCCCGACGCCCGGCGCCCGCCCCGCCTGCCGAGGCCGCGCCGCCGCACCGGCCCCGCCCGCAGCGGCTCCGGCCGTCGCCGCGCCGCCTCCGCCGGCGAGCAGGAGGTGCAGCAGCGGAATCGGGATCAGCAGCCCGAAGCCGTCGCGCAGGGAGCGGCGGGCGCGGTAGATCGTCTGGCGGGCACCGCCGCCGGTGAGGCCGAGCGCGGCAGCGATCTCCTCGTGGCTGAGGCCCTCGAGCTCGCGCATCACGATCGCCGCCCGCTGCGGCTCGGGAAGGGCGCGCAGGCGCTCCATCAGCTCGGTGATCTCCTCGCGCCGCTCGGCCGCCTCGGCAGGCGACTCGACGCCGTCGATGCCCTCGTGCAGCTGCGCCGTGGGCGGCGGGCTGGTCGCGAAGGTCGTTGAGCGCCGTGTTGCGGACGATCCGGTAGAGCCACGGCCGCAGCTCGATCTCCTTCTCGGTGCCGCGCAGCGCGAGCAGCGCCTTGGAGAAGGCGTCCTGGGTCACATCCTCGGCGCGGTGCGAGGGGACGATCGCCGCCGCGTAGCGGGCCAGCGGCTTGCCGTAGCGGCGCACGATCTCCTCGAAGGCGTTCTCATAGCCGTCGCGCACGAGCGAGACCAGGCGGCGGTCGGGCTGAGCCTTCAGCGCCGGGCCGAGGAAGAGCCTGGAGGCGACGTTGTCTGCGGGGGGTGGAGGCATTGGGCTGATGTGGCCGATGCGCGCTACTGATATGACAGCAAAGCGGCCGATTGCGGCCCGCATGGGAAGGAACACGTGCCGAGGTCAAAGATCACAACTCGTGAGCACCCGGCTTCGAGGCCCACGGAGGCGCATGGATAAGGGCACCGCCGTCGTCCTCACCGCGATGGCGGGCGGGCTGATCGCGCTGCAGGCGCCGATCAACGCCGGCCTCGGCAAGGCGACCGGCAACTTCGCCGCGGCGCTGGTCTCGTTTCTGGTCGGCACCGCGGCCCTGCTGCTGATCGTCGCTGCTGAGCGGCAAGGCGGGCGGGGTCGGCCAACGTCGGCGACGTGCAGTGGTACTACCTGCTCGGCGGGCTGCTGGGGGCGATCTACGTCGCCAACGCGCTGGTCGCCGTCGGCTCGATCGGCGCCGGCGGCGTCGCCGCCGCGACCGTCGCCGGCCAGCTCACCGCCTCGGTGGTCGCCGATCGCCTCGGCGTCCTCGGGCTGGAGCAGATCTCGATCACCCCGACGCGAATCCTCGGCGTGGTGCTGCTGCTGGTCGGGACCGTTCTCGTGGTCAGGTGAGCGCCGGAGCGCGGTTCCGCCGGCGGAGCTCGTTGCCGCGAACTCCGGCGGCGCGATCTCCAGGTAGTGCCCGAAGGACCAGTGGCTGAAGCGCTTGGTGGCGATCCCGCGCAGCGCCGAGCGCCAGCAGGCGCGGGGGAACGCGCGGGATCAGCTGCTGGACCCGCAGCATCGACTCGAACTTCCAGCGGTGCGAGTCGGAGAAGGCGGCGTAGCCGGCGAGCGCCTGCTCGCGGGTCCTGCGTCCCGTCGAGGACCTGACGCAGCTCCCGCCCGCAGGCGATCGCGAAGTAGAAGGCGGTGCGGATCCCCTCCGCGGTCAGCGGCAGGCAGTGGCCGGCCGAGTCGCCGGCGAAGAAGACGCCGCTGTCGACCGGCGGGCGCAGCCGGTGCGGGATCCAGTTGCCCTGGTAGCGGACCGCGTCGACCTCGAGCCGCTCGGCGAGCTCGACCGTCGGCTGCTTGACGTGGAAGCGGGGGTCGAAGGAGCCGACGCCGACCCGCACCTCGCCGTCGGCGGGAAAGCTCCAGCCGTAGCCGGCCGGGACGACGCCGCGCTCGATCCAGATCTCGAGGTCCTCGTCGCCGCCCCACGGGGTGGACCTCGAGCCCGCGCGAGAGCGGCGCCTCGGGCGGCTGCACGCACGTCGCCGGAGCCGAGCACCCGGCGCCAGCCGAGCGCGTCGACGACCAGCGGCGCCGAGACCTCGCCGCGGTCGGTGCGGACCCGGATCGATGAATCTCCGTTCGGCGGCGCTCCGCGGCCCTCGACCGTCGCGGTCTCGAACTCGGCCTCGCACTGATCCCAGAGCAGCTCGCAGAGCGTGCGGTAGTCGAAGGTCGAGAAGGTGAACGGCAGCGGCAGCCCGCACCGTGACGTGGGGGGTGTGGGCGACCAGCTCGCCGAAGGTCTGGCTTGATCGAGTCCTCGAGGCCCGAGGTTGCGCAGCCACTCGGTCGGCGCCGCGCAGGCGGAGGTCTGGCGCTCGCCGATCTCGTAGCGGTCGACGACCAGCACGTCGGCGCCGCTGCCGGCCAGCTCGCGGGCGACGGTGAGGCCGGCGAAGCTGGCGCCGCAGATCAGGACGTCATGGGAGCCGGCGAGCGGCGTGCGCTCGTCGCCGCGCTTGGTCGAGCGGGTGGGCATGCCCAGATCCTAGAGATGGGGCCCGGGCATGCGTGAGCCCCGGCCGACAGCCGGGGCTCGCAGCAACTTACTGCTCTCGAGTCGCCTGTTAGGGACAGGTCGACGATGACGTTGAAACTGTTCGCGCCGCCGTGCCGATGTTGACGCCGACCGTGTTCGGGCCGCCCACGAGGATTGCCGTGGCCGGGTCTGCGGTTCCGTCGTGGCATCCGAGACAACCGGGGCGCAGGCTTGCACGTTGCGGGGGAAATGTCACGCGTGAACGCACCCGGACCGTCGAGCGAGGCGGTGGTTCCGGGAAGCGTGGCAGCAATGACAGCTCCGGTGCTCCCGTTGATCCGGGCTCCGAAACTGCTGCCCGATCCGGCCGGCAAAGCTGTGGCCGGGATGTCCAGCGTGCTCTCGTTGATGTCGGCGCCGTTCAAATTGTTGTTCTTGACGTCAGCCGACTTCAGCGAGTTTTTCTTTACGTCGCCTGAGTCGACGACGTTCTTGCCCGGCAGCGCACCGGCCACGCCTCCGATCGCGACGAAGAGGGCGATCAGCGAGATCACCAGCGCCGCGGGTGATGTCTGCCTTCTGAGCCTGCTCAACATTCATTTCTCCGTTCGTATGGGGGAGAGCCGCCCCCCGGCGACCCAGTCGCGCGACACTAGAGGGACACGGACACGCTGGGAAGCGGATTCACGAGTACCGAAGTGGAAAGTCCCGCTTTTCAGTAGCGGCTCGGCGATCCCAGGCGACAAGCCGACTTCTGCCATCATCCTTCGCCGTGTCGACCCCTGACACAGCCGTAGAGACGCCGGCGAGCCCGACCCCGCCGCCGGCGACCTCCAACGACCTCATGATCGAGGTCGACGGAAAGCTCGTGCCCAACTACGAGGCGACCATGGTCTCCTTCAGCGAGGGCGACGTGGTCAGCGGCAAAGTCGTGCGCATCGACCAGGACGAGGTGTTGGTCGACATCGGCTACAAGTCCGAGGGCGTCATCCCCTCAAACGAGCTCTCGATCCGCAAGTCGGTCGACCCGGGCGAGGAGGTGTCGCTGGGCGAGGACGTCGATGCGCTCGTGCTCACCAAGGAGGACCAGGAGGGGCGCCTGATCCTCTCCAAGAAGCGGGCCCGCTTCGAGAAGGCCTGGCGCCGAATCGAGGGCGCCGCCGAGTCGGGCGAGCCGGTCGAGGGCACGGTGATCGAGGTCGTCAAGGGCGGCCTGATCCTCGATCTCGGGGTGCGCGGCTTCCTGCCCGCCTCGCTGGTCGACATCCGCCGCGTCCACAACCTCGACGAGTTCATGTCCCAGAAGCTCGAGTGCAAGGTGATCGAGCTCAACCGCAGCCGCAACAACGTCGTCCTCTCGCGCCGCGCGGTGCTCGAGGAGGAGCGCAAGGAGGTTCGCGAGCAGATCCTCGGGCGCCTGCAGCCGGGCCAGGTCGTCGACGGCAAGATCTCCAACATCGTCGACTTCGGCGCCTTCGTCGACCTCGACGGCATCGACGGGCTGATCCACATCTCAGAGCTCTCCTGGAGCCACGTCAACCACCCCTCCGAGGTGGTCGGGATCGGCGACACGGTGCGGGTCAAGGTGCTGGACATCGACCGCGAACGCCAGCGGATCAGCCTCGGCCTCAAGCAGACCCAGGAAGACCCCTGGCAGAGCGTGGTCGACAACCACGCGCCGGGCGACGTGCTCGACGGCAAGGTGACAAAGGTGGTCGCCTTCGGCGCCTTCGTCGAGATCCTTCCCGGGGTCGAGGGCCTCGTCCACATCTCCGAGCTCGCCGAGCACCACGTCGAGAACCCCAGCGAGGTGGTCGAGCCCGGAACCGAGCTTCAGGTCAAGATCCTCGAAGTCGACGAGGAGCGGCGCCGCCTCTCGCTCAGCATCAAGCGGGTCGAGGGGCAGGAACTCCCGGTGCTCGAGGTTCCGGCGGCGCGCCCCGCGAGGCAGAGGCCGCCGAGGCCGCCGAGCAGACGCCGCGGACGCCCCCGAGGCAGAGGCCGAGACGCCGACCGAGGACGCCGGAGCCCGCCGAGGCAGAGGCGGAGACGCCACGGAGGGCGAGCCGGCCGGCGAGCAGCCCGGCGGCGACGAGGCAGAGGCCGAGCAGCCCGCGCAGGCAGACGACACCGGCGCCGAGACCCAAGAGGGCGAGTCGGTGGCCGAGCGACCGGACTCACCCGGACGGCGAAGAGGCGCCCGGCGAGGAGAGTTACGTGCTCAGGCGGCGGGCAGTGGCGCCGCTGCTGATCGGTCTGACCGGCGGCATCGCCGCGGGAAAGTCGGAGGCTCTGTCCGCCTTCCAGCGCTTGGGGGCGGAGACGATCTCCAGCGACGCCGTCGTGCACGAGCTGCTCGACTCCGAGCAGCTTCGCGATCGCCTCGTCGAGCGCTGGGGAGAGGAAGTCGCTCCGCAGGGGCGGATCGACCGTGAACGGGTGGGCGAGATCGTCTTCGAGCGACCCGACGAGCTCGCCTGGCTGGAGTCGGAGCTGCACCCCCGGGTCGGCGAGCGCATCGTCGCCTGGCGATCCTCGCTTGACCCCGGCACCGAGTTCGCCGTGGTCGAGGTCCCGCTGCTCTTCGAGGCCGCGATGGAGGGCGCCTTCGACACCACCGTCGCGGTGGTCGCGGACGAGGGCCTGCGCCGCGAGCGGGCGGCGCAGCGCGGCCACGCGCTGGTCGACGAGCGCGACGCGCGCCAGCTCGGTCAGGACGAGAAGGCGGCCCGCGCCGATCACGTGGTGCGAAACGATGGCACGCTGCAGGACCTGGAGGGGGAGCTGTCCGAGCTGCTCGCGAAGCTGAGCGGCCCGACTGTGCAACGTTAAGTTCGATGGAAGCGACCCGCAGCAGCCGGCGGCGGACCCAGTCGCGGCGCCCAGCGCCGCGCTCCCGGTCCCGCCCGTCTGGACCGCAGGGGGCGCGGGTGCGGCGCCGTCGCTGGACCGCGGGCCTGATCGTGGCGGTGACGCTGGGGGCCGGGGTCGGCTATCTGGCCTCCTCCGGCGAGTTCGACCGCGCGATCCGCGAGTTCACGCTTCCCCTTCGCCACGACGACATCATCCGCCAGCAGTCGGCCGACAAGCGCGTCGACGCGAGCCTGATCGCGGCGGTTATCTACGCCGAGTCTCGATTCCGCGACCAGACCTCGCACGCCGGCGCCCGCGGGCTCATGCAGGTGACTCCGACCACCGCGAACGAGATCGAGAACATGAGCGGCGGCACGACCTTCGAGGTCGATGACCTCTCCGATCCCCAGATCAACATCTCCTACGGGACCTTCTATCTGGGCGGGCTGCTGGAGCGCTACGAGGGAAACAGCGTCGCGGCGCTGGCGGCCTACAACGCCGGCCCCGGCAACGCCGACTCCTGGGGCGGCTCGGATATGAAGGTCGACGACATCCCGACCGACGAGACCCGCGGATACGTGGAGCAGGTGCTGGAAAAGCAGGGCGACTACCGAAAGACGTACGGCCAGGAGCTTGGGTACGGCCGCGAGTAGCCCTGCGGCCGGGTCGCCTTAGTGCTTGAAGCGGTCCTTGCCGCGGCCGCCGATCATCAGGTCGCGTCCCCTCCCGCCGACCAAGAGGTCGCGGCCCTGCAGACCGCTGAGCTTGTCGTTGCCGCTGCCGCCCCTCACTTCGTCATCCCCGCTGCCCGCGCAGACCAGGTCGTTTCCGCCGCGGCTGCGGATGCGGTCGTTGCCTCCGAGGCCCGCGATCACGTCGCGGTGAGGAGTGCCCGTGATCCTGTCGCTCTTGCCGCTGCCGACGATCGTCGGGCGCGCCTTGCCACAGTGGCGCCTGGTCGGCCCGACCTTCAACTCATGGGTTCGCGAGCGCACCTGCCCGTTCGGCAGCGAGGCCATCAGGCTGACGTCGTAGCTGCCGTTCGGGGTGCCGTTGGGCACCCGCAGCAGGACCCTCACCTTGCTGGCGCCACGGGGGCGGATGCTTCCCGGAGCCACGGCGGCTGATCCGCCGGGTACGTTGGTCGAGACGCGCAGATTGAATGGAGGCGCGTCGGTCTTCTTGCCTGCGTAGAGCAGCCGGAAGGGGATCTTCATGACGGTCCCCTCGCTGACGCTGTGGGGAGCGCCGGATGTGAGGATTCCGAGGTCCTGGGTGGGCTGTAGGAGGTCCGCGCCGAGGTCCGCGAGGCTCGGAGAGTCGACACAGATCGTCTTGGTCTTGTCGTCGCCGCCCAGGTTGGCGCCGCAGTCGACCGGAAGGTTTGGGTTCTCTCGCGGCGTCTCGCGCGAGCCGGTGACGACGCGGTAGGCGAAGGGGCCGCCGAAGGGGCCACCGTTGGAGGCCTGCTTGAGGGCGAAAGACGGGCTGACGGTGAAAGTGGGGCTGGCGATCGATCCGAAGTGGGCGCTGCGGTAGCCGAGCCAGTGCCGTCCCTCGCCCGCCGGGGCAAGGCGCTCGAGCTCCGCCGAGTAACTGTTGTCGCGGGAGAAGGCCAGCTCTTGACCCGCGGTGCTCATGATCTGCTGCGGCGCCGAGGTCGCCTCGGGAACCCGGTAGGCGAGCAGGACCTGGAAACCGCCGCCGGCGTTGGCCCCCGAGTTCCCTTTGTCGGGACAGCCCGGCTGGTTGGAGAAGCAGGCGGTCGTGGTCAGCTTCACGGCGCCGATCGTGTTCAGCTGCTGTGAGGTTTGGCTGCTGATCACCACGCAGCCGCTGAGGACGGTGGAGAGGCCGAGACCCAGGGCGGTCAGGCGGAGGCGGGGGACCTTGCGCATGACCCGTCGTCTCGCTCCGTTACTGGATGAACCGGTCGCGGCCCGGGCCGTGGCGGATCAGGTTGTGACCGCGGCCGCCCCTGAGC
The DNA here is from genome assembly GCA_963724905.1 of uncultured Solirubrobacterales bacterium. Lineage (GTDB taxonomy): Bacteria > Actinomycetota > Thermoleophilia > Solirubrobacterales > 70-9 > Mayfieldus. The sequence goes on from CAVRWD010000005.1 coordinate 32,747, forward strand.
AAGTCGTTCCCGCGCCGTCCCGCGATCCTGTCATTGCCGTCCCCGCCGCGCACGGTGTCATCACCGCGGCCGACGCAGATCGTGTCGCTGCCCCCGAGCCCGTAGACGCGGTCCTCGCCGAGATAGCCGGCAATGACGTCGCGGCCCGGCGTCCCCTTCAGCACGTCGTCCTGCCGGGTGCCGGCGATCGTCGGCGAGATGCTGCCGCACCGCACCGTGGTCGGAGTGACGACGAGCTCGCGGGTGCTGGAGCGGGTCTGGCCGTTGGCCAGCGACGCGGTCAGGGTCACGTAGTAGGTGCCGGGCACTGTGTCGACCGGGACCCGGAAGATGACTCGCGACGGATTGCTTCCCTCGGAAGGGGTCAGGGTTGGAGTGCTGGGCATCGCCTCGGCGTCCTCGACGTCGGTGGAGGCGCTCAGCGAGAAGGTGGGTTCGGGATTTCCGTCTCCGGCGTAAACGGCGTCGAAGTTGACTCGGGCGACGTTGCCCTGCTTGACGGTCTCCGCGGTCGAGGACTCGAGGATCCCGAGGTCTTGGGTCGGCTGCTGGAGATTGCTCGACAGCGATGCGGTCGCGGGGCTGTCGATGCAGATCACTTCGCCGGCACCGTCGTTGAAGATGGCGGTCGCTGAGGCTCCGCAGTCGACCGGCCTGCTGGCGGGGTGGGTGCCGTCGACGCGACGCAGTCCGACCGTGACCCGGTAATCGAATGGCCCCACGAAAGGCGAGCCGTCGGCCTGCTGCGGCAGCGAGAACTCGGGAGAGACCGTGAAGTACTGGCTCGCGCCCGCTTCCGTGTAGCCCTGGGTGTTGGAGTTGTAGCCGACCCACTTCATGCCAGAGCCGGCGGGCAACTGGCTCTCAAGCTCGGCGCTGTAAGTCGAGTCCTGGCTGAAGATCAGGTTTGCCGGGCTCGTGGCCACGATCACGCCCGGAGCCGTCACATCGGCGGGAATCCGGTAGGCGAGGAGCAGCTGAAGGGTTCCGGCCGCCACAGTGTCCGCGTCAGCGCCCCCGTTACCACCCTTACCCGGACCCTGGCAATCGGAGTCGGGGGGGCTGTAGCCCGCGTTGGAGTTGGTGTCAGAGGCACAGAATGTGGTGGTGACCTGCACGGCTCCTATCGCGTCCGTCTGCACGGCGCTGTTGCTCTTGATGATCACGCAGCCGCTGAAGGCGAGCGCGAGCGCACCGATAGCGGCGATGATCAGCGAATGGCGGATGTTCTTGCGCATCGGGACGGCTGCCTCTGGGGCCTGTCAGATACTTCGGACCAAAAGGGGACACGCTTGAGCCTGGCACGGCGCGAAATACCTTGGAATCGGTAGTCAAACAATCGTCCATGCGTAGACTCGCGCTCGGGCTGGGCGTCGGTCTCGTGCTCGCCGACTCCTCGATCGTCATCCTCGCGCTGCCCGAGATCTACCGCGACCTCGACGTCTCGGTCAACGGCGTGGTCTGGGTGCTGGTCGCCTTCAACCTCGTGCTGGCCCTCTGCGCGCTGCCCGCGGCGTTCGCGGCGCGTCGGCTGGGAGCCCGTCGGGCGACGGTCGCCGGGCTGCTGGTGTTCGGCGCCGCCAGCCTCGGGTGCGGGGTCGCTCCCGACCTCGGCTCGTTGATCGCTGCCCGCTGCCTGCAGGCGGTGGGCGGCGCGGCGGCGGTCTGCGGGGCGCTGGAGATGCTGCCCGCGGAGCTCGGCTCCGAGGGCAAGGCGGCGCGGGTCTGGGCGGCCGCCGGCGCTCTCGGAGCCGCGGTCGGCCCCGCGGCCGGGGGGCTGCTCACCGAGCTGATCTCCTGGCAGTCGATCTTCATCGTCCAGGTGCCGATCGCGGCGATCGCGCTGCTGCCTCTTCTCTTCCGCGATGCGGGAGCGCGCGAACTGCCGGCTGCGGAGGCGGGTGGACAGCGGCCCGGCACCCCGCACCTCGCCGCCAACCTCGCCCTCGGCCTGACCGCGGCGGCACTGGTAGCGGCGCTGTTCCTGATCGTGCTGCTGATGATCGAGGGCTGGCGCCTGAGCCCGATCACCGCCGCCGCCGCGGTCTCCGCGATGCCGGCGGCGGCGCTGCTCGGAGCGCCGCTGGCGCGCGCTGTCCCCGGCCAGGCGGCCCGGGCCGCGGCCGGCGCAATCCTGATCGGCGGTGGACTCGCGGGGCTGGCCCTCTTGCCGAAGGCCCTGGTTCTGGCGACGATCCCCTCCCAGGTCCTGATCGGCATCGGCCTGGCACTGACCCTCTCCGCCCTCACCGAGGCGGCGCTGGAGGGACGCTCGCCGCAGGCGATCCATGGTGGCTGGACGATCGCGGCGCGCCACGCCGGTGTCGTCGCCGGCCTGCTGCTGCTGACGCCGGTCTTCACGGCCGACCTGCGCGAGCAGCGAACGGCCGCCGAGGCGGCCGGCACCGCCGCCTTGCTGGACTCCGGCATCCCGCCGCTGTTGAAGATCGAGGTGGCGACCCGCCTTGGCGACCGCCTTCAGGAGGAGGACGGCCGGGTTCCGGTGATCGATCCCGCCTTCGAGCCGCCACCCGGCGATCCCGAGGATCGGCCCGGCGTCGAGCAACTTCAGGCCGACCTCCAGGATCAGCTCGACCGTGCCGCCACCCACGCCTTCAGCAACAGCTTCCTGATCGCCGCGGGCTTCGCGCTCGCGGCGCTGCTGCCGATCGCCCTGGTCCGGCGCCGGCCGCGGGAGCTGAACCTGTGAGCGGCCGCGCTCTGGTCATCGGCTCGGTGGGCGCATCGGCGGCGCTGGTGATCATCTTTCTGGCGCTGGGCGGCAGCTCCTACGCGCCCGCCGACGTGCGCGACCCCTGCGAGCCGCGGGTCTGGCGGGAGACCGAGGACCTGCAGGGGACCGCCGAGCAGTTCACGCTCTCGGCCCTCGACGGCACTGCCTGCGAGCTGCATGTCTCGCGCGAGACGCTGATCGTCGCGCTGGCCGACCCTGAGGGCCGCGAGCGCTTCGCCGAGGACCCGCGCCTCGAGGCCGCGGTCCGGGCCGGGCTGCAGCGGGCGATCGACGACGGCGAGCGGGCCGGGGAGCTAAGCCCGCTGGTCGCGACCGGCCTGCGGGAGCTTGCAGAACGCGCCCCGGTGAGCGAACTGGTTTCGCTGATCAGGGACGCGGCTCCACTGTTCGAAGACGCCGCGAGCCTGCTTGGGCCGTTCGGCGGTCTGCTCGGAGGCGCTGGCGGTGTCTTGCCCTAATTAGTGAGTGCCGGCTAAGGCGATCCGGCCGTCAAACCGTCCGCGACCCTCGCGGGAGAGAAGAGCAGGCTCGTGCTCCGGGGGCCCTGGCGCAGCTCGATCACCGAGTTGCCCAGCGACCAGAGGTCGTCCGATCGGCGCCTCGCTTCGAGGCCGGATTGGAGGAAGTCCGGGACCGCGGTGGCGAACTGCCGCGCGTCGGCTGGCGTGTCCCAGCGCCAGGCCAGGGCCAGCACCTCCCGGGAGCGGCATGGATCGTCGTCGCACTCCGCCGTAGATCCGCGTCGCCAGAGCTCGTAGCGAGCGCCGCCCCAGCCTGCGGCTGCCTCTCGGGCACTCTCGTCATCGCCGCCGGAGCGCAGCAGCTGGATCGTGTCGAACTCGCCCAGCGTCCCCTCCGTGAGCCTGCGCCAGCCGTCGCCCAGCGCCGGCCCGAGGTCGAGTGGCGGATGGGAGGGGCGCTCGTAGGACAGGTACTTCTCCGGATGCAGGATCTGCTCGGTGGAGAGCGGCAGCCGCTCGCGGTAGGCGATGTCGACGAGGTCCCAGTCCTGACCGAGGTCGACCAGCTCGGAGACGAATGTCTCTCCGCGCAGGTAGGGAAAGAGGAGCTGGGCGCGGACGATGTCGGGCAGCCCGTCGCCGCTCGCGCTCTGCGCCAGCTCCGGGTCCAGCGCGGCGTCGAGCAGCTCGGAGAGGTCCTGGTAGCGGACCGCGTACTCGGTCATCAGGTGGGTGGCCGAGCCCTCGACCAGGGCCTGGGCGGCGAGCTGGCGGTCGTCGCGCAGCCGGTCGAGGCGCCGCAGGTCGAAGCGCTGGTCCTCGAGCGCGTGGGTCAGCTCGTGGGCGAGGATGAACTCGACGATCGCGGGAGCGGTGAGGCCGGCCGCGTCGACGACGACCAGCTGCCGGGTGCGCGGGTCATAGGCGCCGGCGACGAGCTCGACGCTGTCGGCTGCGATGTCGAGAAGGTCCTCGCCGGGCTCGATCAGGCCAAGGAGCTTCAGGACCTCGGCCTGGGCGTCGAGGTCCTCCCGCTCCTCGGTCCGCTCCAGCTCCTCCTCGTAGAGTCGCCGCAGGCCGGCGGGCGTGACGATCTCGACCCGCGGCTCGCGCTTGAAGCGAAGCTCGCGCACCGACTCGACGCCGTCGGCGATCCCCGGTGCCAGGCCGGCGACCTCCGCCGCCGAGAGCCGGTCCTGCGGCGCCTGGACTTCGTCGGCGCCTAGGCCGGCGATCAGCAGCGGCACCGCGATCGCCCCGATCACCGCCAGCAGGCTGAGGAAGTGGCGCAATCCGTCGCTCAAAGCGGGCTCAGCGCCGCTCGTCCGTCGCCCGCACGACCCAGAGAATCAGGAGAGCCTGCAGCGGCAGCCGCGCCCAGAGCGCCCAGCGCGGTACCTGGTCCAGGTCCAGCCCGCGGACCTGCTCCGGGTTGACCGCCATGTGGACGTTGGCCGGGAAGACGGCGACCAGCAGGGCGATCAGCCACCAGCGCGCCAGCGGCCGGGTGGGGGCTGCGAGCAGCGTCGCAGCGCCGGCCAGCTCGGCGACGCCGCTGATCAGGACCGCCTCCTGATGGTGCGGGATCCAGTCCGGAATCGTCGCCTCGTAGGAGCGCGGGCGGATGAAATGGAGGCTGCCGGCGACGGCGAAGAAGCCGGCCAGCAGCTTGGTCGAGAGGCGCACGCGGCGATTCTCGCAGCCGCGGTAGGCCGGCCCCCAAGGGCACGAGTGAGCCCGGCGCTAAGGTGAGAGCGTGCCCGATTTCAAGCTCAACCCCGCCTACAGCCCGACCGCGGACCAGCCGAAGGCGATCGCCGAACTGGCCGAGGGACTGGGCTCAGACGGCCGCTTCCAGACCCTGCTCGGTGCCACCGGGACCGGAAAGACGTTCACGATGGCCGCGGTAATCGAGCAGGTCCAGCGGCCGGCGCTGGTGATCGCCCACAACAAGACGCTCGCCGCGCAGCTCTGCAACGAGTTCCGCGAGTTCTTCCCCGAGAACAAGGTCGAGTACTTCGTCAGCTACTACGACTACTACCAGCCCGAGGCCTACGTCCCGGCGCAGGACCTCTACATCGAGAAGGACTCCTCGGTAAACGACGAGATCGACCGGCTTCGCCACGCGGCGACGGCCTCCCTGTTCGCCCGCCGTGACGTGATCATCGTGGCCTCGGTCTCCTGCATCTTCGGGATCGGCTCGCCGCAGCTCTACAACGAGCAGATGCAGCTGTTCAAGGTCGGCGAGTCGATCGACCGCGACGAGGTCTTCCGCAAGCTGATCCGGATGCAGTACGGCCGCAACGACACAACGCTGGCCCGCGGGACCTTCCGCGTCCAGGGCGAGGTGCTGGAGATTCAGCCCGCCTACGCCGAGTCCGCCTACCGGATCTCCCTCTTCGGCGACGAGATCGAGGCGGTGCAGCACTTCGACCCGCTGACCGGGGAGATCCTCGACGTCGTCGACCACGTATCGGTCTGGCCCGCGACCCACTACGTGACCAAGGACGAGACGATCGAGCGGGTGGTGAGCGAGATCCGCGCCGAGATGAACCAGCGCACCTGGGAGCTCGAGAAGGAGGGCAAGCAGCTGGAGGCGCACCGGCTGAAGCAGCGCACGATGTACGACATGGAGATGCTCTCCGAGCTCGGGTTCTGCTCCGGGATCGAGAACTACTCGCGGATCCTCGACGACCGCCCCGCGGGCAGCCCCCCACACACCCTGATCGACTACTTCCCCGACGACGTCGTCACCTTCGTCGACGAGTCGCACCAGACGATCCCGCAGCTCGGCGGCATGTACGAGGGCGATCACTCGCGCAAGCTGACCCTGGTTGAGCACGGCTTCCGGCTCCCCTCGGCGATCGACAACCGCCCGTTGCGCTTCGAGGAGTTCCTCACCCGCATCGGCCCGCTGGTGATGCTGTCGGCGACGCCTGGGCCGTTCGAGCGCACAAAGTCGGACAAGATCGTCGAGCAGATCGTGCGTCCGACCGGGATCGTCGACCCCGAGGTCGAGCTGCGCGAGACCAAGAACCAGATCGACGACCTGATGAACGAGATCAAGGCCCGCGCCGAGCGCAGCGAGCGGGTGCTGGTCACGACCCTGACCAAGAAGATGGCCGAGGACCTGACCGCCTACCTGGTCGAGTACAGCGTCCGGGTGCGATACCTGCACTCCGAGGTCGACACCTTGGAGCGGATCCAGATCATCCGCGATCTGCGGCTGGGAGAGTTCGACGTCCTGGTCGGCGTCAACCTGCTGCGCGAGGGACTCGACCTGCCCGAGGTCTCGCTGGTGGCGATCCTCGACGCCGACAAGGAGGGCTTCCTGCGCGGCGAGACAAGCCTGATCCAGACGATCGGCCGCGCCGCTCGTAACGTCGACGGAAAGGTCTTGATGTACGCCGACCGCGTGACCGACGCGATGCGGGCGGCGATCCGTGAGACCGACCGTCGCCGCGAGATCCAGGTCGCCTACAACGAGGAGCACGGGATCACCCCGGCGACGGTCCAGAAGGGCATCTCCGACATGACCGAGTTCCTGGCCATGGAGTCGCGGGCGCCCGGCCCGCCGCCGCCGCACCCGCCTGCCCGAGGGGGTGCAGACGCCCGACGACCTCGAGCGGGTGATCGTCGAGCTGGAGGAGGAGATGGCGGTCGCCGCCGACGACCTGCGCTTCGAGGAGGCGGGCCGGATCCGCGACGAGATCAAGGAACTGCGCAGGGATCTCGAAGGCATGCGGGCCGGGGCCTGACGGCAAAGGTCCACACCGCGTGAAACCCGTGGGCTACCCTGGGCCCATGAAGCGCGAAGACATAGTCCGCAGCGATTTCCCCACCGCCCGCAAGGGCTATGAGCAGGGAGCGGTTGACGCCCACCTCCGCAGCGTTGCGGAGCTTGTCGAGTCGTCCCCGGCCGGCTCCCCATCTCTCGCCGACGTCGCCGCGCAGAAGGTCGCAAGCATCGTCGAGGCCGCGGAGGCGAAGGCGCGGGAGATCGAGGCGGACGCTCGGCGCGAGGCCGACGAGCTCCTGTCCAACGCCCGCGAGCAGGCCCGCGACCAGATCGAGCGCGCCCAGCGCTCGGTAGCAAGCTGGTCGGGCAGGCGGACGATCTGCGGGAGCGGATCGGTGCGATGGCCGAGGACATGATCGGCGGGGCGAAGCCCGGAGCCGAGACCCCGCAGCCCGAGCCTGTCCCCGAGCCGAGCCCAGAGCCCGTCCCTGAGCCTTCGCCGCCTGAGCCTGAGGTCGACCCGACCCCGGTCACGGTTCCCGAGCCCACGCCGCCGACCCAGCCCGAGCCCGCGCCGGTGACGATCCCCGAGCCGCAGCCAGATCCTCCCGCCGCATCGAATGGCTCCGACGAGCAGGCGGCCCGCCTGGTGGCGATGAAGATGGCCCTCGACGGCTCCTCGCGCGACGAGGTCGCCAAGCACCTCTCCGCCACCTACGGCCTCGACGACTCGGGCGTCATCCTCGACGCCGTCTTCGAGCGCGTCGGCAAGTAGTCCGGAACTCCCCGCGCTCTCTTATAGACCGCCACAAGGTGGGTAGGAGAAGGGCATGGCCGAGGGAGATTTCACTGACCACGGAAACCGATTCCGAGTACCACGGCGAAGGTGCGGTGGTGACGTGTGCACGCTGTGGCCGCCCGGCCAGCGAGTGCGAGGGGGACTGCGAGCCCGTTCTCGAGACGCGTGGCCATCGGGTGGCACGCGCCGAGGACTTGATGCCCCAGGGCTAGCCCGCTAGCTCCTGCTGCCGATTAGCCGCCATCAGGTGGGCCGCTGAAATGTTCCGGGTGGCCCGTCCTCCCGCGCCTCGCGCGCATAGGCGGTCATGTCCTGGGACCAGAACTCGACCACGTTGCCGTCCGGGTCGGTGACGTAGATCGCCCTGCCGGGCCCGAGCTGGATCGGGCCCTCGACCTGGGCGCCCGCGGCGCCGATCCGCTCCAGCAGGCCATCGATCTCCGAGTCCTCGACCTGGAACGCGAAGTGGACGTGGGCGCCGCCGCGCCCGCCCGCGAGGCCGGTCTGGGGGGTCCAGAGACCCAGCCGCGCCGTCTCGCCGACCAGGTACCAGTAGCGGCCCTCACGACCCTCGCCGTAGAGGGTCTCCTCGAACCCGAGCGTCTCGCGGTAGAAACGCCGAGCGTCCTCGAGGTCGGAGACCTCGAGGACCAGCTCGGATATTCCGCTTACTGGGGGCGGTTGCGGCACCGCCCGAGCCTATTCCTCAGGCCGCAGCAGCTTTGCTGCCCAGCGCCTTCACCGCCTTGGCGCTGTCGGAGTGGAACTCACCGCGCGTGAGCTGTCCATCTCTGAACCGCATCAGGTGAAGGAACGGCGCCTCGAAGCTTCCACCCTCGCCCGTCGCTCGCTGGGTCCCCCGGACGACGACGTCATCGCCGGCATCGATGAACTCCTCTGGCTCGACGCTGAAATCGCTCCAGTACTCCGGAAGCTGGGAGAAGTTCTCCATGATCGCGTCGCGACCGCTGGTGAGTCCGCCTACGGGGAGCTCGTCAGAGGTATGCCATTCGGCGTCCTCGGCGAACATCTCCCGGAGGGTGTCCATGTCGCCCTTGCCGAAAGCCTCGTACGCGGCTCGGGCGGTGTCTACGTTGGACATCTAGTCCTTCCTGTTTGGGGATTGTCCTGCCCCCCGCAGCGACCCTATTGCGCGCAAAGTCGAAGGTCAACGGCTTCGACAAAGAGTTTACGAGCGAGACACGACGGAGGGGAACAACCGTTCGCCTCCCTAAAATGAGCATCGATGGCTGCTTCCAACAAGATCGTCGTTGCCGGTGCCCGCGAGCACAACCTCCGGGACATCGACGTCGAGCTGCCGCGCGACGCGCTGATCGTCGTCACGGGGCTTTCGGGCTCGGGCAAGTCGAGCCTCGCCTTCGACACGATCTATGCCGAGGGCCAGCGCCGCTACGTCGAGTCGCTTTCGGCCTACGCGCGCCAGTTCCTCGGCCTGATGGAGAAGCCCGACGTCGACTCGATCGAGGGCCTCTCGCCGGCGATCTCGATCGACCAGAAGACGACCTCGCGCAACCCGCGCTCGACCGTCGGCACCGTGACCGAGATCTACGACTACCTGCGCCTGCTCTGGTCGCGGATCGGGATCCCGCACTGCCCCAAGTGCGGCGAGCCGATCGCCGGCCAGTCCCTGGAGCAGATCAGCGACCGCGCTGATGACCCTCGAGGCCGGCCAGCGCTTCCTGCTCATGGCGCCGGTCGTCCGCGGCCGCAAGGGCGAGTACGGAAAGCTCTTCGAGCAGATGCGGCTCGAGGGCTACTCGCGGGCCAAGGTCAACGGCGAGCTGCGGCGCCTCGACGAGGAGATCGTGCTCGACAAGAAGTACAAGCACGACATCTCGATCGTCGTCGACCGCCTGGTGATGAAGTCCGACCTGCGACGGCGGCTCTCGGAGTCGGTGGAGGCGGCGGCGGCGCTCGGCGCGCGGACTGGTCGAGGTCGAGCTGATGCCGAGGAGAAGGCGGCGGAGAGCCGAGGCAGATGCTCTTCTCGGAGAAGTTCGCCTGCCTCAATTGCGGCACCTCGATCCCCGAGCTGGAGCCGCGGATCTTCTCCTTCAACTCGCCCCACGGCGCCTGCGACCGCTGCCACGGGCTCGGCTTTCAGCGCGTGATCGACCCCGAGCTCGTCGTCCCCGACCCGACCCTCTCGCTGGCCGAGGGGGCGCTGCAGCCCTGGCGGCGCGGCCACTCGCACTACTGGAAGCGGGTCGTCGAGGCGGTCGCGGAGGGCAACGGGATCGACGTCGACACGCCCTGGCAGGAGCTCACCGACGCCGAGCGCGAAGTCTTCCTCACGGCACCGGCGAGGAGCGCCACAAGGTCAGCTACCGCAACCGCTTCGGGCGCCGCCGCTCCTACGCGGTGCGCTTCGAGGGAATCCTCGCCAACCTCGAGCGCCGCTTCGAGGACACCGACTCCGAGAACGTCCGCGAGCGGATCGAGGGCTACATGGCCGAGCAGCCCTGCCCGCAGTGCGAGGGCGCGCGGCTGCGGCCCGAGAGCCTCGCGGTGACGATCGGCGGGATGAACATCGACGAGTTCAGCCAGCTCTCGGCCCGCGCCGCGCACAATGGATCGACGAGCTGGAGCTGACCGACACCGAGCGGGCGATCGCGCGCCTGATCGTGCGCGAGATCAAGGAGCGCCTCTCCTTCCTCGACAACGTCGGCATCGGCTACCTGAACCTGGCCCGGGCGGCACGCACGCTCTCCGGCGGGGAGGCGCAGCGGATCCGCCTCGCGACCCAGATCGGCTCGAGCCTGGTCGGCGTCCTCTACATCCTCGACGAGCCGTCGATCGGCCTGCACCAGCGCGACAACGCGAAGCTGATCGGGACCCTGGAGCGGCTGCGCGACCTCGGCAACACGGTGATCGTGGTCGAGCACGACGAGGGCACGATGCGCTCCGCCGACCACATCGTCGACCTCGGTCCCGGGGCCGGCGAGCACGGCGGCCACGTCGTCGCCGAGGGCCCGCCCGCGGCGGTCATCTCCGAGCCCGGCGTCGCTCACCGGGCAGTACCTGAAGGGCGAGCGCAGCATCGAGGTGCCGGACGAGCGCCGCAAGCGCAGCGGCGAGCTCGTCGTCCGCGGGGCCCGCCAGCACAACCTGAAGAAGCATCGACGTCAGGGTCCCGCTGGGCGTCTTCTGCTGCGTCACCGGCGTCTCGGGCTCGGGCAAGTCGACGCTGGTCAACGAGACCCTCTACCCGTCGGTCGCCAACCGGCTGCACCAGGCGAAGCTGCGCCCCGGCGCCCACGACCGCATCGACGGCCTCGACCAGGTCGACAAGATCATCAACATCGACCAGTCGCCGATCGGCCGCACGCCGCGCTCCAACCCGGCCACCTACACCGACGTCTTCGACCACATCCGCCAGCTCTTCGCCAAGACCCAGGAGTCCGGGCGCGCGGCTACAAGCCCGGCCGCTTCAGCTTCAACGTCAAGGGCGGGCGCTGCGAGGTCTGCCGCGGCGACGGCCAGATCAAGATCGAGATGCACTTCCTGCCCGACGTCTACGTCCCCTGCGAGCAGTGCCACGGCAAGCGCTACAACCGCGAGACGCTCGAGGTCCGCTTCAAGGGCAAGACCATCGCCGACGTGCTCGAGATGACGGTCGAGGAGGCGCTGCGAGTTCTTCGAGAACATCCCGAAGATCCACCGCCGCCTGCGCACCCTGCGCGACGTCGGCCTCGACTACATCCACCTCGGCCAGCCGGCGACCACGCTCTCCGGCGGCGAGGCGCAGCGGGTGAAGCTGGCCACCGAGCTGGCCAAGGTCGCGACCGGCAACACCCTCTACATCCTCGACGAGCCGACCACCGGCCTTCACTTCGCCGACGTCCAGCGGCTGCTCGACGTCCTCGGGCGCCTGGTCGACGCCGGCAACACGGTGATCGTGATCGAGCACAACCTCGACGTGATCAAGACCGCCGACTGCATCATCGACCTCGGGCCCGAGGGCGGGGAGGAGGGGGGCGAGGTGATCGCGACCGGGACCCCGGAGGAGCTGGCCGCGGTGCAGACCTCCTACACCGGCCGCTACCTCGCCGACCTGGTCGAGCCGAAGGTCACCCGCAGCAGGTCGAGCAAGCGCCGCAAGGCGCCGCGCAAGCGCACGCCGGTCGCCGCCTAGGGCTACATAAGCTCGATTAGGGGTGGATGAAGCGCTCGCCGCTCGCCTGGTTTCGGCGGCCGAGCCGCGGGGTAGGGTCGGCGCATGGAACTACTCACTGCTGCTCATCATCATCGGGATCGTGCTTGCGATCCTGGTCCATTACGCGCTCGGGATCGTCCTGATCCTGATCGGCCTCGTGCTGCTGATCTGGCCGCGGATCAGCGCCGGGCGATCGCGCGTCTAGCGCCACCTGGCTCAACCGGGGGGTGCAGCGGGTCTCGCGACCAGCAGCGAGGCCCCGATGGCCCCACCCAGGTCGCCGAGCTCGGCGAGCTTGAGCAGTCGGGCGGGCGCTCGGCGACGAAGAGGTGCTTGGTGCATCTCCTTCACCAGCTGGTCGCGGTAGGGCTCGCCGAAGCGCAGGCCCATCCCGCCGCCGAAGATCACCGCCTCGGGGTCGATCAGGTTGACGGCCGACGCCGACGCCGGTGCCGATCGCCTCGATCGCCCGATCGATCAGGTGCTCGGCGAGCTCGTCGCCGTGGTCGAGCGCCCGCTCCCAGATGCCGCTGGTGAGGCGGTCCTTGTCGTGCTTCTCGGCGAGCTCGAAGAGCTTCGTCTTGCGGCCCTTCTCCATCTCGTCGCGCGCCTTGGCCTCCATCGCGCCCGCGGCCGGCGTAGGCCTCCATGCAGCCCTTGCGCCCGCAGGGGCAGCGGGCGCCGTCCTGCTTGACGACGACGTGGCCGATCTCGCCGGCGTTGCCGCGCCCGGTCCAGGGCTTTCCGTCAAGGATCATGCCGCCGCCCACGCCGGTGCCCCAGAAAACTCCGAGCAGCGAGTCGAAGGGTCGCCCGGCGCCGAGCCGGAACTCGGCCTCGGTGGCCACCTGGACGTCGCCGCCGACCCGCACCGGGCGTCTTGAGGTCATCGGCGAGCGTCTTCGGCGAGCGGAAAGCTGCCCTCCCAGCCGGGGATGTTGCTGGCCGCGGACACCACGCCTTCCTCGTCGGCGTCGCCGGGAGCGCCGACGCCCACCCCCTCGAGGTCCTCGGCCTTCACCCCCGCGGCGTCGGCGGCCTCGCGCAGAGCGGCCGCCATCTCTCGGCCACCGCCTCCGGCCCGCCCTCGTGCGGGGTCGGGTGCCGGGCCTCGCCACTCACCTTGCCGTCCGGGTCGACGATCGCCGTCTGGATCTTCGTGCCCCCGAGGTCGATGCCGCCGCGTAGCGCCATTCTGAAAACCTAGCCCCATGTCCGGATCGAGTGGGTGGCGGCTGTGGTGGCGGAAGCGGCGCTGGTACGAGCGCAACCGGCGGCTCGCCCGCCGCTGGCGCATCAACCGTCACATGGCCAGGTCGGGGGCATTCATCCGCTACCCGGTCGAAGGGGAGCTGCTCGAGGCCCTCGACGAGGGGCGGCTGCGGATCGGCGCCGGCACGCTGCTCGAGCCGGGCTGCTGGTTGACGCTCTCGCCCGAGGCGCGGATCGAGATCGGCGAGGGTTGCTTTCTGAACCGCAGCACGATGCTCGCCGCGCTGGAGCTGATCGAGATCGGCGACCACGTGATGTTCGCCAACGGCTGCTTCATCGGCGATGCGGCGCACCGCTTCGACGACCCGGACACGCCCGTGCCTCATCAGGGCTTCACGTCCAAAGGGCCAGTACGGATCGGCGACAACTGCTGGTTCGGCGTCAACTGCGTCGTCACCAGCGGGGTGACGATCGGCGAGCGCTGCGTGATCGGCGCCAACTCGGTGGTGACCGAAGACCTGCCGCCGCGGACGATCGCCGCCGGCAGCCCGGCGAAGGTGCTCAAGGAGGTCGAGTTCGGGGAGACGTAGACTCGAGGGATGAGATCGGCCTGTACCCGTGCCTATGTTCTACGACTTATCGCCGCCGCGCGATGGCGGCCCAGAAGCTGCGCGACGCTAGGAGACGATCTGAACGACGACCGTCCGCTCGCGGGCTCGGTCGTCGAAGTCGATCAGCACCAGCTGCTGCCACGTACCCAGCGCCAGCCGCCCGCCCGTAACCGGCACCGTCTCCGCGGCGCCGATCACCGAGGCTCGCTGATGGGCGTGTGAATTGGTGTCGTGGTTGAGCCGGTTGTGCTCGTAGTCGCCCTTGCTGGGCAGCAGCCGCTCCAATGCCGCGGTTAGGTCGCCACGCCGCCGGGCTCGAACTCCATCGTCGTGATCGCCGCCGTTGACCCGCGCACGAAGGCCGTGGCCTGCGCCTCGTCGGCGCCGGCGGTCGAGACAACCTGCTGGACGCCGTCGGTGATGTCGACGATGTCGCCATTGCCCTCGGTGGAGAGGCGCAGCTCGCCGGTGTGCACTGCCATGTGCCCACGGTACCTCGGTGATCTGGATAGACCCGCCTCGCGCAAACGAAGAGCCGGGCCTTGCGGCCCGGCTCCGTGCTGCCTGATGTCGTCCCTGACTCAGGTACCGCGCGGGTGAGCGGAATGCCCACCGCCGATGTGCAGCATCTCCAGAAGCCGCGGGACGTAGACGAGCCCGGCGACTCCGACGACGACATAGATGACGTTGAGAAGCGTGCCGTCCCCGAAGATCTCGAACAGCACGTTGGTCTCGCCGTCCGTGACCCCGATGATGCCCCAGTTGAGGGCTCCCAGCACCATCAGCAACAGGGCTAGGGGCTCGAATCGCTTGATCATCTCCATTTGCTTGCCTCCTGCAAGTACATGCGGGATAGTGCGTGATGTAACAAGCATTAACCTGCTCTTTGCAGGTGGTTACTGCTGACCGAAACGTTTCTCGGGACCGCCGCCGAAACCGCCGACTATCCGGCTAGGGCAGCGGCTCCCAGTCCCAGCTTGCTGGCGAGGAGAGCGACTCCTGATCGAGATAGCGGCGCAGCTCCGCCAGCTCGGCGGGCTCGACGCTGTAAACGTGCTCCGCGCCCGGGAAAGCCCCCGAGCGCACCTCGTCCGCGTAGCTGCCCAGCCCATCGACCATCTGCTCGTGAATCTCGGCGTAGCGCTTGACGAACTTGGGCGTGTGCCCCTGATGGATCCCGAGCAGGTCGTGGAACACGAGTACCTGGCCGTCGGTCATCGGGCCGGCGCCGATGCCGATCACCGGGATCTCCAGCTCGCGCACCAGTAGCTCGGTCACCGCCGCCGGCACGGACTCGAAGACGATCGCGAAACAGCCCACCGCCTGCAGCGCGAATGCCTCTTCGGCGAGCTTCGCCGCCGCCTCGGCGGTCTTGCCCTGGGTCTTGAACCCGCCCAGCGCCGAGACGGACTGAGGGGTAAGCCCGACGTGGCCCATGACCGGGATGCCTGCGCGGACGATCGCCCTCGCGCGGTCGACCGAGGCGCCGCCGCGCTCCAGCTTCACCGCGGCACAGCCGGCCTCCTTGACGAAGCGCTGCGCGCTCTGCACCGCCTGCTCGTTCGACGCCTCATAGGAGCCGAAGGGCAGGTCGCCGATCAAGAGCGGCGTCTTCAGTCCCCGCCGCACGGCGGAGGCCATCGTGACCATCTCGTCCATCTCGATCGGTGCGGTGGCGTCGTAGCCGAGGACCACCATCGCCGCCGTGTCGCCGACCAGCACCACGTCGACACCCGCCTCCTCGACGGCAAGCGCGGAGGGGATAGTCGTAGGCGGTGACCATCACGATCGGCTCGCCGTTGCGCTTCATCTCGGCGAGCTGAGGGACCGTGATCGGCTTTGCTTGCCGCGCCGCTGCTATGCCCTGTTGTGCTCATGCGAGCCCTCCTGTATCGTCGCCGCCGCTGAAGGCGCCGGGGACCTCGTCGGCGCCCCAGGCGGGGACGAAGCCGCCGAGCAGCACCTCCGGGTTGGAGTCCACCCGAACGATCTCGTTGCCGGCGTCGACGTGGACGACGAGTGGCGAGTAGGCCTCCAGGTCACGCTCGTCATAGGCGCCGAACGAGGCGACGATCACCTTGTGGCCGTCCGGACGAGGCGTGCGGCGGCGCCGTTGACCTGCATCTCGCCGCGAGCCAGCCTGGCCCTCGATCACGTAGGTGACGAAGCGGGCGCCGTTGTCGATGTCCCAGACGTGTACCTGCTCGTTGGGGAGCAGGTCGGCGCTCGCCATCAGCTCGGGGTCGATGGTGATGCTGCCGACGTAGTCGGGGTCGCAGTCGGTGACCGTCGCCCGGTGGATCTTCGATTTGAGCATCTGCCTTTGCATCGTCTGCCTCCTATGCCGCCTTCAGGGCTCGATCAGGACGTTGTCGATCAACCTCGCCCCTCCGACCTCCGCCGCGACGGCGACCAGCACCGGTCGGCCGTTGAGCTCGGCGACCGGCGAGAGGTCGCCGGCGTCGCGCGCCTCCAGGTACTCGGGCTCGATCCCGGCCTCGCGCAGCTCCCGCCGCGGCCTCCTCCAGGCGTCGGCGAGCGACCCTCGCCGGCGATGGAGCGCGCCGCCCGGAGCGCCCGCGAGATTGCGGCCGCCCGCTCGCGCTCCTCGGCATCGAGATAGGCGTTGCGGGAGCTCATCGCCAGGCCGTCCTCTTCGCGCACCGTCGGAATCACGGCGATGCGAACCGGGAAGTCGAGGTCGCGGGCCATGCGCTCGATCACGATCGCCTGCTGGGCGTCCTTCTGGCCGAAGTAGGCGACGTCGGGCTGCACGGAGTTGAAGAGCTTCGCGACGACGGTGGTGACGCCGCGGAAGTGCTCGGGGCCGCGGCGGTCAGGGTCGCCGCAGAGGACCTCGGTCAGTCCCTCGACCTCGACCCGGGTCGCGAAGCTCGGCCGGGTAGACCTCCTCCTCGGCGGGCGCGTAGAGCAGGTCGACGCCCTCGGGCTCGGCAAGCTCGGCGTCGCGCTGCTCGTCGCGGGGATAGCGGTCGAGGTCCTCACCGGGCCCGAATTGGGCCGGATTGACGAACAGGCTCATCACCACGACGTCGCACTCCGCCCGCGCCGCCCGCAGCAGCGCCAGGTGGCCCTCGTGCAGGGAGCCCATCGTGGGCACCAGGCCGATCGAGCGGCCCTCGCGGCGGGGTCGGCGAGCGCCTCGCGCAGGGCGCCCTTGGTCCGCACGGTCCTCATGCCGCGGCCTTGCGGACATGGCCGGCAAGCGCCCGGCGTCGATTTCGGTTTTTTTCCCGTTCCAGTTCCCGCATTCGAGATACCAGACGGAGCTGAGTCAGCTCTCTTGTCACGTTGGCCGCCCGAGGCGGCCGGTCCATGCCCGAAGGTCACGGCCGCGGCAAATTATAGGTCGCGTGGCAGCCAATCCAGCCGCTTTCGTAACCGCGCGATTCCTCGCTCAGACGGGGTGCCAAGGCTGAATCACCCCAATTTGCGGGCAGCGGGCACGGTCGCCCGGTCTCCGGGCGTGGCTAGCATCGACGATTACAGCGATGCCGATCTACGAGTTCGAGTGCGCGCAGTGCGGCAGCCGCTTCGAGGAGCTGATGGAGAGCGGCGCGGAGGCTCCAGCCTGTCCCGATTGCGGAGCCAGGGGGCCCGGCGGCGGCTCTCGCCGGTCTCGCCACCGGAGCGCATCACGCCGCGCGGAGCGAAGGTGCGCGACTCGGAGTCGCGGCGCCGCGAGCGCGAGGCCGCCCGCTCGCGAGCGCATCGCCGATGCGCAGAAGGCGCGCAAGAACTCATGAGCGAGAAGACCGAGCAACGGCGCGAGCGCCTGGTCGAGGTCTTCAACACAGCATCGGTGTGCGAGAAGTGCGCGCTCTCGAAGACCAGGACCCGGGTCGTGTTCGGCGCCGGGAACGCCGACGCCGACCTGATGTTCGTCGGCGAGGCGCCAGGTGCGGAGGAGGACCGCCAGGGCCTTCCCTTCGTCGGCCGCGCCGGCGGGCTGCTGAACCAGATGCTGGAGAGCATCGAGATGTCGCGCGAGGACGTCTTTATCTGCAATGTCCTGAAATGCAGACCTCCCGGCAATCGCGACCCGCAACCGGTCGAGATCGAGTCCTGCGAGCCCTACCTCGCCCGGCAGGTGCAGCTGATCGAGCCGCGCGTGGTCTGCACTCTGGGCAACTTCGCCACCAAGCTGCTGACCGGCAGCCCGACCGGGATCACCAAGGTCCGCGGCACGCCGCAGGTGCACGAGCTCGGGGGGCGCACCGTGTTCGTTATGCCGCTCTTTCATCCCGCGGCGGCTTTGCGGACTCCGGCGGTCGCCGAGATCCTGCGCGAGGACTTCCAGAGGCTGCCCGAGCTTCTGGCCCAGCCGCTGCCTCAGTCAGGCCCCGCCGGCCCCGACGAGCTCGTCGAGGAGCAGCAGCCGGTCGCGGCGCAGGCGGCCGAGGCCGATCAGCTCGACCTCCTCGGTTGACCCCGGAGCGGGAGCTGCGCAGCACCTCTGCCGCAGAGACCGAGGCGATCGGGGCCGAGCTTGCGGCCGGTCTCGCGCCGGGCGACGTCGTGCTGGTCTCGCGGAGAGCTCGGAGCGGGAAAGACCACCCTGATCCGTGGCGCCTGCCGGGCGCTCGGGGTCGAGGGCCCGGTGACCTCGCCGACCTTCACGATCGGGCACCGCTATCGCGGCCGGCATCCGGTCTCCCACCTCGACCTCTTCCGGCTCGCGAGCCTGGAGGGCGAGGACCCCGGGCTGCTTGACGACTACCTCACCAGCCGACGCGATCGCCTTCATCGAGTGGCCCGGCGCCGCCGAGCCGTGGCTGCCCCGCGTCGCAGCGCGGGTGCGGCTCGAGCACGCAGGCGCTGACGGCAGGGTGGTTGCGATCGAGAGCGAGTGACGGCGCCGGGGGCTAGTAGCCCGTCGAGCCGCCGCTGTCGTCGCCCTGCTCGCTGTTGTTGCTGTCGTCCCCGGTCGCGTCGTCGGCCGTGTCCTGGGCGTCGTCCTTCGCCTCGTCGGCCTTGTCTTGCGCGTCGTCGATCGCCTCTTCGGCATTCTCCTGGGCGTCGTCGATCTCCTGCTGGGCGTCGTCGGGAAGGTTGTCCTTCGCCTCCTCGGCCTGCTCCTGGGCGTCGTCGACGGCCTGCTGTCCCTGTTCCTGGGCGTCGTTGACGGCGTCGTTTACGTCGTCGTCGCCACAGCCGGCCCACAGCGCCCCGGAGGCGCCGATCGCCAGGCACGCGATCACGGTTGCCGAGCGCTGCGTAAGTCGTTTCACCAGGTCCCCTTTCAAGCGGTCAGGTCAACCGCCACTATAGGCCGGTGACGACCTTGATCGGCTTCGACACCGCAACCGACGACACCGCCGTCGGCGCGGTCCGCGACGGTGAGCCCACCTACTCGAGCTCCCTGGAAGCGCCGGAGGACGGCCGGCCGCTGCACGCGACACGCCTGCTCGCCGAGGTCGAGGACGCGGCGCGGGCGGCCGGCGGATGGGAGTCGGTGACGCGGATCGCGCGTCGGCATCGGGCCGGGCTCGTTCACCGGGCTGCGGATCGGGATCGCGACCGCGAACGGTCTTGGCCAGGCGCTCGGGATCGCCGGTCGTCGGCGTCGGCACGCCTCGAGGCGCTGGCGCGCGGCGCCGGCGCCGGCGGGCGAGCTGTGCTGGCGCTCCTCGATGCGCGCCGGGGGGAGGTCTTCGCGTCGCCTGCGGCGGCCCCGGCGGGGAGACCGCTCTGGGAGCCGTTCGTTGCCGCTCCCGGGGAGGTGGCAAGCCGGGTCGCCGAGCTCCGGGATGCTCCGCTGGCGGTGGGCTCGGGGGCGCTACGATTTCGCGATGAGCTGGAGAAAGGCGGGACAGAGGTCGCACCCGACGCGGATCCCGCGCACCGAATCGATGGCCTCCAGGTCTGCGCGGCGGCCGAATCCGCGGTCGAAGGCCCCGTCGCCCCGGTCTATCTGAGGCCACCCGACGCGCAACGCTGGCATGAGCGAGACAGCACCGACAGCTGAGGCAGGCCCGGAGGCCGCGTCAGCGCTGCGGGTTCGCCGCCTCTCCTACAGCGACCTGCCGTCGGTGATCTCGATCGAGCGCCGGTCGTTCCCGACCCCGTGGTCGCTGGCGATGTTCGTCCTCGAGCTCTCCAAGCCCTCGGGCATCTGCCTCGCGGCGGTCGATCGAGCGGGGAAGGCTTGCGGGGTATCTGGTCTGCTCCCGCTATGAGACCGTCTGGCACCTGATGAACGTCGCGGTGAACCCGGACCAGCGCCGCCGGGGAATCGCGACGACGTTGATCAACACCTTGTTCGAGCAGGGCGGCGGCGTCAGCCCTTACACGCTCGAAGTGCGGGTCTCAAACCGCGAGGCGATCGCGATGTACGAGCGCTTCGGCTTCCGCTCCGCCGGCCTGCGCCACGGCTACTACCACGACAACGGCGAGGACGCCGTGATCATGTGGTACGAGCACGCGGACCGGGCCGGCGCCCTTGCCTGACGGCTCGCCGGGCGAAGGGGATCGGGGACTGATCCTGGCGCTCGAAACCTCCTGCGACGACACCTGTGCCGCGGTCACCGACGGGGCGCGGGTGCTCTCCAACGTGATCTCCTCGCGGCCGGAGGCTCACGCGCGCTTCGGCGGGATCGTTCCCGAGATCGCCTCGCGCCACCACCTGGAGCTGATCGGCCCGGTCGTGGATGCGGCGCTGGCCGAGGCGGAGACGACATTCGAGGACCTCGACTCGGTGGCCGTGACGACGAGACCCGGCCTGATCGGAGCGCTGCTGGTCGGGGTCAACAGCGCCAAGGCGATGGCCGCGGCGCGCAGGCTGCCGCTGGCCGGCGTCGATCACCTGCACGGCCACGTCGCCGCCAACTTTCTCGAGCCCGACCCGCTGGAGCCGCCCTTCATATGCCTGATCGCGAGCGGCGGTCATACCCTGCTCGCCGCGGTGCGGGAGCCGGGCTCCTACGAGGTGCTCGGCGAGACCCTCGACGACGCGGCCGGAGAGGCTCTCGACAAGGCGGCTCGGCTCCTTGGCCTCGGCTTTCCCGGCGGGCCGGAGATCGAGCGACTCGCCCGCGAGGGCGACCCCGACGCGTTCGAGTTCCCAGTCGCGATGGCCCGCGACCCGGGCCTGAACTTCAGCTTCAGCGGACTCAAGACGGCGCTCGTCTACCGCTGCCGCGAGCTCGGCGCGCGGGAGGTCGAACGTCGCGCCGCTGATCTGGCGGCCGGGTTCCAGACGGCGGTCGTGGGGCAGCTGGTCGCGAAGCTCGAGCGGGCGCTGCACGGTGGAGAGCTGGGAGGCGGTGGCCCTCGGCGGTGGGGTGGCAGCCAATGGGCCCTTGCGTGAGGCAGTCGGTGGGCTCTGCGAACGCCAGGGCCTACGGTTCAAGCTCGTCGCCCCCGAGCTGTGCACCGACAACGCGGCGATGATCGCCTCCGCGGCGCGCTTCACCGAGCCCGCCGCTTATCCGGACGTATCTGGAGCTCGACGCGGCGGCCGAGCCAATGAAGACCGTCGTCCTTTACTCCCGCCCCGACTGCCACCTCTGCGATCAAGCCCGGGCCGAGATCGAGGCGCTGCGAGATCGGGGCTTCACTTTCGAGCTTCGCGAGGTCGACATCGAGAGCGACGACGCGCTGCTCTCCCGGTACCTGGAGCGGATCCCGGTCGTCGTCATCGGCGGAGAGACGGTCTCGGAGCTGGTCCTCGACGCGGACGCAGTTCGCGCGCGGCTCGATACCGTACGCGCATGATCGAGCAGGGAACAGTCGAGCCCGGCGCCGCGTTCACCGACGGCGACCGGCTGTCGCTCGGCGTCGCCGCGCGCCTGTCCCGCTACCTGCAGGTGCTCACACAGGCCCGCAAGATGGGCCGCGAGACGATCTCCTCACAGGAGCTCTCCGACTACACCCACATAAACCCGACCCAGATCCGCCGCGACCTCTCGGGCTTCGGGAAGTTCGGCAAGCGGGGGGTCGGCTACAACGTCGAGTCGCTGGTCGCCGAGATCCGCAAGATTCTGCGCACGTCGGGCCAGCACAACATCGCCCTCTTCGGCGCCGGCAACCTCGGGCAGGCAATCGCCAGCTCCGACATCTTCGCCGACCACGGCTTTCAGATCGTCGCCATCTTCGACATCGAGCAGAGTGTGATCGGGATGCAGGTGGGAGACCTGCAGGTGCGCGACTTCTCCGAGATCGAGCAGGTTGTGAGCGAGGACGAGATCGTCGTCGGCGTGCTCGCCGTGCCTCCCGAAGCGGCTCAGGAGGTCGCCGACAGGCTCGTCGAGGCCGGGGTCAAGATCATCTTCAACTACTCCGAGCAGCTGCTGCAGGTGCCGCCCGAGGTCACCGTGCACACCTCCTCGCCGGCCGTGGACCTGCTCTACGCGCTCTACTTCTATCTCGCCTAGGCGTCGCCCTGTGGCCGCCGACACCGGCCTGGACCTGGATAAAGCGCGCGAGGTCTTCGACGCCTCGACCGACTTCACCTTCGGAGTCGAGGAGGAGTTCGCGATCCTCGATCCCCAGACGCTGGAGCTGCAGCACCGCTTCGAGGACCTCTACGCCGCCTGCCAGAAGGACGAGCTGCTGGCCGAGTCCGCGGCCGGCGAGCTGATCGACACCGAGATCGAGATCCGCTCAGGGCGCGGGGAGACCTTCTCCGAAGCGATCGAGCACCAGGGCGCGCTGCCGGGCGGCGCTCTTCGGGCTCGCGGCCGATATGGGGCTGGTGCTCGGCGCGATCGGGCACCCATCCCTGGGCTGACTACCGCGACCAGCGGATCATCGACACGGCTCACTACAACCGCCTGCAGGACGACCTGCGCTGGGTCGCTCAGCGCAACAACACCTGGAGCCTTCACCTCCACATCGGCATCCAGGGGGCGGACCGGGCGATCGCGGTCTGCGACTGGATGCGTGAGCTTCTGCCGCTGCTGCTCGCCACATCGGCCAACTCGCCCTTCCTCGATGGCCGCGACACGGGGCTGCATTCGGTTCGCACCGAGACATTCACACGGGTTTTCCCCGCTGCGGGGTCCCTTCCGCGTTCCGCAGCTGGGATCGAGTACGCCGCCTTCGTCGGCACCCTGGAGCGCACCAACTCGATCGTCGAGTCGACGCAGCTCTGGTGGAGTGTCCGCCCCCACCACCGATTCGGCACCGTCGAGGTGCGGATCTGCGACGCGCAGACGCAGTGGTGGCGAGTCGAGCGCCCTGCTTGCCCTGATCGCGTCCTGCGCCGCCCAGACGGCGCTCGAGTACGACCTCCACGGCTACGACGGCGCCGGGAGCCCGCTCGCCGACCGCGAGATCGAGGAGAACCTCTGGCGCGCGATTCGCCACGGAATGGACGGCAAGCTGATCGACTTTCGCAAGGGGGCGGAGGTCGAGGCGCGCCAGGCGCTTGCGGAGCTGGTCGAGTGGACGGCCCCGGCGCGGGAGCGCGCTCGGGCGTCGAGGTCGAGCTGCCGGCGAGCAACGGCGCCCAGCGCGCCAAGGGGGCGCTCGAGGGCGGCCAGTCGATCGAGCAGGTATACAGAGAGGCCGTGGCCGAGACCCAGAGCACATATCCGGGCGCAGAGCAAGGTCGCCAAGTGAACGAGCAGGAGCCCCAGCCCGCGCAGGGCGAGCCGGCGAAGCCAAGAGGAGCTCCGTGCCCGGCTCGAGGACCAGATCCGCAAGCTGAAGATCGAGGACCTGCTGGTCGAGAGCACGGTGAGCGTCCTCAACCTGACCGCGCGGCGGATCGCCAAGGAGGACGAGCGCGACCTCGAGCAGGCGAAGATCGGGATCGACGCCGTGCGCGCCTGGGTCGAGCTGCTGCCTGAGGAGGCGGCGGGGCAGATCCGCAACGCGCTCTCCGAGCTACAGATGCTCTACGCGCAGGCCGCCGAAGGCAAGCCGCTGACCGGTTCGCAGGCGACCGCGGAAGATGAGAAGGGCGGGCCCGGCGATGCCGAGGCGCCGACCGCGCCCGGCGATGCCGCCTCGGGCCCGCAAGGGCCGACGCGCGGGCCGGGAGAGCCCCCTCCGCGGCTCTGGACCCCGGGTTCCGGCTAGGCGAGCCGAGTCGCCCTGCGCGCGCCGCTGCCGCCCTCGTAGATAGACTCTCGCGCCGCTAGAGGCCGGGCGTGAGGTCCGGCGCCCGACCCTGGAGGAGCAACAACCTTGACCGACTTCCTGACGTCGTATGGCCCTGTGGTGGCCCTCGCCTGTGCCGCTGCCGCGGTCATCTACGGCGCCGTGATCACCCAGCGGCTGCTGCGCCTCTCGCCGGGCAACGAGCAGATGCAGGAGATCTCGGGCGCGGTGCAGGAGGGCGCCAAGGCCTACCTGACACCGCCAGTACACGATCATCGCCGGGGTCGCGGTGCGTGCTCGCGATCGCCCTGATCCCGCTGCAGAACATCGAGACCGCGATCGGCTTCGTGATCGGCGCCGCCTTCTCCGGCGCCGCCGGCTTCATCGGGATGAACCTCTCGGTGCGGGCCAACGCGCGCGTCGCCGAGGCCGCCCGCGGCGGCGTGCCCCCGGCGCTCGACGCTGCCTTCAAGGGCGGCTCGGTAACCGGCCTGTTGGTCGTCGGTCTGGCCCTGTTCGGCGTCGCCGGCTATTACGGGATCCTCGTCATCACCGACCACACCGACAAGGAGGCTGTCGACGCGCTTATCGGCCTCGGCTTCGGTGGCTCGCTGATCTCGGTCTTCGCCCGGCTGGGCGGCGGGATCTTCACCAAGGCCGCCGACGTCGGCGCCGACCTGGTCGGCAAGGTCGAGGCGGGGATTCCCGAGGACGACCCCCGCAACCCGGCCGTGATCGCCGACAACGTCGGCGACAACGTCGGCGACTGCGCCGGCATGGCTGCCGACCTCTTCGAAACCTACGCGGTGACCGCGGTAGCGGTGATGCTGCTCGGGGTCCTGACCTTCAACGAGCAGGCGCAGGTGGCGATCTATCCGCTCGTGATCGGCGCGGTCGCGATCATCGCCTCGATCGTCGGGGCGCTGTCGGTGCGCACCAAGACGGACCGCGTCGAGGGCGCCCTCTACCAGGGGCTGATCGTCTCTGGGCTGATCTCGGCGATCGCGTTCTACCCGGTCACGGACTGGCTGATGGAGGGGCTCAACCTGCGCAGCACCGACCTGACGGCGAGCGCTCCCTCCGTCACCGACCTCTGGCTCTGCTCGCTGATCGGGGTCGCGGTGACTGCGCTGTCTGTTCGTGATCACCGACTACTACACCTCGACCCGGTTCCGGCCCGTGCGCACGATCAGCCGCGCCTCGCAGACCGGGCACGCGACCAACATCATCCAGGGGCTCGCGCAGGGACTTCAGTCGACCGCGGCGCCGGCGATCGTGCTCGCGCTGGCGATCCTGGGCGCAAATGAGCTGGCCGGGATCTACGGCATCGGTGTCGCCGTAATGGCGCAGCTCTCGCTGACCGGCCTGATCGTCGCCCTCGACGCCTTCGGCCCGATCACCGACAACGCGGGGGGCATCGCCGAGATGGCCGACCTGCCGGAGGACGTTCGCAACGTCACCGATCCCCTGGACGCGGTCGGCAACACCACGAAGGCGGTGACCAAGGGGTACGCGATCGGCTCCGCCGCGCTGGCGGCCCTGGTCCTGTTCAGCGCCTTCGACCAGGAGCTTCAGGAAGAGGCCGGCGCCGGGGACGGAGTCAGCTTCAGCCTCACCCAGCCCGAGGTCCTGATCGGGCTGATCATCGGCGGGATGATGGTCTACCTGTTCGCGGCCCTGGCGATCGAGGCGGTCGGCCGCGCCGGCGGCCAGGTGGTCGAGGAGGTGCGCAAGCAGTTCCGCGAGAACCCGGGGATCATGGAGGGCACCCAGCGGCCCGAGTACGGGCGGCACGGTGAGCATCGTCACCGCGGCGGCGCAGCGGGAGATGATCGTCCCCTCGCTGATCCCGATCGTGGTGACGCTGGTCGTCGGCCTGCTCAGCGCCGAGGCGCTTGGCGGCCTGCTGATCGGGGTGATCGTCGTCGGCCTGTTCACGGCGATCTCGATGACCGCCGGCGGCGGCGCCTGGGACAACGCCAAGAAGCTGATCGAGGACGGCGAGTTCGGCGGCAAGGGCACCGAGGCGCACGCCGCCTCGGTGACCGGCGACACGGTCGGCGACCCCTACAAGGACACCGCCGGCCCGGCGATCAACCCGATGATCAAGGTCGCCAACATCGTCGCCCTGCTGATCATCCCGATCGTCCGCCTGTAGGCCGGACATCAGCCGGTAGGCTCGGCCGCCAGTGGCCGAGCCGATAAACGTCGCCGATTTCGAGCGCCTCGCCGTCCGAGGCGCTGGACGCCGGGACCGCTCGGCTACTTCGCGGCGGCGCCTGGGACGAGGTGACGCTGCGCGAGAACGTCGAGTCCTGGCGGCGCTGGCGGCTGCGCCCGCGGATGCTGGTCGACGTCGGCGAGGTGAGCACCGCGACGGAGCTGCTGGGCGCCGAGGTCTCGATGCCGATCGTGGTTGCGCCGGTGGCCTTCCAGCGACTGGCGCACGCGGACGGCGAGGGGGATGGCGAGGGCGCGCGCCGCGGCCGGGACCGCTGATGTGCCTTTCGACGATCGCCACCGCGCGGCCGAGCGAGGTCGCGGCCGCCGCGCCCGGCGGCCGGCGCTGGTTTCAGCTCTACTGCTTCCGCGACCGCGCGCGTGACCCAGGCGCTGATCGACGAGGCGGTGGAGTCCGGCTACGAGGCGATCGTGCTCACCGTCGACGCGCCCGTTCCTGGGCGGCGGGAGCGCGACCTGCGCACCGGCTTCGTGGTTCCCGCCGAGCGTCAGCGTGCCCAGCATCGCCGCCGGCGTCGGTCGAGAAGGCGATCACGGTCGAGGAGGCCTTCGCGCTGCTCGACCCGACGCTGAGCTGGGCCGACCTCGAGCAGCTGGCCTCCGGATGCGACCTGCCGGTGCTGGTCAAGGGCGTGCTCACCGCCGAGGACGCCGAGCTGGCGCTCGAGCACGGGGCCGCCGGCGTCGTCGTCTCCAACCACGGCGGCCGCCAGCTCGACGGCGTGCGCGCCCTCGGCCGAGGCGCTGCCGGAGGTGGCCGACGCGGTCTCCGGCCGCGGCCTGGTGCTGGTCGACGGCGGCGTGCGGCGGGGCACCGACGTCCTGGTCGCGCTGGCGCTCGGCGCCGACGCGGTGATGGTCGGCCGCCCGGCGCTCTGGGGGCTGGCGGCGGACGGCGAGCGGGGCGCTCAGCGGGTGCTGGAGATCCTGCGCGCCGAGCTCGAGCTGGCGCTCGCGCTGGCCGGCTGTCCGACGCCCGACGCGGTCAGCGCCGAGCACGTGAAGCGCGCGCCCTAGGCGCGACGGCGAGCGTCCCTATAGTCGGGCTCGGATGGCCCAGCGCATTCCTCGCGACGAGAGCCTCAGCCGCGTGCACGGCGTCGGGGCGCTCTTCTCGGCCGCCTACGGCAACGTCGGCTCCTCGATCTACTACGCGCTCGGCGTCACCGCGGCCTTCGCGCTCGGCCTGACGCCGATCGCCTTCGTCGTCGCCGGGCTGATCTTCATGTTCACCGCCGCCTCCTACACCGAGGCGACGGTGATGTACCCGGAGGCCGGCGGCTCCTCGAGCTTCGCCCGCCACGCCTTCAACGAGCTGGTCAGCTTCATCGCCGCCTGGGGCCAGATGCTCAACTACGTGATCACGGTCGCGATCTCGGCCTTCTTCGTGCCCCACTACCTGGCCGTGTTCTGGGAGCCGCTCGGGCGAGGGGCCGGGGGACGTGATCGGCGGCATCGTGCTGATCGCGGCGCTGGCGGCGCTCAACGTCAAGGGCACCGAGGAGTCGTCGCGGCTCAACCTGGTGCTCGCGATCGCCGACCTGCTGACCCAGATGGTCCTGGTCGCGATCGGGATCGTCCTCGTGCTCAGCCCCGAGACGCTGGTCGACAACGTGAGCTTCGGCGTCGCACCGACCTGGAGCGACTTCGCGCTCGGGATCGCGGTCGGGATGATCGCCTACACCGGGATCGAGACGATCTCCAACATGGCCGAGGAGGCCAAGGACGCGCCGCGGACGATCCCGCGCGGCGTCGGCTTCACCGTGCTCGCGGTGCTCGGCCTCTACCTGCTGATCCCGGTCGTCGCGCTCTCGGCGATGCCGGTCGAGCAGCTTCCCAGCGGCGAGTACGTGACCGAGCTCGGGACCACCTTCGCCGACGACCCGATCCTCGGCATCGTCGAGAACCTCGGCCTCAGCGGCGGCGCTCGCCGACGCGATGCGCTACTACGTCGGGATCCTCGCCGCGGTGATCCTGCTGATCGCCACCAATGCGGGGCTGATCGGCGTCTCGCGGCTCACCTACTCGATGGGCCAGCACCGCCAGCTGCCCGAGCGCCTGCGCCAGGTCCATCCCCGCTATCGCACCCCCTACGTCGCGATCCTCGTCTTCTCGGGCGTCGCCGCGATCACCGTGATCCCCGGCCAGACCGACCTGCTGGCGACGATGTACTCGTTCGGCGCCATGCTCTCGTTCACGATCGCCCACGCGGCGGTGATCTGGCTGCGCAGGCAGCGAGCCGACGTCGAGCGGGCCTGGAAGCCGCCGCTCAACTTCCATGCCTTCGGCTTCGAGATCCCGCTCACCGCGGTGCTCGGCGGCTTGGGCACCTTCGCCGCCTGGATCGTGGTGATGGCGCTCAACCCGCGCACGCTGGTGATCGGGATCGGCTGGATGGTTCTTCGGGCTGGTCGCTCTACGTGTCCTACCGCCGCGCCCAGGGGCTGCCGGTCTCCGAGACCGTGAAGGTCGTGCTGCCGGAGCCGCTCGGGGTCGAGGAGATCGAGTACCGAAGCGTCCTGGTCGCGTTCCGCGACAACCAGCCGTTCTCCAAGCAGATGGTGGCGACCGCGATCAAGCTGGCCTCCAAGCGCCGCCGCGGCGTCCACCTGCACGCGATGATCACCGTCCCCTCGCACCTGCCGCTGGACGCCGACATGGGGCGGGCCGAGAGCGAGGCGCAGAGCAAGATCGAGCAGGCGAAGCTGATCGGCGGCCTGCGGGTCACCGGTCACGTCGAGCGCGTGCGTCCGGGACAGGCCGGATACTCGATCGCCGAGGAGGCGCGGATGATCAACGCGGCCGCGATCGTGATCGGGCTGCGCTTCCGCAACGGACAGCCACTCTGGGACGACACCCTGCAGACGGTCTTCGCGAAGCGCCCGACCCGTGTGATCGTCGTCTCGGACCCCGACGCCGACGGGGTCGCGCGCCAGCCGCACCCGGTGGCTCCCGCCTAGGATCTCGGCGCGATGGCCTCGCGGGAAAGGATCTACCACGGCTCGATTCGAGCCCTCTCGATCCTGATGATCGGGCTCGGCGTGGCGATCGTCGTCGCCACCCTGGTCGGCGGCGGCGGCCCACTCTCGCTCGGCATGCTGCTCGGGCTCGCGTTCGTAGCCGTTGGGGCCGGCCGTCTCTGGCTGGTCTCGCGGATGAAGCCATGAGAAGCGCCAGGTGAGCGACGCCGAGGACAGCCCCGCCGAGCCTGCGGCGCGCCCGACGCCTCTGAAGCGGGCGGTCGGGGTGCCGTGGCTATTCGCGGTCGATCTACTCGACGGTCGGCTTCTCGATCTACTTCGCGCTCGGGGTGGTGGCCGGCGAGGGGCTCGGCCTGACGCCGGTGATCTTCCTGATCGCCGGGCTGCTGTTCGTGCTCACGACGCTCACCTACATGGAGGGCGGCGTGATGTTCGGCGAGCGCGGTGGCTCCTCCACCTTCGCCCGCTACGCCTTCAACGAGCTGGTCTCCTTCATCGCCGGCTGGGCGATCCTGATCGACCTGCTGATCGTGATCGCGCTGGCGGCGATCTCGGTGCCGCACTACCTCGACCCGGTCTCCTCGCACTTCGGCGACGCCGGGATCGAGGTCGCGATCGCCGGGGTCGTCATCT
The DNA here is from genome assembly GCA_963724905.1 of uncultured Solirubrobacterales bacterium. Taxonomy (GTDB): domain Bacteria; phylum Actinomycetota; class Thermoleophilia; order Solirubrobacterales; family 70-9; genus Mayfieldus. Next base: position 62,424 of record CAVRWD010000005.1, read on the forward strand.
GCGTCGTCTGCGCGCTCAACATCCTCGACATCGGCGGGCGCCGCTACCGCCGGGTGCTCGCCACGCTTGCGCTCGCCGACGTCTTCCTGCAGCTGGCGGTGGTCGTCGTCGGAGCGATCGTGGTCATGGATCCCGAGCGCACTCACCGACCAGATCGACCTCTTCAGCTCCCCCGGCCTCACCGACGTCGCCTACGCGACGGTGCTCGCGATGCTCGCCTACACGGGAATCGAGGCGGCCTCGAACCTGGCGCCCGACCTGCGCTACGAGCCCAAGGACCTGCGCCGGATCATCTCCACCGGGGCCCTCGTGGTTCCCTTGATCTACGCGGGAATGGCGGCGATCGCGCTGATGGCGGTGCCCGTGGTCGCCGGGCCGGACGGGCCGCAGACGGCGCTCGGCGAGCGCTACGTCGAGGCGCCGGTGCTGGGCGTGGCCTCGGCCTATGACCCCAGCTGGCTCTCCGATCTGATGCGCTGGATGGTCGCCCTGGTCGCCGCGCCGGTGCTCTTCATCGCCGCCTACACCTCGATGCTCGGCGTCTCGCGGCACATCTACACGCTGGCGATCAACCGCCAGATCCCGAGCTGGCTGGGCAAGCTCGGCACCGTCCACGAGACGCCCTACGTGGCGATCGTCGTCTCGGGGCTGATCGCGATCGGGCTGGTGCTGCCGACCGACGTCGAGCTGCTCGCCGGCATCTACGCCTTCGGCGCGATGCTGGCGATCTCGATCGCCCACCTCTCGATCATCCGCCTGCGGATCACCGAGCCCGAGCGGCCCCGTCCCTACGTTCCGCCCGGCTCGGTGCGGTGGGGGAGGTGGGCTGCCGGGGCTGGCGATCCTCGGCGCCGTGCTGAGCATCGCCGCGTTCGTCAGCGTGCTCGCCTTCCACGGGCCGGCTCGCTGGGTGGGCGGCGCCTGGATGGCGTTCGGGCTGATCTTCTATCTCGTCTACCGCGGCCTGATCGAGAACATCAGCCTCACCAGGCGGGTCTCGGTGACCGCGCGAGGCCCTGACCAAGAAGGCGCCGCGGGTCGAGTTCGAGCGCATCCTGGTCCCGGTCTTCGGCACCGAGCTCGACGACGACATCGTCGCCACCGCGGGGCGCCTCGCCGCCCCCGACGAGGACACGGGCGACGACATTCCCGGTGCCCACCTCGACGTCGTCTTCGTGGCGGAGATTCCGCTCAAGCTCCCGCTCGACGCGAAGCTGGCGCCGGGGCTGGAGCGCAGGGCGCGGGGTGCTCTGGACCGGGCCAAGGAGGTGGGGGAGGAGTACGAGTCGGTGGAGGTTGAGACGACGCTTCATCTCGCTCGCTCGGTGGGCGCCGGCATCCTCGAGATGGCGCGGCGCACCGGGGCGGAGGCGATCGTGATGGGAGGCGAGCCGCCGTCGAGGATCCGCGGCGGCGCGGTCCTGGGCGGGATCGGCCGTGAGGGGATAGGAGAGGTCGGCGAGGCGACCGAGTACGTGCTCAAGAAGGCTTCCTGCCAGGTGCTGCTCACAGCTCCCCCGGAGGCCTCCGACGAGCCGGACGAGGCCGAGCCCCTGGACCCCGGTCTCACCCACGGCAATCTCTAGTATCCGAACCATGTTCATCCTCGTCGTGGGATGCGGCCGGGTCGGCTCCTCGGTTGCCAGGGATCTGCTCAAGGAAGGGCACGAGGTCTCCTGCCTGGACGAGGACCCCGAGTCTCACGCTCGGCTCGAGCTCGGGCTCGACGAGGGCTGGGAGGATCTCGGCGGCCGCTTCACGGTCGGCACGGCGCTGGAGATGGATGCTCTGCTGGAGGCGGGGATCGACAAATGCGATGCGTTCATCGCCGCCACCGACGGCGACAACACGAACATCATCGTCGCCCAGATCGCCCAGCGGCGCTACAACGTGCCCAACGTCGTGGCGCGAATCCTCGACCCCTACCGCGCCGATTGGTACGAGCACCAGGGCGTCCACACGATCTGCCCCACCAAGGTGGCGATCGAGATGCTCGAGAACGAGATCCGCGCCGCGGCGGAGAAGCACTCCGGCGCCGCGAGCTCAGGCTAGGAGGGCACGCTCCGTGTACATCATCATCGTCGGCGCGGGGAAGGTGGGCTGGAACCTCGCCCGCGAGCTGCTCGCAAAGGAGCACGAGGTGACGGTGATCGAGGAGGACCGGCGCCGCTACCTGACGGTCGAGCAGGAGCTCGAGCACAACATCCAGTACGGCGACGCCTCCGAGCTCTGGGTGCTCGAGCGCTCCGGGATCCAGCGCGCCGACATGGTGATCGCGGTGACCGGCGACGACGAGGACAACATGCTGATCTGCCAGGTCGCGCGCGAGAAGTACATGGTCGAGCGAATCATCGCCCGGGTCAACAATCCCCGGAACCTGCAGCACTTCGACCTGCTGGGGATCAAGCCGTCGGTCTCGGCGACCGACCTGATCCTGCGACTGATCGAGCACGAGGTCCCCGAGTACGGACTCGTGACCCTGCTCGACTTCCCCGAGGAGAGCCTGGAGATCATCGAGATGCTGCTGGATCAGAACTCGAAGGTGGTGGGACGACGGGTCGCCGACCTCGAGATGCCCGAGGGAAGCCTGCTGATCTCGGTTTTGCGTGAGGGAAAAGGGTTTGTCCCCGGCCCCGAAACGGTGCTCGAGCCGGGCGACGAAATTCTCGCCGTGCTGGACCCCGGGCGCGAGGAGGACCTGAAGGACTACCTGGGGCCGGACGGCGCCGCCGGGAACGGCCGCGGCGATGGCTGATCGCGAGGTCGAGTTCCTGCTCATCGGCGGCGGGTTGGCCGGGGCGCAGTGCGCTGCCGAGCTGCGCAAGCGGGGTGCCGAGGGCGAGGTCCTGCTGGTCGGCCGCGAGCCCGAGGTCCCCTACGAGCGCCCGCCGCTGAGCAAGGAGTTCATGCGCGGCGAGGCTGAGCGCTCCGACGCCTACGTCAACCCGGCGTCCTGGTATGAGGAGAACGGGGTCGAGCTGCTGACCGGGACCAACGTGATGTCGCTGGACGCCGAGGCCCGCGAGGCCAAGTTGCAGGGCGGGGGTGAGGTGAAGTTCTCCAAGGCGCTGATCGCCACCGGCGCCAACGTCAACATCCTCCGCCTCGAGGGGGCGGAGAACGAGGGAATTCACTACCTGCGCGCCTTCGGCAACTCGGAGGCGATCCGCGAGGACGCCGCCAAGGCCGAGCACGTGGTGCTGATCGGCGGCAGCTACATCGGCAGCGAGGTGGCCGCATCGCTGACCGCCAAGGGCACCAAGTGCACGATGGTCATGATGGAGGAGGTTGCGCTCTCAAACAGCTTCGGCGAAGAGGCCGGGCGCTTCTTTCACGATCAGCTCGAGTCGAATGGGGTGGACGTGTTCGGGGGCGAGGAGCTGGAAGCTTTTGAGGGAGACGGCCGGGTGAAAGCGGTCGTGACCAAGAGCGGTCGCCAGATCCCCTGCGACGCCGTGGTCGTCGGGGCGGGGGTGAAGCCGGACGTGATGCTGGCCGAGCGGGCTGGCCTGACGGTCGAGAACGGGATCGTCTGCGACGCGAAGCTCCAGACTTCTGTCGAGGGCATCTACGCGGCCGGCGACGTCTGCAGCTACGACAGCGTCCTGCACGGTCGGCGGCTACGGGTCGAGCACTGGGACGTGGCCATCCATCAGGGCAAGGCCGCGGCGGCCAACATGCTCGGCGAGGGCAAGGACTACGACGTCGTGCCCTACTTCTTCAGCGACCTCGCCGACTGGGCGAGCCTCGAGTACGTGGGGCCGGCGGAGGACCCAGATGAAGAGATATGGCGGGGAGACCGCGATTCGGGGGAGTTCTCGGTCTGGTACCTGAAGGACGGCAAGGTCGCGGGGTGCTTGAGCGTCGAGCGGTCGGAGGACCTGGGCCGGGCGCGGGAGCTGCTCGCAGCCGGCACCGACGTCTCCGGCGACCGCGACAAGATCGCCGATCCGGGCGTCGATTTGAGCGCGATCGGCTGACGGGGCGTTATGCCTCGAAAGTAGGCTCGCTCGCTATCGTTCTCGTTGGTCCGGGGTCGTCTAGCTGGTAAGACACCGGCCTCTGGAGCCGGGGACCATGGTTCGAGTCCATGCCCCGGAGCTCGGTACCGGTCATTGCTACGTTGCCGCCCTCATGAAACGTGCGCTTTGCCTCATGGCCTTCTCCGCCGCCGCCCTGGGCAGCGGCTGCGGGGGTGATGACTCCGCGCCCGAGACGCCGGTGACGACGCCCACGGTCGAGGACGCGCCCAGCGAGATCAGCAAGGAGGAATTCGTCACCGGGGGCGACGGCGTCTGCGCGGAGGTGAACGCGGCGCTGGGAAGCCTCGAGGGCACCACGACCAGCTCGTCCAGCGTTGCCGGGCAGCGCGCCGACCTCTACGAGGGCATGGTCGACCGCCTGCGTGATCTCGGAACCCCCGACGACGAGGCCGGCTTGGACGAGCTGTTCAGCTCCGCCGACGACCTCGTCGCCGCCGAGCAGGACGCCGCCGACGCGGCCGAGGATGGAGACGACGCCGCCCTCGCAGCCGCTCAGACCGAGGCGGGGACGGCAGCCGAGAGCTTCAGCGAGGCGGCCGCCTCCTACGGCTTTGAGGACTGCGGTCAGGGAGCCAGTGCGCCGGTCACCGCGCCGAGCGCACCGGTCACCGCCGCACCGGTCGTCCCCGCTGAGCCTGTGCCGTCCACCCCGGTGGCGCCGGCCGCCCCGGCGCCCGCGCCCGACCCCGGCTCCACCGGGGCCGGTGGCGGAACTACCGGTGGCGGGACCCCGGGGAGCTCGGGCTCGGGCGGCGTCGGTCCCGGCTAGACGCCGCACCTAGGCGACCGCGGACTCCTCCCAGGCGCCGTAGAGGCGCGCGTACGATCCACCCGCCTCGATCAGCTCCTCGTGGGTCCCCGACTCGGCGATCCTGCCGCCCTCCAGCACCACGATCTTGCCGGCCCGGCGAATCGTCGAGAGACGGTGCGCGATCACGATCGCCGTCCGGCCCACGAGCAGGCGCTCAAGCCCCTTCTCGATCACCTTCTCTGTGCGCACGTCGACGTTGGAGGTCGCCTCGTCGAGGATCAGGATTCTCGGCTCGGCCAGCAGCGCCCGCGCGAAGGCGACCAGCTGCCGCTGCCCGGCCGAGAGCTGAATCCCGCGCTCGCCGACCTCGGTGCCCAGCCCTTGCGGCAGAGCAGCGATGAAATCGGTGGCCCCCACCGCGGCGGCGGCCGCCTCGATCTCCTCCTCGCCGGCGCTGGGCCGCCCGAAGGCGATGTTCTCCCGCACGGTGCCCGAGAACAGAAAGCCCTCCTGGGGCACGATGCCGAGCTGGCGCCGCAATGCCTGCTGGGAGAGGTCGCGCAGATCGTGGCCATCGATGCGCACGACGCCGGCCTGGGGGTCATAGAAGCGCGCCACCAGCTTTGCGAAGGTCGACTTGCCGGCCCCCGTCGCCCCGACCAGGGCCAGCGTCTGCCCCGGAGGGACCTCGAGATCGACCTCGCGCAGCGCCCACTCGATCTGCTCGCCGTCGGCTTCGCGCTCGAACGCGTCGTCGGCGTAGGAGAACGAGACCCCCTCCATGCGGATCTCACCCCGCAGGGAACCGGGGTCGAGCGCCCCCGTCCTTGTCGGTCATGTCGGGCTCGGTGTCGAGCAGGTCGAAGATCTTGTCCAGCGCCGCCATCCCCTGCTGATAGGTCGTGTAGAGCTGGGAGAGCTGCTGGATCGGGTCGAAGAACGTCTGCAGATAGCCGACGAAGGCGACCAGCACGCCGAGCTGGATCGCGCCGTCGATCGCCTGGTTGCCGCCGTAGAGAAGGATCACCGCGGTGCCGACCGCCGAGAGCAGCTCCACGGCCGGGAAGTAGGCGGCGTTGAGGTAGACAGTGCGCATGTTCGCCGCCCGGTTCTCCTCGTTTAGCTGCGTCATCTCGGAGACGTGATGCGGCTCCTGGCCGAAGCTGCGCACGACCCGCACGCCGCTCAGCGTCTCCTGCAGGTAGGCGGTGATCGCGGCGATCTTCTCCCGCGTCGCCCGGTAGGCGCCTGCGGAGACGATCCGGAAGACGAGGCTGGCGATCGCCAGCAGCGGGAAGGTGAGGAACACCACGAGCGCCAGCTGCAGGTCGAGCAGCATCAGGATCACGACCACTCCGAGCAGGGTCAGCGTGCTCGAGAACAGGGTCACGATGCCGTCTGAGACCAGCTGGTTGAGCGCCTCGATGTCGTTGGTCATGCGCGAGATCAGGACTCCCGGGCGCCTGCGGGTGAAGAACCCGATCGACATCGCCTGCAGGTGCGCAAAGACGCGCTCGCGCAGGTCCTGGAGCGCCCGCGTCCCCACCCAGCCGACGAGGTAGGTCTGCGCAAACGTCGCCACCGCATAGACGACCGCCGTGACGGCGAACGCCGCCACGATCAGGTTCAGCGCATCGAGGTCGCCGGCGAGGATCCCCGAGTCGATCGCCTTGCCGGCCAGAAACGGGGGAGCGAGGGCCGCCGCGGTCGCCAGCAGCAGGGCAACGAACATCAGCGCCACCTTGGCCCGGTAGGGCTTCAGCAGGCCCAGCAGCCAGCGGACCTTGCGGCCGCGCTGGTCCTCGCCGCGGATCAGCCGCCAGAGCGCCGCGAAGAGCAGGAACACCTCGCGCAGCTTGTTGCGCTCCGGCGACCAAGTGGCCTCCTCGCGCTCCTGCTCCTCTTCGGAATCAATTTCCGCACGCGTGCTCTGCTCTCGCTCACTCGCACTCACATCACCGGCAGCCTTGCTCGCTCGCTCGATCGAGCCGGAGGCGAGAATCCGCCGCGGGCGGGGGGTGCCTTCTTCGCTCACAGCTTCGCCGCCTCCTCGCGCTCCTCGAGGTCGTGCTGCAGGAACACCGAGTCGGCGAGGCCGAACTCGGCGATCTCGGCATAGAAGGAGCAGCCGGCCATCAGCTCCTCATGGGTACCTCGGTCGACGATGCGGCCGGCGTCCATGACGACGATCTCGTCGGCGAGCGAGATCGTCGAGAGGCGGTGGGCGATGATGAACGTGGTCCGTCCCTCCATCACCTCCCGCAAGCCCCGCTTGATCGCCCGCTCGGTGCGGGCGTCGACCGAGGAGGTGGCGTCATCGAGGATCAGGACCCGGGGATCGGCGAGCAGGGCGCGGGCGATCGCCACCCGCTGGCGCTGGCCGCCCGAGAGGGTCAGGCCGCGCTCCCCGACCATCGTGTCGTAGCCGTCCGGCAGGTCGCGGATGAAGGGATCCGCCTGAGCGCGCCGCGCGGCGGTCACGATCGCCTCGCGGCTCGCGCCGGGGTTCGCATAGGCGATGTTGGCGGCGATCGTGTCGGAGAACAGGAAGCTGTCGTCGGCGACGAAGGCGATCTCGGAGCGCAGCGACTCGACGTCGATCGAGCGCACGTCGGCGCCGTCGACCAGCACCGATCCCTCCGAGGGGTCATAGAGCCGGGCGATCAAGGCCACGAGGCTGGTCTTGCCCGAGCCGCTCGGGCCGACCAGCGCCACGGTCCTGCCAGGAGCGACGTCGAGGTCGACGTCGCTCAGCACCGGCCCGGCGCCGTCGTAGCGCAGGCTCACACCTTGCATCGCCACCGCGCCACCGCCGTCGGGCAGCGGCGGAGCGCCCGGAGGGCTCTGGATCGTCGGCTCGCGATCGAGCACCTCAAAGAGGCGGTTGCCGGAGGCGATCGCGCGCTGCGCCATCCCCATCGCGATGCCGAGCATCCGCATCGGCGAGGCGAGCATCACGAGGTAGACGTAGAAGGCGGTGAACTCGCCGACGCTGATGCTGCCGTTGATCGCCGCGCGGCCGCCGAAATAGAGCACCAGTGCGGTACCAAACTGGGGCAGCAACCCGATCAGCGGCGAGAAGAAGGCCGCCAGCCTGGTCGAGTAGACGGTCTGATCGAAGACCCGGGAGACCGCGCGGCGGAAGCGGCGCAGCTGGTGCTCCTCGCGCGCGAACGCCTTCACGATCCGGATCCCGGAGACGTTCTCCTCCGCCTCCGCCGTGAGCTCGGCGATTCGCTGCTGGACCTCCTGCACCGCGGGCCGGGACAGGCGGTTGTAGCGGGCGGCGGTGTAGACGACGAGCGGCGCCGGAGCGAGGGCGATCAACGCAAGCCACGGGTTGATGACCAGCATCACCGCCGCCGCCAGGGCGATCGTGAGCGCGGTCTGGGTGATGAAGATCAGTCCGTAGCCGAGGAAGAAGCGAATCGACTGCAGGTCGACCGTCGCCCGCGACATCAGCTGCCCGGTCTGCTGACCGTCGAAGAAGCTGAGCTCCAGGGACTGCAGATGGGAGTAGAAACGCTGGCGCAGGTCGAACTCGACCGCCAGCGAGACCCGCCCCGCAACCAGCCGCCGGACCACGGTTAGGCCGAGGCGCAGGATCGAGGCGCCGACAATCGCCGCCGCGAGCAGCAGCAGCGAGTCGTGCGCCGCACCGCTGTTCCCGTCCTTGATCTCGTTGATGGTGTGCCCGATCAGGAGCGGGATCAGCACCGTCATCCCCATCGCCGCCCAGGCGAAGACCAGCGAGATCCAGAGCTCGCGCCGGTACGGGCGCAGGAATCCGAACAGTCGACGCAGAGTCGGCATCCGTCTACTTTACAAAGTGAAGTATGGACGCCCGCGTGCGGCGGACGGGAGGGGGCGATACTTGCCCAATGGACAGGCCATCGGCCGGCCTCTGCGACAACTGCCGTCACCAGCGGCTGGTGCGCAACACCCGCGGCTCGAGCTTCTCGCTCTGCGAGCGCTCGCGCAGCGAACCCGAGTTCCCGCGCTATCCGCGGCTGCCGGTGCGCGATTGCCGCGGCTATGAGCGACGCGATGAAGGCTAAGCCGGCCGTTGCGGCGGCGTTGCTCGCCCTGGTGGGACCATTGGCCGCCTGCGGAGGCGGGGAGTCTGAGGCCGTTTCTCGCGATGACTCGGGCGCCGATCCCAAGGTCAGCGCCGCGGCCCAGGGCTGGGGGTCCCTGGCACCGGCGACCCTGCGCCGCACCGAGGTCGGCGCGGCTCGGATCGGGCGCTTCATCTACGTCGCCGGCGGCTTTCTGCCCTCCACCAAGACCACGAGCGCGGTCGAGCGCTACGACATCAGGCGCGATAGCTGGCGGCGGGTCGCGCCGATGCCGATCGCGGTCAACCACCCCGCGGTCACCACCCATCGCGGCCGCCTCTACGTATTCGGCGGCTACACCGACAGCAGCTTCGCGCCGGTGACCGGCGCTCTGCAGCGCTTCGACCCCCGCAGCGGCTCCTGGACCCAGCTCGCGAACGCGCCGCGCCCGCGGGCCGCCGCCGCTCTCGTGGCGCTGAGCGACCGCCTCTACGCGATCGGCGGTGTCGCCGCAGGGCAGCTCGACGCGGTTGAGGTCTTCGACCCAGCCACGGGTCGCTGGAGCGCGGGCCCCTCGCTGGAAGTTCCTCGCGAGCACATCGCGGCAACCGTCGCCGGGGGGCGGATATACGTCTTCGGCGGCCGCTCGCCGAACCTGGCGACCGTGGAGAGCTTTCGCCCGGGCGCCGCGCAATGGCGGCGGGAGCCCTCGCTGCGCAAGGAGCGAAGCGGCATCGCCGCGGTCACCGTGAAGGGCAAGCCCGTCGTCTTCGGGGGTGAGGAGGAGGCCGGGACGATCAGGCCGGTCGAGCTCTTCGACCCCGACCAGCGGCGCTGGCGCAGCCTGCCCGGGATGCGCACTCCGCGCCACGGCCTCGGTGGGGCCTCGCTCGGGCGGCGGGTCTACGCGCTGCAGGGCGGGCCGCAGCCGGGGTTTGCGTTCTCCAGCAGGATCGAGTTCCTCGACGTCCCGCGCGCCGGCTGCTGCGCTGACGAGCTAACTCTCGATCCGGAAGTGGGTGACCGCGTGGTACGGGGTCGGCGTGCCGTCGTTCTGCGCCAGCGTGATCACGAGCCGGAACTGCCCCTCGGGGAGGTTGCGGTAGTAGATGTGGGGCTGGGTCGCGGGCGAGTACTTCCTGATGCTGTCGAGCCGCTTGGCAAGGATCCCGTTCGGTCCCGCGAAGCGCGGCTCGTCGAATGAGCGCCCGATCACCCGCCCGGCGCCCAAAGGGTTGCTCTCGGCCTCCTCGACCTCGCTCTCATCGACGTCCTCGCGGACCTTGTTGAGAGAGAAGCGGAGCATTCCCTGGCCGAGCTGCGGCGTCTTTCCGAACTGCGACGGGGCGAGGGTGAAGTTGTGCACCTTGACCCTGGCGACGACCGAGTCGCCGCGCGGCTTGAAGCCGCTGCGGGGCGAGATCACGTCGATGTAGGGGGTGCCCGGGATCTCCGGGGTCACGACATGCCGCTCGGCGCCCTGCACGAGCACGGCGGAGGCGACGCTTCCGCCGATCAGAAGCGTCGCGGCGAGGGCGATGAGGATTCGTGTTCGCACGGTCGGAAAGGTTACGGGGGCACTGCGGCTGCCGGATCGGATAGGTTGCGCGCAGGCCAGCCTTGCCAGGCAGAGGAGACGACTGATGGATGCCACCCAGCTGAAGCGGATTCCGATTTTCGCGGACGTTCCCGAAGAGGATCTGACCGTGATCACCACCTTCGCGACCACCGAGGAGGCGCCCGAGGGGAAGGTCGTCGTGCGGGAGGGCGACTACGCGAACGCCTTCATGGCGATCGAGGAGGGCACCGCCAAGGTGACCAGGGACGGTGAGCAGATAGGCGAGCTCGGCCCCGGCGACATCTTTGGAGAGGTCGGGCTGATCGAGAAGGAGAAGCGCGGCGCGACCGTCGAGGCGACATCGCGCCTGCGACTCATCAAGATCGAGCACTGGGAGCTGCAGCGGATGAAGAAGAAGCTCCCCCACGTCTACGAGAAGATTTCCGCCCTCGCCGCGGAGCGGGGCTCCGGCGGCGAATAGCCTAGATCAGCAGGCTCACGACGATCGCAATAGGGGTCCCGAAGAGGGAGAGCCTCCCGAAGAGCTCGCGTCCAAAGCCCCGGTACTGCTGGCTGTTGAAGAAGACGAGCCCGACCACGTGGGCGAGGTTGACCAGCGCGAAGGCGATCGCGATCAGGGTTCGCGCCGGCGAAATGTTGCCCTCGCTGCTATCGCCACTGTCGGTGGCGAGAAGCGCGAGCACGATGGTGCCGACGATTGCGACCACGATGCTCACCAGGTCGCGTTTGGAGAAGGGCGGCAGGTTCTCGGTCAGCTCCAGCTCGCCCTCGGCCGGATCGTCACGTGAGATGCCTGGCGCCGATTGCTCCGTCTCGGCTAATCCCGTGTCGCCGTCGCCATGGAGCTCGACGTGGATGATCGGGGGCTCGAAACGCTCTGCGGCGCGGTCGAAGAGCTCCTTCTCGAACCACTCCGCGTCCTGGTCGCTGTGGGTGACCACCAGCACCTCGTCGGCAGGAAACACGCCTAAGGCGTCGTCGACGGCAACCAGCGGGTCGGCGTCGCCGACCTCGCCCGAAACCGTAACTCGCTCGCTGCGGAGACCCTCGAGGGTGTTATCCAACCGGCTGTCGGCGGCCACGATCGCATCGTCCACGTCTCCCATCAGCGCCTTCATCTTCGACTCGGTGACGGCGGGCGCGACCAGGTGCACGTTTGCTTCCTCACCTTTTGCCCGGCGCACGATCTCCTCCCGCAGAGCGTTGCCATGCACCGCGACCGGCGCGATGACCAGAAGTCGCTTCGTCGCCATCAGCTTTTCTTGCCCGCAATCGCCCGCTGCAGCTGCGCCTTGCTCATGCTCGAGCGCCCGTCGATGCCGAGCTGCTTCGCCTCGTTGTAGAGCTGGTCACGGGTGCGGCCGCGGGGTCCGGACTGACCGGACCGCTTGCCTCCGCGGCGCCCGGAGGAGATGTCCTGCACAGAGGTCCGAGAGCGCTGGCGTGACTCACCGGAGCGTGCCCGCTCCTTGTTCACAGTACGGGCGGCTATTTCTTCGGCCTTTGACTCCGAAGCGCCCTGCTCGCGCTGGCTCTCCTTCACGTGCTCGTACTGGCGGGCCCGCTTGGTGCCCTTCTTCACTCCCCTAGGTGGCATCTCGACCCTCCTCGAATCGGGTTGCGATGCAATTACCCGAGCCGAAAGGAGGGAAACGCGCCCAATCCGCGTTTAGCTACGACCGGATGCGGGGACTAGAGGGCTAGGGAAACAACGGGGCCCCGCGCAGGTTGGACCGTGGGGCCTCGGTGAGGCTTATTGCCTCCCCTCAAGCCGTGCCCGGCCCTGCGCCGGGCACGGTGCTGTTCGGGGTCGTGGAGGGGCGCTCAGTCTTCGTCGTCGTCCTTGCTCTCCGGCTTGGGGCCCCCGACCGGATTGGTCACTCCTTCGTCCTTGTCGCCTTCCTCGCCCACCTCTGGGTGGGGAGTGCCCTCGACGTCTTCGTCCCGCCCTTCCTTGTAGGCGTGAAGCGGCGTTTCCGGCGTCGTCTTCTCGTCAGCCAGTTCCTCGTCGCGCTCGTCGGGCATTGCTGCCTCCTTGGTCGGTTCTCTTGCCGTTACCCGTTCCCTTGGCCAGGCACTCAGGCCTAGTCGTCCGTCGGCTGACTAGGCTGGCAGCAATGGCCGCCAGGAGGCTCCGCCTTTGAGCACCGCTGCATCCGTCCCCGAGACCCACGATCTGGAGGGGGACGATGCTTTCGAGACCCTGCGGGAGGTCGGTCGCCTTCAGTTGCTGCGCGACTCTTTCGTCCGCTTCCGCTACGCCGACGGCTTCAGCCACGCCCGAGCGCTGGCGTTCCAGTTCGTGCTCACGATGGTGCCGGCGCTGATCGCCGTCGTCGGGCTCGCCCGCGTCCTCGGCCAGCCCAATGTCTCCGACGTGCTGGCCCAGACGATCAGCGACCTGGCCCCCGGGCCGGCAGGCGAGACGTTGACCCGATCGCTGAGCAGCAGCAGCCGGGAAAGTGGCGAGGCGGGGGAGACCGCGCTGCTCGCCGGCCTGGCGATCACGATCGTCTCGGGCGCGACCGCGATGGGTCAGATCGAGCGTGGGTCCAACCGCATCTACGGTGTGGAGCGGGACCGGCCGTCGCTGCGCAAGTACGCGGTGGCCACCGCCCTCGCCGTGAGCGCCGGCCTGGCAACGATCCTGGCCTTCGTCGTGCTGGTCGCGGGTGACGCTCTCGGATCGGCGCTCAGCGACGTCATCGGCTGGGCCCCCGCCCTCGAAAAGGCGTGGGAAATCGGCCGCTGGCCGCTGGGTGCCGTCCTCGTCGCGGGCGCTGTCGCGCTCGTCTTCAGGATCTCGCCCAACCGCACCCAGCCGTCACCGTCATGGCTTCTGTACGGATCTGTGTTGGCGGTGGCACTCTGGTTCGCGTTCACCGGCGCGCTCGCCGGCTACATCTCGCTCAGCGGGGACTTCGGGGAGACCTATGGGCCGCTTGCCGGGGTGATCGGGCTGATGCTCTGGTCGTTGCTGACAGCTCTCGCTCTCTTCTTCGGGCTGGCTGTCACCGCTCAGCTCGAGGCGGTGCGAGCAGGATCGCCGGAGCCGGTGGCGCATGAGTTTCGAGAACCCGCGGATCGAGCCGCAAATGGCTAGGAGGTGGCAAGCGACTCGCCGCAGAGCTTCGCGACGCGCTTCTTCGCGCGCTTGAACTTGCGAGTCGACCGCCGGGTACGGTTCTTGCGCAGCTTCTTTTTCGCCTTGCGCAGCTGCTGACGAGCCTGCTGGCACTGGGCACATCGGTTCACGGGCGGGGGAGCCGCGCCCACAGCCGCGGCCGCGTTTACCAGTCCATTGCCGTAGGTGTCGTCGCGGCAGGGGAGGCCGAGATCCGTCGCGGTGGACTCAAGACGCTGTCGGATCGTCGTCGCGTTGTGTCCTTGCGCCGCCAACAGGCTTGCCACCCCAGCGACGTGAGGCGAAGCCATGCTCGTTCCGGACTTGTTGACGACCCCGTCGCCGGCGGTGGAGGCGATCCCACCACCTGGTGCAGCGATGTCGACGTTGGGCCCGAAGTTGGAATAGCTGAGCTTCGCTCCGCTGGTGATCGTGGCGGCGACCGAGATCACGTTGGGATAGTCGGAGGGATAGTGCGCCGCACTGGTGGTGTCGTTGCCCGCCGAGGCGACAAGAACCACCCCCTTGCTCCAGGCGTAGTTGATCGCTCCCTCTTTCGTTCCCGAATATGGGCCGCCGCCGAACGACATGTTCACCACATCGGCGCCCGCGTCGGCAGCGGCGTTCAAGGCATTGATGATCGCGGCGTCCGTGAATCTCTGGTCCTTGTACTGGGGGCTGTAAACGGTGGCCTTGAGGTCCCAAAGCCAGCCCCCGGGGGACGTACCGGCGACTCCCACCCCGTTGTTGGTCAGGGCTCCCGCGATCCCGGCGACGTGCGTACCGTGACCGTCCGTCTCCTGCGCGTCGGCGTCCCCCTCACCGTAGTCCCATGCGTAGCGCACGGCGCCGCTCAGGTCGGGGTTGTTGTCATTGATTCCCGAGTCGATGATCGCGATGTCGGTGCCTTTCCCATCCGACGTATCCCAGGCTGTGGAGGCGCCGATCTGGCCCAACCCCCATTGGGAGCCGAAAAAGGGATCGTTCGGGGCGGCGGTCGGCGCTCTCAGATAGTTGTAGTCGGCGCTCTCAACTGGTGGGCTCTGCCTGAGGTCGGCGCGAATTCCTCTCAGCAATCCTTCGCGCTGCCTCCGCGAATCGGCCTCGTCCACGGCCGGGAACTCGAGTACCTCAGCGTCGATCGATTCGATCTCGTCGGTTGACTCGGCGCCTACGGCGTCCTTCAGGTTCTCGATCTGTGGCGCGCCCGCCTGCTCCTCAAAGGCGACGAGCAGCTCACCGGCGACGTAGGGGTTGCCCTGGGGGTCCAGATCGACCTGGATTGCTGCAACGCCTTCCTCTGGCGGTTCGCCCGGTGGGGTAAGCGGGGCCGCCTGGGCGATCTCACCCTTGGTGCCCCCCTCCTCGAGAGCGGCGCGGCGCCCGTCATCCCCGATTTCGCAGCTCGCTGCGACCAGAATCGCGAAAAGCGCCGACAGGGTGCCGACACTGCGCCGCGCGCGCGATAGGGGAAGAAGCGACCGTGGATTCTCACCGTGCATGCCCATCAGACGCCCTGGCGTGGCGAAATCTTCCCAAGGTCTCCACTCAATTCCTCAGCCAGGTTCAACGCCTCGGCCAGGCTGAGCGGCGCCATGTCGGCGGCAGGGGTTGCCGCGACCGGACCCAGGCGCTCCTCGATCAAGGCCCGGTCCCATGGCCAGCGCTGCGCCCCGATGCGAGCGCGCAATGAGGTTGAGGCGGCGATCGCACGCTCCGGCAGGCCCTGATCGTCCCCGGCCTGGCCCAGCAGGGCGCAAAGATCAAGGATCTCGGCGATCCCGAGCCGGTCGCCGAGGTCGCGGGCGACCACGAGGCGCCTGCGGGCGGACTCTGCGGCATCCGCGTTTCGCCCGGCCAGCAGCTGTGCCGTTGCGAGTGGAAACAGTGCCTCCGCCTGGCGCAGCCGATCGTCGAGCCCATCGGCTTGTCGCAACGCCGACTCCGCCTCCGAGATCGCCGCGTCGACGTCTCCGGATAGAAGGGCCGCCCTCGCCAGTGTGCTTCTGGCGCTGATCGCGCCGCGCTCGTCACCGATACGCAGGCGGATGTCGAGGCTGCGCCGCGCCAGCTCGCCAGCACCTTGATTGCCGAGCTCCGCGCCGACGCGGCCGAGCGCGGCCAAAGCCTGTGCATGCTGCTCTTCACCAAGATTCTCGGCGGCTTCCTCTGCTGCGGCGGAGAAGGCATCCTCGGCCTCGAGCAGCCGTCCGGTGAACATCGAAACCCAGCCCAGGTTCCAGCGGCAGGCGAAATTCAGAGACGGGTCATCGAGGTCTGCTGCGATGGTGGCCGTCAACGCCGCTGATGCCCCCTGGTAGTCGCCGGTCAGAAGCGCCAGCCGGCCTTCCAGGCCGTTCGCCTCAGCACGCACAGCCGGTGTCAGCGTGGCCGTGTCGAGCAATTCCGCGAGCCGCGCCCTCGCATCCCCAATCGATCCCCGCTCCCAAAGCGGGCCCAGGCGCACCATCAACCGCAGCGCCCTCTCTGGCGCGTGCGATGCCAGCGACTCGATCGCAAGCACGAAGTTCGGACGCTCGAGCTCCAGCGTGGCGAAGAGGTTCCGGGTCCAGGCGGAGGGCGGACGCAAGGCATCCAGGAGGGCGGTGCAGTAGGAGGGAACCGAGATGTCCGGCTCGGTCGAGGTCTCGCGAAGCCGCTCGAGCGCGTATTCGCGAATCGTCGTCAGCATTCGATAGCGCGGTTGCCGGTCGGCGTCGGTCTCCAGCTGCAGGAGGCTGCTCTCGATAAGTGCCTGCAGCAGGTCCAGGAGGTTGTCTTCGGTGCAGGCGCTCTCCAGGGCATCGAGGCGGCATCCGGCCGGGAACTGGGACAGCTCCAGGAACAGCCGTCGTGTCGGCGCCTCCAGAAGCTCCTCGCTCCAGGCGACGGCTCCCCGCAGCGTCCGTTGGCGCTCGGGAACGCCGGCTCCCCCGATCGCGGCGAGATCCAGTGCGTCGGTAAGCCGTGCCGAGATCGCAGCAAGCGAGATCGATCTCGTCCTCGCCGCAACGAGCTCGATCGCCAGTGGCAGGCCATCCAACCGCTCGCAGATCGTCTCCACCGTCGCGAGATCCGCGGCTTCGACCCGCCCCCCGGCCCGCTCGGCCCGGTCGACGAACAACTGGGCCGCCGCGGACGGGCCACCATCCGTCGCTCCGGCGGGCAGAGGCCGGAGGCGGAACTCGGTCTCGCCCAGCGTGCCCAGCACGACTCGGCTGGTGACCACAACCCGCACCCGCCGGGTCGCCTGGACCAATTCGGTGACCAGAGGGGCTGCCGTGCCTACCTGCTCGAAGTTGTCGAGGACGAGCAGCAGCTCTCGGTCCCGCAGCAATCGCCCAAGCCATGCACCGGCCTCCTCTCCCGCCGGCAGCTCGACCTCCAATGCCGAGGCGATCTGTGCCGCCACCTCTCGATCGTCCTTCAACGATGAGAGGTCAACGAAGTAAGCGCCGTGGGCGAGCCCTGCGCCGAGGCGCGACGCCAGCTCAACGGAGATTCGTGTCTTACCGGTGCCTCCCGGCCCCGTGATCGTCAGCTGGCGAACTGGCCCCTCCGTGAGCAACTCGGTCAACTCGTCCAGCTCCCGCTCCCGCCCGACCAGGCCCAACTCGGGCACCGACACCTTGCCGGGCTGTTGTGCCACTCCCTGTGCGGCAAACACCCGCCTGCGGGCCTCCCCGACCGCCGCCGGATTCCCCTGCTCTCTGCCTGCGCGCCAGACGGTGACCCCGAGTCTCGCCACCTCGTGGTGATAGCTGCGCTGCCGGCCCAGCCGGTCGCGCTCGCCATGGAGCAGCAGGCGCGCATAGTCGCGGATTCGGTTGCCGAATCCGCAGACCTCGGTTACGTCGGATTCGCTGACGACGCCGGCCGCAACCTCCGATCCCAGCGCCTGGGCCACCTCTTTTCGCATGTAACGCTGCCAGAGCAGCACGCCGATCAGCACGAGCGCGATGTATGAGTAGTCGAGGACGAAGAGGATCGCGTTCGCTGTGTCGGCGGTCGAGTCCACCGCGGAGGAGACAGGCAACCCGTTCACCCATGCAGTCGCGTTGTCGAGCCCGTAGCGCAGGACCAGCAGCAGCTCGATCAACCCGTTGTTGATCGCGTGCATCGCGACCGCAACGCCAAGCCCCGCTGCCGGCCACAAGACCTTGGCCCGCTTCGACCTGCTCCAGACCGCCATGCCGAGACCGGCGCCGAATGCACCCGTGAAGAGCGGGTGATGCAGCGCTGTCGGTCCAAAGAAATCGCGGCGACCGAGATAGATGTCGGCCCCCACCCGCACGCCTTCGCCGGTCGCATGGTTGACGAAGTAGAAGAAGTCCTCTGTGAAGGCGAAGCCGACTCCGACGGCTGCGCCGCAGGCGAGGCCCGCAATTGGCCCCTCGAGTCGCCAGCCAAGTTCGCTGGCCCATCTCCGCGAGCCCCACACGGCGACCAATAGCGCGATGCCCTTCGCCAGCTCCTCGACCACCGGCGGCGCCACGGCATCCCCGAAGACGTCACGGGCGTCCGACGGAAGCAGCGATTTCACCGCTTCGTTGCCGACAAGGGCGATCAGCGCGGCGCCAGTCGCCCCCCAGATCGCCAGCGAGACCAGGCCGGCAAGCGGAACCGGTTCGAATGGCTCCAGCAGGCGGAGCAGCAACAGCAGGACAATCGCCTGCAGCACCGCGTAGGTGGCGAAGAATCCGGGGTTGGAGAGGATGTCCGCAGCGGGCAAGTTCCGGTCCTTGGTGGAGGCGGAGCCTAGACCCGTGCGCCGCGGCTCAGCGGCAGAAGCGCTTGTACTTGCGCCGCAACTTGCGAACGACCCTGGGTTTCAGTTGCTTGGCTTTCTGAAGCTTCTTCTTGATCCGGGCGCAGAAAGCAGGCTTCTTGACGACGGGCATGGCGGGGGCGGCGTTTCTGGTGGCGTCGTAGAGGCCCCTGGCGACTGCTCCGAAGTAGGGCCCGTACATGTACCCGCAGTAGGAGCTGTCGATCTCGCAGTAGCCATGACTCTCGACTGAGACGATGTAGCCATCCGGGGTCACCCAGCCGCCCCCGCTGGAGCCCTTGCTCATCGCGCAGGGGGATGAGATCACGGTCGCGACCTGGTCGCTGGCGGTGTACGTCCTCTCGTACCCGGCGAATTGCGTGTCGCATCCGATCAGGCGCTGGCCGTCGTAAGGCTGAGGGGTAGCCGGATACCCCCGGATCTGGTAGGTGGCACTGGGCGCGTTGAAGCGAATGCCGCGCCCGCCGACCACGTCCTGAACCCGCTGGTTGGCGGTGTTGGGGTAGAAGGTGACTGCCGCGACGTCATACGAGTAGTGCTGCTTGTAGGGAAGGTTCGGGTAGGTGGCCTTCCATTCCTCAGGCACGTAGGCCGCGTACGCGGGCCAGCGTCCGTAGGGCTCGGCCCCGTTGCGATAGCCCGGTGCAAAGAAGAGGTTGGTCGCGAACTGCTTGCCGGGGGTCAACACGCAGTGGGCCGCAGTGAAGACGAGGCTCCTGCCCTCGGCACCGACAACGTTCGCCGAACAGTAGGTGTCGCGCCCGTCCTTGGTGAAGAAGAGCTTTCCGTGAGTCCTGTTCGGAAACCCCGTCTCCGACCCCGCTTCGTAGTCCTGGGTTGGAGAAACGGATTCGGCGGGCGGCGAGGGCGGAATTGTCAAAGGCGCCTCGCTGGAGGGCTCGGGGCCGCTCGCCCGCGGGGCCTCCGGCTGGTCCGGCAGGTTGGCTGCCGGGGGCTGAGGTAGCGGCAGGGGTTCCGCGCTGTTCAGGCGCTCGTCCGTCCAGTACTCGCGAACGTTTGCCGGCGACTGGCTCTTTAGCTCCGTGCCAGACAGCTCTGAGCGCGACGAGATCGGGTCCCCAATCTCGGCCGGCTGATCCGGGTCGGAGATAGCTCCCCGCCGTTCCTCCGATGAGCCACCGCAGCCGAGGACGATCGTCGCGCAGGTGATCGCCACGGCGCCGACCGGCCGGGCCACGCCGATTGTCCCTCGGCTGGTGGTCTGAAAACAGCGGCTGGAGTCGAGCCTCATGCCCACCAGACGCCCGGGGCGGGGGAATTCTTCCCTATTGTCGGGTCATGGCCGGCGAGGACAAGCGGGACGAGGCGCTCAACACTTCCGTTGGAGGATTGCTCGACGATCTCGCGGAGGAAGGGCCGGCTCCGGGCGGTGGCTCGGCTGCAGCGCTCACGGCGTCGATGGCGGCCTCGCTCACAGCGTCGGTTGCCCGGATGTCAGCGACGGGCTGGGGAGAGGCGGGAGGCGTCATCGCGCAGGCGGAGAGCTTGCGTTCCAAGATTTCACCCCTGATCGATCTGGACGCGCGCGCCTACCAGGAGGCGCTGGACACCCTCGCCAGGCGTGACGAGATCGCGGAGCCGGACCGAGACGCCCGGCTCCAGGACGCGCTCGGCCGAGCCGCCGAGATTCCACTGCGCATCGGCGAGGCGGCGGCCGACGTCGCCGAGCTGGCGGCCCTGGCCGCAGAGCGCGGCGAGGCCGTGGTGCGGGCCGACGCCGCCGCCGCGGCGATGCTGGCCGAGGGCGCGGCGCGCTCTGCGGCGCTGCTGGTCGAGGTGAACCTCGCGACGGCCGAGGGGGATCCCCGCATCGCCAGTGCTCGCGAGCTCGTCGTACAGGCGCAGCAGAATCGCGAACGCGCGGCTGCGGCACTTACCGACTAAATCGCCCGCAAAGCTGGGGTTTACCCAATAACACCCTGGAAACGGGGCTGGCGGGGCCCTACGCTTGCGCAATGCCGCGGGAGGCGGAACCCTTGGCGCCCGGCATTTCTCCTGGCGTTCTCCCCGACGCTGAGCTGGTCGCGAGATGCAGGCAGGGCGACCAGGATGCGTGGGGGCAGCTTGTGGAGCGCTTCTCGCGCTACGTCTACGCGATCGCGACGCGAGGGTTTCGACTCTCCGAGCATGAGGCAGAGGACGTTTTTCAGGAGGTCTTTGCCCGTACCTACGAGAAGCTCGACACGCTCAGAGACGACGCGGCGATCCGGCCGTTCATAGCCCAGCTGACACGGCGCCTGGCGATCGACCGCCAAAGGGCGGCGGCGCGGGTGGAGCCTCGCGACGATGTCGGTGAGACGGAGGCGGCCGACGAGGATCACTTCGCCCGCCTCGACGAAGCGATGATCGTCCAAGACGCGATGGCGACGCTCCCGGAGAACTGCCAGGAGATCCTCGACCGCTTCTTTGCCCGCGATCAGAGCTACCAATCGATCTCCGCCGCGCTGGACATCCCCTCCGGGACGATCGCGAGCCGGATCTCTCGCTGCCTCGCCAAGCTCCGGGTTCGAGATCGAGGGAAGAGAACCCCCCGCTGCTTCGTCTAGGGGGGGATGAGCCGAAATCAGGGTTACGACGAGCTGACCCTCGCGGAGCTGCTGCGGCTGATGCCGCCGGCTCCAGAAGCATGGGTCGAGGCCGCGAAGGAGCTGCCCTGGGCCGATCGCGGCCTGGAGCAGATACTGGCTTTGGCCGAGACTGACGCCGAGTTTCGCAAGGCGCTGATCGACGACCTCGAGGCCGCCTTGCAAGAGAAGGGGTTCGAGCCCCGACCGGATCTCGTCGACGAGCGTGCGTCAGCGGCTAGACCGCTGACTGAACAGATCCTCTAGCGCCGCGATGAGCCGCAGCCCGGCATCGCGATCGGCACCTTCGAGGCCCTGCAGAGCTGACGCGGTGCAGAGCGAGCGCCGCCAGATCGCCGGCGTCCGCAAGCACGCCTCGCGCCTCGCGCGCCTGCTCGACGATCTCCAGCGCGATCGAGGCCTGGTGGGCGAACAGCTCCAGAAGCTCGGTGGCCTGCAGCCCACCGCAGCGAGCTCTGGCAGCGGTCGAGCACCGAGAGGACGCCCAGTGCCCGGTCGCCGCGCAGAAGCGGGACGGCCATCAGGCCGACGCGGCACGATAGCCGGTGGCCTCGGCGATCTCACGTGAGAAGCGGGGGTCTTCGCTGACGTCGTCGAGGATCAGAGGCTGTCGAGCCGTGACCATCCCATCCAGCGACGCCCTCGCCGGCGGGGAACCGGTCGCCGAGCAGCTCCCGCGACCCTTTTCCGGCAACGGCATCGAACACCAGCTCGTTCGCCTCCTCGTCGAGAAGCAGGATCGACGCGGCCTCGGCCGCGAACAGCGACCTCGCCACCTCGACGATCGACTGCAGCACTCGCCGTGGACCTCCTCGTCGGCCAGCGCTGCAGCGGCGACGGCGGACCTCGAGCCGGTCATCAGCCATCGGCTCTGAGACGGAAGAGGCTCGGCGGCACTTGCCACAACACCGAGTCTATTTCTCGGTGTCCTCGTCCTCTTCGTCGCGGCTGCCGCTTCTAAGCCGTGGCATATGGCCTTCGGTGTCCTCGACCTCGCCCTCCTTGGGAAATTTGAACCCCTGACCCTCGGTGTCCTCATTCGCTTCCTCGCGGCCGGTCTTGATCCGTGGCATATGACCCTCGGTGTCCTCGTTCTCTCCCTCGCGGGGGGTTCTAATCCTTGGCATCCCGATCCTCCTTCTTCTCGTCGCCCTCGGCGTCCTTCTTCTGGTCCTCGCGAAGGGAACCGAAACCCCTGGCCCTCGGTGTCCTCGTTCTCCTCCCCGGCCGTAGGCCTTCTTGCCCTGGCCCTCGGTGTCGTTCTCTTCCTCGCGGCCGTTTCTAATCCGTGGCATCTCGATCCCTCCTCATTCACGCCCCGTTGGGCTGATTCGAGTAACTAGACAGGCAAGCGGCCCTCAATCTTCCCTTCGGCTGGCGGGATTGCTGAGATCAAGCGAAGTCCTCGATGCTGTGGGGGCCGACGCAGGCGACCGCCGGCTCCACGGCCATGCTCCGGGCCACCTGAATCACGGCATTCGCATCGACGCTGTCGAGGCCCTCGATCTCCTTGTCCGGGTCCATCTCTGCTCCGAAGACCACGTGCTCGAGGGCCGCATGCTGGGCGACCGTTGCGGTGCGCTGGAACGCGAGGACCTTGCGGCCGGCTGCGGCGGACCTGGCGCGGTCTATCTCCTCTTCGCTGATCTCCTCGGCGGCCAGCCGGTCAACGATCTCTCGGATCCGCTCGTATGCCTCCCGGCAGCGGCTCGACTCCAGGCCCGCCTCGATCTGAACCATGGCGTCATCGGCGAGGGGATAGTCGTGTGCCCGCACGCTGTATGCGAGCCCAAGCCGCTCCCGGATCTCCTCGAACAGCCTCGAGCCGCTGGTGCCGCCGAGCAGGGTCACGTAGATCTGCAGCGCCCACCGAGTGGAGGCGTCTGAGGCATCGCATGGCCGGTCTGTAGCCGAGCCGCAGATGGGTCTGCGCCGACTCGCGCGGCTCGACGAGAATCTGTGGCTCGGCCGGGGGAGCGGTTTCTGCGGCCGGAGGGGGCGAAGTTGCCGGGATCCGGTCGAGCAGCTCCGCGAGTTCCCCGTCGGGCAGGTGGGAAGGATCCCCGGCGACGATCATGGCCCCCTTCTCGCTCGTCCAGCGGCGGGCCCGAAACGCGAGCAGGTCCTCCCGGTCAAACGATCCCAGGGTTTCCGGGGTACCGAGAATCGGCCTTCCGAGCGGATGGTCGCCGTATGCCGCGGTGTCGATCAGTATGTCGGCCAATGTCGCCGGCTGATCGTGGGCCCGCGCGATCTCCTGGACCACGACACCACGCTCGACCTCCAGGTCCTCGGCCCCGAGGCGAGGACGGCCCACGAAGTCGGTCAGGAGATCTGCCGCGTCGAGGGCGCGCTCGCTGCGAACGCTGATGTGAAAGGCGACGTGATCGGATGCCGTGTACGCGTTCAGCTGCGCCCCCAGCCTGTCTGCGGTGCGGTTGACGTCGTCAGGGCGCGGGAAGCGCTCCCCTCCTTTGAACACAGCGTGCTCGAGGAAATGAGCCATGCCGTTCTCTTCTCGGTGCTCTACCCGGGAGCCGGCGTCGAACGCGATCAGGATCGTAACCGTTCGCGCTCCCGCGGTGGCGATCCGGACGATCGGCATACCGCTCTGGTGCTGGACGGAGGTGATGGCTGCGATTGGCGGACGTTATCGTCGCGCGCCATTCCGCCTTCCGGAGTCATTCCAGCAGCGCAGCGGGCTGGGAAGAAACCGGCGACTCAGAGCGTCTAGTTCCCAAATGCTGAACCGAAAGCGCACAACTGCAGCCTTCGTCTCGGTCACTGCCGCCCTGCTGTTTGCCGCCGGTTGCGAGGATGACTCGGATGACCGCCGAGCGGCGCTCGGAGAAGATGGCGCCGCGACGCAGGCGGCGCCAGGCCGCGCCGAGCAGCTTGCGGTCCCGAGGGGCGTGTTCGAGACTCCCGCCGACGCCCGCGACACGGGGGTCGATCCGAATCCGGCCGGCGCAATCCCCGGCGACCGCCAGGCCGCTCCTGACACCGTTGCCGCGAACCCTGAGGAGACTCTCGAGCAGGCTCAGACCGCGGTCGAGGAGGGAAGCAGGGAGCTGACCGAAGAGCTGCGCGAGCTCTCCCTCGCCCTGCCGCAGCTCAGCGGCGAGGATCGCCAGGCGGCGGAAGGACTGCTCGCACGACCCACCGAGGGCGCCCAGACCCCGAAAAGGACGGCTACACGGCGCAGTACTACTACTCCGCGTACAGCGCCCACTTTTGCTACTTCTGGGTCCGCGACACGGCGGATGCCCCACCGCTGAGCGACGCAAACGGCAAATTCGACGCTGACGGAGTTCCCGACTTCGTCGAGGACGCCGCTGAGTACGCGGAGGCCTCCTTCGGTGTCGAGCACGGCAGGCTCGGCTGGGCCTACCCGAAGAGTGACGGGAATCGTGGCTGCAGCGCCGGCGATGGCGGCTGGCGCGTAGACATCTATGTGAAGAACCTCGGCCCGGACCTATTCGGCTACGCCACGACCGACTCTGACGCGACGGGAAGCGCTCGGCCGGGCTTCCTGGTCGTCAACACGAACTACGCAGAGCTTGGTTACAAGGACTATCGCCCGGCGCTGGCGGTGACACTCGCCCACGAGTACAACCACGTGATCCAGTACGCCTATGACGTCGACCAGGACGACTGGATGTACGAGTCGACCGCGACCTGGATCGAGGAGAAGGTCTTCCCTGACATCAACGACTGGACCGACTACGTCAGTTCTTTCGCGTCCGAGACCGAGGTTCCGCTGACCGATCCCAAGAGCCGCAAGAAGTACGGCCTCGCCCTCTGGAACCACTGGCTGACCTCCCGCTACGGCGACGACGTCCCACGGGAGGCATGGGCGAACTCCCTGGTCACGAGCCCCGCCAGCCTGGCCACCGCCGCATACGACGCCGCGGTGAAGGGCCGCGCCAGCGAATTCGCGCGCGAGTTCTCCGAATTTTCGGCGGCTGTGGCGGAGCTGCGTGCAACGCCGCAGTTCCCCGATGCGAAAACACTTCAGGACGTCGAGCGGGTCGGCACCCTGAAGCCGGGCAGCAGCAAGAAGCTGAAACTCAAGCACACGACCTTTGCGCTTCTCCGGGTGAAGGCCAAGAGCGGACGTGCGGTGGCGCTGAGGGTGAAGGCCCCGCGCGGGACCCGGTCGGCGATCGCCCTGGTCGGCCGCCCGAAGGGCGGAGCCGTGCGCACGGCGCTCCGGGAGCTACCCCGCGGAGGCGCCGGAAAGGTGCGGCTCACGCGCCCGAGGCAGTTCAAGCGGATAACGGCGGTGATCGTCAACGCCGACGCCAGCATCAACGGGTACCGGGCAGCCATCGGTGATTGGAACTGGACCCGGGACAAGGCCCGCTACAGCGCCAAGCTGCGGGTCGGATGAGGCCCCGATGAACCTAAGGCGCATCGTGATCCTGAGTTTGCGCGCACTTGTGGCGTTCGCCGCCGTCTGCGCTGTCATCGGAGCCTGGGCTGCCAAGCCGGTTCAGGCTCACGCAATTCAGTTCTGGGGAGAGTTGTCGTGTCAAGGCGGGCAGGTGAGAACCACTGTCCCACCAGGCACCCACGTTGAGCATTTTTCCCCGGGGGCTCCTATCGCATGGACGACTGGGCTGTACCAGCACACGACGGCCGGCTGGGTTGGACCTTACTTCTACAATGGGAATAGCTGGAACCAGTACGTATACAGCTATAAGTACTGGAACAACGACAATTGGTTCTACAACGGGAACCAACCCACTAATTCTGTTGTTTATCCCGTGCCCAGGGGCGCTTACTACGCGGTCCAGAATTATGCATATGACTATCGCGATGGTCATTGGCAGACCGCGTGGTCCGCTGGGGATCTTGACGACACCAACGCCTCCCCCGCCTTTCCCAGGCGTCTTACCTACTGCTATGCGTGAAATGCGCTGGCGTGTCCTGGCCGGGTCAGTCCTTCTGACCGCCGCGATCGTGATCCCCGGCTGCGGCTCCGATGACAAGGCCAGCCTGACGGAGTCTTCGAACAAGCAGCAATACCCGAGCACGGTCAGCAATCAGCTTGCGAGTGATCGCCAGTCCTTCTCCGGCCAAGTGCATTCGCGACGCAAAGCCTGCGAGCGCAAGCGAAAGGTCGTCCTCTACCGGGGGCAGGGCGAGGTAATCGGCGCCAATCAGAGCAACCGTGCAGGCAAGTGGTCCGTGAGCGTCAGCCAGAGCAGCCCACCCAGCCCAGGAGGCGATGAGTACTACGCCCACGTAAAGTCGAAGCGCAGCAGCAACTATGTCTGCTCCGGGAAGCGGAGCAAGAAGGTTGCGGTCAGCCCTGTCTCCGCTCCTCCGCAGGGGGGGTCGGAACCGCCGCCTGCACCCCCGGATAACGGATTTCACCCGCCGACGCCGCCAGCACCGCCCCCGCCGCCGTTCTAGGGGAGCCTGGCCTCGCCTGCCTGGACGTCATTGACCGAACTGGTCAGAATCCCGGATTCCCGTGCCTGCCAGAGGAGAACCTAAGCGAGGCGGTGAGCAGACTCACCTGACCGCGGGGGATTGGCTCGAGGCAGTCAAGGACGCCGAGCGCCGCGGCGAGCTGCTCGAGGCGGTCGACCTCGCCGAGCGCGGCCTCACAGAGCATCCGGGCGACGTGTGGTTGAGCCATCGGGCTGTCCTGGCATTGGCGCGTTCCGGCTCCACTCGCGAAGCCGCACGGCGCTTCGCTGCCTACGGCTTGGACACCGTCGACGATGAAGACGTCGCAGCGCTGGGAGCGCGAATCTCCAAGGACGAGGCGCTGGCGGGCGGGACGGTGTCGCGCGAAGGCGCAGCCCGGGCGGCGGATGCCTACCTATCGATCTTCGCGCGCGCGAACGGCAGCTACTACCCGGCAATCAACGCCGCCACCCTGAGCCTGATCGCCGGAGACACCGATCGCGCCAAGGCTCTGGGCCGCGAAGTCCTGGATCTATTGGCCCGCAGCGAGGACGACGACTACTACGCCGCAGCCACCGAGGCCGAGGCACACCTGATCCTTGGCGAGGAGCAGGCGGCAAGCGAGGCCTTGCAGCGGGCCGCGGCGACCCACGGCGGCGACCATGGAGCCCTCGCCACGACTCGCCGCCAGCTCCGGATCATCTGCGGCATAACGGGGGTCGACCCGGAGATTCTCAGGCCGCTCTCGGGGCCAACGGTCGTCCATTTCTGCGGTCACCGCATCGCAGCCATTGACGAGGTGGGCCGGTTTCCGGCCGGCGATGAGGAGGCGGTGGCGAAGAAGATAAGCGTGGAAGTGGGCCGGCACCCGGCTGGCTACGCCTATGGCTCGCTGGCGAGCGGTGGCGACATTCTCTGGGCCGAAGCTCTCCTGAGCCGGGGCTGTGAGTTGCACGTAGTACTTCCGTTCGCGTTGGAGGAGTTCGTCCGCTGCTCAGTCGCGCCTTCGGGCTCGGGCTGGGTGGAGCGATTCCATCGCTGCCTCGAGTCGGCCCGCGATGTGAGATACGCGACCGATGACGCGTTTTTCGACGATGACGTCCTCTATCGGTACGGGACCGAGCTAGCGATGGGGTTGGCCTTGCTTCGGGCCCGCTATCTCGACGCCGAGGTGCGCCAGCTCGCCCTCTGGGACGGCCAGCCGGCGCAGGGAGAGGCCGGCACCGCAATCGACGTGGAGAGGTGGCGAAGCCAGGGGAGAGAGGTTTCCATCGTCGCTCCGGAAAGCGACGGAGCCGTCCTTCATGAGAGTCCGCCATCGCCCGCCGCCGACGGGACTCGCCGCGTCGTGCGAGCGATGTTGTTCGCTGACGTCCGTGGCTTCTCCAAGTTGACCGACGAGGAGCTGCGGCGCTTCCCTTCGCAGGTGCTGGGCGCCTTCGCGGAGACCCTCGAGCGGCACTCCGCCGCCGTCGAGCACCAGAACACGTGGGGTGACGCGCTCTATGTCGTCCTCAGCGACGCCTTGGCCGCGGCCGCTTGCGCCCTCGATCTGCAATCGGCGATGGATGCGATAGATCTCGAGGCAGAAGGGCTACCGCCTCATCTCGCGCTGCGCCTCGGCGGGCACGTAGGCCCCGTTTTCCCGGTTCAGGACCCGGTGCTGGACACCCGGGCATTCATGGGGTCACACGTCAGCCGTACGGCTCGGATCGAACCGGTGACACCGCCTGGGGCGGTGTACGTGACCGAGCCCTTCGCCGCTGCGGTGGCGTTGACGGAGGGGACCGAGTTCGCCTGCGATTACGTAGGTCATATGCCGGCGGCGAAGGACTTCGGCCCCTTGCGGATGTACCGCTTGTGGCGGCGTGAAGGCGGCCTGAACTAAGGAAGAAAACGCCGCTGCGGCGCCGGGTTGAGCGCTGAGCCCGCCTATCCCGGCGCCGCGGCTGGCCGAGCACGGCCGAGGCGGAACCCGATCACCGCTTCGGCCGCCGCGCTACTGCGCGGATGGCCTACAACCGTGTCGATGAAGTCGTCTCGTTCCAGAGCGAGCAGCTCGACCTCACCGCGCGCCGTGACTGTTGCCGTACGGGGCACGTCGCGCAACAGCGCGATCTCGCCGAAATGGCTGCCCGGGCCCTGGACATCAATGTGGCGTCCGTCGACGCTGACCGCGACCTCGCCTGCGCTGACGATGTAGAAGCGCTCGCCCACCGCGCCCTGGGTGACGACCCTCTCGCCGTCGGGCACGCGAAGTGGCACGACCCGCTCGGCAAGCTCCTCCAGCGCCGCGGGGCCCAATGGCGCAAACAGCGGCACCCCCTCCAGCAGCGTGAGCTCGCGCGTCGGGGCCGGCGCGGCGGCATCGAGACTGCTCAGTGCTCGCCAGGAAAGCAGAGAAAGCGCGGGCAGCAGGCCGCCCACCGCCACGAAGGCCCCTCGAGCGCCGAGGGCGTCGATCAGCAGCGGGCGCCAGCAGGCTGCCCAGGGCGATGCTGACGATCATCAAGGTCTCCAGCACGCCGAATACCCGCGCGAGGACGTCCTTGGGGGCCAGTCGTTGCAGCAGGGTGAATCCGCTTACATCGACCAAGGTGTTGGCCAGCCCGATCGTCGCCATCATCGCCACGGCGACCGGCTGGTTGAGCGCCAGCCCGATGACGGCGAGCGGGGCTCCCCAGAGCGCAACCCCGATGCCGAGGCCGCGGCCGAGGCGACGGACGCCGACCAGCCCCAGGGACGCCGCCGCGCCGAGGAAAGCACCGACACCGACGGCAGAGTTCAGGTAACCGAGCCCGGCGTTGCCGATATCCAGCAACTCCAACGCGAGTACGACGGTCAGCACCAACTCGGCGCCGCAGACCAGCATCTGGGCGGCCATCAAGCCCACCACGAGACGCAGCCGGGGCTCGGAGGCGATGACACGAAAGCCGGCGGCGGCTTCGCGCGCGAGCGGCTCGTGCTCTCTCTCCTCCTCGGGCGGGCTGCTTTCCTCCCGTATCCCGGCCACAAAGCTCGCCGACCAGACCAGGGATGCGACGGAGAAGAAGATCGCCTCGGCGGGTCCGGCGGCGGCCAGTATGGCCCCCGCCACGGCCGGCCCCAGGAAGAAGGTGACGCTGTCGATCGTGCTCGAGGCCAGGTTGGCGGCGGTGAGCTCCTCGGGCGTGCGAGCCAGGGATGGAATCAGGGCTGACTTGGCGGGTTCAAACGGGGTGCCGACCACCGCAGCCACCGCCGCCAATGCGATCGCGATAGCTGCCGGTAGGTCGGCGAGTATCGCCACTCCTGCCGCGAACAAAGCCAGAGCCCGCATGAGATTGGCGGCCACCATCAAGCGCCGGCGCGAGTGGCGGTCGGCGAAGGCCGCCGCAAACGGAGTGGCGATCGCCGCCGGGACCATCCGCGCGACTGCCGCCACGGCGACTGCCCCTGCTCCGCCGGCCTCGAAGGCAAAGACGGAGATCGCCAGGAAATAGGAGAAGTGGCCGGTGTTGGCGCCGAACCAGGCGATCTGAAGGCGCCGCAGGTCCGGATTGGCGAATACTCCACGCAGTGCCGCGAACGAATCCCTGAACCGTTGCGTCACAGCGGCGATTCTCTCGCACGCGGCCGGGTCCAGGTTGCTTCAGGACGTCCGGGTTACCCGTTGTGCCATTCCCGGCGGCCCGGTAGGGAAGATTCCCCAGCATCGCACCGTCCCTAGGGAGAAGCCGAAAAGTATGGGCGACCGAAAGGAAGACAGCCATGCCGAGACTTAGTCGCGGGTTTGTGTTCGAGGGCGACGTCGAGGGGCACAGCGCCGGGCAAGAGCTCGATGTCAGTCGGATGAAGCTGGAGACGATCGACGGTCAGGAGATCACCCTCGAGCCTGTGGAGGCCGAGGACGGGGACCGCTGGCAGGTCGTGGCCGGCCCCGATGATCTCATCGGGCACATGCCGAGAATTCGCAGTTGGTGAGTGCATAGGCCGGTCGTAAGTACGATCGGCAGGTGGCGAGCGCCGCCGAGCCACTTCCCTCCTACAGCCTGGCCGCCAACCAGGTGGACGACATCGCGCTGCCGGCAAGCTGGCCGTTCGAGGTCACGCCCGACTGGGCCTGGGGCGAGTCGAGCGGCGCGGGCGTAAGGGTCTGCGTCCTCGACAGCGGTGTCGAGCCGCAGCATCCGCTCGTCGGCGAGGTCGAGCGTTCGGTGGTGGTGACCGCCGATGAGGAGGGACACGCAATCGTGGGTGAGGACAGCGAAGGTGACGTCTTCGGCCACGGAACCGCCTGTGCAGGGATCATCCGCTCGCTGGCCCCCGAGTGCCAGATCTCCAGCGCCCGCGTGCTGGGGCCGGCCAACACGGGCAGCGGCGCCCTGATGCTGGCCGGGCTTCAGTGGGCGATCGAGGAGGGTCACAAGGTGATCAACATGAGCCTCTCGACGACCAACCGCGATCTGTTGGCGATGCTGCACGAGCTCACCGATGACGCCTACTTTCGCCGCGCCACCCTTGTCGCTTCAGCGCACAACATGGCGGTGGAGAGCTGGCCCTGGCGCTTCTCGTCGGTGGTCTCGGTGGGCAGCCACGAGGAACGCGATCCGATGCGCTTCTACTACAACCCCAGCCCGCCGGTCGAGTTCTACGGCCGCGGGCTGGAGATCGACGTCGCCTGGAAGGGCGGTGGCAGGCTGCGCACCACGGGCAACAGTTTTGCCACCGCGCATCTGAGCGGCATCTGTGCGCTGATCCTGGCCAAGCATCCCGAGCTGACCCCGTTCGAGCTAAAGAGCGTGTTGCGATTGACGGCATCCAACGCGACTAGGGAGGAGCGATGAGCGAGGAGCGGATGCAGGGAAGATTCCGCAGCGCCGCACCGTCCTTGGGGAGAAGCCGAAAAATATGGGCGACCGAAGGAAGAGAGCCATGCCGCTGTTGAGAAGGATTTTTGTGTTCGAGGGCGACGTCGAGGGGCACAGCGCCGGGCAAGAGCTCGATGTCAGTCGGATGAAGCTGGAGACGATCGACGGCCAGGAGATCACCCTTGAGCCTGTGGAGGCCGAGGGCGGGGACCGCTGGCAGGTCGTGGCCGGCCCCGATGATCTCGTCGGGCATATGCCGAGACTCAGGAGTTACTGAGGCAACCCGCCGGAGAGTTCGGGCTCCCCGCCCGTCTATCCATCAAACCGTCCAGAGAACACGACAAAGGAGGAAGCATGGAGGAGCATAAGGACACCGAGGGCCAGGGCCGCTGGTCCGGCCGCGAGGAAGAGAACGAGGACACCGAGGGACACGGCCGCATGTCCGGCCGCGAGGAGGAGTCCGAGGACACCGAGGGGCAGGGTCTTAGAGGGCCCCGCGAGGAGGAGAAGGAAAAGGACACCGAGGGCTAGGGTTTTCGAGGCCCTAGGACTCGACCGCTGAGCAGCCGAGTGCCGCATGCGTGACTGGAGCGGCGATATTCTCCCACGCGGGGGAAACTGGCTGGTGGGAAGAGAATGCGCCTGCAAAGCGTCATGAGGTCGATGTCCGATGCCAATCGCACCTTCCGCGTACAGCGGTGTTCTGGGGACCAATGCGTCGCATAACGACCAAAGCCCTGCCTCGACGTCGCCTGGCGCTCGCTTCAGCGTCTCTGGTGATGCTCTTCGCCGCCACTGCGGCGCAGGCCCAGGACACCTACATCCTCGACCACGCCCGCACCGACGCCGCGCCCACCACCGAACCCGGCATCGTGCGCATCGGCGCCGGGGAGGGGCAGACGAGGCTGACGCTCTCGCCCGTCGCGCCGGCCGAGCCTTTGCGCGAGACGGTCGGCATCGACGTCATCGAGTCAACCGGGGTGCTGCTGGTCACCGATGCCGGCGGTGGGATCGGTTATCCAGGGTCCACTGACTTCGGGCCCTGTGCCGGGAACAGCTGCGGCGCCCTCCTTGCCGTGGATCCGAACACGGGAACGGCGACCATGGTCGCGGGTCCAACCAGCCCGGCGGACACGACGAACCGGCTCGAGAACCCCTACGACGTAGTGCACCGACCGGCCTTCGGGGATGCCCTCGTCACCGACCAGGGCAAGGGGACGATCCAGAGGGTGGATCTCGCCACCGGCGTCGAGACTCAGTTCAACCAGCGACCGGGGCTTCACAACCCATGGGGGATCGCCGAGGACCCGACCAACGGCGACATCCTGGTCGCCAACACAGGACCGGGATTCAACCGCTTCAACGAGTATGCGGCCCACGAGCACCCGGACAGCTGCAGCTTCGACAACGGCTTTCTGCTGCGTCTGAGCAGTGCGGGAGCGCTCAAGCGCGTCTACTGCCATCCCGATTTCCGCCGCCCGAGGTCGCTGATCGTCGACGCCGCGGGAACGATCTTCCTCCTCGACCCGGTCGCCAACGCAAGGAACCCTGTAGTCGGGTCCGGATCGGGCGCCACGGTCGGTTTTGGCACTGTCTTTCAGATCGAGCCCGGCTCGGGAAGCAGGGAGATCGTCAGCGCCGGCGGGATGATGGCGACGCCCAGCGGAGTCGACTTCAA
Organism: uncultured Solirubrobacterales bacterium; assembly: GCA_963724905.1. Lineage (GTDB taxonomy): Bacteria > Actinomycetota > Thermoleophilia > Solirubrobacterales > 70-9 > Mayfieldus. Next base: position 95,323 of record CAVRWD010000005.1, read on the forward strand.
TTACGCGGGAACGAGGCTGCTGATGGCCGACGAGACCCTGTTCCCCTACGGTGAGCCCTGCGTATTCGGATGCGGTGGCGTGCTGCGCCTCAACCCGGATGGCGGCATCCAGTCCTTGTTCTCAGCCAGAGGCGCCGGTGGGGGCTCCTATGTGGACCCGATCGATATCGCGGTTGACCGCGACGGACAACCGGCGCCGCTTTTGCGGGTCAACACCGTTCCGCTTTTCTTCGAAAACATCAACAGGCCCGAAGGAGCGCCGGCTTCGGACGGAGGCGCAATCACCGAGCTGCCTTTCTTCCCGGTGCTGGGAGACAGCCGGATAAAGATCGTCTGCCTGAAAGCCACCTGCAAGCGGAAAAAGAAGCTCAAGCAGCTCACGCCCAAGGCAAGGAAAAAGGCAAAGCGCAAGGAGAAGCTGATCGCCTACGAGGTCGTTTCAGGAGCCGACACGGTCTTCCGGATGAAAGGCGGCAGGCGCAAGCCCAACGGAAAGACCCGCCCCCTGAGGTTGAAGCCGAAGCGCCTTTACCGCACGGTCGTCTTCAAGCCCGGCTTCAACGGCAGGTTCCAGGACTTCAAGGTCGTGCGCGCCGGTGACGGGACACTCTCTCTGCGGTTGAGGGGGTCGGGGTGCCTGCGTCCCGGCAAGGCGAAGGTAAAGCGAAAGAAGCCGAAGAAGACGGTCGTCGCCTGTCCGAACATCTAGGGCCCCAACCGGTTCCAGCGCCCGGCTCACCTCCCGACGCTGAGTCGGACAAGGTCTTCATCTCTTATGCGCGCGAGGACAAGGCCTTCGTTCGCCGCCTTCACGACTCACTTGCCGCCGCCGGGCATCGGTGCTGGGTCGATTGGGAGGGGATTCGGCCGACCGCGAAGTGGATGGACGAGGTTCGAGAGGCGATTGACCGCTCGACGGCGTTCGTCTTCGTGATCAGCTCGGCCTCCGCCGCGTCGGCGGTCTGTGCGGAAGAGGCCGACCACGCGGCTCGAGTGCACAAGCGCCTACTTCCGGTGGTTCTGAACGACGTCGAGGCAGGGGATCTCCCGAGTGAGATCGCGGCGCGCAATTGGATCTTCCTGCGGGAAGAGGACGACTTCGACGCGGGCGTGGAAGCCCTGCGGCGAGCGCTTGACACCGACCCGGATTGGGCTGCGACCCACACCCGTCTCCTCTTGCGGGCCAGTGAGTGGGAAGGGGCCGGACGTGACGCCAACCTTGCCTTGCGCGGTCGCGACCTTGTGGGCGCCGAGGGCTGGCTGACCGAAGCTGACGACCGTAAGGACCCGCAACCCTCCCGCCTGCAGACCGAGTACATCATCGCCAGCCGCCAGGCTGCGACGAGAACCCAACGATTTCGCATGGCGGCCCTGGCCGGGGGTCTCGTGGTCACGCTCGCGCTTGCCGCATTCGCGCTCATACAGCGAGACCAGGCGCAGGAGCGGGAGCGAGAGGCGCGCTCCAAGGAGCTGGCGGCGCGGGCGCTGGTGCAGCGATCGACGAATCCCGAGGCCGGACTGCTGCTCGCGGTCGAGGCTGCGCGGGTCGCAGCGACTCCGGAAGCCGAGCGCGCGATGCGAGAGACGATCACCGAGTCATACGCACGCGGGGTGTTCAGCGGCCACCGGGCGGCGGTCAACAGCGCCGTCTTCAGTCCCGATGATGAATTGGCAGCGACGGCGAGCTACGACGGAACCGTCCGAATCTGGGACGCCGCGAGCCAGGATGTCGTGCGGCGCCTGGACCCCGGTCCCGGAAGGGCCACCGATGTCGCGTTCAGCCCCGACGGTCAGCGGCTCGCGACTACGACCAGCAGGGGCTCGATCAAGCTCTGGCGAACCCAAAGTGGGGAGGAGCTGCGATCGCTGCGGGGACTGAACGGCTCGATCGAGAGCGTTGCGTTCAGCCCGCAGGGCAACCGCATCGTCGCCAGTGGCAGGCGCGGCGCAATCGCGTGGGGCGCCGAAGGGGAGGTCTTAAGCGAGTTCGAAGGACACCGCGGGGTCGTCTGGGGCGTCGATTTCAGCCCCGACGGCGAGAGGGTCGTCAGCGCCGGCGCCGATGGAACCGCACGGGTCTGGGAGGCCCGGTCCGGAGAGCCCCAGCGCGTGCTGCCGTTGCGAGATCAGCCAGGGGTGGGTCCGGCGATCGAGGTCAACTCCGTTCAGTTCAGCCCCGACGGGAGTGCGGTTCTCACCGCCAGCGACGATGGCGCCGCGCGTGTCTGGGATGTCTCGGATGCAGAGGTGGCGGTGCTTCTCCCCGCATCCACCGACCTGCTTTATGCGGCGTCGTTCAGCAGCGATGGCGCCAGGGTCGTAACCGGAAGCGCCGACGGCCTGGCCCGTGTTTGGGATCCAGGGCGGATCGACGGCGGGGCCGGCCAACCCAGGCGGGGACGGCTGCTCGCAACGCTCCGCGCACCGTCGGGCGCGGTGCGCAGCGCCTCGTTCGGCGCCGGCGGTGAAACCGTGATCACAGGCAACAGTGATGGAGTGGCCCGTGTCTGGGACGCCGAGCAGAGAGACACCGTGCTTGCCTTCCGCGACCACCGAGCCGAGGTCCTGGGGGCCGCTTACAGCGCCGACGGTTCGAAGGTCGTGACGGCAGGCGCCGACGCCGAGGCCCGGATCTGGGACCCGACTTCCGGTCGGCCGCTGACCCGGCTACGCGGGCACAAGAGCTTCGTCTGGAGCTCGGAGTTCAGCGCCGACGGCTCGCGGGTACTTACGGCAAGCGACGATCAGACGGCGCGGATCTGGGACAGCGACGGCGGGCTGCTGCGCTCGCTGAGCGGACACGACGGGGAAGTGTTCGCCGGCGCGTTCAGTCCCGACGGGAGGCGAGTAGCGACCGCGGGCTTTGACGGTGTGACGAGAGTCTGGAATGCGGCGACGGGGGCCCTCGTGCGGCGCTTCAGCGCAGACCAGGGTGCGCTGCAGGACGTGGCGTTCAGTCCCGATGGCGAATATCTGGCAACCGCCGGTGAGTCCGGTCCCCCGGTCCTCTGGGATGTGTCAACCGGCAAGTCCCTGCAGGCGCTTCGCGGCCACACGGACATCGTCGCTAGCGCTGCCTTCAGCCCGGACGGAGAGAGTGTGGTCACTGCCAGCGAGGACCGGACCGCCCGAACCTGGGATGTGGAGACGGGAAGGCCGCTCGAGGTGATGCGTGGCCACGCCCAGGGCGTCTTGAGCGCCGCGTTCAGCCCCGCCGGCGACGAGATAGCGACCGGCAGCGTCGATGAAACGGTCCGCGTCTGGGACGCACGCTCCGGCGAGCTCCTGGACACATTGCATGGGCCCAGGGATTTCGTCTCCGCCGTGGCGTTCGCTCCCGACGGGGGCAGGATCCTGGCCGCGAGCTATGACGGCCGCGCTTATGTGTTGCGGTGCCGCATCTGCATCCCGTTCGCGAAGCTGGAGCGGATCGCCGAATCCCACGTCCGCAGGGCGCTGACAGCGGAGGAACGCGCGCAATATCTCGCCGAGGCAGGGTGATGTTTTTTGCAGCGGGAAGAACCGCGTTCGCTGACACGTCCTTGTTGCAATGACTCGCATCGCCGGCCCGCTTCGCCGCCTGGCACGCGCCAGGCGGCTCCCCGCCCGCCATCCGAGGCGGATGACCGCCGCGGTGTCGCTCCTGGTCGCAGCGACGGCCGTCTTGGTTGCCGCTGGCTGTGGGAGCAGCGCCGAGGAACGCAAGGCGGCGCTCAACTCGACCAGCTACACGGTTCAGGCGTGGGCCGAATGCCCCCCGAGGTTCATTGACAGCGGGTCCTGGGGACAGGATGGAAGGCTCTATCTCCCCTGCAACGACACCCGCATCAATGTCTACGACGCCTCGGGTTCGCGGGTCCAGCAGATCGAGACGGGGCGATCGGTTTCCGATGTGGCGCCATCTCCTGACGCGAGGTACCTGTATCTGGCACTCGGGACGAACATGCCCCGACGCATGGCGCGCCAGGCCGACGGCAGCTACGTGCTTGACCAGGGTTGGCGCCCCGCCAACTACAACCCGAACGCGTCCTGCCAGAACGGAAGCGTCACCCCGCGCGGCCATTACATAGACACCGACGGCGCCGGCAACATCTACCTCTCCGATGGCGGTTGGACCGAGGGGCAGGGTGATGACGGGCGCAATCGCGGAGGCGGTTACCACTCGATCGTCAAGTACACGCCCGACGGCGCCTGTGTGACCAGCTTTGGCGAGCGGGTGGACACCTGGGCGGATGGCAAGTTCTGGTGGATGACCAACGGCCTCGCCGTGACCCAGGACGGTGCCAGCGTGTACACCACCGAGGTCGGAAACAACCGGGTGCAGCGTTTCGACCGACAGGGCGACGGCTCCTACCGTTCCAGCTTCAGGGTCGGCAGCACCCAGGCGAACAACGCTGACCGTGGCGGCAATTGCGTTGCCGACGGCTACGACGGCCGTCTGGCAGCTCCCTATGACGTCGAGCTCGACGAGGCGGGCAACATCTTCGTGCTCAACACCACTTGTCACCAGGTGCTGAAGTTCAACTCCGGCGGTCAGCCGCTGTTTGCCAAGACTCTCGGCTCTGACGCGACATCGGGTCGCCCGCACAGCTTCGCGGTATCCAAAGACGGCAAGCGGATCTTCGTCCACGAGGAAGGCAAGATGCTGTTCCTCGGTGGTGCGCCGGCGGGCGATCGGGATGGGGACGGCGTCGCCAATGACCAGGACGACTGCATCGACGATCGGGGCCCGTCCTCCAACCGCGGATGCCCTCTCGGGGGCGGCAACCCCGGTGGCGGCGGCGGCGGTCCCGCTCCCGGTGGCGGCGGCGGCCAGGAGTGCGACGCCGCCCGGCAAGAGCTCGCCGACGCAAAGAAGCGCCTGAGCCGGGCTCGGGATGCGGTCAGCGCCACCGCCAACAGGGCTCGCGCGAGGGCGAGGAAGCGCCTGAAGAAAGCCCGGACTCTTGTCAACGGCGCCCGCGCTGAAGTCCAAGAGAAATGCCTTGGTTAGTTCCAATCAGCTTCTCCCTCGGTGCCTTCTGTGGGAAGAATCCGACCCCGCCGTCCGTCCGGTGGTTAAGTTGACTATCGGTGCCCGCCCTAACCCAGATCGGGTCCAGGTCGAGCCCAGGATCAAGGAGGGAATACCAATGAGAAAGTTTCCGCTCGCGGCACTGATCGTCGTCGTTGCCACAAGCATCCTTGGCGCGTGTGGCTCGTCCAGCGATGAGGAGAGGCAGGCCGCACTGACAACCCCGAAGGGTCAGGTTCAGCCTCCGCAAAACCCCCCTAAGCGGTCAAAGGACAAGAAGCCTCCCGAGCAGCCACAATCTTTGGTTCGTAGGTCTCAGGGCAAATCGATTGGGACCACACAACGGGCAGGGGAATGGCAGTACTGGCAGCTTGATAGCGAGTGGTACTACGACGCCCTCACGACGGACTCAGATGACAACGGCAACCCGGACGATGCCTACTTTGATCTCGACAACGACGGGTACTGGGACACCAACCTCTACAACACCCTGTACTCGGACGCGCTTCTAGAAGTTGTCGATTACGACATGGACGAAAACGTTGAGGTCGAATTTCGCCTGGTCGACGGCGATCAGCGCGTGGGGTTCGACTACCTGTACGCCGATCGGGATCAGAACGGCTATTGGGACCGTTGGCGGCAAAAGGCGCGGCAAATCATTCCTCGGTCCAACATCGACGCTGTCACCCACATCAACCGCAACAACGCGAGCAGAAACATAATGCACGCTTTCTATATGCAGACCGGCAAGTCGCTGCTTTACCCGAGCGTCTCGATGCCCTATTGAGGCTCGCTCGTCAGGGCGCCTCTGTTTGCGCTATCCGTCGCCCGCCGTGAGCGCCGTGGCCTAAACAGGGCTCGAACCTGCAAGACGCGGGAGGACCGAGGCGTCCACGCTTGCCTTTACCCCGTACTGTCCTTAGGGGTGGAGGTCATGGCTGAGAAGTCGCTCGCTGAGTCGTACCGCGCATGCGGGCGGCTGCAGCGCCGTCGGGATCCCACCTACTACCTGGGGACCCGGTGTCTGCCTGCCGCTGTCCGCCCGGGCGTGCACGCCGTCTACGGCTACGCGCGCCACGCCGACGACATCGTGGACGACCCGCGCCCCGAGGCGGGGCCGCGGGCCCGGCGCGCCGCCTTGGACGCCTGGGAGGCCGCGCTGCAGCGCGCGCTCGAGGGCGAGCCTGCCGAGCACCCGATCGTCGCGGCGCTCGTCGACGCCGGGCGCCGCCATGGTCTGCCGCTCGGCCTGATGGGGCGCTACCTGGAGTCCATGCGGCTGGACTGCGCCCCGGTGCGCATGGCCTACAACGCCGCGCTCGACGACTACATGGAAGGCAGCGCGGCGACCATCGCGCGGGTCACGGCCCCGCTGATCGGCACGCCCCCCGGCGCCGAGGAGAGCGTTGCGCAACTCGCAAGGGCCTTCCAGCTGGCCAATTTCGTACGCGACGTGCCCATCGACTGGGAGCTCGACCGGATCTATCTGCCGGGCCTGGAGGAGGCTGACCTGCGGGCGGGGCGCGCGGGCGCGCGCACGCGTGGGCACGTGGCCTCCCAGGTTGCCCGCGCGCGCTCTCTCTTCGCCGAGAGCGCGGGGGTGGAGGCGCTGCTGGCTCCCTCGATGCGCACGGGCGTGCGCCTGGCCCGAAGGGTCTACGGCCGCGTGCTCGACCGCGTGGAGCGCAACGGCTTCGACGTGCTCGGTCGCCGGGCGCGGCTGGCGCCCTGGGAGGCGACCGGCGCCGTCGCCGGCGCGCTGGTGGGCGGCCGGTGACCGTCCGTGCGACCAAGCGAGGCGCGCAGCGCACGTCGCTGGACGGGCGGCGGGTGGACGTTCTGGTCTGCGGGGCGAGCTTCGCGGGCCTGGCCGTTGCCCGCGAGCTGGCCCGCATGGGCGCCGCCGGGCATGAGGTGCTGGTCGTCGACCGCTACGAGATCGGCGAGCGCGCGACCTCGGCCTGCGCCGCGCCGACGCCGTGGCTGCACGCGATGGGGGTCGCCTCGTCGATCCGCCGTGAGCTGCCCTACATGACCTTCAGCACGCCGCACTCGAGCGTGCGCTACTCGGCTGCCCTGGAGCTGGTCGGCCTTCGACTACCGCGAGCTGTGCCAGGACCTGTGGGCCCAGTGCGGCGACGCGCACTTCGAGACAGCGAAGGTCGAGGGTCGCGCCGGCGGCTCGCCGGCCGAGCCCGGTGGCGGAGTTGAGGACATCGCCGTGCGCACTGACCGCGGAACGCTGCATGCGCCGCTCGTCGTCGACGCGCTCGGCTGGCGGCGAATCCTGGCGACACCCCAATTCCAGCCGCCCGAGGCGCCGCTCTCGCGCGGGCTCGAGGTGCATCCCCACGCAGGCGGGGAAGGCGACGCGCTGGACGTCTGGATCGAGCGCTCGCTCGTGCGCCGCGGCTACGGCTGGCGCGTCCCCGCCGGCGAGGAAGTCGCGCATCGGCGTCGGCTCCTACGAGCCGCGCGACCACGTCAAGGAGCCGACCGTTCGCCTGGCCGGCCGCCTGCAGGCAGAGCCCGAGCGCTTTCAAGGGAACTGGTTTCCGCACCGCTTGCGGGATGCGGTGCAGGACGGCGTGTTCTACGTCGGGGACAGCGCTGGGCACTGCTTCCCGCTGTCGGGCGAGGGGATCCGCACGGCGTTCTACTTCGGCATCGCGGCTGGGCGCGAGCTGGGCGACGTGCTGGCCGGCCGGCGCGCCCGCGAGGACGCGCTGAGCCGCTACGCGGCCTTCCACGATGAGCACGCCTCCGCATTCCGCCGCGCCCTGCTGCTTCAACGCCTGATCCCGGCGCTGCCGCCGCGCGCGCTGGGCCTGCTGCTGCGCGCGATCGGCCGCCAGCCGCTGCTGGATCGCGCCTTCGGTTGGTACCTGGACCAGGCCCATCCGAGCTACGCGACGGCCGGGCCCGCGGCCGTCTCCACGGCGACACCCGCCGCCGCCTGATCGTGTCGGAGGATCCCCGCCAGATGACCTAGCTGGTCGGCGGGTCAGAGAGCCGGTTGACTCCCGGCGTTTCAGGTTTTAGGGTCATCTCTGGAACGGTCGCCGACTCGCTGACGAGCCGAAGCCGACCCGCCATCTGGCTGACGAGCCGAGCCGACCCGCCATCCCGCTCGGCCACCGCTCCTGTCCAACCAACAAGGACGCGCCCGTTGGCAGGCGCCGGCGGTCGCGGACTGATCAAGGAGCAGCCAAAGGGTGCTAGAGCGGATCACCCGATCGCGACTGGACTGTGTGGCAGCTGTCCGAGCCCCCGCTGCTCTGAACCAAATCACCGCGACCAGAGGAGTTCGAAATGGCGTCAATTTCCAAGCGTGAGAACCGGGAGATCGAGGCGGCCAACGCCTCCGGCAACACGCCCGTTGTCTTCATCCACGGGCTCTGGGTTCTGCCGAGCAGCTGGGACCGGTGGGCCGACTTCTTTGGGGAGGCGGGCTACGCCCCGCTCACGCCCGACTGGCCCGACGATCCCGAGACCGTCGAGAAGGCGAGAGCGAACCCCGACGCCTTCGCCGGAAAGAAGCTCGGGGAGGTCGCCGACCACACCGCCGAAGTTATCGATGGCCTGGAGAAGAAGCCCGTCGTGATCGGCCATTCCACCGGGGGACTGCTGGCCCAGATCCTCGCCGGCCGCGGGCTCTCAGCCACGACGGTGGCGATCGACCCGGGTCCGTTCCGCGGTGTCCTGCCCCTGCCCGTTTCCACACTCAGAGTCTCGGCGCCGATCCTGATCAATCCGCTCAACCGCGGCCGCGCGATAACCCTCAGCTTCGACCAATTCAGATACGGCTGGACGAACGCGATCGAGTCAGATGACGAGGCGAAGCGGCTCTACGACGAGTTTCACGTAGCCGCGCCTGGGGTCGCCCTGATCCAGATGGCAAACGCCAACCTGAACCCCTGGACCGAGGCAAAGGTGGACACGAGAAATCCCGACCGCGGCCCTCTCCTGATCATCGACGGCGAGAAGGACCACACGGTCCCGTTGGCGATCGCGAACGCCTCCTATAAGAGGCAGAAGCGCAATCCGGGCATCACCGAGATCGCCAAGATCCCGAACCGGGGGCACTCGCTGACCATCGACAACGGCTGGCGTGAGGTCGCCCAGACGGCGCTCGACTTCGTCAAACGGTTCGAGCCCTCGACAGCGGGCGACTCGAGCAGAAACGGCATCGCGGATCCGACGGCCCTCGAACCTCGGAGCCCAATCACCCGCTAGGCGGACCCTCCCTCCGGCCAGCGCGCGGATTGCGCTCGCCGGGAGGGCCGCCACGACGAGTTTGGAGGCCAGCATGCACGAGATAAAGGTCATGAGCATCAGCACGGAGGAGGCCGAGCATGGCGTCGCCGAGCTCTGGGCAGATGGGCAGCAGATCGCCTACACCGTCTACGAGGACGGGGAATTGAAGATGCGGTTCGAGCCCCGCCACGACGGGACCCCGGTGGCGATCAGTGTTCGCAGCTCAAGGACGCCCTTGCCGAGGTCGAGCGTCGTGCTCGCGGGTTCTAACGCAGTAGCGGCCACGCTAAGGGCCCCATCGAACAAAGCGAAAGGAACACCATGAAGATCGTTGTAATCGGCGGGACCGGCCTAGTCGGTTCGAAGCTCGTGGCCTGCCTCAAGGAGGAGGACCACGAAGCGGTCGCCGCGTCACCGGACACAGGAGTCAACACGCTCACCGGCGAGGGGCTCGCCGAGGTGCTCGAGGGCGCCTCGGTGGTGGTCGACGTCTCGAACTCCCCGTCGTTCGAGGACGAGGCGGTAATGGAGTTCTTCACGACCTCCACCACCAACCTGCTCGCCGCCGAGGCCGAGGCCGGTGTGCGGCACCACGTCGCCCTGTCGGTCGTCGGCACTGAGCGCCTGACCGAGAGTGGCTACTTCAGGGCGAAGATCGCCCAGGAGAGGTTGATCGAGGATGCCACGATCCCGTACACGCTCGTCCACGCCACGCAGTTCTTCGAGTTCGTGAAGAGCATCGCGGATGAGGCCACGGACGGCGACACGGTTCGGTTGGCGGATGCGCTTATCCAGCCGATGGCGGCCGACGACGTCGCCGCCGCCGTGTGCGAGATCACCCAGAGGCCGGCGGCGGACGGCATCGTCGAGATTGCCGGCCCCGAGCAGTTCCGGCTCGACGAGCTGATCCGCCAGGGTCTGGCGGCGAAGGGCGACCCGCGCACCGTCGTCGCCGATCCCGAGGCGCGCTATTTCGGTGCGGAGCTGGGAGAGCGCACCCTGCTGCCGACCAATGCCGTTCACCTCGGCGCCATCCGTTTCGACGCCTGGCTGACTCAGCTCGCCACGGCGTAAGGCCGGCAAGGTATGCCGGAGGCAGGACTCGAACCTGCGACACGCGGATTATGATTCCGCTGCTCTAACCAGCTGAGCTACTCCGGCGGGGAGGCAATCGTAGCGGCGGCGGGTGAGGGCTCACGTTCGACATGCGGGCATGAGCTCCGACCGGAGAAGACGAGACGAAGGGCTGACGCCGCGGGTGCGGGAGTGGCAGGCCGCGGGCCGGATCGAGGACTTCCGCGGCCAAGGAATCCACGTCTTCACGCGCCCGGGGAGCGGTCCGCCGCTTCTCCTCCTGCACGGGTTTCCCGTCCAGCTCCTACGACTGGCGGCTGCTTCTCGAGCAGGAGCCGGAGCGAGCGGTCCTCGCCGTCGACTTCCTCGGCTTCGGCCTCTCCGACAAGCCCCGCGACCACCTCTACAGCCTCAACTGGCAGGCGGACCTGGTGGAGGAGATGGTGGGCCGCCACCTGGCGGGGAGCGCTCCCTTCATCGTCGCCCACGACATGGGGACCTCGGTGGCGACCGAGCTACTTCGCCCGCGACATCGAGGGCAAGCTCGGATTCGAGCTTGCCGGCGCGCTGCTCTTCAACGGCAGCATCGTGCTCGCCCGAGCCAGCCTGACCCGCAGCCAGAAGCTGCTCCGGGGGCCACTGGGCCCGGTTGCGGCCCGGCTCACCAACCAGCCCGTCTTTCGTCGCGAGTTCGGCGCCATCTTCTCCTCGGCGCACCCGCTCGAGCGACGCGGAGGCCGCCGACCAATGGGCACTGCGTCTGCCACAACGGCGGCCGCACCCTCGGCCATCGGCTGATCCACTACCTCGACGAGCGCGAGCGCTACGCGGAGCGCTGGCACGGCGCGGTGCGCGACTGGTCCGGCGCCGCTCAGCTTCGCCTGGGGGACCGAGGACCCGGTCGCGACCACCTCGGTGCTCGACGCGCTGATCGAGCTGCGCCCGCAGGCGCCGGTGCAAAGGCTTCACGGAATCGGCCATTACCCCCAGATCGAGGACCCGCCGCGCTCTGCGGCCGCGGTCTCCGCGGCGGTCGACCGCGCCGGAGCGCTAGGAGAGCTTCCAGCGCCTCGGAGAGGTCCGGGGCGGGGATGACCGGGGACGGGTCCGCATCGCAGCGCAGCAGAGCAGCGCACTCGAGCCCAGCGAGACGGTCCTCCCGGGCAGCGAGGATCTCGGGATCGGTGGCGAGGGCGAGGAACGCGGAGGCGCTCGGATACCAGACCGCGATCACGTCGTCGTAGGCTGATCGCCGATCACCGTGCCGTTGACCGCCGCGTGCCAGAGGACCCTGCCGCCGAGCCGCTCGAGCACCGCGGCGGCGACGGCGCCGTAACGCCCGTAGGCCGCCCGGTCGCGATAGCGGTTCAGGTTCAGCATCACCAGCGGCCCGTCGTCGGGGCCGCCGGCGATCGCACCGAGCTCCGCGAACTGCTGCTCGTCTGGCTCGACCGCCATCTCAGCCGCCTCCGCCGTCCGGCGGCCCGCCGTGGATCACCGCAAGCCAGATCTCCGAGAGAGTCCGCACCGCCGCCTTGACCGAGACCCGCGGCTCACGGCCGAAGGCCTGGAGCAGGTAGGACTCGTTCATCAAGTTCAGCGCCCGCGCGGTCTCCGCCACCTGGGAGGGGGGCTTGGCCGCCAGCGCGCCGAGGTCGCCGATCGCGTCGGCGACGAGCTCGTCGAAGCGCCGCCGCATCGCCTCCTGCCCGGCGGCGATCTGCTCGTCTCCCGCCGCCGCCTCGGAAAGCGCCCGCAGCAGCGGCCCGTGGCGCTGGTAGACCCGGGCGGCCGGCTCGATCGCCGCCCGGACCGCATCGGGCTGGGCGCCGTCGCGGCCGGGGCCGAGATCGAGCTCGGTCTCATAGAGCGCCTCGAAGGCCTCCCTTGCGGCTTGACGCAGCAGGTCGCCGAGATCGTCGAAGTGGCGGTAGAACAAAGTCCGTTCCAGGTCCGCCTCGCCCATGATCTCGCTGACGCTGAGCTCGCGGAAAGGAACGCTCGCGAACCAGATCGGTGGTGGCGGCGATGATCCGGCTCCGGCTCTCCTCGCGTGCCGCGCGGGCCTTGGCGCGGCGCCCGGATGTTGTGGCGGTCGGCATCTGTGACACAGTGTGACACATCGTGTGGTAGGTTCCCCTCGGTTCACGGAAGGAGCTGTGGAGATGCAGTCAGGCCTGGAAGCTGTACGGGTGCGCGCCGTCGCCGCCTGCCTGGGCCTGCTCGCGCTCGCAGTCTGGTGCGCGCCGCCCGCGGCCGAGGCGCGCGGGCAGGGAACCGGTCCCGACCGGCGGCCGAACATCCTCGTCGTGATGACCGACGACATGGCTGCGACCGATGTCGCGCTGATGCCCAACGTCCGCCGCCTCGCCAGGGAGGGGACGACGTTCGCGAACGCGATCGACTCGTTCCCGCTCTGCTGCCCGGCGCGTGCAACCTTCATCACCGGTCAGTACGCCCATAACCACGGAGTCGCGGGCAACTTCCATCCCTTCGGCTGGTACGGGATGACGGGGCGGGGGAACACCCTTCCGGCCTGGCTGCAGCGCGCGGGCTACCGGACCGCGATGGTCGGCAAGTGGCTGAACGGCTACGGCTCGCTCGACGCGCACGGCGAGGTACCGGCGGGATTCGACATCTGGCGCGGCCTGCTCGACGTCTCGGCCTACGACTACTTCAACTTCGTCATGAACGCCAACGGCGTTTTGCGGACTTGGGGCGACGCCGAGTTCGCGCGCAACCTGGTCGAGTTCGCAAGCGTGCAGGTCAACCCAGTCGATCCCACGCGGGCGCTGCAGACCGTGCTCGCCAAGCTCACCGAGGTCTTCGGCCCGGCTCCATACAGCTACTGGGGCACGCAGGATCCGCGCGACTACTCGCCCGACGTGACCGGCCGAATCACCAACCGGATCCTGCACCGCGTGAGTGGCTCGCGCAAGCCGTTCTTCGTCTGGTGGTCGCCCGCCTCTCCTCATCGTGAGGACGTGGCGGTGACCCTGATGGGACGGCCTGGACCGGACCCGCGGCCGCCGCAGCGCTACGCGGCCGCGGTCAAGAGGCTCAAGCTGCCGACGCCCCCGAGCTTCAACGAGGCAGACCTCTCCGACAAGCCCTCGAACCTCACCTCCAAGGCCCCGTCCCTGACCCAGGCCCAGATCGCCCAGCTGCAGCTCAACTACGAAGGCCGGGCCGGGTCGCTTCTCGCCGTCGACGATTGGGTGGGCAGGATGGTCAAGACCCTGCGCCGCAACGGGCGGCTCGACGACACCCTGATCATGTTCCTCTCCGACAACGGCTGGTTGCAGGGAGAGCACCGGGTCCCCGGAGACAAGTTCCTGCCCTACGACGAGTCGCTGCGGGTGCCGTTGATCATCCGGGGGCCGGGGGTCGCACCCGGTCGCACGGTTCGCGGTCAGGTCTCAAACGTCGATTTCGCTCCTACCCTCCTCGACGCGGCCCGGGCCCGTGCGGGTCGCACCATGGATGGGATCTCGCTTCTGCCGGTCCTCCGCGGCTATCGCATGCCCCCGAGCAGGGCCCTGCAGATCGAGGCCACGGCGCCGCTTTTCGCCGGCAACATCCCCAACAACGGCTGGGACCGGCCCTACAGCGGCGTGCGCACCGACCGTTACACCTACGTCGTCTGGACCGAGACGGGGGAGAAGGAGCTCTACGACCGCGGCCTCGACCCCTACCAGCTCTCCAACGTCGCCGGGAGACCCGGATACGCGGCGATCGAGGCCGCCTCGCGATGAAGCTGCGGGCCCTTGAGCAATGCCGGGGGCGGTCGTGCAACCTCGCTCCGTAGCTGACAGGGGCGGCACCCGGCCGCCGAACATGCTGATCGTCATCACCGACCAGCAACGGGCCCCGCGCCATTGGCCCGAGGATCCCGGATGGCTGGCCGAGCTGATGCCCAACGACACCGAGCTGGCGCGGACCGGGGTCAGCTTCAGCAACGCGTTCTGCAACACCGCGATGTGCTCTCCCAGCCGTGCGACGCTGCTCACCGGCCGCTACCCGGCCGAGCACGGAGTCACCCTCACCCTGACCGCCGCCGACCTGCGGCCGGACCCGCGCAACACCCCGGCCGTGATCGCTGCGATGGCCGGGATCCTGCGGCGATCCGAAGTTCCCGCCCGCAGGGTGCTGACCCAGTTTGCCCGCGGAGCGCTGCGCCTCGGATCGAGCACCGGCAACGAGCCGGTCCTGCCGGCCGGAATGCCCAACCTCGCCACCCTGCTGCGCGAGGCCGGATACGAGGTCGCCTACAAGGGAAAGTGGCACCTGACCCATCCATCGGGCGGCTCGAAGATGCTCGGCGGCTGGGCCGAGCAGGACGCCGAGCTGATCGCCCGCGAGTACGGGCTTGCCGATTGGGACCCACCCGACGCGGGGGAGAACGCCAAGGCGGAGCACTTCGGCGGCGGCAACGCGGGAGAGGGGGAGGGGTGGGATGAGGTCTATACCCGCCAAGCTGAGCGCTGGCTGGGAAGCGCGGAGCTACCGGAGCCGTTCTGCCTCGTGGTCTCGCTCGTGAATCCCCACGACGTGCTCGGCTACCCGGCCTCCTACCTGCGGGGCGGCTACGCGGCCGATGAGTTCCGCGACCTCGGCGTCGACCTTCCTCCGACCCTCGATGAGGACCTGGGCAGCAAGCCGGGAGCCCACTCGCTGATGCGCCTGGGGATGAACGCCTACCTGGGTCCGCTGCGGGACAGGCAGGCGAAGCTCGACTACGTCAACTTCTACGCACACCTGCACCGGGTCGTCGACGAGAAGATCGGCCGTCTTCTGCGGGCGCTGGGCGATCCGGGCGATCCCGACTCGCTTCGCTCGCGGACCGTCGTCGTCCGCTGTGCGGACCACGGAGAGATGGGGCTCTCCCATGGCGGCCTGCGCCAGAAGATGTTCAACGTCTACGAGGAGACGATCAACATCCCGCTCGTCTTCTCCAACCCGGTGCTCTTCCCCCGGGAGGCCAGATCCGAGGCGCTGGCCTCGCTGATCGACGTCGTGCCCACCCTGCTGGCCGTCGGCGGTGCCAGAGCGCCGGACGAGCTCAAGGGCCGCGACCTGTCCCCGATCCTGGCCGCGAACGCGGAGCGGCAAAACGGCTCCTCGGCGTCCGGAGTCGATTTCTCGCCGGTCAGCGGCCATACGTCCCCGGCCGACTCGGTCCAGGACGCGATCCACTTCACCTACGACGACCACCAGGCCGCTACCGCGACGACTGACGCTCCCGGCCAGCCGAATCGGATCCGAGCGATCCGCACCAAGGAGGCGAAGTACGCGCGCTATTTCGACCCCAGCGGCCGGCAAGCCTCCGAGTACGAGCTCTACGACCTCTCGACCGACCCACTGGAGACGCACAACCTGCTCGAGGTTCGCTCCGGTGCCCCGCGCTTCAGCGCCGCGAGACCCCTGCGGACGGACCTGGTCGAGCGTCTCGAGCAGGCGATGGTGGAGTGCGGGACGTCGGCCAAATAGCCTTCCCTGCTTGTCCCTGCTCGCCGTTCCCAACTTCTCCGAAGGCCGCGACACGTCGGTGATCGCCGCGCTCCGGGCGGCGCTCGACAGCAAGCGCGGCCTGCTCGACCGCCACTCCGACGCCGAGCACAACCGCACGGTCTTCACCCTGACCGGCGAGCCGAGGGACCTTGACGAGCTGCTGGGAGCTGCGGCCGATCTCGCTGTGAAGCGAATCGACATGCGCCGCCACCGCGGCCTTCACCCCTGCGTCGGCGCCCTCGACGTCTGCCCGCTGGTCTGGATAGACGCCGAAGGAGAGGAGCCGGCTCGCGTCCACGCGCGCAAGGTGGCCGAGCGCCTGTCGGCCAACGAGGTACCGGTCTTCCTCTATGGCGAGCTTGCGAGCTCCGAGGAGCGGCGTGAGCGCGCCTACTTTCGCGAGGGTGGGCTCTCGAACCTGCGCCGCCGGATGATGATCGGCGAGGTGGCGCCCGACTTCGGGCCCGGGGAGCCGCATCCGAGCGCCGGGGCGACGCTGGTCACCGCACGGCCGCCGCTCGCCGCGTTCAACGTCGTGCTGGACACCGCGGATGCCGGCATCGCGCAGCGGATCGCCTCCGGCCTTCGGGAGGCCGGAGGAGGGCTGGAGGGCGTGCGGGCGATCGGGCTGCCGCTCGAGGGCGGCCGCACGCAGGTCTCCGCCAACGTCCACGACCCGATCACGGTGCCGCTGCGGCTGGTCGTCGCCCGGGTCGCCGAGCTGGGCGCCGAGCACGGCGCGCGGCCGATCGAGGCAGAGGTCGTCGGCCTCGTCCCGGCGGCTGCCATGCAGGGGTTTCCGGCCGAGATCCCGATCCGTGACTTCGACCGCGATCGGAACCTGATCGAGCAGCGGATCTAACGTCCTGGCGCTTCACGTAGGCTCAGGGGCGATGGCACAGACACGGAAAAAGCGGCGTCGCAAGCATCGTGGGACGCAGGGCGGGCGGATAGACACCAAGCAGCGCAACCGGCCGCGTTCGCGTGCCGAGGCCCAGTCGCGGGCGCGCAAGAAGCGCGGACCGCGCGCCGATCTCCCGCCGACCTGGCGCAGCGCGATCCTGCGTGGCTCGCTGGTCTCGGCGATGCTGGTCGTGGTCCTGATCGTCTTCGACCGGCCGCTGGGGCCCTCGATCCTGCTCGGCGTCTTCATGCTCGCCGTCTACATCCCGATGGGCTACTACATCGACCTCTTCATGTGGCGGCGCCGGGAGCGCTCGAGGCTCAAGGACCGATAGTGGACGTCCGCTCGTTCACCGTCGGCCCGATTGCCGAGAACTGCTACCTGTTTCGACGGGACGACTCTGACCGGGCGCTGGTCGTCGACCCCGGCGACGAGGCGGGCCGGATCATGGCGGCCGTCGGTGAGCTCGGAGTCACGGTCGAGGCGGTCCTGGTCACCCACTGCCACTTCGACCACATCGGCGCCGTCGCACCGATCGCCGAGCAGACCGGCGCCCCGGTCTACTGCCCTGAGATCGAGGTGCCGATCCTCGCCGACATCATGTCCTGGGTCCCGAGCCCGGCGATCGGCCCATACGAGAGCTATGACGCCGACGAGACCGTCTCCGGTGGCGAGGTGCTGGAGCTGGCGGGGATGGAGATCGACGTGATCTTCACGCCCGGGCACAGCCCCGGCCACGTCACCTACTCGATCCGCGACGAGGACGCGATCTTTTCCGGCGACGTGCTCTTTCAGGGCTCGGTCGGCAGGGTCGATCTGCCCGGGGGCGACTGGGGGACCCTGCTGGAGTCGATCCGCACCCTCGTCGACAGGCACTCGGCCGAGACGACCGTGTACCCCGGCCACATGGGCATCACGACGCTCGGGGCAGAGCGCGCCACCAATCCTTTCCTGGCCGAGCTGGCGTCCTAGCCCGGTGCCAGCCAAGGAGCTACCCGGGTGAGCGGCGGCTTTCAGGCTCCGAAGGGCACATTCGACGTGCTCCCCGAGGAGTCAGCGAGGCGTGCCCGCGTCGAGGAGGCGGCGCGCTCGATTTTCGAGCGGGCGGGTTACGAGCGGATCGAGACTCCGGCCTTCGAGGACACCGAGCTCTTCGAGCGCGGGGTCGGGCGCTCGACCGACATCGTCAACAAGGAGATGTTCAGCTTCGAGGACCAGGGAGGGCGCCGGATCACCCTGCGCCCGGAAGGCACAGCACCGATTTGCCGGGCTTACGTGGAGCACGGCATGCACACCCTGCCCCAGCCGGTGAAGCTGTGGTGCATGGGCCCCTTCTTTCGCCACGAGCGCCCGCAGGCGGGCCGCTATCGCCAGTTCAGCCAGATAGACGCCGAGGCGATCGGCAGCGACGATCCCCTTGCCGACGCGGAGCTGATCGGGATGCTCGACGAGCTGCTGCGCGGGCTCGGGGTGCCGGGGGTCGAGCTTCGCCTCGCCAGCCTCGGGTCCCTGGACGCGCGTGCGCGCTACCTCGAGCTGCTGAAGGCCTACCTGCACGAACACGAGGGCGACCTCGCGAAGGAGGTCCGCGAGCGGATCGATCTCAACCCGCTGCGCGCATTCGACTCTGACCACGAGGGCACCAGCAAGGTGATGGCCGAAGCGCCGAAGCTGCTCGACCATCTCGACGACTCCGATGCCGCCCACTTCGAGCAGGTCCGATCGCTGCTCGACGCCGCCGGGATTGCCCACTCGCTGGACCCGACTCTGGTCCGGGGGCTCGACTACTACACGCGCACGATCTTCTCCTTCGTCTGCGACCGGCTCGGCGCTCAATCCGAGGTCGGCGGCGGAGGGCGCTATGACGGCTTGGTCGAGCAGCTCGGTGGGCCGGCGACCCCGGCCGTCGGCTGGGCGGTGGGGATCGAGCGAATCCTGCTCGCCCTCGACGATCAGCCCGAGCGGCCGGCCCGCGACGTCTTTGTCGCGATCGCCGATCCGGGGCAGCGCGAACGGGCGATGGCGATCCTCTCGGAGCTGCGCCGCAGTGGCCACTCTGCGGAGACCGACCTCGCCGGTCGAAGCCTCAAGGGACAGATCCGCCAGGCCGACCGCGTCGGCGCGGGCAAGACGCTGATCCTCGAGGCCGACGGCTCGGCTCAGCTTCGCGACATGCGCAGCGGCGAGCAGCGCCCGATCGATGCCGAGAAGGCGGCCGAGGAGCTGGCGGCGGAGTGAGCGGGTTCCCGGCCCTGGCGCCGAACGGCTACCGCGACACCTGGTGCGGGCAGGTGCTCGCCGACCGCGTCGACGGCGAGGTCCGGGTCGCCGGCTGGGTCCACCGGCGCCGCGACCACGGCGGCTTGATCTTCATCGACCTTCGCGACCGCACCGGGCTCGTGCAGCTGGTCTTTCACCCCGACACCTCCGGCGGAGCTCATGAGCTGGCCCACGAGCTGCGGCCCGAGGACGTGGTTACCGCAGCGGGCTCTGTAGTTCGTCGCTCCGAGGAGACGGTCAACCGCGACCTTTCGACCGGCGAGTTCGAGATCCGCGTCGATGAGGCGGAGGTGCTCTCCGACGCTCAGACGCCGCCCTTCGGCGTCGAGTCATACGGAGGCGAGGCGGGGGAGGAGACGCGGCTTCGCTACCGCTACCTCGACCTGCGCCGCGAGCCGATGCGCGACGCGATCGCGCTGCGCCACGGAGTCGTCACCGCGATCCGCGCCTTCCTCAACCGCGAGGGCTTCTATGAGATCGAGACCCCGGTGCTCACGCGCTCGACGCCGGAGGGCGCCCGCGACTTCCTCGTTCCGAGCCGGCTCGCGCAGGGTTCCTTCTACGCGCTGCCGCAGTCGCCTCAGCTGTTCAAGCAGCTGCTGATGGTCGCCGGCTTTGAGCGCTACTACCAGATCGCCCGCTGCTTTCGCGACGAGGACCAGCGCGCCGATCGCCAGCCCGACTTCACCCAGCTCGACCTCGAGATGTCCTTCGTCACCCTTGAGGACGTGCTTGACCTCAACGAGCGCCTGATCGCCGAGGTGCTCGGCGAGCGCGGGGTGGAGGTGGAGGTCCCGTTCCCTCGCCTCGGCTACGACGAGGCGGTCGCCCGCTTTGGAAGCGATCGCCCCGACCTGCGCTTCGGCCTCGAGATCGTCGAGCTGACCGACGAGCTGCGCGAGACCGGATTCAACGCCTTCCGAGGGGTTGTCGACGAAGGCGGAACGGTGCGCGGGATCAACGCCGGGATGCGCGAGCTCTCGCGGGCCGAGCTCGACGGCCTGGTCTCCGAAGCGCAGGAGCTGGGCGCAAAGGGGCTGGTCTGGGCCTTCCGCGAAGGTGACGGCTGGCGCTCCCCGGTCGCGAAGTTCCTCTCCGCCGCGGAGCTGGCGGCGCTCAACGATCGCCTTGGAGCCTCGGAGGGCGACCTGCTGCTGGTCGTCGCCGACAAGCCGAAGGTCGCAGCCGCGACCCTGGGTGCGCTGCGCAGCCGGCTTGCCGCCCGCTGGGAGCTGATCCCAGAGGAGCGCAACGAGCTCACCTGGATCGTGGAATGGCCGCTGATGGAGCGAAACGAGGAGGAGGGGCGCTGGGATCCGCTGCATCACCCGTTCACTTCGCCGGCCGGCGACTTCGACCCGTCCGAGCCCGGAGAGGCCCGGGCGCTGGCCTACGACCTGGTCTGGAACGGGGTCGAGCTCGGAGGGGGCTCGATCCGGATCAGCTCGCCTGAGGTGCAGAGCAAGGTCTTCGAGGCGCTCGGGATCGGTCGCCGAGGAGGCCGAGGATCGCTTCGGGTTCCTGCTCGAGGCGCTTCGATTCGGGGCGCCGCCGCACGGGGGCATCGCCTACGGGATCGACCGTCTTGTCGCGCAGCTGCACGGGTCCGAGACGATCCGCGACGTGATCGCCTTCCCCAAGACCGCCTCCGGCGCCGACCCGCTGACCGGCGCCCCGGCGCCTGTCGACGATCGCCAGCTGCGCGATCTGGGGCTTTCCGTCCGCCGGCCCGGCCCGCCTGCCTGAGCCTCGCCTATCCTGAGCAGGTGCCCTGCCGGCTGGTCTTCAGGTGTGAGATCTGCGGCGTCGAGCCCGACACCGAGACCCAGGCCTGTCTCGAGGAGCAGCTCCTTCATCCGCGCTTCGGCGAGTACGTGGACGGGGAGCCGAGCCGCTGGCTGATCTGGCACGGGCGGGGGCTGTACGGGCGCACCCTCTATTCCTGTGCCGAGCACCGCGGCGAGCTGAAGGCGTTCCTGCGCGAGCACTACGGCACGATCGGGCCGCATCCATGGGCGATGCGCTCGGCGCCGCGCATGGCTCCCGACCGCGAGCACTCGCGCCGGCTCGCCAGCTCCTCGATCCCGAAGTGGGGATATCCCGTCTAGGACGATTGCCCGGTGCTAGTTTCTGCGTGGGGCCCGAGCCCGTTCGCCAGCGCCTCGTGTAATTGACCCAACACATTCGGCACGGACGTCGCTTTCCCGGTGCCCTGCTGGGCATTGGGTAGACGCCCACCTTCTATGAAGGGATCAAGCCGGAGGTGGCAACGGCGGGCTGGGGTCCCTTTTCTTGAGCGCTTCGCGTTTTAGGCGCGGCGGGCGGCGATGCGGGGCGCGGCGCCGCTGACGGCCGCTCCCAGAGCTTCGTCGACCCAGCCCGCGACCGTGTCGTGATGCAGCTCCCAGGCCTCCCAGACCGAACGGGCCCAGGTGTAGATCGCATCGCTGTGGCGGATGCCCGACTGGGCCAGGAGCACGTCGCGAACGGTCAGCGCAGAGCCCGCTCCCGGAGGGCTGAGCCAGGGGAAGGTGGGCTCGGTGGCCAGCACATCGTTCTTCATCGCCGTCGCGGCGGGGCCGTCCAGGCCGCTCTCGAGGACGAGGTAGAGGCCTGTCAGATGGGCGCCGACTGACTGCACGGTCCGCCTCTCGCGCTTGCCCGGGTGCTGGACCGCATAGGCGTCGACGGTGAGCCGGTGGCACTCCGGATATCCGAGCTCGCCGTACTCGCGGGCCAGAAGCTCCCCGTATAGCGCCCAACAGGCTGGGCTGGCGCCGATGTAGGGATGAGTCGGGCCGTCGTACTCCGGAAGCACAACGGAACACCCGGGGCAGGGCGCCTCTCCGCTCATCGGCCTACCCTAGGGCCATGGGCGGTCAGATGTCGCACTTGCTTTGGTCCGATGACTCACGCCGCGGGCCCGCAGCTGAACGGGCGTTCAGTGGCGCCGCCGGAGGCTCCGCCTGCGGCGATCTGGCTCGCATTTCGCTCAGCCTCGAGGCGGGCCGGATCACCGCCGTGAGCTTCGACGCCGAAGGCTGCGCCGCCACCTCCGCCGCATGCGCAGCCGCCGCCGAGCTCGCCGAGTCCGCGACCGCGATCGACGCGGCTCGGATCGGCGCCGGCGAGATCGACGCCGCCCTCGGGGGCCTCAGCCCGGCGATGCGCCACGCCGCCGGGCTTGCCGCCGACGCTCTGCACCGGGCGCTCGCGGCCGCCGCCGCATCGGGGGAGACGCTGGCCGAATCCCGGGAGGGGCGGGTCTTGGTTGCGATGAGCGGTGGCGTCGACAGCGCCACGGCAGCGCTGCTGGAGCGCGAACGGGGCGCCGACGTGGTCGCCGTGACCCTGAAGCTGTGGGCGGATCGCCGTACCGACGGTGCCCGAAGCTGCTGTTCGCCGGAGGCTGTGGTCTCGGCCCGCGAGCTCGCCCACTCGCTGGGCCTGCCGCACTTCACCCTCGACCTCGAGCACCGCTTTCGAGCCGAGGTCGTCGATCGCTTCGTCTCCGGCTACGCGGCGGGGCGCACCCCCAACCCCTGCGTCCTCTGCAACGGCGAGGTGAGGATCGAGGCGATGGTCGACCTCGCCGGTCGGCTCGGCGCCGAGCGCCTGGTGACCGGTCACTACGCCCGCATCGTCGATGACGGCGACGGGCCGCTGCTCGCCGCAGCCGCCGACCCCGCCAAGGACCAGAGCTACATGCTGGGGGCGCTGCCGCCACGAGTGCTCGGTCAGCTGCGCTTCCCGCTCGCCGAGCTCCGCAAGCCCGCGGTCCGTTCCCTGGCCGAGCGTCACGGCCTCGCCGTCGCCCGGCGGCCGGACAGCCAGGACCTGTGCTTTCTGGCCGGGCGCGGCAAGCGCGCCTTCCTGCGCGATCACGGTGGGATCGACGATCGCGAGGGTGCGATCGTCGACGCCGGGGGCCGCACCCTGGCCCGCCACAGGGGCCAGCATCACTTCACGGTCGGCCAGCGCCGTGGGATCGGCGTCGCGGCGCCGGAGCCCCTCTACGTTCTCGCGACCGACGCGGGATCGAACACGGTCACGGTCGGGACCAAGGCCGAGGTCCAGACCGAATCGGTCGCGGTGCGCGACGTGACCCTGCACAGGCCCGCCGACCAGGTCGACCGGGTGCGGCTCCGCTACCGCTCGCGCACGGTCGGCTGCGTGGTCGAGCCCATGGCGCCTGGCAGCCACGAGAGGCTGGAGCTGCGGCTCTCGGAGGCCTTCGGGGCCGCGGCTCCGGGCCAGCTGGCGGCGCTGATGCGCGGCGAGACCATCGTCGGCCACGGCACAATCACCTGAGCAGTCCCCCGATCCCGCTTAGATACTGGTCCTGTGACCTCAGACGAGATTCGCAAGACGTATCTGTCCTACTTCGAGCAGCGCGGGCACAAGATCGTGCCCTCCGGATCCCTGGTGCCGTCGGTACACGATCCCTCGGTGCTTCTGACGACCGCCGGGATGCAGCCCTTCAAGCCCTACTTCCTCGGCCAGGAGAAGCCGCCGGCGCCCCGGGTCGCCGACGTGCAGAAGTGCTTTCGCACCACCGACATCGAACAGGTCGGCAACACCGATCGCCATCTCACTTTCTTCGAGATGCTCGGCAACTGGAGCTTCGGCGACTACTTCAAGCAGGAGTCGATCGAGATGGGGTGGGAGCTCACGATCGAGGGGTTCGGCTTTGAGCCGGAAGGCGTCTGGGCGACCGTCTTCGGTGGCGACGAGGAGCTCGGCCTCGGTCCTGACACCGAGGCGATCGAGCTCTGGAAGACGGTCGGGATGCCGGAGGAGCGGATCGTGCCGCTGCCCCGCTCGGAGAATTTCTGGCAGGCAGGCCCGACCGGTCCCTGCGGCCCCTGCTCGGAGCTTTACTTCGACCGCGGCGAGCAGTACGGCGAGCCCGGCGAGTCGGTAGGCGGCGACACCGACCGCTACATCGAGTTCTGGAACCACGTCTTCATGACCTACGACCTCTCGGCCGACGGCGCGCTCTCGCCGCTGCCGATGCAGAACATCGACACCGGGATGGGTGTCGAGCGGATGGCGACGCTGCTGCAGGGGGTGGACTCGGTCTTCGAGACCGACCTGCTGGCGCCGCTCGTGCGGCTCGCCGAAGAGCTCTCGGGACACGCCTACGGCGACGATCAGGCGACGACCCGGGCGATGCGGATAATCGCCGACCACTCGCGCGGGACGACCTTCCTGATCGCCGAGGGCGTCGTTCCCTCCAACGAAGATCGCGGCTACATCCTGCGGCGGATCATGCGCCGCGCGATCCAGCAGGGCCGCGTCCTGGGGCTCGAGTCGCCCTGGCTGGGGCGATTCGCCGCCCGCACGATCGAGATCATGGGCGGCACCTACCCCGAGATCGCCGCCGCCCGCGAGACGATCGATCAATGGGTGCGTGATGAGGAGGAGAGCTTCGGCCGCACCCTGGAGCGCGGCACCGAGCTGCTCGAGCAGCTGGTATCCGAAGCGCAGGAGGCGGAGACGTCGTGGATCGACGCGGCGGAGGCGTTCAAGCTCCACGACACCTATGGGTTCCCCTACGACCTGACCAGGGAGCTGCTTGCCGAGCGGGGCCTCTCGGTCGACGATCAGGGTTTCGAGGAGCTGATGGAGCAGCAGCGCAGCCGCGCGCGCATGGGCACCGCGGACGCTCACGGCTCCGAGGACCGCCACGGCAAGGTGATCGAGTTCGCGACCTCCGCCGCGCCGACCCTCTTCGTGGGCTACGAGCGGCTGCGCGCAAGCACCGGCATCAGCGCGGTCAGTGCCGATGACGGGCGGGCGCTGGTCAAGCTCGAGGAGAGCCCTTTCTACGCGGAGGGCGGTGGCCAAGTGGCCGACTCTGGCTCGCTGCGCTGGGAGGGGGGAGAGGCGGCGGTCGCCGACGTCTACCGGATCGGCGAGGACCAGGCCCTGGCGCTGGATCCGGCCGGCTCGCTCGAGCCGGGAATGCGGGTGGAGGCCGTCGTCGACTCCGAGACCCGCCACGCGACGATGCGCAACCACACCGCGACGCATCTCCTGCACGCCGCGCTGCGCGAGCGTCTCGGCGATCACGTCCGCCAGGCCGGCTCGGCCGTGCGGCCCGACAAGCTGCGCTTCGACTTCACCCATGGCCACGCCCTCTCCCCGCGTGAGCTGGGCGACATCGAGGATCGCGTCAACGACTGGGTGAAGGCGAGCCGCCCGGTGCGCTGGATGAACATGGAGCGCGAGGAGGCCGAGCGCCTCGGTGCGATGGCTCTCTTCGGCGAGAAGTACGGCGAGTGGGTGCGGGTGGTGGAGGTCGAGGACGTCTCGCGTGAGCTCTGCGGAGGCACCCACGTCGCCAACGCCGCCGAGGTCGGCATCTTCACGATCGCCGCCGAGGGCTCGAGCGCCGCGAACGTTCGCCGCATCGAGGCGCTCACCGGCCCGGCGGCGATCGACTGGTTTCGGGACCGGGTGGCGGAGCTGCGCGAGGCGGGCGACCTCCTGGGCTCGCCTCAGGACCCGGTGACCGGGGCGCGGCGCGCCGCGGAGCAGCTTGCGTCGCTCAGCAAGGGCGCCCAGGAAGCCGAGAAGGGCCGACAGGCCGACCTCGCCAAGCAGCTCGCCGAGTCAAGCGTCGAGGTGGGCGACGCGCGCCTCGTGACGGGAGAGACGCCGATCGCGGACCAGAAACAGCTCCTGGCGCTCGCCGACCGCGTGCGCCAGTCGCTCGGCGACGCGGCCGTCGTGCTCGGGGGAGCAGATGACGGCAAGGTCGGCCTGGTCGCCTGCGTCGCCCCGGCGCTCGTCGAGCGCGGGGTCTCGGCGGCAGAAGTGGTGCGCGAGGCCGCGGCGCTTGTCGGCGGCGGCGGGGGAGGCCGGGACGAGGTGGCCCAGGCCGGCGGCCGGCACCCTGAGAAGCTCGGGGAGGCGCTGGAGACGGCGCGGCAGGCGATCGAGCGCAAGCTCAGCGGCTGAGATGCGGATCCTTGCCCTCGACTACGGCGGCGCCCGGATCGGCTGCGCGATCTGCGATCCCAGCGAGACGCTGGTCAGGCCGCTCACGGTACTCGAGCCGCCCGACCCGCGGGCGGTCGCCGACCTGGTCGCCGAGAACGAGGCCGAGCAGGTCGTGATCGGCATGCCGGTGCACCTCAGCGGGCAGGAGGGCGAGCAGGCGGCGGCGACGCGGCGCTTCGCGGAGGAGCTGCGGGAGCTGGTCGCCGTGCCGGTGCGCACCTACGACGAGCGCCTCACCACGCGGATGGCCGAGGCGAGCCGGCGCGGCGGTGCCCAGGCCCCGGAGGACGCGCTCGCCGCCGCGCACCTGCTGGAGGGCTATCTGGCGAGTCGCGGGGAAAAGGAGGCTGGATGAGTCCCGACGACTGGGGTTTTGGCGGCCCGTCCGACTCCGATGCCGCAGCGCGGGATCAGCGCCGCCGCGAGCGCGAGGCGCGCCGCGCCGGGCAGACCGAGGGGAATCCGCCCGGCCCCGAGCAGCCGAGCGAGCCCCCGAGCCGCCAGGCCGTCGAGCGGTCGCAGCCCGTTTCAGCGCCCGAGCAGCCGCCGCCGAGCGCAGCGGTCCGCCGGCGCCGGCCCGGGCTCGGCGGCCGGGCCGGGATTCTTCTCGGCGCCGTGGCGCTGCTGGCGATCGTGGCGCTGGTGGCTGTCGCCGCCGCCGCGGTGGTCGATCGCGTGGGTGGCGATGACGAGCCCTCGCCCCAGCTGACCCTGCAGGTTGAGAACCTGACGATCCCGGAGGGGCTCTCGCGACCCCAGGTCGCCGAGGTCACCCGCGAGGCCGGCCTGCGCGGCGACTACGAGAAGGCCAGCGTGTCGGCGCGCGGCTTCGATCCCGGCAAGTACGGGGCGACCTCGGCCCGCAACCTGGAGGGCTTTCTCTTCCCCGCAACGTATGAGCTGGAGCGAAACACGAGCGTCAAAGACCTGGTCACCAGGCAGCTCGTGGCCTTCGAGGACAACATCTCCGGCGTCGACATGTCCTACGCGCGTTCCAAGAACCTCACCGTCTTTGACGTCCTCATCATCGCCTCGATGATCGAGCGCGAGGTCCAGATCCCGCGTGAGCGCCGCCTGGTCGCAGCGGTGATCTACAACCGGCTGCGCGACGGGATGCCGCTCGGCATCGACGCGACGACCCGCTTTGCGGTCGGCAACTACACCACGCCGCTCACAAACGAGCAGTTGGACAGCCCGTCTCCCTACAACACCCGCCTCGTCGCCGGCCTGCCGCCGGGGCCGATCGGAAGCCCGGGCCTGGCGTCGATCGAGGCCGCCGCCCGGCCGGCAAACGTCGATTACACCTTCTATGTCGTGAAGCCCGGGACATGCGGCGAGCACAACTTCTCCTCCAACGAGGCCGACTTCCTCCGCGACCAGGACGCTTACGAGCAGGCGCTGGCAGCCCAGGGCGGCTCCCCGGACACCTGCTGATGAAGCGGCTCGCCGTCATCGGCATGCCCGTCGCCCACTCGCGCTCGCCGGCGATTCACAACGCCGCCTTCGCGGCGCTCGGGATGCAGGACGAGTGGTCCTACGAGGCGGTCGAGGTGGCGCCGGACCAGTTCGGCACCAAGGTGCGGGCGATGATCGGGGAGGGCTTCGTCGGCGCCAACGTCACCGTCCCTTACAAGAGCACCGCGATGCTCTTCGCCCACCGCAAGTCCGAGGTGGCGCGGGAGATCGGGGCGGCCAACACGCTCAGCTTCGAGGACGGGGCGATCAGAGCCGACAACACCGACGCCGTCGGACTGATGGAAGCGCTTCCCGGGTCCCCGGCCGGCCGTCGTGCCTTGATTCTCGGCGCCGGGGGCGCGGCGCGCGCCGTGACCTGGGCCCTGGTCCAGGCCCGGGCCGAGGTCTCGGTCTGGAACCGCACCCCCGATCGGGCGGCGGAGCTCTGCGCCGAGCTGGGCGGCAGCGAGGTGCGCGATCCCACCGGTGGGGAGTACGAGCTGATCGTCAACTCGACCTCGGTCGGCCTGCACGGCGAGGACCCGTTGGCGGAGCTGCCGCTGAAGCGCGAGATGTTCGCCGCCGACCAAACGGTCGTCGACCTCGTCTACGGGGACTCCCCGAGCAAGCTGCTGAAGGTGGCCGAGGAGGCGGGGTCGGACGTCATCGACGGCCTCGAGGTGCTGGTGCGCCAGGGAGCGGCGTCGTTTCGGATCTGGACCGGAGTCGATGCGCCAATCGAGGAGATGCGCGAGGCGGCCCGCTCTTAGCGAACTTTTGAGCTGGTTTCTGTCTATCGATCGGTAGAAAAATCGAACCGTTTGGGGGACAGACAGGGACAGATCTGGCGAATAGCGTCCGCTTGACAACTCCCGATCAAGCGAGGTTGCTATGGGTGAAGCTGCGATAGAGACCGTCGGCATGCGATGCAAGCACCGTTCCGGCGCCCGAAGAGTCTGTTTGTTTGTCTCCCTTGTCCTTGCCGCAAGCTTGGTGCCTTCCGCCGCTTCCTTTCTGCCGCAAGGCAGCAACCCGATTTTCGGTGGTGAGGCGCAGGCGGCGTGCAAGCACGGTTTGTCAACTCACTTCAGTCGCTGGTACGGCCATGGCCAGGTCGTCACCAACTGGTGCTACAACGGCCGCTCCGTCACCTCGCGCCATTCGAGGCACTACGAGGGTGGGACATCGGACCCGGGAGCATGGAGGGCGAGCCACTGGTGGAGCTATTCCAATTGCCACTACTACAACGGCATCTCCAACCACAACTGCCTGACTCATGGCCAATTCACCTTCTACAGCCCTGTGTTCGGATACAAGTACGTCTGCGCCCATACCCGCATCTACGGGAACGGCGCCCATCGTCGGAACATCACCGACGGCCTCTGTCCGAGTGCCGCATCGGGACGCTTGCACCGTCGGTGGTAGGGGTCGAACTCGAGGCGTTCCCCCGGCACCCGGCGATTGATGCACCACTCGCTTCCCCGGGTCAATGGCCCGGGGAAGCGCCTTGCTAGCTTTTTCCGGGATGGCGAATCTACGTCTCCTCGACTCAACTTCACCCGAGATCCGATCGGAGGGAAACGGGAGCCACGGCCGCGAGAAGCTGCCTGACGCCGAGGCCTTCGACGCCTACTCGCGCACCGTCGCCGGTGTCGCCGAGCGGCTCGGCCCATCGGTCGCCCATCTGACCGTCTCCCGCCGCACGCGCCGTGGCCGGCGCATGGACGGAGCGGGCAGCGGTGTCGCGATCACTCCCGACGGCTTCATGCTCAGCTCCGCCCACGTCGTCGACGGCACCGACGGCCGCGGCCGGGCCGCATTCCCCGACGGGCGCCGCTTCTCCTTCGAGGTGGTCGGCGCCGACCCGCTCTCCGACCTCGCCGTCCTGCGCGCCGAGGCCCCCGACCTCGAGCCGGCGAACCTCGGCGATGCCGAGGAGCTGCGGGTAGGCCAGCTCGTCGTTGCGATCGGGAGCCCGAACGGCTTCAGCGGCTCGGTGACCGCCGGAGTCGTCTCGGCACTCGGCCGCGCGCTGCCGACCAGGACCAGCTCGGCGACGCGGTTGATCGAGAACGTGATCCAGACCGACGCGGCGCTCAACCCCGGCAACTCCGGAGGCGCCCTGGCCGACGGGCTCGGCCGCGTGATCGGCATCAACACCGCGGTTGCGGGTGTCGGCCTCGGGCTCGCGGTGCCGATCAACGACACCACCCGCCGCATCGTCTCGGCGCTCATGAACGAGGGGCGCGTGCGGCGCGCCTACATCGGGATCGTCGGCGGCTCCCGTCCGCTCCCGCCGCGCCTCGCAAAGGAGACCGGTCGCGACGACGGCGTGGAGGTGGTCGACGTGGTCGAGGGAAGCCCGGCCGCCCGTGCCGGCCTGCGTCCCGAGGACCTGATCGTCGAGGTCGACGGCGTGGCGCTCACCGACGTCGGCGACCTTCAGCGGCTCATGGTTGCCGAGCGGATCGGCCGCGCGCTGCGGACGGCTGTCTATCGCGAGGGGAACATGACGGAAGTGAGCCTCGTCCCTGAGGAGCTTCAGGCCTAGTAGCTCCGCAGCGCCCGCTGCCGGGCCGGCTGACCAGCAGGCGCCCGGCGAGAAGCCCGGAGTCGACCGCCCGCACCGGATAGGTGCCGCGCTCGCTCGCCAGGATGTCGAAGCTCGCCGGCGCGAACTCGGTCACCGGCCGGGTCAGGCCCAGGGCCGCTATCTCGACGTCGTCGCCGAACGGTGCCGCGACCGTGAGCTGGAGCCGGTCGCCGCGCAGCACCCGGACCGTCTTCGGCTCGCGCCGCCCGAGAAGCATGCGGGCGCTGAGCAGGGCACCTTCCGCGGCCCGCGGCGATCCCTGCTGCGGTGGGGGCGCTGCCTCGCGGCGTGTCGGGGGCGGGGGCGTCTCGTCGTTCTCGGGCTGCGGAAGCAGCGCTGCGGCGAGGGTCGAGATCGCGAGCAGCACGAGCATGACAACGACCAGTCGGCGGGCAGCCACGCCAGTAGCCTAGGCCCGGCTCATGTCATTCCAATTCGTCACAGCCGGCGAGTCGCACGGCCCTGGGCTGACCGCGATCGTCGAGGGCGTGCCCGCCGGGCTCCAACTCGACCGCGAGGCGCTGGACCGTGACATGGCTCGGCGCCAGCTCGGGCACGGGCGCGGCGGGCGGATGAAGATCGAGAGCGACTCGGTCGAGATCCGCTCCGGAGTGCGGCACGGCCGCACCCTGGGCAGCCCAATCGCGGTCCTGGTCGCCAACCGCGACTACGAGAACTGGGAGGAGCGGATGAGCCCCTGGCCGGTCGACGCCGAGGTCGAGGAGGTCCACCTCCCGCGCCCGGGCCACGCCGACCTGCCGGGCCTGCAGAAGTTCGGCTACAGCGACGTGCGCAACGTGCTCGAGCGCGCCAGTGCCCGCGAGACCGCCGCCAGGACGGCGGCCGGGTCGATCGCGCGCGCCTTCCTCACCGCCCTCGGCGTCAGCGTCCACAGCCACGTGATCCAGGTCGGCTCGGTTGCCGCTCCCGAGCGCGAGGACTTGGCGCCGGCGGACTTCAACGATGTCGACGACGACCCGGTTCGCTGCCTCGACTCGGACACAAGCGCCGCGATGGTCGAGGAGATCAACCGGCTGCGCAAGGCCAACGAGAGCCTCGGGGGGAGCTTCGAGGTGCGCAGCTTCGGGCTCGTGCCCGGGCTCGGCTCCCACGTCTCTTGGTCACAGAAGCTCGACGGCCGCCTAGCGCAGGCGGTGGTCTCGATCCAATCGATCAAGGGAATGACGATCGGCCCCGCCTGGGACGTCTCCGGGCGCCCGGGATCGGAGGCACACGACGAGATCTTCCACAGCCCCGAGCGCGGCTACTATCGCGAGACCAACCGCGCCGGCGGTCTGGAGGGCGGGATGACCACCGGCCAGCCGCTGGTCGTGCGCGCCGCGATCAAGCCGATCTCGACGCTCACCAAGCCCCTGCGCTCGGTCGACACCGAGACCAAGGAGCCGGCCGAGGCGCTTCGCGAGCGCACCGACTCCACCGTCGTCCCGGCCGCCGCGGTGGTCGGGGAGGCAATGGTCTGCCTCACCCTCGCCGCCGCCTACCGCGAGAAGTTCGGCGGCGACCACATCGATGACGTCCTCGGCGCGCTCGCCGCATACAAGGAGCGCATCGGGTGGCGAAGTTGAGCCCGAAGCCGGCGCTCGTCTTCATAGGGTTCATGGGGGCGGGCAAGTCGACGGCGCTTGCCGCCGCCCGCGAGGCGGGGCTGGAGACGACGGAGGTCGACGAGCTGATCGAGCGCGAGCTCGGCACGCCGATCGACGAGTTCTTCGAACGCGAAGGCGAAGCCGAGTTCCGGCGCCGTGAGGCGGAGGTGGTGGTGCCCCTGCTCGAGCAGGCCGACGGCGGCGCGATCGCGCTCGGTGGCGGCAGCGTGCTGGTGGAAGGAGTCGCGGAGGCCCTTCGCCGGCACGCCGTCGTCTGGCTTCAGATCGACGTCGATGAGGCCTGGCGCCGGGTCAAGGGCAGCGACCGGCCATTGGCCCGCGACCAAGCGGCCTTCGAGGCGTTGATGCCCGTCCGCCTGCCGGTCTACGAAGCGCTCGCCGAGGCTGTGGTGCCCGCGGGAGACCGGGAGATGATCGCCGAGGCGATGCCGTGGCTGGTCGCCCTGCCCAGCCTGCCGGAGGGCACGCGGATGGCCTGGGCGGCAACCGATTTGGCCGGCTATCCGATCTTCGTCGGACATGGCCTGATCGGCGCCGACTGGCCGCCCACCGAGGGACGGGCGTTCGGGATCAGCGATCGCAGCGTCGCCGAGCTCTACCTCGCCGAGCACGGCTTCGAGCGATTGCTTCTCGTCGAGCCGGGGGAGCGCTCCAAGACCCTGGCCGAGGCCGAGCGCCTGCTCGGTGAGCTCGCCGATGCCGGGATGACGCGCAGCGACCACATCGTCGCCTTCGGGGGTGGAGTCGTCGGCGACCTGGCGGGCTTCTGCGCCGCGACCTATCAGCGGGGCGTCGCCCTCTCCCAGATCCCGACCACGCTGGTGGCGCAGGTGGACTCGGCGATCGGCGGCAAGACCGGGGTTGACCTTCCGCAGGCCAAGAACTACATCGGCGCCTACCACCAGCCGAAAGCGGTGATCTCCGACGTCGACGCGCTGCGGACCCTGCCCGAGCCCGAGCTTGCCGCCGGCTGGGTCGAGGTCGTCAAGACCGCCCTGCTCGCCGGCGGGCCGCTCTGGGACCGCGTCCGTGCCCAGGGGGCGCCGGGCGGCGACCTGGACGAGATCGTTTTCGCCTGCGCGCGTTTCAAGGCCGAGGTGGTCGCCGCGGACGAGCGCGACTCGGGTCGCCGCGCGATCCTCAACCTGGGACACACGGTCGGCCACGCGATCGAGGCCGCGACCGGCTACGAGCGCTACCGGCACGGCGAAGCGGTCGGCCTCGGGCTGCTTGCGGCGCTGCGGCTATCCGACGCCGGGGAGCTTCGCGACGAGGTTCTGACCTTGCTGGAGGCCGCGGGGCTGCCGACCCGGATCGAGGGAACCGACGCGACCGCGATCCAAGTCGCCGTCGATCGCGACAAGAAGCGCGACGCGGAGGGAGTGCGCTTCGTACTGCTGTCTGAGCCCGGCGATCCGCGCGAGGGACAGCTCGTCGACCCGGATAGGGTCCGGGACTCGATTGTGGAGCTGATCGGTTGACCGGAGGGCGCAACAGAGTCGAGGTGATGCACGGGGTCAACTTCGACGTGCTCGAGCGCCGCGACCCGGAGGTCTACGGCGGCATCGCGCTGACCGAGCTCGAGAACCGGATCAAGCACTGGGCGCGCGATCTCGAGCTCGAGGCGATGTTCTTTCAATCAAACAGCGAGGGCGAGTTCGTCGAGCACCTGCACCGCCTGCCGGAGACCGCCGACGCCGCGATCGTCAACGCCGGCGCCTGGACTCATTACAGCCGCGCGATCGCCGATGCGCTGGATCTGGCGCGCCTCCCGGCGGTCGAGGTGCACATCTCCGACATCCACTCGCGCGAGGATTGGCGCAGCGAATCGGTCTTCGAGGGGATCGTGGTCGGGCAGGTCTCCGGCAAGGGAGTCGACGGCTACCGCGAGGCGCTGGAGATGGTGGCGGAGGAGCTCGGCGACTAGTGCGATCGAGGGCTTGCACACCGTGAGCGTCGAGCGCGCCGACCGGCTGGCGAAGCTGGTCTCAGAGGAGGGGCTGGAGAGGCTGCTGGTCACCGACCTCGTCAACGTCCGCTACCTGACCGGTTTCACCGGCACCAATGGCGCCTGCATCAGCGGCCCCCGCGATCGCGCCTTTCTGACCGACTTTCGCTACATCGAGCGGGCGGCCTCGGAGATCGGCGGCTGGGAGCTGGTCGCGGTGAGCGCCGAGTGGACGACCGGCCTCGCCGAGCGCCTGTCCGGGAAGTGCGGCTTCGAGGACCAGCACCTGAGCGTGCGGGCGCTGCGCGAGCTGACAGAGAAGGCCCCCGATGGCGCCGAGCTCCAGCCCGCGGGGGGCCTGCCGGAGAAGCTGCGCCGGGTCAAGGACAACAAGGAGCTGGAGGCGATCGCCGAGGCGGCAAAGCTCGCCGACTCCATCTACGAGTGGACGCTCGAGCAGGGCCTGGCCGGAAAGCGGGAGGACGAGGTCGCCCGCGCCGCGGTCGCCCGCATGCGCGAGCAGGGGGCCGAGCCATCCTTCCCGCCGATCGTCGCCGCGGGGCCCAACGGAGCGATGCCGCATGCCGAGCCGGGAGCACGTGAGATCGGTAGCGGCGACATGGTGATCATCGACATGGGCGCGCAGCTGGACGGCTACTGCTCCGACTGCACCCGGACCTTCGCCATTGGCAAGCCGGCCGCCGAGGCGCGCGAGATCTACGAGCTCGTGCTGCGAGCCCAGGAGGCGGCGCTGAAGGGAGTCGCGGCGGGCAAGAGCGCCAAGGATGTGGACGGCATCGCCCGCAAGATCATCGGTGACGCCGACCACGGCGAGCACTTCGGGCACGGCCTCGGGCACGGCGTCGGCCTCGACGTCCACGAGGCGCCGCGCCTCTCGCATCGCTCCGACGAGGTGCTGGAGTCGGGCGAGGTGGTGACGGTGGAGCCGGGCATCTACGTTCCGGCGAAGCTCGGGGTGCGGATCGAGGACCTGGTCGTGGTCACCGACGGCGGCCATGAGAACCTCAGCGGGCTATCGAAGGAGCTGCGCGAGGTCGAGTGAGGACCTCGGGCTCCGCGGTCGCCCTCGTCCTGCTGGCGATCGTCTCGATTCAGTGTGGGGCCGCGGTCGCGATCTCGATCTTCGACGAGGTCGGCTTCGCGGGAGCCGTTC
Organism: uncultured Solirubrobacterales bacterium; assembly: GCA_963724905.1. Lineage (GTDB taxonomy): Bacteria > Actinomycetota > Thermoleophilia > Solirubrobacterales > 70-9 > Mayfieldus. Next base: position 130,169 of record CAVRWD010000005.1, read on the forward strand.
TTCTGCGCAACCTGCTCGCCGTTCCGCTGCTGCTGGCGATCTGGCGACCGACGCTTCGCGGCCGGCCGCGATCGGATCTGCGGCTGGGGCTCGCGTTTGGCGTCGCCCTGGGAGTCATGAACCTCGCGATCTACGCCGCGATCGACCGCATACCGCTTGGGATCGCGGTGACCGTGGAGTTCCTCGGCCCGCTCGCGGTGGCGGTGATCACCGGCCGCGGGCCGCTCTCGTTGTTGTGGGCGGCGATGGCGGCCCTCGGGGTGGTTGCGATCGCCGATCCGTTCGGGGGCGGTGCCGACCTGCTCGGGATCGGACTGGCCGGAGTGGCCGCACTAGGCTGGGCCGCCTACATCCTGCTCGGCGCCAGGCTGGGCCAGGTCTTCCCCGGCGCCTCGGGCCTGACGCTCGGCGTCATCGTCGCGGCCCTGATCCAGCTGCCGTTCGGCCTGGCCTCCGGCGGAGCCGACCTTCTCGCCCCTGCCGTCCTCGCCGCCGCCGCCGCGGTCGCCCTGCTCAGCACCGCCGTCCCATATGCCGCCGAGATCGAGGCCCTGCGGCGAATACCACCGGCCCCGTTCGGAGTGCTGATGAGCCTCGAGCCGGCGGTGGCGGCGCTGGTCGGCCTGATCGCGCTCGATCAGGGCCTGAGCCTGGCCGAGTCGGCCGGCATCTCCCTCGTGGTCGCGGCGAGCATCGGCGCGATCCGCACCGCCCGGCAGCCGTCGCCGATCGTCGACTAGCCGCTCAGGCCGACGGCGCCTCGGCGCCGATCTCGCGACGCAACTGCTTGCGCCGCTCTCCGTATCTGCGGGTCTCGTAGACGATCATCGCCGCCAGCGCCAGGTTGAGCAGGGCGAGGACGATCAGAGGGGAGACCTCACGCGCGAGGGGGAAGAGCGCCACCAGAGCGATTGCCAGGATCAGGCGCTGGCGGTTGATCGTGTGAACGTGGCGGTAGCGGAAGGCGACGTGGCCGAGCAGGTAGATCGCCAGCCCGCCGCAGAGCGCGAAGGCCGGCACCGTCTTCAGCGGGTCGTCGACGTCGCCGAGGATCTTCTTCAGTCCCAACGCGACGAGCACGATCCCCGCGATCATCAGGAAGTGCAGGTAGGAGTAGGAGTCGCGGGCCATCTCGTTGCGCTCACGCCCCTCCGGGGCCTCGGCGAGCCGGCGGCCGGCGACGAGGGCGACGACGTCGAAGTACAGCCACCACTGCGCGGCTGCGATCCCGATCCCCAGGACCGCTGCGACTCCCATCTCGAAGGTCAGGGCCGATTCGGCGCCGGCGCCGATCGCGACGATCGACTCTCCGAGGGCGATAATGATGATCAGCCCGTGGCGCTCGGCGAAGTGCCCGGGCACGAGCGTCCAACCCTCGGCACCGAAGAGATAGGGGCCACCGACGTCAAGGACCAGGGCAACGGCCCACAGGATTCCCTGTTCGGTTCCCCCAAGCAGCGCCCCGATCACCAGCAGCCCAACGCCCATGGCGGTGCTGCCGGCAAGGCCCAAGATGGAGTGGCGCAAGGCGGGGTTGTCCCGGCTTCCGAGCAGGTAGAGCGCGATCTGCCCCGCCCGCACGACCCCGTAGGCGCAGGCGAATGTCAGCGCCTCGTCGCCGAACGCATCGGGCACCGATAGCGAGACGATCAGCAGCCCCGCCATCGCGGCGAAGATCGAAATCCGCACCGCGTCGTCCTCGGGGTCGACGACGCTGGTGAGCCAGGCGTAGGCGACCCATGACCACCAGAGCAGCGCCAGTACCAGCAGCCCTTCCGCCATTCCCTCCCAGGTCGGCTTGTCCGCCATCAGCTGCGTGCACTGGGTGATCGCGAGCACGAAGACGAGGTCGAAGAAGAGCTCCAGCGGCGAGACCCGCTCGTCCTCGCGCAGCGCTGCGCTCAGCCGCCGCCCCGATGCGTCGTTTGCGGTCGCCATCGGAGCTGATCCTTGCAGGCGGCGCAAGCTACCCTCCCCCGTCGCATGGCGCAGATCTCCACCAACCAGTTCCGCAACGGCAGCCACATCGAGATCGACGGGACCGTGTACCGGATCATCGAGTTCCAGCACGTGAAGCCGGGCAAGGGCGGTGCGTTCGTGCGCACCAAGGTGCGCCGGATCGCCGACGGCAGCGTGATCGACAAGACCTTCAGGGCGGGGGAGAAGTTCCGTCCCGTGCACACCGAGACGCGAAAGATGCAGCTACCTCTACGAGTCCGGCGACACGGCGGTCTTCATGGACGCCCGCGACTACGAGCAGCTGGAGCTGCCACGCGAGCTGGCGGCCGAAGCGATGAGCTGGATGCTCCCCAACGACGAGGTCGACGTCCTGTTCGTCGACGAGCGGCCCACCGACGTGCAGGTGGCGAGCGCGGTGGAGATGAAAGTCACCCAGACCGAGCCCGGCGTGAAGGGGGACACCGCCTCCGGTGGGGGAGACAAGCCGGCGACGTTGGAGTCGGGAGTCGTCGTGCGGGTGCCGCTTTTCATCGAGGAGGGCGAGAAGGTGCGGGTCGACACCCGCAGCGGCGAGTACGTCTCAAGGGCCTGACGGGGCATCTGCCGCTGCGACCTGGAGCCTAAGCTTCCTTCATGCGCCGTTCCGACCAGCGCCGCGAGGCCGTGTTTGCCTCCTATCAGCACGATGTCACCGGGCGCCCGCTCGAGGAGCTGATCCCAGCCGCCGCGAAGCCCTTCACCCGTGAGCTCGCCGAGGGAGTCCAGGAGCATCGCTCCGAGCTCGACGCGACGATCGCCGCGCACGCCAAGGGCTGGTCGCTGGAGCGGATCGCACCGCTTGACCGCAACATCATGCGGGTGGCGCTCTATGAGGTGCTGCATCGCGAAGACGTCCCGACCGAGGTCGCGATCGACGAGGCGGTTGAGCTGGCAAAGGAGTTTTGCGGCGCTGACGCGCCCGGCTTCGTCAACGGCGTGCTGGGTGCCGCGGCGCGAGAGCTCGCCCCGGTCGGGCAGCCCGAGGGGACGGATTCCGCATGAGCCGTCTCGCCGAGATCACCGAGCGCCTGCGCGCGATCAGCGCCGAACTCTCCGATTCCGAGCTGGACGAGGATCGTGCCGCGGCGCTGAGCAAGGAGGCCGCCGAGCTCGCCGCCGAGGCCTCGCGGGAGGTCGACCGGGCGCTGGACGAGGCGCCCGCCGATGAGTGAGTACCCCGAGGACCTGCGCGAGCTCGTAGACGCCCGCCTCGAGGGCCTGAGCTTCGCCAGCGACCCGGCGGTCGGCGGCCTGCAGGAGGCGATGCGCTACTCGCTGCTCGCAGGGGGAAAACGGATCCGGCCGGTGCTTGCCCTCGCTACGGCGCGCGGCCTAGGCGCCGACCCGGCGGGCTATTTGCCCGCCGCCGCCGCGATCGAGCTGGTTCACACCTACTCGCTGATCCACGACGACCTGCCTGCGATGGATGACGACGACCTGCGCCGCGGCCGGCCGACCTCGCACGTCAAGTTCGGCGAGGACGTCGCGATCCTCGCCGGGGACGGCCTCTTCGCCGAGGCGGTGCACCTGTTCTGCAGCCAGCCTGGGCCTCCGGAGCGGGTGCTGGAGGCTCTCGGTGAGCTCACTGGGGCCACCGGCGTCACCGGGATGGTCGGCGGCCAGTACGTCGACGTCACCCAGTCAGATCTCGATGCGGAGGGCCTGCGGGCGCTTCACGGGCTGAAGACCGGGCGGCTGATCGCCGCCAGCGTCGGCGCCGTACTGGTACTGGAGGGAGTGCCCGAACCTGAGACAATTTCCTATCGCCGCTTCGCCGATGAGCTCGGCGTCCTGTTTCAGATCGTCGACGACATCCTCGACGTCACCGGGAGCGATGCAGAGCTCGGAAAGCCCCGCGGCTCCGATGAGCGCCATGGAAAAGTCACCTACGTCAGCCTCTTCGGTCTCGAGCGTGCCCGCGAGCTTGCCACCGAGTCACACGCAAACGCGCGCCGGGCTCTCGCCGCTGCCGGGCCGGGCAGTCGCGACCTCGAGCTGATCACGGACTTCATCTACACCCGTCACGCATGAGCGACGAAACCGACACGAGCCAACCTAGCTTCGAGCTGCTGAACCAGATCGACGGCCCCTCGGACCTCGAGGGCCTCGACGACGAGCAGCTCCAGCAGCTGGCGCAGGAGGTTCGCGGCTACGTCATCGACGTGATCGGCGAGATCGGGGGCCACTTCGGCGCCAACCTCGGCACCTGCGAGCTGGCCGTCGCCCTGCACAGCCTGCTCGACTCGCCGCGCGACAAGATCCTCTGGGACGTCGGGCACCAGGCCTACCCGCACAAGATCCTCACCGGGCGCCGGGACCAGCTCTCGACGATCCGCCAGTACGAGGGGCTGGCGCCGTTCTGCTCCCTGTTCGAGTCCCAGCACGACATCATGGGCGCCGGGCACGCGTCGACCTCGATCGGCTACGCCGTCGGGCTCAAGGAGGCGATGCGGCGAGGCATCGGAGAGGACGGCAGCGTCGTCGCCGTGATCGGGGACGGCGCCCTGACCGGCGGCGTCGCCTACGAGGCGCTGCACAACGCCGGGGGCCTGGAGACGCCGATCGTGATCATCCTCAACGACAACGGGATGTCGATCTCACCCAACGTCGGGGCGATCTCGAGATCCTTCAACCGCGTGCGCCTCAACCCGGGCCTCTACCAGGCGCGCGAGGGGGTGGAGGACAAGCTGACCATGCTCCCGCTGGGGCTCGGGAAGCGGATCGAGCGCCTCGGGCCGGAGATCAAGTCGGCAATCAAGGCGTACCTGGCGCCAGGCCTGCTCTTCGAGGAGCTCGACCTCGCCTACGTCGGCGTGATCGACGGGCACGACGTGGGCGCGCTTCGCAGCGCGATCGACGGCGCCCTGCAGGCCGGCCGCCCCGTCGTCGTCCACATCCACACGGTCAAGGGCAAGGGCTTCGCCCCCGCTGAGGAGGGCGGCCTGGAGGGGATGGAGAAGTGGCATGCGGCGAAGCCCGGCTCGATCGTCGGTGGAAAGCCAGCAGAAGCAAAGCCGAAGCCGGTTCCCGTGAAGGAGTCAGACGCGCCGGACTCGATCGCCCCCGAGAAGCTCGAGGACCCCAAGCCGCCGGCGCCGCCTCAGTACACGGCCGTGTTCGCCGACGCGCTCGTCGCCGAGGCCCAGCGCGACAAGCGGGTGATCGGGATCACGGCGGCGATGGCGGGGGGGACGGGCCTCAACAAGCTCTGCAAGGAGGTCCCCGAGCAGTACTACGACGTCGGGATCGCGGAGCAGAGCGCCGCCCTCTTCGCCGCCGGACTGGCGCTTCAGGGGGCAAAGCCGGTCTGCGCGATCTACTCGACCTTTCTGCAGCGCGCCTTCGATCAGCTCGTTCACGACATCTGCCTGCAGGAGCTGGACGTCGTCTTCGCGATGGACCGCGCCGGCCTGGTCGGAGACGACGGCCCGACCCATCACGGGGCCTTCGACATCTCCTACATGCGGCCGCTTCCCAACATCACCCTGATGGCTCCCCGTGACGAGGCGATGCTGGTGCACATGCTGCGCACCTCCCTCGCCCACCACGGCCCGGTCGCATTGCGCTACCCGCGCGGCGCTGCCGAGGGCGTGCAGCTTCCCGAGCGCCCGCAGGAGATCGAGATCGGCGTCGGCGAGCTGCTCGCCGAGGGCGAGCGGGTTGCCCTGCTCGGCTACGGATACGGGGTGCAGGTGGCGCTCGACGCCGCGACGAGGCTCGGCGAACACGACCTCAGCGTCACGGTCGCCGACGGCCGCTTTGCCAAGCCGCTGGACACCGAGCTGGTACGGCGCCTGGCCCGCGAGCACGAGCTGGTCGTGACCGTGGAGGAGAACGTGCTGCCCGGCGGCTTCGGATCCGCGGTGCTCGAGCATCTCGAGGACGCCTTCGCGGAGCCGGGGTCGCGAGCCCGGGTGATGCGCGTGGGCCTTCCGGACCGCTACGTCACCCACGGCAAGCCGGCGCTTCTGCGCGAAGAGGTCGGCTTCACCGGCGAGGCGGTCGCCGAGCGGGTGCTGGAAGCGCTGCGCTCACCCGCGCCCGTCTCGGGCTAGGCGCTCGCTCGCGCCTGTTCCCGGAGCTCGCCCCCGCTAGTAGCGGGGCTCGTCCGGATAGCGGTCGACCGGCCGACCGCGCTTGGCCCAGATCGAGGTGAGAAAGAACGCGATCACAAGACCGACCGCGCCGGCGATCATCAGGATCAGGCCGATGGCGTTCTCGTTCACGCCCTCGATGCTGAGGTCGACGCCGAAGCGAAGGATCGCGCCGGCGACGATCAGGAATATGGCTCCCGCGAATGTCATGCCCGGTGGTCTACCCGGGCATTCGGACGAGCAAACTCGTCCGTTCGTCGATCAGGCGTCGGCCAGGACCTCTTCGCAAAAGTCTCTTAACTCGGCGGCGAACTCCTCGCTGCCGCCCGAAGTCTTGGCAACGACCGCCTTGCGGGCCTGAGGGAAGGCCGCTGCGGCATCCTCGTAGCCCTCGGGGCTGAAGACCAGGCAGCCCTCGTGCTTGGCGAGCAGCATTGGCTTGTCGAGCTCGAGCAGGATCTCGCCGATCGGCTCCTCCTGATGCAGGAGCATCTCCCAGACGCCCGCCGCGATCTCGCTCTCCGGAAAGCGCTCGACCATCTGCCCCGATACCTCCTCGTCGAAGCCGCCCCGCGTGAACTGGGTGATCCCGAAGCGCACGAAGGAGTCATAGTCGGTGCGAAGCAGCTGGGTCATCGCAGCACAGACCTCGCGGTTGACCGGAGCGCGCTCACCCTCCATGTCAAGGCTCGGGGCAGCGTGCCCGAGTGCGATCCCCAGCACCGGCTCGGGGTCGGCCCTCGCTACCCGGGCGGCGGTAGCGGTGCCGAACGCGTCTCCGACGACGAAGTAGGAATCCCAGCCTCTCCGCTCGACTTCTTGCAGCCCCCGCTGCACGGCCATCTCGCGGTCGAGTTTCGAGGCGTCACCGCCGGGAATCGGCTCCTCGCCGACCCCCGGCACGTCGAATGTCGCCACGTCAGCCCATTCCGAGAGCATCGGTGCGATCGGCCACTCGAGCTCGGTGAACTGGGGGCAGAGGAGGAGGCGCGGTTTCGCCACGGGCCTCAATCTCTCACAGCGATCCGGCCCCTGCCCGGTCCGATGAATTTCCCCCTTCGAGGCGGTCTAGTTGTCAATACGGTCATCGAGACCTGGTCCCGCCGAACGAAAGGACACACCCATGCCGCAGAAGATCACCACCAACCTCTGGTTCGACACCGAGGCTGAGGAGGCCGCCGAGTTCTACACGTCCCTCTTCGAGAACTCGCGAATCGTCAACGTCACCCGCTACACGGAGGCTGGACCCCGCGAGGCGGGCATGGTGATGACGGTGGACTTCGAGCTCGACGGCCAGCGGTTCACCGGCATAAACGGCGGGCCCGATTTCAAGTTCGACGAGGCGATCTCCCTGCTCATCGACTGCAAGGACCAGGAGGAGGTCGACTACTTCTGGGAGAAGCTGACCGAGGGCGGGTCGGAGAGCCAATGCGGCTGGCTCAAGGACCGCTACGGCCTCTCCTGGCAGGTGGTGCCAACCGGGATGGAGGAGCTGTTCGCCGACTCGGACCCCAAGCGCGCCCAGCGCGCAATGGAGGCGATGCTGAAGATGCGAAAGCTCGACATCGAGGAGCTGCGCCGGGCGGCCGACGGCGCCATGGCTGGCTGACGACCTAGGATGCGGTCATACTAGGGGGGAGTACACTCCCTCCGATGCCAACCACCACCACACCCAGCAAGACGCGCGGGTACTCCGCCAGCAAGGATCAGCTGCAGAACCGCCTGCGCCGGGTCGAAGGCCAGGTTCGCGGTATCGAGGCGATGGTCGACGACGACCGATGGTGCCCGGACATCCTGCAGCAGGTCGCCGCCGTTCAGGCGGCCTTGGACAAGATCGCCCTCGGGCTCGCCGACGGCCACGTCCAGCACTGCATGGCCCAGGGGACGGACCCGAAGCGTCGCCAGGAGATGACGACGGAGCTGATGCAGGCCCTAGGGCGCTTGGTCCGCTAGACCTGGGGCTCGCTGAAGCTCGGTCGCCGAGCAGTACATCAAGCAGAAGGCGGACGCCCCGAGCGCGAGAGAGCGTCTGCGTGCCCGTCGAGCCGGTAGCGGATCAGATCCGGGGGCCGCACCGCCAGGGCAGTAGCCCCGAATCTTGGTATGCCAAAAGAGACGCCCCGCACTTGGCGGGGCGCTCTGGGGTACTACAGGGAGGAGAGAAATCGGCCTCTAACCAGGGGAGGTCGCTCTCAGGCACGAATCGCGCCAGTTAGACCCGATTGTTTCCGGTTGTTTCGGTGTCTGACTGGCGAACAACTGGCGAACAACTGACGCACAGATTGCTTGCCGTGCGATGGTGCTCCTTGTCGCGCGAAGCGGAAGTACTTACCGGAGGCCTCGAATTTCGTAAGCGCCGGCCCGGCGGATGATCGGGCCCTGGTTCGCGTTCGCTGATTCACTCCCGATCCGTGTCGTCTACCTCGCCTAGGCACTCAGGATTCCGGTGTCAGCCGATCGTGCGGCCGACCGCGAGCTTCACCGAGATCGGCACGCGGAACCGCCCCTCAGTGCTGTAGGCGGCCAGGCGGTGCTCGAGGGCCGCGCGGATACGCTCCCGCGTCGGCTCCGGCTGGCCGAGGATGAGGGAGGCCATCCGAACCGTCCCGCGTTGCAGGGCGCTCCACAAGTCCTCGAACGACTCAACTTGGTGCGTGAATGCCACGCGTCGCACTTCCACGTCGACGAGGCCCTGCTCTTCGAGGAGTCGCCGAAACTCTTCGTCGTCGGAGAACCGGAAGACATCAGGACCCGGGGGGAGGCCGTCAGGCGGTCCCGCCCCAGCCTCTGCGACCGCCTCCAAGAAGACGCCGAACATGCGCATCTCTGCGGGAGAGTCCCAGGTCGTCAGGGCCAACCGCCCCCCCGCAACGAGGGTTCGTACACCCTCGGCGACGGCGAGTTCCGGACGGCCGAAGTGGGGAAGCCCGAAGTTGGCGACGACTGCATCGAAGGTCCCATCCTCGAAGGGGAGTGACTGCGCGTCCGCCCGCGTGAATTCGATGCCCGGATGCTCTGCGGCGGCCCGGGCGACCATCGCTTCGGCGACGTCGACGGCCCAAACCGTAGCCCCCCGGCGGGCTGCCTCCGCCGCCACGTACCCGGGCCCGGTCGCCACGTCGAGCACGCGCGTTCCCGGACCAACGCGGGCGAGATTCAGCAGCGGCTCGATCAGCCGGCCGGTGATGGCGCCGAAGAAACCCGCGTACCCCTCTACTCGCTCTTCCCATGCGCTCGCCTCGAACTGATCGAACGCGTCGAGATCGGTGCTCAGCTCATCGCTCGCCATGCGCCCCCTCCAGTCTCGGGCACCGTGCCGACGTTACATCAGGCAGACCCGCTTCTCCCTCTGCGTGACCCGCCGCGCGCTGGCGCTGCTCCGCGTCGCGCAGAGCGACAGCGCAGTTCAGGAGTCGGCGTGAGCATCTTGCTCGGACCCGGAGGGCTCTCACATGTCTGACGGACCGACCATAGAGTGGACGGTCCACATCGTCGAAGCGACATCGGTCGAGACCAAGGAGCTCCTCATGAGCGACGAGACTAAGCAGGAAAAAGGGCCTCTACTTGCTCCACATTGACGGGGGCAATAAAGCGAGTGCTGCCGGCGAGTTGAGCGAGGGTGCGATCGGGGCCCTGCTCAAAGAACCGAATGGCACCGCCATCCCGGGTGCCGAACTGTCCGAGCGCATAGGTCCTGTCGAAGGTCCAACAACGGCTGAGTACCGAGCGCTGCTGCGCGGGCTCGAACTCGCTCGCGAGCACGACGTCAATTACTTGGCCGTCTTTAGTGATTCTAGGAACCTCGTGAATCAGATGAACAGGCTTTGGAACGCGGGGGACAATCTCGCGAAGCTCCGCGATGAAGCAGAGGAGGCGCTCAGAAACTTCAAAGGCACGCAGGTCTCATGGGTCCCCCGGAACTGGAACAAGGAAGCTGACGCGCTCGTGAAGAAGGCATTCGGTCCAAAGATCACGGAAATCATCCGATCACAGGAGTAGGCCGTTTAGAAGGAACACGAATGGGTCGAAGGATTCCCGAACAACCCTTCCTCGCCCGCCCATTATCCGCACCTGCTGAACAAGGGACAAGCCGACACGACTTCTCCTTTCGCGTGAAAGGGGGAGTCGGACCCGGGTTCAGGCGGTCTTCGTCACAGGCCAGCGCCGTCTCTTTCCACAATCCGCGGTGCGTCGCTGGGAGAGACATATCGGGGCGCCGATCCGATATCCGGGGTCCGAACTACCTCGTCACGCCAAGACGAGTAGCCGCCCGTCGGACTAGCGCGCGGTTTGGGAGATGTCCGGCTGCTTTGGCAACAGGTGGTGGCCGTCGACGACGGCGGCCGCGGGGCCCGCAAACCGCTCTAGCCCGGCAAAAGAGACGCCCCGCACTTGGCGGGGCGCTCTGGGGTACTACAGGGAGGAGAGATATGTATCTCTATATGTGGATCTGTGGGAGGTAGTCGGGTCCGTTAGGCACCGCGGATGCTGAACCGCGTTGAGGCGGTCAGCGCCAAATGCGCGGCGCCGAACCCAACCAAAAAGATCGTTGCGATGACCGGCGCGCTGCCAAGCGCGGCCAGGAGCCCGGTGATGATCGCCAGGGTCCCGATCAGGTAGTCCATGCCTGCGTGGGCGCTGAGCGGGACTGAGCGCTGCTCGCCGTGCGTCCACAACGCCAGGCCCATGAGCATCACGCCTAGTCGCGATCGACACCGCGCCTGCCCCATAGCCGAAGCCGAGCACGAACGGGGCGGCGATCAAAGCGGTTGCGGCCAACACCTCGACCACGCCGTGGATCGCGAGCGGGACTGTTCTGAACAGAGTCATCGAATCAGCGAGGCTACGAACGTATGTGCGCTTTGTGTGTGACTCCGCGCACAGAGATCGGCACCGTAGGCGCCCAGAGCGCGCAGGAGATGAACGAGGTGAGAAATCTTTGCTGCCGGCCAGCGGCTTGCGCGGCGCTACGGTTCGCGCGATGAGCCGCCAGCGCCTCGACACCCTGCTCGCCGAGCGCGGGGACTTTCCCTCCCGCAGCGCTGCCGCGGCAGCAGTGCGCGCAGGAGAGGTGCGGGTGGGGCGGGACGGCCCCTTCGCGGTCAAGCCCTCCGAGCTCGTCGAACCGGAGGCGGACCTGATCGTCAGCGCCGGCCGCCGCTACGTCTCCCGCGGCGGGACGAAGCTCGAGAACGCGCTCGATCGGCTCGGGATCGACGCCGGCGGGCGTGACTGCCTCGACGTGGGGGCATCGACCGGTGGCTTTACCGACTGCCTGCTGCAGCGCGGCGCCGCCCGGGTCGCCGCCGTCGACGTCGGCCATGGCGAGCTCGACTGGAGCCTGCGAAACGACGATCGCGTGACGGTGATCGAGGGGCTCAACGCCCGCTCGCTGTCGGGCGCGGACCTTCCATTCGCGCCCTCGCTGGCGACAGTCGACGTCTCCTTCATCTCGCTGGCCAAGGTGCTTCCGGCGGTCGCCGGGGTCGTGGAGGGCGAGGGCGAGATCCTGGCCCTGGTGAAGCCGCAGTTCGAGCTCGGCCCGAGCGAGTCGGCAAAGGCGGTGTCGTGCGCGACCCCGCGGCGCGCCGCGAAGCGCTGGCAGCGGGGGCGGCGGCGGCACAGTCGATCGGCCTGGCGGTGCGCGGCTTCGCCTCCTCGGGCCTGCCGGGGCCGAAGGGCAACCTCGAGACCTTCATCTGGTGCTCGCGCGCCGGCGAGAGCATGGATGACGTCGAGGCCGCGATCCGCGAGGTCGAGCCGTGAGCGCCGGGGCCGCCGACGTGCGCACCGTCGCGCTTGTGACCCATTCGCACCCGCCCTACGCCGAGGAAGGGGTGCGGGCAGCGGTGCGCGCGGCTGAGGGGGCTTCCTGCCGCTTGGTCGCCGCCTCCGAGGAGGCCGCCAAGCACGGCGACGTCGGTCTCACGGTGCAGGATGGCCTGGCGGAGACGCCCGACCTCTGCCTCGTGCTGGGCGGCGACGGCTCGATCCTGTGGGCGCTGCGCCAGTACGCCGGGACCGAGGTGCCGGTGTTCGGGATCAACTTCGGCACGATCGGCTTTCTCGCCGCCGCCGAGCGGGCCCAGCTCGATGAGGCGCTGAGCAGGGCCCTGGCGGGCGACTTCGAGGTCCTGGCGCTTCCCGGCCTCGAGGCCTCGGTGGGCGAGACGACTGGTACCGCCTTTAACGACGTCACCTTCAGCCGCCGCCCGCACGGCCGCGTGGCCGAGCTCAGCTACCGGATCGCGAGCGAGGAGGTCGGCAACGTGCGCTGCGACGGCCTCGTCGCCGCCACCCCCACCGGGTCCACCGGCTACAACCTCGCCAACGGGGGCCCGATCCTCGCCTGGGGGGTGGAGGGATACGTGGTCAGCTACATCGCCCCCCACACGCTGACCGCCAGGGCACTGGTGGTCGCTCCCGACGACGTCTTGGTGGTCGGCAACGCCACCGGTCGCGAGGCGGTCGAGCTGGCGCTCGACGGCGAGCCGCTGCATGGGCTCGAGCCGGGGGCCGAGGCGGAGGTGCGCTTCCGCGACCGGGTGGGCCGCCTCGCGCAGCTGCCGGGCTCGAGCTTTTACGGGCGCATCAGCGAGAAGTTCGGCCACCTGGCGCATTAGCCGCCTCGATCGCCGTCTACCGGGCACTGCGGACCGGGGAGGGTCTGTCGGCCCCCGCTGCTAGAAGCATCAGGGGATGCTGCGCGAGCTGCGAATCGAGAACCTGCTGCTGATCGAGCGAGCCGAGCTGCGCTTCGACGCGGGCTTCAACGCGATCACCGGGGAGACCGGGGCGGGCAAGACGGTGCTCGCCCACTCGATTGACCTGCTGATGGGCGGCAAGGCACGGCCCCAGATCGTGCGCCCCGGCGCAGCCGAGGCATGGGTCGAGGGCGTCTTCGACGTCCCCGAGGACCTCGCCGCCGATCCGGGCTTGGCCGAGCTGGCCGAGCGGCTGCCGCAGGATGCCGAGGGGCTGGTCCTCGGGCGTCGGGTCTCGGCGGCCGGGCGCACGGCTGCCTTTGTCGGCGGACGGGCCGCTTCCTCCGCCGACCTGCGCCTGCTCGGGGCGCGGCTGCTCGCCTTCTACGGCCAGCACGAGCACCGCAAGCTGGTGCTGTCCTCGGCCCAGATGGAGGTGCTCGACGGCTTCGCCGGGGATGCGCACCTGGGCAAGCGCCGCAGCTACCGGGAGGCCCACGCCGAGGCCGAGACGATCCGTCGCGAGCTCACCGAGCTAACCGAGCGCGATGGGGCCCGCGAGCGCGACCTCGACCTGCTGCGCTTCGAGCTCTCGGAGATCGAGGCGGCAGCGCCCGACGCCGCCGAGGAAGCGGAGCTCGGTGCAGAGCGCCAGCGGCTCGGCCACGCCGAGGCCCTGCGGCTTTCCGCCGCCGCGGCGGGCGCCGCGGTCAGCGGCACCGAGGACGATGGTGCAGGCGCGGCGACGGCGCTCTCGGCGGCCGAGGGGGCGCTCGCCGGATCTGCCGGCGTCGACGTCGAGCTGGATCGCCTGGCGGAGCGGATCACCACCCTTTCGGTCGAGCTGGCCGACGTGGCCGCCGAGCTGCGCTCCTACGGCGAGCGGGTCGAGGCGGATCCTGCGCGCCTGGAGACGATCGAGGAGCGCCTCGAGCTGCTCGACCGGTTGAAGCGAAAGCACGGGGGCACGATCGAGGCGGTTCTCGAGCACGCCGAGCGCTGCCGGCTCGAGGTCCAGCGCCTCGACGATGCCGAGGGGCGGGGCGCCGAGCTTCGCTCCCGCCTGGTCGCCGCCGAGCAGCGCCGCGCCGAGGCGGCCGCAGCGCTAACCACCTCCCGCAGGCGGGCCGCCCGCAGGCTGGAGAAGCGGGTTGCCGCCGAGCTCGAGGAGCTGGCGATGCCGGGGGCGGGCCTGGAGGTGGTCCTGGAGCCGGCGCCGGACGGGTTCGGGGCCTCCGGCGCGGAGACCGTGACCTTCCTGATCGCCACCAACCCTGGAATCGAGCCGGCTCCGCTCCGCGACGCAGCCTCCGGAGGCGAGCTTTCCCGCGTGATGCTGGCCCTGACCGGGCTCGGCGGCAGCGCCGGCACCTCGACGGTGTGCTTCGACGAGATCGACGCCGGGCTCGGCGGCCGGGCCGCCCGCACCGTAGGCGAGCGGTTGCGCGAGATCGCCGCCGGGCGCCAGGTGATCTGCATCACCCACCTGCCGCAGGTCGCATCGCTTGCCAGCGGTCACTTCCGGATCAGCAAGGCGATTCGCAGAGGCGAGGCCGAGGCGACCGTCGAGCGCGTCGACGGCGACGAGTTGGTGGCGGAGATCTGCCGCATGCTGGGGGCCGAGCGCGGCGACGAGAGCGCCAGCCGCCACGCCCAGGAGCTGCTCGCCGCGTAGATGTTGGGCGGCGACACGCCGTGTCGCCGCAGGGGCATGTCAGGCGGCGAAGCCGCCGCATTTATTGCAGTCCCGACGATGCCGTCGAAGGCGCAGTAACCGAGCCTCCGCGCACGGGTAACCTGAGCCTGTGGCAACCGCCAGCCGTTCCAGGTTCGGGCGCTATTTGGGGGTACGGCGCAATGGAGAGCGCCAGCGAGGCGTGGTCAACGGGACCGCCCGCCTGGGTCGCAAGACCAAGCACCTCGTAAAGCGTCTTGGCCCCGGCGACGTGGCGGTGATCGATCACACCAACATCGATCGCATCGCCGCCGAGGAGCTGATCGCGACGGGGGCCCGTGCGGTCGTCAACGTCTCCAGCTCCTCGAACGGCCGCTATCCGAACCCGGGGCCCCTGCTGCTGACCCAGGCCGGCATCCATCTCGTCGACGCGCCGGGGGCGCCGCTCTTCGACGAGCTCAAGGACGGCGACGCGGTGACGATCGACGCCGGCAGAGTGATTCGCGGCGCCGAGGAGCTGGCGAGCGGGACCGTGCTCGAGGCCGAGGCGCTGGCGCTGCAGCTCGAAGAGCAGCGGCAGCGCGTTGACGACGCGCTGGCGGCATTCGCCGAGAACACGATGGCCCACCTGCGCCAGGAGGGAGACCTGCTCACCGGCCGGATCGAGTTCCCGGCGATGCAGACGAACTTTCGCGACCGTCACGCCCTGATCGTCGTTCGCGGCACCACCTACTACCGCGACCTGAGGGCCCTGCGCGCCTACATCCGTGACGTGCGCCCGGTGGTCGTCGGCGTCGACGGGGGCTCCGACGCGATCCTCGAGGTCGGGCTGAAGCCCGACGTCGTGGTCGGCGACATGGACTCGGCAAGCGACGCGGCCCTGCGCTCCGGGGCGGAGCTTGTCGTTCACGCGTATCCCGACGGCACCGCGCCCGGTCGCCAGCGGCTGCTCGACCTCGGCCTCGAGCACACCGTCGTCCCCGCCGCCGGCACCAGCCAGGACGTCGCGATGCTGATGGCCTACGAGAAGGGATCGGCGCTGATCGTCAGCGTCGGCGCCCACTTCAACCTGATCGAGTTCCTCGATCGCAGCCGCGAGGGCATGTCCTCGACCTTTCTCACCCGGCTGCGAATTGGCGAGACGCTTGTCGACGCGAAAGGGGTGAGCCGGCTCTACAACCCGGGGGTCGGCGGCCAGCTGTTCGCGCTCTTCCTCGTCGTCTCGCTTGTGCTGCTCGTCGTCGTGATCGCGAGCTCGGAGCCCCTGAGGGACTTCGTCAACCTGGTCTGGCTCAAGATCCGGGTCTTGCTGGGCTTGTAGATGGGCTATAGCTCCCGATACCACGCGGCCTCCCTGGCGGCGGTCTTCCTCGCCCTGGCAATCGGGATCCTGATCGGGGTCGGCTTCGGGGACAACGTCCTCACCAGCACCCAGCGCGACCTCGAGGCGAGCCTCACGGGCGACCTCGAGGCGGCCCAGGGGCGGTCCGACGACCTCGCCGGTCGCCTCGATGAGTCGGAGGACTTCGCGCAGCAGGTCTACCCGACCCTGGTCTCCGACCAGTTGGCCGGGCAGGAGATCGGGGTGCTGGCGCTCGGCGAGCTTCCGGACGACCTCTCGGGGGCGATCGAGACGGCGCTGCGCCCGACCGGCGCCCGCCTGGTCTCGGTCGCCGTTGTCACCGAGCCGCCCGACCTCGGGAGCCTCGCCGGCCGCCTCTCGGAGACGCGGCTCGCCGACCTGGATGAGAACAGCGACTCGGTGGAGGCCCTGGGCCAGGGGGTGGGGCGCCAGATCGTCCTCGGCGGCACCCTGCTGGAGCGCGTCCGTGGCCAGCTGATGTCGCGGGCGAGCGGCCGCTTCGGCGACCTCGACGGCCTGATCGTGGTCCGCGAGCAGCCCAGCGACATGGACGCCGACGACCGGGTGGCGACCGGCCGCATGGAGTCGGGCCTGATGGACGGGATCGTGGCCGCAGGGGCGACGCCGGTCGGGGTCGAGTCCACCGACACCGACCCCTCCTCCGTCCAGTTCTTCACCTCGCACGATCTCTCCACGGTCGACAACCTCGACCAGGTCGCCGGGCAGGTCGCCCTGGTGTTTGCGCTCCTGGGGGCGGAGGGCAACTTCGGCGTCAAGGAAGGCGCCGACAGCCTGCTGCCCGACCTGCTCACGCCGGCTCCGTAAGTGCGCGCCCCGACGACTCGCATGCGCCCGCTCGCCTGATGCGCATTCCCGCCTAGATGGAGTGGATCGGGCTGCCGCTGTCCTTTGCCCTGGCGCTGGCGATGGTCCCGGCCGGCATCAGGGGGCTCGCCGACGCCGGCCTGCGGCGCGAGAACTACCGCGGGCACCTCCTCGCCTTTCCGCTCGGCGCGATCATCGCCACCACCGCGCTCGTGGCGCTGGCTCCGCTCGCCTTCCTCAACGACCGCGCCGACCTCGATCTGCTCGATCCCGAGCTGCGGCGCTGGATCCCCTACGTGATCGGGGTCGCCTTCCTCGGGTTCCTGGACGACTCGCTCGGGGCCGGCGCCCAGGAGGGGAGTCCACGTGGATGGCGCGGTCACGCGCGAGCGATCCTCGAGGGGCGGCTGTCGACCGGTGCGATCAAGGCGATCGGGGCGCTGGCACTTGCCGCCTACGTCGTCTCCGGGCGCGGCCTTGAGTCGTTCGAGTACCTCGCCGACGTGGCGCTGCTGATCCTCACGACCAACCTCTTCAACCTGCTCGACCTGCGGCCCGGCCGGGCCGAGAAGGCGCTGCTCCTGCTCGGGCTCGGGCTCTGCCTCGGCGCCTGGAGCGGCGAGCCGGTCGAGCTGCTTGGGATCTTCGCCGGGCCGGTGCTCGTCGGCGCCTGGTTCACCCTGCGCGAGCGGGCGATGCTCGGCGACACCGGCTCCAACCTGATCGGGGCGATCGCCGGCGTCTGGCTGCCGACGACGCTCGACGAAAACGGCCGCTGATCGCCCTCGCAGTGGTCCTGGCGCTGACGATTTACGGCGAATTGCGTTCTATTTCGCGAGCGATCGAGTCGATCCGCCACTGCGATCTCTAGACTCGCTCGGCAGGGTTCATGAGTAGAAAGCAGGGCGATACAGGCTTCATTTCGTCACAGGCGGGGTCGTCTCGGCCCTCGGAAAGGGCATCGCCTCGGCGGCGATCGGCGACGCTCGTCAGCCGCGGCTTCCGGGTCCAGCTGCAGAAGTTCGACCCCTACATAAACGTCGACCCCGGGACGATGAGCCCGTTTCAGCACGGCGAGGTCTTCGTCACCGAGGACGGGGCCGGACCCACCTCGACCTCGGGCACTACGAGCGCTTCACCGACGAGAACACATCGCGCGCCTCCAACGTCACCGCGGGCGCGTCTACAACTCGGTGATCAAGCGCGACGGCGCGGCGATTACCTCGGCGCGACGGGCAGGTGATTCCCCACATCACCGACGAGAACAAGCACCGGATCCTGATCGTCGCCGAGTCGCAGGCGGTGGACTTGGTGATCACCGAGATCGGCGGCACCGTCGGCGACATCGAGTCGCTGCCGTTCCTCGAGGCCATCCGCCATCTCATCGACCTGGGCCCGAAGCGCTGCATGTCGTCCAACTAACCCTCGTGCGCTACGTCGGCCACGCCGGGGAGCTGAAGCCAAGCCGACCCAGCACTCGGTCAACGAGCTGCGCCGGATCGGCATCCAGCCGCACGGCCTGGTCTGCCGCTCCGAGGGAGGCCTTGACCGGGAGATCAGGCGCAAGATCGCCCTCTTCGCGAGCCTCCCCGAGGAGGCCGTCATCTCGGCCCGCGACTCGACAACATCTACAAGGTCCCGCTCGTCTTCCGGCCCGAGGGCGTCGACGACCTGGTGCTCGATCACTTCGGCGTCGAGGCCCGGCGCCGACCTGGAGCGATTGGGAGGAGATGGTCGCCGCGCCGACGCCGCGCAGGGGACCGCGAAGATCGCCCTGGTCGGCAAGTACGTGGGCCTCGCCGACGCCTACAAGTCGGTGATCGAAGCGCTCAAGCACGGCGGCTTTCACCACGGCATAAACG